>NZ_BAABIM010000004.1:0-572409 GCF_039542785.1 Nocardioides nanhaiensis
CAACCACACCCACACACCCCACCCAACCCACCACAAAGGCAGACCAGACAAGACACACAGATGCAGTCGCACAAACTTCCATCGACTATCTGACACACTGTTGAGTTCTCAAGAATCAGACGCACACGCTGAGCCGCTTCCACGACTCCCACGCAGCTGATCTGCTCCACCCGCTCCACGAGCCCGGGCCGAGGATCTCGTTCGTGCTGAGGTCCGTGGCACCGGGGGCGGTGCGAGGGGATGTCTACCGGGGGCCGGGAGCCCGGCGCTTCGGCCTTGCTCCCCGCCGCTCCCTGGCGACAGGTGAAACATTAGGGCACGCCAGGTGACGCGTGCAAATCGGGTGGCGGTGACCCGCGCCACAGGGGGCACACGGGCCCCTGTGGCCCCGTTGGTGGGCCTGGCCCTCAGGTCAGGCGCACACCGGCGAAGCGCTTCTTGCCCCGCCTCAGCACCAGGAGCGACCCGGCGAGCAGGTCCCTCTCGGCGACGACGGTCTCGGCGTCCGGTACCCGCTCGTTGTTGAGGTAGGCACCCCCCTCGGCGACGGTGCGCCGCGCCTCGCTCCGGCTGGCGCACAGTCCGGTGCCGACCAGCAGGTCCACCACCGCCGGCCACCCGTCGGCGGCGGCGACCTCGACGGTGCCCGTCTCGGCGAGCGCCGCGGAGAGCGTGGCGGGGTCCAACGCGTGGAGGTCCCCCCCACCGAACAGTGCGGCGGCCGCCGCCGTCGCCTGCTCGGTCTCGCGCCGACCGTGCACGAGCGTGGTGACCTCGTCGGCGAGCGTGCGCTGCGCCAGCCTCAGGAACGGCTTCTCGGCGTGCTCGCCCTCGATCCGCTCGATCTCCTCGCGCGGGAGGAAGGTGAAGATGCGCAGCAGCTCCCCCACCTTCTCGTCCTCGGCGTTGAGCCAGAACTGGTGGAAGGCGTAGGGGGAGAGCATCTCGGGGTCCAGCCACAACGCCCCGCCCTCGGTCTTGCCGTACTTCGTGCCGTCGGCCTTGGTGATGAGTGGTGTCGCGAAGGCGTGGGCGCGCACGCCGTCGGCGCGGCGCAGGAGCTCCACTCCCCCGGTGAGGTTGCCCCACTGGTCGGACCCGCCGAACTGGAGCGTGACCCCGTGCCGACGGTGGAGCTCGAGGAAGTCCATGGACTGCAGCAGGACGTAGCTGAACTCCGTGTAGCTGATGCCGGCCTCCAGCCGGGTGCGCACGACGTCGCGCGCGAGCATCCGGTTCACCGGGAAGTGCTTGCCGATGTCGCGCAGGAAGTCGATGGTCGAGAGTCCGCGGGTCCAGTCGAGGTTGTCGACCATGGTGGCGCCGTTCTCGCCCTCGAAGGAGAGGAAGCGCTCGATCTGCGCGCGCACCCGCCCCACCCACTCGCGCACGGTCTCCTCGGAGTTGAGGGTGCGCTCGCCACTCTCGCGAGGGTCGCCGATCATCCCCGTGGCGCCCCCGACCAGCGCGAACGGCGTGTGCCCCGCCAGCTGGAGACGCCGGGCGGTCAGGATCTGCACGAGGTTGCCCAGGTGCAGGCTGGGGGCGGTGGGGTCGAAGCCCACGTAGTAGCGCACTCCCCCGGCCAGCGCCTCGCGCAGGGCCTCGCGGTCAGTGGAGTGCGCGACGAGGCCGCGCCACTCGAGGTCGTCGAGGAGGGTGGGGTCGACGTGCACGGAGTGCCTTTCTCGTGGGGCCCGGGAGGGTCCCGTGCCGGGCCGGCTCACCGCCGGCGAGTGGGGTTGACACCCCCCAGCCTGCCGCACGCGGGGGCCCGGGTGGTCCAGCGGCACGTGACACGGACCCGTCCACGGGGTACCCCTCTGCCTGGCGCCTACGCTCGTCGTCGTGCCCCCGGGCACGCGGCGAGGGTGGGCCCCGGGACACGGCCCGCCCGACCGGGCGACAGCGAGCTGCGGAGACGCAGGGACGGGTACGAGGTGGGACACCAGGTGACCGAGGTGATCGGCGGACGCTATTCACGCGATCGAGTGGTCGGACGCGGCGGCATGGGCGCGGTGTGGTTCGGGCGCGACGAGCTGCTGGGGCGCCCGGTGGCGGTCAAGCGGCTCGGCGGGCAGGTGGGTGTCGACAACACCGACGCCGAACGCGCCGAGCGCGAGGCGCGCATCGCCGCCCGCATCGTGCACCCCAACGTGGTGGCGGTCTTCGACCTCGTCGACGCCGAGGACGGACTCTGGCTGGTCATGGAGTACGTCGCCGGCAGCACGCTGAGCGAGCGCATCAAGGCCGCGGGACGGCTGACGCCCGACGAGTCCGCCGCCGTGCTCGCCCAGGCGGCCGAGGCACTGACCGCCGCCCACGAGGCCGGCGTCGTGCACCGTGACGTCAAGCCGTCCAACATCCTGGTGACCGAGGACGGGGTTGCCAAGCTCTCCGACTTCGGCATCGCCCGGGCCGAGCAGGACCCCTCGCTCACCGCCACCGGTCTGGTGACCGGCTCGCCCGCCTACATCTCCCCCGAGGTCGCCTCCGGACGCCCCGCGACCCCCGCCAGCGACGTGTGGTCGCTCGGCGCGACCGCCTTCCACGCACTCACGGGCCACCCGCCCTACGACGTCGGGGACAACGTCCTCGGGGCGCTCTACCGGATCGTGCACGAGCAGCCGCCCGAGCTGGCGGACGGCGGCTGGCTGGCACCGCTGGTGCGCGGCACGATGGTGCAGGACCCGGCGGCACGCTGGTCGATGGTGCAGGTGACCGAGTTCCTCCACGCCGGCCCCGACCGCAGCGCCCAGGTCTCGGTCCCGGTCTCGGTCTCGGCTCCGGGACCCACGCCCTCCTCCTCGACCCTGGAGGAGCCGCCGACGGCGCTCGCCCCGGTCCTGGCGGGTGCCGGCCCCGTCATCGACGAGGCAACCACCCAGGTGGCCCCGACCCCGGCCGCGGCCCCGGCACCCCCGCCGGTGATCCCCCCCGGGCGCCCCGGCTCCGAGGGAGGGCGTCGGGCCGCCCGCCCCGGGCGCGCGCTGCCCGTGGTGGTCGGCGTCGTCCTGCTCGCCGTCACGGTGCTCGTGGCGCTGCTGCTGCTCACCGGCGGCGACGACGAGCAGCAGACGCCGTCCGCCGGCGGCTCCACCTCGGCGACGGGCGAGCCGAGTCCCTCGCAGGGCAGCCCCTCACCCAGCGAGCCGGCGGCACCGACCGCCGACGAGATGGAGTCCTACGTGGCCGACTACGTCAGCCTGGCGGCCAGCGACCCGAGCGCGGCCTTCGACCAGCTGACCCCGGCCTACCAGCGCGCCAGCAACGGCTTCCCGGGGTACGAGGGGTTCTGGGGCGGCGTCACCGACGTGAACGTGCGCTCGGCCACCGCCGACCCCGACACCCTGACCATCACCTACGAGTACAGCTACCGGTTCGAGGGCCGTCAGCGTCGCGACACCGTCCGGATGACCCTCGAGCAGACCGACGACGGCGCCCTGCTGATCGCTGGGGCCGACACGCTCTGACGACGAGCCGACGACGAGCCGAGGCTGAGCCGGGACGGGCGTTCGTGCCCCCGGCCTCCGCCGGCGGCACTACGGTGGACGCCGGGAGGCGCACGGTGGACCACGAGGACCTGTTCGGACAGATCGTCCGCGGCTTCGCCGACGGCATCGTCGCGCTCGACGCCACCGGCCGCGTCGACTTCGCCAACCCCAGCGCCGAGGAGCTGCTGGGAGTCTCGCCCCTGGCGGGGCGGCACGTCGACGACTTCCTCGACGAGCAGGGCCGCCGCGAGTCGGCCGAGCACCTGCGGCGGGCCGCCGGAGGCGAGTTCCTGGCCCACGAGGTCGACACCATGCTGGTCCGGGGGGACGGCCAGCCGCTGTGGGTGCGGCTGCGCCAGAGCCGACGCCTCGACGGCGGGCGACCCGCGGGGGTCATCCTGCGGCTGAGCGACAACGACGAGTCCAAGCGGCTCTCGGACCAGATCGCCACCAGTCGCGCCGAGCTGATGCGCGCCGAGCGGATCGCCCGGATGGGCAGCTGGACGTGGGAGGTCGCCTCCAACCAGGTGGCGTGGACCGAGGGGCTGCAGGAGCTGTACGGCGAGCGGACGGCCGACCTGGTGTCGGTCTCGCAGGACCGCCTGCGGTCGATGACCCACCCGGAGGACCACAAGCGACACACCCAGGCCTACGAGGGACTGATCTCCGGCGCCACCCCCGAGATCGACATCGAGATCCGTCAGCTGGGCGGGGAGGGGTGGATGTGGGTGCGGATGCGCGCCGTCGGCACCTACGACGACGCCGGACGCCTGCTCCGGGTGGCGGGCACCCACCAGGACATCACCCGGGCCCGGGACACCGACAACCAGCTGCAGGACCTGGTCACGCAGAACTCGCTCATGCAGGCGGTGGCGACCGCCGCCAACGAGGCCACGACGCTCGACGAGGTGCTCGCGCAGGCCCAGCACCTGGTGGTGCTGCACGACGACTGGGAGCGGGCCCGCGCCTTCGTGCCCACCGCCGACGCGACCGGTGTCGAGCCGCACTACGTGAGCGAGTCGGACCTGGCCGCCGACCACGACCGCGCGGAGACCGCCGAGCTGGAGCGGCGCACCGCCCAGGAGTGCTACGCCACGGGCCGCACCGTGTGGGACCCGGTGCACCGCCTGACCATCGCCTTCGCCGTCCGGCTGGGCGAGGAGGTCGTCGCCGTCATCACCATCACCTCCAAGCCTCCGCTCTACCGCCACGACATGATCGTGACGATGGTGGAGCAGGCCGCACTCCAGCTCTCCCGCGTGGCCGAGCGCGAGCGAGCGGCCCAGGAGCTGGCCGCCACCCGCGACCGCGCCCTCGAGGCCTCGCGCCACAAGTCGGAGTTCCTGGCCACGATGAGCCACGAGATCCGCACGCCCCTGAACGGCGTCATCGGGCTCAACGAGCTGCTCCAGCAGACGCCGATGAGCACCCACCAGCAGCACCTGGTCAGCGGCATCGCGGTCTCGAGCCGAGCGTTGCTCGACGTCATCAACGACATCCTGGACTTCTCCAAGATCGAGGCCGGGCACCTCGAGCTCGTGGTCGTGGACCTGGAGGTGCGCGAGGTGCTGGAGCAGGCGGCCAGCCTGCTCGCCGAGAGCGCGCGCGCCGCGGGCGTGGAGCTGGTGGTCTCCTGCAGCCCCGAGGTGCCGGAGGTCCTCGCCGGCGACCCGGTGCGGCTGCACCAGGTGCTGCTGAACCTCGGCAGCAACGCCATCAAGTTCACCGCCGAGGGGTCAGTGGGCATCCGCGCCACCAGCACCGCCTCCCCCGACGGCGGAGCCGTGCTGCGCGTCGAGGTGAGCGACACCGGCATCGGGATCGGGGCCGAGGAGCAGGCCCGGATCTTCAGCCCCTTCACCCAGGCCGACGCCACCACCACGCGCCGCTACGGCGGCACCGGCCTGGGTCTGGCGATCTGCGCCGAGATCGTGCGGGCCTTCGGCGGCGAGCTGGGGGTGGAGAGCGAGCAGGGCAGCGGCAGCACCTTCTGGTTCACCGCCCCGCTGGGTCCTGCCCTCGGCAGGCGCGGCGACCACGCTCCGGCGTCGACACACGCAGCGCCGCAGCCCCAGCAGCCCGAGCCGCCGACCGCGCTGTCGGATCCGGCGCTGGCGCCGGGAGCGGCGGGACCGCCCGTGGGCGCGGGGCAGGTGCTGGTGGTCGAGGACAACGCCGTCAACCGGATCGTCGCGCGCGGGCTGCTCGAGAGCCTCGGCTTCGCCGTCGAGCTGGCCGAGGACGGCAGCGAGGCGCTCGCCATGCTCGAGCGCGGCCGCTACGACGTCGTCCTCATGGACCTGCAGATGCCCGTGCTCGACGGCTACGCGGCGACCCGGGAGCTGCGGGCCCGTGAGCGCGACCGCGGGTCACGACGGCTGCCGGTCGTGGCGATGACCGCGGCGGCCGTGACCGGGGAGCGCGAGCGGTGCCTGGCCGCGGGCATGGACGACTTCCTCACCAAGCCCGTGGCGCTGGCCACCCTGGCCGGCGTCCTGGCCCGCTGGGTGCCGACCGTCGAGGCGGTCATGGCCTCGGCGCCTCGGCTGCCGGACGACGCACCCACCAGCCCCCACCTGGACCTGCTGAGGCTCGAGGAGCTGCGCGAGCTCTCCCCCGGCGACACCGGCTTCCTCGACCGGGCCATCGACGGCGTCCTGGACCGCGCGCCGGCGACGGTGGCCGACCTGCGGCGCGCGGTGGCGCAGGCCCAGGCAGCCACCCTCGCCAGCACCGCCCACGCCCTCAAGGGCAGCGCGCTCAACCTCGGACTGGTCACCATCGGCGAGCAGTGTCGGGCTCTCGAGGCGCTGGGGCGCTCCGGCACCCTCACCGGCGCCCCGGCGATCCTCACCGAGCTGGAGCCGACGCTGGAGAGCACGCTGACGGCGCTGCGGGCCTACCGGGACTGGTACCACGCGAGCGCGTGAGGGCCGACGAGGTGGGTACCGGCAGCCCATGAGCGATTCGAACACCAGTGCGACCCCCGACGACGCGGCTCCCGAGATGCTGGGAGCCGAGACCCCCGACCCCACCGCCACCGAGAAGGACCCCGAGCAGTGGGTCACCGGCGACGAGCCGATGACCGGCGCCCAGCGCAGCTACCTCGACACGTTGGCCCGTGAGGCCGGCGAGACCATCTCGGCCGACCTGACCAAGGCCGAGGCCTCCGAGCACATCGAGCGCCTGCAGGCCGCCACCGGGCGCGGCGACCCCAGCGGGGCCTGAGGCGCGTTCAGGTCCGCTCGGCGAAGATCGCCATCACGTACCAGGTCCCGTCGGCCGCCTGGCGGGCCGCCGAGGCCTGGATGCGCCAGCGCCGGTCGAGCACGAGGTCGCGCGCGTAGCGCAGGTAGACGTGCTGCAGGGTCCTGGTGCCGTCGGACCCGCCGACCGCGCTCTGCTGGGTGACGGCGTGGAGGTCGCACCGACGGTCCACCTCGCTCACGGAGACGGTGTCGTTGACGTCTCCGGCGGCGGCCATCCGGTGCGCGGAGGCGGCGGCGAGCCTCGTCATGCACGTGTCGACGCCCAGGCGCCGACGGTCCGCCTGCGCGCGGGCCCGGTTGACGGCGCGGTTGAACTGCGAGGCGTAGGTCGTCGGGCTGACGTCCCGGGACACGGAGGACACGGAGGACACGGCAGACGCGGACGAGCTCTCATCTGCGGCGGCAGACGTGTTCGAGACGCCGCAGATCAGGGCGGCGATCAGGGCGGAGGTCGCCGCGAGCGGGGCGAGGGACGGACGCATGAGGGCTCCAAGCTGGGGGGAACGAGGACCCACACGCTAGGGCGCCATCGAACCGATCGTGCGCGGTTCGGCCTGATGAGCGCCCGGGGTCCGTACCAGGCGCATCTCACCGTGACCTCACGCCTCGTCGCGACGTTGAGCCGGGGTTTGCGCCCGCTGGCAGCCCCGAGTGGTGGTCGGCTCGCGGCCAGGGTGGGACACGGCCTCGCCCGGTAGGGCGGGTGGGGCTCGAACCCACGACCCAAGGATTATGAGTCCTCTGCTCTAACCGACTGAGCTACCGCCCCGCGTGATCGCCCGCGAGCCTACCGAGCGGGCGACTCGGCACCCACCGTGGTCCGCGGAGGCTCCGTCCACCCACGACTCACCGGGAGGCGGCGTACCTCACTCGCCTGCCGTGGTGGTGACGTCCTCGTCGCCCTCGGGGGCGTAGGCGCAGACGTCGACGGGCTTGACGGCCTCGCGCTCGATCGCGGGGGCACCCGGCTTGCGCTTGGGCGGGCGCAGCGTGTTCTCGACCGTGGTCTGCACGTAGTCGAAGTCGGGGTCGCCGGAGAAGAACTTCTCGGAGTTGCGGAAGACCACCGAGCGCAGCGGCTGGTCCTTGACCTTGAGCGCCAGCTCGACGAAGGCCGGCGCCAGGTCGCGGGGGATGTCGGTGTAGACGACGTCCTCGCCGGCGGCGGCCAGCTCCTGGTAGCGCCGGAACAGGTTGAGCGGGTTGGCCTCCTCGATGATGGCGTCGACCATGCAGCGCTGGCGCTCCATGCGCTCGTAGTCGTCGCTGCCCCAGCGCCCGCGGGCGAACCACAGGGCGTGGAAGCCGTCGAGGCGCTGGTCGGGGCCGGGGTCGAGGTAGCCGGTGGGCGGGATGCCGAGATCGGTGTTGCCGTTGATGGCGACCGGCTCGTTGATGTTGACCGTCACGCCGCCCATGGCGTCGACGATCTGCTCGAAGCCGCGCAGGTTGACCAGCAGGTAGTAGTGGATCGGGATCCCGAGGCTGCCGGCGACGGCCTGCTTGAGCGCGTCCGCGCCCTCGTTGTCGCTCTTGCCGAGGACGCCGGGGTGCAGCTCGGGGACGGTCTTGTAGACCGCGTTCAGCATGTAGGTGGCGTCGTCGCCGTAGCCGCCGAACCCGTCGGGGTAGAGGTCGTGCAGCGGACTGCTCTCGGGGAACTGCGCGTCCATCATGTTGCGCGGCAGGCTGAACAGGGCGCTGCGACCGCTGGAGGTGTTGATGCTCAGCACCATGATCGTGTCGGTGCGCACCCCGGTGCGGTCCTCGCCGCCGTCACCGCCCAGCAGCAGCACGTTGACCCGGTCCTGACCGCCCCAGGGGTCCTCGGGCGTGACGTCCTCGGGCGTCGTCGCGCTCTCGTTGTCGCTGTCGTCGAGCACGCCGGCGACCACGTCGGCCTGGGCCAGCGAGTTGCGCGCGGTGTAGTAGGTCGGGGCGGCGACGGCCAGGCACAGCCCCACGACCAGGGTGTGGCCCAGCGCGGTCTGCCAGCGGCGTCGCTGCCGCGGCCGCACCAGGCGGTGGGAGGTGACGACGACGAAGGCCCAGGTGAGGAAGCCGATCGCGACGACGGCGGCGGCCAGCCGCAGCCGAGCAGGGTCGAAGGCGAGCTCGAGGGCCTCGCGGGTGCCGCGACCGGCCACGTAGTAGAGGCCGCCACCGAGCAGGGCCAGGTACCCGAGCAGCACCAGCGCGCCGAGGGCGCGTCGACCGGCGAAGAGGTAGCCCGAGCCGGGGACGGCGGCGCCGAGCACCGTCATGCCGAGCATGCCGGGCACCGAGCGGGTGCGCCGGCGGGGTCGCAGCACGCGTCGGCCACCGCGCGGGGTGCCGCGGCGCGCTCCCGGGGCGCGGCGCCACGGCGTGCTGGGCCGCGTGGACGCCCGGCGCGAGGCAGAGCGCGCCGCACGGCGCACGCCGGAGGGGCGCGGCGGATCGCTCGGCTCGGTGGCCGGGTCGGTCATGGGAGCCTCGAGGGGACGACGACGGGTGGTCGGTGCTGGTGGAAAAATAACACCGCGAGCGGCATGGCCGCCGCAGCAGCGCGGTGCCATGCTCGCCGCATGAGCCAGGAGCACGCGGAGGAGCGCCCGAGCGCGCTGGAGCCGCTCACCGAGGCATGGGACCGCGCGCTGTGCGTGGTGGCCCACCCCGACGACCTCGAGTTCGGTGCGGCCGCGGCGGTGGCGCGCTGGACCGGGCAGGGCAAGACGGTCACCTACTGCATGGTCACCAGCGGCGAGGCCGGCATCGACGCCCTCTCCCCCGCGGACTGCCGGGCGGTGCGGGAGGCCGAGCAGGTGGAGTCGGCGCGGCTGGTCGGAGTCGACGTCGTCGACTTCCTCGGTCTGCCGGACGGCGTGCTCGAGTACGGCGTGGCGCTGCGGGCGGCGATCGCCCGCGAGGTGCGCCGGCACCGGCCCGAGGTCGTCGTCACGAGCAACTTCCGCGAGACCTGGGGTGGGCGCAACCTCAACCAGGCCGACCACGTCGCGGTGGGCCGCGCCGTCGTCGACGCCGTCCGGGACGCCGGCAACCGCTGGGTCTTCGACGACCAGCTCACCGAGGGCCTCGAGCCCTGGGGCGGGGTCGGCGAGGTGTGGGCGTTCGGCTCGCCCGAGGCCACGCACGCCGTCGACACCACCGCCACCTTCGACGCCGGGGTCGCCTCGCTGGAGGCCCACCGCGCCTACATCGACGGTCTGGGCTGGGAGGACTTCGACGCGCGCGAGTTCCTGGAGGGGATGGCGCGCCAGGCGGGCGCCCGGCTGGGGACGACCTTCGCCGCGCCGTTCGAGGTCTTCCCGATGGGCTGGGGCGAGTAGCCGGCACGCGCTCGGAAAGTCCCTGGCCCTCGGGGCGCCGGGATACCTACGCTCGCTGCTCGTGACCTCCACTGCCGCCGGCGTCACCCTGCGCCCCCTGACCACCGACGACATCCCTGCGCACGCCGCGCTGCTGGCTGCGTGCGAGGCGGTCGACGACACCGGCGAGCACTACAGCGCGGCCGACCTGGTCGAGGAGTACGCCAACCCCGACCTCGACCCCGCCCAGGACATCGTCGGAGCGTGGTCGGGCGAGGAGCTGGTGGGCTACGCGCTCGTCTACCCGCGCTCGACCGACGGCACCCACCAGCGGGTGCACCTGGAGGGGATGACGCACCCCGAGCACCGCGGTCTGGGCATCGGGTCCCTGCTGGTGGGCGCGATGCTCGCCCGCGCCGACGCCGTGCACGCCGAGCGGCACCCGGACCTCCCGCTGCGCCTCGGCGTCCACGGCGTGAGCACCAACAGGGCGCAGGAGGAGCTGCTCGCCGAGCACGGACTCGTGCCCGACCGGTGGAGCTTCGCCATGCGGGTGCGCCTGCCCGTCGGTGCGGCCGCTCCCCCGTCGCTGCCCGAGGACCTGGCGCTGCACACCTGGACGCCCGAGCTGGACCCGGCGCTGCACGCCGCCCACAACGAGGTCTTCCTCGACCACCCGGGCTTCACCCCCTGGACCGAGGTGATGTGGGAGCAGTGGGTGCGCGGCTCGCGCAGCTTCCGACCCGACGTCACGCTGCTCCTGACGCCCCGCGACCGCCCCGACCACGTCGTCGCCTACGTGCAGACCAGTGAGTTCGACGCCCACCAGGAGGCCACCGGCCGCCGCGAGGCCTACGTGGCCAAGGTGGGAACCCGGCGCGAGCACCGCGGACGCGGCCTCGCCGCGCTGCTGCTCGGCGAGGCGCTGAGGCGCTACGCCGACGCCGGGTACGACGAGGCCGCGCTCGACGTCGACTCCGAGAACCCGACCGGTGCGCTCGGGCTGTACCGGCGCGCCGGTTTCGAGGTGGAGCGGCGCTTCACGACCTACGCGCTGGTGCGCCCGCCGCTCGCCGAGGGCGGAGCCTGAGCCAGCACCTGCTCGAGCACCTCGGCGCCGGCGGCCGCCACCAGGGCGCGCTGCTGGTCGCCGCGGGAGCGGTGGTCGCGCTCGGCGAGGCGCAGGTCCGCCGCCTCGTCCCCCACGAGTCGGCGCTCCTCGTCTGCTCCCAGCACGCGCCGGTCCACCTCGGTGACGGGGCCTGCCGCGGGGATCGGCACGGCCTCGGCGTTCTCGACGGCGGCGATGGCGGTGCGCAGGGCACTGACCGCGGCGGTGTCGCGCTCGCGCCGGGCGCGCAGCAACCGTGAGCGGAGGGACTCGCGCAGCGGGGAGGTCATGGTCGGGGACAGTAGGTGCTGCGGCTTCGGCACCGCCATCGCATATCGTCCGCCGCGCGTCCGTGGTTGGCTCGCGGCATGAGCCTGGACGATCGCCCCGCCGCCCACGGGATGCTGCCGGTGGATGGGGACACCGAGGTGTACTGGGAGGAGTGGGGCCGCGCGGACGGGGTGCCGGCGCTCTACCTCCACGGCGGGCCGGGCGGCGGGCTGGGTCGCAGCGCCTACCGCCAGCGGTTCGACCTGGACCGGATGCGGGTCGTGGGGCTCGAGCAGCGCGGCTGCGGGAGGTCGACACCGCACGCCAGCGACCCGTCGGTACCGCTGACCCGGCAGACGACCGCACACCTGGTGGAGGACGTCGAGCGCCTGCGCCAGCACCTCGGGATCGAGTCGTGGGTGGTCGACGGGGTGTCGTGGGGCTCCACCCTGGCGCTGGCCCACGCCCAGGCGCACCCCCAGCGGGTGCTCGGCATCGTGCTGTTCGCGGTCACGACGACCAGCCGCCAGGAGGTCGACTGGATCACCGAGGGTGTCGGGGCCGTCTTCCCCGAGGCGTGGGACCGGTTCGCCCGCCACGCGGAGGCCGCCGAGATCGGCTACCGCCGCGGGGAGGGACGCCTCGTCGAGGCCTACGCGACCCTGTTGGAGTCCCCGGACCCGGCGGTGCGGGACGCGGCGTCCTGGGAGTGGGCACGGTGGGAGGACACCCACGTCTCCATCGGGGCCGGCGGCGTGCACAGCGATCCGCGCTGGCAGGACGACCGGTTCCGCCACGCCTTCCTGCGCCTGACGGCGCACTACTGGTCGCACGACGGCTTCTGCGACCCGCCGCTGCTGGACCGGACGGAGCTGCTGCGCGACATCCCCGCCGTCCTGATCCACGGACGCCGCGACATCTCCTCGCCGGTGGTGACGGCCTGGGAGCTGCACCGTCGCTGGCCGGGCTCGCAGCTGGTGGTCGACGAGGGCGACGGCCACGGCGGGGCCTCGATGGTGCAGCGGTGGCGTGCGGCGAACGACGCCCTCGCCGGGCGGTTCGGTGGGTGAGCGCCGACCGCGGGAAATGGTCGAGGGCTCCTGACCTGTCGTGACAGGTCAGGAGCCCTCGTCTCGTGCTCCCCCGGTTGGACTCGAACCAACAACCCTCCGATTAACAGTCGAATGCTCTGCCAATTGAGCTACAGGGGATCGCGCCGGCATACCGTAGCAACTGCCCCGGGTGCACAGAAAATCGAGTGCTCAGACCAGGCCGACGTCGGCCTGCGCGTGGCGCAGCTCGGCCTCGGCGAGGCGGCGCACGCGGGGGTCGTCGGGGTCGACGCCCTCGTCGAACTCGTAGACCCAGAACAGCTCGCCGCGCCCGTGCGGGGCGCGCCGGGCGATCACGCGCAGCCCGCGGCGACCGCGCACGACGACGTGGCGCTGCAGCACGACGCTGGCGGTCACGCGCTCACGGACCAGCTGCAGCAGCCGCTCGGCCTCCTCGAGGCGGTGCTCGTGCGCCGCTCGCGCCTCGCCCCAGGTGCCGACCTCGGTGACGCGCAGCGTCTCGGTGTCGGCGTCCCAGTCGGCGGCCTCGACCTGCTCCCACGGCACCCGCCGCTCCCCCACGTACAGCGCGTCACGGGTGCCGGCGACGACGACGCCCGCCTCGCCGTCCTCGTCGACACCCGTGGCCCAGGCCAGCACCTTCTCCCCGGGCCCCACCGGCACCGAGGTGGCCGGGCCGGTGCTGCGCCGCAGCCGCCTCACGCCGCACCCACGATGTGGTCGCGCAGCACCCGGCGGTGCTGCTCCAGGGCGGCCAGCTCGCCGAACATCCGGTTGTACTCGGCGGCCTGCTGCACCGGGTTGGTGCGCTGCAGCGTGGCCTTGACCTCGCCGATGCGCCGCAGCACGGTCAGCTCCAGCAGCCGGAACACGTGGTGCGCCACGTAGGCGGCGTCGGGCTCCTTGGCCGTCTGCAGGGGCTCGACGGCCAGCGCGCTCACCTCCGAGGCCACCCGCGGCTCGCGGGCCGCCTGCTGCAGCCGCTGCGCCCAGCCGGCGTCGTCCGCACCCGCCACCAAGCCGCCGGCGACCGCCACCAGCTCCCACACGGCGCGGTAGAGCGGGTGGGTGAAGTCGTTGGCGCCGATGTCGGCGGTGGTGCGTCCGATCGCGATGGGGTGCTGGATGGCCAGCTGCAGCACCGCCCGCTCGATGGCGAAGCGCGGGTCGCGCGGGTCGGGCATCGAGCCGCGCTGCGCGGGCGCTGGGGCGGGGGCCGGGGCCGACTGGCCGGGGCGCCGCATCGCGCGGTCGACCTCGGTCTGCACGTCGAGCGGGTCGACGCCGGTGAGCGCCGCGATGTCGCGGGCGAAGGAGCTGCGGGCCACCGAGGCGTCGCGGCTGCTCACCACGAGCGACGCCGCCTCCCGCACCGCAGCCACGCGGGCGTCGGCCCGGTCCAGGTCGTACTTCTCCACCACGTTGCGCAGCACGAAGCGGTACAGGGGCTCGCGCCGCGCGACCAGGTCGCGCACGGCCGTGTCGCCGTCGCGGATCCGCAGCTCGCACGGGTCGAGGCCCTCGGGCTGCACGGCCACGTAGGTCTGCGCCACGAACTTCGCGTCGCCCTTGAAGGTCTTGAGCGCAGCCGCCTGGCCGGCGGCGTCGCCGTCGAAGGTGAAGATCACCTCGCCGCGGAACTCCTCGTGGTCCATCAGGAAGCGCCGCAGCACCCGGGTGTGCTCCTCGCCGAACGCGGTGCCGCAGGAGGCGACGGCGGTGGTGATGCCGGCCAGGTGGCAGGCCATCACGTCGGTGTAGCCCTCCACGACCACCGCCTGGTAGCTGCGACCGATCGAGGTGCGGGCCAGGTCGATGCCGTAGAGCACCTGGCTCTTCTTGTAGAGGCTGGTCTCGGGGGTGTTGAGGTACTTCGCCTCGATCTTGTCGTCGTCGAACAGGCGCCGTGCGCCGAAGCCGATCGTCTGGCCGCTGGGCTCGCGGATCGGCCACAGCAGGCGGCCGCGGAACCGGTCGTAGGGCGAGCGCTGCCCCTGGGCCACGAGTCCCGCGGCGATGCTCACTCCGTCGTCGATGCGCTTGCTCCGCAGGTGGCGCAGCAGCGCCTCGCCGTCGCGGGGGGCGAAGCCGATGCCGAAGTGCAGCGCGGCGTCGTGGTCGAAGCCGCGGTCGGCGAGGAACTGCCGGCCCACGGCGGCGTCAGGGCCCTCGAGCTGCTCGGCGTAGAACTCCTGCGCGATCCGGTTGGCCTCCACCAGCCGCTGCCGGGGCGGGCCCTTGGGCCGCTCGCCACCGCCCCCGCCACCGATGCCGTCCTCGATCCGGCGCAGCTGCACGCCGGTCTTGTCGGCCAGCCGCTCGACGGCCTCCACGAAGGAGAGACCGTCGATCTTCATCAGGAAGTCGATCGCGGTGCCGGACTCCTGGCAGCCGAAGCAGTGGAACAGCCCGCGGCTCGGCGTCACGTTGAACGACGGCGACTTCTCGTCGTGGAAGGGGCACAGCCCCTTCATGTTGCCGCCGCCGGCGTTGCGCAGGGTCACGTAGTCGCCGATCACCTCGTCGATGCGGACCTTGTCGCGCACCTCCTGGATGTCGTCCTCTCGGATCCGGCCGGCCACCCGGCGATCCTACGGGCGCACCGCGACTACCCGCCCACCACGTTCCACAGGTCCTCCCCCGCGGCCCACCGGTGCAGCTGACCGCTCACCAGCCGGTGCGCACGCGGCCACATCGCGCTGCTGGCGCCGCCCACGTGGGGCGTCACCAGCAGGCCCGGGCAGCCCCACAGGGGGTGCCCGTCGGGCAGCGGCTCGGGGTCGGTGACGTCGAGGGCCGCCAGCACCCGCTCCTCGCGCAGCGCCTCGACCAGGGCGTCGGTGTCGACGACGGCGCCCCGGGCAGCGTTGACGAGCAGCGCACCGGGCCGCATCGCTCGCAGGAAGTCGGCGTCGACGAGCCCGCGGGTCTCGTCGGTCAGCGGCACCACGAGCACGACGACGTCGGCCTGCGGCAGCAGCGCGGGCAGGTCCTCGATGCCACGCACGTCGTCACGGGCGGTGCGCCCCACCAGCGTCACCTCGGCCTCGAAGGGCCGCACCCGCTGCTCGACCGCCTGCGCGATGGCGCCGGCGCCGACCACGACCACGTGCTTGTCGGCCAGGGCCGGGCGCCACTCGAACGCCCACGTGGCACGGTCCTGCGCCCGCACGAACCCCGGCACCCCGCGCAGCGAGGCGAGCACGAGGGTCAGCACCAGCTCGGCGGTGGAGGCGTCGTGGATGCCGCGGCCGCTGCACAGCGTCACGCCGTCGGGCACCGCGTCGAGGAGGTTGTCGACGCCCGCGGTGAGCGTCTGCACCACCTCCAGACTGCTCATCCGCGCCATCACCTCCGCGGCCGCGGGGTCGGTGCGGTAGGGCGGCACGTAGAGCCGCACCTGCTCCACCGAGTCCGGCACGGACTCCGTGGGGTCGACCACCTCGTAGCGCAGCCCGTCGGGCGCTCCCCCGGCGTCGTCGAGGTCGGCGGGGTCGAAGGGCAGCCACACCAGGGGGCGGTCGTCCTCGCGTTCGGTGCGCGTCATGGCACCAGTCTCGCGTGCCGGGCCACGGCGCTGGCGTCGGTCAGCGAGGCCACCTGGTCGACGACGGCGCGCAGGCGGCCGGCGTCGTCGTCCGCGGCGCGCCAGTCGGCAGCGTAGGCGGGGTCCAGCGCATCGTCGCCGCGCGCCACCAGCACCTCCACCAGCTCGGCCAGCAGGGTGCGCTGGCGGTCGAGCAGCGCGACCCGCTCCTCGGCTCGCATGACGTAGTGGGCGGCCAGGCCCTTGAGCACCGCGATCTCCAGCGCGGTGGTCTCGGGCACCACCAGGTCGGCGCGGTAGCGCGTGAAGGGGCCGGCGCCGGCGGCGAACGTGGCGGCCTGGACGGCGCCGCAGAACCGGCCGATGAGGTCGCTGGTGAGGTTCTTGAGCGCGGCCTGGGCGCGACGACCGCCGTCGTAGGGACGAGTGGGCCAGCCGTCGACGGCCCGCAACCCGGCCAGCACCTCGTCGAGCCGGTCGTCGCTCACCCCGGGGACGTACCACTCGCGCACCGTCTGCCAGACCGCGGCGGTGTCGATCGCCGAGAGGTCGATGCGGCCGGCCACGGTGCCGTCCTCGACGTCGTGCACGGAGTAGGCGACGTCGTCGGCCAGGTCCATCACCTGCGCCTCCACGCACTGGCGCCGACCGACGGCGCCGTCGCGCATCCAGGTGAAGACCGGCAGGTCGTCGGTGTAGACGCCGAACTTGGAGGCCGCCACCACGGTGCCGTCGGCGTGGACGCCGGCCGGCGCACCCGCCTCCGCGCGCGACCAGGGGTACTTGGTGCAGGCGTCGAGGGTGGCGCGGGTCAGGTTGAGACCCACCGTGCGGCCCTCGGCGTCGAAGGTCTTGGGCTCCAGGCGGGTCAGCAGCCTCAGGGTCTGCGCGTTGCCCTCGAAGCCCCCGCACGCGTGCGCGACCTCGGCCAGCGCCCGCTCGCCGTTGTGGCCGAAGGGCGGGTGCCCGAGGTCGTGGGCGAGCGCGGCCGTCTCGGCGATGTCGGGATGGGTGCCGAGCGCGCGCGAGAGGTCGCGGGCCACCTGGGCCACCTCGAGGCTGTGGGTCAGCCGGTTGCGCACGAAGTCGTCGGACTGCGGCCCCACCACCTGCGTCTTGGCGGCCAGCCGCCGCGACGCCGCGGCGTGCACCACCCGCGCCCGGTCGCGCTCGAACGGCGTCCGCTCGGGAGCATCCACGCGCTTGGGTGGCTCGGTGACCAGCCGCTCCCGGGCGTGCTCGTCGTAGTGCTCGTCGGGTGTCATCGTGGCGCGACCCTAGGGCACGGGGCCGACGGCGACCCGACCGTGGGGATCAGTAGACGGTGACGTGCACGTGGTCGTAGTGGTTGGCCGTGGTGGAGCCACGGTCCTCCATGCCACGCCAGCCCTCGCCGGAACGGTCGACCGACCAGATCTGCTGGGAGTAGATGAGGTAGTTGATGCCGAGGTCGGCGTAGTACTCGCGGAGGAACTCCGCGACCTGCCAGCCGCGGTCGCCGGAGACCATGATGTCGACGGCGATGCCCTGGCTGTGCTCGCCGTCGCTGCGGAACGTGCCGTAGGTGGTGATCTCGGGGAACTCGGCGCACACCGCGGCGTGCACGAGCTTGATGTTCTCGGCGACGCCGTCGGGCACGCTGGTGCCGTTGGTGCAGTCCCCGCCCAGCGCGAACGGCTCCTCGGCGGAGAGGTAGCCCGCGGTGACCCAGCGGGGCTTGCCCTCGAGGACGATCTCCTCGCGGCCGTACAGGGCGCGGCCGGTGACCAGCACCTGCTCACCGGCGGCGAGCTCGCCGACCTGCTCGGCCCGGTCGCCCGGCTCGGTCCACAGGTTCAGGGCCTCGGTGGTCCACAGCTTGGTGTCGGCCTGGCGCAGCGCGGTGCGCACGGCGGCCGGGTCGAGCACCTTCTCCAGCTCGGTGGGCTCGGCCGCGGCGGCGATCGCGCGGCGCGAGGCACGGCTCTCGGCGGCGGCGGCAGCGGGGGCCTGGGCCCGGGCGGCGCCGCGGCTCACGGTCTCGGAGCGGTCGCCCAGCGCGGCACCGACGTCGGCGGTGGCCGCGTCGGTGATCTGGGCGCGGGTCACGGGAGACGCGACCTCGATGTCGGCCGCCAGGACCCCCACGCCGATGGCGGAGGCGGTGGCCATGACCGCGAGCGGCGCGGCCAGGGTGCTGGCGCGCAGTCGGGTCGGGATGAACCTGCGGGCATTGGTGTCCCGCTTGTGGCGATGATCAGCCACAGCGACGATCCTTTGCTGTCGGTGTCTCGGACGTGTGCACGCAAACCCCCCGAGGCGTCCGGCACGAAGTTCGAGGAAACAGTGCGGGGACCCGGTTGGTCAATTCGTCAACCACATGTCGAGCGTGTTCCCGCTCACCCACCCGTGGTCTCGCTCACGTCCTCGCCGCCGATGCAGCTCTCGCCGTCGGTCAGGCCGTCGGTGTCGTCGAGCCATCCCTCGGGCAGCACCACCCGCGCGCGCGGCGAGCCCTGACGGCCCCGCGGGGCGCCCAGCTCGCCGACCGGGAACGGCTCGTCGGGGTCGAGGTCGGCCAGCAGCGCGTCGAGGTCGGCGAGGCTGCTCACCAGGCCCAGCGACTTGCGCATCTGCCCGCCGGCGGAGAACCCCTTGAGGTACCAGGTGACGTGCTTGCGGAACTCGATGCAGCCCTTCTCCTCGCCCATGTGCTGCGCGAGCAGCTCGGCGTGGCGCCGCATCATCGTGCGGACCTCCCCCAGCGTCGGCAGCGTGGCCACCTCCTGGCCGCGGAAGGCGGCGGCCAGGTCGCGGAAGAGCCACGGGCGGCCCAGGCATCCCCGCCCGACGACGACGCCGGCGGCCCCGGTCTGCTCGACCATCCGCAGCGCGTCGGCGGCCTCCCAGATGTCGCCGTTGCCGAGCACCGGGATGTCGACGTGCTCGACCAGCGCGCCGATGGCCTCCCAGTCGGCGCGGCCGGAGTAGGCCTGCACCACGGTCCGGCCGTGCAGCGCGATGGCGGCGACCCCCGCCTCCTGGGCGATGCGGCCGGCGTCGAGGTAGGTGAGGTGGTCGTCGTCGAGCCCCTTGCGGGTCTTCATGGTCACCGGCACGCCGTAGGGAGCGGCGGCAGCGACGGTCCGCTCGAGGATCGCGCCCAGCAGGTTGCGCTTCCAGGGCAGCGCTCCGCCGCCTCCCTTGCGGGTCACCTTGGGCACCGGACAGCCGAAGTTCAGGTCCACGTGGGCCACGCCGTACTCGGCGCAGAGGATCTCGGTGGCACGCGCCACGTAGTGCGGGTCGGTGCCGTACAGCTGCACCGAGCGGACGGTCTCGGCGTCGTCGAAGGTCAGCATGCGACGCGTGGTCGCGTCGCCCTCCACCAGACCGCGACTGGTGATCATCTCGCAGACGTACAGGCCGGCACCCTGCTCGGCGCACAGGCGGCGGTAGGCCGCGTTGGTGATGCCGGCCATCGGCGCCAGCACGACCGGCACCTCGACGTGCAGGTCGCCCAGGCTCAGGCCGGGCAGTGGCGGGGCGAGGGTCATGCGCCCATTGTCCGACGTCGACGCCGCCCCGCCCAAACGCGCCGGAGGCCGCCGCCGGCCGTGCGTGGGCTCAGGGCTGCCGGTTCGACCCCGAGACCTGCGTGGGGAAGGTGATGGACCCGGTACCGGCCGGCCCGACCCGGCGGCACGGTCCACCGGCCACGGCGCAGCGCACCATCGCCTGTCGGTCAGGGCCGGCGTCGACGACGGCGAGCACGGCGCCGTTGCCGGCCCAGCCCAGGTTCTGGGTGTAGATCCGGCGACGCGGGACCGGCAGGTCGCGCACCAGGTGCCCGTCGCGCATGCGGCGCACGGTGCCGTCGGCGGAGAGCAGCAGCCGGCCGTCGGGCGAGATCACCAGGGGCTCGGTGCGTGCGGTCCAGGTGCGCTCCCCGGGGTCGCTGAGCGAGGTGGGACCGATCTCGGAGCCGTACCGGGTCGTGCGCACGAACACCACGTCCCGCGCGAGGTCCACCAGTCCGGCGCCCTTGCGGACGAGCCGCTCGACCCGTCCGGTCGCCAGGTCGACCGTGCGCAGGCCACGGTCACCGGTGAGGTAGACGCGGGAGCGGTCGGCCGCCGTCGGGGTCCCGTCCGTCACGTACCTGCTCAGCACCCGGTCGCCGTCGAGGTCGGTGACCTCGAGGCTGAACCCGTCGGCCTGGTCGGAGTACCCGTGCACGACGTGACGGCGGTCCCTGCCCAGCAGCGTGGTGTTCTCGAGGTCGGTCGAGCGGGGACCCAGCCTCGTGGTGCCCTCGGCGGAGAGCAGGTAGAGGTCGGAGTAGGTGGCCACGGCCCAGCCCCGCGGCGTCCTCCCGAGCAGGATCGTGGACTCCCCCTGGCCCGGGCCGACGTCGAGGCGCAGCACCGAGCCGTCGCGCAGGTGCAGGTCGCGGCCCTGCATGTAGACCGCCCCCGCCGGGTTGCCGGCACCGTCGGCGGGTCGCCCGGCAGCGGTGGCGGCACCCCCGGCCGGCGCCAGGAGCAGCCCGAGTGCCAGGGCGGACGCGAGCAGGAGCGCCAGCAGCGGCCCCCGGGTCAGCGGTCGGGTGGGGTGGAGCGGGGCGAGGAGTCCGAGTCGTCTCATGCCCGGTGTGATGCCGCGAGCACCCGATCGGTTCAGCGCGGTGCGTCCTCCTGGGCGCCCCGGTCCTGGCGCCGGCGCTGCTGGTCCTCTCGCTGGTCCGGCTCGGGCACCTCCCACACGATGCCCTCGAACTCCTCGGTGGGACGGAAGGCGACGCCCTGCAGCTCGTCGCCCTCGGGGACCAGCACCACCAGGCAGCGCTCGGCCAGCTCCTGCGGGCCGAACTCCTGCGGGAACAGGCCGTTGCCGGGGCAGGGCTCGAAGCGGGTGGCGAAGCTGGCTGCCGGGACCAGGCTGCCGGAGGCGCCGAGCCCGTACAGGGGTACGGCGCGCCCACCCAGGTCGGACTCCCCCTCGTTGCGCACGGCCACCCGCACGAACCACGGCGTCGTCGCGCGGGTGGCGTCGTCGAGCTGCCAGCCCGCGAACGAGCGGGCGAAGGTGGTGCGCTCGGCCTCGCGGACCTCGACCTCGATGACACCGACCTCCTCCTGCCGCGGCTTCCACGCCACGGTCGCGGCGTCACCGAGCGCGAGCTCGGTGCCGGGGTCGGTCAGCACGACGCCGTCGGGCACCGGCAGCTCGGTGGGCTCGGCAGGCTCGGTCGGCTCGGGCGGTGGCGCCGAGGGGGTCTGCGACGGAGTCGCCGAGGCGGGGTCGCCGTCGGCGCCGCGGTCGAAGAGCACCAGCGCCGTGACGGCGACCGCGAGCACCACCACGAGCGCGACCGTGGCGAGCAGGCTCGAGGTGGGTCGGCGCGTCATGGAGTCGTCCTCACGCAGGACATCATGCCCCCGCGACCTGGGTGGTGTGTCGGATCCGGGCCAGCTGCCGTCCAGCAGCCGGTCAGCAGCCGATCAGGCGCTGGGCGAACCATCCCGAGATCCCCTCGATGGAGATCCGCTCCTGGGTCATGGAGTCGCGCTCGCGCACGGTGACGGCGCCGTCCTCGAGGGTGTCGAAGTCGATCGTGACGCAGTACGGCGTGCCGATCTCGTCCTGGCGGCGGTAGCGCTTGCCGATCGCGCCGGAGTCGTCGAAGTCCACGTGCCAGGTGCGGCGCAGCTCGGCGGCGAGGTCTCGCGCCTTCGGCGAGAGGTCGGCGTTGCGCGAGAGCGGGAGCACCGCCACCTTGACCGGCGCCAGGCGCGGGTCCAGGCGCAGCACCGTGCGGGTGTCGACGCCGCCCTTGGTGTTGGGCGCCTCGTCGACGTCGTAGGCGTCGACGAGGAAGGTCATCAGGCTGCGCGAGAGCCCGGCGGCGGGCTCGATCACGTAGGGCGTGTAGCGCTCGTCGTTGGCCTGGTCGTAGTAGGTGAGGTCCTTGCCGGAGTGCTCGCCGTGGGTGCGCAGGTCGAAGTCGGTGCGGTTGGCGACGCCCTCGAGCTCGCCCCACTCCGAGCCGGCGAAGTTGAAGCGGTACTCGATGTCGACGGTGCGCGTGGAGTAGTGGGAGAGCTTCTCCTGCGGGTGCTCGTAGTGGCGCAGGTTGTCGGCCTTGATGCCGAGCTCGGTGTACCAGCGGGTGCGCTCGTCGATCCAGTACTGGTGCCACTCGGCGTCCTCGCCGGGCTTGACGAAGAACTCCATCTCCATCTGCTCGAACTCGCGCGTGCGGAAGATGAAGTTGCCGGGGGTGATCTCGTTGCGGAAGCTCTTGCCGATCTGGGCGATGCCGAACGGGGGCTTCATCCGGTTGCTGGTCACCACGTTGGCGAAGTTGAGGAAGATGCCCTGGGCGGTCTCGGGGCGCAGGTAGTGCAGCCCGGACTCGTCCTCGACGACGCCGAGGTAGGTCTTGAGCAGGCCGGAGAACTGGCGCGGCTCGGTCCAGGCTCCGCGGGTGCCGCAGTTGGGGCACGCGAGGGTGCTGAGCTCGACGGTGTCGGGGTCCTCGATGCCCTTCTTCTCCGCGAACTGCTCCTGGAGGTGGTCGGCGCGGAAGCGCTTGTGGCAGCTCTGGCACTCGGTGAGCGGGTCGCTGAAGGTGGCGACGTGGCCGCTGGCCTCCCAGGTCTGCCGGGGCAGGATGATCGAGGAGTCCAGGCCGACCATGTCGTCGCGGCTCTGCACCATCGAGCGCCACCACTGGCGCTTGATGTTCTCCTTCAGCTCCACACCCAGCGGGCCGTAGTCCCAGGCCGAGCGGGTGCCTCCGTAGATCTCGCCGCACGGGTACACGAAGCCCCGGCGCTTGGCCAGCGAGACGACGTGGTCGACGGTGGAGGCGGGCGGCTTGGCCACGGGGACAGAGCTCCTGAGGGTGGTGCGGGGTGGGCTGGGGCGGTCGTGCTCGCGCTGGGGGCGGAGCGGCGTCAGCCTAGCGATCGGGCGCCGGCGGTGTTGAGGTCGGTGCCGGGCTCGACGGGCTCGTAGGCGCTGGGCTCGTCGAGGGCGCGCGAGAGCAGCGGGACGGCGTGCAGCTTGACCTCGTAGGAGGAGAGCGCGCGGCGGTAGGCGCCTACGTGCTCCCAGGTGGTGGTCAGCACCCAGAGCTCGGGGTCGTCGAGGTTGCGCCCGATCTGCCCGGAGCGGTAGCCGGGTCGTTCGGCCAGCGTCGCACGGGCCAGCTCGAGGCCGTCGCGGAAGTCGGCGCCCTCCGCCGCGGGCACCCGGAACCTGTTGACGACCAGCACCGTCGCAGCCTACGACCGGGACGCCGGGACCCTTGTTTTGACAATCGTTCTCAGCGAGGCTGAGAATCGTTCTCATGCGTCTGCGCCTGGCCCCTGCTGCCCTGACCGCCCTGCTGCTCGCCACCTCCGGGTGTGCGGCCTTCAGCGACGAGGGTGGCACCGCCACCGAGGGCGGCTCCGGCGCGAGCGGGTCCGGGGCACCCACCGTGGTGGCCGCCTTCTACCCGCTGCAGTGGACCGCCGAGCAGGTGGCCGGCGACCTCGCCGAGGTGGAGGTGCTCACCGCACCTGGCACCGAGCCCCACGACCTCGAGCTCGACGTCAGCCAGGTGGCGCTGATCTCCGAGGCCGACCTCGTGGTGCTCGAGGACGGCTTCCAGCCCGCCGTCGACGACGCCGTGGCCCAGAACGGCTCCGGTGAGACGCTCGACGTCGTCGACGTGGTGGACCTGCTGGCGGCCGACGAGACCGAGGCCGAGCACTCCGAGCACGCCGGTGAGGAGGACCACGCCCACGCGGAGGGCGAGGAGCACGCCGAGGAGGAGGGCCACGAGGAGGGAGAGGAGCACGCCGACGAGGAGGGCCACGACCACGACCACGGCGAGTTCGACCCGCACTTCTGGCTCGACCCGGCCCGCGTCGCCGACCTGGGCGACGCGATGGCCGAGAAGCTGGCCGAGCTGGACCCCGAGAACGCCGAGACCTTCCGCGAGAACGCTGCCACGACGCGCGCCACGCTCGAGGAGCTCGACGCCGCCTACAGCGAGGGCCTGGCCCAGTGCGAGCGCTCCACGATCGTCGTCTCCCACGACGCCTTCGGCTACCTCTCCAAGTACGGCCTGGACGTCGAGGGTGTCGCCGGCCTGACCCCCGACGCCGAGCCCACCCCGGCCGACCTCGGCGCCCTGCAGGAGCTGGCCCGCGAGGAGGGCATCACCACCGTCTTCTCCGAGCGCCTGGCCAGCCCCGCCTTCACCGAGGCGCTCGCGGGCGACCTCGGGATCCAGACCGCTATCCTCGACCCGATCGAGGGTCTCACCGACGAGACCGCATCAGAGGACTACGTCTCCCTGATGGAGCAGAACCTCGACGCTCTCCGAGGTGCCAACGGATGCCAGTAGCCGATCCCGTCGCGCTGCGCGACGGCGCCGTCGCCCTCGGCGGCCGCCCCGTGCTGCGCGGGATCGACCTGGCCGTGCGCCAGGGCGAGTTCGTGGCGCTGATGGGCGCCAACGGCTCCGGCAAGTCCACGCTCGTGCGTGCGATCACGGGGCTGGTGCCGCTGAGCCGCGGTGAGCTGACGCTGTTCGGCACCCCGGCCGCCCGGTTCGCCGACTGGGCCCGGGTCGGCTTCGTGCCGCAGCGCCAGGGCGCCACCTCCGGGGTGCCCGCCTCGGTCGGCGAGGTCGTCACCGCCGGCCGTCTGGCCCGACGTCGCCTCTTCCGGCCGCTGACCCGCGAGGACCGCGCCGCCGTCCGCGAGGCGCTCGAGGTCGTCGGTCTCGCCGACCGGGAGCGCGAGCCGGTGGCCACGCTGTCGGGCGGTCAGCAGCAGCGGGTGCTGATCGCCCGCGCGCTGGCGGGTCGACCCGAGCTGTTCCTGCTCGACGAGCCCACCGCCGGCGTCGACCAGCCCAACCAGCACGCCCTCGCCGAGGCGCTCGCCGAGCTGAAGCGGCGCGGCGCCACCATCGTGCTCGTGGCCCACGAGCTCGGTCCGCTGGCGCCGCTGCTGGACCGCTCGGTGGTGATGCGTGACGGCCGGGTGGTCTACGACGGCGCCCCGCTGGGCGACCACGAGGTGCACGCCCCGTGGCTGGGCGAGGCGCACACGCACCACCACCACCACGACGCCGAGCGCCGCACCGACCACGTGCCGCACCTGGCTCCCCCGCTCCCCGACCACGGACGGCGGTCGCACCCGTGAGCCCCATCGAGCTGTTCGGCACCGGCTTCATGCAGCGCGCCCTGCTCGCGGCGCTCTTCACCGGGCTGGCCGCGCCCGCCGTGGGCACCTACCTCGTGCAGCGCCGGCTGGCGCTGATGGGCGACGGGATCGGCCACGTGGCCGTCACCGGCGTCGCCATCGGCCTGCTCACCGGCGCCTCCCCCACCTGGACCGCGGTCGTCGTCGCCATCCTCGGCGCGGTGCTGATCGAGGAGATCCGCGCCCGCGGCCGCACCAACGGCGACGTCGCCCTCGCCCTGCTGTTCTACGGCGGCCTCGCCGGCGGCGTCATGGTCACCGGCATCGCGGGCCAGAGCGCAGCGCGCCTGCAGCAGTTCCTGTTCGGCTCCCTGCTGACCATCGGCATCGCCGACGTGCTCGTGACGATGGTGCTCGCCGCGGTGGTGGTGGTGCTCTGCGTCGGGCTCTCGCCGCAGCTGTTCTCGGTCTCGCAGGACCAGGACTTCAGCCGCGTGGCCGGCCTCAACGTGCGCCTCTACAACATCCTCGTGGCGGTGCTGGCTGCCGTCAGCGTGACCGTGGCCATGCGCACGGTCGGGCTGCTGCTGGTGAGCGCGCTGATGGTGGTGCCCGTGGCCACCTCGCAGCAGGTGGCGCGCACCTTCCGCGCCACCCTGGCGGGGGCGATGGCGCTCGGCGTGGTCGCCTGCGTCGGGGGCCTGGTGATCTCGGCCTTCGCCTCCTACCAGGCCACCGTGGCGCCCGGTTCCACCATCGTGCTGCTCGCCCTCGCGCTGTTCGCGTTGGCCTGGCCGGTGGGTGTGGTGCTGCGGCGGCGCCAGCGGGTGCGCGCGCCCTTCTCCGACGAGCCGCCCGACGAGCACCAGCCCGCCGAGCACGACCACCGGCACGGCGACGGCTGCGGCCACCTCGCCGTCCCGCACGGCGACCACGTGGACTACGTGCACGACGGCCACCGCCACGCCCCGCACGGCGCGCACTACGACGAGCACTGACGCCGTCCCCGGTCTGATGCCTCCGTGGGCCGGTGCCGGCGTGCGCACCGGCGTGGCGGCCGATCGTCACACCCGCCCCACCAGCCACTCGCGTGGTGACCCGGAGGGGTGATCGCGGAACCGGAGGGCCAGAATTCCGGCCCCCCTGTTCCGCGTTCCCACGTCCACGTGGGATCACCCCCCACGCCCGGCACGACCCACCGGCCGCAACCTCAGCGCGGCTGCGCACCGCCGTAGCGCCGGTCCCGCCGGGCGTAGAGCTCGCAGGCACGCCAGAGCGCGAGGCGGTCGACGTCGGGCCACAGGATGTCGGTGAAGACCAGCTCGCTGTAGGCGGCCTGCCAGAGCATGAAGTTGGAGAGCCGCTGCTCGCCGGAGGTGCGCCACACCAGGTCGGCGTCGCCCACCTCGGGCACGTAGAGGTGCCTGGCCACGGTGCGCTCGTCGACCTTGTCGGGGTTGAGGCGACCGGCGGCCACCTCGCGGGCGATGGAGCGCGCGACGTCGGCCAGCTCGGCGCGGCCGCCGTAGTTGACGCACATGGTGAGGGTCAGCACGTCGTTGTCGCGGGTGAGCTCCTCGGCCGCCTGCAGCTCCTTGATCACCGACTTCCACAGCCGAGGCGCCCGGCCGGCCCAGCGCACGCGCACACCGAGCTCGTGCATCTGGTCGCGCCGGCGACGGATCACGTCGCGGTTGAACCCCATCAGGAAGCGCACCTCCTCCGGGGAGCGCGACCAGTTCTCGGTGGAGAAGGCGTAGGCCGAGATGGCCTTGACCCCCAGCTCGATGGCGCCCTCGACGACGTCGAACAGCGCGTGCTCGCCCTGCTCGTGCCCGCGGGTGCGCGGCAGGCCACGGTCCTTGGCCCAGCGACCGTTGCCGTCCATCACGATCGCGACGTGGCGCGGTACCAGCTCGCGCGGGAGGTCCGGCGGGCGGGCCCCGGAGGGGTGCGGGGTGGGGGGTCGGACGGCGCGCTTCACGGGCGCGACGCTATCGCTCCAGGTGCTCCAGCGAGCGCAGGGAGCGCTCCAGGTGCCAGGAGAGGAACGCCGAGACCAGGCCGCTGGCCTCGCGCTGGTGCCGCTGGTCGGCCGCCTCGACGACGGGCCAGTCGCCGGCCAGCAGCGCGCCGAGCAGCTGCACCGTCTCGGGCGCGGGCCGCGCCGACCCGGGGAGCCGGCAGGTGCTGCACAGCACGCCGCCCTGGGAGGGGTTGAACCAGGTGTGCGGACCCGGCCGCCCGCAGTGCGCGCAGTCCTCGAAGGAGGGCGCGTAGCCGGCCACGGAGAGCGAGCGCAGCAGGTAGGAGTCGAGCACGTGCCCGGGCCGCCGCTCCCCCGAGGTCATCGCGCGCAGCGCGCCGACCAGCAGCAGGAACTGCTGCAGCGCCGGCTCCTTCTCCTCGGTGGCGAGCCGCTCGGCGGTCTCGAGCATCACGGTGCCGGCGGTGTACCGCTCGTAGTCGGTGCCGAGGCCGGCCGAGAACGCCGCCCGGGTCTCGGCCTGCGTGACAATGTCGAGGTTGCGACCCTCGGCCAGCTGCAGGTCGACGTGGGTGAAGGGCTCCAGCCGCGACCCGAACTTGGAGGTGGTGCGCCGCACGCCCTTGGCGACCGCGCGGACCCGCCCGTGGTGGCGGGTCAGCAGGGTGATGATGCGGTCGGCCTCCCCCAGCTTGTGGGTGCGCAGCACGATCGCCTCGTCGCGGTAGAGAGGCACGCGCCCAGTCTCCCCGACGGGGCCTACTGGGCGGTGGAGGAGCGCTCGCGACGCGAGGCGCGGCGCTGCTCGCCCCAGCACTCCTGCGCGAACCCGACGGCGGCCCGGGTCAGCCGCTCGGGGCGCAGTCGCCACTCCAGGATGCTGCGGGCCTGCACGAACCGGGCGTGCGGCAGCTCCCCGGCCAGCATGGCGGCGTCGGCGGCGGGGTGGATCGGGTCGGCGGGGTGGCCGACGACGAGCGCGGGTGCGGTGATGCCGCGGCGCTGCGCCGAGGAGGGCGCGACCCGCCCGAAGAAGAGGCCGTGGACGACGGCGGCCATCGCGTCGGCGCGCTGGTCGAGGGTGTCGAGCACGATGCCGGTCCAGAAGGGCACCAGCCCGCGCGGCACGGGCCGGGTGACGGCGCGCACGCCGGCGACGGTGAACGGCATGAAGCGCGCGGCGAAGAGCAGGGGTGCGAACGCGAGGATGCCCGCCTCGACGGCGTTGTCGAGCACCGGCATCTCCACGAGCAGGCCGCGCACGCGCTCGGGGGCCAGCACGGCCACCTCGAGCGAGACGTTGGCCCCGAGCGAGGTGCCGCCCACCACCGCCTGCTCCGCCCCGAGGTGGTCGAGCAGCGCGATCACCTGCTCGCCGAACGCCGTCATCGAGTAGCGCAGGGGGTCGGCGGGGCGGTCGGAGCGCCCGTGGCCCAGCAGGTCGACCGTGACGACGTGCAGGCCCTCGGCCGCCAGCGCCCGCGCCAGGGGCTGGTGCATCCGGCGCGGCATCAGCTGACCGTGCACCAGCACCACCCAGGCGTCACCGGCGCCGTACTCGGTGTACTCGAGGCGGTCGCGGCTGCCCTCGCCGGTCAGGAAGAACTGGCCGATGCGTTCGGAGACGAGCATGAGCTGAGCGTAACCAGCGGTACGCCGGACCACGAGGCGGCGCGACGGGGATCGCGGACCGCCGGACAGGGGGCCGTGCGGGTACCAGAATGCTGGTCGTGGCCCCCGAGTCTGCTCCCCCGGGTCCGCGCCTGGGCTGGCGCGGCGCACTCGGCGTGCTCGCCGCCGCCCTCGTGGCGGACCTGGCGCTGCTGCTGCTGGCGCCCGCGGACGCCGAGACCGGGGTCTGGTGGAGCGTGGTCGGGCTCCAGGTGGGAGCACTCCTCGAGAGTCCCCGACGTCGCTGGCCGGCGCTGCTGCTCGTGGTCGCGGCCACCGGCGCGGTCTCGCTGCTGGCGCGTGGCACCGACCCCACGACGCTCTCGGTCGGTGTCCTGGTGGTGGTCGTGCAGGCGGTCCTGGGGGCCGCCCTCCTGGCGCACGGCACGACGCGGTTGCTGCGCACCCCCGGCGACGTCGCCCGGCTCGCGGGCGCCGCCCTGGCGGTCGGAGCGGTCGCCGCGGCAGGCCTGGGCCTGGCGGCCGGGCTCGGCTCCGCCCCGGCCGGGGCGGCACAGCTGGTCGGTGCGCTCACCGCCGCCGCGGTCTCCGTGGCCGTGCTCACGACCCCCGTGGTGCTCCTGCCCCAGCGGTCGGCGGCACCGCACCCGTGGGCCCTCCTGGGCGCGCACGCGCTCCTGGTGGGCCTGGGGGTCTGGCTCACCCTGGGACCGGACCCGGTGGCGCCCCTCCCGTTCCTGTCGTTGGCCCTGTTGGGGCTCGGCGCCTTCCTGTTCGACCTGGCCGTCACCTCCCTGGAGCTGGCCGTCCTCTCCGGGGTCGTGGTGGCGCTCGCGGCGCGCGGCAACGGCCCCGTCGGCGACATGCTCGCCGCGGGCGACCTCACCTGGGTCGAGGCGGCGGCCTGGACCCAGGCCTACTGCCTGGCCGGCGCGCTAGTGGTGCTGCCGCTCGGCGTCGCCGTGCGCCAGCAGCAGCGGCTCCGGCAGCGCGTCGACGCCGAGGAGTCGCAGCAGCGGCTCACCTTCGAGCACTCCACGGTGGGCATGCTGCTGGTGAGCCGGGCCACCGAGGGCGAGGCCGCCGGGCGCCTGGTCGTCGACGACCTCAACAGCGCCGCGGCGGGCGCCCTGGGGCTGGACCGCGCGACGGCGGTGGGCCGGCAGGTCCTCGAGCTGCTCGCCGTCCAGGGCGCGACCCCGGTGATCCGCGACGGCCTGCTCGACGGCGAGCCCGTGTGGCGGGGGCGCTGCAGCGTCGTGGCGCGGCCGGGCAGCCTGCTCGACGTGGTGGTCGCCTCCCGCTCCGCGGGCGAGAACCCCCGCCTGGGTGAGGGCTTCACCCTGCAGCTGGTCGACATCGGGCTGGAGGCCGCTGCCGCGGAACGGGCGGACCGGGCGCGACAGCTGACCGAGGCCACCATCGACACCGCGGGCTGCGTGATCGTCGTGACCGACGAGCGGGGGCTGGTGCTGCGCGTCAACGCGGCCACCGAGCAGATCACCGGCCACCTCCCGACCTCGCTGCTCGGCCGCCCCATCTGGGAGACACCCGTCTCACCCAGCGGCCGCGCCGACCTGGAGTCCCTGCTGGCCTGGCCCAACCGCTCGGGCCTCCCGGTGGTGCGCGAGAGCACGATCCGCGCCGCCGACGGCCGCGAGCTGCGGCTGATCTGGAGCAGCAACGTGGTGGCGGCGCACGACGGTCAGCCGGCGTACTGCGTCATCACCGGCGTCGACGTCTCGGCCGAGCGGGCCAGCACGACCCTGGTGACCCACCTGATGCAGGCCTCGATCGCCACCGCCCTGGTGGGCACCGACCCGCAGGGCAACGTCTCGGTGCTGAACTCCGGCGCCGAGCGGCTGCTCGGGCTCACCTCGGACGCTGCGGCCGGCCGCCCCGTCACGGCCTTCCTGGACCCGGCCGAGGTGGAGCAGCGCTGCCCTGGCGGCTTCGTGGCCTGTGCGGCCGCGATGGCCGCCGGGAGCGAGAGCGAGACGCAGGACTGGACGTGGGTGGGCGACGACGGCACCCGGCACGTGGTGGCGATGACGGTCAGCCCCACGGCCGACGCCACCGGGCGCCTGGGCTACCTGCTGGTGGCCCAGGACGTCACCGAGCGCCAGGCCGGCCACGCGGCGCTCGCCGCGGCGCTCGACAAGGAACGGGCTGCCGTGGAGCAGCTGCGGTCCCTCGACCGGGCGCGCGACGAGCTGGTCTCCACGGTCTCGCACGAGCTGCGCACGCCGGTGACCAGCATCCTGGGCTACACCGAGCTGCTGCGCGAGGGCGCGATCGTGCCGCCCGACCCCGCCCAGGTGCCGCTGCTCGACACGATCACCCGGGGCAGCCACCGGCTCATCGACATCTGCAACGACCTGCTCCTGCTCAGCGGTCTCGAAGCTGGCGCGATCAGCCTCACGATGCAGCCGCTGGACCTGCGCGAGACGGTGCGCACGGCGGTGGAGGGCAGCGAGCCGCTGCTGGCCGGCCGCCACCTGCAGGTGGAGGTCGAGCAGCCCGAGCACCCCGTCGAGGTGCGTGGCGACGCGCACCAGCTGGAGCGAGCCGTGGCCAACCTGCTCGGCAACGCCGTCAAGTTCACCAGCGACGGCGGCCGCGTCGTCGTCACGCTGGCGCGCGAGGGCACCGAGGCGCTGGTCGCGGTCTCCGACACCGGCATCGGCATCCCGCTCGCCGACCAGGAGGCGGTGTTCACCCGGTTCTTCCGCACCGACGAGGCCCAGCACCAGGCCATCCCCGGCACCGGGCTGGGCCTCTCGATCGTCGCCGACATCGTGCACGCTCACCAGGGCCGGGTGGAGCTGGAGTCCGCCCCCGGGTCCGGCACCACGGTGCTGGTGCGCCTGCCCGCGGACCACCCGGACCCCGCCTGACCGCCCGGTCGCCAACCCCTCGATCGGCGACGCGTGACGCTCGACGAGGTGCGAGGACCCGGGGCGGGTCTCAGCGGTGCGCGCGGTTGACGGCCGAGACGATCGCCTTCAGCGAGGCCGTGAGGATGTTGGCGTCCACGCCGACCCCCCAGAGCACCTGGTCGCCGACGGCGCACTCCACGTAGGCCGCCGCGAGGGCGTCGCCGCCCGCGCTGAGCGCGTGCTCGGCATAGTCGAGCACCCGCACGTCACCGGCCTGGGGCAGCTCCTCGAGCGCGGCCACGAACGCCGCGATCGGGCCGTTGCCGGTGCCGCTGAGCGACCGGCGCTCGCCGTCGACGATCACCTCGACGTCGAGCCGGTCCCGCTCGCCCGCGGCCGAGCTGGTGTGCACGGAGTCCAGGTGCAGCGGCGCCGTGCGGTCCAGGTACTCGGCGCGGAAGACCTGCCAGATCTGCTCGCCGGTCATCTCGCCGCCCTCGGCGTCGGTGCGCTCCTGGATGACGCGGCTGAACTCGATCTGCGCGCGGCGCGGCAGGTCGAGCTTGTGCTCGGACTTCAGCAGATAGGCCACCCCGCCCTTGCCCGACTGGCTGTTGACCCGGATCACGGCCTCGTAGGTGCGGCCGACGTCCTTGGGGTCGATGGGCAGGTAGGGCGCCTCCCAGGGCATCTCCCCCACCGGGATCCCCTGCTCGCCGGCCTGCCGCTCGAGGTCCTCCAGACCCTTCTTGATGGCGTCCTGGTGCGAGCCGGAGAAGGCGGTGTAGACGAGGTCGCCGGCGTAGGGGTGGCGCGGGTGCACCGGCAGCTGGGTGCAGTACTCCACCGTGCGGCGGATCTCGTCGATGTCGGAGAAGTCGATCTGCGGGTCGACGCCCTGGCTGAACAGGTTCATGCCGAGGGTCACCAGGTCGACGTTGCCGGTGCGCTCGCCGTGGCCGAACAGGCAGCCCTCCACGCGGTCGGCGCCGGCCATCATGGCCAGCTCGGTGGCGGCGACCGCGGTACCACGGTCGTTGTGCGGGTGCAGGCTGATGACGGTGTGCTCGCGCCGGGTGAGCTGGCGGCTGAACCACTCGATCTGGTCGGCGTACACATTGGGCGTGGCCACCTCGACAGTGGCGGGCAGGTTGAGGATGATCTCGCGGCCGTCCTCGGGCTGCCAGACGTCGGTGACCGCCTCGCACACCTCCAGCGAGAACGGCAGCTCGGTGCTGGTGAAGATCTCGGGGCTGTACTCGTAGCCGATCACCGTGGTGTCGAGCAGACCCTCGACGTGCTTCATCACCAGCTGCGTGCCGCGGGTGGCGATGTCCTTGACCTCGTCCTTGCCCGCGTGGAACACCACGCGCCGGAACAGCGGCGCCAGCGCGTTGTAGAGGTGGATGTTGGCGCGCGGCACGCCCACCAGCGACTGCACGCTGCGCTCGATGAGGTCCTCGCGCGCCTGGGTCAGCACCGAGATCGTGACGTCGTCGGGGATGTGGTCGCCCTCGATCAGCTGGCGGACGAAGGCGAAGTCGGTCTCGCTGGCAGCCGGGAACCCGACCTCGATCTCCTTGTAGCCCATCCGCACGAGCAGGTCGAACATCGTCATCTTGCGCGCCGGGCTCATCGGGTCGATCAGCGCCTGGTTGCCGTCCCGCAGGTCGGTCGAGAGCCAGCGCGGCGGGGCGGTGATGGTGGCCGAGGGCCAGGTGCGGTCGGGCAGCTCGATCGGCGGGAAGGCCCGGTAGCGGTGGTGCGGCATGCCGCTGGGCTTCTGGCCGTTCTCGCTGCGGCTGGTGATGACGCGGGCGCTGCTGTTGCTGCTGGTCATGGGATTCCTCGGCTCGGTGTCGACGGCGCCGGCCGGCTGGTGCGCCTGGCGGGCGTCTGCGGTGGGTGCCGGGCGCGCAGCAAGCTCTCCGCAGCGAGGGGGTCCGGCTCTCAGACCTCGCTGCGGCAGCGAAGGAGCAGCTGGCGCGTCATGACCCGGCCACGATAGCGCAGCCGGCGGTCCCGTCTACCATCGCACCGTGCCTCCCCTCCAGCCCCTCGCCGCCTCCGGCCTCTCCCTGGTCGCGGCCCCGGTGCTGGTGCTGGTCCTCGTGCTGAGCGGGTGCGGCGGCGCCGCGGTGCCCGGCCTCGGCGGCGAGGACGCCGCGGAGGCCGCCGAGACCCCGGAGCTGGGCGCGTGCCGCGACCTGACGCCCGCGGACGTGGCCCAGCCGAGCAACCAGACCGAGACGGTGCCCTGCGCCGAGCCGCACACCGCCCAGACCTACGCGGTGGGCGAGGTGCCCGACGACCTGCGCGACCTCGACCACGACGACGACGCCATCGGCGCGTTCGCCTACGAGACCTGCACCGAGAAGCTGCAGGGCTTCCTGGGCGCCGACCAGAGCCTGGCCCTGCGCACGATCCTGAGCTGGGCCTGGTTCCGGCCCACCGAGGAGGCCTGGGCGGCCGGCGCGCGCTGGTACCGGTGCGACGTCGTCGGGGGCAACGACCAGCTCGAGGAGCTGATCGCACTCCCCGAGACCGCCGAGGGGCTGCTGCTGGGACGTGCGGCCGACCGGTGGATGACCTGCGTCGACGGCGAGACCGTCGCCGAGGGTCGCAAGGTGCCGTGCTCGCAGCCGCACGACTGGCGGGCGGTCACGACGATCAAGCTCGGCGAGGACGCCGACCCCTACCCGGGTGACCGGCTAGTGGAGGTGCGCACCCGCGACTTCTGCTCGGACTCGGTGGGCGCCTGGCTGAACTACCCGGTGGACTACGACTACGCCTACAGCTACTTCCACGAGGCGGAGTGGCAGGCCGGCAACCGGCGCTCCATCTGCTGGGCGAGGACCCCCGACTGATGCGTCTGCGCTCCCTCCTGCTCGCCACGGCCGTCTCGTTCTCCCTGGCGGCCTGCACGGGCGACGCCCCGGACGAGCCTGCCGACCCCGGCGCGGCGTCCTCGAGCGCCGCGCCCACCCCGCTCCCCTCCGCCGAGCCGGTCGCCGCGCCCACCGCGCCGGCCTGCTACCGGTTGACCTTCGAGCAGGCGCTCGCACCCACCGACAGCTCCGTCGACGTGGAGTGCGGGCGCGGTCACACGGCCACCACCATCGCCGTCGGCACGCTGGAGAACCTGCGCTCGGGGCACCTCCTCGCCGTCGACTCCCGCCAGGTGCGCGACTACGTCGCCGAGACCTGCCCGGCACGCTTCGCCGACTTCGTGGGCGGCACCGAGGCCGACCGGAGGCTCAGCATGCTGCGGCCGGTCTGGTTCACCCCCACCCTGGAGGAGTCTGCCGCCGGCGCGCAGTGGTACCGGTGCGACGTGATCGCCGTGGCGGGCACCGAGCAGCTGGCCCCGCTGACCGGACGACTCCGTGGCGTCCTCGCCCGACCCGAGGACCGCGACCGGTACGCGATGTGCGGCACCGCGGCCCCGGACACCCCCGACTTCGAGCGCGTGGTCTGCTCGGCGCGGCACAGCTGGCGCGCCATCGAGGTCGTCACCTTCGACGACGAGCGCTATCCCGGTGCCCGCGTCGCCCGGGAGCGAGGTCAGACGCAGTGCGAGGACGCCGGTGCACGCGTAGCCGATGACCCGCTGGACTACCAGTGGGTCTACGAGTGGCCCACCGCCGAGCAGTGGCGCGCCGGACAAACCTACGGTCGCTGCTGGGCCCCTGCCTGACCGGTCGCCAGCCGGGCCGCCATCCGCTCGATCAGCGCGTGCAGGCCCTTGACCGGCCGCACCATGACGGTGAACTCGCGCAGCCGCCCGTCCTCGCCCCAGGCCAGCATGTCGATGCCGTGGACGCTGATGCCGTCGAGGTCGGCCTCGAACTCGAGCACCGCGGACCCCTCGGCGTACCACTGCCGGCGGTAGACCAGCGTGGGCCCGAGCACGTCGACGGCGGCGGCGAGGTAGGCGGTCGCGAGCTGCTTGCCCTCCTGCGGCGTGTGCACGGCGGGCGAGCGGAACACGACGTCGTCGGCCAGCAGCTCGTCGAGCCCCGCGGGGTCGCGGCTCTCGGCGATGCGGTGCCAGGCCGCGACGGGCGCGGGCATGGACGGCGAGGACGACGTCGTCGGCACGTCGGTCATCAGAATCCCAGCCTCCTCAGCTGCTTGGGGTCGCGCTGCCAGTCCTTGGCGATCTTGACGCGCAGGTCGAGGTAGACCGGCGTGCCGAGCAACGCCTCGATCTGCTGGCGTGCGCGCCCACCGACCGACTTCAGGCGGGAGCCGCGGTGCCCGATGACGATCCCCTTCTGGGAGTCGCGCTCCACGAAGAGGTTGGCGTGCACGTCGAGCAGCGGCTTGTCCTCGGGGCGGCCCTCGCGCAGTCCCATCTCCTCGACCACCACGGCGATCGAGTGCGGCAGCTCGTCGCGGACACCCTCGAGGGCCGCCTCGCGGATCAGCTCGGCCACGAGGATCTCCTCGGGCGCGTCGGTGAGGTCGCCGTCGGGGTAGAGCTGCGGTCCCTCCGGCAGCAGCCCGACGAGCAGGTCTGCCAGCAGCCCGACCTGGTCACCGCCCACGGAGGAGACCGGCACCACCTCGGCCCACTCGATGCCCGTCTCGGCACCGAGAGCAGCGATCTCGACGAGGTGCTCGGCGATCCGGTCCGGACTGGCCAGGTCGGTCTTGGTGGCCACGGCCACCTTGATCGAGCGCCGGGCCTTGGCGAGCTCGGTGACCAGGAACCGGTCACCGGGTCCGACCCGCTCGTCGCAGGGGAAGCACACGGCGACGACGTCGACCTCGCCCCAGGTGGTGAGCACCAGGTCGTTGAGCCGCTCGCCCAGCAGGGTGCGGGGTCGGTGCAGCCCGGGGGTGTCGACCAGGATCAGCTGCGCGTCCGGCCGGTGCACGATGCCGCGCACGACGGTGCGCGTGGTCTGCGGCTTGTCGGAGGTGATCACCACCTTCTGGCCCACGAGCGCGTTGGTCAGCGTGGACTTGCCGGCGTTGGGGCGGCCCGTGAACGAGACGAAACCGCTGCGGAACGCCTCTGCCCCCTGCTTGACGGTTGGCTGGATGATCTCACTCACTGCTGTGCCTCTCGGGCTGCGTCGTAGTCGGCCCAGATCTGCTCGTCGGTGTGTCCCGCCGCCTTGCCCGCGCGCCACACCGGCCCGGGGTCGACGGCGCGGGGCTGCCGGGTGGCCACTCCGCGCCAGTAGCCCATCACGTCGTAGGCGGTGCTGGGCAGGCGGCGCTCGCGCATCAGGTGCTTGCGCACCGCGCGCATCTGTGCGGACTCGCCGGCCATCCAGAAGTACCCCTGACCCTCCGGCCACGCCAGGTGCTCGACGGCGGGGGCGAGGTCGCTGCGGCCGTCCCCGGGCTGCTGGAGCCACGTCACCTCAGCCCCACCCGGCGGCAGGTAGCCGGGGAGCGGCTCGGGTGCCTCGGCCAGCACGCGGGTGGGCAGAGCGGTGCTCTCGAGGATGCGCGCCATGGCGGGGAGCGCGGTCAGGTCACCCACCAGCGTCAGCCACCGCGCCTCCGGCGGCAGGGTGAACGACCCCTTGGGCTCACTGATCGTGACGACGTCGCCGACGCAGTCGCGGCGCACCCACTCGGCCACGAGACCGACGTCGTGCAGGGCGACGTCGAGCACCAGCTCGACGCCGTCCCAGGAGCGCACCGTGTAGTACCGGCTCTGGAACTGGTCGGGCACCACGAGCGCCACCCACTCGTCGGGCACGCCCGTGGAGGTGAACGCCTCCTCGCCCGTGGGGGCGGAGAGCACCAGTCGCACCAGGTGCGAGCCGAGCTGCTCGCGGCGCAGCACCTCCGCGCGGTACTGCCGCGCGCGCGCCGTCACCGTGCGTCGACCGTGAGACTCGCCCCGACGGTGCCGCGGGCGTCACCGAGGTGGACCGCCACGCCGCCGGCGACGGCCAGGTCCGCGAGCGCGCCCCGGTCGTCGTCGCCCAGCGCGTCGACCTCACCCAGCAGGGCGCACGCCGCGATGCCGCGCGAGCCGGAGGCCACGGCCATGGCCACGCAGACCTGCACCGCGGAGAGCTGCAGCGAGGGCAGGTCGACGGTCGCGGCCGCGTAGGTGCGCCCCATCTCGTCGCGCACGGCGGCACCCTGGGCGGCGCCGACGCGGGCGCGGGTGGCCCGGGCCAGGGTGACCAGCTTGGCGTCCTCGGGACCCAGCGCGTCCGAGGCGGGGGCAGGGCGGTCAGTCACGGGAGGCAGTCTCCAGCTCGTCGTCGGTGGTGGCGGGGGCGGCCGGTTCGGCGCGCCGGATCAGCACCGTACCGATCTTGTTGCGGCGTCCCGCGGTGTCCTCGGCGGTGAAGTGCAGCCCGTGGGCCTCGACCGACGAGCCGGGGATCGGCACGACGCCCAGGTGCTTGGCCATCAGACCGCCCACGGAGTCGACGTCGTCCTCCTCGACGTCGAAGCCGAAGAGCTCGTCGAGGTCGCCGATCGGGTAGCGCGAGGAGACCCGGACGACGCCCTCCTCGAGCCGCTCGACGTCGATGTGGTCGACGTCGTACTCGTCGGTGATCTCGCCGACGATCTCCTCGAGCAGGTCCTCGATGGTGATCAGGCCGGCGGTGCCGCCGTACTCGTCGACGACGGCGGCGATGTGCTGGCGGTCGGCCTGCATCTGCGCCAGCAGGGTGTCGACCCGCTGGGACTCCGGCACCCACAGCACCGGCCGCATGATCTCCGCCACCGGCTGGGTCAGCTCGGCCCTCGGGTTCTCGAAGTCGCGGCGCACGACGTCCTTGAGGTAGGCCATGCCCAGGATGTCGTCGAGGTTCTCGCCGATGACCGGCACCCGCGAGAAGCCCGAGCGCAGGAACAGCGACAGCGTCTGGCGCAGGTTCTTGTGCTGCTCGATGAACACCACGTCGTTGCGGGGAACCATCACCTCGCGCACCGTGGTCTCACCCAGCTCGAAGACCGAGTGCAGCATCCGGCGCTCGCTGGACTCGATGAGTGCCGAGGCCTCGGCCATGTCGACCATCTCGCGCAGCTCGGTCTCGGTGGAGAACGGCCCCTCGCGGAAGCCCCGACCCGGCGTGATCGCGTTGCCGACCAGGATCAGCAGCCTCGGCAGCGGGCCGAGCACGGTCGCGGCGGCCATCAGCGGCCCCGCCGAGAGCGTGGCCACCCGGTCGGCGTGCTGCCGGCCGAGCGTGCGCGGCGCCACGCCGATCATCACGAAGGAGACCACCAGCATGGAGCCGATGGTGACCAGCACGGCCTTCCACCACGAGCCGCCCACGGCGTCGTCGACGACCAGGGTGACCAGCACGATCGCGGAGATCTCGCAGGCCAGGCGGAGCAGCAGGGCCGTGTTCAGGTAGCGCGGGGCGTCCTCGAGCAGTGCCACGAGGCGCTCGGCGCGGGGCCGCCCCTGCTGCACACGCTCCTGGGCGCGGGCCCGGGAGTAGCCGGCGATGGCGGCGTCGGCCGCGGTGAACACGCCGGCGAGCAGCACCAGCGCGCCCGCGGCGACCAGGAGCCAGAGGTCAGACATCGGGGCCGGCCCCCGAGGAGGGCGGGGACTCCCGCCAGGCCGCGAGCAGCTGGTCCTGGAGACCGAACATCTCGCGGTGCTCCTCGGGCTCGGCGTGGTCGTAGCCGAGCAGGTGCAGGATGCCGTGCACCGTGAGCAGCTCGACCTCGGCCACCGTGCCGTGACCGGCGCTCTCGCCCTGGCGCTGCGCCACGGCGGGGCACAGCACGAGGTCGCCCAGGACCCCCTCCTCGGGCTCCTCGCCCACCAGGCCGGGGCGCAGCTCGTCCATCGGGAAGGCCAGCACGTCGGTGGGGCCGTCCTTCTCCATCCACTGGCCGTTCAGCTCGGCCATCGTGGCCTCGTCGACGGCCTTGATGCACAGCTCGGCCAGGGGGTGCACGCGCATCCGGTCCATCGTGAAGCGCGCGAGCCGCGCGAGGTGGCGCGTGTCGAGGTCGGTGCCCGACTCGTCGAGGATCTCGATGCTCATCGTGGACTCGTCGGTCGGCTCATCGGCGGGCTCCGGCTCGTGCTCGGGTCGGGCGGGTTCCGGAGGCTCCATCAGGAGCGCTCCGTGCGGGCGCCACCGGCGCGGGGGCCGGCGCCTGCGGCCGCCTCCGAGCGGTGGGCGTCGAACTCGTCGTAGGCGGCGACGATCCTGCCCACCAGGCGGTGGCGCACCACGTCGTTGGCGGTGAGCCGGTTGAAGGAGATGTCCTCGACCTCGTCGAGGATCCCCTCGACCACGCGCAGGCCGCTGCGCACCCCGCCGGGGAGGTCGACCTGGGTGACGTCGCCGGTGACGACGATCTTGGAGCCGAACCCGAGGCGGGTCAGGAACATCTTCATCTGCTCGGGCGTGGTGTTCTGCGCCTCGTCGAGGATGATGAAGGAGTCGTTGAGCGAGCGGCCGCGCATGTAGGCCAGCGGCGCCACCTCGATCGTGCCGGCGGCCAGCAGCTTGGGGATCGTCTCGGGGTCGATCATGTCGTGCAACGCGTCGTAGAGCGGCCGCAGGTACGGGTCGATCTTCTCGCTGAGCGTGCCGGGCAGGAAGCCCAGGCTCTCGCCGGCCTCGACGGCCGGGCGGGTCAGGATGATCCGGTTGACCGACTTGGCCTGCAGCGCCTGCACGGCCTTGGCCATGGCGAGGTAGGTCTTGCCGGTACCGGCCGGCCCGATGCCGAAGGTGATCGTGTGCTTGTCGATGGCGTCGACGTAGCGCTTCTGGTTCAGCGTCTTCGGGCGGATGGAGCGACCGCGGTTGCTGAGGATGTTGAGGCTCAGCACGTCGGCGGGTCGCTCGGTGGTGTCGGCGCGGAGCATCTGCACCACCCGCTCCACGGTCTCGGGCGTCACGCCCTGCCCGGTGCGGATGATGGCCACGAGCTCGTCGAGCAGCCGCTCGACCAGGGCGACCTCGCCGGGGTCGCCGTGCATGCTGATCCGGTTGCCGCGCACGTGGATCTCGGCGTCGAAGCTGCGCTCGATCAGGCCGAGGTGCTCGTCACCGGGCCCCAGCACGCTGACCATGTTGACGCTGTTGGGGACGACGACCACGTGCTTGGTGCGCGGGCGGGCGCTCTCGCCGGGCTGGTGGCTCGGCTGGGTGCTGTCTGTCATGGAGTCTTTCTGTGACGGGTCCGGCGGACCTCCCGAGTCTACGGGAGCGCCCGCGGCACGACCATCCACTTCCGGGTGGGCCCGAGCCGCGTACGGTGTGCCCATGCAGCGGGGTGAGCGCGACTGGGAGCGCGACGAGTTCGACGAGGACCCCGATCCCGACGACCCGCAGCTCGCGCCGGTCTGGTTCCCCGGCGGTCACCTGCCGCCCGATGCCAAGGCGATGGGGCTGACCCACCACGTCCCGGACGGCGCCCTGCTCGACTTCGCGGGCCGGCTGGACAGCACCAAGCCCGTGCACCGCTTCACGGCCTGGACCCTGCTGCTGGTGCTGTGCCTGCCGCTGGCGATGCACGTCGTGCGGATCGCCCAGTGGTGGCTCGGCGACTGACGCCGACCACTCCCGCCGGCCAGCCCCAGCGGACTCAGCCCGGCGGCCAGCCCAGGTCGCGTCCGGCCAGCACGTGCAGGTGGGTGTGGAAGACGGTCTGTCCGGCGCCGGCGCCGGTGTTGAACACCAGCCGGTAGTCCTCGCCGTGGCCCTCGGCCACCGCGACGGCGGCCGCCGTCGTCACCAGCTCGGCGCTGGCCTGCGGGTCGCCCGCGGCCAGCTCGGCGGCATTCGCGAAGTGCTGGCGCGGCACCACCAGCACGTGCGTGGGCGCCTGGGCGTTGATGTCGCGGAAGGCGACCGTGCGCTCGGTGGTGTGCACGACCTCGGCGGGCACCTCACCGCGCACGATCTTGCAGAACAGGCAGTCGTCCATCTGGTGATCATGGCACCCCCCGATCCAGCGGCCACGCAACCGGTCGGCCCGCCCGCGCGTCTCAGCGGTGAGCGGCGACACCTCGACCCGTGGCACCGACACGCGCACGCCCGCTCGTCCGCCAGTTCACCCGCCGACCCGACCAGGATGGTTGTCATGAGCGCTCGCCCCCTCCCCCGCACCCGCGCCCGCCTCGCCGTCCTGGCGGTGGCCACCTCGCTGGCCCTGGCCGGCTGCGGCGGGTCCGACGACGACGGCGGCACCGCCGAGGAGCCCACCTCCAGCGCCCCCGCGAGCCCCTCGGAGTCCGCCGCCGAGCCCAGCACGCCCGCCGAGACCTCTGAGGCTCCCTCCGAGAGCGAGGACGCCGGGGAGCAGGTGGCGGCGCCGGTCTACTTCGTGGGCGACGGGCCCTCGCTGGCCGGACGCTCCCGCGGCCCGGTGCTCTTCCGCGAGTTCCGCGACGTCGACGCCGCCGACCCCGTGACCGACGCGCTCGAGCTGCTGCTCAGCGGCGACGCACTCGACCCCGACTACCGCTCCCCGCTGGCCACGCCGACCGCCGCCGGGCTGGCCGGCACCAGCCTGGACGGCACGGGCGACCAGGCGCAGGTGACCCTCGAGCTGGCCGACGACAGCCTGGTCGCGCGACCGGCCGGCATGAGCGCCCGCGAGGCCCGCACCGCCGCCCAGGCGGTCGTGTACACCGTCTCCGGCATCGCCCAGGCCCGGGTGCGGGTCTTCGCGACGCTCGACGGCGCCCCCACCACGCTGTTCGGCGTCCCCACCGAGAACGGCCTGCGCAGCGCCCCCGAGCTCGACGTCCTCAACCTGGTGAGCGTCAGCGACCCCGCCGAGGGCACGACGGTCAGCGGCAGCTTCACCGCCACGGGCGTCGGCAGCTCCTTCGAGGCCACCATCCCCTGGCAGGTGCGGCGCGGCGAGGAGGTCGTGCTCGACGGCTTCACCACGGCCGAGGGCTGGATCGACGGGCTGTACCCCTGGGAGGCCGAGGTCGACGTCTCGGGGCTCGAGCCGGGCGAGTACACCTTCGCCGCGATGACCGACGACCCCACCGCCGGCACCGAGGGGTTCGGGCCGGCCGAGGACACCCGCACGATCGTCGTCGAGTAGCCGCCGACGCGCCCGGCGCGACCGGGCCGGCTCAGCGACCGCGGAAGACCGGCGTGCGCTTCTCGGCGCGCGCGGCGGCTGCCTCGCGCACGTCCTCGCTGGCCCAGCACGCGTCGAAGGAGGCCTGGGTGGCGGCGTCGTGCGCGGTGTCGACCATCGCGCTCAGCACGGCCTTGTTGTGCGCGAGGCTGAGCGGTGCGAGCGCCGCGATCTCGTGCGCCCACGCCAGCGCGTCCTCCAGCGTGCCGGTGCGGTCGACGAGCCCGTGCTGGAGGGCCTCGTCGCGGGTCAGGGTGTCGGCGGCGACCATGAGGCGCCGGGCGACCCCGCCGCCGGCCAGATGGGCCAGCATCCGCATCGTCCAGGCGTCCACGGCCATGCCGTTGCGGGGGGTCGGGACGGCGAAGCGCGCGGTCTCGTCGGCCACGCGCAGGTCCGAGGCGATCGCGAGCTGGGTGCCCGCCCCGATCGCGGGGCCGTTGACCGCCGCGATCACCGGGACGGGCAGCCGGGTCAGGCCGTGCAGCATCCCGTAGAGCGCCTCCAGGAACTCCTCGCCGTAGACGCCGCCGAGGTCGGCACCCGCGCAGAAGGCGGTGCCGTGCCCGGTGATCACCAGCACCCGGGCGCCGTCCTCGACGGCGCCGGCGGCGGCGTCGTGCAGGGCGCGGCACAGGGCCAGGTCGAGCGCGTTGCGACGCTCGGGGCGGTGCAGCTCCAGCACGGTCACGTCGCCGTCGCGGTGGGTGTGCAGCACCTGCGCGGTGTCAGGCGTCGCTGGGGTCGCAGGGGCGGCGGGGGCGGTCTCCTCGGCAGGCACGGCCGTCAGGGTAGGGGCTCGCCGGCCGCGCCCCAGCGCGGTGTCCGCGCCAGCAGCGCGGCGGCGGCGGCCAGGCCGGCGGTGCTGGTGCGCAGCACCTCCGCGCCGAGCCGCACCACCTGTGCGCCGGCGTCGCGCAGCGCCGCCAGCTCCGCCTCGGCCAGGCCGCCCTCGGGACCCACCACGAGGAGCACCTCGCCCTCGGCGGGCAGTGCCAGGCCGGCCAGCCCGACCGTGGCGTCCTCGTGCAGCACCAGGGCCAGCGTTGCCGCCGCCACCCGGGCCAGCACGTCCTCGGTGGTGGCGAGGTCGGCCACCTGCGGGTGCCAGGGGCGCCGGGCCTGCTTCGCGGCCTCGCGGGCCGTGGCGCGCCAGCGGGCCAGCCCCTTGGCCACCCGCTCGCCGCGCCACACCGCCACCGAGCGCGCCGCGGCCCACGGCACGACCTCGGCCACACCCACCTCGGTGAGCACCTCGACGGCGAGCTCGCCGCGATCACCCTTGGGCAGCGCCTGCACGACCACGAGGCGCGGCTGCGGCTCGGGCTCGGTGCGCACCTCGAGGGCCCGCACCAGCAGCCGTCGCTTGCCGGTCTCGGCCACCTCGCCGGTGACCACCGTGCCCCGACCCTCGGTCAGCTGCAGCTGCTCCCCCACGCGCATCCGGCGCACCGCGACGGCGTGGTGGGCCTCGTCGCCCTCCACGAGCACAGTCCGCCCGGGGGCGACGCCGGCGAGGTCGGGCACCAGGTGCACGGGCAGGCTCACCGGACGCGCCCCCTCACCGGATCCGTGCCTCAGTGCGGGTTGAAGGCGTCGCGCAGCCGGCCGAAGACCGACTTCTGACCGGGCTTGACCTGCCCGGTGGGCGACTCCTCCTCGCGCAGCCCGGCCAGCTCGCGCAACAGCTCCTCCTGGCGGGCGTCGAGGCGGGTCGGCGTCTCGACCGCCACGGTGACCAGCAGGTCACCGCGCCCGCCGCGCAGACCGGGGACGCCGCGCCCGCGCAGCACCGTCTCGGTGCCCGACTGGGTGCCGGGTCGCACCTCGAGCTCGAAGGAGGTCTCGACGCCCGAGCCGGCGCCGCTCTCGACGTCGGCCTCCAACGTGGGCAGCTCGATGGTGGTGCCGAGCGCGGCGGCCGTCATGGGCACCGTCACGGTGCACAGCAGGTCGTTGCCGCGTCGGGTGAAGACCTCGTGCGCGGCCACGTGGATCTCCACGTACAGGTCGCCGGCCGGGCCGCCACCCGGGCCGACCTCGCCCTGCTCGGTGAGCTGCACCCGGGTGCCGTTGTCGACGCCGGCGGGGATCTTGACCGTGAGCGTGCGGCGCGAGCGCACGCGGCCGTCACCCGCGCACTCGCGGCAGGGGTCGGGGATGATCGAGCCGAACCCGCGGCAGGCCGCGCAGGGACGCAGGGTGCGGATCTCGCCGAGGAACGAGCGCTGCACGTGGGCGACCTCGCCCTGGCCGTGGCAGGTCTCGCACGGCACCGGACGGCTGCCCGGTGCGGCGCCGTCGCCCCCGCAGGTGGAGCAGAGCACGGCCGTGTCGACCTTGATCTCGCGCGAGACGCCGAACGCGGCCTCGGCCAGCGAGATCTCGAGACGGATCAGGGCGTCCTGGCCCCGGCGCACCCGTGAGCGGGGCCCCCGGCCACCGCCACCGCCACCCGGGCCCTGGCCGCCGAAGAAGGCGTCCATGATGTCGGTGAACGAGAACCCCGCGCCCTGGCCGAAGTCGGCTCCGCCGGCGCCGAAGGGGTTGCCGCCACGGTCGTAGGCGGCCCGCTTCTGCGGGTCCGAGAGCACCTCGTAGGCGGCCGAGACCTCCTTGAAGCGCTCCTGGGTGGCGGGGTCCGGGTTCACGTCCGGGTGCAGCTGGCGCGCCAGCTTGCGGTAGGCCTTCTTGATCTCGTCGGCCTCCGCCTCGCGGGTCACGCCGAGCAGGTCGTACAGGTCCTGGGGCACAGAAGGGTCCTTCGATTCCGGTCGGGAGGCCCTCAGGCCTCGTCGAGGATGCGGGAGACGTAGCGGGCCACGGCACGCACCGCAGCCATGGTGCCGGGGTAGTCCATGCGGGTGGGGCCGACGACGCCCAGGGTGGCCAGCGCGTCGTCGTGCGGGCCGTAGCCGGTGGTGACCACGCTGGTGGAGGAGAGCTGCTCCACGGGGCCCTCGGCGCCGATGCGCACCGTGACCAGACCACCGGTCGTGGCCTCGCCCAGCAGGCGCAGCAGCACCACGTGCTCCTCGATGGCCTCCAGCAGCGGACGCACCGCGGAGTCGAAGCTGTCGCCGTAGCGGGCCAGGTTGGCGGCGCCGCCCACCACCAGCCGCTCGTCGGAGCGGTGGTCGCTCATCGCCTCGGCCAGGGTCTCGACCACGACGCGGGTGGTCGCCTCGGCGTGGGGGTCCTCGGCCAGATCGCGCAGCACCGCCACGGCCACCGAGATCTGCGCGCCCGTGGCGATGCCGTTGACCCGGCGCCGCAGCGCCGCGAGGTCGTCGTCGCCGAGGTCCTCGGCCAGCTCGACGACGCGCTGCTCGACCCGCCCGGTGCTGAGGATCAGGACGAGCAGCAGACGGTTGGGCGCGAGGGCGACCAGCTCGACGTGGCGCACGGTGGAGCGCGAGAGCGTGGGGTACTGCACCACCGCCACCTGCCGGGTCAGCTGCGAGAGCAGGCGCACCGAGCGGCCCACGACGTCGTCGAGGTCGACCGCCCCCTCCAGGAAGGTGCTGATCGCCCTCTTCTCGGCGGTGCTCATCGGCTTGACGGTGGTGAGGCGGTCGACGAAGAGCCGGTAGCCCTTGTCGGTGGGGACCCGGCCGGCGCTGGTGTGGGGCTGGGTGATGTAGCCCTCGTCCTCGAGGGCGGCCATGTCGTTGCGCACCGTCGCCGGGGAGACCCCGAGGCCGTGGCGCTCGACCAGGGCCCGGGAGCCCACGGGTTCCTCGGTCGCGACGTAGTCCTCCACGATGGCCCGGAGCACGGCCAGGCGCCGCTCCTCCTGCACGCTCCCACCTCCCGGCTCGTCGACTACCCGGCTGCGCGGGCACCTGTTGGCACTCGCCTGTTCAGAGTGCCAAGACTACTCGCCCGGCACGGTCGCCGCCGAACCTGCGGCGGGCGTCACGTGGCCGGAGCCTTCCCGACCGGGCAACGCGTAGGTTAGGCTTGCCTAAGCCAACCTGGTCCTCGATCCCGAGGACCTCGTCGACCCCCGAGGTGACCATGACCGTCGAGCACTCGATCCCGCAGCAGACCCTGGCGCGCGCCGACGAGCACCGTCTGGCGACCGCCGCCCGCAGCGTGCTGGCCTGCCCCGCCGACGTGCAGCTGGTCGTCGACGGCGTCGACGACGTGCTGGCCGACGGCGCGGACCTCGGCATGCAGGACCTCGACGGCGAGCCGACCTTCTCCTGCCCCGCGGGCTCCGCCCTCGCGCTGGCGGCGCGCGGCCGGCGCAGCGCCCTGCTGACCCTCGAGAGCGGGTTGGGATCGCCCGGTTCCGCCGACCGCGCCGCTCGGCTCACCCTCACCGGCCGCCTCGAGTGGCGCGGCCGCGCCGAGTGCCCGTGCTGCACCGAGCCGCGCGAGGTGGTCGTGCTCGTCGTCAACGTGGTGCTGCTCGGTCGCGAGGGAGCGCCTCGCGGCACCCAGGTGCGGGTGCCCGTCGAGCACTTCTCCGCCCCTGGACAGAGCCTGAACCGCGGTTTCCTGCAGCGCTCGGTCGAGCACGCCAACGGCGCCCACCAGCAGGAGCTGCGCCAGGCCGTCGCCACCCGCACCGGCACGCGGTTGACCGACGTCGTCGGCGTCAGCCTCGCCGACCTGGACGCCACCGGCCTCGACCTGACCTGGGTCGACCCCGAGGGCGCCCACCTGACCCACCTGGACTTCCCCCGCCCGGCCCGCGACCCCCACGACCTCGCCGAGCTGCTGCGGGCCACGCTGCACGCCGGGCTCTGCTGACGGGGGCCCAGTCCTCCGGGATCCTGGGGTGGGTGTGAGCCCGCGCCGGCAGCAGGGCCGGTCCCACCTAGGCTGACCAGATGTTCACCGAGGTCGCCGATCGGGTCTGGGTCGCGCGCCACGCGTGGTTCGACGTCAACGTCTCGCTGGTCGGGGGTGAGGCGGGCCTGGTGCTCGTCGACACGCACGCCAGCGGGCTGGCCGCCCGCGCCGTCGTCGACGACGTACGCCGGCTCGGCCGCGGCGAGGTGGTGGCTGTGGTCAACACCCACGAGCACTTCGACCACACCTTCGGCAACGCCACCGTGCGGGAGGCCTGGCCCGCCGTGGCGCTGCACGCGCACGAGGAGGCGGCGGCCCGCACGCTCGAGGCCGGCGAGCGGGTCAAGGCGCGCTACGCCGAGGGCGAGGACCCCCACCGCGAGGAGGTGCTTGCCACCGAGGTGCTGGCGGCCGAGCGCACGTTCTCCTCGGCCACCACGCTCGACCTCGGCGACCGGTTCGTGGAGCTGGTGCACCCCGGCCGGGGCCACACGTCGGGCGACCTCGTGGTCCGGGTGCCGGACGCCGACCTGGTGCTGGCCGGCGACCTGGTGGAGGAGTCCACCGTGGCCGGCGGTCCGGGCTTCGGCGAGGACTGCTGGCCCCTGGAGTGGCCGCACTCGCTCGACATCGTGCTCGGTCTGTTGACGTCGACCTCGACCGTGGTGCCCGGGCACGGGGCGCCGGTGGACCGCGACTTCGTCGAGGAGCAGCGCAACGCCATCGGCGTCGTCGCCCAGACCGTGCGCGACCTCGCCGCGCGCGGCGTGCCGGCCTCGCAGGCGCTGGAGGCGACCACCTGGCCCTACCCGGCCGAGCACCTGGTGCACGCGGTCAACCGCGGCTACGCCCACCTGTCGCGCGGCGAGAAGCGGCTGCCGATGGTCTGAGAGCGTCGTCGCGGGGGTACCGCCCGGGCATGAGCGAGCAGGAGCACGAGAAGAGCCACGCCGGGAACGACGCCACCGACGAGGGCCTCGGCATCTCCGACGACCAGCTGCCCGAGGACCTCGTGCCCGGCGAGGACAACCCGCTGGCCGAGGGGCTGGAGGACCGCGAGACGGTCGAGGGTCTGCTCGACGGCGGCAAGACCGCCGACGAGATGGAGTCCGAGGAGTCCGACGGCGACTCGGTCGGTCAGGACGACTCCTCGGCCTGACCGACCGTGACCCCGGCGACAGACGACCTCGCCGCGGTGTGTCGCGACCCGTTGCGCCGTCCGGCCTCCTACCGTCGGGCAGCGTGACCGACCGCTACGGATCCGACGTCCTCGCCGGCGACTGGCGCAAGCCCGCCCGCGGCCGCGCCACCGAGGCCCCTGCCCAGATCGGCACGGTGGTCGAGGAGGTCACCACCGACTGGTGCGGGGAGATCGTGGCGGTCGACCGGGACCTCGACACGCTCACCCTCGAGGACCGCCGCGGCCGGCGCCGCACCTTCCCGCTCGGGCCGGGCTTCCTGGTGGAGGGTCGCCCCGTGATCCTGACCCGCCCGGTCCGTGCGGGGGCCGCCTCGGCACGGCCGACCCGCACGGCGTCCGGCTCGGTGGCCGTGCACGGCGCGAAGGCGCGGGTGGCGCGGCAGAGCCGGATCTTCGTCGAGGGCCGCCACGACGCCGAGCTGGTCGAGAAGGTCTGGGGCGACGACCTGCGCATCGAGGGCGTCGTCGTGGAGTACCTCGGCGGCGTGGACGACCTGGCCGACCACCTGCGCGACTTCCGTCCCGGGCCGCAGCGCCGCGTGGGCGTGCTCGTCGACCACCTGGTGGCCGGCTCGAAGGAGAGCCGGATCGCGCAGGGCATCGCGCGCTCCGAGGTGGGCAAGCACGTGCTGATCGTGGGGCACCCGTTCATCGACGTGTGGCAGGCCGTCAAGCCCGACCGGCTCGGGCTGCGGGCCTGGCCCACGATCCCCCGCTCGATCGAGTGGAAGCGCGGCGTGTGCCAGCACCTGGGCTGGCCGCACCGCACGCAGACCGACATCGCCCGCGCGTGGCAGCACATCCTGGGCAAGGTCTCCTCGTTCGGCGACCTCGAGCCCGCGCTGCTCGGGCGCGTCGAGGAGCTGATCGACTTCGTGACCGCCGAGGGCTCCTGACGGGCGGCCGCTGCTACACGAGGTCGCGGACGACGGCGTCGGCCAGCAGCCGACCCTCGAGGGTGAGCACCAGGCGCTCCTGATCGCCCGAGCCCTCGACGACGGCGAGCCCGCGGCGCACCTGCTCGGGCACCGCGGCCCGACCGGCGTCGTCGAGCGTCGCGAGCGGCAGGCCCTCGCGCAGCCGCAGCTCCAGCAGCACCCGCTCGACGCGCCGCGTCTCGTCGTCGAGCACCTCGCGCGCCAGCGCCGGCGAGAGCCCCTCGACCAGCCGACCGGTCCACGCGGCCGGGTGCTTGCGGTTCCACCACCGCACCCCGCTCACGTGCGAGTGCGCGCCGGGGCCCACGCCCCACCAGTCCGCCCCGCGCCAGTAGCCCTCGTTGTGACGACACCGGGCGGCACCACCGGCGGCGTCGCGGGCCCAGTTGGAGACCTCGTACCAGCCCAGCCCCGCGGCGCTCAGCCGCTCCTCGGCCGCCAGGTACTTGTCGGCCAGGTCGTCGTCGTCGGGCGCCGGCACCACGCCGCTGCGCACCTGCCGCGCCAGCGCGGTGCCCTCCTCGACGATCAGGGCGTAGGCCGAGACGTGGTCGGGCTCGCAGGCCAGCGCGGCGTCGAGACTGGACTCCCAGTCGGTGGCCGACTCCCCCGGCGTGCCGTAGATCAGGTCGAGGCTGACCTGCTCGAACCCGGCCTCCCGTGCCCAGGCCACGGCCCGCGGCACGCGCTCGGGGTCGTGCGTGCGGTCGAGCACCCGCAGCACGTGACCCACGGCGCTCTGCATGCCGAACGAGACCCGGGTGAAGCCGGCCTCGCGCAGCTGCACCAGGCTCTCGGGCGTCACCGAGTCGGGGTTGGACTCCGTGGTCACCTCGGCGTCGGGCGCGAGACCGAACTCCTCCCGGGCGACGGCGAGCACGGCCCCCAGGTCGGCCGGCGCGAGCAGCGTGGGCGTGCCGCCGCCCACGAAGACCGTCCGCACCGGCAGCTGCGCCTCACCCAGCACGCGGCGCGCCAACCGCACCTCGGCGCCGGCGGTGCCCGCCCAGTCACCGCGCGAGACACCCGGGCCGAGCTCGGTGGCGGTGTAGGTGTTGAAGTCGCAGTAGCCGCAGCGCACCGAGCAGAACGGGACGTGCAGGTAGAGGCCGAAGGGGCGGTCCCCCAGCTCCTGCAGCGCCGCCGTCGGCAGTGCGCCGTCGTCGGGAACCGGGTCGCCGGGCGGGAGGGTGGAGGGCACGCCCCATCCTCACACCGGCCACCTCAGACCGGCACGTTGATGGCCAGCTCGTAGCCCTGCGCCACCGACCCGGTCACGGTGCCCATCTGCAACGAGTAGCCGTCGCTGAAGATGCCGTCGGAGTCCAGGCTGACGCCGTCCAGGTTGCCCTGGGAGGCCTCGTAGCCCTCGGCGGTGTCGTAGACCGTGCGGCAGACCTCCTCGGGGAAGGCGATCTGGGAGGTGCGCAGCTTGGTGCCGGCGGCCGTGGCGTCGTCCAGCGAGCCGTAGACCTCGAAGTGCAGGTGCGGCCAGCGGCCGCTGTAGCAGGCCGGGAAGATGCTGGTGAAGGTGATCGTGCCGTCCTGCGCCACCTCCTGCACGCCGCGCAGGTAGTTCTCCTCCTCGACCCCCTCCGAGTACAGCGAGTAGCGGCCCTCGCGGTCGCAGTGCCACAGGTAGACGGCCGCACCCGCGTACGGCGTCATGCCGTCGGCGGTGTTGTCGTAGACGCGCAGCCGGATCTGCAGCGGCACGCCCTCCGCCACGCCGGAGGCATCGCCGAAGCTGCGGGTCAGGTCGCTGCGCACGATGCCGGACTCGGTCAGCACGTTGACCCCGTTGCTGCCGTCGCCGGGGTAGGGCCCCGCCGTCTCCTCGGGCACGTCGCCGTCGTCGAGGTCGGCCTGCGAGACCGACATCCCTCCCCCGCCAGCACCTCCGGGACCCCCCTCCGGCGGAGCGCCGCCCGGTCCGGAGCCGGCGCCGGTCGTCGTCGAGGTCGCGCCGCTGGAGGAGGAGTCGCTCGCGCAGCCCACCAGCGCCGCGGCGCCCAGACCGCCCACCAGCCCCAGCAGCCCTCGGCGCGCCCACGGGCGGCCGGGGGTGCGCACCATGCCGCGAGCCTGCATGGCCGGCAGGTCGTGGTCGAGCCCCTCGCGGTGCTCGTCGTGGTCGGTGTGCTCGGCGTGGTCGGCAGGGTCGGCGGGCTCGTGCGAGAACGGCACAGGGCCGGTGGGTGTGGTGGTCATGCGACCACCGTGCCCACCGACCCTGTGCGCCGGCTGTGCCCGCGTTGTGCGGGCCGTCAGAGCCGTCTCAGCCGTAGAAGGCGGCGATCTTGTCGGAGTTGTTGGCCTCCACCACGTTGCGCTTGACCTTCATCGAGGGGGTCAGCTCGCCGGACTCGATGGTCAGGTCGTGGTCGAGGATCTCCCACTTCTTGATGGTCTCCCAGCGGTTCAGGCGACCGTTGAGCTCCTCGATGTAGCCGCCCACCATCTCCTGCACCTTCTCGGAGCGGACGATCTCGGTGTAGTCCTTGCCGGCCATGCCGTTCTCCTCGGCCCACGACGCCATCGCGTCGGGGTCGAGGGTCACCAGGGCGACGACGAAGTTGCGGTCGTTGCCGAAGACCATGAACTGGCTGGCGTAGGGACACAGCGCCTTGAACTTCGACTCGATGGCCGAGGGGGCGATGTACTTGCCACCGGAGGTCTTGAAGAGGTCCTTGATCCGGCCGGTGATGGTCAGGAAGCCGTCGGCGTCGAGGCTGCCCTTGTCGCCGGTGTGCAGCCAGCCGTCCTCGGTGAGCGTCTTGGCGGTCTCCTCCGGGAGGTTGTGGTAACCCGCCATCACGTGGGGGCCGCGCAGCATGACCTCGTCGTTCTCGCCGATCTTGACCTCGGTGCCCGGCAGCGCGGGGCCCACCGTGCCCATCTTGTAGTCCTCGGGGTGGTTGACCGTGGCGCCGGCAGCGTTCTCGGTCATGCCGTAGCCCTCGAGGATGAGGATCCCGGCCGCGTGGAACCAGTCGGCGATCTCGGCGTTGAGCGCCGCCGAGCCGGAGATGAAGAAGCGCACGCGTCCGCCGAAGCGGTCACGGACCTTGCTGAAGACCAGCTTGTCGAAGAGCCCGTGCTGCAGCTTGAGGCCCAGCGGGACCGACTGGCCGGCGCGCTTGCGGCGGTCGACCTCGGTGCCGACCTTGAACGCCTGGTTGAACAGCTTCTCCTTCGCACCGCCCTCGGCCTGCTGCATCATCACGATGCGCGCGTGGGCCTTCTCGAAGATGCGCGGCGCCGCGCCCATGAACGTCGGCTTCACGATGCCCAGGTTGTCGACGATCTTCTCGACCCGGCCGTCGATGGCGGTGGCGAAGCCGCAGGCCAGCTGCGCGGAGAGCAGCACCTTGCCGAAGGAGTGCGCCATGGGCAGCCACAGGAACTGCAGGTCGCTCTCGTCGAGGATGTTCTGCACCTTGATGGCGGCGCCCTCGTAGACCCACGACTTGTGGAGCAACCGCACGCCCTTGGGGCGACCGGTGGTGCCCGAGGTGTAGATGAGCGTGGCCAGCTGCTCGGGCGGGATGCTCTGCGCGGTGCGCTCGATGACGCCGGGGTGCTCGGCCAGGTAGGCGTCACCACGCGCGGCGAGGTCGTCCATGGTGATGACGCGCTCGCCGTCGGCGGTGCCGTCGAAGGTGACGATCGTGCCCAGCTGCGGCAGGTCGCCCTGGTGCTCGGCCAGCTTGGCCAGCTGCTCGTCGTCCTCGGCGAAGACCACGCGGCACTCGGAGTCGCTGAGGATGTAGGCGACGTCGTCGCTGTTGGTGGTCGGGTACACGGTGGTGGTGGCGCCCGCGGCGCACATGATGGCCAGGTCGGCCAGGATCCACTCGTACCGCGTGCCGGAGGCGATGCCCACGCGCTGCTCGGGCTCCAGGCCCAGCGAGAGCAGACCGGCGGCCAGCCGGTCGACGAGGTCGCCGGCCTGCTTCCAGGTGACCGACTCCCACGCCTCACCCCGGGGGTAGCGGTAGGCCTCGCTCTGGGGCGAGGAGGCGACGCGCTCGTGGAAGAGCACCGCGACGTTCTGGGTCAGGTTGTCGACGAAGGTGGTGTCGTGATTGACGGGCACGGTGGGTTCGCTCCCCCTGGGGACGTCCGAGACGGGCAGGTTGCTGGCCAGTAACCTAGATCACTCGGTCATGACGCCGATAGGGGCGTCCCCGCGCCGACGTGCGGCCGCGATCGCGCGGCCCAGCGCACCGCGGGACCCGTCGCCAGCGCGGCGGCCGCCAGCAGCCCGCCGAGCACCAGCCAGCCCGCGAGGCCGTGCCGCAGCGGCAGCAGCGCCATCGCCGTGGGGGCCAGCAGCGAGCTGATCGCGAAGCCCAACCCCCACGCACCCTGGTACTGCCCCATCGCATGGTCCGGCGGCAGCTCGAAGGAGAGCACGAAGGAGGCGGCGGCCTGGGTGAGCTCACCGCCGACGGCGACCGCCGTCGCCACCACGAGCAGCAGCGTCGCCACCGCCGGTCCGGGTGAGCCGCTGAGGCCGTAGACGGCGCAGGCGACCAGGAACAGCACGCCGGAGAGCACGGTGGCGCGCACGGCCCCCGGCACCGTCGTCACCCGGCGCGCGACAGCGACCTGCAGACCGACGACGGCCAGGGTGTTGACGACCATCAGCGCCGCCACGAGCGCGCGCGGCGCGCTGGTGTGCTCCACCACCCACAGGGGCACCGCGATCTCGAGGATCCAGTAGTGCATCGTCAGCACCGAGCTGACCAGCACGACCGCCATGAACGGCCGATCACGCAGCGCGGTGAGCATCCCGCTGGCCTGGTCGGCGGGCACGGGCGGCAGGTGCGGCAGCCCGCGCAGCAGCAGCGCGGTCACCACGTAGGTGGCGCCGTCGAGGTAGAGCACGGTCAGGTACGCGGCGCGGGTGTCGGCGACCAGCGCCAGGGCCGCCACGCCCGAGCCGAGTGTCATGCCGACGTTGGTGATCGAGCGGAGATAGGCCTTGGTGGCGGCCCGGTCCGCGCCCTGCACGAGCCCGGCGATCATCGCGGCCCGCACCGCGCCCGACCCGCGGTCGAGCACCGCGACGAGGACCGAGAGCACCACGAACTGCCACCAGGTCTCGACCAGCAGGTAGGCGGCGCTCAGCGCCGCGATGGCCGAGACGAGCCAGATCTGCACCTCGCGCGGCCCGCGCCTGTCGGCCAGGTGCCCGATCGGGACCCCGGCACCCAGCGCCACCGCCGCGGCGATCGAGAGGCCCAGCCCCACCTCGACGACGCTGAAGCCGACGATCCGGGTGAAGTACAGCGCGCTCAGCGTGTAGTAGATGCCGCGGCCGGAGGTGTTGACGAGGGTCGCCAGCGCCATCCGGCGCACGGCCGGGTCCTCGGGGACCAGGCGGGCGAGCATCCTCGTGGGAGTCACTTCTGCACGACCGGGTGGACCTCGCGGAACCAGGAGGCCACCGTGCGACCGGTGCCGGGACGGTGCACGACCGTCACGGGGTCGCCGGCACGCACCGTGCCGGGCGCCAGCACGCGCAGGTAAGCACCGGGCCTGCCGACCTCGGCGAAGCGGCGCAGCCAGGCGCGGTGGTCGTGGCCGGTCTCGCGCATCCAGGCGGCGAACGTGGCGCACGGGGTGCGGAACATCGTCACCTCGAGCAGGACGGCGTCCTCGCCGTCGCCGATGCGCCAGCGCTCACCGATCTCGGCGTCGTTGACCTCCAGGCCCGAGGTGGTGAGGTTCTCCCCCACCTGGCCGTCGGGCAGCTCGACGCCGAGCAGGTCGCCCCAGTGGTCGAGGTCCTCGCGCTGGAAGGCGTAGACCGCCTTGTCGGGGCCACCGTGGTGCCGGCGGTTGGCCACCTCGTCGCCGTCGAGGCCGCTCGGCCCCACGCCCACCGGACCGGTCGCCGGCGTCTTGTCGATGGCGGTGCGGCCGATCGTGACCCACGACGCGGGGCGTGGGCGTCCGACGTTCACCGAGAGCACGTGAGACACCTCCCGATCCTCGCACCAGGCCGGCTCACCCCTCCACCCAGTTTCCCCGGATCCGGGCTTTCCACTTGCGACACTGGAAAGTGAAGCGTACGGTTTCCATCATGGAAAACACAGAGCACACCCAGCTGCGGGAGTCGCTGCGCGCCGCCGAGCGCGCCGAGGCGGCCCCGTGGATCGACTACCCGCCCACGCCCGCCTGGTACCCGGTCTCCGTGGCTCTCTGGGCCGCGGCCCTCACCATGAGCTTCGCCATCGAGTCGACACCGGTGCGCCTGGTGGTCGTCTTCGCGCTCGTCGGCCTCGAGCTCGGCTTCATCGTCTGGTATCGCCGGTACCGCGGCACGATGCCCGCGGGCAAGGTCCCGCCCGAGCTCGCCCGCCCCTTCTACGGCTTCATGGCCGCCAACCTCGCCATCGCGGGCGGCGCGCTGCTCATCGCCAGGACGAGCACGGTCTGGGCTGCGGCGATCTTCGTCTTCGTCGTCGTGATCCCCTCCCTCGTCTGGTACGAGCGCAGCTACGCACGGGCCGCCGCCCGCACCCGCGCCCGGCTGGACGCTGCATGAGCGGCACCGAGCAGACCTCGGCCCTGCACGGCCTCGACCCCACCCTCACCGCCCCCAAGCGACTGGCGGCCATGGCGCTGCTCAGTCGTTCCAACAGCACCGACTTCGCGTTCCTGCGCGAGCACCTCGGCGTCAGCGACTCCGACCTCTCCAAGCAGATGTCGGCGCTCGAGGCCGCGGGCTACGTCAAGGTCGCCAAGTCCGGTCGGGGGCGCGGCAGCAGCACCACGTTCTCGATCACCAAGGCCGGCCGGCGCGCCTACCAGGTGCACCGCGACACCCTGGCCGCGATCCTGGCCGACTGAGCACCCTGCCCCGACGCCCGGGGCCTCCTCAGTCCTGGACGGCCTTCGCCACCGTGACGCAGGTCGTGAGCCAGGCCCGGTCCGGCGTCGTCGCGCCGCCGGGCGGGTGGTCCTCCAGCTCCCACAGCGCGTTGTGCAGCATCCGCACCACCACCCAGTCCCGCGCCCGCTGCTCGTCGAGACCGGCGACGTCGACCAGCGTGTGGAAGCGTCGCCTCAGCGCGTCGCGCACCCCGCCCGGAGCGGCGTCGAGCTCCTCGACCCGGTTCCACAGCATCGGCGCCGGCTCGTAGTGCGGATCGCCGCTGAGCGGCTTGGGGTCGATGGCCAGCCACGGCTCGCGCTCGGCCGCCAGCACGTTCTCGTAGTGCAGGTCTGAGTGCACCATCACGCCGTCGGTCGCCGGGTCGGTCGCGAATCCGCGCCCGAGGGCCACGGCCTGCTCCACCAGGCGCCGCGGCAGGGGCGCGTCACGGGGCAGCGCTGCCAGCCGGTCCGACCACCGGGCGACCGCCCCCGAGAGCGGCCGCAGCTGCGGTGGGGCCGAGCGGTGCAGGCGGCCGTAGAGGCCGGCGACCACCTCGCACGCCTCGAGGTCCCACTGGTCGCGCAGGTCGAGGTCGTGCAGCCGCTCCAGCAGCAGCAGTCGGCGTCGCGGGTCGGCCCGGAGCAGCTGCACGGTCCCGCGCCCGCCCCAGTGCTGCAGCGCGAGGGGCTCGTGCTCCTCCTCCCAGCCGGGGCCCACGAGCTTGAGGACCGCCGACTCGCCGTCGTCCGTGGTGACCGGCAGCACCAGGGCGGTCGAGCCGCTCCTCGGCGCGCCGTCCGGCCGCAGCCGCCACTCTCCCAGCACGTCGTCGACCAGCCGCGGCAGCCGCCGCACCCACGTGTCCCACCCGGGACCGCGCTGCGCGAACGCGGCCACGGCGTCGGGTAGGCGTGAGGTCACTTCTTGGGCTTGTCCACCGACGAGCCGGCGCCGTCGTTGGAGAGCGCGGCCACGAACGCCTCCTGGGGGACCTCGACGCGGCCGACCATCTTCATCCGCTTCTTGCCCTCCTTCTGCTTCTCCAGCAGCTTGCGCTTGCGGCTGATGTCGCCGCCGTAGCACTTGGCGAGCACGTCCTTGCGGATGGCGCGGATGTTCTCGCGCGCGATCACCCGGGCTCCGATGGCGGCCTGGATCGGCACCTCGAACTGCTGGCGCGGGATGAGCTCCTTGAGCTTGCCCGCCATCATCACGCCGTAGTTGTAGGAGGAGTCGCGGTGCACGATGGCGCTGAAGGCGTCCACAGGCTCCCCCTGCAGGAGGATGTCGACCTTGACGAGGTCGGCGGCCTGGTCACCGGAGCGCTCGTAGTCGAGCGAGGCGTAGCCCTTGGTGCGCGACTTCAGCTGGTCGAAGAAGTCGAAGACGATCTCGCCCATCGGCAGCGTGTAGCGCATCTCCACGCGGTCCTCGGAGAGGTAGTCCATGCCGCCCAGCTGACCGCGCTTGGTCTGGCACAGCTCCATGATCGTGCCGATGAAGTCCGAGGGGCTCAGGATCGTGGCCTTGACCACCGGCTCGCGGACCTCGGCGATCTTGCCCTCGGGGAACTCGCTGGGGTTGGTCACCTCGATCTCGGTGCCGTCCTCCATGCGCACCTCGTAGACCACGTTCGGCGCGGTGGAGATCAGGTCGAGCCCGAACTCGCGCTCGAGGCGGTCGCGGGTGATCTCCATGTGCAGCAGGCCCAGGAAGCCGCAGCGGAAGCCGAAGCCCAGCGCACCGGAGGTCTCGGGCTCGTAGGTGAGCGCCGCGTCGTTGAGCTGCAGCTTCTCCAGCGCCTCGCGCAGGTCGCCGAACTGGTCGCCGTCGATCGGGTAGAGCCCGGCGTAGACCATCGGGTTGGGGTGCTTGTAGCCGCCCAGCGCGTCGACCGCGCCGCTGTGCTGGGTGGTGACGGTGTCGCCGACCCGCGACTGGCGTACGTCCTTCACGCCGGTGATCAGGTAGCCCACCTCGCCGACGCCGAGATCGGCGGCCTTGACCTGCTCGGGGCTGATCACGCCGATCTCGAGCATCTCGTGGGTGGCGTTGGTCGACATCATCTTGATCCGGTCGCGGTGGCTGAGCTCCCCGTCGACCACGCGGACGTAGGTGACCACGCCGCGGTAGGTGTCGTAGACGGAGTCGAAGATCAGGGCGCGTGCCGGCGCGTCGGCGTCGCCCACCGGGGCCGGCGTCTGCCGGACGATCTCGTTCAGCAGCTCCTCGACCCCCAGGCCGGTCTTGGCGCTGACGCGCAGGACGTCGGAGGGGTCGCAGCCCACCAGGCCGGCCAGCTCCGCCGCGTACTTCTCCGGGTTGGCGCTGGGCAGGTCGATCTTGTTGAGCACCGGGATGATGTGCAGGTCCGCCCCCATCGCCAGGTAGAGGTTGGCCAGCGTCTGGGCCTCGATGCCCTGCGCGGCGTCCACCAGCAGCACGGCCGCCTCGCACGCCTCGAGCGAGCGGGAGACCTCGTAGGTGAAGTCGACGTGGCCCGGGGTGTCGATCATGTTGAGCACGTAGGTGCCGGGCTCGGCGTCCTGCTCGTTGCCCTCGGCCACGGTCCACGGCATCCGCACGGCCTGGCTCTTGATGGTGATGCCGCGCTCGCGCTCGATGTCCATCCGGTCCAGGTACTGCGCCCGCGCCGCCCGCTCGTCGACCACCCCGGTGAGCTGCAGCATCCGGTCGGCCAGCGTGGACTTGCCGTGGTCGATGTGCGCGATGATGCAGAAGTTGCGGATGGTCGCGGGCGGCGTGCGCCCGGGGGCGGGCACGGCGGAGGCTGGCGTCACAGGCATGGTGCCCCCATTCTGGCCGACCGCCGCGCACGCGCGGAATCAACGCCCGCTCGCGCTCGGCCGATCCGTCGGATCAGGGGGTGAAGCGGTCGGCGTCGGCAGCGGCCCAGTCGGTGGCCCAGCCGGGCGGGGGCGCCGTCAGCAGCTGGCCGGGGGCCAGCTGCTCCACCAGGTCTCCGTAGGCGGCCACGGTGAAGGGTCCGGTGCGCCGCTGCAGGTGGTGGGGGCGCAGCTGCTCGGGGCCGTGCAGCCCCATGGAGGCGAGCAGGTGCTGGGCCTGGCGCACGGTCTCGGCCTGGTAGCGGGCCACCCGCTCGGCCTTGCTGGGCACGTGCAGGGCGCGCTGGCGCCGGGCGTCCTGGGTGGCGACGCCGGTGGGGCAGGTGTTGGTGTGGCAGGTCTGGGCCTGGATGCAGCCGACGGCCAGCATCATCGAGCGGGCGGCCATGGTGAAGTCCGCGCCCTGCACCATCCGGGTCACGATGTCGGCGCCGGTGGCGACCTTTCCGGCGGCGCCCACCCGCACGTGCTCGCGCAGGCCGGTGCCGACGAGCGCCTGGTGCACGATGGCGAGTCCCTCGGCCAGCGGCAGCCCCACCCGGTCGACCCACTCCAGCGGTGCGGCGCCGGTGCCGCCCTCGGCGCCGTCGACCACGATGAAGTCCGGCGTCACGCCCTCCTCCAGCATGGCCCGGCACAGCGCCAGCACCTCGATCCGTGCGCCGACGCACAGCTTGAACCCCGTGGGCTTGCCGCCGGAGAGCTCTCGCAGGCGGGCCAGGGTGCGCACCAGCTCCCGCGGGGTGGCGAAGAGACGGTGCGCGGGCGGCGAGATCACCGTCTGCCCCACAGGCACGCCGCGCGTCTCGGCGATCTCGGGCGTGACCTTGGCGCCGGGCAGCACCCCGCCGAGACCGGGCTTGGCGCCCTGGCTCAGCTTGAGGTGGACCATCTTCACCTGGGGGTCGCGCGCCTGCTCGGCGAAGCGCTCGGCGTCGAAGCCGCCATCGGCGGTGCGGCACCCGAAGTAGCCCGAGCCGATCTCCCAGACCAGGTCGCCCCCGCCGCGCCGGTGGTACGAGCTGATCGCGCCCTCACCGGTGTCGTGGGCGAAGCCGCCCATCGCGGCGCCCCGGCTCAGTGCCTCGATCGCGTTGGCCGAGAGCGAGCCGAAGCTCATCGCCGAGACGTTCAGCAGCGCCAGGTCGTAGGGCTGGGTGCAGTCCGGCCCGCCGACCCGGACCCTCGGCGCTTCGGCCGCCGGCTCGACCGGCGCCACCGAGTGCACCAGGTACTCGGAGCCGACGGCGTACAGGTCGCGCTCGGTGCCGAACGGGTGGTCGTCACGGTCGCCCTTCGCGCGCTGGTAGACCGCTGAGCGGGTGACCCGGTCGAAGGGCCGGCCATCGGTGTTGCGCTCCACGAAGTACTGCTGCAGCTCAGGGCGCACGTCCTCCATCAGGAAGCGGATGTGACCGACCAGCGGGTAGTTGCGCAGGATCGCGTGCCGGGTCTGGACGACGTCGTGGACGGCGACGGCGAGCAGCAGCGCGGCCAGCACGGCGACGATCAGCCAGCCCCGCGCTCCACCCACCGCCGCGGCCAGCAGCGCCACGGCGCCCACGAACACCAGGACGCCGATGACGTAGAAGCGCAGCACCCGGCCGTGTCTACACCACCCGGGGCGTCGAGGTGGGCAGGATGGACGTGTGCCACCGCCACCCCCGCTGCTCTCCTCGCTGCCGCACGGACGCACGGCTCGCCGGCTGGGCTGGGAGCACCTGCCGCCCCTCGTGCGCGCCGCGGTGGCAGAGCGCTGCGGCGCGGCCGTCGTCGACGACGAGCCGCTGACCGGTGGCTTCCTGCCCGGCTTCAGCTCGGTGCTCACCTGCGCCGACGGATCTCGCCACCTGGTGCGGGCCGCCTCGACCCGCGCCCAGCGCGGGTACGCCCACGGGTGCCAGCTGGAGGCGCGCACCCGCCCGGCCCTGCCACCGCAGGCTCCTGCCGCACCCCTGCGCTGGGTGCTGCGGGAGCAGGACTGGGTGGCGGTGGGCATCGAGCACGTACCGGGCCGCACGCCCACCCGCCCCTGGTCGCTCGAGGACGCGACCGCGGTGCTCACCGGGCTGGCCCGAGCGGCCGAGGCCCTGACGCCGGCACCCGTCGCCCTCGAGCTCGAGACCGCCGCCGAGGCCTTCGCCACCTGGCCGGCGGCGTGGGACCACGTGCGGGCCACCGACCCCGACCTGCCCCACCTGGAGGAGATGGCGGCGCTGGCCGCGCGCTTCCCGCACGTGTGCGCCGGCGAGACGCTGGTGCACACCGACGTGCGCGACGACACCGTCCTGCTCACCGACGACGGCCGCCTGCTGCTCGACGACTGGCACTGGCCGGTGCGTGGCGCCGCGTGGATCGACCCGGTGATCGCGCTCGTCGGCCCGCGGGGCGACGGCCTGGACGCCGACGCGCTGCTCGCCGCCTGCCCGCTGACCGCCGAGGTGCCCCGCGACCACGTCGACGCCCTGCTCGCGCTGCTCACCGGCTACTACCGCCAGGTGGCCGACGGCCCGGCCGTTCCGGCCGCCCCGCACCTGCGTGCGGCCCAGCGCTGGCAGGCCGAGGTCTGCGAGACCTGGCTGCGCGACCGTCGATTTCAGCCGTCCTGAGGTCCGCTGCTACCTTTGTCCGTCGCGAGTGCGGCCGCTCCGGCGCGCCCACCGCGTGGGATCTTGCAGCAGCACCGACCAGCCGGCACAGCGCCGTCCAACCGAGTCAAGAGGGTTATCCGCAGTGGCGAACATCAAGAGCCAGATCAAGCGCAACAAGCAGAACGAGAAGCGCCACGAGCGCAACAAGGCGGTCAAGTCGAGCCTGAAGACCGCGATCCGCAAGTTCCGCGCCGCCGCCGAGGCCGGCGACAAGGAGACCGCGGTGACGCTGAGCCGCGAGGCCACCCGCAAGCTCGACAAGGCCGTCTCCAAGGGAGTCATCCACAAGAACCAGGCCGCCAACCGCAAGTCGGCGATCGCCAAGCAGGCCGCTTCTCTCTGACCCGGCTCGGAGCCCTGCGCTCCGACCGGTCTGCTGCCCTCCGACCCGCCCTCCTCCGGGAGCCGGCGGGTCGTCGGCATTTGCGCCCGTGGGTTCTCTGGACCGGATCAGGCGTCGCGCAGCGCGGCGACGGTGAGCACCAGCCGCTCCAGGGTGTACTGCGGGTCGCTGGCCGCGCCCTTGATGTCGGCGTCGGCTTGGGCGACGGCGCGGATGGCGCGGGCGATCCCGGCCTCGCTCCACGAGCGGGAGAGGTCGCGCAGGGTGCGCAGCTTCCACGGCGGCACGCCCACCTCGCGGGCCAGGTCGTTCTCCCCCATCCCGCGCGGCGCCGAGCTGTAGCGGGCCAGGCCCCGCACGTTGCCCGCGAACGCGGAGGTGACCAGGACCGGTGCCGTGCCGGCATCGAGCGCCCAGCGCAGCTCCTCCAGCGCCACGTGACGACGCCCTGCCAGGGCGGCGTCGGCGACGGCGAACGAGGTGGCCTCGGCGCGACCGCCGAAGTACCGCTTGACCTGCTCGAGCCCGATCGTCTCGTCGGGGAAGTCGTTGACCAGCTGGTGGGCGGCGGCGGAGAGCGAGCGCAGGTCCTGGCCGACGGCCTGCACCAGGAACGAGGCGGCCTCCTGCTCGATCCGACCGCCGTGGGCGCGTGCCTCCGCCGTCGCGAAGCCGGGGTACTCCGAGGCCCGCAGCTCGGCGGACTTGTGCTCGGTGACCGTGGGCAGCTTGCGCAGCTTGGTGAGCACCCCCGAGCCCTTCTGCCCACCGCTGTGCACCAGCACCAGGCCGACGTCCTCCGCCGGTGCCGCCGCGTAGTCGAGCAGCCCGGCCACCGACTCCTCGGGCAGGTCCTCGACCTTGCGCACCACCACGCACCGCACCGTGGAGAAGAGCGAGGGGGCGGCCAGCTCGCCGAGCGTGGCGAGGGTCAGGTCGCCGCCGACGGTGTCGGCCAGCTCGGACTCCGGGTCGTGGGCACGCACCGCGGCCCGCGCCGAGACGACCGTCCGCTCGGCCAGGAACTCCTCCTTGCCGGTGACCAGCAGGACCCGGCCGAGCACCTCGCCGGCGTCGCTGATGGCACGCGCTGCTCCCCCGCTGGAGCCTGACCTCGCACCGGACCTGGACCCTGCTCGACCTGCCACGCGGAGCAGCCTGCCACAGCCCGCCGACACAGCAGGTGACGCTGCTCTGACGTGTGGTCGCCCACCCGCCCTGCTCGGTTGATCGACCCACCAGACTGGACTGACCGCAGAGCCGACGACATCGAGGAGCACGGCGACCGATGGCTCTCCCGAGACGTTCAGGTTCTCCTTGCTGCGCGGCTTCGATCCAGCCACGCCGACGCGTGTCATCGATGCAGCAGAGAGCCACTTCAAGCACGCTCTCGACTCGCGCCGGCACGGCTTGAACAGGAACTGACGAGACCAGGTCCGTGTCCCGGGTGTGGGTCTGGCCCGACACCGCTCAGTCCCGGGTGACCAGCCGGGCCTCGCCCGCCTCCACCACCACGGCGACGTCGCCCTGCTCGTCGGTGCGCCCGACCTCGGTGCCGGCGTCCTCCAGTGCGTCGAGCAGGTCCGGCGCCGGGTGGCCGTAGTCGTTGTCGGCCCCGGCGGAGACCACCGCCAGGGGCGCCTCGAGCGACTCGAGCCAGTCCAGGTCCTGGTAGCGACTGCCGTGGTGCGGCACCTTCAGCACGTCGACGTGCAGCCCTGGCAGGGCACGCGCCAGCAAGGCCTGCGACGGCGGCTCGATGTCGCCGGTCAGCAGGATCCGCACGCCACCCACCTCCGCCAGCAGCACCACGCTGGCGTCGTTGGCAGCCGACCCGTCGCCCGGACCCGCCACCACCGGCCCCGGTCGCGGCCACACGGCCTGCAACCGGACCTCGCCCACCGTGCGCGTGGTGCCGTAGGGAGCCGCCGACGCCGGCACCGCCGCGGCCGCGCTCTGCTCACGCACCTGCTGCGACCCCGCCGAGGGGTCCAACGTGCGCGAGGTCTCCACCAGGCCGACGCGCCGACCCGCCAGCACCCCGGGCAGCCCGTCCACGTGGTCGGCGTGGAAGTGGGTCAGCACCACCAGCGGCACCTCGGTGACACCGAGCCGGTCCAGGCAGCCCTCGACCGCGGGCGGGTCGGGCCCGGCGTCGACGACGACGGCGCTGCCCGGACCGCTGCGCAGCACCAGCGCGTCACCCTGTCCGACGTCGCAGGCCACCAGGACCCACCCCGGCGGCGGCCACCCGGGCGTGGGCAGCCGCACGCAGACCGCCACCCCCAGCACCGCGCAGCACAGCAGCGTGCTGCGGGGGCGGGCCAGCACCCGCGGCGCCACCAGCACCAGCAGGACGCAGAGCACCACGAGCAGCAGCAGCGACGCCGGCCCCGTGCCCCAGCCGAGCGAGGCTGCCGGCAGGTCGGCACCGCGCCGGGCCACCGCGGCGATCCACCCCACGCAGGCGCCCGCACCCCAGCCGAGCACCAGCCCCACGGGCGGCAGCACGAGCACCACCAGGCCGCCCACCAGCCCCAGCACCGTGGCAGGCCCCACGACGGGTGCCACCAGCAGGTTGGCCACCACCGCCACGAGGCTCACCTCGCCCGAGATCGCCGCGACCAGGGGGGTGCAGGCCACCTGGGCGGCCGCGGGCACGGCCACGGCCTCGGCGCACCAGCGGGGCATCCACCGGGCCAGGGCGTCGCGCAGGCCGGGGCCCAGCAGCACGATGCCGGCGGTGGCCAGCACCGAGAGGGCGAAGCCCGCGGTGGTCGCCAGCGCGGGCTGCACGAGGAGGAGCACGACCACGGCCAGACCCAGTGCGCGCAGCGCCCGGTGCCGACCGTTGCTGCCCAGCGCCAGCAGCCCGACGGCGCCCATGGTGGCGGCACGCACCACGCTCGGCTCGGTACGCGCCAGCAGCACGAAGCCGCAGATCCCCAGTGCCCCCACGAGCAGCAGCCAGCGCCCCCGCACCCGGCACCAGCGGGCGAGCACCAGCAGGAACCCCACCACCAGCGTGAGGTTGGTGCCGCTGACAGCGGTCAGGTGGGTGAGGCCGGTGGTACGGAAGTCGGCCTCGAGCCCGGGGTCCAGCGCGGCGTCGTCGCCGTCGACGAGGGCGGGCACCAGTGCCCGCTGGTCGGCCGGACGCCCGGCCACGGCCTCGCGGATGCCCTGCCGCACCACGGCGGCTCCCCGCCACCACAGGTCGGGCCGGGCCAGCCGCTCCGGCTCGGTGGCTCCGGTGAGCAGGGCCGAGACCCCACGGTCGCCCGGCGCCAGCCTGCCCCCGGCCCGCACCCGCTCCCCCAGCTCGACGCCGCGCCAGGCGTCGTCGCCCAGCACCAGCACCGCCGACCGCAGCCGGACGACCACCCCCCGCGCGGTGACCTCGGTGACCTGCAGCCGCACCGCCGTGCGCGGCTCGAAGCCGCCGTCGACCTGGCGCGGGTCCGAGACCACGGTGGCCACGAGCTCCACCCGTGCGCGCTCGTGGGCCAGCTCGGCCAGCGGCCCCTCGGTGACGGCGAGCCCGCGCACCCAGGTGAGCGACGCGACCGCCAGCGCGACGACGGCGAGGGCCGCGACCGTGGCCGCCCAGCGCCGCAACCCGTCGCTCCGGCCGGCCCGGCGCGCGGCCACGAGCACGATCGCCGGCACCAGCGCACCGAGCCCGACCAGGGCCGGGCCGAGTCCGCCCCACGCCGTGGCGGCCAGCGCCCCCGCCCACGCGGCCGCCCCGAGCAGCGGCATCCGCAGATCGGTCCGGGCCGGCTCCCGGCCGGGCTCCTCTGGTGGCTCAGACCGTGGCATACGGGGCGATCTGGGCCAGCGTGGCCTCGCCGATCCCGTCGACCTCGACCAGCTGGTCGACCGAGGCGAACGCCCCGTTGGCCTCGCGCCACGCCACGATCGCCGACGCGGTGACCGGGCCCACCTGGGGCAGCGCCTCGAGCTGCTCGGGCGTGGCGGTGTTGAGGTTCACCAGCCCGACGGCGCCCGTCGCCGGTGGCGAGGTGGTGGCCGTGCCCGGCACGGGCGGAGCCGCGGAGGCCGGCGCAGGCCCGCCCACCAGCACCTGCTCGCCGTCGACCAGCGGGCGCGCCAGGTTGAGGGAGGAGAGGTCGACACCGGGTCGCGCACCGCCGGCAGCCTCCAGCGCGTCGACCACCCGCGCGCCGACCGGCAGCACCGCGATGCCCGGACGCCGCACCCGCCCCGCGACGTCGACGGTGACCGTGTCACCACTGCCGGTGGCAGCCGCCCCGGAGGACGCGACGGGCGCCCCCGGAGTCGCAGCAGCACCCGGCGCGGAGACCGACGGGTCGAGCGGCACCAGCGGCTGGCTGCCGGCCGGAGCCGCCACCGGCACCGGAGCCGGCTGCGCGTCGCCGCGCACCACCAGCCACGCCGTGACCACCGCGCCCAGGGCCACCAGCACCGCCACCACGCTCACGTGGGCGGACCCGAGGTGCACCCGGCCCCGGAGCGGCTCCGGCACCCCCACCCGGTCGGCCCAGCTCGTGCTCCGTGCCGCCTCGCGCCGGGCTGCGTGCCGTCCCGGCACGGGCAGCACGGGCGCGGGCTCCTCCACCGCGGGCGGTGCCGGCATCGGCGACGGCGCCGGGACCGGCGTCGGGACCGGCGTCGGCACCGTGGCCTGCGCCGGCACCGGGGACACCAGCCGCAGGGCCGGGGCCACCCGGGTGTGCTCGCCCCACCAGTCCCCCTGCTCGGCGGGGCCCCCCGACTCCTCCGACCCGGTGGCAGACCCGGTCCCGGCAGCGGCGCGGGCCTGCTCCAGCTCGGCGGTCAGGCTGGCCAGCCGCCGGGCCACGGCCTCCTGGTGCTGGGCACGGGTCGGTCGGGATCGCATGATCGACGACGCTAGGCCGGGCGCGCGACATCCACCCGACGCGAGCAGCCGCCTGTGGAGGACATGCACCGCGACCCCCGCCTGTGGACGGCTCCCGGGCCGATCACCCGCGGGACGGACTCGTGGTCCGGCCGGGCGGCGGTCAGGCGGTGGGGAGCCGCGGCGCCACGCAGACGGCGAGCATCCCGGGACCCACGTGCGCGCCGAGCACCGCGCCCAGCTCGCCGCACCACACCTCGCGGCCCTGCAGCGGGTCGGCGAGCCGGTCGGCGAGCTTGGCCTGCAGGGCCTCGGCCCGCTCGGGGCTGGCCAGGTGGGCCACGCAGACGTCGACGGCCGCGTGCTCGCCAGCGGCCTCCACCGCGAGCTCCTCCAGCCGCGCGAGAGCCCTGCCGGAGGTGCGCACCCGCTCCAGCGAGGCCACGGACCCCTCGTGGATGCGCAGCAGCGGCTTGACCGCCAGGGCACCGCCCAGCAGCGCGGCGGCGGCGCCCACGCGGCCGCCGCGTCGCAGGTACTCCAGGGTGTCGACGTAGAACAGCGAGGCGCTGGCCTCGGCGCGCGAGCGGGCCGCCGCCGCCGCCTTCTCGGCCGACCCACCGGCCGCCAGCACCTCGGCGGCGGCCAGCACGGCGTACCCGGTGGCCACCCCCACCTGGCGACTGTCGACGGTGAGCACCGGCACCGAGGCCTTGCGCGCCGCCACCTGGGCCGACTCGTGGGTGCCGCTCATCTCGCCCGAGATGTGCACCGAGACGATCTGCTCGGCGCCGTCGGCGGCGAGGGCCTCGTAGGTCTCCAGCATCAGGGCGGGCGCGGGGCGCGAGGTGCTCACCGGCCGGTACTCGCGCAGCGCGGCGGCCACGCGCTCGGAGGTGGCCCCGGGCGTGCCCTCGTCGAAGGCCTCGGCCCCGATCACCACCTGCAGGGGCACGACCGTGACGTCGTACGCAGCCGCGACGTCGTCGGGCAGCGACGCCGTGGAGTCCGTGACGAGCGCAACACGAGGCACCCGCGCAGGGTAGCGAGCGGCGCACCGGGGTCGGGCCCCGGCCGGTGCTCCGGGCCGTCCTCCGTGCTCAGACGACGATGTTGACCAGCTTGGGCGCCCGCACCACGACCTTGCGCACGGTCTGGCCCTCGAGCGCGCGCTGCACAGCCGGGTCGGCCATCGCGGCGGCCTCCAGGTCGGCGTCGCCGATCTCGGGCGAGACCTCGAGCCGAGCCTTGACCTTGCCCTTGACCTGCACCACCGCCGTGACGCTCTCCTGCACCAGCAGCGACTCCTCGACCACGGGCCAGGGGGCACGCGCGACGGTGGGCTGGTGCCCGAGCCGCTCCCACATCTCCTCGGCCGTGTAGGGCGCCACCATCGAGAGCAGCACGGCGACCGCCTCGACGGCCTCGCGCACCGCCGGGTCGGCCGGGCCGCAGCCGGAGTCGATGGCCTTGCGGGTGGCGTTGACCAGCTCCATGACCCGCGCGACGACGACGTTGAACCGGTAGCTCTCCACCAGCTCCTCGGCGTCGCGCACCGTGCGGTGCGTCGCGCGCCGCAGCGCCACGTCGCCGTCGGCGGGGTCGACGTCGGGCTCGCTGGTGACGTCGTCGGCCAGGCGCCACGCGCGCTGCAGGAAGCGCTGCGAGCCGGCCGGGCTCATCCGCGCCCAGTCGATGTCGTCCTCGGGCGGGCTGGCGAAGACCAGCGTCAGGCGCACGGCGTCGACGCCGTAGGCATCCAGCTGCTCACCCAGGTCGACGCCGTTGCCCAGCGACTTGCTCATCTTGCGGCCGTCGTTGATGACCTTGCCCTGGGAGAGGTAGGCCGAGAACGGCTCGTCCCAGGTCAGCAGGCCGGCGTCGCGCAGCGCCTTGGTGAAGAACCGCGCGTAGAGCAGGTGCAGGACGGCGTGCTCGTCGCCACCGACGTAGAGGTCGATAGGACCCCAGGCGGCGGCGGCCTCGCTGCTGAACGCCTGGGTCTGGTCGTGCGGCGAGAGGTAGCGCAGGAAGTACCACGAGGAGTCCACGAAGGTGTCCATCGTGTCGGTGTCGCGGCGCGCGGGCCCACCGCACGTGGGGCAGGCCACCTCGACCCACTCGGTCGCCGCGCCCAGCGGCGAGGTGCCCTTGGGCTTCAGGTCGGCGCCGCGCAGCTCGGGCAGCACCACCGGCAGCTGGTCCTCGGGCACCGGCACCTCGCCGTGCTCGGGGCAGTGGATGATCGGGATCGGCGCGCCCCAGTAGCGCTGCCGCGAGAGCAGCCAGTCGCGCAGCCGGAAGTTGACCGTGCCCTCGCCGGTGCCGTCGGCCTCGAGCCGCTCGACGACGGTGCGGATGCCGGTGGCCTTGTCGGCGACGCCCTCCAGCAGGGGACTGTTGACGTAGGTGCCGTCGCCGCTGGTGGCGACACCGGTCTCGGCGGGGTCGCCCTCACCGGTGTCGACCACCTGCCGCACCGGCAGGTCGAACTCGCGGGCGAAGTCGAGGTCGCGCTGGTCGTGGGCGGGCACGGCCATGATCGCGCCGGTGCCGTAGTCGGCCAGCACGTAGTCGGAGGCCCACACCGGCAGCTGCTCGCCGTTGACCGGGTTGGTGGCCGTGACCCCGAGGTCGACGCCGGTCTTGGCCCGGTCGGTGGCCAGCCGGTCGATGTCGGAGGCCTTGCGGACCTGCTGCACGTAGGCCTCGAGCGCCTCGCGCCGCTCGGGCGCGACGATCTCGGCGGCCAGCGGCGCGTCAGCGGCCACCACCATGAACGTGGCGCCGTACAGCGTGTCGGGCCGGGTGGTGTAGACCGTGATCGGCTCCTCGCGACCCTCGACGGCGAACCGCACGTGCGCACCCTCGGAGCGGCCGATCCAGTTGCGCTGGGCGTTGACGACCTTGCCGATCCAGGTCTGCTGCAGGTCGTCGAGGCAGTCGTAGAGCTCCTGCGCGTAGGCGGTGGTGCGGAAGTACCACTGGGTCAGCTCGCGCTTGGTCACCTCGGCGCCGCACCGCTCGCAGGTGCCGTCGGCCAGCACCTGCTCGTTGGCCAGCACCGTCTGGTCCTGGGGGCACCAGTTGACCGGGCTGTTCTTGCGGTAGGCCAGCCCCTGCTCGCGCAGCTTGAGGAACAGCCACTGGGTCCAGCGGTAGTACTCGGGGTCGGAGGTGTGCAGGCGCCGCGACCAGTCGAAGCTGACGGCGTAGCGCCGCATCGAGGCGGCCTGGGTCTCGATGTTGCCGTAGGTGTAGGTGGCGGGGTGTGAGTCGTTGCGGATCGCGGCGTTCTCGGCCGGCAGCCCGAAGGAGTCCCAGCCCATCGGGTTGAGCACCTCGTAGCCGCGCAGTCGCCAGTAGCGCGAGATGACGTCGTGCAGCGCGAACACCTCGGCGTGCCCCATGTGCAGGTCGCCGCTCGGGTAGGGGAACATCGTCAGCGCGTAGCGCTTCTCGCGAGCACCGCTCTCGACCGCGGCGTCGTCAGCCTCGAAAGGCTGGAGCCGCTCCCACACCGGGAGCCACTTGGCCTCCACGGCCTCGACGTCGAAGGCGCTCGCCTCGGGGGCGCTGCCGGTGCTCTGCTGGCTCATCGCTGGCTCGGTGCTCTCTGGTGCGGGTGTGGTGCGGACATGAAAAAGCCCCTCGCAGGGAGGGGCGGCCGCGCGGATCGGGGTGATCAGCGCGGCAGGGCAAGAAGCAGGCTCTGCGTGCTCATGACGTCATGGTACCGCGGCACCCGGTGGGAGGGACGGCGGCGGCGTCACGCCTCGAGCACCGAGCCGAGGAAGCGGATCTGGGCCTCGACGCCCTGCTCGAAGAGGTCGTCGGCGTAGATGTCGAAGTGACCGCAGTCCAGGCGCAGCACCTCCACCCGTCCACCCGCTCGCCGGGCCACCCGCTCGACCGCGGCCGGCGGCGCGATCGAGTCGTCCGAGGCGATCAGCAGGAACAGCGGGGCCGTGAGCCGCGGGGCCGCGGTGACGGGGCGGTTGAGCATGATCGGGAGGATGGCGCGTGCCGGCATCCGGTTCTCGAAGGTCGGCCCCATGATGCGCGAGTAGCCCTCGAGCCCGTCGTCGGAGGTGATCGCGGCCAGCGACCCGGGCTCGCCGACCAGGGCCACCTCGTGGTCGCGGCGGACGACGCCGAGCAGCGCGTGGGCGCTGAGTCGCAGCAGGTGGCGCGGCCCGGCGTAGCGCACGATCTCGAGCACCGCGGTGAGACCGTCCATGGCGGCGCCCTGCGAGACCACGGCCGCGATGCGCGGGTCGTCGGCGGCGACGGCGACCACGTGGCCGCCGGAGTACGAGCTGCCCCACAGCGCCACCCGGTCCGGGTCGACGGCGGGCATCCGGCGCACGTGCTCGACCACGCTGCGGTAGTCGTCGCGGTGACGGCGGTGGTCGACGAGCTGGCGTGGCTCGCCGTCGGAGGTGCCGAAGCCGCGGTAGTCGAAGACCACGACGTCGGCGCCGGCCGCGGCGAAGCGCTGCGCGTAGGGCGCGAGGTTGGCGTCCTTGGTGGCGCCCAGACCGTGCGCCATCACCACGCAGGGGCGGCCGGCGGGCGTCGTCCAGGCGTCGGTGGTGGCGCTGAAGTGCCAGGCCGAGAGCCGGACCCCGTGGCTCGCGACGTCGATCTCGACCGCACCCTCGGGCACGGCGCCGATGGGAGCGGTGCTCACGCCCGCCGCCAGGCGTGCGCGCGCTCGACGGTGCCGACCGCGATCGAGTACTGCTCGTAGTACCCCTCGACGCCGGCGCGCTGCGCGGCGCGGTGCTCGGCGTCCTCGGCCCAGGTGCGGTGACCCTCGGCGTCCGCGAAGGTGACGAGCGTGACCCGCTCGCCGTCCGGGGCGGTGAAGACCTTGTGCTCCACGTAGCCCGGCATCGTGCGGGCCAGGGCGCTCATCCGCTCGGCGTGCTCGGCGTAGGCCTCGGCGCCCTCGGGGCGCAGGCGGGAGCGGAACACGGTGATGACCTGACCGGGCTCGGGTCGCATGGGGGCCACCCTAGTGCCGACAGCGAGGCGGGCCGGGGCCCGTCGGGCGCCACGCGGGCCCGGAGCCGACCGACTCGGCTCCGGGCCCACGCAGGTGGATCAGCTGGAGGGGCTGGACCAGCGAGGCCGGGTCAGGCCCGGCGCACCTGGATCACCGAGGGTCGCGGACCCTTGAACTCCCCGCGACCCGCCGAGCCGGTGACGTAGTCGGGGAAGAAGGAGGTCGGCGACTCCCAGGTGCCGCCGTCGCCGGGGTGCTGCACGGAGACGAACACCGAGCCCTCGCCGTCGGTGTCGCGGACGACGGGGCCGCAGGTCTCGGCGCCGGCGGGCACCGAGAGGAACTGCTGCACGCGACCGCGCTGGGGTCCGGCGACCGGCACCTTGAACAGGGCGTCGCAGCGGCTGGTGCTGCTGGGCTGGCCGTCGGTGGAGACCCACAGGTTGCCGACGCTGTCGAAGGCCACGTTGTCGGGGCACGAGATGGGCGAGACGGGGCCCTCGTAGCCGCCGAAGTAGGTGCCCGCGGTGCCGGGGTCGCCACAGATCAGCAGCAGGTTCCAGCGGAACCGCTCGAGCGTGTGGTCGCCCTTGTGGGGGATCATCTCGACGACGTGGCCGTCCTTGTTGGCGTTGCGCGGGTTGGGCTCGGTCGGGCCCTCCTTGCCGGCCTTGCCCCGGTCGGTGTTGTTGGTGCACGCCACGTAGATGTGGCCGTTGACCAGGTTGGGCTCGACGTCCTCGGGACGGTCCATCTTGGTGGCGCCGGCCTTGTCGGCGGCCAGGCGCGTGAAGACCAGGACCTCCTCGAGCGACATGCCCGCGACCATGGAGCGGCCGGCGCGGGTGAGCGGGAGCCAGCGGCCGATGCCGTCGCTGACGCCGTCCTCGAGACCGTCGCCGATGAACTTGGCCACCGACAGGTCGCCCTCGGAGAGCAGGCCCAGGTTGTGACGACGGGCGCCGGGGCTGTTGCCCTTGCGCAGCTTCTTCCTGGACACGAAGCGGTAGACGTAGTCGAAGCGCTCGTCGTCGCCCATGTAGGCCACCACGTGGCCGTCGTCGTTGACGATGACGTTGGCGCCCTCGTGCTTGAACCGGCCCATCGCGGTGTGCTTGACCGGGGTCGAGCTCGGGTCGGTGGGGTCGACCTCGACGATCCAGCCGAAGCGGTGCGGCTCGTTGCGGTAGCCCTCGGAGGTGGCGTCGAAGCGCTCGTCGACGTTGCGCCACCCGCGGGAGTCCTGGGTGGGGCCCAGGCCGTAGCGGCTCTCGCGCACGTCGGTGCCGGCGGCCAGGAAGTACTGGTTGAAGTTCTCCTCGCCGGAGAGCACGGTGCCCCACGGGGTGGTGCCGCCGGCGCAGTTGTTGAGGGTGCCGCGGACCGTGACGCCGCGGGGGTCCTCGGCGGTGCGCAGCAGAGCCGAGCCGCGGACGGGGCCGTCGAAGGTGAACGGGGTCTCGGCGGTGATCCGGCGGTTCTTGGGCGCACCGGGGATGTAGCTCCAGGCGTCGCCGCGCCGGGCGCGGCGCAGCTCGACGACGCTCATGCCGTGGGAGGCCAGGGCGACCCTCACGACGGTCTCCGGGTCGGTGCCCGGGGGGAACATGATCTCCTCGTTGGTGTACTCGTGGTTGGCCACGAGCAGCGCACGGGTGCCCTTGCTGTTGGTCTCGATGATGTCCAGGTAGTCGCAGTTGTAGCCGAACTGGCCCTCGGCCGACTCCTGGGTCTGGTCGCTCGCGTCGAACCCAGGCGCTCCGGGCAGGATCGGGTCGCCCCACCGCACGATGGTGTCCCAGCGGTACCCGGCCGGCACGCCCACCGAGTCGGTGTCGGCGGGCTGGGGCGCCACGGGCGTGAAGAGCAGGCGGCTGCGGCCGGGCTTGCCGGGCTTGCCGGGCTTCGTGTGGGGGTACTTCCCGCCGGGCTTGCCGGCGATGGCTCGCCCGGGTCGAGCGGCGGCGGGGCTCGCGGTCGTGGCAGCGACACCCAGCGCCACGGCGCCCGCACCGGCCAGGCCGAGGGTGCGACGGCGGCTCAGTGCGCGCGTGGCGACGTCGCGGAAGTAGTCGTTGTCCGTGGTGTTGGGCGGCGTGAACGAGCACGCGTCACCGCAGCGGAGGTGGCACGTCACCGGGTTGCGGTTGCCGTGCGTGAGACCGGCCATGGGCAGGTGGCGGCGGTCGGTGGGCGTCTGCGTCATCGAGGGTGGCTCCGGTTCCGAGGTCGAGCGTGAGTCGGTCGCGCACGACGCTAGGGGCGTCGGCGGCGTCGTAGTTGACGTCCAGGTGGACGTCAGGCGAACTCGCGAGCCCACGCGGCCGGCGTAGTCCCGGTCCAGCGCCGGAAGGCGGCGATGAAGCTCGTGGCCTCGGCGTAGCCCAGGCGCCGGGCGAGGGCATCGACGCCGAGCGTGGGGCCCGACCGCAGCAGCTCGGCGGCCAGGCTGGCGCGCACCTCGTCCAGCAGCTCGCGGTAGCCGACGCCGGCGGCGGCCAGCTCGCGGCGCAGCGTCCGCTCGCTGCGCCCCAGGTCGGCGGCGACGGCGGTCATGGGTGCGCCCTCGGGCAGGCGCTGGGTCACCAGGACCCGCACGTCGGCGGCCAGCCCGGTGCGACGCCGTCGGGGCTCCACCACCTGCTCGCACAGCAGGCGGCTGCGCTCGGCGGCGTCGGCGCCGTCGCGGGGCAGCGGGCGCGCCATCTCGCTGACGGCGACCCGCAGCGTCGCGGTGCTGCCCGTCAGCTCGAGGCTCGCCCCCGTGCCGCCCGGCACCAGGTCGTCGAGCACGGTGAGCACCGCGGTGGCGTCGCGGGCCACCAGCACCTCGCGCACGTCCACCGGCAGGCCCCCGCCGTCGAGGCGCCCGACGACCTCGTCGCCGACCACCTCGGCACGCGGCAGGGCGAAGGCGTGGCTGAGGTCGAGGTAGGTCAGCGCCACCTCCACCGCCTCGCCCAGCGTCCGGCTGGAGCGCAGCGCGTAGCCGAAGACGCCGAAGGTCTCGGCGCGGTAGCGGGAGCCGACGTCGGGGCCGATCCCCTCCCCCAACCGCGCCACCAGGTTGCGCACCACGCGCAGCTCCTGCGCCGCGGTCACCTCCGCGGCGCCGGATCCGGACGCCAACCCCAGGCTCCCGGCCTGGAGTCCGGTGCCGGCCAGCACGGTGCGGGCACCGAGCCCGTGGTCGCGGCCGTAAGTGAGCAGCACGCGCAGCCCGGTCGCGGCACGCGGGAAGGCCCAGTCGCGGACCGTCGAGGCTCCCACGTTGGCCGGAATCATGGATTCAGTGTGCGCTCGACCCTCCCGTCCGCGCCAGCTCCACGCCTAGCCTCGGGGCATGGCGAATGACGAGCAGCACGAGCAGGTCCACCAGGTCATCGTGATCGGCGCCGGCTTCGGCGGGCTGGGTGCGGTGCGCGCCCTGCGCGAGCGCGGTGTCACCGACGTGGTGGTGCTCGAGCGCGCGGCGGGAGTCGGCGGTGTGTGGCGCGACAACACCTACCCCAACGCCGCGTGCGACGTGCCCTCCCCGCTCTACTCCTGGTCGTGGGCGCGCAACCCGCGATGGACGCGGCGCTACTCCCAGCAGCCCGAGATCCTCGAGTACCTGCGCCAGGCGGCCGGCCGCGAGGGCCTGCTCGAGCACGTGCGCACGGGTGTCGAGGTCGCCTCCTGCACCTTCGAGGAGGAGGACGGCGAGTGGCGCGTCGAGTCCGCCGACGGGCGCACCTGGCGGGCGCGCTCCGTCGTCACCGCGGTGGGCCAGCTCTCCCAGCCCGTGGTTCCCGAGCTGCCCGGCCGCGAGACGTTCGCCGGCCCGGCCTTCCACTCCGCGCAGTGGCGCCACGACGTCGACCTACGCGGCAAGCGCGTCGCCGTCGTCGGCACCGGTGCCAGCGCCATCCAGTTCGTGCCCGGCATCGTCGACGACGTCGCATCCCTCACCGTCTTCCAGCGCTCCGCGCCCTACGTGGTGCCCAAGCCCGACCAGGCCTTCCACGCCCTGCACAGCAAGGTCTTCGAGAGGCTCCCCTTCGTCCTCGACGCCGAGCGCGGCCTCACCTTCTGGCTCAGCGAGCGGCTCAACGCCGCCCTCGAGGGCGGTTCGCTGATCGGCGGCCCGCTGCTCACGGGGCTGCGCAAGGCCTGGTCCCTGCACCTGCGCCGCCAGGTGCCCGACGCCGACCTGCGCGCCAAGCTGCAGCCCGACTACGAGCTGGGGTGCAAGCGCCTGCTCTTCAGCAACGACTGGTACCCGGCGCTGGCCCGCGAGCACGTGGAGCTGGTGACGCACCCGGTGGCCGAGGTCGTGCCCGAGGGCGTGCGCGACGCCGAGGGCCGGCTGCACGAGGCCGACGTCGTGATCTGGGGCACCGGGTTCGCGGCCACGCAGTTCCTGAGCCCGATGACGATCACCGGTCGCGACGGTGCCGACCTGCACGAGCACTGGGCCGACGGCGCCCGCGCCCACCTGGGCATCACCGTGCCCGGCTTCCCCAACCTGTTCTGCGTCTACGGCCCGAACACGAACCTGGGCGGCAGCTCGATCATCGGCATGATGGAGTCGCAGGCCGACTGGATCGCCGAGGTCGTCGCCCACCTCGAGGAGCAGGGCGGCGCGCTGGCGGAGGTGCGGACCGACGCGGCCGACGCCTTCGACGCCGAGATGCAGGAGCGGCTGCAGCGCTCGGTGTGGGCCAGCTGCGACAGCTGGTACCGCGACGGCGGCCGGATCTCCACCAACTGGCCCGGCCTGGTCGACGAGTACCGCGGGCGGGTGCGCCAGGTGGACTGGACCGAGCTGGAGGTCACGCCCGTCGCGTGACCCTGTGACCCTGTGACGACGGCGACGGCGCCGGTCGCGATGACTCGGTAGCGTCCGCGCCCATGACGCGCACCGACGTGACCTTCCCCAGCGGCAGCACGCACTGCGCGGCCTGGCTCTACCGCCCCGAGGACTCTGGCGAGGACTCCGGCGAGTCGACGGGACGCGTGCCGGTGGTCGTGATGGCGCACGGGCTGGCCGGCGTCAAGGAGATGCGGCTGGACGCCTTCGCCGAGCGCTTCACCGAGGCCGGGTACGCGTGCCTGGTCTTCGACTACCGGCACTTCGGTGCCTCGGGAGGCGAGCCGCGCCAGCTCCTCGACGTCGCGGCGCAGCGCCAGGACTGGCAGGCGGCCGTCGCGTGCGCGCGCTCCACCGCGGGTCTCGACGGCGACCGCGTGGTGCTCTGGGGCACCTCGTTCGCCGGCGGGCACGTGATCGCCGTGGGAGCCGCCGACCCGCGCGTGGCCGCCGTCATCTCCCAGTGCCCGTTCACCGACGGCCCGGCCTCCTCGCTCACGATCCCTCCGCTCACCTCGTTGCGACTGGGGGTGCGCGCCGTCCGCGACCAGGTGCGCGCCGCCCGTGGACGCGAGCCCCTCACCGTGCCGAGCTACGGACCGCCCGGCTCGGTGGCCCTGATGACGTCTCCCGACAGCGAGCCGGGCGTGCTCCGCCTCCTGCCCGCCGTCGCCCCGGGCGGTGACGAGGTGCGCGCCGACGTCGCCGCCCGCTTCGCCCTGCAGATCACCCGGCACCGCCCGGGCCGCCTGGCCCGGCGCCTGACCTGCCCGGCCCTGTTCGTCGTCTGCGACCACGACACCGTGGCGCCCCCGGGCCCGACCCTGCGCCACGTGGCTCGCGCCCCGCACGGCACCGTGGTCCGGGTGCCCGAGGGACACTTCGACATCTACGTGGGCGAGGCCTTCGAGCGCAACGTCGCCGAGCAGCTCGCCTTCCTCCAGCGCCACGTCCCGGTGGTTCGCTGACCGAGCGGCCTCTGGTGAGGAATCGTCGGTGACGGGTGTTGCCGTGGTCCGGACCGACTGCGACGACGCCGAGGCGCCGCGGTGGGTCATGGCCCTCGGCCGGCTTCGGGTTCCCGAGCGATCTACGCTCCGGCCGTCGAGTTGCCCACCCGCCGGTGGTCGAGTAGCGCCGTCCCGAGGAACGAAGGACGGCGTGTACCGAGACCCCCGGCTCCCGACCGCCAACCGCGGGAACCAAGTGTCAGTAGGTAGAAAACTGTTACTAGTTTGTTCCTCTGCAACGGGTGGATAACACCCAAAAGCAGGCCCTGACTGTCGGTGGTCGGTGCTTGAGTAGACCCATGACCACCACCGCTCCCGACCTCGCCGAGGTCCTCGCGCGCGAGGAGCGCGAGCGTGGTGAGCGCGAGTTCGCGTTGCAGCTGGTGCGGACCGCACGGAGCAACAAGATGCGTTCCGAGGTCAGCGAGCTGCAGATGATCGTGGAGTGGGCCAAGGTCAACCGCCTGGATGCCGACCACCACCCCGGTGAGCCCGACCCCAACGCCGTCATGTCCGACGAGGACGTCGAGGAGCTCGAGGCCGCATTGGGCGACCAGGGGTTCTGCGACCGCTGGATATCCGTCGCCGGCCCGGGCGCACCGGTGGTGTCGGAGTTCGCGGTGATGGAACTGGCCTCGACCTTGAGCATGAGCACGGATTCAGGCCTGACCCTGGTCGGCCGGGTGCTGGAGCTCAAGTACCGCCTACCCCGGCTGTACCAGCGCGTCGAGCAGCTCCAGCTGCCGGTGTGGAAGGCGTTCGGGCTCGCCGACCTCACCCAGCCCCTCCCCGCCGAGGCAGCCGATCACGTGGACCGGCAGGTCGAGGCCGCAGCCGGGAAGATCGGCAAGCGCGCCATGGAACGTTTGGTCGCAGAGACGCAGGCGAGGTTCGATCCCGACGCCGCTGCGGAGGCTGAGAAGGAGAAGCGGGAGCGCCGGTTCTTCGACATCGGGGACACGCGCCGCACCGAGACTGAGTCCGGGAGCCTGGAGTCTTTGGCCGGCACCGTCGAGGTCTCCGGGTGTCTCGACGCAGCGGACGCTGCCGACCTCGAGAACGCCATCAGGAACACCGCCCGCGCCCTCGGAGCCGCAGGGTGCGAGGACTCCCTCGACGTCCGCCGCGCCGCCGCCCTCGGGGAGCTGGCCCGCAACCAGCTGGCCTTCGACCTCGAGACCGGCGAGATCCACGACCAGCCGCGTTCGGCTTCCCGAGGTCGTGCGGTCGAGCTGGTCGTCCACCTCTCCGACGAAGCCCTCACCGCCGCCGGCTACATGGTCGGCCGCCTGGGAAACTCTCAGACCCCGGTCAGCGCTGACGTGATCCGCGCGTGGTGCGGCACCGCCGGCAGGATCACCGTCCGACCCGTGATCGACCTCAACGGTGCCGTGCACGTGGAGCAGTACGAAGTCCCAGACCGCATGAAGCAGCGCTCCCGGTGGACCGACCCCCGCTGCGTCTACCCGCACTGCAACCGCCCGGCCGACAGGTGCGACTGCGACCACATCCAGCCCTACGAGCAGGGCGGCGCGACCTGCACCTGCAACCTCGCCCCACTCTGCCGACGCCACCACCGGTTCAAGACCCACGGCGCCGTCACCTACCGACGGCTCGCACCCGGCGCCTACGAGTGGGCGTTCGAGACCGGGATGACCATCGTCCGCGACCACCTCGGCACCCACGAACCCCAGTGGCCCAAACCCCCACCACCGGACGAGTTCGACATCGAACCACCGGACGACCCTGTCTTCGACTAACGCCGCGCGAGAACCGTCGGCGCGAGTCAGTTGCCCGGCAGGCAGATCAACGTCTGCATGCCGGCCGCCACCTGGGTGCGCTGCTCCCCCACCACCGCGAAGACGGCCAGCTCGCACACCGTGAGCGTGCGCCCGGAGCGCAGGACCGTGCCCTCCGCCTCGAGGTCGCCGGCGGCGGGCGCCATCAGGTTCAGCTTGTACTCGACCGTGAGCACCTCGGCGCCCTCCGGCATCATCGTCAGGCCCGCGTACCCGCCGGCACTGTCGGCGATGGCACTGGTCGCGCCGGCGTGCACGTACCCGTGCTGCTGGGAGACCTCGGGGCGCCGAGGCAGGTCGATGCGCACCCGGCCGCGCTCCACCTCCACCAGGCGGGCGCCGATGAGCGCCATCAGGCCCTGCTTCTCGAAGCTCGCGCGCACCCGCGCCTCGGCGTCCGGTCCAGGTGTCCCCGCCATGCCGCCATGCTGGCACGCCTTCTTCGCGAGTCGTTCGCCTGCTCTCAGCGCCCGCTCAGCGCCCGGGCGTGATCTGTGGTCATGGCGCCGATCGGGCGCCCTCACGACCAGCTGGAGGTGACCTGATGAGCACGGAGGAGACGAGCGCGCAGCAGCAGGAGGACGGGACGCCGGGGCGGCCCTCGCGTGATCGACGCCGGGGACGCACCCTGCGGCTGGCGGCAGCCGGACTGTTGGCGGCCGGCACGCTGGTGACCACCCCGCTCGCGGCGCAGGCGGCTGCCCCCGGACCCGTGCCGCAGTGCAGCTCGGCCCAGCTGGGCTACCACTACCGGGCCGGTGGCGCGGCGACCTCGCACCGCTACGGGCGGCTGGTGGCCGAGAACACCGGCACGACCGCGTGCCGCACCGGTGGCTACGGCGGCGTCTCCTACGTGGGCGGGGGCGACGGCACCCAGGTGGGCGCAGCGGCGACGCGCGCCCCCGGCCGGGTGCGGACGGCGGTGCTGCAGCCCGGTCAGCGAGCCGTCCAGGCCGTGGACCTCACGGTCGCGCAGGCCTACCCCGCGCAGGTCTGCGGGCCGGCCTCCGTCGACGGCTTCCGTGTCTACCCGCCGAACTCGCGGACCTCGGTGTTCGTGCCACACCGGACCGTGGGCTGCGCGAACCCGGAGGTGCAGCTGATCGAGGTCGAGCCGTACCGGCGACCGCGAGCCTGACCCCGAGAGGCGTGGCCGGACAGCACGAGAGCCGCTCCCGGAGGAGCGGCTCTCGTGACTCGGTGGAGCTGAGGGGACTCGAACCCCTGACCCTCTGCATGCCATGCAGATGCGCTACCAGCTGCGCCACAGCCCCATCTCGTGCTCCTCGGGCGGACCCGATCGGCAACTCGGAGAATATTAGCCAACCGGGTCGCGGAGGTGAAATCCGGGGGTCACGCGCCGCGACCGAGCGCCACCAGCTGGAGTCGCCCGGTGACCGGGTTCTCGGCCAGCTCGGCCCAGGTGCAGTTGGGCAGGCCGCCGAGGGTGCCGAACTGCTCGGCCGGCCAGCCGAGCAGCTCCCCCACCGCCACGCGGATGGCGGCGCCGTGCGAGAGCGCGACGCCGGTCTGGTCGGCCTCGAGCAGGCCGAGCAGCTCCCCGAGTGCCGAGGCCATCCGTGCGCGCACCTGCGCGAGCGGCTCCGCGGTGGAGATCCGGTGGTAGTCGCCGCGGCGCAGGGCCGTGAAGTCGTCGGGTGCGTCCGCGGCGAGCTCGGTGTGCGTGCGCCCCTCGAGGTCACCGAAGCCGAACTCGCGCAGGCGCTCGTCGTAGCGAGGCTCGAGGCCGCAGGCGACCGCGACCGGCGCGACGGTCTGCCGGGCACGCTCGAGGTCGGAGCACCACAGCTGCGCAGGCGACAGCTTGGCGACGACGGGCGCGACCGCAGCCGCCTGCGCGTGACCCACGTCGTCGAGGCCGACGTCGCGGTGCCCCTGCACCCGGCCCTCGTGGTTCCACGGGGTGCGCCCGTGGCGCAGCAGCACCAGCCGGCGGGTCACCGCTCGTGGGAGACGACGTCGTCGGGGAGCTTGATGGTGGGGCAGTCCCGCCACAGTCGCTCGAGGGCGTAGAACTCCCGCTCCTCCTCGTGCTGCACGTGCACCACGATCTCGCCGTAGTCGATCAGCACCCAGCGCCCGTCGCGCTCGCCCTCGCGGCGGTCGGGCTTGGCGCCGATCTCGCGCAGCTTGTCCTCGATCTCCTCCACGATCGCCTTGACCTGACGGTCGTTGCTGGCCGAGGCCAGCAGGAAGGCGTCGGTGATGGCCAGCTGCTCGCTGACGTCGAAGGCGAGGATCTTGCTGGCCAGCTTGTCGGAGGCGGCGCGAGCGGCGGCGTGCACCAGCTCCACGGCGTGGTCGGTGGCGGTCATGTCGGTGTGTCCCATCGGGCCGCCGAGGCGGCGTAGAGGCGGTGCTTGTGGATGTACTGGACGACGCCGTCGGGCACCAGGTACCAGACGGGCCGCCCCTGCCGCTGCCGCTCGCGGCAGTCGGTGGAGGAGATGGCCAGGGCCGGGATCTCGAGCATCGTGACGCGGTCGCTCGGGATGGCGGCGAGGGTGGCGGGGTCGACCTCGGTGCCCGGCCGGGTGCAGCCCACGAACTGGGCGAGCGAGAACAGCTCCTCGGCGTCGCGCCAGCTGAAGATGTCGGCCAGGGCGTCGGCGCCGGTGATGAAGAACAGCTCGACGCCGGGGAGCTCGGCGGCCAGGTCGCGCAGCGTGTCGATCGTGTACGTGGGGCCCTCGCGGTCGACGTCGACCCGGGAGACCCGGAAGCGCGGGTTGGAGGCCGTGGCGATGACCGTCATCAGGTAGCGGTCCTCGGCGGGCGAGACCTCGCGGTGCGACTTCTGCCAGGGCTCGCCGGTGGGCACGAAGACCACCTCGTCGAGGTCGAACCAGGCCTGCGCCTCCGACGCGGCCACCAGGTGGCCGTGGTGCACGGGGTCGAAGGTGCCACCCATGACGCCGACCCGGCGCGGCCTGGTCGTGCCGGCCACCGGTGCCGCCGGGGTGGGCTCAGCTGTGATCGCGGCCCCCGCCGAAGGCGATCAGGCCCAGCAGCAGCGCCATCAGGATGCCGAAGGTGATCAGGCCGACGACCCACACCGGGATCAGGGGCTCGGAGTGCGCCTCCTCGCTGGCACGGACGAGAAGCATCGCGATCTGGCTCGACATGGGGCTGATCCTACCGACCTCTCGCCGGCACGGCGTCAGTGGCTGTGGTAGCCGCCCGCCCGGTAGTAGCGGCGGTACATGGTGCGCTTGAACAGCACGCCGCCCAGGGGGCCGAGCCACTTGAGCACCGCGCGCATGTGCTTGTTGTCGATCAGCTCGATGAGGTTGCCGTCGGGGTCCTTGATGAAGAAGAACGTGTGGCCGTGCGGCGACTGCTCCACGGGCGCCACGATCTCGACACCCTTGCTCTCCAGGTAGCGCTGCCACTTCATGGTGTTGCGCACGTTGAGCGAGAAGTGGTGGATGCCCTGGCGGTTCCACACCACCTCCTCGTAGGGCTCGGAGGGCACGAACTCGAAGACCTCGATGGTGGCGCCGCCCGGGATCCGGATCCAGCCGATCTTGAGCGTCGGGTCGGGGGCGCCCTCGGGCACCTCGACGCCGAAGAACCCCTTGACCCGCTCGGCGGGAGTGTCGCTGACCCCCACGACCGGCGCGCCGAAGATGTCGGCGTACCACCGGACGGTGCGGTTGAAGTCGGCCACCGTGATGGCGACGTGGCTGAACGAGTGCGCCTTCATGCGCGTCATGCTGCTCCCTCGGGTCGGGTCAGGCTGGACTGGTGGGTCTGGCTCGTCTGGTGCTGCAGCACCTCGCGCTTGAGGTGGTCGGCCACCCGCAGCGCCTGGGCGATGATCGTGAGGCCGGGGTTGACCGCTCCGGAAGAGGGGAAGAACGATCCGTCGACGACGTAGAGGTTCTCGACGTCGTGGGTGCGGCACCACGTGTCGAGCACCGAGGTGCGCGGATCGTGCCCGAACAGGGCGGTGCCGCACTGGTGGGTGGTGTTCTCGTTCTTGAACCGGTGCCGCACGACGCCCCAGAAGCCGGCCCGCTTGAGCAGCCGCACGGTCTCGCGCACCAGCTGCTGGTGGGCGCCCAGGTTGTTGATCCGGTACTCGAGCTTGATCTTGCCCTCGCCCGGGGTGAGGCTCACCCGGTTCTCGGGGTCGGGCAGGTCCTCGCTCATCGCCAACCAGTCCACGCCGCGCGCGACCCACGCCTCGGCCAGCCGCATCGGGATGCCCGGCATCACGCCCTGCACGATCGCGGCGTGGGCGCGGCCCTGGCTCTGGATGTGCCCCAGCGGGTGCGGTCGGCCCGGTCCGGGGGCGTAGAAGTCGTTGATCATCACCGTCTTGGCGAAGACCGTCGGGTTCACCTTCGTGGGGTGCACCGCCTCCATCATGGTGGCGATGTGGGCCATGTAGCGCCGCCCCACCAGGTCCGAGGAGTTGGCCAGGCCGCGCGGGTGCCGGTCGGTGGCGCTGCCCAGCAGCAGCGCCGAGGAGTTCACCGCACCGGCCGCCAGCACCACCGTGCCCGCCTCGACCACGAGCGTCTCGCCGTCGACCTCGACCTCGAGCGCGCGCACCCGAGCGCCCGGCGCGTCGGTGATCAGCCGCCGCACGCGGGCACCGGTCCACAGCGTCACGTTGTCGGCCTTGATCGCGTCGGTCACGCACACGACGTCGGTGTCGGCCTTGCCGCGGACCTTGCACGGGAAGGAGTTGCACGTGCTGCACAGCACGCACCCGCCCGAGCCGGGGTCGACCAGGCCGAGTGGCAGCGCGTGCGGGTGCAGGCCGTCGGCGCGCATCCGCTCCACCACCTCGGCCATCGTCGGCTCGTGCGGCACCGCCGGGTGGGGGAACTCCCCGCGGGGCGGGTCGGTGGGGTCGCCGGTCTCGCCGTGCACCTGGTAGAGCCGCTCGGCGGCGTCGTACCAGGGCGCCAGGTCGGCGTACCCGATGGGCCAGGCGGGCGAGACGCCCTCGGCGTGCTGGACCTCGCCGAAGTCGCTCTCGCGCAGGCGCAGCAGCGCCGCGCCCCACATCTTGGTGTTGCCGCCCACCACGTAGTGCATGAACGGGCGGAACTGCTCGTCGCGGCGGTTGACCCACGGCTCGTCGGCCCGGTAGCGCAGCTTCTGCCACACCTCCACCGGGTCGGCGTTCTGGGGCTCCATGGGCAGCCAGCCGCCCCGCTCCAGCAGCAGCACGCTCAGGCCGCTGCCGGCCAGGGCGTGCGCCATGGTGCCGCCGCCGGCCCCGCTGCCCACGATGACGACGTCGTGGGCCAGCTGCCGCGGCTCGCCGGGAACGTGCTCAGGCAACGCCGGCCTCCTCCATCAGTCGGTGGTCGGAGAGCGCCCGCTCCAGGCTCATCTCCGGCTGGGTGCCCGCGCGCACCGAGCGCACGAGGTCGCGGTACATCGCCTGGTAGCCGCGGATGTCGCGGTAGCCCGGCAGCACCACGCGGGGCGCGCCTCGCAGGCGGTGGCGGCTGCGCACCACGACGGCCGCGCCGTTGGACTCGAAGGTGATCACTCCCTCGCGCCCCCACAGCTTGGAGACCCGCAGGCCCTGCAGCAGCGAGGGCACCTCGCGGGAGTAGAACAGCGCCCCGACGGCGCCCGAGTCGTACTCGAAGGAGACCAGCCGGCTGCGGCTGCGGCGGTCCGCGAGCTGCTCGACGTCGGCCGCGAGCGCCGGGCGGTGCCCAGTGATGCGGGTGATCCGAGGGCCCAGGCTGTCGGCCAGGTGCAGCCAGTGGATGCCCTCCTCGAAGAAGGCATCACCCCCGGCCAGCGCCTCGTCGTTGCGCCAGTCCTCCGCCGCCTTGGCCTTGTCGGCCACCGTCACGAAGCTCGCCATGACCAGCTCGCCCACGGCCCCCTGCGCCAGCAGCGCGCGCAGGGTCACGGCGAGCGGCTTGTAGTGGTCGTTCTCCCCCACCAGCACCACCCGGCCCGGCCCGGCGGCGTCGCGGGCGGCGATCACCCGCTCGTAGTCGGCGGCGGTCAGGAAGGCCGGCTTCTCCACCAGCACGTGCTTGCCGGCCTCCAGGGCGGCCAGCACGAGGTCGAGGTGGTGGGCCGGTGGGACCGCGACCACCACGGCCTCGACGTCGGGGTCGGCCAGCGCTGCCTCGTAGCCGGTGAAGGCACGCACGCCGCCGTGGCGCTCTCGCGTGGCCTCGGCGCGGCCGGCGTCGCGGCTGGCGTAGGAGGCCAGCACGGCGTCCCCACCGCCGGCCAGCGCCCGCAGGTGCCGGCTGTGGACCCCCGTGATGAATCCGCAGCCGAGGAAGGCCACGTGCAGCGGCCGGGGGGTTGCGGACACGGCCGCGAACATACCCGCCGGTCACCGTGCGACCGGGTGGCGGCCCCGGCACCACCCCGGCTCCACCCAGCATCGCCCCGCGCGGCCACCGCACCTCCCCACCCCGGAGAAGGCGCGCCGTTAGGGTGTGCGCGTGGTCTGGCTCGCCGTCACCTTCGCGCTGGGCAGCGCTTTCATGGCCGCGCTCTCCACCTCGGTGCAGCACCAGGTCGCCGGCACGGCCCCGAAGGACGTCGGCGGCACGTGGCAGCTGCTGTGGCACCTGCTGCACCGGCCCTGGTGGCTGGTCGGCCAGCTGTTCGGCTTCTGCGGCTTCCTGTTCCACGCACTCGCCCTGTTCAACGGTCCGATCGCGCTGGTGCAGCCGATCATCATCACCGGCATCGTCTTCGCCGTCATGGTGCGCGCCGCCATCGCGCGCGAGTGGCCCGAGCCGCGCGAGACCGCGATCGTGGGCCTCACGGCCTCGGCCCTGGTCGTCTTCCTGCTGGCGAGCAACCCCTCGGAAGGGGCCGGACGACCCGAGGGTGCGGTGTTCCTGGTGCTCGTGGGTGCCAGCGCCGTCGCCGGCCTGACCGTCTTCGGACTCGCCAAGCTGCTGCCGCAGGGTCGCGAGCAGGGCTTCCTGATGGGCGCCGGCGCGGGCTTCGTCTTCGGTCTGGTGGCCGTGCTGCTCAAGGCCGCCGAGGAGGAGCAGTCCCAGGGCGGCATCTGGCAGATGGTCACCACGTGGCCGCTCTACGCGACCTTCGCCGCCGGCCTCACCGGCGTGGCGCTCAACCAGGCCGCCTACCGCGTCTCCCGCATCTCGGCCTCCATGCCGGTGCTCAACGTGGTCAACATCCTGCTCGGCCTCGCCTTCGGCTACCTCGTCTTCATGGAGACCCCCCGCACCACCCCGGTGGCCCTGGTGCTCATGGGCGTCAGCCTGGCCACCCTGTGCGTCGGCCTCTACCTCACCGCCAACTACGAGGCCCGCCGCGAGGAGGAGCTCGAGATCGTCCCGCCCTCGGCCCTGCGCCCCTGACGCCGACCCGGCGCGAACGCGCACGGCTCACGCATCGACCCGGCGCGAACGCGCACGGCTCACGCATCGACCCGGCGCGAGTGCGGCCGGGTCGACGCCGTGTTGACGCGCATGCACGCCGGGTCAGCGGGTGTGGCCGTCTCCGATCACGACGTACTTGGTGGAGGTCATCTCGGGCAGGCCCATGGGGCCGCGGGCGTGCAGCTTCTGGGTGCTGATGCCGATCTCGGCGCCGAAGCCGAACTCGCCTCCGTCGGTGAACCGGGTGCTGGCGTTGACCAGGACCGCGGCCGAGTCGACCTCGGCCACGAACCGACGGGCCGCTCCCTGGTCCTCGGTCAGGATCGCGTCGGAGTGCCCGCTGGAGTAGCGGCGCACGTGCTCGAGCGCGGCGTCGAGGTCGGGCACCACGGCAGCCGAGATCTCCAGCGCCAGGTACTCGGTGGCGTGGTCCTCCTCCGTGGCGGGCACGACGCCGTCGTGGGCGGCGAAGGTGGCGTCGCCGTGCACGAGCACACCGGCCTCCTGCAGCGCGGCGACGACGCGGGGCACGAACTGCTCGGCCACCTCGGCGTGCACCAGCAGCGACTCGGCGGCGTTGCAGACGCTGGTGCGGTGGGTCTTGGCGTTCAGCACGACCGCGAGCGCCTTGCCGAGGTCGGCGGCGCGGTCGACGTAGACGTGGCAGTTGCCGACGCCGGTCTCGATGACGGGCACGGTGGACTCCTCCACCACCGAGCGGATCAGCCCGGCTCCGCCGCGCGGGATCAGCACGTCCACGTGCCCGCGGGCGCGCATGAGCGCCTTGACCGAGTCGTGGGTCTCCCCCGGCACCAGCTGGACGGCGTCGGCGGGCAGGCCGGTGGAGGCGATCGCCTCACGCAGCACCTCGACGATCGCCGCGTTGCTGGAGCGGGCGCTCGAGGAGCCGCGCAGCAGCGCGGCGTTGCCGGACTTCAGGCAGATGCCGGCGGCGTCGGCGGTCACGTTGGGCCGCGCCTCGTAGATCATGCCGACGACGCCGAACGGCACCCGCACCTGGCGCAGCTCGAGACCGTTGGCCAGGGTGCTGCCGCGCACCACCTCCCCCACCGGGTCGGCCAGCCCGGCCACCTCGCGCAGGCCCTGGGCGATGCCGGCCAGGCGCTCGCCGGTCAGCCGCAGCCGGTCGACGATGCCGGGGTCGGTAGCGGCGGCCTCGGCACGGGCGACGTCCTCGGTGTTGGCGGCCAGCACCTCCGCCTCGCGCTCGAGCAGCTGCTCGGCCATCGCGTGCAGGGCAGCGTCCTTGCGCGCCCGCGTCGCCAGGGCCAGGGCCCGGGCCGCCACGCGCGCTCGGCCCGCGACCTGCTCCACCTCGTGCTGTGCGTCCACGACACGAGGGTAGTCACCGGCGCACGTTGCCGGATCGTGACGCAACCAGGTGCTGGGATGCGGCGTCAACACAGGTGAGCGGTCACTCCGGCCCTCACGCACAGAGAAGAGACGACGCCCGTGATCACCTCCCGACCCCGCCGGGCCGCTGCCCTGGCCGCGACCGCCGCGCTGGCCCTCGCGCCGCTCGCCACTCTCACCGTGGCAGCCGATGCGAGCACGGCCCCGCCCTCCTCCCCTGCCACGGCGCGCGCCGAGGCGACGGCCGCCGGCTCGCTGTGGGCACCGCGCCGCGCCGAGGCGCAGCTCTACGGCTCGCGCGAGTCGACCCGGGTCTCCCTGCCGGTGCGCTTCGTCGCCGGGGAGGCACCGCTCGAGCTCTGGTCGAACCGACCGTCCTACGGCGAGCAGATCCGCACGGTCTGGAAGGCACCGGACGGCGACGTGACCCTGCCGACCGGGTCGATGAGCACGTTCAACGCCCTCGACGACTTCGTGCGGATCTCGGCCAAGAACCTGCGCACGGGCAAGCGACTCAAGAGCCGGCTGGCCGACGTCTGCCTCAACTCCTACGGCGGCGAGCGGGTGCGCCCCGACGCGCCGGCCTACTCGCCCTATCCCCAGTACTGCTTCGCCAACCCCTACAGCCTGGGGTCGGTGCAGGGCGTCCAGGCCGGCTGGTCCTCGCCGCTGTTCGGTGAGGAGGGCCGCGGCGTGCGTCTCACGCGCGGCCAGTGGGAGGTGACGACGACCGTCACGCCGCGCTACGCGCGCGCGCTGCGCCTCTCGCCGCAGCAGGCCACCGCCACCACACGGGTCGCGGTCACCCGCGAGCACGACCACGACGACCACGACCACGGCGAGGGCGAGGGGCACAGCCACGGCGCCGGGCGCACCCCCGCACCGGACGCGCGCCCGGCCGCCGCCGCGCCCACCGGTCCCGAGCAGGCCGACGTCGAGGGGCCCCAGCCCAACCTGCGGTCGCTGCCGGCCTGGGGCATCGACATGGCCGGCAACGGCAACTACCTGCGGTTCGCCGCCACGGTGTGGAACGCCGGCGACAGCCCGCTCGTCGTCGACGGGTTCCGGCGCGCCGGCGGGAAGCCGATGATGGATGCCTACCAGTACTTCTTCGACGCCTCCGGCGAGCAGACCGGCTACCAGCAGATCGGCAGCTTCGAGTTCGACACCAAGCCGAGCCACCAGCACTGGCACTTCCGCGACTTCGCGAGCTACACGCTGCTGCGCGCCGACAAGTCCACCGCCGTCGTCTCCAAGAAGGAGGCGTTCTGCCTGGCCAACACCGACTCCATCGACCAGACGGTGCCGGGCGCCGACTGGAACCCCGAGAACACCGACCTCTCCACCGACTGCGGCTCCCCCGGCTCGCAGTCGCTGCGCCAGGTGCTCAGCGCCGGCTGGGGCGACACCTACGCCCAGTTCCGTGCCGGCCAGTCCTTCAGCCTCAAGGGACTTCCCAACGGCACCTACTACATCGCCACGATCGCCAACCCCGCCGACCGGCTCGTCGAGTCCGACTACGACGACAACGTGGCCCTGCGTCGCATCGTGATCGGCGGCAAGCCCGGTGCCCGCACGGTCAAGGTGCCGAAGATCGGCATCATCGAGGAGCCCACCGAGCAGTGGTGAGCCCGGCGCCGGCCGACGCCTGAACGCACCGCGGCCCCCGTCACGCGAGGTGACGGGGGCCGCGGCGTCCGGCGGTGTGGGCCTGCGATCAGCCCTTGCGCTCGGTGATCTTGTCGGTGGCGGCCGGCAGCACGCTGCCGAGGTCGCCGACGACGCCGAAGTCGACGAGCTCGAAGATCGGCGCCTCCTCGTCCTTGTTGACCGCGACGATCGTCTTCGAGGTCTGCATGCCGGCGCGGTGCTGGATGGCACCGGAGATGCCGGCGGCGATGTAGAGCTGCGGCGAGACGGTCTTGCCGGTCTGCCCGATCTGGAAGGAGTGGGCGATCCAGCCGGAGTCGACGGCGGCGCGCGAGGCACCGACGGCGGCACCGAGCGAGTCGGCCAGGCCCTCGATCGGGGCGAAGTCACCACCGGTGCCGCGGCCACCGGCCACGACGGTGGCGGCCTCGGTCAGCTCGGGGCGACCCGTGGACTTCTTGGGCTCCGAGGCCACGATCTGCGCCTTCTTGGCGGCGTCGGAGACGGTGACCGACACCTGCTCCACCGCGCCGGCGCCGGCGGTCTGCTCGGGGTTGGCCGAGTTCGGCTTGACCGTGATGATCGGCGTGCCGTGGGTGACCTTGGCGTTGACGGTGTAGCCGCCGGCGAAGACGCTCTGGGTGGTCTCGCCCTCGGCGCTGACGTCGACGGCGTCGGTGATCAGGCCGGAGTCGATCTTGATCGCCAGGCGACCGGCGACCTCCTTGCCCTCGATGCCCGAGACGATGAGCACTGCGGCGGGCGAGGTCTTCTCGACCAGCTGCTGCAGGGCCTCGGCCTTGGGGGCCACGAGGTAGCCCTTGATCTCGCTGTCGTCGACGGCGTAGATCTTCTCGGCACCGAACGAGGTGAGCTTCTCGGTGGCCGAGGAGACCTCGTCGGAGGAGCCGATGACGACCGCGGAGGGCTCGCCCATGCGCTTGGCCAGGGTGAGCAGCTCGAGGGTGGGCTTGGTGACGTTGCCGCCGACGTGGTCGACGAGCACCAGTACTTCGGACATGTGTTCTCTCCTAGGAGCGGTGAGGTCGGCGGGTCAGATGAACTTCTTGGAGGCGAGGAAGTCGGTCAGCGCCTGGGCGCCCGAGCCGTCCTCGTCCTTGACGACCTCACCCTGCGAGCGCGGGGGGCGCTCGGTGGTGTCGTTGACCGCGCTGTAGGCCACCGAGAGGCCGACCTTCTCGGCCTCGACGCCGAGGTCGGCCAGCGACCAGGTCTGCACGGGCTTCTTCTTGGCGGCCATGATCCCCTTGAAGGAGGGGTAGCGCGCCTCACCGGTCTGGTCGGTGACCGAGACGACCAGCGGCATGGTGCCGCCGATGACCTCGGTGGCGGTGTCGCTGTCGCGCTTGGCGCGCACCTGGTCGCCCTGGGTCTCGATGACCGAGGCGAAGGTGATCTGGGGGACGTCGAGGCGCTCGGCGAGCATGGCCGGCACGACGCTGCCCACACCGTCGGTGGAGGCCATGCCGCACATGACCAGGTCCGGCGTGCCGATCTTCTTGACGGCCTCGGCCAGCACCAGCGAGGTGGCGAGGTAGTCGGAGCCGGCGATGGCGTCGTCGCTCACGTGGACACCCTCGTCGGCGCCCATCTGCAGCGCCTTGCGCACCGCGTCAGCGGCGCCGTCGGGGCCCACGCACAGCGCGGTGACCTTGACGTCCTCGGGGGACTCGGCCTTCTCCTTGATCTGCAGCGCCTGCTCGACGGCGTACTCGTCGAGCTCGGACAGCAGGCCATCGACGCCGACGCGGTCGACGGTGCCGTCGCTCTCGAACTTCCGGTCGGCGGTGGCGTCGGGTACGTACTTCACACAGACGACAATGTTCATGGTGATCGGCCGGGAAGGCCCCTCCTGTGCAGTCGGGTGACCAACCGCGGGTAGCAGGTTGGCAGCACTGGCAGGTTACCGCCGAGTTGCAAGCAGTGGGACCGAGTACCACGGTGGAAAAGGTCACAGCCCGTGGGCGTGACCTCCCCCGTCGTCCGGGAGAGACCTCAGGCGCGGATGATCCGCTCGAGGATGCGACCCACGATGAGGTAGACCACCGCGCCGATGCCGTAGTTGAACAGCGCGGTCTTGGTGGCGGCGTTCTCGCCGTCGAAGGCCTTGATCGGGTTGCTGAGGTCGAAGATGCCCAGGTCGATGCTGCCGGCCAGGCCGCCACCGGAGGGGACGCCGCCGATGAACTCGACGAACGCGTTCTCCTCGTTGGCCTTGAGCGCGATCAGCAGGGCGGCGAGCGCCAGCACGAGCGCGAAGACCACGAACACCGCCCACACCACGCGGGCCACGACGGTCCGGATGCGGGCGACGTCGACGCCGGGCGAGCTGTAGTCCTTGCCCGCCGGCTTCTCCTTGCCCGCGGTCGTGCCCTTGCTCGTCCCGGAGTCCTTGCCGGCGGTCGGAGTTGCCATCGCTCGTCTACTTCCCTTCGAACTGCGCCTTGCCCGGACCCTGCTCAACGAAGGATGACATACCGATGGCACGGTCGCGGGTCGCAAAGGTTGCGGCGAACTGCTGGCGCTCGATCTCCAGCCCGGTCTCGAGGTCGGCCTCGAGCCCGCGGTCGACGGACTCCTTGGCGGCGCGCAGCGCCAGCGCGGCGGCCCCGGAGAACTGCGCGGCCCAGGCCACGGCCTCCTCGTAGACCGACTCCCTCGGGACGACGCGGTCCACCAGACCGATGGCCAGGGCCTCCTCGGCCTTGACGAAGCGGCCGGTGAAGATGAGCTCCTTGGCGGTGCTCGGGCCCACGAGCCGGCTCAGCCGCTGGGTGCCACCGGCGCCCGGGATGATGCCGAGCAGCACCTCGGGCTGGCCGAAGGTGGCGTCCTCGGCGGCGAAGCGCACGTCGGCGGCGAGCGCGAGCTCGCAGCCGCCGCCCAGCGCGTAGCCGTTGACGGCCGCGACCACCGGCTTGGGGATCCGCGCGATCGCGGTCACGGCGCCCTGCAGCGGTCCGGAGCGCTTGACCATGTCCGGGTAGGACATCTCGGCCATCTCCTTGACGTCGTTGCCGGCGGCGAAGACCCGCTCGCCGCCCCACAGCACCACCGCGCGGACGTCGTCGCGGTCGGTGGCCTCCTGGGCGACGGCGCGCAGCTCGTCCTGCACCTGGATGCTGATCGCGTTCATCTTCGGGCGATCCAGGCGGATGGTGCCGACGCCGTCGGCGACCTCGAGCCGGACGAACTCCATGGGTGCTCCTCGGGTAGATGCAGGTAGATGCAGGTAGATGCACGGGTGGGTGCGGGTGGGGTGCGCATTCTGCCGCCCCGTTCACGCCGGGTACCCCCGGGTCGGCCACAATGCCTGCCGTGACCCCGGGACTGTGGCGCAACCTCGGCGACCGCGCCGCCGTCTGGCCCGGCCGCGACTGGCCGCTCGGCGCCACCTGGAGCGCCGAGGCCACCAACTTCGCCGTGCACGCCCCCCAGGCCACCGCGGTCTGGGTGTGCCTGCTCGACGACGAGGGCGGCGAGGTGCGGCACGCGCTCACCGAGCAGAGCCTCGGTGTGTGGCACGGCGCCGTGCCCGGCGTCGAGGCCGGCACGCGCTACGGCTACCGCGTCGACGGGCCGTGGGAGCCCGCCCAGGGCCGGCGCTTCAACCCCCAGAAGCTGCTGCTCGACCCGTACGCACGCGCCGTCAGCGGCGCGCTGACGCCCGGCCCCGCCGTCCACGCCCACGAGCCGGGCCGCCGCACCCAGCGCCCCAGCCGGCTGGACTCGCTGGGCCACGTGCCGGTCGGCGTCGTGGTGGCCGACGACGACTTCGACTGGGGCGAGGACCGGCCGCTGCGCCACCGCTGGCGCGACACGGTCGTCTACGAGATGCACGTCAAGGGCATGACCGCGCTGCACGACCGCGTCCCCGAGCACCTGCGCGGCACCTACGCCGGCCTGGCCACACCCGCCGTCGTCGACTACCTGCGCGACCTCGGCGTCACGGCCGTGGAGCTGCTGCCGATCCACCAGTTCGTCTCCGAGCCGGCGCTCACCGAGCGCGGGCTCACCAACTACTGGGGCTACAACTCACTGGCGTTCTTCGCCCCGCACGCCGCCTACTCCTCGGCCGGAGACCGCGGCCAGCAGGTCACCGAGTTCAAGCACCTGGTGCGCACGCTGCACGCCGCGGGCATCGAGGTGCTGCTCGACGTCGTCTACAACCACACCGCCGAGGCCGGCCCCGACGGGCCCAGCCTGAGCTTCCGGGGCCTCGACGACCGCGGCACCTACCACCGCTCCTACCTGCGCTCCCAGGGCGAGGCGTTCGTCGACTCGTACTGGGACGTGACCGGCTGCGGCAACACCGTCAACGCCGACACCCCCGCGATGCTGAGGCTGATCCTGGACTCCCTGCGCTACTGGGTCACCGAGATGCACGTCGACGGCTTCCGCTTCGACCTCGCCTCCGCGCTGACCCGCGTCGACCACGAGATCGCGCTCGACTCCCGGCTGATCACCGCCATCGGCCAGGACCCGGTGCTGAGGCACGTCAAGCTGGTCGCCGAGCCGTGGGACGCCTCCATGGACGGCTACCGGGTGGGCGAGTTCCCGCCGCCGTGGGTGGAGTGGAACGACCAGTACCGCGACCAGGTGCGCGACTTCTGGCGGGGTGCCTCGCACGGCATCCGCGACGTCGCCACCCGCCTGGCCGGGTCGAGCGACCTCTACGCCGACGACGGCCGCTCGCCGTACGCCTCGGTCAACTTCGTCACCGCCCACGACGGCTTCACGGTGCGCGACCTCGTGAGCTACGAGCACAAGCACAACGAGGCCAACGGCGAGCACAACCGCGACGGCACCGACAACAACCGCTCCTGCCACCACGGCGTCGAGGGCGAGACCGACGACGAGGCGGTGCGGGCGCTGCGCCGTCGTCAGGCCGCCAACCTGATGGCGACCCTGTGCCTGAGCAACGGCGTGCCGATGCTGACAATGGGCGACGAGCGCGGCCGCACCCAGCGGGGCAACAACAACGCCTACTGCCAGGACAACGAGGTCTCGTGGGTCGACTGGCGCCCCGACGACGCCTGGCTCGACGTCTACGAGGTGACCCGCGCGGCGCTGCGGCTGCGGCGCGAGCACCCGGCGCTGCGCCAGCGGCACTTCTTCGAGGGCCGGCCCACGATGGTCGGCGGCCCCAAGGACCTCGCCTGGCTGCACCCCTCGGGGCGCGAGATGAGCGAGGAGAACTGGCACGACCACACCCTCGCCACGGTGGGCATGTTCGTCTCCGGCGCTCCCCTGCGTGCCCCCGGGCCGCGCGGCGAGCAGCAGGTCGACGCCTCGTTCGTGCTGTGGTTCCACGGCGGCACCGAGCCCGTCGACGTGCTGCTGCCCGAGAACGACTGGGTGCACTCGGGAGAGGTGGTGCTCTCCACCGACCCCGCGCTCGCCGAGGGCACCCCGGTGCGGATGGGCGAGCGGCTGACGCTCGGGCCCCGCACCGTGGCGGTGCTGCGCGAGCAGCGCCAGGGCTGAGCGGCGGTCGCGAGGGATTTCCCTCTTCACCACCCCCGCGACGCGTGATGAGGTGGAGCGGTCAGGTCCGCTCACCTCTCGGGAGGCGCCCCGCATGACCCTCGCACGCCCGGACGGCCGCGCGCCGTCCGACCCGCTCACGAGTCCTACCAGTCGTCGCCGGGTGCTCGGCCTGGCCGGCGCGCTGGCCGGCGCCGTCGTCGCAGCCCCCGCCGCCGCGCTGCTCGGCCCGACGACGACCGCCGCGGCGGCGGCGCCCGCCGAGCCCGTGGACCAGGAGTTCGAGTGCCTGGCCGACCTGATCGAGGCCGGGGAGGTGAGCCGTGCAGATCTCATGGCTGGCTGACGTCCTGCGCGGCGCCGGCGTCGACGTGGTGGAGGAGGGCAGCTGGCTCACGCGCTCGGCCGGCTCGACCTTCGAGCCGATCGGCGTCCTGTGGCACCACACCGCCGCCCCGAGCAGCGCCAGCAACCCGCACCCGGCGCTGAACATCTGCATCAACGGCCGCTCCGACCTGCCGGGACCGCTCTGCCACGCGCTCGTGGACTACTTCGGTGTCTTCCACGTCATCTCCGCCAACCGCGCCAACCACGCGGGCACCGCCCGGGCGAGCGGGCCGATCCCCGCGGGCAGCGGCAACACGATGCTGGTCGGCTGGGAGATCGACTACGCCGGCGACGGCGGGGGCGGCCAGGTGCAGCAGATGACCCAGGCGCAGTACGACGCCTCGATCGCCGCCACCGCCGCCGTCATCGAGCGCCTCGGCACCACCGCGCAGCACGTGCGCGGCCACCGCGAGACCAGCACCACCGGCAAGATCGACCCCTCGTTCATCGACCTGGACTCGATGCGCTCCGACGTGGCGGCGGCCATGGGCGGTGGCACCACGCCCCCGCCCTCGGGCGGCACGCCGCTGCGCACGACCGTCGGCAACCTCAACGTGCGCTCGGCGCCGTCGGCGTCGTCGTCGATCGTCGCGACGCTGGCCTACGACACCACCGTGTACGTGCAGTGCCAGACCGTCGGCGACCCCGTGACCGTCGGCGGCAACACCAGCCGCAACTGGGCCCGGATCAGCTCACCGGCAGCCGGCTACGTGACCTGCCACTACGTCCAGGGCGGCCCCAACCTCCCCGTCCCCGCCTGCTGACCCGGCGCAGCCCGCGCCAGGTCAGGCGGGGGCGAGGGCGACGACGCCGAGCTCGGCGGGCGAGACCAGCAGCGGGTTGGCCGGCAGCACCCGCACCGTGTAGCCGAAGGGACCCGAGCTGCCCAGCGTGACCTCGGCGTCGAGGCGGTGCCGACCGCCCTCGTAGGACTCGACCACGTGCAGGTCCGTGGTGGTCGTGTCGCGCAGGGCGTCCTCGGCGTCGGCGCGACCGTGCACCACCTGGACGACGACGTCCTCGGGCGCCAGCGACCCCAGCGCGACGAAGGCCCGCACCTGCAGCACGTCACCCACCTGCGGGGCGTCGCCCACGCCGGTGGACTCCACGTGCTCGACGCGCACCTCGCCCCAGCCGCTACGCACGCGGCGCTTCCACTCCGCCAGGGCGCGAGCACCGGCGAAGTCGCTGTTGAGCGCGCGGGCGGTGCCGGCGGCGGGCGCGTAGAGGGTGCGGGTGTAGTCGCGGACCATCCGGGTGGCCAGCACCTTCGGGCCCAGCGAGCCCAGGGTGTGGCGCAGCATCTCGACCCAGCGGGTGGGGACGCCCTCGTGGTCGAGGTCGTAGAAGCGCGGCGCCACCTCGTGCTCGATCAGGTCGTAGAGCGCGGTGGCCTCGAGGTCGTCGCGCCGGTCGGGGTCGTCGAGCCCGTCGGCCGAGGGGATCGCCCAGCCGTTCTCGCCGTCGAACCACTCGTCCCACCAGCCGTCGAGGATCGAGAGGTTCAGGCCGCCGTTGAGCGCGGCCTTCATCCCCGAGGTGCCGCACGCCTCGTAGGGGCGCAGCGGGTTGTTCAGCCAGACGTCGCAGCCGGGGTAGAGCGGCTGCGCCATCGCGATGTCGTAGTTGGGCAGGAATACGATCCGGTGCCGCACCTCGGGGTCGTCGGCGAAGCGCACCATCTCCTGGATCAGGCGCTTGCCGCCGTCGTCGGCGGGGTGGCTCTTGCCGGCGATGACCAGCTGCACCGGCCGCTCGGGGTGAAGCAGCAGCGCCTTGAGCCGGGCGGGGTCGCGCAGCATCAGCGTGAGCCGCTTGTAGGAGGGCACGCGGCGGGCGAAGCCGATGGTGAGCACGTCGGGATCGAGCGCGGAGTCGATCCAGCCGAGCTCGGCCGAGGCCGCGCCCCGCTTCTCCCACGAGCGCCGCAGACGACGTCGCGCCTCGTGCACCAGCCGGTCGCGCAGCACCCGCTTGGTGCTCCACATGTCACCCGCCGGCACCTTCTCGGCCGCGGCCCAGAAGCTGTCGGGGTCCTCACCGTCGGCACCGTGCGCGGCGGCGAGGTCGAAGAGCTCGCGCGCCACCCAGGTGGGCGCGTGGACGCCGTTGGTGATCGAGCCGATCGGCACCTCGGCTTCGTCGAAGGCGGGCCACAGGCCGCTGAACATGCCGCGGCTGACCTCGCCGTGGAGCAGCGAGACGCCGTTGGCGCGCTGGGCCAGGCGGAAGCCCATCACAGCCATGTTGAACACGGCCGCGTCGCCGCCGTCGTAGTCCTCGGTGCCCAGCGCGAGCACCCGCTCCACCGGGACGCCGGGGGTGGCGCCGCCGTCGGTGGCGAAGTACTGCTCCACCAGCGACCGCGGGAAGCGGTCGATGCCGGCCGGCACCGGGGTGTGGGTGGTGAAGACGGTGGAGGCGCGCCCCACCTCGAGCGCGGTGTCGACGTCGAGGCCGGGTCCGGCGGGGTCGACGGTGAGCTCGCGCACCCGCTCGACACCGAGGAAGCCCGCGTGACCCTCGTTGGTGTGGAACACCTCGGGCTCGGGGTGACCGGTGATGCGGCAGTACTCGCGGACGGCGCGCACGCCGCCGACGCCGAGCAGCAGCTCCTGGCGCAGGCGGTGCTCGGAGTTGCCGCCGTAGAGACGGTCGGTGATCTCGGCGTAGTGCTCGGGGTTGCCCTCGACGTCGGTGTCGAGCATCAGCAGCGGCACGCGACCGACGCTGGCGACCCAGATCCGGGCCTGCAGGTCGGGGCCGCCGGGCAGGGCGATGCTGATGGTGGCGCGCTGGCCCTCGCCGTCGCGCAGCAGCGAGATGGGGAGGCCGTCGGGGTCCAGCAGCGGGTAGGTCTCCTGCTGCCACCCCTCGCGCGAGAGCGACTGCTTGAAGTAGCCGTGGCGGTAGAGCAGGCCGACGCCGATGATGGGCACGCCGAGGTCGGAGGCCGCCTTGAGATGGTCGCCCGCGAGGATGCCCAGACCGCCGGAGTACTGGGGCAGCACCGCGGTGATGCCGAACTCCGGGCTGAAGTACGCCACCGCGCGCGGGGTCCCCGCGCGCTCGCCCTCCTGCTGCTGGAACCAGCGCGGCTCGGTCAGGTAGCGCTCCAGGTCGGCACGGGCCGCGGCCAGCCGGCCCAGGAAGCCCTCGTCGGCGGCGAGCTGCTCGAGCCGGGCGGCTCCGACGGCACCCAGGAGCCGGACCGGGTCGTGGCCGCTGGAGGTCCACAGCTCGTCGTCGACCTCGGCGAAGACGTCCTGCGTGGGTGGGTGCCAGGACCACCGCAGGTTGCCGGCCAGCTCGCTCAACGCGCTCAGCGAGGCGGGGAGGACGGGGCGGACGGTGAACCGGCGGATCGCACGCATGGCGGGACGGTAGCCGGGATCGTCTTGATCGTTCCAATTTCTCGCGGACCCGACTGGTCCGCGTGTCACAACCAATCTCTACTGACTTGGTGTACATTGCATGGGTGTCCACCCCCTCCCGCCCCGCGACGACGCACGGCACTCACGCAGCCGCCGGTGACGTCGCGCGGGCGGGGGGCAGCGTGGGGGGCGGCACCGACGTGCACCAGCACCTGTGGCCCGAGCCCCTGGTGGAGGCACTGCGCGCGCGGTCCGGCCCGCCGCTGCTGCGCGGCTGGTCGCTGCACCTGGCCGGCGAGCCGGTCTTCGAGGTCACCCCGCGCGACCACGACCCCGCCCTGCGCGCCGAGCGCGAGCTCGCGGCCGGGCGCGCCCGGGTGCTCGTCTCGCTCTCCACGCCGCTCGGCATCGAGGAGCTGCCCGCGGGGGAGGCCGAGCCACTGCTCGAGGCCTGGCACGAGGGCGCCGCCGCACTCCCCCGGCCCTTCGGGCACTGGGCCTCGGTGCGCACACCCGCCCCCGGCGAGCCCCACGACCTCGAGGCCCTCGACCGCGCCGCCGCGGGTGGCGCCGTCGGGCTGCAGCTGGGCGCCCACCTGCTCGCCTCGCCCCACACCCTCGAGCAGCACGCTCCCCTGCTGGAGCGCTGCGCCGCCCTCGGGCTGCCGGTGCTCGTGCACCCCGGGCCGGTGGCCGCCGTCGCAGGCGCTCCAGGCTGGTGGCCCGCCGTCGCCCAGTACCCGGCGCAGCTGCAGGCCGCCTGGTGGGCCTGGACGGCGGTCGGGCGCAGCCTGCTGCCCGGCCTGCGCATCGCCTTCGCCGCCGGCGCCGGCCTGGCCCCCGTGCACCACGAGCGGCTCGCCGCGCGCGGCGGGCCCCGCCGCGCCGTCGACCCGGGCGTCTTCGTCGACACCTCCTCCTACGGCCACCAGGGCATCGACGCCCTCGTGCGCGCGCTGGGCATCGACGCCGTCGTCCTGGCCAGTGACCGGCCCTACGCCGAGCCGGCCGACGAGGCCGTCGGCACCCAGCTCGGCGAGGCGGCCCTGCACGCCATCGCCCGCACCAACCCCGCCCGGCTGCTGGGCCAGCTGAACGAAGGAGCCACCGCATGACGAACCTCGCCGACGCCCCGACCCTGGCCGGTGTCACCGACCTGCAGGAGGTCGTCGACGCGCTGCCGCGCCGCGACCTCACCAAGGGCGAGCTGCGCGCCCTGGCCGACGCCGTCGCCGCGCGCCCCGACCTGTGGCGCCCCCACGTGGCGTGGTCCGACGACCACCGCCACTACGTCTCGCTGCACCGCGACGACCACGTCGACGTCTGGCTGATCTGCTGGACGCCGGAGAACGACACCGGCTGGCACGACCACGACGTCTCCTCCGGCGCCGTCGCGGTGGTGCAGGGCTGCGTCAGCGAGCACGCGCTGGCCGTCGAGCGGCCCAGCCTGCGCACGGACGTGCCGGCGGGCCGGACCTTCACGTTCGGACCCGACCACATCCACCGGATGACCGGCCGGGACCCCGGCAGCGTCTCGGTGCACGCCTACTCCCCGCCGCTGTGGCGGATGGGCCAGTACGCCCTGGGCCGCGACGGGGTCCTGCGCCGCACCTCGGTCTCCTACGCCGACGAGCTGCGCCCCCTCGACGCCTGACCAGCGGCCGGGTCAGTCGAGGTCGAGCGTGCCGATCCAGCGCTCGCCGGGGTCGCCGCCCCAGGCGTCCCAGGCCACCCGGCCGGGCGAGGGGAAGCCGTCGGTGCCACGTGTGAAGCCCTCGGCGTCCTTGTCGACGGCGTGCCGAGAGAAGTAGGCGCGCATCTTCTTGGCCTCCGCGTCGGTCAGGGACTCCCCGTTCGCCAGCTGGCGGGCGCGTTCGCGTCCGGTGTCGGTGAAGTTCTCGCCGGCCTTGCCGTCCTCGATCCACCTCCGGGCACGCTGCGCCGCCTCCTGCACGCCCTGCGGCGGCGTGTGGCCGCCGCCCTTCGTCGCCGTCATGCCGCCTCCTGGTCTGGCCCCGCCGGGCACGGGGACGACACCGGTACCCCGCTTGGATCGATCAAACCCACCTGCCCGTGCGGCTTGCCGGGCCCCCCGGGGGGCTGGCTAGGTTGGGGCGCATGGTCGGTCGCATCCCCGTCATGGACGTCATGCCCCTCGTCGATCTGGGTCGACACCCGGCGAAGGCGACGGTGGGCGAGAGCCTGCCCGTCTCGGCCACCGTGTTTCGCGAGGGACACGACCAGCTGGCCGCCGAGGTGGTGCTCGTCGACGCCGTCGGCGAGCGCCGCTCACCCGTGCGGATGACCAAGCTGCCCGAGCCCGTGGACCGCTACCGCGCCTGGGTGACGCCGGACCGCGAGGGCGCCTGGACCTTCGAGGTGCACGCCTGGTCCGACGTCGTCGGCACCTGGCTGCACGACGCGCCGATCAAGATCGAGGCCGGGGTCGACGTCGACCTGATGTTCACCGAGGGCCGGCTGATCCTGGAGCGCGTGCTCGGCGGCCGCGAGGCGGGCGACGGCGACGCCGCCATCACCCCGGCCGAGACCGAGGTGCTGCGCGGCGCCCTGGCCGCGGCCACGGACGCCGACCGCCCGGTCGAGGCCCGCCTGGCCCAGCTGACCTCTCCCGAGGTGGTGGCCGCACTGACCGCCCACCCGCTGCGCGAGCTGGTCTCGGTGGCGGGTCCGTTCCCGCTGTTCGCCGACCGCGAGCGCGCCCTCTACGGCAGCTGGTACGAGTTCTTCCCTCGCTCGGAGGGCGCGACGCGCGACGCCGAGACCGGCGCGGTCACCAGCGGCACGTTCCGCACGGTTGCCGAGCGGCTCGACGCCGTCGCGGCGATGGGCTTCGACGTGATCTACCTGCCCCCGATCCACCCGATCGGCGAGGTCAACCGCAAGGGACCGAACAACACCTTGACGCCGGGCCCCGAGGACCCGGGATCCCCCTGGGCGATCGGCAGCCGCCACGGCGGGCACGACGCCGTGCACCCCGACCTGGGCACGATCGAGGACTTCGACGCCTTCGTGGCGCGCGCCCGCGAGCTCGACCTCGAGGTGGCCCTCGACCTCGCGCTCCAGGCCGCGCCCGACCACCCGTGGGTCACCGAGCACCCGGAGTTCTTCACCACCCGCGCCGACGGCTCGATCGCCTACGCCGAGAACCCGCCGAAGAAGTACCAGGACATCTACCCGGTCAACTTCGACAACGACCCCACCGGCATCTGCCGCGAGGTCCTGCGCATCGTCCGGTACTGGATGAAGCACGGCGTGCGCATCTTCCGCGTCGACAACCCCCACACCAAGCCGCTCGCCTTCTGGGAGTGGCTGCTCAAGGAGGTGCGGCGCACCGACCCCGACGTCGTGTTCCTCTCCGAGGCCTTCACCAAGCCGCCGATGATGCACGGGCTCGGCGCCGTGGGCTTCCACCAGAGCTACACCTACTTCACCTGGCGCACCGCCCGCTGGGAGATCGAGGAGTACCTGCGCGAGGTGAGCGCGGAGTCCGACCACCTGATGCGGCCGAACTTCTTCGTCAACACCCCCGACATCCTGCACGCCTACCTGCAGTACGGCGGCCCGGCGGCGTTCAAGATCCGCGCCGTCATCGCCGCGTGCGGCTCCCCCAGCTGGGGCGTCTACGCCGGGTACGAGCTCTTCGAGCACGTGGCGGTCAAGCCGGGCAGCGAGGAGTACCTCGACTCCGAGAAGTACCAGATCCGCATCCGGGACTGGGAGGCCGCCGAGGCCGAGGGCCGCACGCTGGCGCCGTACCTGACCCGTCTCAACGAGGTGCGCCGCGCCCACCCTGCGCTGCAACGGCTGCGCAACGTCACCATCCACCACGCCGACGACGAGAACATCCTGGTGTTCTCGAAGCACGAGTCGGGGGACCGGGTGCTCGTGGTGGTGAACCTGGACCCGCACGGCACCCGCGAGACGATGGTGCACCTCGACCTCGAGGCGCTCGGCCTGCCGGCCGACCGCGGCGTCGACGTCCGCGACGAGATCACCGGCGAGACCTACCACTGGGGCCAGCACAACTACGTGCGGCTCGACCCGCACCACGAGCCGGCGCACGTGCTCTCGGTGCTGACCGGTCAGCACGCCGGGCAGGAGGCCCCCGCATGAGCGACCTCTCCCCCACCGTGCCGCAGCCCCCCGTCGACCCCGAGATCCCGGCGACGCCCGAGGACCTCGGCCCGCGCGAGGTGCCCCACGGCCCCGCCACCACGGCCGACGACGCCGCGGCCGACAGCACGCCGGACTGGTTCAAGACCGCGGTCTTCTACGAGGTGCTGGTGCGCAGCTTCCGCGACTCCAACGCCGACGGCACCGGCGACTTCCGTGGCCTGACCGAGAAGCTCGACTACCTGCAGTGGCTCGGCGTGGACTGCCTGTGGATCCCGCCGTTCATGACCTCGCCGCTGCGCGACGGCGGCTACGACGTGGCCGACTACACCAACATCCTCCCCGAGGTGGGCACGGTCGAGGACTTCCACCACTTCCTCGACGAGGCGCACGCCCGCGGCATCCGCGTGATCATCGACTTCGTCATGAACCACACCAGCGACCAGCACCCGTGGTTCCAGGCCAGCCGCAGCGACCCGGACGGTCCGTACGGCGACTTCTACGTGTGGTCCGACACCGACGAGCTCTACCAGGAGGCGCGGATCATCTTCGTCGACACCGAGCCCTCCAACTGGACGTGGGACCCGGTGCGGCAGCAGTACTACTGGCACCGGTTCTTCAGCCACCAGCCCGACCTCAACTTCGACAACCCGAAGGTCCACGAGGCCATGCTGGAGGCGATCAGCTTCTGGTTCGACATGGGCCTGGACGGCTTCCGCCTCGACGCCGTGCCCTACCTCTACGAGCGCCCCGGCACCAACGGCGAGAACCTGCCCGAGACCCACGAGTTCCTCCGGACGGTCCGCCGCTACGTCGACGAGCACTACCCCGGCAAGGTGCTGCTGGCCGAGGCCAACCAGTGGCCCTCCGACGTCGTCGACTACTTCGGCGACTTCGAGTCCGGTGGCGACGAGTGCCACATGTGCTTCCACTTCCCGGTGATGCCGCGCATCTTCATGGCGGTCCGCCGCGAGTCGCGCTTCCCGATCTCGGAGATCCTCGAGCAGACGCCGCCGATCCCGCACGGCTGCCAGTGGGGCATCTTCCTGCGCAACCACGACGAGCTGACGCTCGAGATGGTCACCGACGACGACCGCGACTACATGTGGAACGAGTACGCCAAGGACCCGCGGATGAAGGCCAACATCGGCATCCGCCGGCGGCTGGCACCGCTGCTCGAGAACGACATCAACCAGATCGAGCTGTTCACCGCGCTGCTGCTCTCCCTGCCGGGCTCGCCGGTGCTCTACTACGGCGACGAGATCGGGATGGGCGACAACATCTGGCTGGGCGACCGCGACGGCGTCCGCACGCCGATGCAGTGGACCCCCGACCGCAACGCGGGCTTCTCCTCCGCGACGCCGGGCAAGCTGCACCTGCCCGCGATCCAGGACCCCGTCTACGGCTACCAGTCGGTCAACGTCGAGGCGCAGCTGGAGAACACCTCCTCGCTGCTGCACTGGACCCGCCGGATGATCCACGCCCGACGGCGCCACCAGGCCTTCGGCCTCGGCACCTTCACCGACCTCGGCGGCTCCAACTCGACGGTGCTCTCCTACGTGCGCGAGCACACCGACGCCGAGGGGCGCACCGACACGATCGTGTGCGTCAACAACCTCTCCCGCTTCCCGCAGCCGGTCGAGCTGGACCTGCGCCGCTTCGAGGGCATGGTGCCGGTGGAGCTGCTCGGCGGTGTGCCGTTCCCGCGGATAGGCGAGCTGCCCTACCTGCTGACACTTGGCGGTTACGGCTTCTACTGGTTCCGGCTGGCCGCTCCCGAGGACGGCGGTGCGCGATGACCGACCAGACACCCGACCCGACACCCGACCAGGCCGCCGTGCTCGACTACGTCACCGGCGCCCGCTGGTTCGGCGGCAAGGGGCGCGAGACCCGCGGCGCCACCGTGCGCCGGCTGGGCGCCGTCGACACCGGACCCGACGGTCCGCCCGTCGTCGTCGAGGTGGTCGAGGTGACCTACGCCGACGGTGGCACCGAGCACTACCAGGTGCCGCTGGCTCTCTACACCGACGCCGAGACCCGGCTCGACCACGCCTTCGTGGGCTGGTGGGAGGACCCCGAGCACGGCTGGGTGCACGGCTACGACGCCGTCCACGACCGGGCGGCGATGGCCGGGTGGCTGCGCGGCTTCGTGGCCGCGCGCGAGGGCGGTCCGGGCACGGGCGGCAGCGGCGAGGTGGGAGGGCTGCGCTTCGAGCGGCTGCCCGGCCACGAGCTCGACCCCGAGACCACCGCCAGCGTGTTCAGCGGCGAGCAGAGCAACTCCTCGGTGTTCTTCGGCGAGGACGCGATCCTCAAGCTCTTCCGCAAGGTGACTCCGGGCCCCAACCCCGACATCGAGATCCACCGCGCCCTGACCGCGGCCGGCTCCGAGCACGTGGCGGCGCTCTACGGCTGGGTCGAGGCCCAGGCGCCCGGCAGCGACGACGGCGACGTGCTGCAGCTGGGCATGCTCCAGCAGTTCCTGCGCACCGCCTCGGACGGCTTCGAGCTGGCCCTGGCCAGCGTGCGCAACCTCTTCGCCGAGGCCGACCTGCACGCCCACGAGGTGGGCGGCGACTTCGCCGCGGAGTCCGAGCGGCTGGGTCTGGCGCTGCGCGAGATCCACACCGCCCTGGCCGCCGCCCTGCCCGCGGGAGCCGCTCCCCTGCCGCCCGCCGAGCTGGCCGCCACGATGACCCGCCGCCTGGAGCAGGTGGTGCCGGCGGTGCCGCAGCTGGCCGAGCACGAGGAGCGGCTGCGCCGGGTCTTCGACGCCGTCGCCGGCCTCGACGAGGTGCCGGTGCAGCGCGTGCACGGCGACCTGCACCTGGGCCAGACGCTGCGCACGGCGCTGGGCTGGAAGGTCGTCGACTTCGAGGGCGAGCCGGCCAAGTCGCTGGCCGAGCGGATCCTGCCCGACTCGCCGTGGCGCGACGTCGCAGGCATGCTGCGCTCCTTCGCCTACGCGCCGGCCTCGGTGCTGCGCAGCCACGGCGAGGACCCCCAGGGGGCGACCCAGCTGGCCTTCCGCGCCGCCGAGTGGACACACCGCAACCAGAACCACTTCCTGCACGCCTACGCCGGCGGCGAGCTCAGCGCGGCAGACCGCACGCTGCTGGACGCCTACACCGCCGACAAGGCCGTGTACGAGTGCCTGTACGAGACCCGCAACCGGCCCTCCTGGGTCACCATCCCGTTGGCCGCCGTGGCCGAGATCGGAGCCACCCCGTGAGCGCGACGCACCCCAAGGACGAGCTGGACCAGCTGATCCGTGGCGAGCACGGGCACCCGCACGCGCTGCTCGGGCCCCACGCCGACGGTGCCGGGCAGGTGTGGGTGCGCACCTACAAGCCGCTGGCCGACGCCGTCGTGCTCGTGGTCGGCGACGGGAGCACGGCCGGCAGCGCGGGTGAGGAGCACCCGCTCGAGCACGTGCACGACGGCGTCTGGGCGGTCCGCCTGACCGGTGACGCGGCCGGCGAGGTCCCCGACTACCGGCTGCGGGTCACCTACGGGGAGCACACCCTCACCGTCGACGACCCCTACCGCTTCCTGCCCACCCTGGGCGAGATGGACCAGCACCTCATCGGTGAGGGCCGGCACGAGCAGCTGTGGCAGGTGCTCGGCGCGCGCGTGCACCACTACGAGGCGCCGCTCGGCCCGCCGATCAGCGGCACCTCCTTCGCCGTCTGGGCGCCCGGCGCCCGCGGTGTGCGGGTCAAGGGCGACTTCAACTCCTGGGACGGCCGGGAGCACCCGATGCGCCAGCTGGGCAGCTCCGGCGTGTGGGAGCTGTTCGTGCCCGGCGTCGGCAGCGGCACCTCCTACAAGTACGGCGTCCTGGGCGCCGACGGGGAGTGGCGCGAGAAGGCCGACCCGATGGCGGCCTTCGCCGAGGTCGCCCCGGCCACCTCCTCGCGTGTCTTCGAGTCCAGCCACACCTGGGGCGACGACGCCTGGATGGCCGCCCGCGCCGAGCGGCCGGCCGTCGCCGCGCCGATGTCGGTCTACGAGCTGCACCTGGGCTCCTGGAAGCGGCACCCCGGCGGCGGGTTCTGGAGCTACGACGAGCTGGCCGACGACCTGGTGCCCTACCTCAGCGACCTCGGCTTCACCCACGTGGAGCTGATGCCGGTCATGCAGCACCCCTTCGGCGGCTCGTGGGGATACCACGTCACCTCCTACTTCGCGCCCGACTCCCGCTACGGCGACCCCGACGGGTTCCGGCGCCTGGTCGACCGGCTGCACCAGGCGGGCATCGGCGTCATCCTGGACTGGGTGCCCGGTCACTTCGCCACCGACGAGTGGGCGCTCGTGCGCTTCGACGGCACCCCGCTCTACGAGGACCCCAACCCCCAGCGCGGCTGGCACCAGGAGTGGGGCTCCCACATCTTCAACTTCGGTCGCCACGAGGTGCGCAACTTCCTCTACGCCAACGCGCTCTACTGGCTCGAGGAGTTCCACGCCGACGGCCTGCGCGTCGACGGCGTCGCCTCGATGCTCTACCTCGACTACGCCCGCAAGGACGGCGAGTGGACACCCAACAAGCACGGCGGGCACGAGAACCTCGAGGCGGTGCAGTTCCTGCAGGAGATGAACGCGACCGTCTACAAGCGCGTCCCTGGCATCACCACCATCGCCGAGGAGTCCACCTCCTGGCCGGGCGTCACCGCCCCCACCTCGCAGGGCGGGCTGGGCTTCGGCTTCAAGTGGAACATGGGCTGGATGCACGACACGCTCGGCTACCTGGAGCGCGACCCGATCTACCGCTCCCACCACCACCACGAGCTCACCTTCGCGATGACCTACCAGTGGAGCGAGAACTACGTGCTCCCGCTCAGCCACGACGAGGTCGTGCACGGCAAGGGCTCGCTGCTGCGCAAGATGCCGGGCGACCGGTGGCGCCAGCTGGCGGCGCTGCGCGCCTACTACGGCTACATGTGGGCCCACCCGGGCAAGCAGCTGCTGTTCATGGGCAGCGAGTTCGGCCAGGAGTCGGAGTGGGCCGAGTCCCGCGAGCTGGACTGGTGGCTGCTCGAGCACCCCGAGCACCGAGGCCTGCAGTCGCTGGTACGCGACCTCAACGCCGCCTACACCGGCTCCCCGGCGGCCTGGCGGCACGACGGCACCCCGGAGGGCTTCCGGTGGATCGACGCCAACGACGCCGGCCGCAACGTGTACTCGTTCGTGCGGACGGCGCCCGACGCCCCGGACCTGGTCTGCGTCACCAACTTCTCGGCGGTGCCGCACGAGGGGTTCCGCCTCGGGCTGCCCGCCACCGGCATCTGGCAGGAGCTGCTCAACACCGACGCCGAGGCCTACGGGGGCTCCGGGGTGGGCAACCTCGGCGTCGTCGAGGCCCAGCCCGCGGGCTCGCTCGACAGCGAGGCCCCCGGCGGGCTGCCCGCCCAGGCGACCCTCGTGCTGCCACCCCTGGCGACGCTGTGGCTGCGGGCGCCGGCACCGACCCGCGAGACCTCGCCGGGCATCCCTCCCACCGGCCCCGGCGAGGCACCGTCCCCTGCGTAGGGTGACCGCGTGACCCCTCCCGAACCCGTCACCGACGTCACCCCCGTGGCCGAGGGCGTCGCCCGCATCAGCTGGGGCGACGACCTGGTGGCGGGCGACTGGATGGCGGCCGTCGACGTCGTGCGTCGCGATGTCGCCGCAGCCCTGCAGGACCACGCCCGCGTCGAGGTCGTCGTCGACGCCGACGATGAGCGCGCCCAGCGCGTGGCGACCTGGTCGGGCATGCGACGCGAGGGCGTGCAGCGCGGCGTCGACGGCGACCAGGTGGTCTACGCGCGCCTGGCCACCGACACGCCCGTCAACGAGCCCGGTGGCTTCCGCGCGCTGCTCAACTCCTTCCTGCCGCGCAAGCGGGCCATCGCCCAGATGCTGGTGCGCGACACCTCCCCCGAGCCCCGCGTGCTGCTGTGCCGGCTCACCTACAAGACCGACTGGGACCTGCCGGGCGGCGTCGTGGAGGTGAGCGAGTCGCCCCGCACGGCCGTGGCGCGCGAGGTCGAGGAGGAGCTCGACCTGACGCTGCCCGCCGGCGAGCTGCTGCTCACCGACTGGCTCCCGCCGTGGGGCGGCTGGGACGACGCGCTGTGCCTGGTCTTCGACGGCGGCGGCCACGCCCCCGACCTGCTGGACCGCGTCGTCAAGCAGGCCCGCGAGATCCGCGACGTCGAGTTCTGCACCCTGGCGCAGGTGCACGAGCGCGCCGCCGACTTCACCGCACGCCGGGTGGAGGCCGCACTGGCGGTGCTCTCCGACCCGGGTGGCGCGCCCCGCTACACCGAGTCCGGTCGCTGAGTCCGCCGCTGAGCCAGCCACTGAGTTCGGGCCCGAGCGCATGTTTCGCTGACGAAAACTTCCGCCGCGGGCGGCACTGACTTCGGATCCAGCACTATCGCTCCGGCGCCGGACCAGGTAGAAACAGGGCTCCACCCACCCAGGAGCGATGCCCATGACCGACACGCGGCCCGCCGCGCTCAAGTCCGACGCCATCGGCTTCGTCGACGCCGTGGTGATCGGACTGGCCTCCACCAGCCCGGCCTACTCGCTGGCAGCCGTGATCGGCCCCATCGCCGCCCTCGTCGGGGTCTACGCGCCCGGCGTCCTGCTGGCCAGCTTCGTGCCCATGGCCCTGATCGCCACCGCGTTCCTCTACCTCAACCGGGTCGACACCGACTGCGGCACCACCTTCAGCTGGACCACCCGGGCGATGGGCCCGTGGTTCGGCTGGATCGGCGGCTGGGCCATCGCCATGACCGGTGTGCTGGTCATCGGCTCGCTGGCCGACGTCGGTGTCCGCTTCGGCCTCTACACGGTGGGCGCCGACTCCGCGGCGGACAACGCCTGGGTGCGGATGCCCCTGGCGGTGCTGCTCATCCTCTTCCTGACCTGGCTGTGCGTGCTCGGCACCGACGTCTCGGCCCGGATCCAGAACGTGCTGATCTTCGGCCAGGTCATCTCGCTGCTCGGCTTCGCGGCCGTCGCCATCGTCAAGGCGCTCGATGGCAACAGCAGCCTCGACCCCATCATCCCCGAGCTGGGGTGGCTCAACCCGTTCGCCGAGGGAGGAGCAGCGCTCTCCTCCGGCCTGCTGCTCGGCGTGTTCGCCTACTGGGGATGGGAGTCGGCGGTCAACCTGGCCGAGGAGACCCGCGACGGCGCCAGCGCGCCCGGCCGCGCCGGCGTGTGGTCGACGGTCATCCTGCTGCTCACCTACGTCTCCGTCGCCACGGCGGTCGTGGCCTTCGCCGGCACCCAGTGGCTCAGCGACAACGCCGGCGAGGAGGAGTTCGTCTTCGCCTACATCGCCGACGAGGTGCTGGGCGGGTGGTCGTGGATCCTGTTGTTCTCGGTGGCCACCTCGGCGATCGCCTCCACCCAGACCACGATCATCCCCGCCTCGCGCACCGGGCTCTCGATGGCGCGGCGCCACGCCCTGCCCTCGGGCCTGGCGCGCATCCACCCCACCCACCGCACGCCCGACGTCAGCACCTGGTGGGTGGCCGGCATCGCCATCGCCTGGTACGTCGGCATCTACCAGGTGAGCGAGAACGCCCTGTTCGACTCGCTGTCGGCCCTGGCGCTCCTGATCGCGTTCTACTACGCGCTCACGGGCATCGCGTGCGCGATCTTCTACCGCCGCCACCTGCTCGAGAGCGCGCGCAACCTGGTGCTGATCGGCGTCGGCCCGCTGCTGGGCTCCGCCCTGCTGATCTGGCTGCTCGTCCTCTCGGTGCGCGACCTCTCCGACCCGGCCAACTCCTACAGCGGCCAGTCCTGGTTGGGCGTCGGCCCTCCCCTGGCCATCGGCGTGGGGATCCTGCTGGCCGGCATCGTGGTGATGCTGGTCTGGCGCACCCGCGACGCGCGGTTCTGGGAGGAGCGACCCACCGTCGCCGACCCGGACATCGTCCACGGCGTCAAGGCGCCGCACGCCGACCCCGACGGTCTGGAAGGCTGAGCCCCATGAGCGTGGTCGTCGGATACGACGAGTCCCCCGGCGCCGACCGTGCGCTGGACACCGCCATCACCGTCGCGACGCGGTGGGGCGAGCCCCTCGTGCTCGTCTACGGAGCCGGCCCGCCGGGGATGGTGGGCGAGGAGGCAGGTGCGCACCGCGAGGCGCTGCGCGAGATGGGTCGCACCGCGCTCTCGCACGCCGTCGAGCGCGCGCAGGCCGCCGGCATCGACACCGAGATCCGGCTCGTCGACGCCAAGCCGGCCCAGGCGCTGATCGAGGTGGCCGACGAGCTCGACGCCACCGTGATCGTGGTCGGCACCGTGGGCGAGAGCCCGCTGCGCGGCGCGATGCTGGGCTCCACCCCGCACAAGCTGCTGCACCTGGCCACCCGGCCGGTGCTGTGCGTCCCGGTCGACCAGGGCTGAGAGCTACACCCGGCCCGTGGGGGGCGCGGTGGGCGCGCTCGGCGGCGGGGTCTCGGCCAGCAGGTCGCGCGCCAGCATGGTCGAGCCGACGACAGCCGCCGGCATCACCGCCACCGCCCCGAAGGGCACCAGGAAGAACAGCTGGGTCACCGCGCCGAAGCCGAGCACCCGTCCACGGTGGAGCTTGAACAGCGTCTCGCGCTCCACGCGGTCCATGCCGCGCGCCTCCAGCGGACGGCCGAGCAGCTCGCGGGCCAGCACCCGGGCGGCCAGGAGGAAGCCGGCCACGATGCCGGCGAGGGACCCGATCACCGGCAGGAAGCCCAGCAGCAGCACCGCGGCCGCCGTCAGCAGGCCGATGACCACGAGCGCCAGCCCGTCGCGGACCGAGCGCCACACGCCGAGGTCGCCGTCGGGCACGGGGCCGCCGAGCATCTCCTCGGTGGCGCGCCAGATGCGCTCGTAGAACGGGTCGCCGACCGCCAGCGTGAGGCCGGTGAAGCTCAGCACGGCGCCGGCCAGGGCAGCCACCACCAGCACCAGGCCTGCGAGCAGGCGCACCAGGTCGCGGGCGCCGGCCGACCAGTCGTCGGCGAACGGCGTGACCCACCCGGCGACGGTGCCGAGGTTGAACGCCAGCAGCAGGATCAGGGTCGCCAGCACCGCGAACACCAGCGCCGCGGGCACCATCCCGAGCAGCATCAGGCGGGGTCGGGTGCGCCACAGGCCGAAGCCGCGCAGCAGGTAGCCAGGTCCACTCGTCACCGGCAGGAGGCTAGTGCCCCCTCAGGAGGTCTCGGCGACCGCGGTCAGGACCCGGCGCAGCTCCGGCCACCCCGGGCGCCGGGCGGGGTCGGGGTGCAGGCACCGCCGCAGCAGGTCGCCGAACGCCGGTGGCAGCGGCTCGCCCCAGGGGCGCAGCGGTCGCCGCCCCACGCGGTACGGCAGGGCACGGGCAGGATCGGGCAGCCGGTCGGTCATGGCCTCCAGCAGGGTGACGCCGAGTCCGAACGTGTCGGTGGCCGCCGTGAGCACTCCCCCGGACAGCTGCTCGGGAGCCATGTACTCCTCGGTGCCGATGCCGGCTCGGGCCGGCCCGGGCTGCCGCGCGACGCTGAGGTCGATGAGCACGGCACGCGTCCCGTCCACCACCACGTTCTCGGGCTTGACGTCCAGGTGCAGCCAGCCGTGCCGGTGCAGGTAGGAGAGCGCGGAGCCCAGCTGCAGCCCCAGGTGCGCGGCGTCGCGCGGCCCCAGCCGGCGGCGCGCGACCAGGGCGTCCAGCGTGTGCCCGCCCAGCGTCTCGAGCACGGCCGCCGGCACCGGCTGCTCGACCACCTCGTAGCCACGCACGAGGTGCGGGTGCGTCAGGTCCGTGAGCAGGCGCCCCTCGGTCAGCACCGCCTCGCGCACGCGCTCGACGTCGGCGCGGTCGGGCCGCACGATCTTCACGATGCACCGGCAGCCGCGCTCGCGGCTGTGCACGTCGTAGGTGTCGACGCGCTGGCCGCGGCTGAGCAGCTCGACGACGTCGTAGCCCGGCAGCACGTCCTCGCCCACGGGCACCACGCCCTCGTCGGTGTCGTCCTCGTCGATGGCATGCGCATTCATGCCAGGACCTCCTCCTCGGGTCGGTCGGGAGCCTCGGCGCCACCCTCCACCAGCAGGCCGTCACGCAGGGTCAGCACGCGGTCGGCCAGCGCGGCCACGGCGGGGTCGTGGGTCACCAGCAGCACGGTGCGCTCGCGTGCGGCCTCGAGCAGCGGCGTCATCAGCGCCACCGACGCGTCGGCGTCCAGGCCCGAGGTGGGCTCGTCGAGCACGAGCACCGGTGAGTCGCGCAGCAGCCCGCGCGCCAGGGCGAGCCGCTGGCGCTGGCCGCCGGAGAACGTCCGGCCGCGCTGCCCCACCCGGGTGTCGTAGCCCTCGGGCAGCCGGCTCACGAAGTCGTGCACGTCCGCGGCGCGCGCTGCGGCCACCACGTCGACGCGGTCGGCGTCGGGCCGCGAGAAGGCGATGTTGTCGTGCACCGAGGCGTCCAGCAGCAGCTGCTCCTGCAGCACGATCGTCACGGACTCGCGCACCGAGGTGGCGGTGGCCGCCGCGACGTCGACGCCGTCGACCCGCACGACGCCCTCCGTGGGCTCGAGGTGACGGGTGAGCAGCCGCGCCAACGTGGACTTGCCGGCACCGCTCGGCCCGACGACGGCCACGGTCTCCCCCGGCGCCACGTGCAGGTCGACGCCGCGCAGGGCGTCGCGGGCAGCACCCGGGTAGCGGGCGGTCACGGCCTCCAGGCTGAGCGCGCCCCGCCGCGCCGGCGCCACGGCGGCCAGGTCGACGGCGTCCGGCCGGTCGCCCGGCACGGGCTCGTCGAGGAGCTCGACGATGCGCTCCACACCGGCCGAGGCGGAGTACAGGCTGGGGATCAGGTCGCTCAGCGAGCGGATCGGCGAGTAGCACTGCGCGAGCAGCGCCAGGAAGGCCAGCAGCCCGCCGAGGGTGAGCCGGTCGGTGGCGAGCGCCCAGGTGCCGAACCCGATGACGAGCAGCACCCCCAGCAGCTCGGCCAGGTCGACGACGGGCAGGAAGACCGCCCGGATGCGGGCCGAGGCCATCTCCGCGCCCGCGATGGCCTGGTTCTCGCGCGTGTACTTGGCCAGCGCGTCGCCCTCGCGGCCGTAGGTCTGCACCAGCACGCCGTTGGCCAGGTTCTCCTCGGCCACCGAGGAGAGCGACCCGGCACGCCGGCGTCGCTCGCGCGAGACCTCCTTGACGAAGCGCGCGAAGCGCGTCGCCACGAACCAGAACACCGGCACGACCACCAGCGAGATCAGCGCCAGCTGCCACTGCAGGTAGAACAGCCCGATCAGGTAGGCGGTGAGGCTCATCAGGTTGGCGACGCCACTGGTGAGGTTGCCGATCATGAACGACTCGACCGCAGCGACGTCGGAGGTGAGCCGCGACATCGTGTCGCCCAGCCGGCGCCGCTCGAGCACGTGCAGCGGCAGGGCCATCACGTGCTCGAAGACGTCGCGCCGCAGGCGCACCAGGAACCGCTGGGTGATCCAGGTGGAGAGGATGTCGTCACACCCGTCGACGATCGCGCTGAACACGTTGAGGCCGATGTAGAGCAGCGCCAGGTAGACCAGCGGACCCCAGTCGGCGGGCACCAGCACCCGGTCCACCACCTGCTGGAAGAGCAGGATCTCGAGCACCTGGACGGCCGACCCCACGGCCAGCAGCAGTGCCCCGAGCAGCAGCCACCAGCGCAGCGGCCGCAGGCGCGGCCAGAACCGGACGACGACCTCGCGCAGCGTCATCCGCTCCGCGTGCTCCACCAGTCCCGAGTCGTCGGGGGCGGGGCGCAGCGAGGCGACCAGGCGCTGCCAGGCGGTGCGCATCAGAGGAGCTCCTCGGGTGGAGGTCGGGCGGTGCTGGGAGAGGTCGGGGCGCGCCTCGGGACGCGCGACGGCGGCGTCACCCCGGGAGGGGGACGCCGCCGGCACGTCTCAGACGCGCGTCACGTGCGGGTCAGCCGCGCGAGCGCGAACGGCTGCGCGAGCGGTTGCGCCCGCGGCCCCGACCGCGACCCCGGCCCCGACCCCGGCCGGTGCGGCTGCGGGAGTCGCTGCCCCGACGACGACGGCGGCGGCGCTCGGCGGGCTTGAGTGCCTCGAAGATTCCGGAACGGGCCATGACTGGCTCCTCTCGTCTCGCCCCCGACCCGGTGCCGGTGGGCTGATGACGAGAACTCTGCTGCCCGGTGGTGAGCCCACCGTGAGCCCTTCGTGAGACCCCTCTCATGCCTCTCACGAAGCCGGATCCGGCCCGGTTGCTCAAGAACGCCTCAGGAGTGCCTCAGGAGTCGCCCAAGCACCGGCGCCCGGGTCCGGACCGGCTCCATGCTGACGCCATGAGCACCCCCCACCGGCTCGCGCTCGCCGCTGCCACCCTCGCCCTGCTGCCGGTTCTCGGTGGCCTCACCGCACCCACGGCGCAGGGCGCCCAGCCGGTCGGCAACTGCCCCGACCTCGACAGCGGCCGTGTGGTCGTGCCCGGCAACCAGGACCAGGTCGTCGTCACCGCCCCCGCGGGCCGCACGATCGTGGGCTACTGCCTGAAGTCGGCCGGCCTGCGCGGCACCACCGGCGCGCCCTACCAGGTCGCGCTCGACTCGGCCGTCACCAGCCTCGTGCTCAAGCACCGCGACGGTGGCAACCTCACCCACTACTCGCTGCTCTACGCGCCGGTGCCGACCACGCCCGAGCAGCCCGTCGACCCCGATCAGCCCGTCGACCCCGAGCAGCCCGTCGACCCCGAGCAGCCCGTCGACCCCGAGCAGCCCGTCGACCCCGAGGTCCAGCCCGAGGTGCCCAGCACCCCGAACCCGCCGGTGGGTGGCCCCCACGGCTTCGACTGGAACTGGACCTATCCCGCGCCGTCCTGCTCGGAGCTGACCGTGCCCTACCCGGGTGACCTGCCCGGGGGCCAGGCCAACGACGTCAACGTGCGGATCTCCACCGACCAGGGCCAGCGCACCCTCAACTTCCACCGCAACGAGGGCACCTGGTCCGGCACCGTCGGCTTCCCGTTCGCCCAGCACCCCCAGTGGCCGGCCGGGATCGGTCGCTACGTCGTCGAGTGGGTGCAGGTGGGTGGCACCAACTACCACTGGCAGGGGGAGGTCGACTGCGTCGTCGGCGACGCCGGAGCGCCTCGGGCGGTCACCGACATCGAGGGCTGGCGCACCACCGCCACGGTGCGCAAGGGGCGGGCCGTCGGTGCCGACGCCGTCGTGGTCGACCAGGCCGGCGCCGACCCCGTGGTGCTCGAGAAGCGCACCCCCTCGGGCTGGGCGGCCGTGCGCACGATCGCCCCGGGCGCGGACGGCGCCGCCGTCGTGACCTTCCCGCGCGAGACCCGCCGCGGCACCTCGGTGTACCGACTGCGGGCACACGGCTCGGAGTCGGCCACCGGCGACGTGAGCACTGCTCTGCGGGTGCGCGTCACGCGCTGAGACAGCCCCGCGCGTGGTCGTTGGCCCGGGTCGGGCCGACTTGTCGGCCTGTTGTGTCGCTTGTCGGCCAATATCTTGGCCGACAAGCGGGGATCTACCCGGCCGACCGGGTAAACCTGAGGCTGGTGGGCGCGTGAGACCGCCCCAGCGTCGACTCAGAACAGCGCGGAGGCCAGGTTGCGCCGGGCGCGCAGGACGCGCTCGTCGTCGTTGCCGACGGCGGCGAAGAGGCCCAAGAGGTGCTCGCGAGCGCGGGTGCGGTCGGCGTCGCTGGTGCGGCGGACGAGCTCGATGAGGCGGTCGAAGGCGTCGTCGACGTGGCCGCCCAGGAGGTCGAGGTCGGCCACCAGCGTCTGGGCGTCGACGTCGTCGCGCTGGGCGGCGGCAGCCTCACGGGCGGCGTTGAGGTCGACGCCCTGCGTGCGGTGGAGCACCTTCGCCATCGCCAGGCCGGCGGCGGCCTCGGCGTCGGCGGGGTTGGCGTCGACGAGCTTCTGGTACTCGGCCACGGCGCCGTCGACGTCGCCGCGCTCGAGGGCGTCCTGGGCGGGGGCGTAGCGCGGGTCGACGGCGGGCTCGTCGGAGTCCTCGGCGGCCGCGGGTGCCCCGGCGGCGCCGGGCTGGTGACGACCGGTGATGCCCTGCGCCGTCAGCTGCTGACCGAGCTGGTTGAACAGCGTGGAGAGCTCCTCGGAGGTCAGCACGCCCGGCAGCGGCTGCGTGGCCGGCCGGCCGTCGAGCAGCACCATCATCAGCGGGATCTGCTGCACCTGCAGGGCCTGCGCGATCTGCGGGCTGGCGTCGACGTCGACCAGCGCGGCCAGGAAGCGGCCCTCGTAGGCCTCGACGACGCCCGCCACCTGGCGGGCGTACTCGGTGCTCTCGGGCGAGCGGGAGGGTGAGTGGATGACGAGCACGACCGGCGCCGTCATCGAGGACTCCAGCGTGGCCTGGAAGTTCGCCTCGGACACCTCGACGGTGTAGGAGCCCACCGCCCCGGACCCCGCAGCGGCAGCGGCTCCAGGGCCACCGGGAGCACCCGGTGCCGCACCGCCCGCGGGGGGTGCGGGCCGCTTGAGGCCGGAGAGGTCGATCGCACCGGGGCGGGAGAACGGCTGCTGCGTCATGCGAGTCATCCTAGGAGTGCGGGGCGGTCACCACCGGGGGTGGTCCGTCCACGACGGCGCCCCGGCGGCGCACTCGCCGTGCACCCCCGCGCAGGGCCACCAGCACACCGACGACCAGCAGCAGCCCACCGCCCAGCTCTCCGCGCGTGGGCACCTCGCCGAGCAGCAGCCAGGCGGTGGTCATCCCCACCACGGGCACGAGCAGGATCCACGGCACCACCTGCGCGGAGGGGTTGCGGCCCAGCAGGCCGTTGAACAGCCCGTAGCCCAGGAGCGAGGCGAGCCCCGCGGTGTAGAGCGTCGACAGCCCCGCCTCCCAGCCGAACGCGCCGAGACCGGCGACGACGCCCGCGGGGCCGTCGACCAGCAGGGAGAGCAGCAGTGCGGGCACCGGCACCACGAGCGCCGACCAGACGGTGAGGGAGAGCCCGCCGACCGCGCCGGCCGAGCGCGCGACCACGTTGCCGATCGCCCACGAGAGCGCCGCCAGCAGGCACAGCCCGAGGCCGAGCAGCGGCACCGAGCCGCCACGGCCCAGCGCCACCACCAGCAGCCCGGCCGCACCGACCCCCACGCCCACGGCCTGCGCCGTCGTCGGTCGCTCGCGCAGCACACCCGCGGCCAGCAGGATGGTCAGGATCACCTGGGCCTGCAGCACCAGCGAGGCCAGCCCGGGCGAGAGTCCGACGTCGAGGGCGAGGTAGAGGAAGGCGAACTGGCCGAGCGACATGAACGCGCCGACGGCGAGCACCACCCGCCAGCCGACGGTCGGTCGCGGCACCAGCCAGATGGCCGGCACCAGCACGGCGCAGAAGCGCAGCGCGAGGAACAGCAGCGGCGGCACGCCCCGCATGCCCCAGTCGATGACGACGAAGTTGAGGCCCCACACGAGGGCCACCAGGGCGGCGAGGAGGCAGTCGCGACGGGACACGTCCTCATCCTGACCGCCGAGCACCGTGCAGCACCAGCACGCGATGCTGCACACGAATCGGTAGCATCGCTGCATGATCGATCTTGCCGCGCTGGGTGCGCTGCGCGCCGTGGCCACCGAGGGCTCGGTGGTCGGCGCCGCCCAGGTGCTCGGCTACACGCCCAGTGCCGTCAGCCAGCAGGTCAAGCGGCTCGAGCGCCAGGCCGGCGTGGCGCTGCTGGAGCGCGTCGGTCGCGGCGTGATCCTCACCGGCGCCGGCCAGCACCTGGTGGAGTCGGGCGCCCGGCTGCTGGCCGACGTCGAGCAGGTGCAGGCCGGGCTGCACCGCCACACCGGCACCGTGGCCGGCCACCTGCGGCTCGTGGCCTTCTCGACGGCGGTGCGCGGCCTCGTGGCCGAGGCGGTGGCCGGCCTGCTGGCCGACCACCCGGACCTGCGGATCACGTTGACCGAGCAGGAGCCCTGGGACACGGTCGAGATGGTGGCGACCGGCCGCTGCGACGTCGGGCTCGTGCACAGCTGGGGCGACGTGCCGCTCGTGGTGCCCGACCACGTGACCCGGCACTCGGTGGCCACCGACGAGGGCGAGGTGGTGCTGCCGCGCACCCATCCGCTGGCCGGGAGGGCCGTGCTGACGCCGCGCGAGCTGGCCGAGGAGCCCTGGATCGCCACCCCGGAGGGCACGATCTGCCGCGAGTGGCTGCACCGCATGTACGTCGGCACCGGGCGCCCGCCCCGCATCGCGCACGTCTCGCTGGAGTTCGACTCCCACCTGGCGCTGGTGCGCCACGGCCTCGGCATCGCGCTGGTGCCCCGGATGGGCCGCGCCCCGCTGGGCCCCGAGCTCGTCGCGGTGCGGGTGCAGGACCCGGTGCCGGTGCGCGACGTCGTCGCGATGCACCGCACCAGCATGGCCACCTCCCCCGCCGTGGCCGCGGTGGTGGAGCGACTCGCCCAGCTGGGAGGTCGCGCTCAGGCCCCGGGCGTGTCGGGCTCGTAGTCGCCGGCGGCGGCACGGATCGGCCGCAGCAGCTCCGAGAGCGTGTGCTGGCCCTCGCCGTCCAGGGCGTCGAGACCGAACCCGGCGGCGACCAGGTCGCGGGTCGCGCGCTCCACCACCTCCCGGCCGGCCGGGGTGATCTCGGCCAGCACCGCGCGGCCGTCGTCGGGGTGGGCCTTGCGCTCGATCAGGCCGGCGTCGCCGAGCCGGCGCATGATCGAGGTGATCGACGTCGGGTGCACCTGCAGCCGCTCGCCCATCTTGCCGAACGGCAGCGACCCGCGGGAGGAGAACACCAGCAGCACGAGCGCCTCGTAGCGGGCGAACGTGAGGCCGTGCGGGCGCAGGACGGCGTCGAGCCGGGCGAGGACCAGCTGCTGCACGCGCATCAGCGAGGTGACCGCGTGCATCGGGGCGACGCCGTCCCACCGGCGGCCCCACTGGCGGGCCGCCTCGTCGATGGGGTCGAAGGGGAGGGTCACGGACGCCGAGGGTAGTCGTTACCGCGGGGCACGTCTGGAGCCGACCGTCAGTTGGGGACGCGCGGTCCGCGCAGCCCCGCGCGCTGCACCACCCGCTGGATGACGAGGTCGCGCTGGTCGGGCGAGCCGACGTGCCGGATGTCGCGCAGGCCCTGCTCCTGGGCCGCGGACTCGAAGCAGAAGTGGCCGAAGCCGAGGACGCGACCGTGCAGCGGCTTGCGCACGCTGATGTCGAGGATCCTGCTCAGGGGCATGGTGGCCAGGTGGGTGGAGAGCACGCCGTGCACCCGGAAGACGCGCATGTTGGTGATCACGAACCGGTCACGCGCCTCGCGCAGGGTCAGCCACGCCGCGTGCAGGAGCAGGCCGGCGCACGCCAGCAGCAGGATCCAGCCCAGGTTCACGTGCGCGAACGGCACGGCGACCAGGGCCGAGAGTCCGAGGCTCGCCTCGAGCGCGGGGCGCACGAACGCGACCCAGTGCTTGCGCACCTCGTCGACGATGACCTCGCCCTCCTCGCGCAGCAGGTGCCGCCCGATGTGCGGGTCGCTGACGGCAGCCAGGAAGCCCATGGGCCGGCCGCCCTAGCCCAGGGCGCCGAAGAAGTCGATGACGGCGGCGAACAGCTGCTGGGTCAGCTCCCAGGTCTGCTCTCCCCCGGCCTGCATGGTGTCGGCGAGCCCGTTGGGGTCGGTGAACATCCAGAAGCCGAGGAACACCACGACCACGGCGACGATGGCCTTCTTCATCGCTGGGACTCCTCCGGAGGTTGGGGAAGGGTGCGGGCGAGCCCGCGGACGGAGCGGAGGCACACCGGACGGCATCCCCCGGGGTCGTTGGTACCACCCGGCGCCGGTCGGTCGTGGGAGGCGCGCTCAGGTCGGCTCGGCCCAGCTCAGGCCGGGGCGGACTCGCCCGCCCGCGTGACCGCGGCGACCAGGGCGTCCGCGGCGGCGTAGGGATCGGTGCGCCCGGCGACGACGTCGGCCGCCAGCTCGTCGAGGTCGGCGCGGCCCTGCAGGCGCCCCCAGCGCTGCCGCAGCGCGGTGACGGCGATGGCCTCGACCTCCTCGCGGGCGCGGCGCTCGCGGCGTCGCTGCAGCTCGCCGGTGGCCTCCAGGTGGGTGCGATGCTCGCCCAGGGCGGCGACCACGTCCTCGATGCCCTGGCCGGTCTGGGCGACGGTGGGCAGGATCGGCGGCTGCCAGGCGTCGGGTCGGCGCTGGCCGAGCGCCAGCATGCCGCGCAGCTCGCGGCGCACCCGGTCGGCGCCGTCGCGGTCGGCCTTGTTGACCACGTAGAGATCACCGATCTCCAGGATGCCGGCCTTGGCGGCCTGGATGCCGTCGCCCATGCCGGGGGCCAGCAGCACCATCGTGGTGTCGGCCAGGGCCGCCACGTCGACCTCGCTCTGGCCCACGCCGACGGTCTCCACGAGCACGACGTCGTAGCCGGCGGCGTCGAGCACGCGCAGCGCCTGCGGCGTCGACCAGGCGAGGCCGCCGAGGTGCCCGCGCGAGGCCATGGAGCGGATGAACACGCCGGGGTCGGAGGCGTGGTCCTGCATCCGGATCCGGTCGCCCAGCAGGGCCCCGCCGGAGAACGGCGAGGAGGGGTCGACCGCGAGCACGCCCACCCGCCGGCCGGCAGCGCGCAGGGCCCCCACCAGCGCGTTGGTGGTGGTGGACTTGCCGACGCCGGGCGAGCCGGTGATGCCCACGACCTGGGCGTGGCCGCCGTGCGGGGCCAGCGCCGCCATCACCTCGCGCAGCAGGGGCGAGGAGTCCTCGACCAGCGAGATCAGCCGGCCGACGGCGCGGGAGCGCCCCGCGCGCGCCTGATCGACGAGCTCGGGGACCGACACCTGCCGGCGTCGGCTCCCCGAGCCCGAGCGGCCCTGCTCGCGGGTGCCGACGCCCTGCTCAGGCAGAGGGCACCTTGACGATGAGCGCGTCACCCTGACCGCCGCCGCCGCACAGCGCGGCCGCACCGACGCCGCCGCCACGGCGCTTGAGCTCGAGCGCGAGGTGCAGGACCACGCGGGCGCCCGACATGCCGACGGGGTGGCCGAGCGCGATGGCGCCGCCGTTGACGTTGACCAACTCGTCGTCGAGGCCCAGCTCGCGCGCGGAGGCGATGCCGACGGCGGCGAAGGCCTCGTTGAACTCCACCAGGTCGAGGTCCGCGGGGTCGATGCCCTCCTTGGCGCACGCCTTGGCGGTGGCGTTGGCCGGCTGCAGCTGCAGGGTGGAGTCGGGACCGGCGACCATGCCGTGGGCACCGATCTCCGCCAGCCACTCCAGGCCCAGCTCCTCGGCCTTGGCCTTGCTCATGACGACCACGGCGCAGGCGCCGTCGGAGATCTGCGAGGAGGTGCCGGCGGTGATGGTGCCGTCCTTGGCGAACGCGGGGCGCAGACCGCCGAGCGACTCGGCGGTGGTGTCGCCGCGCACGCCCTCGTCCTGGCTGACGACGACGGGGTCGCCCTTGCGCTGCGGGATCGAGACGGGCACGACCTCCTCGTCGAAGACGCCGTTCTTCCAGCCCTCGGCGGCCTTCTGGTGAGAGCCCGCGGCGAAGGCGTCCTGCTCCTCGCGGGTGAACTGGTTGGTGGCGGCGTTGCACTGCTCGGTGAGCGCGCCCATCGCCTGCTGGGTGGCCTGGTCGAACAGGGCGTCGTAGGCCATCGAGTCCACGAGCGCGGTGTCGCCGTACTTGAAGCCCTCGCGGCTCTTGGGCAGCAGGTGCGGGGCGTTGGTCATCGACTCCATGCCGCCGGCCACGATGATGTCGGCCTCGCCGGCGCGGATCATCTGGTCGGCGGTGGCGATGGCGTTGAGGCCCGAGAGGCACACCTTGTTGATGGTGATCGAGGGCACCGAGGCGGGCAGCCCGCCGGCGATGCCGGCCGCGCGAGCCGGGTTCTGGCCGGCGCCGGCCAGGATGACCTGGCCCATGATCAGGTACTCGACGGCGTCGGCGGCGACGCCGGCCTTCTCCAGGGCGCCCTTGATGGCGACGCCGCCGAGGTCGGCGGCGGAGAGGCTCTTGAGGCCGCCGAGCAGGCGGCCGATCGGCGTGCGAGCGCCGGCGACGATGACGGATCCGGACATGGGTGCCTCCAGGGTGGTGCGGCAGTACCGCGGTCGACTGGCTTCGGACGATACCGACGAGTCACATCGGGCGCGAGGGTGTCCGCGGCCACGGCGTGCGGCACATGTCACACCGGCTCGCGCCGCCGGGCGGCGCGTACCAGCATGTGCGCCATGAGCGCGCCCCTGGACCTGCCCGAGCACCTGTTCACCGCCATCGACCACGTGGGCATGGCGGTGCCCGACCTCGACGAGGCGATCGCCTTCTACCGCGACACCTTCGGCATGCGCCTGGCGCACGAGGAGGTCAACGAGGAGCAGGGCGTCCGCGAGGCCATGATGGCGGTCGGCGACTCCGGCTCCCACGTCCAGCTGCTGGCCCCGCTCTCCGAGAGCTCCACGATCGCGAAGTTCATCGACCGCAACGGCCCCGGCTGCCAGCAGGTGGCCTACCGGGTGACCGACGTCGAGCAGGCCAGCGCGCTGCTGCGCGAGCGCGGGCTGCGGATGCTCTACGACGCCCCCAAGCGCGGCACCTCGGACTCGCGCATCAACTTCGTGCACCCCAAGGACGCCGGCGGGGTGCTGGTCGAGCTCGTCGAGCCGGCCGCGTCGTCGCACTGACCGGCCCCCGCCACCTGCGCGTCGGATGAGCCTGCCCCACCGCATCACCTCCGCCGAGCTGCCGCCCGCGTGGCTGTGGCGCGACCACCACTGGAAGCTGCTCGGTGGCGGCCCCCTCTTCACCGGGTTCGCGGTGGCGCTGTGGGTGATCTGGGTGCTCGTCCCCCAGGACGTGGCGCCGGTGGCCGGCCTCTCGGCGATCTGCCTGGCGCTCTCGGTCCCCGGCTGGCTGGCGTTCGACGAGCGGCGCGTGCGCGTGCGCGGGCTGGTCTCGACCTCCGGACCGCCACCCGCGCTCGTCTTCACCTCGGCCTGGTGGCGGCCGGTCGCCACCAGCCTCACGCTGGTGGTGGTCATCGGCATCTGGACCGCCTTCACCGTCGCGGTGACCGTGGGTGCCGAGGGCTCCGTGGCCCTGGGCGTCGCCCTGGGCCTGGGGTTCTGGCTGGTGCTGTTCCTGGTCGGGGTCCTGGTCAACCTGCGCCTGGGGCGGTGGGCGCGACCGGCACTGCCGCACGTCGCACTGGACGCCGACGGCGTCGTCGTCCGCGGTCTGCTGCACCGCACGCGCCTGCGCTGGGAGGACCACCCGTGGCCGGTGGCCGCGCGCCGCGCCCAGCTGGACCTCCGTGCGGCTCGCGCCCGACCGGTCAGGCTCCCGGTGGGCGCCTACGGGACCTCACGGTTGGTGATCGGCGCCGCCGTCGCCCACTACGCGCGCCACGCCCACGAGCGGCACGAGCTCGGCACCGTGCTCGCCGAGGAGCGCCTGCGCACGGGCACCCTCGCCTGGCCCTACCGGTGAGGCCGGCCGCGCGTGAGAAGTAGCGCACACCGGCTGCCACGCACCGTTACCGACCGGTACCTTTCGCTGACCGCACCCCGGACCCGCACTCGTTGACCTACCTCAAGGAGATCTCCGTGCAGCACATCCTCGACGCCATCACCGCCGATGACGCCACCTCCGAGGACTTCGCGTCCCTGGCTCTCCCGGAGTCCTACCGCGCCGCGGTGGTGCGCAAGGACGAGGTGGAGATGTTCCAGGGGCAGGAGTCGCGCGACAAGGACCCCCGCAAGTCCCTGCACGTCGACGAGGTGGCCCTGCCCGAGCTGGGTCCCGGCGAGGTGTTCGTCGGCGTGATGGCCTCGGCGATCAACTACAACACCGTGTGGACCTCCATCTTCGAGCCCGTCTCCACCTTCGGCTTCCTCGAGCGCTACGGCCGCCTCTCCGAGCTGACCAAGCGCCACGACCTGCCCTACCACATCGTGGGCTCCGACCTCTCCGGCGTCGTGCTGCGCACCGGCCCCGGCGTGACCAAGTGGAAGCCGGGCGACCGCGTCGTGGCGCACTGCCTCTCGGTCGAGCTCGAGGCCGCCGACGGCCACGACGACACGATGATGGACCCCGAGCAGCGCATCTGGGGCTTCGAGACCAACTTCGGCGGGCTCGCCGAGGTGGCGATGGTCAAGGCCAACCAGCTGATGCCCAAGCCCGAGCACCTCACCTGGGAGGAGGCCGCCTCCCCCGGTCTGGTCAACTGCACCGCCTACCGCCAGCTGGTCAGCAAGAACGGCGGCAACATGAAGCAGGGCGACAACGTGCTGATCTGGGGCGCCTCCGGCGGCCTCGGCGGCTTCGCCACCCAGTACGTGCTCAACGGCGGCGGCACCCCGATCTGCGTGGTCTCCAACGAGGAGAAGGCCGAGATCTGCCGCAGCATGGGTGCCGAGCACATCATCAACCGCTCGGAGGAGAACTACCGGTTCTGGAAGGACGAGCACAACCAGGACCCCAAGGAGTGGCTGCGGTTCGGCAGGAAGATCCGCGAGCTCACCGGCGGCGAGGACATCGACATCGTCTTCGAGCACCCCGGCCGCGAGACCTTCGGCGCCTCGGTGTTCGTGACCCGCAAGGGCGGCACCATCACCACCTGCGCCTCCACCAGCGGCTACATGCACCAGTACGACAACCGCTACCTGTGGATGAACCTCAAGCGGATCATCTCCAGCCACTTCGCCAACTACCGCGAGTCGTGGGAGGCCAACCGCCTCGTCGCGCAGGGCAAGATCCACCCGACCCTCTCGCGCACCTACAGCCTCGACGAGGTCGGCCAGGCCACCCTCGACGTGCACCGCAACGCGCACCAGGGCAAGGTCGGCGTGCTGTGCCTGGCACCCGAGGAGGGCATGGGCGTGCGCAACGACGAGATGCGCGCCACCCACCTCGAGGCCATCAACCGCTTCCGGGGTGTGTGACACCTCACTCCCCTCCTCGCGGATCACTGCCCCGCGGCGGCAACTTCCCACCGGCCCACCACGTCTTCCGTGGTGGGCCGGTCTGCGTCGCGGGTCGGCGGACCGGTGCTCGTCACGGGGTTCGTCACACTCGTCGACCACGCGGTGTCGCTGGGTCGTGGTGGGCCCCGGCATCGGACATGATGGGCACCCCGGTCACCACCGGCCCCCACAGACCAGTCAGCACCAGCCAGCACCAGCACCCGACCGACCGACGTCCACCCGATGCGAGGTACTCCACCCATGAGCGACCAGGGTCTGTCCATCTTCGACGACCAGCCCGACGACGACGCCCGCCGTCCCGGCTCCACCGGCGGCGAGGGCGAGCCGACCCAGGTCATCCCCGTCGTCCCCGACGAGCCCGCGCCGCCGCGCGCCTCCGGGGGCTCCGGCGCGCGGCCGGTCATCCCGCCGCCGCCGTCGTCCGCCACCGCCGGCGGATCGGGAGGCACCGCCCGCACCGCGCCGGGGCGGCCGGCCGCCGCCCCCACCCGGGCCCCGCTGCCCCCCGCCGCCACCGAGGCGCTTCCGGTGGTGCGGCGCGGCGGTTACGACCGCGCCGCCGTCGACGCGCGGATCCGCGAGCTCAGCGGCGACAAGGCCGCGCTGGCCGCCCGGATGGCCGAGACCGAGGAGCGCGTGAGCGCCCTGCAGGGTGAGCTCGAGGCCGCGCGCAAGGAGATCTCCGAGCTCGAGAACCCCACCTATGCCGGGCTCGGCGGGCGCGCGAGCGCCATGCTGCGGCTGGCCGAGGAGGAGGCCGACGAGATCCGGGCCACCGCCCAGCGCGAGGCCGAGGAGATCCGCACCCAGGCCGGCCGGGACGCCTCCGCGATCCGGTCCGACGCCAAGCGCGAGGCCGAGGACATGCGGGTGGTCCAGCTGCGCGAGCTCGACGAGCACCGCGCCCGCCTGATCGCCGACGCCGAGCAGGAGCGCAGCCTGGCCCGCAGCGAGGCCGAGGACATGCGCGCCTCCGCCAAGCGCGAGGCCGACCAGGTGCGCCTGGCCGCGCAGCAGGAGACCACCAGCCTGCGCACCTCCGCCACCCGCGAGGCCGAGCAGCTGCGTGCCGCCGCCGACCGGGAGGTGCAGGAGGCCCGGCGCACGCTCGCCGTCGAGAAGGAGCGCCTGGCGCGCGAGGCGACCGACCACCACAACAGCGCCGTCGCCGAGACCTCCCGCCTGGTCGAGGAGGCCGAGCAGCGCGCCGCCGCCGCCGAGGAGCGCGCCAGCGAGGCCGCCAAGCAGGCAGCCGAGGCGCGCGCCTCGGTCAAGGCCGAGTCCGAGGCCATGCTCAACCGGGCCCGTCGCGAGGCCGAGCAGGTCGTCGCCTCCGCGCAGACGCAGGCCGAGGCCACCCGCGCCTCGGGCGACGCCGACCTGCAGCGCGAGGTCGCCGCCGTCCGCGCCGAGCTGGACCGGCTCACCAAGCGCCGCGACGCCATCACCGCCCAGTTGGCCTCGCTGCGCGACGTCGTCGCCGGGTTCGCCGAGGACGAGAGTTGAGCGGCGGGGCGGGCGCCGAGCGGCCCGGGTCACCGGCCGCCGACGCCCTCCCCGCACCCGACGACGACGTGGTGGCCGCCGAGGCCCTCACCCAGCCGCCGGTTCCGCGCCCCACCGACATCCAGCCCGAGGACTTCGGCGAGCCCGGAGCCCCCTTCGAGCGGCACTCGCCGTTCTACTTCGGCTTCGTCTTCGGCCTCGGGGCGCTGCTGGCGTGGTTCCTCTACCTGGCGGTCACCAGCATCGGCTCGGTGCTGCTGCTCATCGTCGTCAGCCTGTTCCTGGCCTGCGGTCTCAACCCCGCGGTCGTCTTCCTCGAGCGGCGCGGTCTGCCCCGCTCCTGGTCGGTGCTCGTCGTCATCCTCGGCGTGCTCGGCGCCCTCACCCTGTTCGTGACCGCGATCGTGCCGGTGATCACCGACCAGGTCCGCAGCCTGACCCTCAACGTGCCGTTCTGGCTCGGGCAGCTGCAGGAGAACGAGCAGGTCCAGCGCCTCAACGAGCAGTACGACGTGCTCGACAGGATCCAGGAGTTCGTCGCCAACGGCGACTTCATCAGCAGCCTGTTCGGCGGCGTCCTCGGCATCGGCCTGCTGCTCATCTCCGCGCTTTTCAACGCCTTCATCATCTTCGTGCTGACGCTGTACTTCCTCTCCTCGCTCGAGATCACCAAGAACGCGCTCTACCAGCTGGCCCCCGCCTCGCGCCGCGACCGGGTGAGCAAGCTCGGCAACAAGGTCATCGACAACGTGGGCGGCTACGTGGCCGGGGCCTTCGTGGTGGCCACCACCGCCGGTCTCACCTCGCTGGTCTTCCTGCTGTTCGTGGGCCTGGCCGAGTACGCCGTCGCACTGGCGTTCGTCGTGGCGCTGCTCGACGTCATCCCGATGATCGGCGCCACCCTCGGCGCCGTCATCGTCACCGCCATCGGGTTCGCCACCGACGTCAAGACCGGCATCATCTGCGCGGTCTTCTACATCGCCTACCAGCAGTTCGAGAACTACGTCCTCTACCCGCGGGTGATGGGCAAGTCCGTCGACGTGCCGGGCTCGGTGATCGTGATCGCCGCCATCACCGGTGCCGCCCTCCTGGGCGTCGTCGGTGCCCTCCTCGCGGTCCCCACCGCAGCCGCCGTCCTGCTGATCCTGCGCGAGGTCGTCGTGCGGCGCCAGGACCTGCGGTAGCGGGTCGGCGCGGCGGGTCGTCACACGCGCTTCAGCAGCCTCAGGTCTTCCCTGCTGACCGGGTATCTCGTCACTTGTCGGCCAATATCCAGGCCGACAAGCGGCACAGTCCCCGGCCGACCGGGGAAATCCCACCCGGAGGTGCACGCCGTGCGATGAGTCCGGCCACCGAGCCCGGTCCACACCTGCATGAGCGGCTTCCAGACCTACCTCGACAACGCCGAGCGCAAGACCGGCACCACCCCGCGGCAGTTCCTCGACCTCGCCCACGAGCGCGGCCTCGACCGGGCGAAGGCCGCCGAGGTCATCGCCTGGCTCAAGACCGAGCACGGGCTGGGGCACGGCCACGCCGCCAACCTCGCCCAGCTGATCACCAAGGGTCCCGAGGCCATGGCGGCCAAGTACGGCGAGGACGGCGTCCTCCACCTCGACGGGATCGACCGGCGCTAGCCGCCCGCCGCTCGACCGGGTCACCCGGACCAGACTTGGCCCCCAGCGACAGTCCGCGCCTCAGCGCACCGGGTGACCCGCGGAGGCCAGGCCGGCCTTGACGTCGGCGATCCGCAGCTGGCCGAAGTGGAACACCGAGGCCGCCAGCACGGCGTCGGCGCCGGCGTCGACGGCGGGGGCGAAGTGGTCGACGGAACCCGCACCGCCCGACGCGATCACCGGGATGTCGACGACGGCGCGCACCGCCTCGATCAGCGCGAGGTCGAAGCCGTCGCGGGTGCCGTCGGCATCCATGGCGTTGAGCAGGATCTCGCCGGCTCCGAGCTCGGCGGCCTGCTGGGCCCAGGCCACGGCGTCGAGGCCCGCGGACTGGCGGCCGCCGTGGGTGGTGACCTCGAAGCCCGAGTCGGTGCTGGCCGGGCCGGTGGTGCGGCGGGCGTCGACCGAGAGCACCAGCACCTGGTTGCCGAAGCGCTGCGCGATCTCGGCCACCAGCTGCGGGCGGCGGATGGCGGCGGTGTTGACGGCGACCTTGTCGGCGCCGGCGCGCAGCAGCCGGTCGACGTCGTCGACCGAGCCGACTCCCCCGCCGACCGTGAGGGGGATGAAGACCTCCTCGGCGGTGCGCGAGACGATCTCCATCGTCGTCGCACGCTGCTCGTGCGAGGCGGAGATGTCGAGGAAGGTCAGCTCGTCGGCCCCCTCGGCGTCGTAGATCCGCGCCAGCTCGACCGGGTCGCCGGCGTCGCGCAGCTCGAGGAAGTTGACCCCCTTGACGACGCGCCCGCCGTCGACGTCGAGGCACGGGATCACCCGCACCGCGAGCGTCACGGCGCGCCCTTGGTCAGCGCCAGCGCGTCCTCGAGCGTGAAGCGGCCCTCGTAGAGCGCGGTCCCGGCGATGGCGCCCTCGACGCCATCGGGCACCAGGTCCATCAGCGCGCGGATGTCCTCGAGCGTGGTGACCCCGCCCGAGGCGATCACGGGGGCGTCGGTCACGGCGCAGACGTCGCGCAGCAGCTGCAGGTTGGGCCCGGCGAGCATGCCGTCCTTGTTGACGTCGGTGACGACGTAGCGCGCGCACCCCTCGCCGTCCAGACGGGCGAGAGTCTCGTAGAGGTCGCCCCCCTCACGGGTCCAGCCGCGCGCGGCGAGGGTGCGGCCGCGCACGTCGAGGCCGATGGCGATCCGATCGCCGTGCTCGGCGATGATCCGGGCGCACCACTCGGGCGACTCCAGGGCGGCGGTGCCGATGTTGACGCGGCGGCAGCCGGTGGCCAGCGCGGCGGCCAGCGACTCGTCGTCGCGGATGCCGCCGCTCATCTCCACGTCGATGTCGAGCGCGCCGACGATCTGCGCCTGGAGCTCGCGGTTGCTGCCGCGGCCGAAGGCGGCGTCGAGGTCCACGAGGTGCAGCCACTCGGCGCCGGCGTCCTGCCAGCGCCGGGCCGCGGCGACGGGGTCGCCGTAGGTGCGCTCGGAGCCGGCCACGCCCTGGGCCAGCTGCACGGCCTGCCCCTCGGTGATGTCGACGGCGGGCAGGAGCTGCAGGTAGGTGCTCACAGGGTTCCGATCCAGTTGCGGAGCAGGGCGGCGCCGGCGTCGCCGGACTTCTCGGGGTGGAACTGGGTGGCGCACAGCGGCCCGTTCTCGACGGCGGCGACGAAGCGGTCGCCGCCGTGCTCCGCCCAGGTGACCAGCGGTGCGCGGGTGCGGTCGTTGGTCTGCAACGTCCAGTCGCGGACGCCGTAGGAGTGCACGAAGTAGAACCGCTCGCCCTCGATGCCGTTGAACAGAGCGGTGCTCTCGGGAGCATCGACGGTGTTCCAGCCCATGTGCGGCACCACGGGCGCCTGCAGGCGCTCGACGAGGCCGGGCCACTCGTCGCAGCCCTCGGTCTCGACGCCGTGCTCGACCCCGCGCTCGAAGAGCACCTGCATGCCCACGCAGATGCCGAGCACCGGGCGGCCGCCGGCGAGGCGGCGTCCGATGATCCGCTCGCCCTTGATGGCGCGCAGACCCTGCATGCACGCCTCGAACGCACCGACACCGGGCACGACGAGCCCGTCGGCGTCCAGCGCGGTCTGGAAGTCGCCGGTCAGCTCCACCTGCGCGCCGGCGCGCTCGACGGCGCGCACCACCGAGCGCAGGTTGCCCGACCCGTAGTCCAGGACGACGACGCGCGGCCCGCCGGCGGTGCCCGCGCCGCTCAGAGCGCACCCTTGGTGGAGGGGACGCCCGTCTCGCGCGGGTCGAAGGCGATCGCGTCGCGGAACGCCCGCGCGAACGCCTTGAACTGCGTCTCCACGATGTGGTGCGGCTCGCGGCCGGCGAGCACGCGCACGTGCAGCGCCAGGTGGGCGTGGAAGGCGATGGTCTCGAAGACGTGCTGGGTCAGCGAGCCCAGGTAGGCGGGCGTGGTGCCGCCGAGCTGGACGTACTGCTGCCCCTCGGGCTCGCCGGTGTGCACGCAGTAGGGCCGCCCGGAGATGTCGACGACGGCCTGCACCAGCGCCTCGTCGAGCGGCACGGTGGCGTCGCCGAACCGGCGGGTGCCTGCCTTGTCGCCGAGCGCCTCGCGCAGCGCCTGGCCGAGCACGATGGCGGTGTCCTCGACGGTGTGGTGGGCGTCGATGTGGGTGTCGCCCTCGGTCTGCACCACCAGGTCCACCAGCGCGTGCCGCGCGAACGCGGTGAGCATGTGGTCGTAGAAACCGACGCCGGTGGAGATCTCGTGACGGCCGGTGCCGTCCAGGTCGACCTCGACGACGACCTTCGACTCCTTGGTCTGCCGCTCGAGACGCGCGGTGCGGGCCGGTCGGATCTGCTCGCTCATCGGTTCTCCTTGGTGATCTGCGCGGTCACGTGCACCAGCGCGTCGCGGAACGCGGTCATCTCGGCGGGCGTCCCGATCGACACCCGCAGCCACCCCGGCGGGCCGACCTCGCGCACCAGCACGCCCTGCTCGAGCAGACCCTGCCAGACGGCGTGCCGGTCCGCGAAGGTGCCGAAGAGTGCGAAGTTGGCGTCGGAGTCGGCCACCTGCCAGCCCTGCTCGCGCAGCCAGGCGACGGTGGCGTCGCGCTCGCCGCGCAGGTCGGCCACCCTGCCGAGCAGCTCGGGAGCGTGGCGCAGCGCCGCGAGCGCCGTCGCCTGCGTGACCGCACTGAGGTGGTAGGGCAGGCGCACGACGCGGATCGCGTCGCAGATGGCCGGGTCGGCGGCCAGGTAGCCCAGCCGCAGGCCGGCGGCCGCGAACGCCTTGCTCATCGTGCGCGTGACCACCAGGTTGCGGTGAGTGGGCAGCAGCTCGAGCGCCGAGGGGGTGCCCGCACGCCGGAACTCGCCGTAGGCCTCGTCGACGACGACGACGCCGCGCTCCCCCACCGCCGCGCAGAGCTCACCGATGACGGCGGGGTCCAGCGCGGTGCCGGTGGGGTTGTTGGGCGAGGGCAGGAACACGACGTGCGGCTGCTCGGCCTCGACCAGCGCACGGGCGGCGTCGAGGTCGAGCGAGAAGTCCTCGCGGCGCCGCCCCTGCACCCAGCGCGTGCTGGAGTCGCGGGCGTACTCGGGGTACATCGAGTAGGTGGGCGCGAAGCTGAGCGCGGTGCGCCCGGGCCCGCCGAAGGCCTGCAGCAGCTGCAGCATCACCTCGTTGGAGCCGTTGGCGGCCCACACCTGGGCGGGCTCGATGCCGTGCGGGGTGTCGCGGGAGAGGTAGTCGGCCAGCGCCTCGCGCAGCGCGACGTGCTCGCGGTCGGGGTAGCGGTGCAGCCCGAGCGCGGCCTCGCGGACGGCGTCGGCGATGTCGTCGGCGCACGCCTGCGAGGGACCGTAGGGGTTCTCGTTGGTGTTGAGCGCGACGGGCACGTCGAGCTGGGGGGCGCCGTACGGCGTCAGGCCGCGCAGCTCCTCCCGGATCGGGGGAAAGGTCATGACGGCTCCCGGTCAGTCCCGGAAGCGCGCGCGGACCGCGGCCCCGTGGCCCGGCAGGTCCTCGGCCTCGGCCAGCGTGACCACGTGGTCGGCGACCTCGGCGAGCGCCTCGCGCGAGTAGTCGACGACGTGCACCGACCGGGTGAAGGCGCGCACCGAGAGCCCGGAGCTGTGGCAGGCGCACCCGCCCGTGGGCAGCACGTGGTTGGAGCCGGCGCAGTAGTCGCCCAGGGAGACCGGGGCGTGGGCGCCGACGAAGATCGCGCCCGCGTTGGTGACCCGCGCCGCCCAGGCCGCGGCATCCTCGGTCTGGATCTCGAGGTGCTCGGCGGCGTAGGCGTCGACGGCGCGCAGACCCTGCTCCAGGTCGTCGACCAGCACGATGCCGGACTGCGACCCGCCCAGGGCGGTGCCGACCCGCTCGGCGTGCTTGGTGGCCGGCACCTGCACGGCCAGCTCGCGCTCGACGGCGTCGGCCAGCTCGACCGACGGGGTGACCAGCACCGAGCCCGCCAGAGGGTCGTGCTCGGCCTGGCTGACCAGGTCGGCGGCCACGTGGACCGGGTCGGCGGTGTGGTCGGCCAGCACGGCGATCTCGGTGGGACCCGCCTCGGAGTCGATGCCGACCTGCCCCTTGAGCAGGCGCTTCGCGGTGACGGTCCAGATGGAGCCCGGACCCGTGACCAGGTCGACCTTGGCGCAGGGACCGACCCCGTAGGCGAACATGGCGATCGCCTGGGCACCGCCCACGGCGTAGACCTCGTCGATGCCCAGCAGCGCGCAGGCCGCCAGGATCGTGGGGTGCGGCAGACCGCCGAACTCCTTCTGCGGGGTGGAGGTCAGCGCGATGGAGCCGACGCCGGCCACCTGGGCCGGCACCACGTTCATCAGCACCGAGCTCACCAGCGGCGCGAGGCCGCCCGGCACGTAGAGGCCCACCCGGGCGATCGGCAGCTTGCGGTGGGTGACCACGGCACCGGGGCCGAGCTCGGTGACGACGTCGCGCTCCAGCTCGTTCTCGCTCGTGGCGCGCAGCCGGCGGATCGACTCCTCGAGCCCGGCGCGGATGTCGGGGTCCAGCTGCTCGAGCGCCTCGGTCAGCGCGTGGGCAGGCACCCGGATGTCGGTCTGCTCGACGCCGTCGAACTTCGCCGACATCTCGGTGATCGCCTCGAGCCCGCGGGTGCGGACCTCCTCGCAGATGGCATGCACCGCGGGCACGGCGGCCTCGACGTCGAAGTCGGCGCGGGGCACCACGGTGCGGTAGTCCTCAGGCGTGGTGCCGCGGAGGTCGATGCGGCGGATCATGCCCCCAGTCTAGGAGCCGGGCCGGCGCTCCCCCGAGTCGGCGACGCCCGCTGGTACGTGAGTCCCCCCACCCGTGCCTCACCGCTGCGGCCCAGCACCTCTCGGACCGTCGGCGCGCGTGCGGCAGCCCGACCTGCCACCGAACAGCCACTACGCTCGAGAACGTGAGCGACCCCCTGCCGATGTTCCCCCTGAACTCGGTGCTGTTCCCCGGCCTCAGCGTGCCGCTGCGCGTCTTCGAGGACCGCTACCGGGCACTGGTGCACCACCTGCTGCGGGTGGAGGACCCGACCGAGCGCGTCTTCGGCTCGGTCGCCATCCGCGAGGGCTACGAGGTGGGCGACCACGGCGCCCAGTCGCTGTTCCGGGTGGGCTGCCGGGTGCGACTCACCGAGTTGGAGTCCCACCCCGACGGGACGTTCTCGGTCGTGGCGGTCGGGCTCGACCGCATCCAGCTCGACCACCTCGACACCTCCGGGTTGTTCCCGGTCGGCCACGTCACCGAGCGCCCCGAGCGCAGCGAGTCGGTGCCGGAGGAGGTGCTCGAGATCGCCCGGGCGACCTTCACCGCCTACCGGCAGGCCCTTTCCCAGATCGCCAGCGACCCCTACTCCGGGCAGCTCCCCCGCGACGCCGAGTACCTCTCGTGGACCCTCGCCGCCTGCTCGCCGCTGCCGATGACCGAGCGGCAGGCGCTGCTGGAGGCCGAGGACGCCGGCGAGCGGCTCGCGCTGGTGACCGACCTGCTGCGCACCGAGCTGCGCGCCATGAACGTGATCCCGTCGCTGCCCGCCACCGAGGTGGCGCGCACCCGTTGGTCGCCCAACTAGGCATCCGGGTTGCCGGGGGCACCAGCATGACGAAGAAGCGCGGTGCCGCGCCCGGCGGCGCGGCCACACCCGCGACGCGGGTCCTCGCGGCCGCCGGGGTGGCCTTCACGGTGCGCCCCTACGAGCACGACCCTCGTTCTCAGCAGAGCTACGGCCTCGAGGCCGCCACCGCTCTGGGAGTCGACCCGGCCCGGGTGTTCAAGACCCTGCTCACCCGCGTCGACGGCGACCTGACGGTGGGGGTGGTGCCGGTGACGGGCCAGCTGGACCTCAAGGCGCTGGCGCGCGCCGTCGGCGGATCCCGCGCCGAGATGGCGCCGGTGGCCGACGCCGAGCGCGCCACCGGCTACGTGGTGGGCGGCATCTCGCCACTCGGGCAGCGCCGGCAGCTGCCCACGGTGGTGGACGCCGCGGCCGCGGAGCACGCGACGATCCTCGTCTCGGCGGGCCGTCGCGGTCTCGACCTGGAGCTCGCACCCGAGGACCTGGTGCGGCTCTGCGCGGCCGTCGTGGCCCCCGTCTCGCGCTGACTCGATCCAGCGAATGCGGCGGCCCCGACACCGCGGGTGCGGTGCCGGGGCCGGCCGGTGGGTCGTGCGGTCAGTCGGTGGTCATGCGGAACACCGAGTGCGCCACGTCGTCGTCGTCCAGCCACCCGGTGAAGCCGAGGCCCGACAACGGCTCGGCGTTCTCGCGCACCTCGCCCGGCGCGCCGGCGCTCTCCAGGAGGTTGTCGAGCACGCCGTCGCCGGCGTCGAAGTTCACGAAGAACACCGAGGCGGCGTCCTCGCGGACGACGTCCTGGTACACCTCGTTGTCGCCCAGGCCGCCGTCACCCAGCAGCTCCTCGCGATAACCCTCGTTGGGGCTGATCGCCAGCACGTCACCCTCGGAGTCGGTGCCGAGGAACTCGCCGACCATGCCGGTGGGGTCTTGCTCCAGCAGCTTGTCCAGGACGCGCTGGGTCTCCTCGGGGTCGCCGGTGATCCGGGCACCGACCGGAGCGTCGGCCGGGCCCGACATCCCCTCGAAGTCGATGTCGGCGCTGACGCCGACGGCGATCGAGTCGCCCAGCAGCGCCTCGACGTCCTCGGGGATCGCCAGACCGGTCTGCGACTCCAGCGCCTCGATCTGGCCCTCGAGGTCGAACTCCTCGCCGAGGAAGGCGCTGTAGTAGTCGATCAGCGACTGTCCCCAGCCGTCCTCGAACCCGGCGCCGAACGCGACCATCGTGTCCGCGGGCAGGGCCGCGACGGCGGCACCGCCCTCCTCGCTCGGGCTCAGGCCGTACTGCTTGCCCAGGTTGCCGTCGGCGGCCACCTCGACCTCGAGCGAGCCGTCGGCGAAGCGGATGTTCATGGCGCCGCCCTGGAAGTCCTCGAAGATCGCGGCGATCGCGTCGGCATCGGGTTCGGGCAGGCCGGGCACCGTCGGCTCCGGCGTGGCGCCTGCGCCCTCGGCGGCCTCGATGCAGGCCTGGAACTCCTCGGACTGGGCAACGGGGTCGAGCTCGAAGCACTCGGAGATGTCTCCGGTCGGTGCGGGCGAGACCTCTGCCGCCGAGGGGATCTCGGCCATGCTGCTGCCCATCGAGGCCAGGCCCGCCAGCTCGTCGGCCAGCTCCTTGCCCACGTCGGGCGAGGCGTAGCCCTGCACGATGCCGGCGTCGCCCGCGGCCGAGGTCCACTTCTGGAAGTCGGCGTCGTCGGCCAGGCTCTCCTCGGCCGCACCCTCGGCGGCGCTCTCGGCGATCTCGGAGGTCTCGGCCACCAGGGCCCACTCGTCGTCGATCGCCCAGCCGGCACCCCCGCTGTCGCCGCTGCACTCGTTGAGCTTCTCGAAGGTCTCCTCGGCGGCGCCGCCGTCGCTGACCTGGACGACGAAGACCGGGGCCGGGTCCTCGTCCTCGCCCTGGCTGATCGCGGCCACGGCGAAGCGCTCACCCAGCCACGGCTCGATGTCCTCGTCGTAGTCCAGGGAGCACTCCTCGTCCTCGGCCAGGGCCTCCTCCAGGAGCTTGCGGCGCAGGTCGGTGCCCTCCTCCACGCCCTCCTCGTCGAAGATCTGCTCGATGGCGGGGAACTTCTTGAGCGTGTTGTAGGCCTCGATCTTCTGCGAGCCGCTGGGGTCGAGGTCGAGGCTGAGGTAGCCCAGGGTGTTCGCGGGCAGGGCCTCGGCGGGCTGGGGGCCGGTGCCGGAGAACCAGGAGTAGGCGGCGAAGGCGCCGCCACCGAGGGCGAGGATGCCGACGACGCCACCGGCGACCAGCGCCTTGCGGCGACCGCCGCCGCTCTTGCCCGCGGCCGGAGGGGTCGGGGGCAGCGGGCCGCCACCGCCCTGGGAGAGCACTTCCGGAGCACCCTGCGGGGGCGCTGCCGGGGGTCCGGCGGGGGGACCCCAGCCGGGGGCGCCACCGGCGGGCGGGCCGGACGGCGGTCCGGACGGCGGTCCGGACGGGGGGCCGCTGGGAGGGCCGCTCGGAGGGCCGCTGGGGGGCTGGTTCGTCGACATCGGGGAACTCCCTGTCTGGGCGTCGTCTACGGGCAGGCTGCTGGGCTGCTCGGGCTGGATCGGGGTGCGGTCCGTGCCACGGTCGGCTCGTCGGGCGATGACCGCGCCGGCCGGGAGGTCCCGAGGTCACCGGGCTGGTCGTCGGTCGGACGGGAGACTACCCGCCCTGGTTCCCGTTCAATCCTGTCTCGAGCCGCCGACCTCGGCGGCGCCGGACGAGTGCCCGGACGCACGCCCGGACGAGCGCACGGACAGGGGATCCCCCGCCTGCTCACCACGGGGTCGGTGGACGCCCACGTAGGTGAGTGCGAGACCGACCAGGGCCCCCAGCGGCAGCGCCGCGAAGGGGCTGCGACCGCTGACGGCCAGCGTGCCCAGCAGCCGGGTGCCGTCCTCGGCCCCGGCGGCCACCGGTGCGGGGTCGGGCGGCGCCAGCGCGACGCCGACCCGGTACATCACCCAGGTGGCCAGGACGCTGCCCACCACCACCGCGGCGAGCGAGACGAGCTCCTCGCGGCTGAGCAGGAGCGCGACGAGCACCCCGACCAGCACACCGGTGGCCACCGCGACGACCACGAACCACCCCGTGCCCTGGAACTGCGCCGCCGACCCCACGGGCGGCAGCGGGATCCACCTGCCCTCGACGGCGACCCCGGGCGGTGCCGGGGCCCACAGCCGGTGCCAGACCCATCCGGCCGCGGCGCCGCAGAGCGCGAGCAGCGCGACGATCAGTGCCGCCTGCACGGCCGCGCCGCGCCAGCGCGACGGGCTCGGGGCAGCCGACGTGCTCAGGTCAGGCATCCCGGACCGAGCAGCTGCTTGAGGTCGGCGAAGAGCGCGGGGCTCGGCGTCACCCGGTGGGTGTCACCGATGCGCATGAGCAGGGTCTTGTCGCGCATCAGCACCTTCAGGTGCACCTCGGTGACGCCGGGGTGGGTGCGCAGCACGTCCTTGAGGTTCTCCACCGTGTCGGTGTTGACCCGGGTCTGCGGCAGCTTGACCACCACGGGACCGCTCGGTCCGTCGCTGAGGTCGGGGACCGAGACCTCCTGCCCGAGCAGCTCGGGTTGGTCCTTGCTGCGCGAGAGCCGGCCCTTGACCGTCAGGATCGCGTCCTGGGTGAGGAAGGGGCTGGCCAGCTGGTAGGAGCTGGGGAACAGCAGCACCTCGATGGCACCCTCGAGGTCCTCCAGGGTGACCATCGCCCACGCGTCGCCGCGCTTGGTGATCTTGCGCTGCACCGCGGTGACCAGCCCGGCGACGGTGACCATGGCGCCGTCGGGGCGCTCCTCGTCGGTCATCAGCTGACCGATCGTGCAGTCGGTGCCTTGGGAGAGCACGTGCTCGAGGCCCAGCAGCGGGTGGTCGGAGACGTAGAGGCCGAGCATGTCGCGCTCGTGGCCGAGCAGCGTCATCTTGTCCCACTCGTCGAGGTGGTCGGGCACGTCGACGCGGGTGCCGGCCGAGCCGATGTCGGCCGCCTCGAGCAGGTCGAACATCGAGTCCTGGCCGCCGTCGGAGTTCTTCTTGGCGTCGACGAACTTGTCGACGGCCTCCTCGTGCACCGCCACGATGGCGCGCCGCTTGTGCTTCATGTCGTCGAAGGCGCCGGCCCGGGCCAGGGAGTCGATGAGCCGCTTGTTGCACACCGCCAGCGGCACCTTGTCGAGGAAGTCGTTGAAGTCCTCGAACCGGCCCTTGGCCTCGCGCGCCTCGACGATCTTCTCGACCACGTTGGCGCCGACGTTGCGCACGGCGGTGAGCCCGAAGCGGACGTCGTGCCCCACCGGGGTGAAGTTGCTGGCCGACTCGTTGACGTCGGGCGGGAGCACCTGGATGCGCATCCGGCGGCACTCGTTGAGGTAGATCGCCGACTTGTCCTTGTCGTCCTTGGTGGAGGTCAGCAGGGCCGCCATGTACTCGGCCGGGTAGTTGGCCTTGAGGTAGGCGGTCCAGTAGGAGACGAGTCCGTAGGCCGCCGAGTGCGCCTTGTTGAAGGCGTAGTCGGAGAACGGGAGCAGGATCTCCCACAGCTTGTTGACGGCGTTCATCGAGTACCCGCGCTCGACCATGCCGGCGGAGAAGCCCGCGAACTGCTTGTCCAGCTCCTCCTTCTTCTTCTTGCCCATGGCGCGGCGCAGGATGTCGGCCTGGCCCAGCGAGTAGCCGGCGAGCTTCTGCGCGATCGCCATCACCTGCTCCTGGTACACGATCAGGCCGTAGGTCTCCCCCAGCACGTCGGCCAGCGGCTCGGCGAGCTCGGGGTGGATCGCCTCCACGGGCTCGCGACCGGTCTTGCGCCGGGCGTACTTGTTGTGGGAGTCCGCGCCCATCGGGCCGGGGCGGTAGAGCGCACCGACCGCGGAGATGTCCTCGAAGCAGTCGGGCTTCATGGAGCGCAGCAGCGCGCGCATCGGGCCGCCGTCGAGCTGGAAGACGCCCAGGGTGTCGCCGCGCTGGAGCAGGCCGTAGGTGGCGGGGTCGTCGAGACCGAGCTCCTCGAGCACCACGGTCTCGCCCCGGTTGGCCTGGATGTTGCGCAGGGCGTCGTCGAGGACGGTGAGGTTGCGCAGCCCCAGGAAGTCCATCTTGATCAGGCCCAGCGACTCGCACGTCGGGTAGTCGAACTGGGTGATCATCGCGCCGTCGGCGGGCCGCTTGAGCAGCGGGATGACGTCGAGCAGCGGCTCGCTCGACATGATGACGCCTGCCGCGTGCACGCCCCACTGGCGCTTGAGGCCCTCGATGCCGATCGCGGTGTCGACGACCTTCTTGACGTCGTTGTCGGAGTCGTAGAGCGAGCGGAACTCCCCGCCCTCGCCGAACCGCTTGTGCTGGGGGTCGAAGATCTCCTTGAGCGGGACGTCCTTGCCCATCACCGAGGCCGGCATGGCCTTGGTGATGCGGTCGCCCATCGCGAAGGGGTAGTTGAGGATCCGCGCGGAGTCCTTGACGGCCTGCTTGGCCTTGATGGTGCCGTAGGTGACGATGTAGGAGACCCGGTCGTCGCCGTACTTCTCGGTGACGTAGCGGATCACCTCGCCGCGCCGGCGCTCGTCGAAGTCGATGTCGAAGTCGGGCATCGAGACGCGGTCGGGGTTGAGGAAGCGCTCGAAGATCAGGCCGTGCTCGAGCGGGTCGAGGTCGGTGATGCGCATCGCGTAGGCCACCATCGACCCGGCACCGGAGCCGCGGCCCGGGCCGACGCGGATCCCGTTGTTCTTGGCCCAGTTGATGAAGTCCGCGACCACCAGGAAGTAGCCGGCGAAGCCCATCTGGGTGATCACGGTGATCTCGAAGTCCGCCTGCTTGCGCGAGGCCTCCGGGATGCCGCCGGGGTAGCGGGCCTGCAGCCCCCGCTCGACCTCCTTGACCATCCAGGAGTCCTCGTTCTCGCCCTCGGGGCAGGGGAACTTGGGCATGTACTTGCCCACGGCCTCGGAGAACTGGACGTCGCAGCGCTCGGCGATGAGCAGGGTGTTGTCGCAGGCGGCCGGGTAGTCGCGCCAGAGCTCGCGCATCTCGGCCGCGGACTTGATGTAGTAGCCGTCACCGGAGAACGCGAAGCGCTGGCCCGGGCCGTCACCGGCCGGGATGTCCATCGTGGAGCCGGAGTTGATGCACAGCAGGTGCTCCTGGCTGGGCGCGTCCTCCTTCATCACGTAGTGGGAGTCGTTGGTGGCCAGCAGCGGGATCTTCAGGTCCTCGGCCAGCCGCAGCAGCCCCGCTCGGACCCGGTTCTCGATCGAGAGGCCGTGGTCCATCAGCTCCAGGAAGTAGTTCTCGCGGCCGAGGATGTCCTGGAAGTCCCCGGCGGTCTTGCGCGCGGCCTCGTAGTTGCCGTAGCGCAGGTGCACCTGCACCTCGCCCGAGGGGCACCCGGTGGTGCCGATGAGCCCCTTGCTGTGCTGGGCGAGCAGCTCGCGGTCGGCACGGGGGTGCTGGAAGAAGCCGTCGCGCCACGCGCCCGTGGAGAGCCGGAAGAGGTTGTGCATGCCCTCGGTGGACTCCGAGAGCAGCGTCATGTGCGTGTAGGCGCCGCGGCTGGAGACGTCGTCGGGGCCGCCGTCGTAGAAGTTGACGCGCTTGCGCTCGAAGCGGCTGATGTCGGGGGTGAAGTAGGCCTCGATGCCGATGATCGGCTTGACCCCGGCGGCCTTGGCCTTGGAGTAGAACTCGTAGGCGCCGAACACGTTGCCGTGGTCGGTCATCGCGATCGCCGGCATGCCCAGCTCGGCGGCGCGCTGGGTGAGCGCGCCCAGGCGCGCGGCGCCGTCGAGCATGGAGTACTCGGTGTGCACGTGCAGGTGGACGAAGCTGTCGCTGGCACCTGTCGTCATGCGGACTCAGGTCTCCTCGGGGCGGTCGGCGGCGTGCGTGGAACGGGTGGTGCGGCGGTCTGACAGTGGTGCGCAGCCCTCGCGCGAGGCGACCGGCCGACCTGTCCGGGGAAGGGTCGTCAGCCTACGCGACGGCGTGGGCCGATGGTGTCAGGCACCGCCGACACCCGGCTCGGCAGGCGGGCCGTCCGCAGCCGCCGCGAGGCTCTCGGTGATCACGGTGTGCACGATCCGCTCCAGCCGCTCCACGCCCAGGCCGGGCGCGTGGGCGGCCATCGCCACCGCGATCGCCCGCTCCCGGGCCAGGTCGCGACCCGGCGACCGCTTGTGGGGCTGGACGGCCGCGGTGAGGGCCGCCCGACGCGCCAGCAGCCGCCCCAGCTGCTCGTCGACGTCGTCGATGAGCCCGCGCAGGTAGCCGACCGGGTCGACGCCGGACCAGGCCATCCGCACGTCGGGCGCCTGCTCCTCGTTCTCCGAGCCGTCGGTGCGCTCCAGCTCGACCAGGCCGTGACGAGCGTAGAAGGCTCGCGCCGGGGCGTTGGACTCGAAGACCCACAGGCTGAACCCCGCGGGACGGGCGGCCTGCGCCAGCCCCAGCAGCGCCGAGCCGACGCCGGCACCGGCCGCGGCCGGGTGCACGTAGAGGTCCTCGAGCCAGGCGTCGTCCAACCGCAGGTAGCCGACCACGCGGCCCCGCGCCTCCTGGGCCACCCACACCTCGTGCCCACCGCGTCCGCCGTCCCCCGACCCGGCACGCGCGATGGCGCGAGCCAGGTGCTCGTGCACGACGGCGTCCGGGTGGACCGGGTCGGGCATGGGGGCGGCGCGGCGCGCCGCGACGTGGATCCCGGCCAGCGCGGCGGCGTCGCCGTCGTGCGCGGGACGGATCACCAGGTCGGCTCGCACGGGTCCCCGGACTGGGTCAGTGGGCATCGCGGATGATCTCGAGGGCGCGGGCCAGGTCCTGCGGCGGTGCGGACTCGAAGCTCACCTGCTCCCCGGATCCCGGGTGCTCGAAGCCCAGCCGTACCGCGTGCAGCCACTGGCGCTGCAGCCCCAGCCGAGCCGCGAGCGTGGGGTCGGCGCCGTAGGTGAGGTCGCCGACGCACGGGTGCTTCAGGGCCGACATGTGCACCCGGATCTGGTGGGTGCGCCCGGTCTCGAGGTGCACCTCGAGCAGGCTGGCGTAGCGGTGGGCCTCCAGCGTCTTGTAGTGCGTGACGCTGGGACGGCCGCCGTCGAGCACCGCGAACTTGTAGTCGGCACCGGGGTGCCGGGCGATCGGGGCGTCCACCGTGCCCTCGAGGGGGTCGGGGTGCCCCTGCACGAGCGCCTGGTAGGTCTTGTCGACGGTGCGCTCGCGGAAGGCGTTCTTGAGCCGTGAGTAGGCGCGCTCGGACTTGCAGATCACCATCACGCCCGAGGTGCCGACGTCGAGGCGCTGGACGATGCCCTGGCGCTCGGAGGCTCCGCTGGTGGAGATCCGGTACCCGGCGCCGGCCAGGTGGCCGACGACGGTGGGCCCCTGCCAGCCGGGCGAGGGGTGCACCGCGACGCCGACCGGCTTGTCGATCACGACGATGTCGTCGTCGTCGTGGATGATCGAGATGCCCTCGACGATCTCGGGGGTCACCTCGAGCGGGTCGGCCACCACCGGCATGGTCACCTCGAGCAGCGCCCCGGGCAGGACGCGGTCGCTCTTGGCCACGGGGTCCCCGTCGAGCACCACGAGTCCCTGCGCGATCAGCTCTGCGGCCCGGGTGCGCGAGAGCCCGAGCATCTTCGCCATGGCGGCGTCGACGCGCTCGCCCGCGAGACCCTCGGGCACGTGCAGGGTGCGGTAGTCGGCCTGGGTCACGCGCTCGCCTCCCGCTCGGTCGAGGTCGTCTCCGGGGTTGACTCCTCGCCGGCCCGCTCGCCACGGCGTCGCTTGGCGGGCCGCTCGGGCTCGCGCGTGGCGTCGATGCGGACACCCCGGAAGGCCTGCACCAGCACGAGTGCAGCGCCGGCGTTGATGCACATGTCGGCGATGTTGAAGACCGGCCAGTTGGGGAGCATCAGGAAGTCGATGACGTGCCCGCGGAACGGACCCGGCTCGCGCAGCAACCGGTCGGTCAGGTTGCCCCCGATACCGGCCAGCAGCAGCCCCAGGGCCACGCCCCAGAGCACGCTGGCGACCCGGCGGCTGAGCCAGAGCACCACCAGGACCGCGACGAGCGCCACCCAGGAGAGCACCACCGTGTACTCGGTGCCGGTGCTGAAGGCGGCGCCGGGATTGGTCGTGAAGTGCAGGACCAGGAGGTCGCCGACCAGCGGGACGTCGGGCTGCCCGCGCAGTCGCTCGACCGCGAGCACCTTCGTGACGACGTCGACGGCGTACAGGACGCCGGCCACCAGCACCAGCGTGAGCAGGGCAGCCCGTCGACGTGGGCGACCGGGCGAGGCCGCCCCGTCAGGCTGGTCGGGCTCTACCGGCGTTCCTCGCGCTGCTTGCATGTCAGGCACAGTGTGGCACGCGGGAAGGCCATCAACCGCATCTTCCCGATCGGCTCCCCGCATGACTCGCAGCGTCCGTAGGTGCCGTCCTCGATGCGCGCCAGCGCCCGCTCGATCTGGGCCAGCTTGTCCCGCTCGTTGTTGAGGACGGTCAGCTCGTGGTCGCGCTCGAAGCTCGAGGCGCCCATGTCGGCCTGGTCGTGCCCGGCGCCGTCGCCGGCGTCGCGCAGCAGCCCGGACAGCTCCGACTCCTGGGTGGCGACGATCTCGCTGGAGTGCTGCTGCTGCTCGCGCAGCTCCCCCAGCACCTCCTCGAGCTCGGCGGAGGTCCAAGCCGACTCGTCCTCCCGGACGGCCAGCTGGGCCGGGGCGGCCTTCTTGGCGGGCGCGATCTTCTTGGCGGGCGCGGTCTTCTTCGCGGCCGGCGCAGCCTTCTTCGCGGCCGGCGCGGTCTTCTTCGCGGGCGCGGTCTTCTTCGCGGGCGCAGCCTTCTTCGCGGGCGCGGCCTTCTTCGCGGGCGCGGCCTTCTTCGCGGGCGCGGTCTTCTTCGCGGGCGCAGCCTTCTTCGCCGGCGCAGCCTTCTTCGCCGGCGCGGCCTTCTTCGCGGGCGCAGCCTTCTTCGCCGGCGCGGCCTTCTTCGCGGGCGCCGCCTTCTTGGCCGGCGCAGCCTTCTTGGCGGGCGCAGCCTTCTTCGCGGGCGCAGCCTTCTTCGCGGGCGCAGCCTTCTTCGCGGGCGCCGCCTTCTTCGCCGCCGGGGCCGACTTCTTCGCCGGCGCGGCCTTCGCGGCGCCCGTGGCGGTCTTGGCGGCCTTCTTCGCCCCCCGCGAGATGGCCGAGCGGGCGGCCGAGGCTGCTTGACCGGCCAACGTCCTCGTGCTGCTGCGCGCCACTTGTGGCCTCCTCAGAGCTCCGCCGGCCCGTACCTGCGGGATGCGGGGAGGGTAACGGCTCGGGCACGGGCTTCCAAACAGGCTCGCCCGGGGACGGCACGACGGCCGGCCCCCGAGGGGAACCGGCCGTCGCCGTGGTGCTGAGGTGTCGTGGAGCCGGGTGGCTCAGCCCTCTTCGTCGCCCAGGATCGACCGCAGGCGCTTGGGCGCCGGGGTGTCCTCGTTGGGAGCCGGCGTCTCCGAGCTGCCCTGCAGGGCCTCGAGCTGCTGGGTGAAGTACGTCTTGAGACGCGAGCGGTACTCGCGCTCGAAGGAGCGCAGGTTCTCGACGTCGACGTTGAGCTTGTCGCGCTCCTTCTCCAGGTCGCCGAAGAGCTGCTGACGACGCTCGGCGGTCTCGGCGTCGAGCATCTGCGCACGCGAGCGGGCGTCGGACTCCAGCCGGTCGGCCTTGCTCTTGGACTCGCTCTCGAGGCGCTCGGCCTTGGTGCGGGCCTCGCCCACGATCTTGTCGGCCTCGTTCTTGGCCTCGTCGACCAGCTCGTCAGCGTTGCGCGTCGCGATCTCGAGCAGCCGTGCCGCGGCGTTGGAGGCCTCGGGGACGGTCTCGACCCGGATGGTCTCGGGGGCGGCCGCGGGGGCCGGGGTGGCGACCGGAGCCGGGGGCGGCGGCGGTGCCTGCTGCGGCTCGGGCTCGGGCTGCTTCGGCGGGCTGTAGGCCTCGACCGGGGCCGGGGCAGCGGCGGCACCGGACTGCGCGGCAGCCAGCTTGGAGCGCAGCTCGTCGTTCTCCTTGGTGAGGCGAGCGAGCTCGGCCTCGACCTCGTCGAGGAACTGATCGACCTCACCCATGTCGTACCCCTCCCGGAGTCGCACGGGCGTGAAGCGCTTGTTGCTCACGTCCTCAGGAGTCAGTGGCATGACCTCACCCAATTCATTGGTCGGTAGTCCTTACTTGTCGGCGAACAATAGCGGCTGTCTGGGGCTGGTGTGACCCCGGTGACGGGAGCGGCCTCACGGGGGCCTCCCACGGGGCCGGTCAGGTGCTCCTCGGAGAACTCCTAGAAGAACACCGAGCGGTTGACGTAGAGCAACACGTAGGCGCTCACCATCACCAGCAGGAAGCTCAGGTCGAGCGCCACCGATCCCAGCCGCAGCGGCGGAACCACCCGGCGCAGGGCCCGGATCGGTGGGTCGGTGGTGCTGTAGACGCCCTCGAGGCCCACCAGCAGCGGGCCGCGTGGGGTCCACGACCGGGCGAAGACCTGCACCCAGTCGACCACGAAGCGCACCCACAGCAGACCGATGAACACCACGAGGATGCCGTGGAAGATCTGGCCGACGATCATGACGCCCAGCCTACGTGGCGCAGGTGCCGCGACCCGAACCGGACGCAGGCGTGCACGTGCCCCGACGTGCTCAACTCTGGTTGAAGAAGCCGCCTGCCACGATGCGCTCCTTCTCCTCGGCCGCCACGGTGACGTTCGGCGGTGAGAGAAGGAACACCTTGTTGGTGATGCGCTCGATCGAGCCACGCGTGGCGAACACCAGACCGGCCGCGAAGTCGACCAGCCGCTTGGCGTCGGCGTCGTCCATCTCGGAGAGGTTCATGATCACCGGGGTGCCCTCGCGGAAGTTCTCCCCCACCGTGCGCGCCTCGTTGTAGGTGCGCGGGTGGAGCGTGGTGATCCGGGACAGCTCCGCCGCCGCGGCCGCAGCGGGCGCCATCACGGGAGCCGGGGCCACCCGCCGACGCTCGCTCAGGTCGGCGACCGGGGCCGCGGGGCGCTCGGCCTCGACCACGCCGGCGGCCGCCTCCGGGGCCCGGCGCGCGGGCCGCTCGGCCCGGACCGGCGCGGTCTCCTGCGTGGCGCGGCGGTCGTCGCCCTCGTAGGAGTCGTAGTCGCCGGTGTCCTCGAGCAGGCCGAGGTACTCGCCGATCCTGCGCATCGCACCGCTCATGACGTTGTGCCTCCGCTGTTCGGGCGGCCCCGGTCGGGGCCGCATCGGTGGTTCTTGGACAGTACTGGAATCAGGGCCTCGAACCGAGCACCGCGGAGCCGACGCGCACGTGTGTCGCGCCGACCGCCACGGCCTGCTCGAGGTCGCCGCTCATGCCCGCCGAGAGCCAGCCCGCGCCGGGGTGGTCGCGCAGGAACGCCTCGCGCAGCGCGGCCAGGCGGTCGAAGGCGGCCGCGGGGTCCTCGTCGAGCGGCGCGACCGCCATCAGTCCGCGCAGTCGCAGCGCGTCGGCCTGCGCGACCCGCTCGGCCAGCGCGGCGAGCCGGTCGGGCTCGACACCGCTGCGGTGGTCGGCGCCGGGCGGGTCGAGGCTCACCTGGCAGAGCACGTCGAGCGGCTCGCCGCGCTCGCCGGCGCCGCGGTCGAGGGGGCCCACGAGCTTGGCGCGGTCCAGGGAGTGCACGGCGGCGCTGTAGCGGGCCACGGCCGCGGCCTTGTTGCTCTGCAGTCCCCCGACGAAGTGCCACGCCAGCCCGAGGTCGGCACACTCCTCGGCCTTGGCCTGCGCCTCCTGGTGCCGGTTCTCGGCCACCTCGGTGACCCCCAGCGACGCCAGGATGCGCACGTCGGAGGCCGGGAAGAACTTGGTGACGACGACCAGCCGCACGTCCTCGGGCAGGCGCCCGGACACGGCCGCCGCCTCGTGGATCCGGGCGCGCACGCGCGCCAGGCCCTGGGCCACCGCCTCACCGCGCTCGTCGTGCTGCGCCTGATCCCTGTGCACGTCATCCCTGTGCACGTCACTCCCCTGGCTCATCCGGCACCTTCCGTCGCCTCGGCCTGCGTCAACCACACCAAGCCTCCCAGCCGACCGGAGGCGGCGCCGTCGCGACGGTAGGAGTGCAGGCGCGGCTCCTCGAGGGTGCAGCCGCCCACCTCGACGACGTGGGCGCCCAGCGCGTCGAGCTGGGCGCGGACGCCCGCCGCCAGGTCGATCGAGGGCGTGCCCCAGCGGGTGGTGGCAGCGGTGCCGGGTCGGCGGCGCTCGACCTCCTCGCGCATCGCGGCGGGCACCTCGTAGCAGGCCCCGCACACGTGCGGCCCGATCCACGCCCGCAGCTCGCGCGCCCCCAGCTCGGCCATCGCCGCGACGGCCCGCTCGACGACGCCCAGCACCACGCCGGCGCGACCGGCATGGGCCACGCCCACGACGCCGGCCCGGGTGTCGGCCAGCAGCACGGGGACGCAGTCGGCGACCCGCACCATCAGGCCCAGCCCGGGGGTGGCGGTGACCAGGGCGTCGGCGTCCGGGAAGAGCCCCGGAGAGGCCTGCGGCGGCGGGCTGGGCTCGGTGAGGTGCACGACGGTGTCGCCGTGCACCTGGTTGGCGCGCCCGAACCCGCGCACGCCGGTCTCGGCGACCAGCCGGTCGAGCACCCCGGGGAAGCCGGGGCGGGTGCCCTGCACGTCGAGGGAGGCGTCGGTGAAGGCGACGCCCACGCCTCGCCGCTCGGCGTCGGGACGGTACTGCTCACGAAACCAGAACACGGTGGGCGATCCTCCTCCACGGGTCAGGGCACGGACGGGCCCGGGCTCGGGGCGGCCGAACGCCCCACGGCCGGGAGGCTGCGGGGCGTTCGGGTGGCGCGAGTCAGGGACGGGCACCGTCACTTCAGGAAGTCGGGCACGTCCAGCTCGTCGTCGTCGTAGACCGGCGTGCGCGGCGCGGGGCGCGCGGCCTCGGTCGGCGTCGCAGCGCGGGTCGGCTCGGGGGCCGGTGCCGGCGCCGCTGCCGGGGCCGGGGCACGCTCCTCGCGCACCGCGGTGTCGGGCTCCTCGCGACGCCGGACGGCCTCGCTCGGCGCCGAGGGCGTGCTGGCGACGGCCGCGGCGGGCACGGCCTGGCGCGCCGGCGCTGCCTCCGCCACCGGCTTGCGCAGGGCGTTGCCCTCGGTGGCCGGCTTGGGCTGGCCGCCGTCGAAGCCCGCGGCAATCACCGTCACCCGCACCTCGTCGCCCAGGGCGTCGTCGATGGTGGCACCGAAGATGATGTTGGCCTCCGGGTGCACGGCGTCGGCCACGAGCGCCGCCGCCTCGTTGATCTCGAACAGGCCGAGGTCGGAGCCGCCGGCGATCGAGAGCAGCACGCCGTGGGCGCCGTCGATGCTGGCCTCGAGCAGCGGGCTGGAGACCGCCATCTCGGCAGCAGCCACCGAGCGGTCCTCGCCGCGGGCCGAGCCGATGCCCATCAGCGCAGAACCGGCGTTGGCCATCACCGACTTCACGTCGGCGAAGTCGAGGTTGATCAGGCCGGGAGTGGTGATCAGGTCGGTGATGCCCGAGACGCCCTGCAGCAGCACCTGGTCGGCCTGCTTGAAGGCGTCGAGGACCGAGACGTTGCGGTCGCTGATCGACAGCAGCCGGTCGTTGGGGATGACGATGAGGGTGTCGACCTCGTCGCGCAGCTGGGCGATGCCGTGCTCGGCCGAGCCGGCGCGACGACGACCCTCGAAGGCGAACGGGCGGGTGACCACGCCGATGGTCAGGGCGCCCAGCGAGCGGGCGATGCGCGCGACGACCGGCGCCCCGCCCGTGCCGGTGCCGCCGCCCTCGCCGGCGGTCACGAAGACCATGTCGGCGCCCTTCATGACCTCCTCGATCTCCTCGGCGTGGTCCTCGGCCGCCTGGGCACCCACGTCGGGGTTGGCGCCGGCGCCGAGGCCGCGGGTGAGCTCGCGGCCGATGTCGAGCTTCACGTCGGCGTCGCTCATGAGCAGCGCCTGGGCGTCGGTGTTGATGGCGATGAACTCGACGCCCTTGAGGCCGACCTCGATCATCCGGTTGACGGCGTTGACACCGCCCCCGCCGATACCGACCACCTTGATGATGGCCAGGTAGTTCTGTGCAGCTGCCACGGCGGCTTCACCTTTTCTGTGAGAGATCTGGGGTGGGTGGTGGATCGTGCGGCGGGGAAGTGGTCGAGGCTGGAACCCTGACCCTCAGGCTGAGGGTTATAGTTATGTCAACCTCGTCGTGGTGACGACAGTAGGTTCGCGCCGCGCCGGGATCGCGCAGACACGCCGGGGCGGCCTGCCGGCAGTGGGGTCACTGTGGTGACTGTCCCGTGGTGGGTGTGCCCGCGCCGGTAGCACGACCGGCGCTGGGGCGGCGGCGGAGCCGCTACCCCTACGTGCCGCCCCGAGCCGTCCGGCTCGAATGCAAGGCTCGCAGGTCTTGGATCGGCGAAGCCGACCGCGGAGCGGGCGGAGCGCAGCGGAGCAATTCGACGGCGAGAGTCGGACGGCTACGCGGCGCGGGCCACACCAACCCGATGACACCGACCCGCTGACAACCCGCGGGCTCAGCGCGGCGAGGTGACCGGGGCGCCGGGGACGCTGACGTCGTAGACCGGCCCGGGCCGGCTGAGCAGGTCGGCGAGCACCTCGGCCTTGAGGTCGGAGCGCTCGCTGCTCCCCCACCGCACGACACGCTCGTCGCGCAGCACGAGGCTGATCTGGTCGATGCTCTCCACCTCCAGGTGGTCGACCATCGCGAGGAGCCCCGGCTCGAGGGAGGCGGCCACGGTGGCGGCCTCGCGCCGGGCGTCGCCGCTGGTGCCCGAGGCGCTCTCGACGCGGGGCAGGTCGCCCGGGGGGCGGTCGTAGGAGCCGAAGATGACGCCCTCGGCGTCGAGGGAGCGCAGCTCGGTGCCCACCGAGATGACCGCCACCGGCTCGCGCTCGGTGATCGTGACCGCGACCGTGTGCGGCCACTCGCGCCGCACCTCGACGTCGCGCACCGCCGCGAGCGAGCGCACCCGGACCTCGACGGCCTCGAGGTCCACGACGGCCAGCTGCTCCCCGAGCGGGACGCGCGCGGCGGCGAGCACCTGCTCCGAGGTCAGGTCGCCGGTGCCGGCGACGTCGACCTGCTCGGCGCGCAGCCAGGGCGAGAAGTAGACGGCGTAGACGCCACCGCCCACCAGGAGCACCAGCACCAGCACGGCCACCACGTAGCGCCAGGTCAACCAGCGGCGCGCCCACTGACGCCGCGCGAACCGCCGCCGGCTGCGGGCCGTGCCGGTCGTCGCCGTCCGGCCGGCAGGTTTGCGGGCGGGCTTGCGGGGAGCTCGGGCGCGGTCGCGGTCCAGGAGCGTCATCGGGCCTCCAACAGCCTGAGCACGTGCGGGCCGACCTCGGTGACGCTGCCGGCACCGAGGGTCAGCACCAGGTCGCCGGGTCGTGCCCGGTCGGCGACGACCGCCGGCGCCGCGGCCAGGTCGGGCTCGAAGCGCACCCGCTCCCCCCCGGCGTCATCCCTGGCGGCGTCGAGCCGAGCGCGGGCCGCGCCGGCCACGAGCGCACCGGTGACGGCGGGATCCGCGACCTCACGGGCGAGGTAGACGTCGAGCACCACGACCTCGTCGGCGGCGGCGAGCTCCTCGCCCATCGCGACGCCGAAGATGCGGGTGCGCGAGACCAGGTGGGGCTGGAAGACGACCAGCAGCCGCCCCTCCCCCGCCAGCGCGCGCGCCGCCTCCAGGTCGCCGCGGATCTCGGAGGGGTGGTGCGCGTAGCTGTCGTAGACGCGCACGCCGTCGGCCTCGCCCTTGAGCTCCATCCGGCGACGCGTGCCGGTGTAGGCGCCCAGACCTCGCAGCAGGTCGGCGCGGGGGTGGCCCAGCGCCTCGCCCGCGGCCAGCGCCGCCAGCGCGTCGGCCAGGTAGTGCGCCCCCGGTGCCCACAGCGTGGTGCCCTCCAGCGCCTCGGGGCCGAGGTCGGCACTCACGCCGGGGCGGGCGGAGACCGTGACCACGCGGCGGCCGGCGGCGCGCTGGCGCTCGGCCAGGGCCGCGGCGCCGGCGTCGTCGACGCAGCAGACCAGGAAGCCGTCGGGGTCGAGGCCGTCGGCGAACTCCTCGAAGGCCGCGGCGTAGGCCTCGGGGGTGCCCCACTGGTCGAGGTGGTCGGCGTCGACGTTGGTGACGATCGCGGCGTGGCAGTCGTAGACGAGGAACGCGCCGTCGCTCTCGTCGGCCTCGACGACGAAGTCGGGTCCGGCGCCCACCGCGGCGTTGACACCAGTGGCCGCGAGGTCGCCGCCGATGGCGTAGGTGGGGTCGGCGCCCGCGGCCTGCAGCGCGACGGTGAGCAACGAGGTGGTGGTGGTCTTGCCGTGCGTGCCCGCGACGGCGACGACGCGACGGCCGGGCATCAGCGAGGCCAGGGCCGCCGAGCGCGGCAGCACGGTGCGCCCGGCCTCGACCGCGGCGGTGTAGTCGGGGTTCTCCTCGGAGACCGCGGTGGAGACCACCAGCGTGTCGGCGTGCTGGACGTGGGCGGCGTCGTGCCCCAGGTGCACCTCGGCGCCCGCGGCGCGCAGCGAGGCGAGGGTGGCAGAGTCGGCGCCGTCGCAGCCGCTCACGGGCACGCCGCGACCCAGCATCAGCCGTGCGATGCCGGAGAGCCCGGCACCGCCGATGCCCACCAGGTGCACGCGCCCCAGCTGCTCGGCGGGGACGATGACGTCGGGGACGGGCACCCTCACGCGGTGCTCACCCCTGCGACCTCGGCGACGATGCGGGCGAGCCGCTCGTCGGCGTCGCGCGGGATCAGCCCGGCGGCGGCGGCGCCCATGGCCCGCAGCCGCTCGGCATCGGCGGCCAGCGGGACCACCTGCGCCACCACCAGCTCGGTGGTGAGCTCGGCGTCGGGGACGAGCAGCCCGCCCCCCGCCTCGACGACGGGACGGGCGTTGCGGGCCTGCTCTCCGTTGCCGATGGCCAGCGGCACGAACACCGCCGGCAGCCCGACGGCGGCGGCCTCGGTGACGCTGGAGGCACCGGCCCGGCACACGGCGAGGTCGGCCGCGGCGTAGGCGAGGTCCATCCGGTCGATGTAGTCGAGCACCACGTAGGGCGCACCGCTGCCCGTGCCGCCGGCCGCCCCCTCGCGCAGCACCGGCTCGGCACCGCCGTGCTTGCCCTGCGCGTGGAGCACCTGCACCCCGGCGGCGGCGAACGCCGCGGCTGCCGAGCTGACGGCCTGGTTGAGACGCCGGGCGCCCTGCGACCCGCCGGTGACGAGGACCGTGGGCCGCTCAGGGTCGAGCCCGAAGAACGCGCGCGCCTCGGCGCGGCGTGCGGCGCGGTCGAGGCCCGAGATCATCGTGCGGATGGGCAGGCCGACGTACTCCGCGTGCGGCAGCGGCGTGTCGGGGAAGCTGACGGCGACGCGGCGCGCGATGCGGGCCCCGGCCTTGTTGGCCAGTCCGGGCAGGGCGTTCTGCTCGTGCACCACCACCGGGAGGCGACGACGGCGCGCGGCGAGGTAGGCGGGCATCGAGACGTAGCCGCCGTAGCCGACGACGACGTCGGGCCGCACCCGCTCGAGCACCGCGTGGGTCTGGCGGACGGCGTCGCGCAGCCGGGCGGGGACCTTGGCCAGGTCGGCCCCGGGGCGGCGGGGCAGCGGCACGGGCGGCACCAGCTCGAGGGCGTAGCCGGCAGCGGGCACGACGGTGTTCTCGAGCCCGCGGGGCGTGCCGAGGCAGGTGATCTCGACGTCGGGGTGCAGCCGGCGCAGCGCGTCGGCCGTGGCGAGCAGCGGCGAGGTGTGCCCCGCGGTGCCCCCACCGGCGAGCAGGACCCTCATCGGCGCCCGACCCGACCGCCGGCCACCCCGCCGGACCGGGACCGCTTGCGTGCCGCGAGGGCGCGAGCGGCCGCCGGCTCACGTCGGGCGAAGCCGACCAGCAGCCCGAGGGCCGCCATCGTGGGCAGCAGGCTGGATCCGCCGTAGGAGACCAGGGGCAGCGGGATCCCGATGACCGGCAGCAGGGCCAGGACCATGCCCACGTTGACGATCATCTGACCCAGCAGCCACACCACGATGCCGAAGGTGGTGTAGCGCACGAAGGGGTTGGCGGTGGTGCGGGCGACGCGCAGCGCGGCGTAGGCGATGGTGAGGAAGAGGCCGACCACGAGCAGGGTGCCGGCCAGGCCGAGCTCCTCGCCGAGCACCGCGAAGATGTAGTCGGTGTGGGCCTCGGGCAGCGTGCCCCACTTCTGCTGGCTGGCGCCGATGCCCTCGCCGAACAGGCCGCCGCTGGAGATCGCGTAGAGGCCGTGGGCGGGCTGCCAGCCGGTGCCGGTGTAGTCCTGGAAGGGGTCGAGGAAGCCGGTGATGCGTCCGAGCCGCTCGCTGTCGGTGGTGGCCATGGCGAAGAAGGCGACGCCGACGACCGAGGTGACCAGCGCGAACAGGCGCAGCGGTGCCCCGACCACCCAGAGCATGCCGACGAGGATCGCGAACAGCACCAGGGCCGTGCCGAGGTCGCGGCCGGCGACCACCAGCCCGATCGCGAGCAGCATGCCGGGCACCACCGGCACCATCAGCTGGTGCAGGTTGCCCAGGCGACGGTCCTTGTTGGCGTAGATGTGGCCGGCCCAGATGACCAGCGAGAGCTTTGCGATCTCCGACGGCTGGATCTCGACGGGACCCACAGCGAGCCAGTTGGTGTTGCCGTTGCGTTCCACGCCGATCAGCGAGGTGAGCAGCAGCAGCACCAGGGAGACCGAGAACGCCGGGTAGGCCAGCCGGCGCACCCAGCGCTCGGTGACACGGCTGGCGATGAAGGCGGCGGGCAGCGCGAGGGCGACCCACAGCAGCTGGCGCTTGACGATGGCGTAGGAGTCGCCGATGCGCTCGTAGGCGTACACGCTGGAGCTGCTGAGCACCATGATCAGCCCGATCACGAGCAGCAGGGCGGCGGCGCCGAGCAGCAGGTAGTAGCTGGTCAGCGGGCGCTCGAGCGCGTGGCGCAACGCCGCGGTGTAGGTGCTGGTTCGCCAGCGTGAGGGGATCCGGTCGCGCGCAGGCGTCTGCGTGCTCGTCGTCCCGGTGCCGGGAGGGGCCACGAGGGTCATCTCGCCCGGTCCTCCGTCCCTGTCCAGTGCCGTCCGGTGCTGACCGGACCTGCTCAGTGCCGCTGCTGCACCGCCGCGGCGAACGCCTCGCCGCGGTGGGCGTAGTCGGTGAACTGGTCCATGGAGGCACACCCCGGCGCGAGGAGCACCGTGTCGCCGGGGGCGGCCATCCGCGCGGCCGCCTCGACGACCCGGGTCATCAGGTCGGGCACATCGACTACGCCCCCATCCTCGCGGGCCTCCACGAGGATCACGGGCACATCGGGCGCGTGTCGCGAGAGCGCCTGCGCCACGACCTCGTGGTCGCGACCCAGCAGCACGACCCCGCGCAGCCGCTCGCGCGCCGTGGCCACGAGGTCCTCGAAGCGCGCGCCCTTGGCCAGGCCGCCGGCGATCCAGACGACCGACTCGTAGGCGGAGAGCGAGGAGAGCGCGGCGTGGGGGTTGGTGGCCTTGGAGTCGTCGACCCAGGTGATGCCCTCGGCCTGCGCGACGACGGCGATCCGGTGGGCGTCGGGCGTGAACCCGCGCAGCCCGTCGCGCACCGCAGCCTGGCTGACGCCGTGGGCCCGGGCCAGCGCCGCGGCCGCCAGCGCGTTGGCGACGAAGTGCGGGGCGGGGCTGTAGAGCTCCCCCACCGTCACCAGCTCGGCGGCGCTGCTCTGGCGCTGCTCGATGAAGGCACGGTCGACCAGGATGTCCTCGACCAGCCCCACCATGCCGACGCCGGGCGTGCCGAGCGTGAAGCCCACCGCACGGGCGCCCTCGACGACGTCGGCGTCGCGCACCAGCTGCTCGGTGACCGGGTCGGCGACGTTGTAGACGCAGGCGCGGTGCACGGCGTGGTAGGCCCGGCCCTTGTCGGCGGCGTAGGCGTCGAAGGAGCCCCCGTACCAGTCCAGGTGGTCCTCGGCGAGGTTGAGCACCGCGGCGGACTCGGCCGACAGCGAGTCGGTGTAGTGCAGCTGGAAGCTGGAGAGCTCGACGGCGAGCACGTCGTAGGGGGCGGGGTCCATGACCGCCTCGACGACGGGCAGCCCCACGTTGCCGACGGCGATGCTGCGGCGGCCGTCGGCGCGCAGGATCGCGTCGAGCATCCGCACCGTCGTGGTCTTGCCGTTGGTGCCGGTGACCACGAGCCAGGGGGCCGGTGGCCCGTCGGGCCCGGGGTCGCGCAGGCGCCAGGCCAGCTCGACCTCGCCCCAGACCGGGACCCCGCGGGCGGCGGCCTGGGTGAGCAGCGGGCTGTCGGGGCGGAAGCCCGGCGAGGTGACGACGACGTCGATCCCCTCGGGCAGGGTGGCCGTCGCACCCTCGTGCAGGCGTACCCGGGCACCGAGGATCTCCAGCAGCTCGGCCTTCTCCAGCTGCTCCGGCGTGGCGGCGTCGGCCACCGCGGTGACGGTGGCGCCCAGGTGGGTGAGGTTGTCGGCGGCGGCGAACCCGGAGGCGCCGAAGCCGAGCACCAGGGCGCGCACGCCCTCCCAGCGAGCGTGGCGGTCGAGCGCGCCGACCTCGGTCGGCGTCACAGCCGCGCCACCCACTCGGCGTAGAAGACGCCGAGGCCGGTGGCGACGAAGAGGCCGGTGATGATCCAGAAGCGGATCACGACGGTGACCTGCTCCCAGCCGATCATCTCGAAGTGGTGGTGGATGGGGGCGATCCGGAAGATGCGTCTGCCGGTGCCCGTGAGGCGCTTGGTGGTCTTGAACCAGGTGACCTGCAGCATCACCGAGACGGTCTCGAGCACGAAGATGCCGCCGAGGATGATCAGCAGCAGCTCGGTGCGGGTGAGGATCGCGAAGCCGGCGAGCGCGCCACCCAGCGCCAGCGAGCCGGTGTCGCCCATGAAGATCTGGGCCGGCGAGGCGTTCCACCACAGGAAGCCGAAGCAGGCGCCGGTGATGGCCGCGGCGATGATCGCCAGGTCGAGCGGGTCGCGCACGTTGTAGCAGGAGGCGCTCGGGTCCTCCTGGCAGAACTGGTTGTTCTGCCAGATGTTGACCAGCGTGTAGGCGCCGAAGACCATCACGCTGGCACCGGTGGCCAGGCCGTCGAGCCCGTCGGCGAGGTTGACCGCGTTGCTGGTGGCCGTGACGATCAGCCAGATCAGCAGCAGCGCCAGGATCGTGGGCAGCACCAGCCAGTCGATCTCGCGCAGGAACGAGACCTTCTCCGAGGCCGGCGTGCGGCCGTTCTCGTCCTCCAGCCACGGCGAGAGCGCCAGCCAGCCGAACACGACGGCCACGAGCGTCTGGCCGACCATCTTGGCCTTGCTGCGCAGGCCCAGGCTGCGCTGCTTGTAGATCTTGATGAAGTCGTCGAGGAAGCCCACCAGGCCCATGCCGACGAAGACCAGGAGCAGCAGGAGCGCCGAGGCCGAGGGTGGGGTCCAGGTGATGACCTTGGCCGCGAAGTAGCCGACCACCGAGGCGATGATGATGACGACGCCGCCCATGGTGGGCGTGCCGCGCTTGGTGTGGTGGCTGGTGGGGCCGTCGTCGCGGATCTCCTGCCCGTAGCCCCAGCGGGTGAACAGCGTGATGGCCGACCGGGTGCCCAGCAGCGAGATGAGCAGCGAGATGCCGCCGCCGAAGAGGATCGCTCTCATGGCGTGGGGGCGTCTCCTTCCGGCAGGTCGGTGGGCGGGTCGTGGGGCGTGGTGATCAGCGCGTCCGCGAGGCGGTCGAGCTCGGCGCCCCGCGAGGCCTTGACCAGGACGACGTCAGAGCCCAGCGCATTCTCGCGCACCCAGGCCGTGGCGTCGTCCCGGCTCGCCGTGAGGATCGCCTCACCGGCCCAGCCGCCGGCCGCGCGGGCGCCCTCGGCGATGCCGCGGGCCTCCTCGCCCACCACCACCAGCACGTCGACGCCGCTCGCGGCCACCACCTCGCCGACCTCGTGGTGCCCGGCGTCGTGGTCGCCGCCCAGCTCGCGCATCACGCCGAGCACAGCCACGGTGCGGCGGCCTCGCCGCCGCCCGATCTCGCCGAGCGTGGCCAGCGCCGAGCGCATGGAGGCGGGGTTGGCGTTGTAGGCGTCGTTGACGACGAGCAGCCCGTCGGCGCGCTCGTGCAGCTCCATGCGCCACCGCGAGGCGGGCTCGGCGCCCGAGAGCGCGTGCGCCACCTGCTCCAGCCCGAGGCCGGCGGCACGCGCGAGGGTGGCCGCGGCCGCGGCGTTGGCGACCTGGTGGGCACCGCTGGCGCGCAGCCGCACCGGGTGCCACCGCTCCCCCGCGCCGGCCTCGCCGAGCAGGAAGGAGGCGCGGCCGAGGTCGTCGAGCTCGAGCTCGCGCCAGGTGACGTCGCCGCGCTCGCCGAAGGTGGCGACCCGGGCCGCGGTGCGTGGCGCCATCGCGGCCACCAGGTCGTCGTCGGCGTTGAGCACCGCGGTGCCCTCGGCGGGCAGCGCCTCGACGATCTCGCCCTTGGCGGCGGCGATCGCCTCGCGGCTGCCGAACTCGCCGATGTGGGCGGTGCCCACGTTGAGCACCGCGGCGATGCTCGGCGCCGCCAGCTCGCACAGGTAGCCGATGTGGCCGATCCCGCGGGCGCCCATCTCGACCACCAGGTGGCGGGTGGCGGGGGTGGCGCGCAGGACGGTGAGCGGCACACCGAGCTCGTTGTTGAGGTTGCCGGCGGTGGCCACCACCCCCTGGCCCTCGTTGTCCCGCGCGTCGTCCTCGGCGAGCACGTGCGCCAGGAAGTCCTTGGTCCCGGTCTTGCCCTGCGAGCCGGTCATCGCGAGCACGGTGGCCGGCAGCCGGTCCACGACGTGGCGCGCCAGGCGTCCGAGCGCCACCACGGGGTCGGTCACCACCACGGTGGGGGCCTGCGTGGGTCGGCTGCCGAGCACGGCGTGCGCGCCGTCGGCGTAGTCGTGACCGTCGACCCGCTCCCCCACGACGGCGACGAACAGTCCGCCGGGCACGGGGTTCCGGCTGTCGAGGTAGGCCTCGGCGTCGACGACCAGCCCGGCGTCACCGGACCCGGTGTGCACCTGACCCCCGACGACGGCGGCGAGCTCCTCGAGCCGCAGCGGGATCACAGCGAACCCCCGGCCGCCCCGAGCCCGTCGAGCGCCTGGCGCGCCACCTCGCGGTCGTCGAAGGGGTGCACCACGCCGTCGACCTCCTGTCCCGTCTCGTGACCCTTGCCGGCCACCAGCACCACGTCACCGGGCCGGGCGAGCGCGACCGCCTCGTGCACGGCGGCGCGCCGGTCACCGACCTCGCGCACCTCGGCGCCGCCCTCGACCCCGCGGGCGCCCTCGAGCACGGCCGCCCTGATGGTCGCGGGGTCCTCGGTGCGCGGGTTGTCGTCGGTGACGACGACGACGTCGGCCAGCCGGGCGGCGATCTCGCCCATGATGGGGCGCTTGCCGCGGTCGCGGTCGCCACCGGCACCCAGCACCACGACCACCCGGCCGGGCGTCACGGCCCGCAGCGTCGTCAGCACCGCCTCGACGGCGTCGGGCTTGTGCGCGTAGTCGACTAGCACCTCGAACCCCTCGCCGCGCCCGGCGAGCTCGAGCCGGCCAGGCACCTCGCTCGTCGCGAGACCGCGCACGAGGTCGTGGGCGTCGACGCCCGCGGTGACGCCGGCGGCGAGCGCGGCCAGGGCGTTGGAGACGTTGAACGCGCCGGGGAGCCTCACCAGCGCCCGCAGGTCCACGTCCTCCGGTCCTCGCACCCGGAACGAGGTGCCCCGGGGTCCGGGCTCCAGGTCGAGCGCCCGCCAGTCGGCGTCCCGGCCCTCGGCGGAGAACGTCGTCAGGGGCAGGCCGAGCGCGCGGACCTCGCCGGCCAGGCGCCGCCCGTGCTCGTCGTCGAGGTTCACCAGCGCCCGCCGGCAGCGCTCGGGGGTGAACAGCGAGGCCTTGGCGCGGTAGTACTCCTCCACGTCGGCGTGGAAGTCCAGGTGGTCGCGTCCGAGGTTGAGGAACACGGCGACGTCGAACACCACACCGTCGACGCGGCCGAGCACCAGGGCGTGGCTGGAGACCTCCATGGCGCACAGCGCCACCTCGCGCTCGCGCATCAGGCCCAGCAGGCCGTGCAGGTCGGGGGCCTCCGGGGTGGTGAGGGAGGTCGCGATGTCCTCGCCGGCCACCCGGGTACCGACGGTGCCGACGACGGCGGCGCGGTGCCCGGTCTGCGTCAGCGCGGCCTCGAGCAGCCGGGTGGTGGTGGTCTTGCCCTGCGTGCCCGTGACGCCGACGGTGGTCATGGCGGCGGCTGGCTCCCCGTACACGTGGGCCGAGAGCCGGCCCAGCACACCGCGCGGCTCCTCGACGACGAGCAGCGGCACCTCGGCGTCGACGCGACCGGCGCCGTCGGGGTCGGTCAGCACGGCGACGGCGCCCTGGGCCACGGCGTCGTCCGCGAAGTCCGCACCGTGGGCCCGCGCGCCGGGCAGCGCCGCGTACAGGTCGCCGGCCCGCACCCGCCGGGTGCTGAGCGTGACGCCGGTGATCTCCGGGTCGCTGCCGAGCCGCTCCGTGAGCGGGGTGAGGTGCTCCCCCGCCCACCGGGCGAGGTCGCTCAGCCGGGTGGCAGGGGGCTGGCTGGGACGAGGCACCGGACGATCATGGACTATCGCGGGGGTCACCACTCCACGGGGAGCCGCGAGGGCTCGGTGCCCGTGGGGGGCACCTGGTAGCGACGCAGGGCGAAGCCCATGAGCTTGGCGAAGGCCGGTCCGGCGACCGAGCCGCCGCCGCCGTCGCGGGGGTTCTGCACCACCACGTAGACGGTGAACCGCGGCTCGTCGGCGGGGGCGAACCCGGCGAAGGAGACGGTGGTGGAGCCGTCGTAGCACTGGCACTCGGTGCTCACGCGCTGCGCCGTGCCGGTCTTGCCCGCCACGCGGTAGCCGGGCACCGCGGCGCCGGGCGCGACGCCGTCCTCGGGGTCGAGCACGCGCTCCATCATCAGCGCGGTCTGCCGCGCTGCCTGGGGGCTCAGCACCTCGCGCCGCGTCGCGGTCTCGGTGCCCACCTCCTGGCCGTCGTCGGTGGTGGCGCGGCCCTCCACGAGGCTGGGGTCGACCCGGACGCCGCCGTTGGCGATGGTGTTGACCGCGGCGGCCATCTGCAGCGCGTTGACCGACACCGACTGGCCGAAGGCGACGCGGTCCTCGGTCTGGCTGGTCCACATGCTCCCCGACGGCAGGATGCCGGCCGCCTCGCCGAGCACACCGACGTCGGTGCGCTCGCCGAGGCCGAAGCGCTGCAGGTAGGCGCGCATCTCGCCCTCGCGGAAGAGGTCGGTGGCCTTGACCGTGCCGATGTTGGAGGACTTGGCCAGCACCCCGGCCAACGTCAGGCGGATGGTGCCGTGGTCGAACCAGTCGCCGATCGGGCTGTCCTGGCGCATCAGCACCGGCGGCACCGTGATCCGCGTGCGCGGGGTGACCCGGCCGGCGTCGACGAGCGCGCCGAGGGTCAGCACCTTCTGTACCGAGCCGGGCTCGTACACCTCGGTCATCGCGGCGGACTGGAACAGCTCCTCGGGCGACTCCAGCGGGTGGGCGGCGTCGTAGGTGGGCACGTCGGGCAGCGCCAGCACCTCGCCTGTGCGGCTGTCCATGACGACGGCGAACGCCGACTCGGCGCCGTACTGCCGCACCGTCTGGGCCAGCACCCGCTGGGCGTACCACTGCAGGTCGCGGTCGATGGTGGTGACCAGGTCGTTGCCGTCGACGGCCTCGGTGATCGTGGAGTCGCCGAGCGGGATCCGGGTGCCGCTCGCGGCCTGGTAGGTGGCCTCGCCGTCACGCCCTCCGAGGTAGCGGTCGAAGGTGTCCTCGAAGCCGGCCAGGGGCTTGGCCGCACCCGACTTGGTGGGGGTGCCGAGGAAGCCCACCAGGTTGGCGGCGACGTCGCCCGCGGGGTAGCTGCGGGCGGGGTCGGCACGGGTCTCCAGACCGTCGAAGCCGCGCGCCTCGGCGGCGTCGACGACGGCGGTGGCCGTCGCGGCGGGCACCTGGCGGGCGATGTACTGGAACATCGTGTCGTCACGGCGCAGCCGGTCGAGGGTGCGGAAGTAGTCGGCGCCCAGCCGGATCGAGAGGAACTTGGCCAGCGCGGGCGCGGTCGGCGCCGTCAGCTGCGGGTTGGCCACCACCATCAGGCCGTCGACGGCGTCAGCCAGCGGCTCACCGTTGCGGTCGAGGATCTCGCCGCGGTCGGCGGGCAGCACGACCGTGACCTGGCCCTCCGCGGCCGCCATCTGCGCGTAGTCCTGCGGGTCGAGGCCCTGCAGCTGCACCAGGCGTGCCATGAACACCGAGAGCACCATGGCGATCAGCAGGAAGCCCACCTTGAGGCGGAGCGCCGGCGAACCGCGCAGCGAGCCGCGGCGGGGCCGGGCGGGGCGGGCCGGACGGCGCGCGTCACGGCGCGGACGGAGCCCGGTCCGGGGCTGGCGGGGCGGGTGAGCGCGCAACGGGGGGTCTCCTGGTCAGCGGGCGGGGCGCTGGCTCTGCTGGTTCTGCTGTGACTGCTGGTTCGCACGGGGCTGCTGTGACTGCTGGGACCTGTTTCTACCGTCTCGGGCGCCCTCCCGCGCGTCGCCGCGCCCGTCGCGGACCCGGCTCTCGGGTGCTCGGGTGCCCGACGGCGCCGGGGGCGTCGTCGAGGCGGCGTCGGGAGCCCGCACCGGCGGCGGGTCGAAGGCGGCCGGGCGGGCGATCGGGGGCGGCTCCACCGGCAGGGCGTCCTCCGGCGAGGCCGGTGTGCAGACGCCCTCCACGGGCGCGCCACCGAGCGGCAGGAAGCACGGGGCCGCGGGGATGACCATGCCGCGGCGGGCCGCGGTGCGCGCCAGGCGCTGCGGGTCGCGCAGACCCTCCAGCTGGCTGCGCAGCTCCTGCTCGCGCGCGTCGAGCGTGCGCGCCTGCTGCTCCAGCGACGACGCGGCGAACGAAGCCTGCTGCATCGAGGTGTTGAACAGCAGCAGACCCACCACGCCGCCCACCAGCAGCATGCTCACCAGGACGACGAAGGGCAGCCGCGGCGTGGCGGCCCGCGCGGGCCGCGCCACCACGCGCAGGCGGGCCCGCTCCACGGCGTCGCCGGCAAGGCGGGGCAGGCGCCCGCGCAGCTGGGCGCTGCCGGGCGGGTCGAGCGAGCGGAGGGGGCTGCTGCTCATCGTGCGGCTCCTTTGCCGGGGGTCTGGCCGTGGGTCTGGCCGTGCGGGGGGTGGGGGCGTGCGGAAGGTCGGATCCGTTCGAGGGCGCGCAGGCGCACCGAGGCGGCACGGGGGTTGTGCGCCACCTCGGCCTCGTCGGCCTGCTCGGCACCCCGGGTGACGGCCTTGAAGGCGGGCTCGGCGCCCTCGGGCACGAACGGCAGGTCCTCGGGCACGTCGAGACGGGTGGCGGCGGTGAAGGCGCGCTTGACCAGCCGGTCCTCCAGGGAGTGGTAGGACTCCACGACCACGCGACCCCCGACGCCGATCGCCTCGATGGCGGCCGGCAGCGCGCGGCGCAGCACCGCCAGCTCGTCGTTGACCTCCATGCGCAGCGCCTGGAAGGTGCGCTTGGCCGGGTGTCCGCCGGTGCGGCGCGCGGGTGCCGGGATGACGTCGTAGAGCAGGTCGACCAGCGGGCCGGAGGTGGTCCACGGCTCCTCGGCGCGCCGGCGCACCACCGCTGCCGCGATCCGGGAGGCGAAGCGCTCCTCGCCGTACTCGCGCAGCACCCGGGCCAGGTCGCGCGCCTCGTAGGTGTTCAGGACGTCGGCGGCGGTGGGGCCGGCGCTGCCGTCCATGCGCATGTCCAGCGGGGCGTCCTGGGCGTAGGCGAAGCCGCGCTCGCGCTCGTCGAGCTGCAGCGAGGAGACGCCGAGGTCGAACAGCACGCCCTGCACGTGGGTCAGGCCCTCGCGCTCGAGCACCTCGGGGATCTCGTCGTAGGTGGCGTGGTGGGCGGTGAACCGCTCGCCGACGCCGGCCAGGCGGCGCCGGGAGAGGTCGAGCGCCTGCGGGTCGCGGTCGATGCCGACGACGCGGGCGGTGGGGCAGCGCTCGAGCACGGCCTCGGTGTGCCCGCCCAGGCCCAGGGTCGCGTCGACCAGGACGCTGCCCTCGGGCTCGAGGGCCGGTGCGAGCAGCGCGACCACCCGGTCGATCAGGACCGGGACGTGGGAGGCGCTCACCTCAGCGGCCCAGCGTGGTGAGGGCGAGGACCCCCAGGGCCAACCCGAGCGAGCAGGCGGCGGAGAACGCCATCACCAGCGCCGCGTCGCGGGCCTGGTGGCGCACCCGGGGCTGCGCCGACGGCGGTGCCTCGATACGTGCGCGGACGGTGCTCATCTGCTCGACCCCTGATCGCGTGGCGCGGTGGACGGGAGGGTGGTGCTCGGTGCTGCTGGGTGCTGCTGGGTGCTGCTCGGTGGTGCCGGGTGGTGCCGGGTGGTGCCGGGTGGTGCCGGGTGGTGCCGGGTGGTGCTGGGTGATCCGCCGGGCCAGGTCCCTGCCCGCTCCCCCTGGGGACACAGGGGATGGGGTCCGTCGAGGGAAGTGCTCCGTCTGGTGCCGGGGAAGGTGCCCCAGAAGGAACGTCGACGCTGGTGAGCGGGGCAGAGGCCTCGCCCGGCGGATCGTGTGGAGTTGTGGCTGGTGCTGGCTGGTGCTGGCTGGTGCTGGCTGGTGCTGGCTGGTGCTGGCTGGTGCGGTGGCTACTCGTCGTCGAGCTCGGCGAAGGCGGCCAGCTCGGCCTCCTGGTAGTCCCGCCAGCTCGTGGGGTTCCAGATCTCGAACCGGTCGCGCACGCCGATGACGACGACCTCGCGCTCCAGCGAGGCGTACTCGCGCAGCACGGCCGGGATGCCGATGCGGCCCTGCTTGTCGGGCACGACCTCGTCACCGCCGGAGAAGAGCATCCGGGCGTAGGCGCGGGCGCCCTTGTTCGTCAGGGGCTGCTCGGCCTGGCGCTCGGACTCGCGGTCGAAGACCTCGGGAGGCCAGACCACGAGGCAGTGCTCCTGACCTCGCGTCACCACGACCCCTTCCGCCAGCACGTCTCGGTACTTCGCCGGGAGGAAGAGGCGCCCCTTCTCGTCGAGCTTGGGGGTGAACGTGCCCATGAACCGCATCAGGCACCTCCTGCCCACCACTCAGGGGGTCTCTTGCTCCACTTTCCCCCACAGTACGCCACTTTCCCCCACCGTCAACCACATTCGGCCCCCTGGGGGCCCGTGTCGCCCCCGTGCCGCCGCGGTGTCGACCCGGCGCCGCCGCCGGTGCCGCCGCCGGTGCCGCCCCGCGGCGTCCACGAGGTCCCGGCCCAGCGGCTCGTGGGGGGGCGTGGTGGGGAGTCGTGGGGCGGATCGTGGGGAGCCCCCACCGCGGCGGCCACCGGTCCTGCCTCGCGGTGGAGCGGTGGTGGGGACGAGCACCCCCGTGCTGACGCTCGGCCTGCCCGGGGCCGGCCCGAGGTCGACACGGAGGTCGCCCGAGGCCGGCCCGACGCACCGGGGCGGCGGCGGTTGCCGTGATTACCTAGGCTGAGCGGCAGCACCGGGCGACCGACCGCAGCTCGCAACCGAGCGCGCGCGGCGCACGTCATCTCCTGTGGGTGCGGCCCGGGCCGCACCGGCACACCGACGGAAGGACCACACACGTGGAGCACACCGGGCAGGCCGGGTCCATCACGCAGGGCGTGCCGGTGGGTGAGGGTGCGGGCGCGGCTGCGAGCGCCGACCTCACCACGCTGGCCACCGTGACCGAGCGCATCCGCACCAACATCGAGCGCGTCATCGAGGGCAAGCCCGACGTCGTGCACGCGGCGCTCGTGGTGCTGCTGGCCGAGGGGCACCTGCTGATCGAGGACGTGCCCGGCGTCGGCAAGACGATGCTGAGCAAGTCCTTGGCCCGCAGCATCGACTGCTCGGTGCGGCGCATCCAGTTCACGCCCGACCTGCTGCCCTCCGACGTCACCGGCGTCTCGGTCTTCAACCAGAACACCCGCGAGTTCGAGTTCCGCCCCGGCGGCATCTTCGCCAACATCGTGGTCGGCGACGAGATCAACCGCGCCTCCCCCAAGACCCAGTCGGCGCTGCTGGAGTGCATGGAGGAGCGTCAGGTCACCGTCGACAACGCCACCTACGAGCTAGAGACGCCGTTCATGGTGATCGCGACCCAGAACCCGATCGAGATGGAGGGCACCTACGCCCTCCCCGAGGCGCAGCGCGACCGCTTCATGGCCAGGGTCTCGGTCGGCTACCCCGTCGAGGCAGCCGAGATCGCGATGCTCGACTCCCACACCGGGGCCAACCCCCTGGAGGACCTCGAGCCGGTCACCGACGCCGGCGAGCTGCGCAAGCTCACCGGGATCGTGCGAGCCGTGCACGTCGCGGAGGCCGTGCAGCGCTACGCCGTCGCACTCACCACCGCCACCCGCCGCTCCCCCGAGCTCGTGCTGGGTGCCTCCCCCCGCGCGACGCTGCACCTGGTGCGAGCCGCCAAGGCCGCGGCCGCGATGGCGGGGCGCGACTACGTGCTGCCCGACGACGTGCGCCAGCTGGCGCGCCCGGTGCTCACCCACCGGCTGCTGCCCAGCGTGGAGGCCGCGATGAGCGGCCGCTCCACCGCCACGATCCTGGACGGGCTGCTCGGCGCCGTCGCCGTGCCGCACGGCCCGGCCTCGCCGCCGCCCGCCGCACCCCCCGCAGCAGGAGCAGCAGCCGGCGGCACGTGGACGGGCGCACCGGGCAGCAAGCACCGTGCGTGAGGCCCTGCGCGGGCTGACCGTCCGCGGGCGCGCCTTCCTGGCCGCCGGCGTCACGGCCGTCGTCTGCGCCGTGGTGATGGGCCAGCCGGCCCTCACCCGGGTGGGCGTGCTCGTGCTCGCGCTGCCGCTGGTCACCGCGGTCGTCGTCGGTCGCGGGCGCTACCGGCTGGCACTGGTGCGTACCGTCACGCCCCAGCTGGTGGCCGCGGGGCAGACCGCGCGCGTCAACCTCTCCCTCACCAACGAAGGCCGCACCCCCAGCGGCACCCTGCTGCTGGAGGACCAGGTGCCCTACGTGCTCGGCACCCGCCCCCGGTTCGTGCTCGACGGCATCGGCCAGGGGTGGCGCCGGCACGTCACCTACCAGGTCCGCTCCGACGTGCGCGGCCGCTTCGACATCGGCCCGATGAGCGTGCGCGTCAGTGACCCGTTCGGCCTGGTCGAGCTCGGCCGGTCCTTCAGCAGCACCGCCGCCCTGACCGTGACGCCCCGCACCGTCCCGCTGCCGGTGGTGCCGCTGGGCGGCGGCTGGACCGGGTCGGGCGACAACCGCCCACGGGCCTTCGCCGTCGGCTCCGCCGAGGACGTCACGGTGCGCGAGTACCGGCGCGGCGACGACCTGCGACGCGTGCACTGGCGCAGCTCGGCCCGGGTGGGCGAGCTGATGGTGCGCCGCGAGGAGCAGCCCTGGCAGTCGCGGGCCACGGTCTTCCTCGACAACCGCGCTGGCTCGCACCGGGGCCAGGGCATCGCCTCCTCCCTGGAGGCGGCGGTCTCGGCGACCGCCTCGGTCGCCGTGCACCTGACCCAGCGCGGCTTCGCCGTCCGGCTGGCCACGGCCTCCGGCGAGGACTCCGCCGGCGGGTGGCACGCCGGCGGCGAGGAGTCGGCCGGACCGCTGCTCGAGGCCCTCGCCGTCGTCGAGACCCTGCCGCGCCTGCACCTGGACACCACCTGGCTCGGCGAGCAGGGGCAGGGCGGCGTCACGGTCGCGGTGCTCGGCAGCGTCGGCGACCACGACGTGCCCGTGCTGCGGCGGATGCTGCACCACACCTCCTCCTCGTTCGCCCTGGCCCTCGACGTCGACGCCTGGGGTGGCAGCCCCGCCACCGCGACCGGTGGCGCACTCCCCCTGCTCGCCCAGCAGGGATGGCGCTGCGCGTCGCTGGGACCCCGCGACCGGCTCGACCAGGTCTGGCAGGAGCTGGGCCGGTCGCCCTCCCGGCCCTCGGGCGCGCCGGGTCGCGCCGCCGGGGTGGTGGCCTGATGAGCACCGCCACCGCCACCGTCGAGGCCCCGCGCGCCGGCCGCCCCGGCCCGGGCCGGACCCGGCTGACCCCCCGGGTGCTGCCCCACCTGCTGCTCTCCCTGGTGGGGGTGCTGACCACGTGGGCGGCGCTGTGGTCGTGGAACGGGTTCGTGGCCGGGCCCGAGAGCTTCCTTGGCCCGCTGCTCGGCGTCGGCCTGGCCGGCGCCGGCACCGGTGTGCTGCTGCGCTGGGCGCGCGTGCCGGCCCTGCTGGTCGTGCTCGCCCAGGCGGTCGTCATGGGGCTGGTGCTCAGCTGGACGACGGCGGGGGTCGCCCTGCCCCTCGGGTCGGGATGGGCCGAGCTGCTGCGGGCCTTCTCCCTGGCCACCGAGAGCGCGCAGGCCTACGCCGCGCCCGTCCCCGCCAGCGCGCCCTCGCTGGCACCGCTGCTGGTGGCCGGCGGGGCGCTGGCGATGCTCGCCGTCGACGCGCTGAGCAGCACCGCCCGGCGCGCACCACTCGCGGGTCTGCCCCTGCTCACCGCCTACAGCGTGCCGGTGAGCCTGCTCGGCCACAGCATCCCGGTGGCCGTCTTCGTGGCCACGGCACTGGGCTACCTCACGCTGCTCTACCTGCACGAGGCCGAGGAGCTCACCCGCTGGGGGCGCCCCCTGGAGGCCGACGGCCCGGAGGGCCAGGACGGACCACGCGCGGGGGCGGCCGCCGGCTTCGGCGTGCGCACCGGCGCCGCCCGGGTGAAGGCGGGCGCCATCGGCGGCGCGGCCACGGCGCTCGCCGTCGTCGTGCCCGTGTTCGTGCCCACCCTCGACCTCGGCCTGCTGAGCCTCGGCCAGGGCGACGGCGAGGGTGAGGAGGTCACGATCGAGAACCCCACCGCCGACCTGCTCCGCGACCTCAACCGGGGTCGCGACATCGACCTGGTCACGGTGCGCACCGACGACCCCAACCCGCGGTACCTGCGCGTGACCGTGCTGAAGCGCTTCTCGGGCGGCGAGTGGAGCCCGGGCGACCGCGACATCCCGCCGGCGAACCGCCCCGCGGGACCCATGCCGCCCCTGCAGGGTGTCGCGCCCAGCGTCCCGCGCACCGAGCACCGGTACGCCATCGAGGTCGACGAGTCGTTCAACTCCTCCTGGTTGCCCACGCAGGCCCCCATCTCGTTCATCGAGGCCGACGGCGACTGGCGCTTCGACGACGCCACCACCGACTTCTTCCACTGGGACGAGGAGCTCGACACCCGCGGCGCCGAGTACACGATGACCGCCGTCGACCTCGACATCACCGCCCGCGGTCTCGACGACGCCTCCCTCTCCACCACCGAGGTCGACGCGGAGTTCACCGAGCTGCCCGAGGACCTGAGCCCGGTCATCACCCAGACGGCCCTCGAGGTCACCTCCGAGGCCACCACCAAGTACGACAAGGCGGTGGCCCTGCAGGACTGGTTCCGCCAGAACTTCGAGTACGACCTGAACGACGGCCCCGACACCAGCAGCGGCGACGACCTCGTGCGGTTCATCACCCCCGGGGACGGCGGGCGCGTGGGGTACTGCGAGCAGTTCGCCGCCGCGATGGCCACCATGGCGCGCGTCCTGGGCATCCCCGCTCGGATGTCGGTCGGCTTCCTGACCCCCGAGCGGACCGGTCGCGACACCTACGTCTACAGCGCGCACGACCTGCACGCCTGGCCCGAGCTCTACTTCGACGGCTTCGGCTGGGTCGCCTTCGAGCCCACCCCCGGCGTCCGGGTGCCGCAGGTGCCCTCCTACGCACGGGGTCTGGCCGAGGCCGCCCCGGAGCCCTCCGCCGGCACCGAGCCGAGCCAGCAGCCCGAGCCGAGCGCCGGCCAGAGCCCGGCCGCCCCGCGCCCCGAGGACGTGCCCTCCCCCGAGACCGTCGACCAGGACGGCCAGGACGACGGCGCCGGCGTCCCGTGGCTGCGGCTGCTCGGCGGGGGCGCCGGCCTGGTGCTGCTGGTGGGCGGCCTGCTGCTGCCCTCGTGGCTGCGCCGGCGGCTGCGCGTGCAGCGCCTCGACGGGTCGCCCGAGGCGGTCTGGGTGGAGCTGCGCGCCACCGCCGCCGACCTCGGCCTGGCCTGGCCCTCGGGTCGCTCCCCCCGGGAGACCCGCGACCGGCTCGTGAGCTGGTTCGGCCTCCCCGGCGACGACCTGCTGGCCGACCGCCCCGCCCACGGTCCCGGCACCAATCCCGATGCCGTGCGCGCCCTCGACCGGATCGTGGCCGACCTCGAGCGCACCCGCTACGCCCCCGCTCCCGTCGGGGACGCACCACCGCAACGCCACCTGCGCGCCGAGGGCGGCACGTGCGTCGAGGCCCTCGAGGCCGGCGTCCCGCCCCGCACCCGCCGTCGCGCCCGCTGGTGGCCCGCCTCGGTGCTCCCCGGTGCCCGCGGCCGCCTGGTGCGCGAGGACGAGGCCGCCGCCGGCAGCCTCTCCGAGCGTCCCGCCTGGTCGGGCGGGTTGGTCGAGCACCTGAGGTGATGCACACCGAAGAATGAGGTGTGCATCGATGGTCGTCGAGTAGCACGGCGCGACTGAGCCTGCGAAGTCGCGGCGGGCGTACCGAGACGCGGTGAGCCGGGAAGCAGCCCAGGCGGAGGAGTCGCCGCCGAGGGACGAGGCGGCGACGACGGAGCCAGTCTCGCCGTCGCCGGTTGGCGGTGTGCCCGTCGACGTAGCTGCGTGGGCTGCGGGGGTTTCGACGCGGCCGTCACGGGTTCGCCAGCTCACCCGTGGGCCTTGCTCAACCTCGTCTCGCTCAGCAGTGACCTCGTGCCTCGGTCACTGCTGGCTCGCTTGATCGTTCCTCGGCAGTGGCTCCTGCGCCTGAGTTGCTTCTCAGCTCACTGCGTCTCGGTACGGTCGCCGCGGGTTCGCGAGCTCACCCGCGCCGCCCTACTCGACGACCGACGATCCACACCTCGTGCCTCGGTGTGGATCAGAACCCGCCGTTCTCGTCGCGGCGACGACGCCACCGCTCCTCCATGCGCTCCATGAAGGAGCCCTGGGAGCGGCTCGCGCCGCGGGTGCGCTTGGTGCGACCGCGCTTGGGGCGGCTGCGGCCGCCCTCGACCACGCCGAAGCCCGAGGGGTGCGCCTGGGCGGCGGCCGGCGACTCCGCGGCGGCCTGGCCCTTGAGGGCGGTGAGACCGACGGTGGCGGCGGCGAGCATGACCACGAAGCCGGCGAGGCCGACCGGCCACAGCTGCGTGATCGCGCCGGACATCAGGAGCACCACGCCCACCAGGAAGACCACCCCGGCCAGCACGGCGCGGCGGCGTGCGGTGCGGCGCAGCGAGGTGCCGCGCAGGGTGGAGGCGAACTTGGGGTCCTCCTCGACGAGGGCGCGCTCCATCTGCTCGAGCAGTCGCAGCTCCTCTTCGGAGAGTGGCACCGGTCCTCCCAGGAATCTCGTGTCGGCTCACTCCGTCGGCCACGCACATCGGTCCGGGGGGACCGTCGAGCGGTCGACGTGCGCCAAGTCTAGGCAGACGGGTGCAGGAGCGGTAGCCGCGTGTCCGATTCGTTGCGGCAGACCTGCCCCACCCGTTCGGGCCAGGGGCGCTACCCGATCGGATCGGTCCAGGTCAGCCCAGCAGGCTGGCGGGCCGGACGGCGGCCGAGCCGAACCGCAGCGTGGCCCGGTCGACGGCGCGATCGGCGTCGGACCACCCGTGCTCGCGCTCCCCCAGCTGCAGCTGGCGCTCGACCCGCTCGCGCGGCACCAGGCCCTCCGCGCGCACCCCCACCAGCCGCACCCGGGCGCGCTGCAGGCCCAGGGCGTCGTAGAGCGCCAGCGCGGTGCGGTAGACCTCCTGGGTGCCCTCGGTGGCCTCGGGCAGGGTGCGGCTGCGGGTGATGGTGGTGAAGTCGGCGAACCGGACGGTCAGGGTGACCGTGCGGCCGGCGACCCCCGCCACCCGCATCCGGTGGGTGACCTTGGCGGTGAGCCGCAGCAGCTCGCGGGCGATCACCGCCCGGTCGTCGGTGTCGCGGCCGAAGGTCTCCTGGGCGCCCATCGACTTGTCGGGGTCGCCCTCGCCGGAGCGCGCGCCGTGCCCGAACACCCCGGTGCTGCGCGGCGTCAGCTCGCGGCGGTCCGAGCCCCAGGCCAGCTGGTGCAGGTGCGCCCCCAGGTGCTCGCCCACCGCGCGCTGCAGGGTGCGCAGCGGGGTGTGGGCCACGTCGCCGACGGTGACCAGCCCCAGCCGGTGCAGCAGCGCCCGGGTCTTCTCCCCCACCCCGTAGAGCTCGCCGACGTCGAGGGGGTGCAGGAAGGAGGTGATCTGCCCGGGCGGCACCACCACCACGCCGTCGGGCTTGGCGCGCTTGCTGGCCAGCTTGGCCACCGAGATCGACGCCGCCACCCCCACCGAGCAGGTGATCCGCTGCTCGTCGTGGATCATCGCGCGCAGCCGCTCGGCCACCTCGACGGGACCGCCGAGGCGCCGCGAGGCGCCCCGCACGTCGAGGAAGGCCTCGTCGAGGGAGATCGCCTCGACCAGCGGGGTGACCCGTCGGAAGCACTCCATCACCCCGGTGGAGACGGTGCTGAACAGGTCGTAGTCGGGCTGCAGCACCACCGCCTGCGGGCACAGGCGGCGGGCGCGGGTGCCCGTCATCGCCGAGCGCACCCCGTAGGCGCGCGCCACGTAGTTGGCCGCCAGCACCACCCCGCGGTGGCCACCGCCCACGATCACCGGCACCTCGCGCAGCTCGGGCCGGTCGCGGATCAGCACCGAGGCGTAGAACGCGTCGAGGTCGGCGTGCAGGATCGGGGTCGCGATCTCCCCCGGGCTCACCGGGCTCACCGGGCCCGCCCAGGCACGGTCCTAGGACGCAGGGCCCGCCAGCACGTGCACCTGCGTGGCCAGCGGCAGGTACTCGGGGCGCTCGGCCACCGCCCGCTCCAGCTCGAGCAGCGCGGCGGTGGCGCCGGGCTCGAGGTCGAGCAGCGAGCCGGGCACGAGGTCGGCGAAGACCCGGACGGCGTGGGTGCCGTGCACCGCCAGCCCGGCCTCGGCGAGCAGCCCGTGCACCTCCTCGGCGGTGAAGCGGTGCCCCGAGCGGGCGCTGTCCTCACCGCGCAGCACCGCTGCGGCCTGGGTGAAGTGGCCGGCCATGGCGCGGGCCAGCACCGCCGCGTGGCGCTGGGCCACCAGCAGGCTGAGCCGGCCCTGGGGGCGCAGCACCGCGCGCAGGCTGCGCAGGGCGGCGGCGGGGTCGGCGACCACCTCGAGCACCCCGTGGCAGAGCACGACGTCGACGCTGCCGGCGCCGACGACCTCGGCCAGGCTCGCGAGGTCGCCCTGCACCCCGGCGACCTCGACGCCGAGCTCGCGGGCACGGCGCCCGAGCGCGGCCAGGGCGTCGGGGCTGGGGTCGACGACGGTGACCCGGTGGCCCTGCTCGGCCACCCGGACGGCGAGCCCGCCGGTGCCGCCGCCGACGTCGAGCACGTCGAGACCGGGCCCGCCGGCCAGGACGGGCTGCAGCGCGTCCCAGAGCACCGCGGTGCGGGTGGCTCCCCGTCGTTCGCTCGGACGCTCGCTGCCAGACATGGGCCACACAGTAGTGGTCTCATCCCGGGCTCCCGGGGCTGCGGTGCCACAGCTTGCGCGCCACCTGACGGGTGTCCTCGCCGGCCGGCTTGACGTCGGCGTAGGGCGAGAGCTTGAACCCGCTGGAGTGCACCAGCACCCGACGGCGTCCCATCCCGCCGGCGGTGCCGGGGTGGGCCTGCTCGCCCTGGTCACCGCCGGTACCGGTGGGCTCGCCGTCCTCGGTGAAGGCCTGCGGGCGCGCCATCACCGGGCGGCTGGCGCGGCTGGCCGCGGCCCCCGCGCCGGCGCGCTCGACCCCGACGCCGCCGAACCCCTCGGGCACCGTGGCCATCTGCGCCAGCACCGCCTCGAGGCCCTCGCGCTGCCACAGCCCGTGCAGGGCGGGCAGCTCCCAGCACCCCGTGGCACGCAGCGAGACGCCGCGGTGGCCGGTGCGGCGCAGCTCGCCGCGCACCACCAGCAGCCAGGAGTGGAAGACCGTGGCGGCGTAGGGACCCTGGGCGTCCTCGAAGAAGGTGGCGTCCACCGGCCCGGTGGCGTCGTCGAGGGTGAGGAAGACGACCCGGCGACCCGACCGGATCGGCGGGGTCTGGGTGGCCACCTTGACGCCTGCCACGAGGACCTCGGCGCGGCTGCGGCGGCCCAGCAGCTCGGTGCTGCGGGTGACGCCGAGCTCGGCGAGGAACGGCTCGTAGGCGTGCACCACGTGCTGGCTGACGTCGAGCCCGAGGATCTCCAGCTCGGCCGCCATCGACTCCGCGACCGTCATCTCGGGCAGGCCGGAGACCTCGCCCTCGGCGGGTCCGTCGCCGAGGTCGAGCGCCAGCTGCACCGAGGAGACCTCGGCCGGTGGGGCGGCGGCCCGGCTCTGCGCCGAGGCGCGCGCCCACACCCCGGCCTGCGCCATCGGGTGCCGCTCGAGCTCGACGGCGCGGGCGCGGTCACGCGGGTCGGCGGCGTTGCGCAGCGCGGCCTGCGCGACGTCGTGCTGGGCCGGGTGCTGGGCCGGCTCGCTCACGACGCGTCCGCGGGCGGGAGCGCGGCCCACCCCGCGACCCCGGCCGCGGGCAGCGCGGTCGAGCGCCCGGCCGTGGCGGTCCAGCTCGGCCACCTGCAGCAGCAGGTCGCGCCGGGTGACCCGGCCGCGCCGGGCGACGCCGTCGCGGTGCCCGATGCCGTAGACGCCGTCGAAGGCGCCGGCCAGCACCAGCCGCTCGACCACGGGCCGCGAGACCCGCGCCCGGTGCCAGAAGTCGGTGAGCGAGGCGTAGGGGCGCGCGGCCACCACCCGCGCCACCTCGGCGGCGCTGATCCCCTTGACGTCGGCCAGGGCCACCCGGATGCCCGCCACCGGCGGGTCGCCCACCATCTCCACGACGTACTCCGCGCCGCTGCGGTCGACGTCGAGCCCGAGCACCGGCACGTCGTGCTGGCGGGCGTCCTCGAGGATCAGCCGCTTGGGGTACATGCCGGGGTCGTGGGTGAGGACCCCGGCCAGGAAGTGCGCGGTCCAGTGGGTCTTGAGCCAGGCGGACTGGAAGGTGGGCAGCGCGAAGGCCGCGGCGTGGGCCTTGCAGAACCCGAAGGAGGCGAACGCCTCGAGCACCGCCCACACCCGGTCGACCACCGCGGGCGGGTAGCCGTGGGCCAGCGCCCGCGGCACGAACCACGCCTTGGTGTGCGCCATGCCCTCGCGGTCCCCGAGGGCGCGGCGCCGCTCGTCGGCCTCGTCGTAGTCGATCCGCGCGAACCGGGCGATGATCTCGATGACCTGCTCGTGGAAGACCACCACGCCGTAGGTGCCCTCGAGGATCGGGCGCAGGTCGGGGTGCAGGTAGGTGGCCTCGCGCCACCCCTGCTTGACCTCCAGGTAGGGGGTGATCATGTCGCTCTTGACCGGCCCGGGCCGGAAGAGCGAGATGTCGGTGATCACGTGCTCGAAGGTCTCCAGGCCGGACTTGCCCACCAGCTCGCGCTGGCCGGGCGACTCGATCTGGAAGACGCCCAGGGTGCGGGCGCTGCTGATCATCTCGTAGGTCGCGGGGTCCTCCAGCGGCACCTGCTGCTCGTCGTCGAGGTCGACCTCGACCTCGTGGGTGCGCTGGATCTCGCGCACCGCGTGCGCCATCGCCGACTGCATCCGGATGCCGAGCACGTCGAGCTTGAGCAGCCCGAGGTCCTCGACGTCGTCCTTGTCGAACTGGCTCATCGGGAAGCCCGCGAAGCTGGCCTCGACCGGCGTGCGGTCGAGCAGGGTGGCGTCGGAGAGCAGCACGCCGCAGGGGTGCACGGCCACGTGGCGCGGCAGGCCGTCCAGCCGCTCGACCAGGCGGAACATCAGGTCGAGGTCGGGCTCGGCCAGGCCGCCGGCGCGCAGCTCGGGCAGCTCGCGCAGCGCCACCCGCGCGTCGCGGGCGCGGATGTGCGGGAAGGCCTTGGCGATGGCGTCGACCTCGCCCGGCGGCATGCCGAGCGCCGCGCCGACGTCGCGCACGGCGTGGCGCACCCGGTAGGTGTCCATCATCGAGACGCACACGCAGCGCTCGCCGCCGTAGCGGGCCAGGATCGCCTCGTAGACCTCGAGGCGGCGCGCGGACTCCACGTCGACGTCGATGTCGGGCAGCGCGCCGCGCAGCGGGGAGAGGAAGCGCTCCATCAGCAGGCCGTGGCGCACCGGGTCGACCCCCGAGATGCCGAGCAGGTAGGTGATCAGGCTGCCCGCGCCCGAGCCGCGGGCGGCACAGCGCACCCCCATCTCGCGGACCAGGTCGGTGATGTCGCCGACGGTGAGGAAGTAGGAGGCGTAGCCCAGGCCGCGCACCAGCTCGAGCTCGTCGTCCAGGCGCTTCCAGACCACCTGCCGGGGTGCGGAGCCGTAGCGGTCGCCCAGCGCGCCCTCGCAGCGGGCGCGCAGCGCGTCGTCGGCGGTGGGGTGGTCGGTGGAGAGGGTGAACTCGGGGAAGTGCACCTCCCCCAGCCCGAGGTCGAGCGCGGGGTGCAGCGCGCACCTGTCGGCCAGGCGGCGGGTGCCGGCCAGCAGGTCGAGCGCCTCGTGCTCGCCCAGGCCGGCGGCGGTGGCGACCTCGCGGGCCACCTCGTGCATGCGGGTGCCCGAGGCCAGGTAGCCCTCGGCGTTGCCGCGGTCGAGGTGGCGCAGGTCGAGGGGCACCAGCCGGCGGGCGGCGTCGAGCACGTCGATGGTGGCGGCGTCGGCCCGGTCGGCGTGTCGCACGGCGTTGGTGAGCACCGCGGGCAGGCCGGCCGCGCGCGCCAGCCCCAGCATCCGCGCCGCGTGCGGGGTGCTGCCCGGCCCCCACCCGCTGCCCGCTCCCCCGTGCCCCCCACCGGGCCGGCGGTGGCTGACCACCTCGGCCACCAGGTGCCCCCGCGGCACCAGCGCCTGCCAGGGCGCCAGCGCGACGCGGGCCAGGTCGTCGCGGCGCAGCGTGGCGGCACGGCCCAGCAGCGAGGTGGGGCCGAGCAGGACGGCGAGGTGTCCGCTGCCCAGCAGCTCGGCGACGCCGTCGGGCAGCTGCTCGAGGTCGAGCACCGGGGCGCCCCGCTCGCCGTCGAGCCGCACCGCGGAGACCAGCCGGCACAGCGCTGCCCAGCCGGCCCGGCCCGGGGTGCCCGTGCCGGAGCTGGTGTCGGCGGTGGCGAGCACCACCACCCGGGGCAACCCGCCCTGCTCGAGCGGCAGGTCGCGGAAGGTGCCCCCGCGGGTGGGCGTGCGGGTCCCCGCGGCTCGCCCGCCCGACCAGCCCGGGGGACGGTAGGCGAGGTCGACGCCGAGCACCGGTCGCAGCCCGGCCGCGTGGCAGGCCTTGGCGAACTTGACCGCCCCGTAGGTGCCGTCGCGGTCGGTGAGGGCCAGGGTGTCCTGCCCCAGCTCGGCGGCCCGCTCCACCAGCACGTGCGGGTGCGAGGCGCCGTACTGCAGGGAGTAGCCCGAGGCCACGTGCAGGTGGACGAAGGGGTCACTGGCAGGGCTGGCAGGGTGGGGCATGAGCGCTCCTCGGCGAGGTTCAGCAGGCTCGACCCCTGGCTGATCGCTCGAACACGTGTTCGAGCGATGTCAGTCTAGGTACCCACCCCCCGGTCGCGTCAACCCGCCCACCGGCTCCCCGGGAGCAGGCTCCTCCCGGGTCATCCCCAGATCGAGACCGCCCACTCCGGGTGGTCCACGAACGGGTTGCGGTTGCCCTGGTAGCGCTGCTGCACGACGTCGTTGCGGGTCACCTCGGCGGCCGTCGGCGGGTCCTGGGCGTGCCAGTCCAGCAGCGTCGAGAGCCGGCCGTGGAACGGCGTCGCCCCGTTGCCGGCGCGGTCGTTGAGCTCCAGGTCGGCGAAGCCGTCGCCGCCCTCGTAGCGCACCGCCATGTAGAACAGCATCCGCGCCACGTCGCCCTTGACGGCGTCGCGCGGCTCCCAGGAGTCGCCGTCGGCGTAGTTGCCGGGGGCCTCGGCGTTCTGGGTGCCGCCCTCGTCGAAGTCCAGGTTGCCGCGGGCGCCGTTGACCGTGACGTCCTCGGGCCGCAGGTGGTGCAGGTCGGTGCCGGGGCCCGCGGTCGTGCCGAAGTCGCCGTGCGACTGCGCCCACACGTGCTCGCGGTTCCACTGCTCGACGCCGCCGCCGTTGTTGCCCGCCGGCTCGGAGGTGCCGGAGTAGAGCGTGATCACCCGGGTCGGGTCGGCCGGGTCGCGGTCGGTGACCTTCAGGGCGTCCCACACCTGGTCGTAGCTGAGCCGGGTCACGCCGGTGGAGACGATGTCGTGCAGCGCCGCCTCGAGCGCCACGCCCTGCTTGCCCTGGGCGGGTGCCCAGTAGGCGTCGTCGCCGGTCCCGCCGTCACCGCCGTCACCACCGTCGCCGCCGCCCTCGCCGGCCGCCGTGAACGCGGTGGCGCCGGTCAGGCCCGGGCGCGAGAAGTAGGCGACCAGGGTGCCGGTGACCTCCACCGCGGTGTCCAGCTGCGCAGGGCGCGACCGCAGCCCCCACGCGGAGCGGAAGGCGCTCGGCACCTGCACGTAGAGCATCCGTGCGGTGTCGGTGACCCCGGGGGCGTCCGCGAGCGCGATCGCGTAGTCGTTCGGGAAGCCGCTGCGCACCACGGTGGTCGACGACGTCGGCTGACCCACCACGTAGCCGCGCACGGTGGCGGTGCGACCGTCCTGCGCGCCCCGCGCCGTGGCGACGTCGAGCACGGCCTGCGCCGAGACCGGGGACGTGGTGGCGGTTGCGGCAGTCGAGCCGGGCGAGCCGGTGGACGGCGGTGCCGCCCACCCGAGCAGGCACGCGAGCACGACGAGCGGCGCGAGCAGGAGCAGGGCGTGCGGACGACGGTTCCCGAGGATCACGTCGCCACGCTAGGGCGGCCGGTGCCGACCCCACGAGGGGGAAAACCCTCGCGCACCGGGTGGCCGGCGACCGTTTACACCCAGGTCACCTCCGGGTGAGGGTGAGCACATGTACCCGGGAGCCCACGCCGCCGTCACGCCCGACAAGCCCGCCGTCGTCATGGCCGACGACGGCCGCACCCTCACCTACGGGCAGCTGGAGGAGCGGTCGGTGCGCCTGGCGCACGTGCTGCACGCCCACGGGCTGCGCCGCGGGGAGGCGGTGGCGCTGCTCGCCGAGAACGGGCCGATCTACCACGAGGCGTTCTGGGCCACCAAGCGCAGCGGGCTGCTGCTGACCGCGCTCAACCACCACCTCTCGCTGGAGGAGCTGGCCTACATCGTGCGCGACTGCGGCGCCCAGGTGCTGCTGGTCTCGGCGGCCACCCCCGAGCTGGCCGTGATCGGGCGCCGGCTGGCCGAGTCGGCGCCCGGGGTGACGTTGCGGCTGGCCGTCGGCGGCGCCGTCGGGTTCGACGACTACGAGCGGGCGTTGGCCGGCGCCTCGCCGGTGCCGTTCGAGGACCAGCCCGCGGGGGGCGACATGCTCTATTCCTCGGGCACCACCGGCCACCCGAAGGCGATCCGCCCGACGCTGCCCGAGCGCCAGGTCGACGAGCCGGGCGACCTCATGGTCGACGTCTTCGGCCGCCTCTACGGCTTCGGACCCGACGCGGTCTACCTCTCCCCCGCGCCGCTCTACCACGCCGCGCCGCTGCGGTTCTCCGGCATCGTCCAGGCCACGGGCGGCACGGTGGTGGTGATGCCGCGCTTCGACCCCGAGCGCGCGCTGGAGCTGATCGCCGAGCACCGCGTGACGCACAGCCAGTGGGTGCCCACCATGTTCGTGCGGATGCTCAAGCTGCCCGAGCAGGTGCGGGCCGCCGCCGACGTCTCCACCCTGCGCTACGCCATCCACGCCGCCGCCCCGTGCCCGGTGGAGGTCAAGCAGGCGATGATCGACTGGTGGGGCCCGGTCCTGCACGAGTACTACGCCGCCACCGAGGCGGCCGGCGTCACGATCATCGGGCCCGAGGACTGGCTGACCCACCCCGGCAGCGTCGGGCGGGCTGCGCTCGGCGTCGTGCACGTGTGCGACGAGACCACCGAGGAGCAGGAGGAGGTGCCGGTGGGCGAGACCGGGTTGGTCTACTTCGAGCGCGACGTCATGCCGTTCGAGTACCACAACGACCCGGAGAAGACGCGTCAGGCGCAACACCCGCGTCACGACAATTGGGCCACCACGGGCGACATCGGACGCCTCGACGACGAGGGCTTCCTCTACCTCACCGACCGTGCGGCGTTCATGATCATCAGCGGTGGGCGCAACATCTACCCGCAGGAGGTCGAGAACGTGCTGACCATGCATCCGAAGGTGCTCGACGTCGCCGTCATCGGGGTGCCCGACGACGACCTCGGCGAGGCCGTCAAGGCCGTGGTGCACCCGGCCGACGGCGTCGAGCCCGGCCCCGACCTGGAGCGCGAGCTGATCGACCACGTGCGCAGCCGGATCGCGCACTACAAGGCGCCGGCCACCGTCGACTTCTCCACCGACCTGCCCCGCACCCCCACCGGCAAGCTGGTCAAGCGCGTCCTGCGCGACCGCTACCTCACCTGACCTCCCCGCCGACCCGGCGCGTGGACGGACGGGTCGGTCGTCGACGCGTGCGCACTCGCGACGGGTCAGCGGTCCAGCCGTGCGCACTCACGACGGGTCGGGGTCAGGCGAGGGCGGCGCGGTAGACCTCGAGGGTGCGGTCGGCGATGGCGGCCCAGCCGAAGGACTCCACGGCGCGGGCGCGGCCGGCGCGGCCCATGGCGGCGGCCCGGTCGGGGTCGGTGACGACCTCGGTCAGCGCGGCGGCGAAGTCAGCGACGTAGCGGTCGGGGTCCAGCGGGGTGCCGGTGCCGTCGTCGGCCTGCTCGATGGGCACCAGCAGGCCGGTCTCGCCGTGCACGACCACCTCGGGGATGCCGCCGGTGGCCGTGGCGACGACGGCGGTCTCGCAGGCCATCGCCTCCAGGTTGACGATGCCGAGCGGCTCGTAGACCGAGGGGCAGGCGAAGACGGTGGCGCCGGTGAGCAGGGCGACGACGTCGCGGCGCGGCAGCATCTCGGCGATCCACACCACACCGCTGCGCGAGGCCGCCAGCTGCTCCACCAGGCCGCGCACCTCGGCCTCGATCTCGGGGGTGTCGGGCGCACCGGCGCAGAGCACCAGCTGCACCTCGGGCGGCAGCGCGGCCGCGGCGCGCAGGAACAGCGGCAGCCCCTTCTGCCGGGTGATCCGGCCGACGAAGACCACCGAGGGGCGGTCGGGGTCGACGCCGAGCTCGCGCACCCGGTCGGGGTCGGGCGTGGGCCGCCACAGCTCGGTGTCGATGCCGTTGTGCACCACGTCGACCTTCGCGGGGTCGACCTCGGGGTAGCTGGCGAGCACGTCGTCACGCATGGCGGCCGAGACGGCGACCACCCGGGCCGCGGCCAGGTAGGCCGTGCGCTCCACCCAGGAGGAGACCCGGTAGCCGCCACCCAGCTGCTCGGCCTTCCAGGGCCGCAGGGGCTCCAGGCTGTGCGCGGTGACCACGTGCGGCACGTCGTGCAGCAGCGCGGCGAGGTGGCCCGCGAAGTTGGCGTACCAGGTGTGGGAGTGCACCAGGTCGGTGCCGGCCGTGGCCGCCGCCATCCCCAGGTCGACGCCGAGCGTGCGCAGCGCGGCGTTGGCGCCGGCCAGCTCGGCGGGGTCGGCGTGCGCCGTCGTCAGCGCCTCGTCGCGCGGGGCGCCGAAGGCGTGAACCCGGGTCTCGAGGTCGTCGCGGGCCCGCAAGGCCCGCACCAGCTCGGCCACGTGCACCCCCGCCCCGCCGTAGATCTCCGGGGGGTACTCCTTGGTGAGCACGTCGACGCGCAGCGGCTGGGCCATGGGCGCGAACCTACCGGCTGCGGCGGTGTCGCCGTGAGCCCCGTCACGGCTAGGGTCGTCGGTGTGAGCAGCCCACGTCGCAAGGTCCTGGCCATCGTGCTCGCGGGGGGAGAGGGGAAGCGGCTGATGCCGCTGACCGCCGACCGCGCGAAGCCCGCCGTGCCGTTCGGCGGCACCTACCGCCTCATCGACTTCGCCCTGTCGAACGTCGTGAACTCCGGCTACCTCAAGGTGGTCGTGCTGACGCAGTACAAGTCGCACAGCCTCGACCGGCACGTCACCAGCACCTGGCGCATGTCGGCGATGCTCGGCAACTACGTGGCGCCGGTGCCGGCCCAGCAGCGGGTGGGCAAGCACTGGTACCTCGGCAGCGCCGACGCGATCTTCCAGTCGCTCAACCTGATCCGCGACGAGGAGCCCGACCTGGTGGTCGTCGTCGGCGCCGACCACGTGTACCGGATGGACTTCAGCCAGATGGTGGAGCAGCACGTGGCCTCGGGCGCGGCCTGCACGGTGGCGGCGATCCGCCAGCCGATCTCGATGGCCGACCAGTTCGGCGTCATCGACGTGCACCCCGACCAGCCCTCGCGGATCCGGGAGTTCCTGGAGAAGCCGACCGATCCCGTGGGCCTGCCCGACTCCCCCGGCGAGATCCTCGCCTCGATGGGCAACTACGTGTTCGACGCCAAGGCGCTGGTGGAGGCCGTGACCCGCGACGCCGACACCGAGGGCACGATGCACGACATGGGCGGCGACATCGTGCCGGCCTTCGTGGCGCGTGACGACGCCGGCGTGTACGACTTCCGCGACAACGACGTGCCCGGCGCCACCGACCGCGACCGCGGCTACTGGCGCGACGTGGGGACGCTGGGCTCCTACTACGACGCGCACATGGACCTGGTCTCGCCGCTGCCGGTGTTCAACCTCTACAACTACGACTGGCCGATCCTCACCTCGCACGGTCCCTACGCCCCGGCGAAGCTGGTGCAGGGCGCCGAGGAGCGCGCCGCCCAGGCCTACGACGCGGTGCTCTCGCAGGGCGTGGTGGTGACCGGCGGGACCGTGGCGCGATCGGTGCTCTCTCCGGCGGTGCGGGTGGAGACCGGCGCCGAGGTGAGCGACTCGGTGCTGCTGCACAACGTGCGGATCGGCGCCGGCGCGGTGGTGCGCAACGCGATCCTGGACAAGAACGTGGTGGTGCCGCCGGGCGAGCAGCTGGGCGTGGACCCCGAGGCCGACGCCGCGCGCGGGTTCCGCGTGGTGGACGGACTCACGGTGCTGGGCAAGGACGAGGCGTTCGAGCGCTGAGCCCTCAGCCCTCAGCCCGCGCGGCGGGCCAGCTGCACGGGGGCCGGGGCGTGGGGCACCAGCCCCAGCGCCTGCTCGACGACGGCCAGGAACCGGTCGGCGTCGCGCACCAGGTCGTCGGCCTCCCGCTCGGTGATCGACCGCGTGGAGCCCGCCTCGGCGGCGGCGCGCTTGGCAGCGCCCGCGGCGAAGAAGGTGGCCCACTCCCCCAGCTCGGGCGCCACCTCGGCCAGCAGCACCCAGGCGTTCTTCTGCGGACGGCGCCGGGCGGGCGCCGGGCGGGCGCGGGCGGCGAGCAGCGCGGCCGCGGCCCGCAGCGCGGCCACGTGCGCGCCGGCGTAGCGCGCCGCGAGGTCGGTGGAGACCATCGCCTCGGCCAGCGACTCCGCCGACCGCTGCAGGTAGGAGTGGGTGGTGGCGGGCAGCGTGTAGGGGCTCACGTGCTGCTCGTGCGCGGGGGTGCTCGTCGGGGTGGTCATCGCGGGCCTCAGTCCGCGCAGCCCGTGAGCCGCCAGCAGCCCTCGGCGACCTCGAGGACCAGCTCGAAGACGCCGGTGGCGCCCGGGCGCCGGGCCTCGACGCGCCAGCAGCGCTGCTCGGCCAGCTCGGGCCCACCGCCGGTGCGCACCTCGGGCGCCGACGCCGCCCCACCGGCACCGGCCAGCGCGGCCGCGGCCTCGGGCCGACGCAGCCACCAGGCGCCGGTCTGCACCCAGTGCGCCTGGACCCGCTGGACCTGCCAGAGCCCGGTGCGCCACACGAACTGGTCGGGCGCCCCCGCACCCGTCGTCCGTACCGCCACCTCGTCGTCGTAGCGCCGCATCCCCCACCGCCTCACCCCGGCTCGCGCCGGCCGCCCTGCACCCGCTCGTGCAGCGTCTGAGCACCGGCGGAGGCGGGGGTCGAGGTCGCCCCCGCCGGTGAGTTCGAACGCGTGTTCGAACATGGCAGGACGCTACACCCCACCACCGACAGTCACAAGGGACCGGCGCTCAGACGCGGTCGGACGGCGGTCGGACGGCGGTCAGACGGCGGTGGAGGAGCCCGTGCCGCGCAGGAACCGGTGGGTGTCGGGGCGCAGCAGCGAGAAGAGGATGACGGCGTTGTAGACCAGCGAGACGGCCCCGCAGAGCACGAAGACCGTGGGCGGCGAGGTGCGCAGCCCACCCACCGTGGCCAGCACGATGAGCCCGATGGTGGCCACCAGCGACCAGCGCGCCCAGTCGTGCCCGCCGCGCAGGAAGGGCAGCAGGGTCAGCAGCAACCCGCCGATGGTCAGGTAGGAGACGATCACCACCGGCACGAACACCGGCTGCTGGATCGCGCTGCCCGGAGGGTGACCGGCCGACCAGGCGGCCACCAGCTGGTCCCAGAAGACGACGACGAGCACGGTGACGACGGCGCCGGCGGCCACCAGACCCCGCACCAGCCAGATCACCCGCCCGATGGAGGCGGGACGCCCGTCGGGGGCGCGGTCGACCCCGGGGGCGGGGGCGGCGGGCGCGGCCTCGGACGAGGACATGGAATCGGTCTCCTGGGGGTCGGGGCCACGACGGTGCGGGCCACTGCTCGGGCCACTACTGTCGCACCCATGGCGACCGAGCATCCGTCGATCACCCGGTTCCGCACCGAGCACTCCCGGCTCGGCGGTCGTGGCGACGTGGTCATTCTGCCCGACTCCGTGCACACCGCCGCACTCGCCGCCGAGGCACTGGGGTGCGAGGTGGGGGCGATCGCCAACAGCCTGCTCTTCGACGCCGAGGGCGCGCCGGTGCTGGTGCTCACCTCCGGCGCCCACCGGGTCGACACCGCCCTGGTGGGCCGCACCGTCGGGGTGGAGCGGCTCACGCGCGCCACGCCGGAGTTCGTCAAGCAGCACACCGGGCAGGCCATCGGCGGGGTCTCGCCGATCGCCCACCCGGCACCGGTGCCCACCTACCTGGACTCCTGGCTGGCCCGGCACGACGTCGTGTGGGCCGCGGCGGGGCACCCGGCCGCGGTCTTCTCCACCACGCACGCGGAGCTCGCCGCCCTCACCGGCGCGCCCACCATCGACGTCGCCTGAGTCGGCCCACCCCATCCGAGGAGACCACCGTGGAGTCCCTGGCACTGGCCTTCTCGAGCGGGTGGGCCAGCGGTGTCAACTGCTACCTGGTGGTGCTCGTGCTCGGCGTGGCCGACCGGCTCGGGGACCTGGCCGAGGTGCCCGACGCCCTGGGCCGCGGGGACGTGCTGGCTGTGGCCGGCGTCCTGTACGCGCTGGAGTTCGTGACCGACAAGATCCCCTACCTCGACTCCACGTGGGACGTCGTCTCCACCGCGATCCGCCCCACCGCGGGCGCGGTGGTGGGGGTGCTGCTGGCCGGCGACGCGTCGTCGCTGGACCATGCGGTGCTCGGCGTCGTGGGCGGTGGCACCGCGCTCGCCTCGCACCTGGTCAAGGCCGGCACCCGCCTGGCCATCAACGGCTCCCCCGAGCCGGTCACCAACGTGGCCGCCAGCCTGGGCGAGGACGTCGCGGTCCTGGGCGTGGTCTGGCTGGCGATCGAGCACCCGCGCTGGGCGGCCGCCGTCGCGGGTCTGCTGCTGGCGCTGGGCCTGGTGCTCCTCTGGCTGGCGGTGCGGCTCGTCCGCCGCGGCGTCGCGCGCTGGCGGAGCCGACGTCGCCCCTCGGCCGGTGGCGTCGGCCCGCCCGGCACCCCACCTCCCCGGGTGCGCTGAGCCGTCCCTCCCGACCGGGCCCCTATCCTGCAGCGCATGGCGCGCGTGGTGGTGGTGGGCGGTGGACTCGGCGGCATCGCGGCGTCCGTGCGCCTGGCCAAGCTGGGCCACGAGGTGACCCTGTTGGAGGCCTCGGCGCGCGTGGGCGGCCCGCTCGTGCCCGTGGAGCACGAGGGGTTCGCCTGGGACGCCGGCGCCTCCTTCACGTTCGTCCCCGCGGTGCTGCGCGACCTCTTCCGCAAGTCCGGCCGCCCGCTGGAGGCGGAGCTGAAGGCCGAGCTGGAGCCGCTCGAGGTGGTGCGCGAGCACCGCTTCGCCGACGGCACCTCGGTGCGGTTGCGCGCCGGCGGGTCGCGCGCGGCCAACAAGCGCGCCCTCGACGAGCTGGGCCCCGGGCTGGGTGACGCCTGGCTGGCCCACACCGACGGCTACGCCGAGACCTGGGAGGTGCTGCGCCGCCACTGGGCCGAGGTGCCGTGGGACCCCGATCACCTCCCCCGCGAGACCGTGCGCGCCGTCACCGGCCTGCTCGACAGCCGCGAGACGCTGCACAAGCGGCTGCGCCGGGCCTTCCGCGACGAGCGCCTGGCGCTCATCGCGGGCCACCCCTTCGTGGCCGACGGCCACCACCTGCGCAACGTGCCCGCCTGGGCGGGGGTGCAGAGCTACCTCGAGCAGTCCTTCGGCGCCTGGCGGGTCCCGGGCGGCCGGACGGCGCTGGGCGGGCTGCTGCCCGCGCTCGAGCGACGCCTGACCACCCGCAAGGTCACCGTGCTGACCGGCACCACCGCACTCGACCTGGTGCTGCGCGAGGGCCGCGCCGTCGCCGTGCGCACCGCCGAGGGCGAGCACGCCGCCGACGCCGTCGTGGTCGCCGTCGACCCGCGACGCCTGCCCGCGCTCGCTCCGCTGGTGGAGCGCACCATGCCGGCGCTGCCGCCCGTGGTGGCCCACCTGGGCATCGAGGGCGAGCCGCCCGCGTTCGCGCACGTCGACGCCGGCGAGCTGGTGCTGCACGACGAGCCGCTGCTGGTGGTGCGGCCCGGCGGTACGGCACCGCCCGGGCACACCGCGTGGACCGTGCACGGGCGCGGCAAGATCTCCGAGGACCTCGTGCGCGCGCTGGCGCGGCACCGCATCGACATCCGCGACCGGGTGGTCACCCGCGTCGACCTCTCGCCGCGCGACCTGGTGGAGCAGTGGAGCGGCTCACCGCACGGCGTGCTCTGGCAGGGTCGCGGCACCTGGCGGCAGCGGCTGGGTCCCACCACGCCCGTGCCCGGCGTCTACGCCTGCGGCGCGCACACCACGCCGGGCTCCGGCATCCCGTTCGTCGGCCTCTCGGCCGCCCTGGTGGCCCAGGTGCTCGGTCCAGCCTGAGCATCGACTCCTCAGAGCAGCTCGAACTCCGCCGTCACGGTGGCACGGACGGTCGTCTCACCCGGCTCCAGCCGGACCTCCGCCGCCCGGAACGCCAGCCGAGCCCCCGCCCCGTCGGCGCCGGCCCCCGCGCCCTCGACGACGTGCTGGACCTCGCCGAGCTCGCCGCCAGCCAGCCGCGCCAGCTGGGCCGCGCGCCGTCGCGCCTCCGCGAACGCCAGGGCGCGAGCCTCGTCGCGCGCCGGCGTCGGATCGGACACCTCGGGCGTCACACCCTCCACCACCAGCCGGCCCACCGCCGAGTCGGCGAGGCCGGCCACCAGCTGGCCGGCCGCCTCCAGCCCCGCGCAGGCGATCAGCAGCCCGTGCCGGGCGACGTAGGCCACCACCTGCCCGGGTTCCCCGTGCTCGGGGTGGACCGCGAGCCCCGTCGAGCCCACAGCCGTCGGCGGCACGTGCTCGTGCGCGGCCGCCACCACCTCGGCCCGCGCGGACTCGGCGCCCGCGAGCGCGTCCGCCAGGTCGCCGGCGCGGTGGGTCACCGCCAGCTGCACGACCGCTGCGTCCGGCCTCGCCGTCGCCTCCCCGGTGCCGCTGGCGCGGACTGTGCGCGTCACCGTGCCTGCTGCCGCTGCCAGGTCCGGGTCTGCAGGGCGACGACGCGCAGCAGCCGCTCCAGCCCGAGGTTGACGTCGAACAGGTGGGTGCCCCAGGTGGGCGGGAACTCGTTCGGTCGGCGCGACGCCGGGCCGACGGGGTCGTAGCGGTAGACGTGCGCGCCGTTGATCGTGCGGCAGGCGCCCCGGAACCGGTCGGCCGGTCGCACCCAGGTGGTGCGGGCGCGCGGCACGTCGCCGTTGACGCTGAAGGCGATGCCGGCACTGATGGGGCCGGGAGCGAACGGCCTGCTCGGCACGGTGACGCCCACGGAGCGCCGCGATCCGACCGACGAGCCCACCAGCCGCCCCGGGTCGGTGCACGCCACCTCGTAGCCGGCGCCCGCCGGCAGCCCCAGGCCCAGGGCGGCGGTGAAGTCCGTGCGGGTGTTGCCGAAGAACGCCACCAGCGGGTCGGTGGCGTAGGTCGAGTACGCCACCACGCAGCCCGCCTGGCCGCGCCGGGTGCACAGCGGCACGTGGCGGAAGTCGCCGCCGGTGGTGCGGCCGCGCGCCGTCGTCACGTTGCCACCCATGAGCAGCGCCCCGACCAGCCGGCGGCGCAGCTGCGGCCGCGGGTCGATCTCCTCGCGCACCAGCTTGCGCAGCATGATCGTGCCCTGCGAGTGCCCGATCAGCACGACGCCCCGGCCGCGGTTGTACCGCGCGAGGTAGGAGCGCCACGCCTGCCGCACGTCGGCGTAGGCACGACGGCTGGCACCCAGCGGCCCGGTCGCCAGCCCGGTGAAGGTGGCCTGGCGGTAGACCGGCGCGAACACCCGGCAGCGGGTCGAGAAGCGCGCCGCCTGGTACTGCGCGATCGAGACGATCTCGGGCGCCTTCGCGCGGTTGGCGTTCGGCGTCACCTGGTTGGAGACCGTCGGGTAGACGTAGAAGCAGTCCACCGGGCGCCTCGACGGGCGCTGCCGCGGCAGCCGGTAGGTGCGGGTGGTGCCGTCGGCGCGCTGGTCGGTGGTGTCGGTCGGGATCTCGCACGGGTTCGGCCGCTGACCGGGCCGGCAGAGCCACACCACGGGGTCCGCAGCGACGCGGACAGCGGTGGCTCCCCGATGATCGCCCGCCGGCGCGGCGGTCGCCGTGGCGCCGGGCGGCGCCAGCAGGGTCAGGACGAGGGCTGCGACGGCGGCGACGAGCGCGAGCAGGCGCGGAGGACGGCGGGGCACGGACGGACAGTAGGCCGAAGCCGCGCCCGCCACCAGACCTGTCGCCGGCGGGCCCTCAGGCGGTGACGCGCAGCCCGGCGTAGATCTCGCGCGTCGCCTTGGACCGGTTGAGCGTGTAGAAGTGCAGCCCCGGGGCGCCGCGGTCGAGCAGCTCGTCGCACAGCTCGGTGGCGATCCGGATGCCCTCGGCGCGCAGCGCCGCGGGGTCGTCGCGCAGCGGCTCGATCCGGGCGAGCACCTCGGCAGGCATCTCGCGACCCGAGAGCTCGACCATCCGGTTCATCGAGGCGTAGTTGAGGATCGGCATGATGCCCGGGACGATCGGGAAGTCGACGCCGGCGGCGGCGGCGCGCTCCACCAGGCCCACGTAGTCAGAGGCGCGCAGCACCATCTCGGTGACGGCGAACTCGGCACCGGCGTCGTGCTTGGCCTTGAGCACGCGCACGTCGTCGTCGAGCGTGGCGGCGTCGCGGTGGCCCTCGGGGAAGGCGGCCACGCCCACCGAGGCCGAGGTGGTGCGACGGATCAGCTCGACGAGGTCGGCGGCGTACTCGATGCCGCCGGGCGTGCTCTGCCAGGGCGTGCCGGGCCCGCCCGGCGGGTCACCGCGCAGGGCCAGCACGTTGCGCACGCCGGCCTGCTCGAGGTCGGTGAGGATCTGGTCGAGCTCCTCGACCGTGTGGCCCACGCAGGTCAGGTGCGCCATCGGCACCATCGAGGTCTCGCGGGCGATGCGGCCGGTGATGGCGACGGTGCGGTCACGGGTCTGACCGCCGGCGCCGTAGGTGACCGAGACGAAGGTGGGCTTGAGCGGCTCCAGCTCGCGGATGGAGCGCCACAGGACCTGCTCTCCCTCGTCGTCCTTGGGCGGGAAGAACTCGAAGGAGAACGAGCGCCCACCGGCGCGCAGGAGCGCGCCGATGCTCGACTCGGGCGCGGGATCACTCGGGAGCATGACCCGAGTCTAGGGAGCCCACCGGTGCCGGCGGGGCTGCGTCCGCTCGTTAGTCTCGCCGGGTGAGCGCCGCAGCCTGGGACGACGGGGACTTCCGGGCACGCCTCGAGACCACGCTGGCGGACTTCCTCGACGCGCAGTCGGCCGTGCTGGCTCCCCTCGGCCCGGACGCCGCCCGGCTGCTCGACGGCGCCCGCGCGGCGGTGCGGGGCGGCAAGCGGCTTCGGGCCGCGTTCTGCTGGTGGGGCTACCGGGCCCTGCGCCCCCACCCCAGCCCCGAGGAGGAGCGGGCGGTGCTGCGCGCGTGCGCCGCGCTGGAGCTGCTGCACGCCAGCGCGCTGGCCCACGACGACGTCATGGACGCCTCGGACACCCGGCGCGGGCGCCCCTCCGCGCACCGGGCCCTCGAGGCCGAGCACCGGTCCGCAGGTTGGCGCGGTGACGCCGCCCAGTACGGCGTGGCCGGCGCGATCCTGCTGGGTGACCTGATGCTCGGCTGGGCAGAGGAGCTGCTCGGCGCCTGCGGCCTGCCGCCCGCGCAGGTGCTCGCCGGGCACCGGGTCTTCGCGCTGTGCCGCACCGAGGTGATCGCGGGGCAGTTCCTGGACGTCTCGGTGCAGGCCCGCGCCCACGCCGACGTCGACGCCGCCATGACGGTGCTGCGCTACAAGTCGGCCAAGTACTCGATCGAGCGGCCCCTGCAGGTGGGTGCGGCCCTCGCCGGGGGCGACGCCGACCGGCTGGAGGCGCTCTCGCGCGTCGGGCTGCCGCTGGGCGAGGCCTTCCAGCTGCGCGACGACCTGCTCGGCGTCTTCGGCGACCCCGCGGTCACGGGCAAGCCCGCCGGCGACGACCTGGTCGAGGGCAAGCGCACGGTGCTGGTGGCCCTGGCCCTCGACGCCGCCGACCCCGCCGCCGCCCGCGAGCTGGACGCCGCGCTGGGGACGCCGCTGACCCCGGACGGCGTCGCCCGCCTGCGTGCGGTGATCGAGCGGTCCGGCGCCCGCGAGCAGGTCGAGCAGGTCATCGACGCCCTCGTGGAGCGCGCCCTGGCGGCGCTCGAGGACGCCCCCGTCGACGACGGCGCCCGCGCGGTGCTGCGCCAGCTCGCCGACGCCGCCACCCGCCGCACGCTCTAGACACAGCCGCGCACACCGATAAAGGCGCTGCGCACCGGGTGTCGTCGTGGCTCGGCCAGCGGGGACGGCTGGCGCGCCTGGCACCTCAGCCGGCGGGGGCGGCGGCGTGCTCGAGCGTGAAGCGCGGTCGCCCGGTGGCGCCGTCGTCGGCGGCGCGGGCCTCGAGCACCGCGCGGACGGCGGGGTCCAGGGGGCCGTGCCACACGAGCGTGACCGGGTCGGGGAGCGAGCGCAGGCACTCCTCGAGCGCGTCGAGGTTGCGGCCGAACCAGGGCGGCAGGTCGAGTGCACGGCCCAGGGCGTCGAGCACCTCGCGCCGGGTGCCGTCGGTGTGCGCCGGCCCGAACCGCACGACCCGCGGCTGCCCGCTCACTCCTGGATCACCGAGAACGACTGGTAGTGGTCGGCGGTGAAGTAGCGCTCGCCGCCGTCGCCCGCCACGATGCGCCGGGCGCCGCGGTCGCGCTCGCCGGGGGTGGGGACGGTGTACTCGGCGTAGTAGCCCTCGGGGCGCTCGGGCAGCCGCTCCTCGCGGTTGTAGAAGATGCTGCCGTCCTCCTCCTCCGGGAAGGGGCCGCCGGCCTCGATGAGGTCGAGCGTCTCGGCGGCCTCGGGCGGCAGCACGGCCAGGTCGATGAGGGGCAGACCGCTGGCGGCGTCGGTGGCGCCGCCACCGATCACCTCGCGGTCCGGGCCGATGCTGCTGCCGCTGCCGGGGTCGCGACCGTTGATCAGCCAGACGCCGATCACGAACGCGAGCACCACGATCACCGCGAGCAGGCCCGTGGTGTTGGGCTCGCGGGGGGCGCCGTCGAGCGGACCGCCCTGGATCGTCGGGCGCTGCCGCCCACGCCGCCTCATGCCCGCCTCCTCACGTCGACCTGCTCACGCCGCGCGGGTCACAGGAGCGCCTGGGCGCGCCGCTTGACCTCGGAGCCGCGGTTCTCGCGCAGCGCGTCGATCGGACGCCCGGGCAGGTCGGGCTGCTCGAGGAAGATCCAGGCGATCTTCTCGCGATCGTCGTACCCGGCGTCCTGCAGGAGGGTCAGCAGCCCGCTGAGCCCCTTGACCACCAGCCCGTCCTGCACGAACTCGGCCGGGATGCGGGGACCCTGGCCGGGGGCCGGCACGGCCTGGGCGAGCTCGTGGTTGCGCACCATGGTGCGGACCGTGGAGACGGCGAGGCCGAGCTGCTCGGCGGTCTCGGCCCATTCCAGCCAGGCGGGCACCAGCGAGGCGAGGTCGACGTCGGCCAGGGAGGTCTCGGACATGCCCCCATTCTGCCTGGTGGCCCCACCCCGGACCCCATCCCCGCCGCCACGCCGGGAGCGGCGGTGACGGCTCCCTCGGACGGGCGAAAAGTACGATGACCCCGTCGGACCCTTCCCCGTCCGACGCAGGAGGGTCGAGCGTGGAGGCACCGGGTCGCGTCGCCGGCTCCCCTGGCGACCCCATGATCGGTCGGGTCCTCGAGGGCCGCTACCGCCTGCTGTCGCGCATCGCGCGCGGGGGGATGGCCACCGTCTACGAGGCCCTCGACCTGCGCCTGGACCGCACCGTGGCGGTCAAGGTCATGCACCCCGGGCTGGGCGACGACGACGAGTTCGCCGCCCGCTTCGTCCGGGAGGCCCGTGCCGCGGCGCGGCTCTCGCACCCGCACGTGGTGGCCGTGCACGACCAGGGCGACGACGACGGCACGGTGTTCCTGGTCATGGAGCTGGTGCAGGGCCACACCCTGCACGAGGTCATCGCCAAGGAGGCGCCGATGGCGCCCGCCCGCGCCCTCGAGCTGCTCGAGCCCGTGCTCTCCGCGTTGGCCTCGGCGCACCGCGCCGGCCTGGTGCACCGCGACGTCAAGCCCGCCAACGTGCTCATCGCCGACGACGGCCGCGTCAAGGTGGCCGACTTCGGCCTGGCCAAGGCGGTCAGCGCCGACACCCAGCACACCGCCACGCAGGGGGTGCTGATCGGCACGGTCTCCTACCTGGCCCCGGAGCTGGTGGTCGAGGGGCGCGCCGACACCCGCGCCGACGTGTACGCGGTCGGCGTCCTGCTCTACGAGCTGCTCACCGGCGTCAAGCCGCACGAGGGCGAGACGGTGATCCAGGTGGCCTACAAGCACGTGCACCAGGACGTGCCGCCTCCCTCGCAGCGCGTCCCCCACCTGCCGCCGTACGTCGACGCCCTGGTGGCCCGCGCCACGGCCCGCGACCGCACCCTGCGACCGGCGGACGCCGCGGTGATGCTGCACCAGGTGCACCGGGTCGGCTCGGCACTGGCCGACGGCGTGGCCGACGACCCCGAGCTCACCGAGGACCTGGCGCCGAGACTCCGCGCCGGTCACGACGACGAGGTGGACGCACCGGCACAGCGGGGCGGCCGCGGCGACACCGCGCCGCAGGTGTGGGACGAGGGTGAGATGGCCACCCTGCTGGCCCCGATGGCGCCGCCGCCCGCCGCACCGGGTGGCCCCACGGGTCCGCCGCCGGCGCACCCGCCGCGGCAGACCCGTGCCGAGGCCACCACGCTCCTGCGCGCCCACCACGACGACCGCGCGGCCACCCCTCCTCACGGCGGCGCCGGCACCGCTCGGGCCGCCCGCGGCCGACGTCGGCGCGGTCCGCTGCTGCTGGCTCTCGCGCTGGCCGTGGCGCTGGCCGCCGGTGGCGGCGCCTACTGGTTCGGCTGGGCGCGCTACACCAGCACCCCCGGCGTCATCCTGCTGCCGCAGGCGCAGGCCGAGCGCACGCTCGAGCAGGCCGGGCTCGAGGTGGCCTACGACGACCCGGCTTTCTCCGAGACCGTCCCGGCCGGGCAGGTGCTCGCCACCGAGCCCTCCCCGGGCGACCGCGTGCTCTCCGAGGGCACCGTCACGCTCACCGTCTCCCAGGGCCCCGAGCGCTACGAGGTGCCCGCGGTCGCCCGGATGACCGAGGACCAGGCCCAGGACGCCCTGCTGGAGCGCAAGCTCAGCTTCGACGAGAGCATCGAGCGGTTCTCCGAGAACGTGCCCGAGGGGCAGGTGATCCGCACGATCCCGGAGATCCGGACCGTCCTGCGCCCGGGCGGCTCGGTCGACCTGGTGGTCAGCAAGGGCCGCCAGCCCCTGCGCGTCGGCGACTGGGTGGGCGAGAGCCTGGAGGAGATGCGCTCCACGCTCGAGGACCGCGGCCTGGTGGTCGAGGTCGCCGGCGAGGAGTTCAGCGACACCGTCGCCGAGGGAGACGTCATCTCGCACGACCCCGCGGGCGGCACCCTGTTCCGCGGCGAGACCGTGGAGGCGGTGGTCTCCCAGGGCCCCGAGCTGCTGCCCGTGCCGTCGGTGGTGGGGTTCGGCGTCGAGGCCGCACGACAGACCCTGCAGGAGGCCGGGTTCGAGGTCGAGATCGAGCGCGACGACGACTTCATCAGCATCGGGTTCGTGCTGCGGATGGACCCCGGCGCCGGCGCCGAGGCGCCGCGCGGCTCCACCGTCACCATCGTCGTGGTCTGACCCACACGCTCGGCACGCCGCCCGGGCCCGGCCCGGGGATCGCGGTGCGGCGTCCGTAGCGTGCGGGCGTGCGCAATCCGGTCGGGACCCACGTGCAGGTGGGCAGGGGGCTCGCCAGCGGCGCCCTGCCGGCGGCGCTGGAGGTGGGCTGCGAGGCGTTCCAGGTCTTCGTCGGCAACCCGCGCGGCTGGGCGCTCTCGCCGGGCAATCCCGCCGAGGACGACGCCTTCCGGACCCGCTGCGCCGAGCTCGGGCTGCGCACGTTCGTCCACACGCCCTACCTGGTCAACCTCGGCAGCCCCACGCCGGCGACCTACGAGCGGAGCGTCGCGCTGGTGGCCCACAACCTGCGTCGGGCGGCCGAGATCGGCGCCGAGGGCGTGGTGGTGCACACCGGCTCCTACGTGGCGCCGGCCGGCGACGACGGCGAGGCCGTCGCGCGGCACGAGGCAGCGCTGCGGCAGGTCCGCGAGGGCCTGCTGCCGCTGCTGGAGACGCTGGAGGACGGTCGCGGGGACGGGGACACGGACGCGCCGTATCTGCTGCTCGAGCCGACCGCGGGTCAGGGCCGCTCGCTGTGCGCCGGTGTCGAGGACCTCGAGCCCTACCTGGCCGCGCTCGACCTCCACCCGCGCGCGGGTATCTGCCTCGACACCTGCCACGTGTTCGCGGCCGGCGCTCCCCTCGACGAGCCCGGTGGGGCGGCGGCCACGCTGGACCGCGTCGTCGAGATCGGCGGCGCCGGGCGGTTGCGCCTGGTGCACGCCAACGACTCGATGGACGTGCGCGGCGCCTTCAAGGACCGTCACCAGAAACTGGGCGAGGGGCACATCGGCGTCGGCGCCTTCGCGGAGCTGCTCGCACACCCGACCACCGCGGGCGTCCCCCTCGTGCTGGAGACACCCGGGTCGCGGACCCCGGGCAACGCCGACATCGCGCTGCTGAAGCGTCTGCGCTCCGAGACCCACGGGTCCGGGGACCGAACCTGATCACGACCCCGTAACGCTTGTCCGTCGGCTGGAAATTAGCCCGCCGCGACGGCGTCGGAGCACTACCGTCGCAGCCACCCCCACCCCAGCCCAGTCCCAGCTCGGAGAGGCGCGCGCGATGGTCGTCGTCATGGCTCCCGATGCCACGCCGGAGGATGTCGCCGCCGTCGTCGCGAAGGTGGAGAGCGTGGGGGGCGAGGCCTTCGTCTCGGCCGGCGTGCGCCGCACCATCATCGGTCTGGTGGGCGACATCGAGTCCTTCCACCACCTCAACCTGCGCACGCTGCGCGGCGTCGCCGACGTGCACCGCATCTCCGACCCCTACAAGCTGGTGAGCCGCCAGCACCAGGCCGACCGCAGCACCGTCTGGGTGGGCCCGGCAGAGCAGCAGGTGCCCATCGGTCCCGGCACGTTCACGCTGATCGCCGGGCCCTGTGCCGTCGAGAGCGCCCAGCAGACCCTGGAGGCGGCTCGGATGGCGCAGGCCGCCGGCGCCACCCTGCTGCGCGGCGGCGCCTTCAAGCCCCGCACCTCGCCCTACGCCTTCCAGGGCCTGGGCGTGCGCGGGCTGGAGATCCTGGCCGACGTGCGGGTCGCGACCGGGCTGCCGGTGGTGACCGAGGTCGTCGACGTGCGCGACGTGGGCGTGGTGGCCGAGCACGCCGACATGCTCCAGGTGGGGGCGCGCAACATGGGCAACGTCGGGCTCCTGCAGGCCGTCGGCGACGCCGGGCTGCCGGTGCTGCTCAAGCGGGGCATGACCGCCACGGTCGAGGAGTGGCTGATGGCCGCCGAGTACATCGCCCAGCGCGGCAACCTGGAGGTGGTGCTGTGCGAGCGCGGCATCCGCACCTTCGAGACCGCCACGCGCAACACCCTCGACATCTCCGCCGTCGCCGTGGTGCAGGCCAGCAGCCACCTGCCGGTGATCGTCGACCCCTCGCACGCCGCCGGCCGCAAGGACCTCGTGGTGCCGCTCGCGCGCGCCGGGATCGCGGTGGGCGCCGACGGGCTGATCGTCGACGTGCACCCCTCGCCCGAGACCGCGCTGTGCGACGGCCCGCAGGCGCTGGAGGGCACCGAGCTGCGCGAGCTGGCCAGCGCGGTGCGCCGGATCCCGCCGCTGCTGGGGCGCGAGAACGCCCGCGAGCACCTGCGACCCGCCGTGGTCGGCTGACCCGAGCCACACCCGGGGGGTGCCGCCTGCAGCCACCCGGTGACACTAGGGTTCGCGCATGGAGCCCGACCTCGAGCGCTGCAGCGGCTGCGGTCACGTGCTCGGCAGCGGCCTGTTCTGCACCGAGTGCGGTCGCCCCACCGGCGACCTCGAGGACTGGCGCACCGGCACCGCCGAACGGCCCGCCATCGGCCCCGTGCCGCCCCTCACCGACCTCGCCGAGCCGCCGGTCGAGCCTCCGGCCGCGCCGCCCGCGTCCCTTCCCGCCGCGCCGGATCCCGCCGTGCCGCTGATCGCCCGCCTGCCGCCGCCCGCCGTCGCCCCGCCGCCGCCCGCGCGCTACCCGCTCTTCGCCGACGACGCCGATCCCGCGCCCACGCCCGATCCGGAACCCGAGCCCGAGCCGGACACCGACGTCGCCGGGGTGCTGGTGCCCGGGATCGGCGTCGTGGCCGAGCCGGAGCAGGTGGACCCGGACCCGGTCACCCCGTTCGCCGCCGGCGCCGCACGCGCCGGCTCCCGCTCCACCAGCCACCGCCTGCCCTGGCTGGTGGGCGTCGCCGCGCTGGTGCTCGTGGCCATGGTCGGCACGCTTCTCCTGCTCCCCGACGGCGAGGACGACGCCGGCACCGCCACCGACCCGGCCTCGGTCGGCTCGCCGGAGACCGCCTCCGAGCCGCCCGCCTCCGCACCGGCGACCCCGGACTCCCCCGCCCCGCCGTCGCCCAGCCGCACCGCCGAGCCGCAGGGCGAGGCCGCACCGGTCACGCGCTCGGTCTCGGCCACGGTGCCCGCCGTCGCCCCGGCCAACCAGGACGTCGACGGCAACCAGGTGCGCTACGAGGCGCGCAACATGCTCGACGACGTGCCGGCCACGTGCTGGCGGATGCCGGGCAGCGGCGCCGGCCAGGAGATCGTGCTCGACCTCGCCGCCGTCACGGTGGTGAGCGAGGTGGGGTTGATCAACGGCTACGCCAAGACCGCCGGCGACTTCGACTGGTACCGCGGCAACCGGCGGCTGCTCGCCGTCGAGTGGGTCTTCGACGACGGCACCGCCGTCCCGCAGCAGCTCACCGAGACCCGCGACCTGCAGACCGTCGAGGTGCCCGGGATCGCCACCAAGCAGATCCGGCTGCGGATGCTGGAGGTCAGCGAGCCCGGCCGCGGCCGCTCGGCGCGCGACTTCACCGCCATCAGCGACCTGTCCGTCGTCGGCGTCGAGCAGGGCTGACGCGGCGCGGTCAAGCCGGCCCTCAGGCCAGGCGCGCGAGGACCACGGCGGCGCGCTCGGCGTCGGCCCGGGTGACGCCGAGGTGGGTCACCAGGCGCACCGTGCGCGGCCCCACGGTGGCCAGCCGGACGCCCAGCTCGGCCGCCCGCGCCACCACCGAGGCGGCGTCGGGGTGCTGCCAGACCACGATGTTGGTCTCCACGCCCGCGGGGTCCACGCCCACGGCCTCGGCCAGCAGCCGGGCGTGCGCGTGGTCCTCGGCCAGCCGCTCCACGTGGTGGTCCAGCGCGTGGAGCCCGGCGGCCGCGAGCACGCCGACCTGGCGCATGCCGCCGCCGAGGCGCTTGCGGCGCACCCGCGCCTCGGTCATCGCCGCGGCCGAGCCCACCACCAGTGAGCCGACCGGGGCGCCGAGTCCCTTGGAGAGGCAGACGGCGGCGACGTCGACCAGCGCGCCGTAGGCCGCCAGCGGCTCACCCGTGGCCACGTGCGCGTTCCACAGGCGGGCGCCGTCGAGGTGCAGCGCGGTGCCGGTCTCGTCGGCGAAGGTGCGCAGCGACTGCAGGTCGGCCAGCGGCAGCACGGCGCCGCCGGCGAAGTTGTGGGTGTTCTCGACCGAGATCGCAGCCGTGCGCACGAAGAACGGCCCCATCTCGGGCGCGTGCAGCGCGCGCACGGCCTCGAGGTCGACGCCGCCGCGCGGGTGGGTCCAGGTGCGCATGGTGACGCCGCCGATCGCGGCGTGCGCGCCCAGCTCGGCGCGGGCGATGTGCGCGGAGCTCTCGCAGAGCACCTCCTGCCCGGGGCTCACCACCAGCGACACCGCCAGCACGTTGGCCATCGAGCCGGTGGGCGTGAACAACGCCGCCTCGTGGCCCAGCAACGCGGCCACGCGCTCCTCGAGCTCGCGGACCGTGGGGTCCTCGCCGTACACGTCGTCACCCACCTCGGCGCGCGCCATGGCGGCGCGCATCGCCTCGGTGGGGCGGGTCAGGGTGTCGCTGCGAAGGTCGACGGGCAGGGCGGGGTCGGCGGTAGCGCTCACGCGGTGCGCAGCATCTCCGCGACCAGGAACGCCAGCTCGAGGGACTGCACCCGGTTCAGGCGCGGGTCGCACACCGACTCGTAGCGCGAGGAGAGGTCGAGGTCGGTGAGCTCCTCGCCGCCGCCGACGCACTCGGTGACGTCGTCGCCGGTCAGCTCCACGTGCACGCCGCCGGGCCAGGTGCCGAGCGCGCGGTGCACGTCGAAGAAGCCCTGGACCTCCTCGATGACGTCGTCGAAGCGGCGGGTCTTGTAGCCCGAGCTCGCCTCGAAGGTGTTGCCGTGCATCGGGTCGCAGACCCAGGCCACCTCGACGCCGGAGGCGGTGACCTTCTCGACCAGCTCGGGCAGGCCCTGGCGGATCTTGCCGGCGCCGAAGCGGGTGATGAAGGTGAGCCGGCCGGGCTCGTTGAGCGGGTTGAGCTTGGCCGCGAGCGCCAGCGCGTCGTCGGGCGTGGTGGACGGGCCGAGCTTGACGCCGATCGGGTTGCGGATGTGGCTGAGCAGCTCCACGTGAGCGTTGTCGATCTGGCGGGTGCGCTCACCGATCCACACGAAGTGGCCCGAGACGTCGTAGGGCGACTGCGTGCGCGAGTCGGTGCGCGTCATCGCGTGCTCGTACTCCAGCACCAGTGCCTCGTGGCTGGAGTGGAAGTCGACGCGGCGCAGCTCCTCGGGGTCGGCACCGATCGCCTCCATGAACGCCATCGCACGGTCGATCTCGTGCGCCATCGCCTCGTAGCGCTGCCCCACGCCGGAGTCGCGCACGAAGTCGGTGTTCCAGGTGTGCACCTGGCGCAGGTCGGCGTAGCCACCTGTGGTGAACGCGCGGACCAGGTTGAGCGTCGCGGCCGAGGCGTTGTAGACGTCGAGCAGACGCTGCGGGTCGGGGCGGCGCGACTCGGGCGTGAAGTCGAAGCCGTTGACGGCATCGCCGCGGTAGGCCGGCAGCGTGATGCCGTCGCGGGTCTCGTTGTCGCTGCTGCGCGGCTTGGCGTACTGGCCGGCCAGGCGGCCCAGCTTCACGACCGGCACCGACGCCGCGTAGGTCAGCACGACGGCCATCTGCAGCAGCACGCGCAGCTTGTTGCGCACGTTGTCGGCGGTGACGCCGGCCAGGGTCTCGGCGCAGTCGCCGCCCTGCAGCAGGAACGCGCGGCCCTGGGCGACCTCGGCCAGCTTGGCCTTGAGGTCGTCGCACTCACCCGCGAAGACCAGCGGCGGCATCGTGCGCAGGCGGTCGACGACGGCGTCGACCTCCGCGCGGTCGGCGTAGGACGGCTGCTGGGCCGGACCGAGGGCGTGCAGGCTCGCAAGATCGGGGATGGTGCTCACCGCTCCAGGGTACGGCGGTGCGCGCCGTCGACCCGAATCAACCGTCGGGCGTGGACCGCCCCCGCCGTCCGTCGTGGCCGCTACTCCAGGTGCTCGATGTCGCGGAACCCGGTCTTCTTGGCGCGGGCGCCGCGGTTGACCAGCCAGGTGACCGCCCACAGCGCGACGCCGATCAGCAGCAGCACGGCGGCGATCTGGTACTGGATGGCGTCACGGTCGACCCACGGGCCGATGAGGAACAGGCACAGGAAGGCCGCGACGAAGGGCGTGATGCCCGGGGAGCGGAAGAACCCCTGACGGCTGGTGTCGCGACGCAGGATGATGCAGGCGACGTTGACGACCGCGAACACCGCGAGCAGCAGCAGCGAGGTGGTGCCGGAGAGCGCACCGACCACGTTGCTCTCGGAGTCGAGGGAGACGTAGAGGATCAGGCCGAGCGCCAGGGCGGTGGAGAACGCGATGCCCATGTAGGGCGCGCGGCTGCCGCGCGAGACCTTGCCCAGGGTGCGGGGCAGCACGTCCTGGTTGGCCATGCCGTAGATCAGGCGGCTGGCCATCAGCATGTTGATGAGCGCGGTGTTGGCCACGGCGAAGACGGCCAGGAACGGGAAGACCTTGTCGATCGGGAAGTCGGGGGCACCCTTGCTCACGACCTCCAGGAGCGCGCGGCCCTCGGACTCGTTGATGTCCGCCAGCTCGCCCGGCGTCAGCACGGCCACCACCGAGATGGCGACGAGCATGTAGATGATGACGGCGATGCCCAGGCCGGTGAGCATCGTGCGCGGGAAGATCTTCTCCGGCTCCTGGGTCTCCTCGACCATGTTGACCGAGTCCTCGAAGCCGACCATCGCGAAGAACGCCACCGAGGTGGCGGCCGTGACCGCGAGGAAGAGGCCCTTGTCGCCGGCGTCCTCGAACGTGGTGATCCGGCTGAGGTCGCCGTCACCGGCGGCCATCGCGTAGAAGCCGACGCCGATGACGATCGTGAGAGCGGTGATCTCGACCAGGGTCAGCACCACGTTGAACTTGACCGACTCCCCCACGCCGCGCAGGTTGATCAGCGCGAGCAGCACCATGAAGGCGAGCGCGATGACGGTGACGCCGCCCGTGCCGAGGCCGGTGTCCCAGCCGACGCCCTCGAGCCCGCCGAGCAGGTTCTGCGCCAGCACGTTGGAGGAGGTGGCGGCGCTGGTGATGCCCGAGCAGATCACCGCGAAGGCCACCAGGAACGTGACGAAGTGGATGCCGAACGCCTTGTGCGTGTAGAGCGCGGCGCCGGCGGCCTGGGGGTACTTGGTGACCAGCTCGAGGTAGCTCAGCGCGGTCAGCGAGGCCACGATGAACGCCACCAGGAACGGCAACCACACGATCCCGCCGACGATGCCCGCCATCTGGCCGGTGACGGCGTAGACGCCGGCGCCCAGGATGTCGCCGATGATGAACAGCAGCAGCAGCTTGGGGCCCATCACCCGCTTGAGGTCGGGTTCGGGTCCGTTCAGGTCCATGTCCTCGGACATCGGCTGAGTCGGTTGGGTCATGGGAGCACCTCCGTGGTCGCACCGCCGCCCCGTGCGGATACCCACACCTTGGGGTAGCGAACCCGGAATCACCAGCATCCCGTCGTGGACGCGCCGCGCCGGGGCCGGGACGGCACGCGCGCCGATTGGCACGCCGTGGCTCAACGTGCTCTCATATGAGACATCAATGACTCACATGAGACGGGAGTGACCCGTGACCAGCCGTGACGACGTGCTCGCCGCCGCCCAGCGACACCTGCTGCTGCACCCCACCGCGCCCATGGCCGAGCTCGCGGAGGCCGCGGGCATCAGCCGCGCCACCATCCACCGCCACTTCGCCTCCCGCGAGGCGCTCACCCTCGAGATCGGTGAGCGCGCCGCGGACCGCTGGGAGGACAGCCAGCAGGAGTCCGGCATGGCGCAGGCCGCCGCCTCCGGCGACGCCGAGCAGCTGCGCGCCTGCCTGGAACGGATGCTGCAACGGTTCGTGGCCGACAACGAGGACTTCGGCTTCGCGCTCACCGACGCCGCCTCCCTCAACCAGCCCAGCCTGCGGGAGCGCAACCTCGCCCTCTTCGACCGCGAGGTGGCCTTCTACGCCGCCGCCCAGGAGGCCGGGGTGCTGCGCCGCGACGTGCCCGCCGCCTGGCTGTGCCACGCCGTCTACGGCCTGCTGGTGGGCGCCCGCGACGCCCTCGAGATGGGCAACGTGCCCTCCCGCGACCTCGACCGACTCGTCCTCTCCCTCTTCCTGCACGGAGCACAGACCCCAGGAGCCCAGGCCCCATGAGCACCACCGTCCACCCCTCACCCCACAACCCGACCCCGCGCGGCACCCCCGTCGCCTCGAGCGGCCACCCGCGTCGCTGGGCGGGCCTCGCCGTCCTGGCGGCGAGCCTGCTCGTCGTCGTCATGGACATGACGATCCTCAACGTGGCCCTGCCCGACCTGGCCGCGGACCTGCAGCCCGGCTCGGTGCAGCTGCTGTGGATCGTCGACGTCTACCCGCTGGTCCTGGCCGGCCTGCTGGTGCCCGTGAGCGCGCTGGCCGACCGCTGGGGTCGCCGGCGGATGCTGCTGAGCGGCTTCACCCTGTTCGGCATCGCCTCGCTGCTGGTGCTGCTGGCCGACTCCGCCGGCGACGTGATCGCCGTGCGCGCCCTGCTGGGCCTCGGCGGCGCGATGATCATGCCCTCCACGCTCTCGCTGATCCGCGCCCTGTTCACCGACCCGCGCGAGCGGGCCACCGCCCTGGGCATCTGGGGCGCGATGGCCGCGGTCGGCGGCGCCGTCGGGCCCATCGTCGGCGGTGCGCTGCTCGAGGCGTTCAGCTGGCACGCGGCCTTCCTGTTCAACGTGCCGGTGATGGTCGTGGCGATCGCCGCCGGCCTGTGGCTGCTGCCCGAGAGCCGCTCCGCCCGACCCGGACGCATCGACGCCGCCGGCGTCACCCTCGCGGTCACCGGCATGGTGGCGCTGGTCTTCGGCGTCAAGGACCTCGGCAAGCACGGCCTCACCGTCGTCTCCGTCGGCGCCCTGGTGATCGGTGCTCTCGTGCTGACGTCGTTCGTGCGGCGCTGCCTGCGCCAGGGCGACCCGATGCTCGAGGTGCGTCTCTTCGAGGGGCGCGCCTTCCGCGCCGGCGTCCTGACGGCGCTCACCACCAGCACCGCGATGGCCGCCCTGCTGCTGCTCGGCGCCCAGTGGCTGCAGCTGGTGCGTGGCTTCAGCCCGCTCGAGGCCGGCGTCGCCCTGCTGCCGATGGCAGTCGGCGGCATCATCGGCTCCCCGCTCGCACCCGCCGTCGCCGACCGCATCGGCGCCCGCACCGTGCTGGCCGGCGGACTCGCCGTCGCCGGCGTCGGGTTCCTGCTGCTGCGCCTCCTGCCCGCCCCGCTCTCCTACCCCGGGCTGGCCGCGGCCCTGGCGCTGGTGGGCGTCGGCACCGCCTCCCTGGCGGTCGCCTCCGCGGTGATCATGGCCGGCGCCCCCACCGACAAGGCCGGCAGCGCCGCCGCCATCGAGGAGACCAGCTACGAGCTCGGTGCCGTGCTCGGCGTCGCCGTGCTGGGCAGCCTCGCCAGCGCGATCTACCGGGCGGGGGTCGACGTCGGCGGACTCACCGGCACCGCCGGCACCACCGCGCGCGACTCGCTCGCGGGTGCCCTCGAGGTCGCACGCGACCTCGGCGCCTCCGGGTCCGGCCTGGCCGCCGACGCCAGTGCGGCGTTCACCAGCTCGCTCGCCTGGTTCGGCCTCGCCGGCGGCGTGCTGATGCTGCTCGCCTCGGTGGTCGTGTGGCGCCTGGTGCCCGCCGACCTGGACCTGGCTGACGTCGAGCACTGACGCGCGCCCGACGTTGCTGGGTCGCGCTGCGCGCCGTGCCAGCAGGAGCGCCGCGCGTCAGCGATCCCACCGATTGGTGGGATCGCTGAAATCTGGCCTCCCCGGCCCACCAACAGCCCACAGGCGCGACTCCGCCGGCGGCTCATCCACAGAACGTGTCTGCGCGTACCAACGCAGCAGTCCTGGGATCCAGGCTCGGACGCATGGACGAACCTCTTCGCACCTGGGCCTGCGACGACCTGCGGGAGACCGGCGTGCTCCTTCGTCGCGACCTGCTCACTCAGGGCTGGCACCACCGCGCCATCGATAAGGCCGTGCGCGACGGCTCACTGGCTCGCGTCCGGCACGGCGCCTACGTCTCGGGGCCAGCGTGGACACGAATGAGCTCCGAGCAGCGCTACGTCGTGCAGTGTCGAGCGGTGCTACAGGCATCGAAGACGTCCCACGTGCTGTCGCACACCTCTGCCGCCGCCGTGTACGGCGTGCCGCTATGGGGTCAGGACCTGACGTCGGTCCACGTCACCCGCACCGATGGACTTGGCGGTCGTCACGAAGCTGGCGTCCATCAGCACTGCGGCCGGTTCGAGCCAGCTGACCTGGCCGTGGTCAATGGCCTTCCGGTGATGACACCCGCACGCACCGCCGTCGAGGTGACGCTGCTCGGTCGGGTAGAGCCGGCTCTGGTCGTGGTCAACCACCTGCTGAACACCGGACTGCTCACGAAGCCACAGCTCGCGTCGCGGACAGTCGACTTCGAGCAGGTACCTGGCAGTCGGATCACCGACCTGGTCATCCGACTGGCTGACGCCCGCATCGCCAGCGTGGGTGAGACGCGCGTCGACTTCTTGCTCTTCAGGAACGGCTTGCCGCGAGGCACACCACAGGTGCCGGTGACGGACGAGCGAGGACGCGTCGTCGCCGTGCTCGACTTCGCCTGGCCCAAGCTCGGCGTGTTCCTCGAGTTCGACGGTTTGGTCAAGTACGAACAGTACCTCCACCCGGGCGAGCGCGCGAGCGACGCCGTCGTCCGGGAGAAACGCCGCGAGGATCTGGTTCGGCGTCTGACCGGATGGCGCTGCATCCGCGTCGTGTGGTCCGACCTGGTCAATCCGGCCGCGTTGATCGCACTCCTCCGGTCGGTCCTGGGCGCTCGCGCCGCTTGACCCAGACCCGAGCCGGATACCCGGGGACGTGTCGCCTTTCAGGCAATCAGTGAACTTCCCGGGTGGAATATCCCCCAAGAAGCTCAGCGATCCCACCAATTGGTGGGATCGCTGAACATCTATGCTTTTCGCGCCGCACCTCACGGCTCCTTGCCTCACGACCTGCCCGTGAGTCCGAGGATCTCGACGCGCCTGACGCGGCTTCGCAGGCTCAGCCGCGGGCTTGCTCGATCTGGTCTCGCGACGCGGGCTGCTCGTTCCTCGCAGCCCGCTGCTCACCCAAAGAACACCTGGGCCTCGGCGTACTCCTCGGGGCTGACCACCTTGAGCTCGGCGGTGCCCTCGCTCAGCGGCACCCGCACGATCTTGGTGCCGCGCAGCGCCATCATGGTGCCGAACTCGCCGTCGGCGACGGCGTCGACGGCCTGCAGGCCGAAGCGGGTGGCGAGCCAGCGGTCGAAGGCCGTGGGGGTGCCGCCGCGCTGCACGTGGCCCAGCACGACCGCGCGGGCCTCCTTGCCGGTGCGCTGCTCGATCTCGGAGGCGAGGCGGTCGCCGATGCCGCCGAGGCGCACGTGGCCGAAGGCGTCCTTCTCGCCGGAGACCAGGGTCATGTCGCCGCCGTCCACGGGCACCGCGCCCTCGGAGACCACGATGATCGGGGCGTACTCGCTCTCGAAGCGGGTCTCCACGTGGGCGCAGACCTTCTCGATGTCGAAGGGCTGCTCGGGGATCAGCACCGCCGAGGCGCCGCCCGCGATGCCGGCGTGCAGCGCGATCCAGCCGGCGTGGCGACCCATCACCTCGACGACGAGCACCCGGTGGTGGCTCTCGGCGGTGGTGTGCAGGCGGTCGATGGCCTCGGTGGCGATGTTGACGGCCGTGTCGAAGCCGAAGGTGAAGTCGGTGCCCGAGAGGTCGTTGTCGATCGTCTTGGGCACGCCGACCACGTCGACGCCCAGGTCGGCGAGCTTGGTGGCCACACCGAGGGTGTCCTCCCCACCGATCGCCACGAGCGCGTCGACACCGGCGGCTGCCAGGTTCTCCTTGATCTGCTCCACGCCGTTCTCGAGCTTGAACGGGTTGGTGCGCGAGGAGCCGAGGATCGTGCCGCCGCGCGGCAGGATGCCGCGGCACTCCTTGACGCCGAGCGGCATGGTCAGGCCCTCGAGCGGGCCCTTCCAGCCGTCGCGGAACCCGACGAACTCGAAGCCGTGCTCCTGCACGCCCTTGCGGACGACGGCGCGGATCACCGCGTTGAGTCCGGGGCAGTCGCCCCCTCCGGTCAGCACTCCGACGCGCATGGCCAAGCCCTCCTTGGAACGTTCGAATCCGGCGGGCCCAGCCAACCACGCTTCGCTACGGTGGCGCCATGGCGTCCAGTCCCCCGTCCACCCCTGCGTCCCGCAGCCGCACCTTGCAGCTCTCGCGCTCCCGCACCTACCCGTGCCCGCCGGAGGCGACCTTCGACGCGATCATGGGCATCTCGCTGCCCGAGGTGCTCGGCCACCGCAGCGGTCCGCTGCCGGGCATCGTCGAGGTCCGCGAGCAGACGACCTGGGGCTCGCTCGGCGACACCCGTCGCATCGTGCTCGCCGACCGCAGCACCGCGCTCGAGACCCTCGTCGAGGTCGACCGGCCGCACCGCTTCGTCTACCGCGCCAGCGAGCTCACCGGGCCGATGGTGCTGCTGGCCGAGGGGGTCGAGGGCCGCTTCGACGTCGAGCCGGCCGGCGAGGGCGGCTCGACCGTCACCTGGTCGTGGCGGATCGCGCTGCGCGGCGGCGTCGTGGGGCTGGCGGCTCCCCTGGCGGCGCCGGTGATCTCGCGCGCCTGGCAGGGGTGGGCCCGCGGCCTGCTGGAGAACCTCGAGGGAGTGCTCGTCCCGTGACGTTCTCGATCGTGGCCCGCTCCGAGGACGGCGAGTCCTGGGGCGTGGCGGTGGCCTCGAAGTTCCTCGGCGTCGGCGCCGTGGTGCCGGCGGCCGTGGCCCAGCTCGGCGCCCTGGCCACCCAGGCCGACGCCAACGTGGCCTACAAGGGCCTGGCCCTGGCCCACCTCGACGACGGCGCCACCGCGCAGGTGGCGCTCGACCGGCTGCTCGAGGAGGACGACGGCCGCGCGGACCGCCAGGTCGGCGTCGTCGACGGCGAGGGCGGCGCCGCGACCTTCACCGGCGAGGCGTGCATCGCCTGGGCCGGCGGCACCACCGGCGAGGGCTACGCCGTCCAGGGCAACTGCCTGGCCGGACCCGAGGTCGTCGCCGAGATGGAGCGCGCCTGGAACGCGGACGCCGGCCAACCGTTCGCCGCGCGCCTGCTGGCCGCGCTCGCCGCGGGCGACGAGGCCGGCGGCGACAAGCGCGGCCGCCAGTCGGCGGCGCTGCTGGTGGTGCGCGAGGGTGCCGGCTACGCCGGCCGCGACGACCTGGCCGTCGACCTGCGCGTCGACGACCACCCCGCGCCGGTCACCGAGCTGGCGCGGCTGCTGACCCTGCACGAGCTGTACCTGACCGCCTCCACCGAGGAGGAGAAGGTGCACGTGGGCGAGGCGCTGCGCGCCGACCTGGAGGCCTTCGCCCGCCAGGAGGGCCACCCCGACTTCGCCTCGTGGGTGGGCACCGAGAACTACGAGATGCGCGTGGACCCCGACCTGGCCTGGATCGACCAGCGGGTCCTCGACGTCGTGCAGCGCGGCGGAGCGTGAGCCCGGCGGAGGGCCCGGACGCCGCTGACGCCGGCCGGCCGCAGGGGCGGGTGCTCACGCTGCGCCTGACGCACGGCCAGGTGACCGCGGTCGCCGACGCCGGGGGCCGGGCGGCGGCCTCGTGGGACACCGGCAGCGGTCGCGAGCACCACCCCGCCGAGGCCGTGTGGCAGACGCTGCTCGCCGCGGTGCGCCAGGTGCTGGAGACCTCCGAGCGCGGTGCCGCGGGGGCGGACGACCCGACCGACCCGCGCCGCCCTCTCGTGCAGGTCGCCATCTCCGCGCCGACCGACTCGGTGGCGCTCTGGGACGCCGAGACCCTCGGCTCACCGCGCCCGCTCGCGCTCGGCGTCGACCCGGCTGCCGAGCTGGCCGCCGTCGCCGCGCAGGAGGCGCACACCTGGGCGCTCGTGCTCACCGGGCGGCACCTCGTGGGCCCGCTGGGCTCCTACCTCGTGGCGCGGATGACGCGCGGCCTCGAGCACGGCCTGCCCGACGACGGCACCTGGCCGGCGCTGCTGCAGTCCCAGGACGTGCCGGTCGACTCCCGCCCCGCCGTCTGGGCCGACGGCGAGGTGCTGGGCACCACCGACCCCGCGAGCTTCTGCGGGCTCGAGCTGCCGGTGCGGCTGCTGCCGCCGCCCTGACCCGGGGTCAGTCGGCGAGGCGGTCCAGCGCCGACTGGGCCTTACCGAGCGCGGCCTCGGCCTCCTCGAGCGTCTCGGCTGCGGAGGCCTGCGCCTCCTCGGCGTCGCCCAGGTCGTCCTCGACCTCCTCGGCGTCGGACTCCAGCTGCGCCAGCCGACGGCGCACCTCGTCGATCTCGGCCTGCAGCTGCAGCTCGCGGGCCTCCAGCTCCTGCACGTGCCGCTGGGCCTCCTCGTGGTCGGCGCGGGCCACGTCGCGGGCCTCGGTGGCCTCCTCCACGATCTCCAGCGCCGCGGCGCGGGCCTTCTCGTCGGCGTCGGGGTCGGGCACCACCCGCAGCGTCGGCGGTGCGGGCACCGGCTCCTCGCGGGCGGTGGGCGCGAAGCCCAGCGCCTCGGGGGTGGCCAGCGCGGCGGCCACGTCGACCTCGTCGACGCCGGTGGCGGCCAGCGGAGCCACCAGCAGCCCCGACCGGACGGCCTGGGCGCACCGCTCGTCGACCATCGCGGCGGTCAGCGTGGCCTCCACCTGGTCGGCCACCGCCGGCGTGACCCGCACCCCGGCGTCCGAGGCCAGGGCGCGCGCCCGCTGGGTGACCGCGGCGGTGAGCTGACGACGCTGCCGGGTCAGCTCGCGCAGCTCGGTGGCCGACATCGAGGCCTGCGCCTCGCGCAGGGCCGCCCCGACGGCGAGCACCTGCTGCACCTGCTCGACGTCGCGGCGGGCCAGCAGGTCCACGACCCAGGCCGCCAGCCCAGGCTTGCGCAGCGCCTTGACCTGCGCCGCCAGCGCGGCGTCGTCGCCCTTGAGCCGCTTGGCGTGCGCGTCGCGCGCCGGGGTGAACTCCGCGAGCGGCAGGCCGTAGAGCTCGTCGGCCACCGCGAGCAGGTCGGTCGGGTCGTCGGCCACGGGGCTCAGGCCTGCGTGGCGTCGTCGAGGTCGTCGTCCAGACCCTGCTCGATGGCCCACCGGGTGAGCTCGACGCGATTGTGCATCTGCAGCTTGCGCAGCGTGTTCTGCACGTGGTTCTGCACGGTGCGGTGGCTGAGCACGAGCCGCTCGGCGATCTGCTTGTACGAGAGTCCCTTGGCCACCATCTTGAGCACCTCGGTCTCGCGCTCGGTGAGCTCGGGCTGGTCGGGCTCGCGGGCGGCGGGCTCGGCCATCCGGCGGAACTCGCCGAGCACCAGGCCGGCCAGACCCGGCGTGAAGACGGTGTCTCCGGCGGCCACCCGGCGCACGGCCTCCAGCAGCTCGGTGCGGCTGGCCGACTTGATCAGGTAGCCGGTGGCACCGGCCTTGACGGCCTCGAGCACGTCGGCCTGCTCGCCGGAGGCGGAGAGGATCAGCACCCGCGCCGAGGGGTCCTGCTGCAGCACCTCGCGGGTCACCGCGACGCCGTCGGGTCCGGGGATCTGCAGGTCGAGCACCACCACCTGCGGACGGCAGGCGGGGAAGCGCGCCAGCGCCTCGTCGCCGGTGGCGGCCACCCCGACGACGTCGAAGCCCGCGGCCTGCAGGTCGCGCTCCACGGCGTCGCGCCACATGGGGTGGTCGTCGACCACCATCACCCTGGTCGCCGTGGCTGCTTCGTCCGCCGAGCCGTCGTCCGCCATGCGCGCACCCTAACCAGCAGGCGGGGTGGGCCGGACGTACCGACCCCGGCGGTGCACGAGCGGCTCGTCGTCCTCGCCCACCTCGACCTGCGCGACCCGACAGGTGAGCAGCAGCGACCAACCCACCTCGACGGCGGACTCGAGCTCGAGCCCGGCCCAGGTGGGCGCGGTCGCGAGCCGCGGCCCCCACGGCGTCGCCTCGAAGGCCGCCATCCGGAAGGGGCCGCCCGGGGCGGGCGCGACGCCGGCGAAGGCGTCGGCGAGGTCGCGGTGCTCCCAGGCGAGCAGCGCGAGCACCGCGCGGCCGCCGGCCTGCACCGCCTCGGCCAGGTCGGAGTCGGGGTCCACGAGCGCGAGCACCCGCCAGGGCTCGCCGCCGGCCGCCATCACCGAGGTGACGGTCAAGCCCGCCGGGTCGCCCCCGCCGTCCGGCTCGTCGCCGGCGGTCCAGAGGGTGACGGCGCCGCCCAGGCGGCCGCGCAGCCGGCGGCCCGGGTCGGGGGCGTCGTCGGCGAAGGGGTGGGTGGTGTGGATGGTCATGCCTGCTCCTGCGCGCTGGTCGTCGGGACGGCGATCTCCCACTCGGTGCCGCTCGGGCCGGTGTGCAGCCGAGCCGTGCCGCCCAGCTCGCTCACCCGGCCGCGGATCGACTGCGCCACACCCAACCGTCCGTCGGCCTCGGCCTCCTGCAGGCGCCCCTCAGGGATGCCCCGGCCCTCGTCGCGGACCGAGACCTCGACCCGGTCGGGCAGGCCCTCCAGCAGCACCCACGCGGGAGCCCCCTCACCCACGTGCCTGGCCACGTTGGCCAGGCACTCCCCCACGACGCCGAGCAGCTCCTCGGCCACCGGCGAGGGCACCGCCACCTCGGTGCCGGGCGTCGAGATCGTGACCCCGGGGGCGGCGCCGAACCGCGCGACGAGCGCCTGGGAGAGATCGGTGGTGGTGCCGCCACGGGTCTCGCTGCGCAGGGTGTCCTGGGAGCGGATCAGCTGGCGCAGCGCCTGCTCCTGCTGCCCGGCCAGGCGGCCCAGCTCGGCCGCCTCGCCGCCGAGCTCGGCGCCGCGTCGCTGCACGAGGGCCAGCACCTGCAGGACGCCGTCGTGCACGGCGCGCGCCAGCCGCGCGCGCTCGGCCGCCGTCGCAGCCTGGCGCTGCGCGACGTCGCGCTCGACCGCCATCTGCTGCAGCGAGGCGGCCAGGAAGCCCACGATCGGCCCGCCGATGACCAGCAGGAAGACGTTGCCGTAGCTGCTCTGGTCGATGCTGCCCAGGCCGCCGCGCAGCAGCAGGTCGCTGCCGCCCAGCAGCACCCCGGCCACCAGGCCGCCCTGCCAGTGCAGCCGCACCGCCCACGCCATCAGCGCACCGATGGCCCAGAAGCCGGTGATGGTGGCGTTCCAGTCGGGTCCCTTGACCACCGGGGTCAGCGCCATCAGCGCCAGCACCACGCCGAGGTCGGCGGCCAGCAGCCCGTAGCCGCGGCGCTCGGGGGCGCGGTAGGCCCACACGGCGGCGCCGGTCCAGGCGACCATCACCAGCACGCAGACCAGCCCGGCCACCGGGTGGTCGAAGTTGTCGCGGCGGTAGAGGTTGAGCCCCACCGCGTTGAGCAGCGTGATGCCGCGCAGCGCCGCGAGCGCGCGAAACATCCGGTTCTCGACGGCGACCGCGGCCCGCACGGCGTCGCCGGGCGAGCTCGTGGTGCCGGGTGTGGTGCCCTGCCCGACGCCGGGGACTGCGGTCAGGACGCGAGCTTCCGGGTCTCGCCGCGCTCGTCGTCGGCCCGTGCGGCCTCCGCGGCGGCGGCCTTGTCGTCGGCCTTGGCCTGGCTGGCGTACTTGTCGACGTACTCCTGGCCGGAGAGCCGCATGATCTCGTACATGATCTCGTCGGTGATCGAGCGCAGGATGTAGCGGTCGTTCTCCATGCCGGCGTAGCGCGAGAAGTCCAGCGGCTTGCCGAAGCGCACGACGGGGCGGGTGAAGGAGCCGAACTTCTTGCCCGGGGGCGCCACGACGTCGGTGCCGACCACGGCCACCGGGATCACCGGCACGCCGGTCTCGAGCGCCAGGCGGGCCACACCGGTCTTGCCGCGGTACAGCTTGCCGTCGTGGGAGCGGGTGCCCTCGGGGTAGATGCCGAACAGGTCGCCCTCACCGAGGATGCGCTTGGCAGCGCTCAGCGCGCCCTCGGCGGCGCTCGCCCCCGACCGGTCAATCGGCACCTGCCCGGCGCCGGAGAAGAACTGCTTCTGCAGCCAGCCCTTGATGCCGGGGCTGGTGAAGTACTCGGCCTTCGCCACGAAGGTGACCCGCCGCGTGAGCGTGAGCGGCATGAACAGCCAGTCGGCGTAGGAGAGGTGGTTGCTGGCCAGGATGGCCGCGCCGTCGTCCGGCACGTGCTCGGCGCCCTCGGTCTGCGGCCGGAAGATCACCCGGAGCACCGGCCCGAGGGCGATCCACTTGAGGAACCAGTAGAACAAGCGACGCACCCTTCCCCGAGAGGTCACGTCCCCACCTCGACTGGTGGTGGACATGCGAACACTAGGGCATCGGTGCTCCGGCTCCCACCCCACGAGACGGACGCGTGCCGGTTGCGGCGCGCCCCTTCCCGCGGGCGCGCGGGCGGTGCAGAATCCGTGACCATGACCACCGCGGACCCCGCGCAGCCCCTCTCCGTCGCCGCGCGCCCCGAGCTCACCGACGGCCGCCGCATCGCCGTGCTGCTCAGTCACGGCTTCACGGGCAGCCCGGCCTCGATGACGCCGTGGGGCCGCGAGCTGGCCGCGCGCGGCTACGCCGTCGAGGTGCCCCTGCTGCCCGGTCACGGCACCCGCTGGGAGGACCTCAACAGCTACCGCTGGGACGACTGGTACGGCGCGCTCGACGAGGTGTACGGCCGGCTGGCCGCCGAGCACGACGCCGTCGTCGTCGGCGGGCTCTCCATGGGTGGGGCGCTGGCGCTGCGGCTGGCGGCCGAGCACGCCGAGGGCGAGGACCGGGTGGCCGGCGTCGTGCTGGTCAACCCCGCGGTCTCCACGCGACGGCTCGACGTCAAGCTGTTGCCCGTGCTCAAGCGCGTGGTGCCCTCGTTCCCGGCCATCGCCGGCGACATCAAGAAGCCCGGGGTGCTCGAGTACGGCTACGACCGCACCCCGCTGAAGGCGATCCACAGCCTGATCTCCGCCTGGCCCGGACTCGTCGCGCAGCTGCCGCGGATCACCGCGCCCCTGCTCTACTTCCGCTCCACCGTCGACCACGTGGTCGACGACTCCTCCGAACCCATCATCACCGGCAAGGTCTCCTCGCGCGACGTGGTGGTGCGCCGGCTGCCGCAGAGCTACCACGTGGCCACCCTCGACCACGACGCGCCGCAGATCGCCGAGGAGTCGGCCTGCTTCGTGGCACGGGTGACCGGCCAGCCCGCCCGCACCTGACCTGCTGTCCGAGGAGTCCTCGCCCTCGCACCCCTGGCGTAGGCTCGGGCGCGTGCAGCGCGACGACGACGAGGCCTGGCGTGCCATCGTCGACAACTACGGCGAGCGGGCCCGGCTCGAGGAGCCGGCCCCCGAGGCGCGCGAGCGCGCGCGGCCGGACGAGCAGGCGCCGAGCGGGCCGCCCGCCGGGACGGTCGACCCCGAGCCGCTCGAGGGCACGGTGCTGCCGCCGCGTCGCGAGGAGCACCCCGCCGACGACCCCAGCGCCTACCGCGACCCCATCGAGCTGCAGGACCACGACGACCGGTTCGTGCCGCCCGTGCCCCCGCCGCTCCCCCGCCCCCGTGGCCTGCGCGCCGTCGCCTGGGCCGGCGTGTTCGGCTCCCCCGCCGTCCTGCTGATCTGCCTGGTCCTCGGCATCTCCCTGCCGCAGCTGCTGGCCTACGTGCTGGTGGCCGGCTTCGTCGGCGGCTTCGTCTACCTGGTCTGGCAGATGCCCCGCGGCCCCCGCGACCCCTTCGACGACGGCGCCGTCGTCTAGCCGCCCCACCACTCGCTCGCTGACCCGTCGTGAATGCGCGTCGACAGCACGCCGACCCGTCGTGAATGCGCACGGGTCGACCGCTGACCCGTCCTGACGACGCACAGGTCGGCGACTCAGCCGTGCGCACCCGCGCCGGGTCAGAGGAGGAGGGCGGCGCCGACGGCGCCGGCCTCGGGGCCGCACTCGGCCTGCACCAGCGGCGGCAGGCGACGGTGCCGGGCGGCGTAGGTGGCACGCTCCAGCTCGGTGCGGGCCGGGTCGAGCAGCAGGTCGCCGGCGGCGGAGACACCACCGCCGACCACCAGCAGCGCCGGGTCGTAGCCGGCCACCAGCGCCGCGAGACCCCGGCCGAGCCAGGTGCCCACCTCCTCGAAGGCGCGCAGCGCGACGACGTCGCCGGCCACGGCGGCGGCGGTGATCTCGGGACCGTCGCGCAGGTCGGCGCGCTCGGGGGCGTGCTCGGCGCACCAGCGGCGCAGCGCGTGGCCGCTGCAGTACATCTCCCAGCAGCCTCGCAGTCCGCAGGTGCACGCCACCCCGCCCAGGTGCGCGGGCACCACGGGGGCGTGGCCGAACTCGCCGGCCATCCCACCGGCGCCCCGCCACACCTCGCCGTCGACGACGAGCGCGCCGCCGATGCCGGTGCCCAGCGTGACGAGCACGAACGAGTCGAGGCCCTGGGCCGCACCCAGGCGGTGCTCGGCCACGGCGGCGCAGGTGGCGTCGTTCTCCACCACCACGCGGGTGCCCCAGCGGGCGGCCAGCCGGGCCCGCACCGGGTCGTCGCGCCAGGGCAGGTGGGTGCAGTAGCGCACCCGGTCCGCCTGGGTGTCGACCAGCCCGGCGAGCGAGAGGCCGACCCCCTCAAGGCTGCTGAGCGCCACCCGGTCGACGACGTCGCGCACGGCGCGGGTCAGGGTCTCCTCGAGCACCGCGGGGGTGCGCTCACCGGCGGGCAGCGCGGTCTGCAGCCGACGGCGCACCACCCCGCCCTCGTCCACGACGACGGCGAGCACCTTGGTGCCGCCGACGTCGACGCCGACCCGCGCCCGCGCTCCCGCGTGCACCGGCGTCAGCGACGCGCGAGGTCGGCCGCCCCGATGACGCCGGCGTCGTTGCCCAGCCGCGCCGCGCGGATCTCGGCCACCGGCCGGTGCCCGCGCACGCTGAGGTGCTCCACGAACGACTCGCGCATCGGGTCGAGCAGCAGCGGTCCGGCCTCGCTCACGCCGCCACCGACGACGATGGCGGCGGGGTCGAGGACGGCCACCAGCGAGGCGACCCCCTCGCCGACCCAGCGTCCGAGCCGGGCCAGCTGGTCGACGGCGTACTCGTCGCCCGCGGCGGCCGCGGCGCTGACCAGCGGGCCGGTGATCTCCTCGGGGTCGCCGCCGGCGTGGTCGAGCAGCTTGACGGCGCCGGGCACGCCCTCGGCGGCGTCGTCGCGCACCCCGCGCACCAGCGCGGAGCCGCTGCCGTACTGCTCGAGGCAGCCGTGCTGGCCGCAGCCGCACGGGCGCCCGCCCGGCACCACGCGCAGGTGGCCGATCTCGGCGGCGAAGCCGTAGGCACCGCGCTGCAGCTGACCCCCGAGCACCACACCGCCGCCCACGCCGGTGCCGACGGTGACCATGAGGAACTCCTCGACGTCGGCGCCCGCCCCGAAGCGGAACTCGCCCCAGGCGGCGGCGTTGGCGTCGTTCTCGACCACCAGCGGCAGGTCGATGCGCTCGGCCAGCTCGCCCTTGAGGTCGACGTCGCGCCAGGCCAGGTTGGGCGAGAAGCGCATGGTCGCGCGGTCGGCGTCCACGTAGCCCGCGGCGCCCACGCCCACGTGGGTCACGGGGTGGTCGGCGCGCAGGTCGGCCACCAGGCCGGCGATCGCGTCCTCGATGGCGTCGGTCTCGGTGGCGGGCGAGGTGACCCGGTGGCGGCGCAGGATCCGCCCCTCCTCGTCGACGACGGCGCCGGCGATCTTGGTGCCGCCGACGTCGATGCCGATCGCGAGCCGGGGGGTGGGGGTGCTCATCGGGGGTCCTCCTGGGACGACGGAGCGGGTTGGTCACCGGGGTCGCCCGGGTCGCCGGGGTCGCCGGCCTCCCCGGGATCGAGGTCAATGGGTTCGACGTGGCGGCGGCGCCCGGGGTCGGTGCCGCGGCGCCCACCGGGGGCAGCCGATGCGGGGGGCCGCTGGTCGGGCAGCTGGGTGGCGAGCATCGCCGAGGCGGCCTGCAGGAAGGAGCTGGCAGCGCTCACCAGGTGCTCGCGCACCTCGGGGCTGACCTGCCGGACGGCGTGGACCGTGCGGCAGATCGGGCAGTAGGTGCACTCGGCGGAGCCGGTGGCCAGGTGCTCGTCGACCTCGCGGGCCGCGGCCGCGGCGTGCGCCGCGAGTCCGCCCAGCCCCGCGGTGGCGCCGTCGCCCTGGTCGCGCGCCCAGTCCGAGAGCGCGCCGAAGAGCTTGGCGGCCTCCTCGCCGACGCTGCCGACGTCGTCCGGCTCCTCGCCGGGGGGCTTGTGCTCGTCCACCGTCATCTCTCCGTCGCGGGGGCGGGCGCCGCCCCCCTGCTCGTCCCGTCCCGGCTGCTGCCGGAGGGGTCGCGGAACCGTACCCGCAGCTCGCCCTCCTCGACGCCGGCCCCGGCCACCTGCAGCCGGGCCAGCCCCGCGGGCAGGGTGAGGAGACGACGATACGACCCCAGCGAGACGACGAGCTCGTCGCCGTTGCGCGCGAGACCGACCTGCTCGCGCGAGACGTGCGGCAGCGCCAGGTGCAGGACGGCGCCCCCCGTGCCGCGGGTGACCCGGTAGGGGCCGCGACCGCGCGGGAGGGCGAGCGGGTCGTCGTCGCCGTAGACCTCCTGCGCCATCCGCGCCAGCGCCTCGACGCCGACCGGCTCCGCGGCGCGGTACTCCGCGCGCCAGCGGGGCAGCCCGACGAAGGACTCCTCCACCTGGGCGAGCACCTGCCGCTGGGCGGCCACCCACCCGGCGCGCCACGGGTCGGCCTCCGGGCCGGGCTCGGGCGCGGGGAAGACACGGTTGGCGACGACGCCGTCGACGCGGTAGCCGTAGAGCGAGAGGTGGGTGTAGGAGCGGCGGGCCTCGGCGAGCACCACCGCCTCCGGCGTGAGCACCAGCCGCACGCTGGCCTGCGGTCCGGCGAGCAGGTCGTGCACCTGGTCGAGCTCGTCGTGCAGGCGCGCGACGGCGTCGAAGATGCTGTCGCCGGGCATCGGCACCCCGGCGGCGCGGCTGAGCACCGGCTTGAACGCCTTGACGACGCGCCGCTGCACCGGCAGCACGCGCTCCATGTACCAGCCCAGCGCCTCGGGCAGCGCGAGCAGGCGCAGCGTCTCGGCGGTCGGGGCGCAGTCGACGACGATCACGTCCCACTCCCCCGAGAGCGCCTGCACCCGCAGCTCGAGCAGGGCCAGCACCTCCTCGGCGCCGGGCACGACCGTCAGCTCCTCGGCGGCCACCGGGTCGACGCCGGCGACCTCGAGCACCGCGAGCAGGTAGCCCTGGATCTCGGCCCACGACTGCTCGAACCGCAGCTGGGCGTCGACCTGCTGGACGAACAGGTGCTCGGCCACCCGGGTCGGCTCGGCGCCGACGGGGGCGTCGAAGGCGTCGGCCAGCGAGTGCGCGGCGTCGGTGGAGAGCACCAGGGTGCGCAGGCCGCGTCGCGAGGCGAGCGCGGCCGTGCCCGCGGCGACGGTGGACTTGCCGACGCCGCCCTTGCCGGTGAACAGCAGGATGCGCACGGTGGTGACCGGGGGGCCGGGTGCTCGCGGAGGGGCGCCGCCCTCAGGCGGGCGACTCGACGTGCTTCTTCAGGCCCTTGAGCGCGGTGTCGATGAGGATCTTCTCGCCCTTGCGCTTGAGCATGCCGATCAGCGGGATCGAGACGTCGAGCGCGAGGCGGTAGGTGACCTCGGTGGTGCCGTCGCCGCGGTCGCGCAGCACGTAGGCGCCGTCGAGGGAGCGCAGCATCTTGCCCTCCACGAGGGTCCAGGTGACCTCGCGGTCGCCGTCCCAGGTGTAGGCCAGCGTGTACTCGTCCTTGATGGGCGAGACGTCGAGGGCGAAGAACACCCGCTCGGCGCGGCCGCCGGTGCCGGCGTCGACGATCTCGACCCGGCGCACGCCCTTGGCCCACCGGGGGTAGGCCTCGAAGTCCGCGATCACGGCCATCACGGCCGCGGGGGGCGCGTCGACGACGATGGACGACGTGGTCTGCTCGGCCATGGGACCCCCTCGAGTGCGTGCGCGGCCGCGGATGGCCTGACGTGCGTGAACGCTACCGGATCGGCGGGGTGCGGTGACCCGGCGGTAGCCTGCGGTCGGCCCGCTCCCAGCCGCGGGTGCACCGAGCGCCCGAGGAGGTAGAGCGTGCGGGAGTTCTCCAGCCCCCCGACCATGGCCGCGCCCGCGACCGGCAACCTCACCGACGACGTGGTGCGCCACGCCCGGGAGACCCCCGAGGTCGTGCTGTTCAGCCGGCGCGACGTCGCGCTCGCCGACGCCGGCGGGCGCGCCGACGGCGAGAGCGCCTGGAGCGACGTCACCGCGGCGCAGTTCCACGACGAGGTTGCGGCCGTGGCCAAGGGCCTGGTGGCCGCTGGCATCGAGCCCGGGGACCGCGTCGCGCTGATGAGCAAGACCCGCTACGAGTGGACGCTGCTCGACTACGCCATCTGGTTCGCCGGAGGCGTCACGGTGCCGGTCTACGAGACCTCCTCGGCCGAGCAGGTCGCGTGGATCCTGGGCGACTCCGGCGCGCGCGCTGCCGTCGTCGAGGGGCCCGAGCACACGGCCCGCGTGGCCTCGGTGCGCGGCGACCTCGAGGAGCTGCACCACGTCTGGTCCTTCGCCGACAACGCCGTCGAGGTGCTGCGTCGCCTCGGCGAGGACGTCTCGGACGCCGACCTGGAGGCCCGACGCTCCGGCCCGGGCCCGCACGACCTGGCCACGATCATCTACACCTCGGGCACCACGGGCAGCCCGAAGGGCTGCATGATCACGCACGGCAACTTCCTGGTGGAGCTGGGCACCGCCACCAGCGAGCTGCACGAGCTGTTCGCCGACGACGACGCCTCCACCCTGCTGTTCCTGCCGCTGGCGCACGTGTTCGCGCGGATCATCCAGATCGGGTGCGTCTCCTCGGCCAGCCGGATGGCGCACAGCTCCGACATCACCTCGCTCGTGGCCGACCTGCAGGACTTCCAGCCGAGCTTCGTGCTGGGGGTTCCGCGGGTCTTCGAGAAGGTCTTCAACACCGCCTCGCAGCGCGCCACGGCCGACGGTCGCGGCAAGGTCTTCGACCGCGCCGCCGAGGTCGCCATCGCCTACTCCCGCGGCCTCGACAAGGGGCGTCCCTCGGTCGCGGTGCGCGCCCAGCACGCCGTCTTCTCCCGGCTGGTCTACGCCAAGCTCCGCGACGCCCTCGGCGGTCGCTGCACCTACGCCATCTCGGGCGGCGCGCCGCTGGGTGAGCGCCTGGGCCACTTTTACCGCGGGATCGGGCTGACGGTGCTCGAGGGCTACGGCCTCACCGAGACGACGGCCGCGCTGACGGTCAACCTGCCCGACGCCCAGAAGGTCGGCACCGTGGGCCGTCCGCTGCCGGGGGCCTCGGTGCGCGTCGCCGACGACGGCGAGCTGCTGTGCCGTGGCGGCCAGGTGTTCGTCGGCTACTGGCACGCGGAGGAGGCCACGGCCGAGGCGCTGGAGTCCGACGGCTGGTTCCACACCGGCGACGTCGGCGAGATCGACGACGAGGGCTTCGTGCGCATCACCGGGCGCAAGAAGGAGATCCTGGTGACCGCGGGCGGCAAGAACGTGGCACCGGCGGTGCTCGAGGACCGGCTGCGCGCCCACCCGCTGGTGAGCCAGTGCATGGTCGTCGGCGACGGCCAGCCCTTCATCGCCGCGCTGGTCACCCTCGACGACGACGCGCTCGCCACCTGGGCGCAGACCCAGGGCAAGAAGTCCTCCCGCGCCCGCGACCTGCTCGACGACGCCGACCTGCTCGCCGAGATCCAGCGTGGCGTCGACGAGGCCAACACCGCCGTCTCCCAGGCCGAGTCGATCCGCAAGTTCCGGCTGCTGCCGCAGGACTGGACCGAGGAGGCCGGCCACCTGACGCCGAGCCTGAAGCTCAAGCGCGCCGTCGTCATGCGCGAGCTGCGCGACGAGGTGGCCGCGCTCTACCTGTAGCCCTCTCGACCCGGCGCGAACACGCACGGCTGGGCCGCCGACCCGGCGCGAACACGCACGGCTCGGCCGCCGACCCGGCGCGAACACGCACAGGTCGAGCACCGACCCGTCCGCACGCGAGCCAGGTCGGCGACCCTCGACACCGGCCCGAGATCCACCTCACCCGGAGGCTCGGTCGATCGGGCAGGCCGGGTGACCCGATCGGGCCAGGGTGGGACTCCGAGCGGTCGAGGTTTCGCGAAAGCCTTCGGCGGCCCCGGCGTTCTCGCTAGTTTGTGTCGCGGAGCCGCCAGCGGCCGGGGGGACCCGGCGGCGCCGTCAAGGGAGAACCACCACCGCACAGGTGGTGGTCGAGGAGACGGAAGGCACTACCCCTCATGGACCGACGCCGATTGCTCCTGGTCGCGGCCGCCGTGGTCGCGGCCCTCGGAGCCGTGCTGGTGTTCCTGTACGTGCGCGGGGCAGAGACCCGCGCCGAGCAGGAGTTCGACACCGTCGAGGTGCTCGTGGCCACCCAGCAGATCGAGGCCGGCGAGAGCGTCGCCGACGCCTACGCCCAGGCCAAGATCGGCATCGAGGCCGTGCCCCAGGGCCAGGTGCTGCCCGGCGCCGGCACCGACGGCGCCGTCTACGAGGGCCAGGTCGCCCTCACGACCGTCTTCCCGGGCGAGCAGCTGATCCCCGAGAAGTTCGGCGGCGCCACCGACGTGGAGGCCACCAGCAGCCTCTCCATCCCCGAGGGCAAGCTGGCGATCTCGATCAACCTCACCGACCCCGCCCGCGTGGCCGGCTTCGTCAACCCCGGCTCGGAGGTGGCGATCTTCTTCACCGGCACCGCCGACGACCTGGCCACCGACGTCTCCGAGGACCTGCAGCTGACCAGGGTGCTGCTCCCCCGGGTCACCGTCCTCGGTGTCGGCTCCACGACCCAGGTCACGACCACCACCACCGACGCCGAGGGCCAGCAGACCACCGAGCAGCTGCCCCGCACGCTGCTGACGCTGGCGCTGAGCCAGGAGGAGGCCGAGCGGGTGCTGCTCGCCCAGACCAACGCCGAGCTGGCGCTGGGCCTGCTGACCGCCGACAGCACCGTGCGCGACACCCCCGGCACCACCGAGTCCGACCTGTTCGAGTGACCTGACCAGCCCGACCAGCCCGACCAGCCCGACCAGCCCGACCAGCAGTACCCGACGCTCCACCCCCCGACCGAGAGCAGACACCAGCTCATGCCCGTCCTCGTCGAACCCGACAACGCCACCGCGGAGTCCCTGCTCGCGGCGATGCCCCACGGCACCCACGCCGTCGGGGCTCCCGACCGGCTGCTCGCGTGGCTGGAGCTGCACGCCGACGAGTACCTGGTGGTGCTCGGACCGCACCTCGACCTCGACACCGCGGTGGCGGTCTGCGAGGACCTGCGGGTCTCCCGGCCGGCGGTGAGCGTGGTGCTGGTGCGCACCGAGGTCGACGTGCCCGTGCTCACCCGCGCCATCAAGGCGGGCGCGCGCGACGTCGTCGAGGTCTCCGACGCCACCTCCATCGACGCCGCCGTACGCCGTGCGCACGAGGTGTACACCGCACTGCGCGGCCCGGGCGGTGCTGCGCACGTGGGTGAGATCGTGACGGTCTTCTCGCCCAAGGGCGGCGTCGGCAAGACCACCGTGGCGGTCAACCTGGCGCTCGCCCTCACCGAGCAGGGCGCCCGCAAGGTGTGCCTGCTCGACCTGGACCTCGCCTTCGGCGACGTCGCCATCACCATGCAGCTGTTCCCGACGCACTCCATCGAGCACGCCGTGGGCTCGGAGCAGACGCTGGACTCCTCGATGCTCGACGGGATGCTGACCCGTCACCCCAGCTCGGTGATGGTGCTGGCCGCGCCGACCCACCCCGACGTCCGCGAGCGGATCACCCCGGTGCTGGTGTCGCGCACCCTCAAGGTGCTGCGCGAGGAGTTCGACTACGTGGTCGTCGACACCGCCCCCTCCTTCGACGACCTCACGCTGACCGCGCTCGACGAGACCGACCAGTGCGTGCTCGTGGCCACGCTCGACGTGCCGACGCTGAAGAACGTCAAGGTCGCGCTGGAGACCCTCGACACCCTGCACATCGCGCAGGGCCGTCGTCACCTGCTGCTCAACCGAGCCGACGACGCCGTCGGCCTCGGCCCCGAGAAGGTCGAGGCGATCCTCGGCATGCCGATCAGCGCACGCCTGGCCACCTCGGTCGAGATCGCTGCCGCCACCAACGCCGGCAACCCCATCGTGGCCGCCCAACCCGGCCACGCCTCCTCCCAGGCCATGCTCGCCCTCGCCTCGCAGCTCTCGGGCGGCAGCGTGGCTCCCCCCACCCCCGCCGGCACGTCCGCCCCCGAGCCCGAGGGCGGGGCGCGCAAGCGGTTGTTCGGCAGGAAGAAGTGACCCATGACCAGCCTCGCTGACCGCCTGGCCGCTGCCCGCCGTGAGAGCGCTGCTTCCGGAAAGCACGCTGCCCCCGGACGCCGGTCCGCCGCCGCCCCCGCCAGCACCGAGAGCGCTGCTCGCCCGGCACCGCAGCCCGCAGCAGCGCCGCCGTCGACGACGACGTCGGACCGGATCGACGACGTCCTCGCCGCGGCGACCGCTCCCCCGGCTGCGCCGCCGCCGACGACCGCCCCGGCCACGTCGACCGGGCTCCGCGGTCTGACGCCCAGCGCCCCTGGCCGTCCTGCCCGCCCCGTGGGAGCCGGCGCCGGAGGCACGCAGGAGCCCAGCTTGGTGGCCCGCCGCACGGCCGCGGGCCAGAACAGCGACCGCATCGACGAGGTGAAGTCGAGCGTGCACACCGAGCTGCTGCGCCAGCTGGGGCCGCACCTCTACGACGCCGACATGGACCAGGACGAGCTCGACCAGCGGGTGCGGCAGGTGCTCGCCGAGGTGCTCTCCGCCCAGGACCGGCCGCTGAGCAGCAGCGACCGCGCGCGCGTGACCTCCGAGATCAGCGACGACATCCTGGGCTACGGTCCCATCGAGCCCTACCTGCGCGACCCCGACGTCTCCGAGGTCATGGTCAACGGGCACAACAGCATCTGGCTGGAGAAGAAGGGCAAGCTCGTGCCCGCGGAGGCGACCTTCGCCGACGAGGCGCACCTGCGCCGCACGATCGACAAGATCGTCTCGCGCATCGGCCGCCGCGTCGACGAGTCGAGCCCGATGGTCGACGCCCGCCTGCCCGACGGCAGCCGCGTCAACGCCGTGGTGCCCCCGCTCGCCGTCGACGGCTCCGCGCTGACGATCCGCAAGTTCGCCACCGACCCGCTCGGCGTCGACGACCTGATCAACTTCGGCTCGCTGAGCCCGCAGACCGCCGACTTCATCGAGGCCTGCGTGCGCGGACGCCTCAACATCATCGTCTCGGGCGGCACCGGCGCCGGCAAGACGACGACGCTCAACGTGCTCTCCTCCTTCATCCCCGGCGACGAGCGCATCGTCACCATCGAGGACGCCGCCGAGCTGCAGCTCAAGCAGGAGCACGTGGTGCGCCTGGAGTCGCGGCCCTCCAACATCGAGGGCAAGGGCGCGGTCACCATCCGCGACCTGGTGAAGAACAGCCTGCGCATGCGCCCCGACCGGATCATCGTCGGCGAGGTCCGCGACGCCTCCGCGCTCGACATGCTGCAGGCCATGAACACCGGCCACGACGGGTCCATCTGCACGCTGCACTCCAACGGCCCCCGCGACACGCTCTCCCGCATGGAGACCATGGTGCTGATGGCGGGCATGGACCTGCCGGTGCGTGCGATCCGCGAGCAGGTCGCCTCCGCCGTCGACCTGATCGTCCACCAGGCGCGCCTCAAGGACGGCTCGCGCCGGATCACCCACATCACCGAGGTGGAGCGCATGGAGGGCGACGTGATCACCCTGCAGGACATCTTCGTCTTCGACAGCACGCCAGGGTTCGACGCCGACGGCCGCAACCTCGGCCGGCTGCGGTCCACCGGGCTGCGCCCGAAGTTCCTGGAGAAGATGTCGCACTCCAACGTCACCGTGGACCCGATGCTGTTCCACACCGACCGGATCTGAGCTCCACGATGACCCGACTGCTCCCTCGCTGCGCGGCCGCCCTCGCCGCGGCCGTGCTGCCCGCGCTGCTGCTGGCCGCGCCCGCGCACGCCGTCGACGGCGCCCTGGACTACGTGGAGCCGACGCCCGAGGGTGTGCGGCTGCTGATGTCGGTGCCGCCGGACGCCGACCTCGACCTGGCCGGCGTCACGGTCACGATCGCCGGCCAGGACGCGGAGGCCGTGGCGGTGCCCGCCAACACCGAGACGCTGGTGCGCCGCACCACGGTGCTCGCCATCGACACCAGCAACAGCATGCGCGGTGAGCGCTTCAGCGCCGCCAAGCGAGCGGCGGAGAGCTACATCAGCCAGCTGCCCGACGACGTCTACGTGGGTCTGGTGGGCTTCGCCGACGACGTCGAGGAGGTCCTGGCCCCCACCCAGGACCACGCAATCGCAGAAGCAGTGCTCTCGGACCTCGAGCTCTCCCGCCAGACCCGGCTCTACGACGGCGTGATCGCCGGCGTGCAGATGCTGGGTGAGGAGGGCCAGCGCTCGCTGCTGGTGCTCTCCGACGGCGCCGACACCAGCGAGACCCCGGTGGACGCGGCCATCGAGGCCGCCGCGGACGCCGGTGTGCTGGTCGACGTCGTCGCCCTGGAGCAGCGGCCCTCGCGCCTGGCCAACCTCGAGCGGCTGGCCGAGGCCGGTGGCGGCGTGGTGGTCAACACCGAGAGCGACGACCTCAGCGCCGCCTTCGCGGCGCGCGCCGACGTGCTGGCCACCCAGGTGCTCGTCACCGCCGACCTGCCCGAGGGCGTGACCGCCGAGCAGGCCGAGGTCGCCGTCTCGCTGCCCTCGGACCAGGGCGAGATCACGGCTTCCGCGTTCACCACCGTGCGCGGCGCCGGCGGCCTCGGCGGCGGCGCGGCCGTCGCCCAGGACGACGCCGGCTGGTCACCGCCCGGCTGGGCCATGTACGGCGGCGTGCTCGCCATCGGACTCGGGCTGGTGGTGCTGCTGGTCTCGCTGGTGCCGCGCAGCGCCGTGCCGGCCAGCGCGGAGGAGCGGATCACCGCCTACACGCGCGCCGGCGCCGGACCGAACCCCGAGGGGTCCGAGAGCACCGAGGCGCTGACCACGGCACGCGAGGCCGTCGAGGGCGTGCTCAGCCGCAACGAGAGCCTGGACGCCAAGATCTCCGCGCGGCTCGAGGGTGCGGGCAGCCGCCTGAAGTCCGCCGAGTGGGTGCTGGTGCAGGTGGCGATCTTCCTGGCCGCGGGCGCGGCCGGTCTGCTGCTCGGCGGCGGCAACCTGGTGCTCGGGCTCGTGTTCTGCGCCGTCGGCGCCGTCGGCCCCTGGCTCTTCCTCGGCTTCAAGCGCTCGCGGCGCCGCAAGGCGTTCAACGCCGCGCTGCCCGACACGCTGCAGCTGATGAGCGGCTCGCTCTCCGCCGGCCTCTCGCTGGCCCAGTCGGTCGACACGATCGTGCGCGAGGGCACCGAGCCGGTGGCCAGCGAGTTCCGCCGCGTGCTCGTCGAGACGCGCCTGGGCGTGCCGCTCGAGGTGGCCTTCGACGGCGTCGCCGAGCGCTTCGGCAGCAAGGACTTCGAGTGGGTGGTCATGGCCATCCGCATCCAGCGGCAGGTGGGCGGCAACCTGGCCGAGCTGCTCGACACCGTGGCCGCCACCATGCGCGAGCGCGAGTACCTGCGCCGCCAGGTCAACGCCCTCGCGGCCGAGGGCAAGCTCTCCGCCATCGTGCTCTCGGTGCTCCCGCCCGGCTTCCTGCTCTACCTGCTGGTGGCCCAGCGCGACTACGTGATGCCGCTGTTCACCGACGTGCGCGGCATCGTGATGCTCGTGGCCGCCACGGCGTGGCTGCTGGTCGGCATCTTCTGGATGAGCAAGCTCGTCAAGGTGGAGGTCTGAGATGACGATGCTCTTCGTGATGGGCCTCGGCCTGGTGGTGGCCTCCCTGGTGCTCGTCGCCATGGCGGTCGGCCCCCGCGAGACCGCCGGCGTCAGCCGCTCGCTGGCCGTGCTCGAGGCCATGGACAACGCCCCGGCCGAGATGACCGTCGAGCTCGACCCGCCGTTCGCCGAGCGCGTCGTCGAGCCGCTCCAGCAGCGCGCGCTGGCCATCGGACGCCGCCTCTCCGGCGGCAACGCGGCCGAGCGGATCCGCCGCAAGCTCGACCTGGCCGGCAACCCGCGCGGCTGGACCGTCGACCGCGTGGTCTCGGCCAAGGTGATCGCCGCCGTAGCGCTGGCGCTCGTGGCACTCGCCCTGACGACGGTGATGGGCACGGCCGTGGGCCTGCGCGTCCTGGCCGTGCTGGTGGGTCTCGGCGTCGGCTTCTTCGGCCCTGACCTCTACCTCTACCAGAAGTCCTACGACCGCTCCCAGCAGATCAAGCGCAGCCTGGCCGACGCCGTCGACCTGATGACGATCTCGGTGGAGTCCGGCCTGGGCTTCGACGCCGCGGTGCAGCAGGTCGCCCGCAACACCGAGGGCCCGCTGGCCGAGGAGTTCTCCCGGATGCTGCGCGAGATGCAGATCGGCCAGGGCCGCGGCGAGGCGCTGCGCAACATGGCCGACCGCACCGACGACGCCGACCTGCGCTCGTTCACCAGCGCCATGGTGCAGGCCGACGTGCTCGGCATCCCGGTGGCCCAGGTGCTGCGGGTCCAGAGCAAGGAGATGCGCATCAAGCGGCGCCAGTACGCCGAGACCAAGGCGCAGCAGGTGCCGGTGAAGATCACCGTGCCGCTGATCTTCTGCATCCTGCCGTGCCTGTTCATGGCGGTGATGGGCCCCGCGGTCATCACCATCCTCGACGGTTTCTGATCCAGCGGGCATCCTCGGGGGCACCATGCGCGCACGCCAGCTCTTCAAGCTCACCGCCTCGGCGCGGGGATTCGTCCTCGGCAGCGTCGCGGTCGGAGCACTGTTCGCCTCGCGCGACACCGTCACGCTGATCTGCCTGCTGATGCTGGCGATCTTCTTCGGGCTGGGGCAGTACGCCGCCTGGCGGCCGCGGTTCGGCGTCACCTACACCCCCGCCGTCGAGGCCTCGTTCGTCGGTCTCGTGGCCGGTCTCGCGCTGGAGAGCACCGAGCTGCTGCTGGGAGCGCTCACCGTGGCGCCGTTCGTGGCGGCCCTGCAGTACGGGTTGCGCGGGCTGGCCGCCGCCGCCTCCGCCGGCCTGCTCACCGTGCTGGTGGGCTCGGTCTTCGCCGACTCCTTCGCCCAGGGCGCGCAGGCCATGCTCACGTGGACCGTGGCCGGTATCGGACTGGGCCTGATCGCGGAGTTCCTGCGCGGCACGCTCGGCCGTGTCCCCACGGAGGTGGCGCCCTACCTGGCCGCCCAAGAGCTGTTGCGCGAGCTGATCTCGCTCTCCTCCGGCCTCAGCTCCGGGCTCGACGTCAACACCCTCGGCGGCGAGATCCTCTCCGCGGTGCGCGACGAGATCCCGGCAGACGCGCTCGCGCTCTACGTGCCCGGCGGCGACTCGGTGGTGCCGGTGATCAGCAAGTCCTCCTCGGGCGAGGAGCTGCTCGGCCCGGAGGAGCACCGGATGACCTCCGAGGCCTGGCTGCGCTCCGACGTCGTCGTCCTCGACCGGTTCTTCGCGTTCCGCGTGGGCGACCGGGCCATGGTCAGCGGCCTGCTCTCCGACCGCGTCGACCCGCACGGGCTCGACCTGCCCGGCACCATCGGCGGGCTGCGCGCCTCGCTCGAAGTGCGCTCGGTGCAGCTGGACACCGCCCTGCTGTTCGCGCGCTTCCGCGACACCGCCACCGCCGACGAGCGGCAGCGGCTCGCCCGCGAGATGCACGACGGCGTCGCCCAGGACATCGCCTCGCTGGGCTACCTGGTGGACGCGCTCGCCGCCAAGCCGGCCACCGAGAAGCAGGCCGAGCAGTTCGGCGTGCTGCGCACGCGCATCACCAACATCGTGGCCGAGGTGCGCAGATCGGTGCTCACGCTGCGCACCAGCATCGGTGAGAACGAGAGCCTCGGCGCGGCGATCGGCTCCGTGGCCCGCCACCTCAACGAGCGCTCCGGCGTCCCGATCCAGGTGACGCTCGACGAGCACCCCGGCCGGCTGCGCGAGGAGGTGGAGGCCGAGCTGTTCCGCATCGCGCAGGAGGCCATGAACAACGCCATCAAGCACGCGCACGCCTCCGTCATCGACGTGCACTGCCGGGTGCGGGCCCCCGCCGCCAGCGTCACCGTGAGCGACGACGGGCGCGGGCTCGGGCAGGCGCGCTCGGACTCCTACGGCCTGCGGATCATGCGCGAGCGCGCCAGCCTGGTGGGTGGGCGGCTCAGCATCAGCGAGAACGAGCGGGGCGGGGTGACCGTCCACGTCGAGATCGCCGATCACGAGGCAAGCCCCTCCCCTTCCACCACACCCACCTCTCCTGCGACACTGGGCACATGAGTGCTACGCCGGTGCGCGTTCTGCTGGTCGACGACCACGAGCTGATCCGCAGCGGCCTGGGTGCCGTGATCGACATGGAGGACGACCTCGACGTCGTCGGCACCGCCGCCACCGTGGCCGAGGCGGTGGCCCAGTACGAGGCGCTGCAGCCCGACGTCGTCGTCGCCGACCTGCAGCTGCCCGACGGCACCGGCCTCGACATCGTGCGCACCGTGCGCGCCAAGAGCGAGAAGACCGGCCTGATCGTGCTCACCATGCACTCCGGCGACGACCAGATCTTCGCGGCCATGGAGGCGGGCGCCTCCGGCTTCGTGGGCAAGGACGCGCCTTCCGGCGAGGTGGTCAAGGCCGCCCGCCACGCCGCCATCAGCCCCCGCTCCTTCATCTGCACCGGTCTGCTGGGCGCCATGATGCGCCGCCAGAGCGGCGAGAGCACCCGTCTCAGCGAGCGCGAGCACGACGTGCTCCTCCTGCTCGCCGACGGCCTCGGCGCCGCCCAGATCGGTGAGCGGCTCTACCTCTCCGAGAGCACCGCCAAGAGCCACATCGCGAAGATCTACCAGAAGCTCGGCGCCGCCAACCGCGCCCAGGCCCTGGTCACCGCCATGCGCATCGGCCTCCTCAGCTCCGTCCAGCGCGCCCAGCCCTCCGCCTGACACACCCCACCGCTGGTCGAGTAGCGCCGTCGCGAGCCTGCGAGCGACGGCGCGTACCGAGACCTCGTAAGACGAGTGCCCTCCCGCCCCACGCTGGTTGAACCGTGAGGCGCCCCTGCGCCGAGCCCGTCGAAACCCCGTGAGCCGACCGCCCTCCGGCGACTACGCAGCTCACCCGATCGCACCCGCAGCCGCCTTCTGGTGCTGCCCTACCGACGTGCGCACGACCGGATCTCGCCGTCCCCACATAGTCCGAAAGGACTACGTCACTCGACACGAACTCCCGATCCCCCCTGGGTATGCCAGGCGAGAGTATTTCCCACGTGAGGTTCCCGCCTCACGGAGGGAACCGCCCCCCACTCACATTCCGATTCCCGGAGGAAAACCCCATGATCGAGCAGCTCATCGCCCAGTTCCAGGCCCGCCTCGCCGCCCGTCGCGAGGAGCGCGGCGCCAGCGCCGTCGAGTACGGCCTCCTCATCGCCGGAATCGCCGCCCTGATCGTGGTCGCGGTCTTCGCGCTCGGCCCGATCATCCGCGAGGCCTTCGAGGACACCTGCGACGAGATCACGTCCGGCACCTCGACGATCTCCAACACCTGCTCCTAAGCCCGTTCGGCGATCAGCAGCATGACCGAAAGCCAGGCTGGTCGCGCTTGTGCGACACAGTCGGATTCACGCGCTGGCTTTGAGCGCGGGGCTTCTGCGGTCGAGTACGGCCTGTTGATCGCCGGCATCGCGATGATCGTCGTCCTGGCGATCTTCGCCCTCGGCCCTGTGACCGACGAGCTGTTCACCGACACCTGTGACGAGCTCGACGCTCAGAGCACGGTGTCTGCCGGCTGCTCCTAGCGTCACCCAGACCGGTCACCGCCATCAGGCGCTCCCCCCTTCGCATGGCGGCGGCGGCCAGCACCACCCGCGTTACACCAGCGGCACCAACGCACCACAGATCAACGGACGGCCCTCGCGCGCCAGGACTCCTCAGTCGGGGAGGACTCGGAAGGCGAGGGCCGTTCGTGTGAGCACCCCCGGGTGGCTGCCGAACCAGAACTGCGACCACGCCGGTGGCGACGGGTCGGCGAGGGAGCGCACGGCCAGCTGCTGCTGCACATCCACGAACGCGTCGCGGTCGCCGGTGTAGCGCAGCGCGTCCACGTCGGCGCGCAGCTCGATCTGGCGACTGATCCCGTTCTGGATCGGTGAGACCAGGAGCATCGCCACCGCGGCGAGCGCCAGCAGCACCGGCACCACCGAGGCGTCCTGTGCACCCGGCCAACCACGACGCCGTCCCAGCGCCAGCACCAGCCCGAGCAGGCCCATCGACGCCAGCGCGCCCGAGGCACCGAGCACGGTGCCGACCACCACGTCGTCGTGCCGTGCGTGCGCCAGCTCGTGCGCCACGATGCTGAGGGTCTGGCTCTGCGGCACGTCCTCGACGAGGGTGTCGTAGAGCACCACGCGGCGGGTGCCGCCGAAGCCCGAGACATAGGCGTTGAGCGTCGTCGTGCGTCGCGAGGCGTCCGCGACGAGCACGTCGTCCACCGGCACGCCCTCGGCGTCGGCGATCGCCAGCACCTCGGTGCGCAGCTCCCCATCGGGCAGCGACGTGAAGGAGTTGAACAGCGGCTCCACGACGACGGGGTAGGCGAACGAGCCGCCGAGCACCAACGCGGCCAGCAGTCCCCCGGCCACCGCAGGCCAGGCGCGGCGCCAGCGCCGCGCGCAGGCGAGCACGGCCAGCACGGCGGCCGAGGTGACGGCTACGGTCACCAACTCCCCCAACAGCACATCACGGGCAAAGCCCGACCACGTCTGGGTGCTGAGCCCGGCATCGAGCAGCAGCTGACGACGCGCAGCGGCGAGCGGCAGCGTGAGCAGGCGCCCGGCCAGGGTCAGCAGCACGACCGCCAGGACCGCCTGCACCCACCAGCGACGACCGGCCAGCCGCCCGACCACCCGTGCCACGACGCCGCGGCCGCGGCGGGTGAACCCGAACCAACAGGCCAGCGCCAGCGAGAGCACCAGCGCGCTCCAGCTCCACACCCGCGACCAGGTGGCGAACGACTCCGCCCGGGCCACCTGCTCGGCAGTCAGCACGCTGCCCACGGGCGCGGGGTCGAGCGGGCCACCCGGGACCGGGTCCCACGGCACCAGCCACCAGGCGAGCACCACGAACAGCAGGCCCCCGACCCCGGCGGTCACGGCCGAGACGCGCAGCGAGCCGGCGTCGCTCACGCGGTCAGCCGTTCCAGCTCGGCCTGCCAGGCGTCCACAAGCTGCTCCTCGCTCCAGCCGAACAGCTCTCGCAGCTCGGGCTGCAGGCGGCCGCTGCGGCTGGCGTCGTCGTAGAGGCGGACCAGCGCCTCCTGGTCGCCCCGCTCGGCGAGCACCCGGCACACCAGCCAGGCGGCCTCGTACACCGAGCCCAGGTACGTGCTCGTGCTGTCGAAGTCTGCGCTGCTGGGCAGCGCCTCGGGCAGGCCCTGGCGTCGCACCTCGCGGATGATCTGCCCCGCGGTCACGGTGTCGGGCAGGTCAACGTCGCGCAGCGCCACAAAGTCGGCGATGCCCTCCACCAACCAGGCGGGGGCCAGCGAGCTCGGCGCGGAGGTCGCCACGTGCGTCGCCTCGTGGCTCATCACCACCTGCGACTCGGTGGGGCCGAGCTGGTCGTAGACCTCCCGGTTGAGGAACACGTGCACGGGCGCCTGCGGTGCCAGCGTCCCATCCGGTGAGGTGGCCAGGGCGGCGATGCCCTCGTAGTCGGCCGGCTCCACGTCGAGCGCCGCGCCGAGCTGGTCCAGGTCGGCGGCCACCTCCACCACCAGGCCGGTGCGCCACTGCGGCAGCACACGCCGTACCACGGGCACCGCGGCCCGGGCGGCACGCGCGTAGGCGTCGACGCTGCCGGGTGAGCCGGCCACTAGGACCAGGGCGTCCTCGGTGCGATCGACGGTGAGCGGACCGGTCATCCAGATCGGCGTGCGGCGATCGCCGCCGCCGACCGAGGTGATCCACAGGTCGTCCGCGGTGGCCCGGAACCCCACCAGCACCTCGGTGCGCGCGGGGTCGGGGTCGAAGCCGCCGAACGCCCAGGCGGCGTCGACGGCCGCCGACCACCGGCCGGCGGCCACCCCGGTGACCTCGTCCACGTACCGCAGCTCGAGACCCTCCACCTGCAGCTCGGCGCCGTTCTGCGCCAGTGCACCGAGCTGGGCGACGGCCTGCGCGTCGTCGGGGTCGGCGAGCGCCTCGGCGGCCTCGACGTCACCGGACTGCACCGCCTCCACGAGACGGTCGAGAGCAGCAGCTGCCTCACCGGCCTGCGGACCGGTGGCCACCGGTGCGGGCGCCTGCGCGGTGTAGGGGTCCTCGGGGCGGGTGAGCACCCACGCCGCACCCGCGACGGCGAGGACCAGGAACAGCGAAAGGCCGGCCACCCACCAACGTGGGCGACCGGCCTTCGGCGTGGTCGTGGTGGCCAGCGGAGGCCTGCGCTGCCTCAGCCCGGCCGGACGGCGCCGACGTAGGGCATGGCGTTGACGCTGTCGACCTTGACGCCCGCGCCGGGGTTGGCGGCGTGGACGATCATGCCGTTTCCGATGTACATGCCCACGTGGCTGATCGGGCTGTAGTAGAAGACCAGGTCGCCGGGCTGCAGGTCGCTCTGCGACACCCGGGTGCCGCTGCTGTACTGCGCGCTCGAGGAGTGCGGCAAGCCGACACCGGCCTGGGCCCAGGCCATCATCGTGAAGCCAGAGCAGTCGAAGGCGTCGGGGCCGGCGGCGCCCCACACGTAGGAGTCGCCCACCTGCGCCATGGCGTACTGGACGGCGGCGGCGGCGCGGCCCGAGGCCGGCACGTTGGTGGGCACGGCGGAGGTGTCGCCGGCCAGCAGCTTCTCGCGCTGCTCCTCCTCGAGGCGCTCCAGCAGGGCCTCGGCCTCGCCGTGGCGCTCCTCGATGGTGGCCTTCTCCTCGGCGAGCTGCTCCTCGAGCGTGGCCACCTGCTGGGCGCGCTTCTCGGTGGCGGAGAGCCGCAGGTCGAGCGCCTCGGCCTCGGTGGCGTAGTCGGTGTAGAGCTGGTCCTGGAAGTCGCTGTAGGCCGACATCGTGGAGAGCTGGCTCAGGAAGGCGCCGGGGTCGTCGGAAAGGAAGGCCTGGCCGGCGGCGGAGATGTCGTTGCCCTCGTACTCGCTGACGACGGAGTCGGCGAGCCGCTCGCGGACGACGTCGAGCTGGTCGTCCTGGCGCTCGCGGTCGGCCTCGAGCGAGGTCATCTCCTCGCGGAGTCCCTCCAGCTCGAGCTCGACGTCGTTGTAGCGCTCCGAGGCCTGCTCGGCCTCGTGCCACAGGCGGTCGACGGTGGCCTCGACGTCCTCGATGTCGGGCTCGGCCTGGGCCGGGCTGCCGGGGAGGATGCCGATGCTGGTCGCGAGGGCAAGGGCCGCGAGGCCCGGAACGAGGCGGCGACGGCGGGTCGCGCGACGGTGGGCGGGCCTGTCCAGCTGCACGAGCGGGGGTTCTCCTCGACGAGTCGTACGCCTACCGGGTGAGCTGACGGATTCGGGCACGACTTGCCCTACCCCCGCTCCCACCACCGACGTGCGGCGGCGCCTCGCGGAGGATTCACCCCAGGTGGCGCGGCGCGGGCGCTGGGCCCCCGCTGCACCGGATGGTTCCCCGGTTCCGGTCACCTCGCGGTGCCCGGACTCAGCGCGGTGCCCGCGCGGGTCGGCTGACCCACTCCCACGAGCACCAGGGGGCAAAGGTAGTCCGCCGCCCCACACCGCTCCAACTCGGGCGGCCATGGTGTGGACAGACGCTGGTCGACGCGCCCTCGGCCAGCGTCCTCAGGCCGACTCGACCTCCGGGCCGTCCACCGCCTCCACCAGTCTCAGCGGCGGCACCAGCCCGCTGTGCGCCAGGACGTCGAGCGCCTGGCGCTCGTCGTCGTCGAAGACCAGCTCGGGTGGGGGGCCGAGCAGCACGGTGACCACGCAGTCGTGGCAGGACCAGCCCCGGACCACACAGGTGTCGCAGTCGATTCTCGTCGTCATGCCGTGAACCTCTCATCCGCCACCGACAGTCCTCCGCCGATGAGCGTCCACGGTCGGTGCGTGCACCGGACGAGGGGGATGACTAGTCCTTTCGGGCCGTCACATCTTGCCCCCGCGGGCGAGGTCGTCGCAGCGAGTCGACACCTACGCTCGCGGCGTGACTCCCCCGTCCAGCGCCCCCTCGATCTCCCGTGAGGTGACGGCGACCGACGACGACAGCCTGGAGCGGGTCACCGGCGGGCGAGCCACCGGGGAGATCTCCGCGGCGAGGCGACTGCGCATCCTGGTGATCGCTCTCGTGTACAGCGGGCTGTGGGCGGTGCTGTGCAACGTCGTGCTCGAGCTCTCGGTCTGGATCGGCGAGCCCGGGCCGGCCCTGTGGAAGATCCCCGTTCACAACAAGGCCATGTACCTCGGCGCCGCCGTGATCTGGATCGTCATCATGCTGGCGATCGCGGTGAGCAACAGGTTCTGGGCATCCCTGGGCACCACCCTGGCGCTGACGGTCCTGGTGGCGGTGGTGAACCACGTGAAGATGGGTGTGCGTCGAGAGCCGCTGTACCCGAGTGATGTCGCCTTCCTGAGCGAGCCCCGGTTCCTGTGGGCGATGGTCAGCCCCTGGCACGTTGCGGTGATCCTCGCCGTCATGGTGCTCATCGTCGCGGCAGCCCTCTGGACGGGGCGTCGCACGTCGCGCCTCTTCCCCCGCACCCGGCGGCGTGAGTCACCCCGCTGGTGGTGGGGCCTCCTCGTCGTACGAGGTGTGGTCGCTGCCTCCTGCCTCGCGCTGTTGGTCTCGGCGTCCCACTTCAACCAGCCGGGCAACCCGTGGCGGAATGCGTACGAGAACCAGGGCGCCGCCTGGCGCTTCTGGTACCAGATCCTCAACTATCGCGACAACGGATTCGTGGGGGGCTTCCTCTACAACACCGACGTTCCGGCCATGTCGCGTCCGCCTGGTTACAGCGAGACCGCCATGGACGCGATCGCTGCCCGCTACCGGACCGCCGCGGACCGGATCAACTCCGAGCGTGATTCTCGTGTGCTTGCCGACACCAACGTGATCGTCATCCTCAGCGAGGCTTTCAGCGACCCGACACGCTTGGCTGGCTTCGAGCTGGCGGAGGACCCCATCCCGCGGACCCGCGCAACGATGGCTGGGACCACGTCCGGCAGCATGCTCGCGCAGCTCTACGGCGGCGGCACGGCCAACATGGAGTTCGAGGCACTCACCGGCCAGTCCCTCAAGCTGTTCTCACCCCAGCTCAACACGCCGTACCAGCAGCTGGTCGCCGACCACGTCACCTACCCGTCTGCCGTGGGCTGGTTGGCTGACACGCACAGGCGCATCGCCGTGCACCCTTACTTCACGGGCATGTACAAGCGGAACAAGGTCTACGACACCCTTGGTTTCGAGGAGTTCGTCCACGACACGACCATGCAGCGTTCGGACAAACTCGAGGACGGCGACTTCATCTCCGACCAGTCGGCCTTCGACGAGGTGCTGCATCAGGTCGAGCGATCGGACGACCCACTTCTGGTCAACCTAGTGACCATGCAGAACCACGTGCCGATGTCAGGGTCCTACCATGACCCCGTCGACGTCGCCGGAGTCGAGAAGGACCAGGCTCAGCCCATCGGCGCCTACGCCCGTGGTCTCTCGTACACGGACGCCGCGTTGGCGGATCTGCTGGATTCGCTCGAATCCCAGGAGGAGCGCACCGTGGTGGTCTTCTACGGCGACCACCAGCCCGGGATCTACGGTGACGAGATCATCAGCGCCAACCCGGCGCTGGCGCCCTACCGGACAGAGTTCTTCCTCTGGGACAGCGAAGGCAACTCGCCTGCTCCTCAGCCGTTGACGAGCCCGATCCACTTCCTACCGATGGCGATGGACATGCTCGGGGCCGAGATCCCTCCTTACTACGTGCTGCTGAAGCGATTGCGGGAGGAGATTCCGGCCATGGAGGGAGAGGCCTTCTACACACCCGACGGTCGACCGCACACGGATATCGAGACGCTGAGCCCGACCGCACAACAGCTGCTCGAGGACCTGCAGATGGTCCAGTACGACTTCTCGGTCGGCGAGCGCTACGCCCTCGACGACATGTGGTACTCGAGCGCGGACTGACCATCGGTGCCGACACGGCGTCTCCGCGCCACCGACCACGCCGCGAGCGCCAGCAGGAGGTCGCCGACGGTGTGCAGCACGCGGGTCACGAGCGCGACGGCCGTGGCGGTCGGCAGCCCGAGCACGGGCGCCAGCAGCGCCACCAGCGTGACGTCGCGAGCCCCGAGACCGGCGGGCGCCACCACGACCAGGACCCCGATCGCGTAGGACGCGGTGAAGGCGCCGGCCGCCAGCCCGAGAAGCTGCCAGTCGGGCGAGGGCGCCAGCACGGTCAGGGCGGCGGCGTAGCAGCTCCAGGTGAGTGTCTGGACGGCGGCGATGCGTGCGAGGACCCCGACCGTCACCCGCAGGCCGTCAGCGCCCGCGAGCAGGGACCCACCCCGGTTGACCACCGGCGGGGTGAGCGCCACCAGCGCGCCGACCAGCACGCTCCAGAGCACCCACCGCGGCACGTCCACCGTGGTGGCGCCCAGCAGCGCGCACACCGAGGCCACCAGCCCGCCGGTGGCCAGGTTGACGCCGAGGAAGACCAGCGAGGTGCTCACCGTGGTGCGCACCGGCACGTCGTGGGCGCGCGCGAGCTCGGCGTGGGCGCCCATGGACCACACGCCGCCGGGGATGTACTTGCCCAGCTGGCCGAGGAAGAAGACGGCACGCCCCGCAGTGCCGGGCAACCGGCGTCCGAAGGCGCCCAGCAGCGCCAGCCACGCCGAGCCCGTGGCGGCGATGCCCACCAGCACCAGCGCCAGGGCCGCCAGCACCCGCCAGGGAGAGATCGAGCGCAGCGCCTCCAGCAGCTCGTCCTCGCGCCCCCACAGGCCCCACCAGGCGAAGGCCACCACCAGCGCGAGGAAGGCCCAGCGCGCCACCCGCATCCAGCGACGACGGGCCGCGGACTCCGCCTGCCTCACGCGGCCCTCGCATCGGCCGGCCGCACACGCACGAGCGCGGTGCGCGTGGGGTAGGGCAGCGCCGGCGTGCGACCGCGCGTCCACTCCACCTGCAACCGCTGACCGTGCCGGGCCAGCGCGTCGCGGTAGCGGGCACGGTCCACGTTGTCCACGACAAGCAGCCCTCCGGCTGCCACGTGGTCCAGCGCCCGGTCCAGGCAGGCCTCCCGGGCGCGGCCGTCCACCACCACGACGTCGAAGAGCCCGTCGGACGGCGTCAGCGCCGCCACGTAGTCGGTGAAGTCCAGACCCTCGAAGCCGGGCTTGGCGGAGCGAGCGCCGCCGGGTCGACGCACCGGCTCGACGACGCGCAGCTCCGCGTTCGCGGGCAGCACGCGGCGCATCTGTTCAGCCCAGGCGACGTCGTGCTCCACGCTGGTGACGGACCCGGCACGTGCGGCCAGCCAGACGGTGGAGGCGCCGGAGCCCCACTCGAAGACGCGCGCCCCTGGACGTTGCCGCAGCAGCACCTCGACGCCGTCGGCGGCCTCGAAGGTCCACCAGGGCACGTCGAGCCGCAGCATGTCGTCGAGGTCGTAGACCGCCAGCCACGAGCGCACCCACAGCGCCGTGCGCGAGCGGCGGGCAGCACGGTCCAGCAGCGCGACGACGCCCAGGCGCCCCAGCACCGCGCGCACCAGCCGCACGCATCGCACGTAGAGATCCTTCACGAGGCTCCTCCTGCCAGAGATGTCGGTGGTGGCGCCGGAGCCGCCGCCAGCGAGAGCAGCCGCACGCCTGGGCCCTCCACGTCGACGACGACCCGGCCCTCCCCGTAATGGGCTGCCACGGGCGCCGGCACCGACGCCGTCCATGACTCACCCGTCGACTCCGCGGGCAACGGCGTGCCGTTGACGCTGAGCCGCAGCGCCCCGGCACCCTCCGCGGTGCCGCTCAGCACGAGCCCGGCCCCCTCGGCCACCTCCAGCGTGAAGCCCAGCGACGGGGTGTCGTCCTCCCCCGCGGGCTCCGTGCCGAGGCCGCGGCGCGAGGGGTGGATGTCCCAACCGCCCAGCAGCGTCTCCCCACCCTGCGTCGAGCCGTCGGCGTCGTCGAAGTCCAGGCCGCCCGCCGGGTAGGCAGGCAGCACCAGGTCGCACGTGGCCACGAAGCCCATCTCCACCTCGCGCCAGTACAGCCAGCGACGCACGGTGCTGTGCTTGGTGCAGTTGCTGCCCGCCGCGTCGCTGCCGGTCTGCACGGCCAGGAAGCGGGTGGGCGTGGGCTGCCAGCCGGCCGCCCACGAGTCGTCGCCATCGCGGCGCTCCGCGTAGGCGCTCAGCGGGCTCACCACCTCACCGGCGCAGTCGTCGTGGGTGTCGCGCGACCAGCGGTACCACCGACCCTGCTCGTCCATGGTCGGCGAGCACGTCACCCAACCGTCGGCGGGCACCTCCGGGGCCAGCTCCCGCACGCTGGTGCGCCAGTAGTCGGTCTGGACGCCGTAACCGGTCAAGCGCTCGACGGTCGGCGAGGCCGCCGAGGCGAGCACCGTGGAGTAGGCGTAGGAGTAGGGGAAGAGCTGCAGCTGCACCACCAGCGGCCCCACCAGCCCGACGACGACCGCCACGGGCACGACCGCCCGCAGGACGGGCCGGCGACGCCACGATGCCCGCGAGGCCAGCAGCGCCGCCACGCCCACGGTGGCAAGCACCGCAACCGCCGGCGCCGCGAACAGCATCTGCCGTACGCCGGTGTAGATGTTGGACTGGCGCACCACCGCCAGCACGGGCAGCACGAAGGCCTGTGCCAGCACCAGCGCCAGCACCACCTCGCGGGGATCCCAGCGGCGCGAGTGCCGCCACGAGCGCCAGGCCAGACGCACGCCGACGACGGCGCCGGCCAGCGCGGCCACCAGCACCAGCGTGGGCACCTCCACCAACGTGAACAGCGGCAGGTACCACCAGTCACCGCTGCGGCCGTCGAACCGCGAGGACTCCAGGGCCCCACCCACCAGCGCCTGCAGCGGCGTCGCGAATGCCGACGGGTAGCTCACCAGCAGCAGCAGGTAGGCCACGCAGAGCGAGCCGAGCACGGCGGCGATCCGCACCCGGTCCCGTGTCACCAGCACCAGCGCGACTCCGAGCGCGAGCCCAGGCCAGATCCCTGGCCGGGTGCCGACGGCGAGCACGACACCCGCCACCAGCGCCGTGCACCCGCTGAGCAGCCGCAGGCCCGGTCGCACGGGCCGACGCGCGTCGTCGTCGGCGCGCAGCACCAGCAGGGCGAGGCCGAGCGTGGCCAGCGTGTAGCCGGTCGCGACCGGGACGTCCTTGACGTTGAACATCGAGTGCCCGGCCCACACGGGCAGCGCCAGCAGCACCGCCGCCGTCACCAGCCCCCACGTCCAGCGACGCAGCAGCAGCCGGCTCAGGCCGGCGGCCGCGGCCACCCCACCCAGCCCGATCACACCGACGCCGAGGTGCCGCACCGCGTAGGCGTGCGCCGAGGCCGAGACGGCGCCGGGGTCGCCACCCCACAGCACCGACCAGCCCTGCAGCAGCTGCATGGTCAGCGGGCCGTACACGTAGCGCTGCTCCTGCCAGGGCCCGGGCTCGTCGCCCAGCAGGTCGCCGTCGAGCAGGTACCAGCCGTGGTCGAGCCAGCTGCGCATGCGCAGCACGTGGTAGCTCTCGTCGTAGCTGACGCCCGTGCGCCACCCGCCGAGCAGCACCACCACCACCCCGACGACGACGACGCCGCCGGCCAGCGCCACCAGCGGGCGCGGCGGTCTCACGCGCGACGACCCGGATCGCGGTTGCGGGCGTTGACCACCAGCTCCGCGAGCAGGCCGAAGAGGGTCAGCTGCAGGCCCACCATCACCAGCAGCACGCCGGCGATCAACAGCGGGCGGTCGCCGATGGCCAAACCGGCCACCAGCTTCAGACCGGTCAGCCACACGAGGCACACCATGCCGGCCAGGAAGCTCAGCACGCCGATCCCGCCGAACAGGTGCGAGGGGCGGTGCTCGTAGCTCAGCAGGAAGCGCACGGTCACCAGGTCCGACATCCCACGCCAGAACCGGTTGAGGCCGTACTTGCTGCTCCCCCGCATCCGCGCGTGGTGCTGCACGGGCACCTCTGCCACGCGGTGGCCCAGCCCGTGCGCGATGACGGTGAGGTAGCGGTGCATCTCGCCGTAGAGCATCGGCGAGACGTCGCGCGCCACGTCGGCGCGCATGGCCTTGAAGCCGGAGTTGAAGTCACGGCCGGGGGCACCCGAGAGGAGCCCGGTCGTGCGGTTGTAGAGCCGCGAGGTGGTGCGCTTGACGAAGCGGTCATGGCGCTCGAGTCGGGCGCCGGTCACCAGATCGGCTCCGTCCTCCAGACGGGCGAGCAGGCGCGGCAGCTCGGCCGGGTCGTCCTGGCCGTCGGCGTCCATCATCACGACGACGTCCGCGCCCCCGTCGAGCGCGCGGGCAAACCCGTGCTGCAGCGCGGCGGCCTTGCCGAGGTTGTGGCGGTGCGTCTCGAGCTCGACGCACGGCAGGTCGCCCATCAGCCGCGCCATCACCTTGCCGGTGTCGTCGGTCGAGCCGTCGTCGACCACGAGCACGCGGCCGAGCGGGTCGAAGGCCAGCACCTCCGCGGCGATGCGCGGCACCAGCTCGACCAGGTTCTCCGCCTCGTCGAGCGCCGGCACGACCACCCAGATCATGCCGGGATGCTCACGGCGGCAGGTGAACCGCGCGTGAGGCGCACGCGGACGTGCCGTGTCCACTGGACGGAGACTCCTCGCCGCGCGCCTCGCCCGGCCTGTCGGTGGCCCCGCCTAGCGTCCCTGCTGTGAGTGCAGCACCCGTCCCACCCCCGCCCCGTTGGGAGTCCCAGCGCAGCTTCGACCAGCTCGGCCGCCCGCTGAGCGGGGTCACCTTCACCGTCGTGGACCTCGAGACCACCGGCGGCTCGGCCGCCGCAGGGTCGATGATCACCGAGATCGGTGCGGTCAAGGTGCGCGGCGGGGAGGTGCTCGGCGAGTTCCAGACGCTGGTCAACCCGCACACCGCCATCCCGGCCTTCATCGCGGTGCTCACGGGCATCAGCAACTCGATGGTGGTCGACGCGCCCCCGATCGAGAGCGCGCTGCCGGCCTTCCTCGAGTTCGCCGCCGGCACCGTGCTGGTGGCCCACAACGCGCCCTTCGACGTCGGCTTCCTGCAGCACTTCGCCGAGCAGCAGGGCCGCCCCTGGCCCGGCTTCGAGGTCGTCGACACCGCCCGGCTCGCCCGGCGCGTGATCACCCGCGACGACGCCCCCAACTGCAAGCTCTCCTCGCTCGCACGGGTCTTCCGCTCCAGCACCGAGCCCAACCACCGGGCACTCTCCGACGCGCGCGCCACCGTCGACGTGCTGCACGGCCTGATGGAGCGTCTCGGCGGGCAGGGCGTTCAGACGCTGGAGGAGCTGCAGACCTTCACCGGCCGCGTCACCGCCGCGCAGCGCCGCAAGCGGCACCTGGCCGACGGGCTGCCGCACGCCCCCGGCGTCTACCTCTTCCGCGACGAGCAGGAGAAGGTGCTCTACGTCGGCACCTCCAAGGACCTGCGCACCCGGGTGCGCAGCTACTTCACCGCCTCCGAGACCCGCTCGCGGATGGGTGAGATGGTGCGCCTCGCCGCCCGGGTGGAGGCGATCGAGTGCGCGACACCTCTGGAGGCGCAGGTACGCGAGCTGCGGCTGATCGGGCAGCACAAGCCCGGCTACAACCGGCGCTCGCGGCACCCGGAGAAGCAGACCTTCGTCAAGCTCACCCGCGAGCCGTGGCCGCGGCTCTCGCTGGTGCACAAGGTGCTCGACGACGAGGCCGACTACCTCGGCCCGTTCGGCTCCAAGCGCACCGCCGAGCGCTGCCTGGCCGCCCTGCACGAGACCTTCCCGGTGCGGCAGTGCTCCGACCGGTTCGGCCAGCGCCCCTCCCGCACGCCCTGCGTGCTGGCCGAGCTGGGCCGCTGCCTCTCCCCCTGCGACGGCTCCACCGACCACCTCACCTACGGGGCCGTCGTGCGTCGACTCCGCGACACCCTGCTCGAACGACCCGACGACGTCGTCGAGGTGGTCAACGCCCGCATGGCGGCCCTGGCCGCCGACGAGCGCTTCGAGGAGGCCGGCACCCACCGCGACCGGTTGGCCGCGTTCGTTCGCGCCTCCGCGCGCACCCAGCGGCTCACGTCTCTCACCGCCTGCGCCGAGGTGGTGGCGGCCCGCAAGGAGGACGACGGCCGCTGGGCGGTGCACGTGGTGCGCCACGGCCGCCTGGCCGCGGCCGGCGTCATCCCGCCCGGCGCCGAGGCGCACCGCTTCGTCGACCACCTGCGCGCCAGCGCCGAGACCGTCATCCCCGGCCTGGGCCCGGTGCCCGCCGCCTCGGCGGAGGAGACGGAGAAGGTGCTGAAGTGGCTGGAGTCCCCCGGCGTGCGCCTGATCGAGGTCGACGGCAGCTGGACCTGCCCGGTCGGCGGCGCCACCCGCCACCTGGCCACCGCGGTGGTGGAGCCGGCCCCGTTCGACGAGGACGGTGGCCCTCCCGCGCGGTCACGCAGGCAGCACATCACGTGCTGAGTCCAGAGGGCTCCCTTCGTCTAGGGCGCCGATGCTCCTGCATCCACCTCAACGCGGGCGCCTCGCAGGCCTTCCAAGAGATCCACGCCATCGCTGTTGCAAGCGGTGCGGCAGCCAGGGTTAGCGGGACCCAGTGATCCACGCCGTGGCGCACGAGCACGACCTGCAGCGGAAATCCGTACAGGTAAGTGCCATACGACAGGTCCACGTTTGGTCGCGCCCATCGGCGCGCACCCACGGCCAAGCTGGCCCACAGACACAGGTAAGCGACTGAGGGAGCCCCGAGGAGGTGGTAGTTGGGCATCAGCAACGACGAGAAGAGAACCACAGAAGCGACGGCGGCGAGATTCCCCGACACCGGCACCCTGGCCCTGACCAGCCAGATCAGCGCTCCGAGCGCGAACATGAGACCCAAGCGCGGCACGGCGCTGACCCACAACGTACCGGGGATGGCGGACCACACCCCAGCGACAGTCAACACCAGCAGCCAGGACCACAGCACGCACGCGATCGCGGCCACCGTCGCCGCAGTTAGCGCCCTCCGAGAGCCCAGCACAAGCATCGACGCGTAGCAGCAGCACTCCCACCACAGTGACCACAACGAGAGGTTGAGGTACTGACCGTCCTCAGCGAGTCCTCGGTGGCTCATGTAGACACCAGCGTTCCCCAGCGCGTATGTCGCGCGGTCGCGCAACGTCGACTCGGGCGCGACCACGGGTGCGATGACCGCGGCAGTGAGCGCTAGGCAGAGCCAAAGCCCGGGCAGCAGCCTGCTGGCCCGCGCAAGAGCGAATTCCAGCGCTCGTGGGCGCTTGGTCCAGGATCGGGCCAGTAGGAAGCCGGAGACCGCGAAGAATGCGTCGACCGGCACCTCCTCTAGCAGCTGGTGCAACGGCCAACTGAGCCACGAGCGGTCCGTCAGCAGGATTGAGTGCCATAGCAGGACGACCAACGCAAGACCCAGCCGGAGACCGTTGAGAGCGTTCGGCCGGCGCTCGAAGGCCTCGCCCATGGATTGCACGCCGAACAGCATCGACCCATTCGCGATAGCCCGGACTTGAACCAGAGACGGCGGCACGATCATCTCGATGCTGTGGTCCATCCGGACCACGGAGAGCCCCCCGTCAGGACCATGGCGGACTAGTCTCTGGCCATGATCACCGCCATCGTCTTCGTGAAGGCCGACGTCGCCCGCATCCCCGAGGTGGCCGAGCAGATCGCGGCCCTCGAGGGTGTCAGCGAGGTCTACTCGGTGACCGGCCAGATCGACCTGATCGCGCTCGTGCGGGTGCGCAACCACGACGACGTCGCCGCGGTGGTCGCCGACCAGCTGAACAAGGTGCCCGGCGTCGCCGCCACCGAGACCCACATCGCCTTCCGGGCCTACTCGCGGCACGACCTGGAGTCAGCGTTCTCGCTCGGGTTGGACTGACTCCGCCGATCGGTCACTTCTCGTAGTCCCCCGGGGCTATAGCCCACCGATGGCGCCACTGCCGGCGATGGCATCTGCCTACGGTGACGCGACTCCGGGGTCCGTCGAGGGAATGGACTGCACCTGATCCGGGGCGACCTGGGAGGCCCTGGTGCGGAGAGCAGTAGATCGAGCACGTCCGATGGCAGGAATCCGGCTGTGCGCGGTCGGGGCGACCACGGCCCTGCTGCTGTCTGTGTTGGCCACCACGACACCTGCCGAGGCGGCCACTGCCAAGCCCGGCGGGCTGAAGGCGACCGGGGTCTCCACCACCGCGCTCGCCTTCGCTTGGAAGCCGGTGAAGAAGGCGCAGTCCTACGACGTCGAGGTGGCACGCACGGCTTCGTTCGACAAGCTGGTGCTCGACGAGAACACCGAGAACACCGTCGTCACGCCGACCGATCCTCTGCCCCCGGGCCGCCTCTACTGGCGGGTTCGCGCCGAGGTCAACGGCAAGACGGGCAAGTGGGCGACCTCGAGCATCGTCCAGCAGCAGCGGCCCGGCCCCGTCCAGCTACTCCCGGCGCACGCCTCGACCCTCGAGCAACCCGCCTCGCCGCCGACGCTCATCTGGCAGCCCGTCGCCGGAGCGGAGGAGTACATCGTCGAGATCGACGGCGGTGAGCGCGACTGGGTCGACACCGAGGTGATCCGTACCGACACCACCTCCACCGTCGTGAACGAGCCGCAGCCCAACGGCACCTACTGGTGGCGGGTTCGTGCGCTGCTTGACCGCGACGTGCTGACCCGTCCGTCGTCCGAACGCAGCTACACCATCGGCGCCCTCCCGCTGGTCGACCTGGACGAGATCCAGTCGCCGATGGAGGAGGTCGTGCTCTCCTGGCAGCCCGTCGCGGGCGCGGCCGACTACGAGATCCGCGTCAGCACCGACGACGGCTTCAACAACATCGTCTACAAGTCCTTCGTCGACGGCACGCGCTACTCGCCACCCAAGACCTACGACAATGCCTCCTACTGGTGGCAGGTCCGTGCACGGAACTCGTTGGGACAGACCGCCGAGTGGGACTCCGCCGAGGTCGGGCTCTTCCGGCGTGCGTGGAACGTCAAGCCCGAGCTGACCTACCCGGCTGACGGCGGCTCGGCCAATGGTGACCTGTTCTTCCAGTGGGAGCCGGTCCGGCTGGCGTCCCACTACCGGCTGTTCGTGAGCACAGAGCCCGGCTTCTCCAACAACACGACGACGAACGACTGCGTCACGGAGCAGACCACGTTCACGCCGTTGGGCTCGCAGTTTCCGGGTGCAGACCAGGATTGCTTCCCCTGGAAGGGGAGCGGCACCTACTACTGGCGCGTGCAGGCGCTGGACCAACCCACCGAGGTGCAGAGCGTCTTCTCTGCGGTTCGTTCCTTCGACTTCGTTGCGCCGTCGACCCCACCCCGGGGATCACTCGGGTCTGTGACCGGGCAACGCCTGACCTTGCACGGAACGGGATCCTCGGCGTGCACCAAATCACTTCAGTCGGGCACCGGCACATGCGGTGTGAGTGCCACCCCACTCTTCCGCTGGAGTCCTACGCCCGGAGCTGCGAGCTACCGCATCTATCTTGCTCACGACCCGGACATGACCAACATGGTGACCGGATACGGCAACGCCAGTTTCCCCGACAGACTCCCCACGACCACCGCAACCCAGTGGATTCCGCCGAGGTCGCTTCGGGACACCCAGGCCGGCGAGGCGTACTACTGGTTCGTCCGAGCATGTGACCACGACCGGCTCTGTGGCCCCACTCCGGAGCGTGCCAGCAACTCCTTCGAGAAGACCTCGCCGAAGGTCGAGCTCCTCACCCCGGCCGCGACCGCCACCGTGTCGGACAGCGTCACCTTCCGCTGGACCGACTACCGCGAGAGCAACCTCTCGGTCACCGACGCGGACACCCGCGAGCAGCCTCACCAGACTGGAGAGCAGTACCGAATCCAGGTCTCGGACACCGAGACCTTTGCCAAGAAGGTCGACGAGATCGTCGTCGACCAGACCACCTACACCGCGTTCTCGAAGATGTACCCCGAGGGGCAGCTGTGGTGGCGCGTCCAGGCCATCGACGGCAACGGCAACGACCTCACCTGGAGCACGCCTCGTCGTTTCACCAAGGCGTCTCCCCCGCCCACCCCTATCGGTCCCATCAACGGGCAGGTAGTGACCGGGATCCAGCCCTTCCGCTGGCTACCGGGGACCTTCGCGAAGTACTACGACCTCGAGGTCTACCGCAATGCCGACACCACCGCGTCGAGCAGCAACCTGGCGGCTCGTGCGAGCAACATCCGTCAGACGGCCTTCTCGTTCGACAAGCCCTTGGAGGCACTCGGCACTGACTTCGTGTGGCGCCTGCGCAAGAGCGACGCCTCCGGCAACAAGTCGGCGTGGGGCGCGTGGCAGCGATTCCGCGTAGGAGCAACCGTTCCGGTCCTGGCGTCCCCGGCATCGGGGCGCGAGGTGACCAACACGAAGCTCCTGTTCTCGTGGCGTGCCCAGCCCCAGGCCCTGAGCTACCTGGTCCAGCTGCGACGCGGCAACGAGATCGAGGAGTCGGTCAGCACACGGGCAACCGTCTTCGCTCCGACCGACGGCCTCGACAAGGGCACGTGGAGCTGGCGTGTGACCGCCCTCGACGCCGGCAAGGACACCCTGCGAGCCAGCGCGTGGCGCAAGTTCACCGTGAAGCGCTGAGCTTCACGATCGCGGCACCGCGGGAGGACTCGGCTAACCTCCCGCGGTGACCTGGCTGACCGACCACTGGATCGACGTCCTGGGCTGGGGCGGCAGCGCCCTGCTCGTGTTCTCGCTGCTCCAGGCGCGGGTGCTGCGCTTCCGGGTGCTCAACCTGGTCGCTTGCGTCGTCCTGGTCGGCTTCAACGCCCTGGTCGGCGTGTGGCCGATGGTGGCGATGAACGCCGTCCTGTGTGCGATCAACGTCTGGTTCATCGTGCGACTGGTCCGCGAGCGGCACGATGACGCTGCGTTCGAGGTCATCGCCGTCGGCACCGGCGACCAGTACCTGCGCCACGTGCTCACCACCCACGCCGCCGACATCCGCCGCTTCCAACCGGACTTCACCTGGCAGCCCGGCGACGAGGGGCACGCGTTCGTGGTCGCGAGGGGCGACCAGACGGTCGGCGTCGTCGTGGTGCGTGGTGAGGGCGACGTCGCCCGGGTCCTCCTGGACTACGTGACGCCCAAGTACCGCGACTTCTCTCCCGGCGAGTTCGTGTGGCGGCACAGCGGCGCCCTGCGCGACCTCGGGTTCCGCCACGTGCTCACCTCCGACCAGATGGTCGGCGCCTACTACGCACGCATCGGCTTCCGGCCCAACGGTGGCGAGTTCGTCCTCGACCTGTAGGCCGGCGTCGCGCTACCCCGCGGCCGCCGCCACCCACCGCTCGAGCGCAGCAGCCGCCGCACCCGAGTCGACAGCGTCCGCAGCGCGCGCGTAGCCGGCGGCGAGAGCCTGCTCGAGCGACTCGCCGGGCGCCTCGTGCACGGCCAGGGCGGCACCCGCGTTGAGCAGCACGGCGTCGCGCACGGGGCCGCGCTCACCGTCGAGGGTCCGCCGGAACACGTCGGCGTTGAAGGCCACGTCGCCGCCAGCGAGGTCCGCAGGGGTCGCTGGCGCGAGGTCGAGCACCGCGGGGTCGAGCGAGCCTTCGGTGACGACGCCGTCGTGCACCACCCACACCGACGACGTCGTGGTCGTCGTCAGCTCGTCCAGGCCGTCGTCGCCGCGGAACACCCAGGCGTCCACGCCGCGCGCGGCGAACACGCCGGCCATCATCGGGGCGGCGCGACGGTCGGCGCAGCCGATGGCCTGCGCGGCCGGGCGGGCGGGGTTGGCGAGCGGGCCGAGGAAGTTGAAGGTGGTGCCGATGCCGAGCTCGCGGCGCACCCCGGCGGCGTGCCGCATGGAGGGGTGGAAGGCCGCGGCGAAGCAGAACGTGATGCCCGCTTCCCGCGCGACCTCGGCGACCCGCGCCGGGGGCAGGTCGAGCCGGATGCCGAGAGCCTCGAGCACGTCGGCCGAGCCGGTCATCGAGGAGGCCGAGCGGTTGCCGTGCTTGACCACGGTCGCTCCGGCGCCCGCCGCCACCACCGCCGCCATCGAGGAGATGTTCACCGAGTTGGAGCGGTCGCTGCCGGTGCCGACGACGTCGAGCAACCGGCCCGGTACCGAGATCGGCGTGGCGACCGCGTACATCGCCTCGATCAGGCCGGTGACCTCCGCCACCGTCTCGCCCTTGGCGCGCAGCGCGACGGCGAAGCCGGCCACCTGCGCGGGAGTGGCGTCACCAGCGAGGATCTCGCCCATCGCCCAGGTCGTCTGGGTGGCCGTGAGGTCCTCGCCCTGCACCAGGGCGCCCAGCACCTCCGGCCAGGTCGGCGTACCCACGCCGCGGCTAGCGGGTGACGGGCACGCGGCTGCGCAGCAGCGCCACCGCGGCCTCGGCCAGCTGGATCGGGTCCAGCGGGTGCGGCACGGCCGCCTCGGCCCGCGACCACGTGGCCAGCCACGCGTCCTGCGGGCGGCCGGTGAGCACCAGCACCGGCGGGCAGTGGTAGATCTCGTCCTTGAGCTGCTTGGCGATGCCCATCCCGCCGGCGGGCGTGGCCTCGCCGTCGAGGATCACCAGGTCGACGCCGCCGGCGTCCATCACCTGGATGACGACGGGCTCGGTGGCGACCTGCACGTACTCGACCTCGGGGAGGTCGGGGTGGGGGCGGCGGCCGAGGGCGAGGATCACCTGCTCGCGGGTGGAGACGTCGTCGCTGTAGACCAGCACCTTGAGGGTTGCCTTCGACTCGCTCACGGCGGCGATGCTACCGCGGCTCCCCCTCGCTACCCTCGTGGCCATGGATCGCCCGCGAAGTAGCTACCGCTCCCCCGTGCCCGCCCGGGGTGAGCGGTCGTGATCGACACCCAGTTCTTCCTCAACTTCCTCCTGGTCCTGGTCTTCGTCCTGGTCGGTGGCGTCTTCGCCGCCACCGAGATCGCCCTGGTCTCACTGCGCGAGAGCCAGGTCTCGCGCATCGAGCAGCGCGGCGCCCGCGGCGCCCGCGTGGCCTCCGTGGCCCGCGACCCCAACCGCTTCCTCGCCGCCGTGCAGATCGGCGTCACCGTGGCGGGCTTCTTCTCCGCCGCCTACGGAGGCTCGACCCTCGCCCCCGACGTCGCGCCGTACCTGGTCGACCTCGGGCTCACCGACTCCGCCGCCGACGCCATCGCGCTCGTGGCGATGACCCTGGTGATCGCCTACCTCTCGCTGGTGCTGGGCGAGCTGGTGCCCAAGCGCCTGGCGCTGCAGAAGTCCGCGCAGCTCTCCATGCTCACCGCGCCGCCGCTCGACCGCTTCGCCACGCTGATGCGCCCGGTGATCTGGCTGCTCTCCATCTCCACCAACGCGCTGGTGCGCCTGCTGGGCGGCGACCCGAACGCCACCAACGACTCGGTCAGCGACGAGGAGCTGCGCGACATCGTCTCCACGCACGAGGGGCTGGGCGAGGACGAGCGGCGCATCGTCACCGACGTGTTCAACGCCACCCGCAGCACCCTCAAGGAGGTGATGCGCCCTCGCGGCGAGGTCGACTTCATCGAGGGGCGCCTCACGCTCGCGGAGGCCGCCTCCTGGGTCAGCGACCGCTCGCACTCGCGCTACCCCGTCATCGCCGGCAGCTTCGACGAGGTCACCGGGTTCCTGCACGTGCGCGACCTCATCGAGGTCGACGACCCGCAGCGCACGGTCGCCGAGGTGCAGCGGCAGATCCTGCTGCTGCCCTCCACCAACCGGGTGCTGCCCTCGGTGCGCGTCATGCGCGAGGCCAGCACGCACCTGGCCGTCGTCGTCGACGAGTACGGCGGCACCGACGGCATCGTCACGCTGGAGGACCTCGTCGAGGAGATCGTCGGCGACATCCGCGACGAGTACGACGACGAGGAGCCCGACCGCGTCGACCTGGTCGGCACCACCGTGCTGGCCGGCGGCCTGACCATCGAGGACTTCGCCGAGGAGACCGGCGTCGAGCTCGAGGACGGCGACTACGAGACCGTGGCCGGCTACGTGATCGCCCAGATCGGCCGGATGCCCGAGATGGGCGACTCGGTGGAGGTCGGCGAGACCCGGATCGAGGTGGTGGCCATGGAGGGACGCCGCGTCACCGAGGTCGCCGTGACGCAGGTGACCCCGCACGACCCCGACCAGCCCGACCAGCCCGACGGGTCCGACCAGCCCGACGGCGACCGCGCGGCCGCCGACGCGGCGACGACGTCGCCCTCGTCCGGCAGCTGACCCGGCGCGGGGTCAGCCCCGGGAGGCCTTCTCCGCGTCGCGGGCGTCCCGAGCCTCCCGCGCCTCCGCGAGGTCCAGGCGACGGTCCTCGCGCTGGGCCTCCTTCATCGAGGAGCGCACCCACTGGGTGAAGAGCACCACGAAGAACACGATGCCGATCAGGTCGCCGGCCCCCCAGAGCAGGCCGCCTGCCAGCTGCTGGTCCTCCAGCGGGTCGGGCAACCACGCGCCCAGCGGCCCCTCGCTGAGCGCGGGGTACCAGTCGCCGCCCAGCAGGGTGGACTGACCCATGATCGTGACGCCGAGGAAGGCGTGGAACGGCAGCGTCAGCACTGTGAGCAGCACCCGGAACGGGTAGCCCAGGCGCCCCGGCAGCGGGTCCACCCCCACGAGCGGCCAGAAGAACAGCGCCCCCACCAGCACCAGGTGCACGTGCATCATCTCGTGCACGTAGACGGAGCGGAGCGAGGCCTCGTACCAGCCGGAGAAGTAGAGCGCCCACGGCGAGACGATGTACAGCGCGAAGGTCAGCGGCGCGAAGGTGAGCACCGTGGCGACCTTGGAGTGCAGCACCGCCAGCAGCCAGCGCCGCGGCGAGCCCGGCAGGGTGCGCAGCGCGAGCGTCACGGGAGCGCCGAGCGCCAGGCTCAGCGGCACCAGCATCGAGAGCACCATGTGCTGCACCATGTGCACGCTCAGCAGCACCGTGTCGTAGGCGGCCAGCCCCGAGGAGGTCGCCACGTAGAACGACCCCATGCCCAGCACCACGAAGGCCAGGGTGCGGCCCACCGGCCAGTGGTCGCCGCGACGGCGCAGCGTGCGCACGCCGAGCAGGTACAGCCCGACCGCCCAGACCGTGGCCACGAGCGGCAGCGGAGCCACGTGCCACTCGGTGAAGAAGGTGTCGAACCCGAACGGCGGCAGGCTCTCCAGGTCGCCCGCAGGCGCCGCGCGCACGACGCCGTCCCGCGCCGGGTCGGCGAGGTCGCCCAGGGTGTCGCTCAGGGTCTGAAAGGCTGCTGAAACCACGCTGTGAACTTTATGACGTCGTCCATGAGGGGGTCGGGGTGGTCTCCGCCCGCAGGCGGGCCATAATGGTCATGTGGCGACCACAGCAACCATCCCGGCTTCCCGCCTGCACGGGCACCACGACCGCCCGAGCATGGTCGCGGTCGGCACGATCATCTGGCTCTCCAGCGAGCTGATGTTCTTCGCAGCCCTGTTCGCGTCCTACTTCACGATCCGGGCCGTCAGCCCCGACCTGTGGGCGATCAACACCGAGCTGCTGAACGTCCCGTTCGCCTCGGTCAACACCACGATCCTGGTGCTTTCTTCCCTCACCTGCCAGCTCGGCGTCTTCGCCGCCGAGCGCGGCCAGGTCGGGCGCTCCGGCTCGCTGCTGAACTTCCGTCAGTGGGGCCTGCGCGAGTGGTTCATCCTCACCTACATCATGGGCGCCATCTTCATCGGCGGTCAGGCGCTCGAGTACGCCGAGCTGCTGCACGAGGGCGTGACGATCCCGAGCTCCGCCTACGGCACGATGTTCTACCTGACCACCGGGTTCCACGGCATCCACGTGACCGGCGGCCTCATCGCGTTCCTGCTCGTCCTCGGCCGCACCTACCTGGCCAAGCGCTTCACGCACGAGCAGGCCGTCAGCGCCATCGTCGTCTCCTACTACTGGCACTTCGTCGACGTCGTCTGGATCGGCCTGTTCGCCACCATCTACCTGATCAAGTAGCCGACTCGGCCGCCGCCACCACGGTCGGCCGACACCGGCTCCCCGCCCCCGCGGCACCCCTCGCTCCACCCGGCAGCACCGAACGACGAAGGACCGAACCTTGCGCCTCCTGAACCGCTCCGCAGGACGAGTCTCCCGGCACCGCCGGGGGCCCCTCGCCGGGCTCGTCATGCTGCTGTTGGGCCTGCTGGTCACCGGCGGCCTCTACGCCACCCTCGCGCCCGCCACCGCCGAGGAGACCTCCAACCAGGAGGACCTCGTCGCCGAGGGCCGCGAGCTGTTCCTCCTGGGCTGCTCGTTCTGCCACGGCCAGAACGGCGAGGGCGTCCTGACCCAGGAAGGCGCCCAGCTCGGCCCCGCCCTGGCCGGCACCGGCGCGGCCGCGGTCGACTTCCAGGTCGGCACCGGCCGCATGCCGTTGGTGCAGACCTCGGCCCAGGCCCCCAGCAAGCCCGAGATCTACAGCCAGGACCAGATCGACGCCCTCGCCGCCTTCGTCGCCTCGCTGGGCCCCGGCCCCGCGATCCCCGAGGAGAGCGACTACAGCACCGAGGGTCTCTCGCCCGAGGAGCGCGCCGAGGCCGAGGCCCGCGGCGGTCAGATCTTCCTCACCAACTGCACCGCCTGCCACAACTTCGCCGGCAGCGGCGGCGCCATGCCGCGCGGGGGCTACGCGCCCACCATCCGCGGCGTGGACCCCAAGTACATCTACGAGGCGATGCTCACCGGCCCGCAGTCGATGGACAACTTCTCCAACGGCAACATCCCGCCGGAGTCCAAGCGCGACGTCATCGCCTACATCGAGTCGCTCGAGGAGAAGCCCGGCTACGGCGGCTTCGGCCTCGGCGGCCTCGGCCCCGTCGCTGAGGGCCTCTTCGCCTGGGTCGTCGGCGTAGGCTCACTGGTGGGCTTCGCCATCTGGATCGCGGCCCACACCACCCGTACGTCTCGCAAGAAGAAGAGCGAGCTGGCAGCAGAGGGAGCAGACGCGTGAGCACCCTGGAGGAGCGCGGGTCCGACAACACCCCCGCCGTCCCCGAGCCGATCCCCAACCCGGGTCTGCCTGCACACACCTGGCGCCCCACGGACGTCGACCCGGCCAAGGAAAAGCGCGCAGAGCGCCAGGTCGCGGCCTTCTTCCTGGTCTCGGCCATCTGCTCGGTCCTCTTCGTCGTCAGCTACTTCGCCTTCGATGTCGGCGACAACTGGACCACCTTCGGCGGCCTCGGCGCCTCCACCCTGTTCCTCGGCCTGACGCTCGGCATCGGCCTGATGAGCATCGGTGTCGGCGTCATCCACTGGGCCCGCAAGCTCATGGCCGACCACGAGATCATGGAGATGCGCCACCCGGCCGCCTCCTCGGTCGAGGACCGCGAGGCCACCGTCGAGGCGCTCAACACCGGCATCGAGGAGTCCGGCATCGGCCGCCGCCCGCTGGTGCGCAACTCGCTCCTCGGCGCCGTCGGCCTCATCGGCATCGCCCCGCTGGTCGCGCTGCGCGACCTCGGCCCCACCCCCAACGAGGTCGCCGAGGACGCCGACTACCCCGGCGCCGGTCTCTACCGCACCGTCTGGCAGCAAGGCATGCCGATCGTGCGCGACGCCATCGGCACCAAGATCAAGGCCGAGGACCTCGAGGTCGGCGACCTCGTGAACGCGGCCCCCGAGATCCTCTACCCCACCGAGGAGAACGGTTGGGAGGGCGCCCTCGAGGGAGTCGAGGTCCAGATCACCAAGTCCAAGGCCGCGCTGCTGCTGCTGCGCATGGACCCCGCCGAGATCCAGGCGGCGCCAGGTCGTGAGAACTGGACCGTCGACGGGATCATCGCCTACTCCAAGATCTGCACCCACGTGGGTTGCCCGATCTCGCTGAACGAACGCACCACGCACCACCTGCTGTGCCCGTGCCACCAGTCGACCTTCGACCTCGCCGACGCCGGCAAGGTCATCTTCGGTCCGGCGGCACGGCCCCTGCCCCAGCTGCCCATCGAGGTGGACTCTGAGGGCTACCTGGTCGCCGTGAGCGACTTCGATGAGCCGGTTGGACCGAGCTTCTGGGAGCGGAACAAGGGATGAGCAACTCCTCCTTCGACACCAGCAAGGTGGCCAGCACCAACGCCACCGCTGCTACTGCCGCCAAGCCGACCAAGGCCGGCGTCGTCGCCAACTGGGCTGACGAGCGTCTGGGCCTCGGTACGGCGATGAAGAAGAACCTGCGCAAGGTCTTCCCCGACCACTGGTCGTTCATGCTCGGCGAGATCGCCCTGTGGAGCTTCGTGATCCTGCTCCTCACCGGTGGCTTCCTGACCCTGTGGTACGACCCCTCGATGGCGGAGGTCACCTACGAGGGTGCCTACGACCCCATGCGGGGCGTGCACATGTCGGCCTCGTACGCCTCGACGCTGCACCTGTCCTTCGACGTGCGCGGCGGCCTGCTGATGCGTCAGATCCACCACTGGGCGGCGATGCTCTTCATCGCCGCGATGCTGGTGCACATGATGCGGGTGGCCTTCACCGGCGCCTACCGCAAGCCCCGCGAGCTCAACTGGGTCATCGGCTGCATCCTGCTGCTGCTGGGCACCATCGAGGGCTTCACCGGCTACTCGCTGCCCGACGACCTGCTCTCCGGCACCGGCGTCCGCGCCGCGGACGGCTTCATGAAGGCCTCGCCGGTCATCGGCTCCTACATGTCGTTCTTCATCTTCGGTGGGGAGTTCCCCGGCGAGGCGGTCATCCCGCGGTTCTACGTGGCCCACGTGCTGCTGATCCCCGGCATCCTGCTCGCCCTGATCGCCGCCCACATGCTGCTGCTCGTCTACCACAAGCACACGCAGTGGCCTGGCCCCGGCCGCACCAACGACAACGTCGTCGGCTACCCGATGCTCCCCGTGTACGCCGCGAAGGCCGGTGGTTTCTTCTTCATCGTCTTCGGCGTCACCGCCGTCATGGGTGCGCTGCTCACCATCAACCCGGTGTGGCAGTACGGGCCCTACGACCCGACCAAGGTCACGGCCGGCTCGCAGCCCGACTGGTACATGGGCTGGCCCGACGGTGCCCTGCGCATCATCCCGGGCTGGGAGTCGGAGATCTTCGGGTACCTCATCTCGTGGAACGTGATGATCCCGATCCTGATCCTGCCGCCGCTCATGCTGATGGTGCTGATCCTGCTGCCGTTCATCGAGTCCTGGGTCACCGGCGACAAGCGGGAGCACCACCTGCTGCAGCGCCCGCGTGACGCTCCGACGCGCACCGCGGTGATGGTGGCCCTGATGACGTTCTACGGCGTCCTGTGGGCCGCCGGCGGCAATGACATCATCGCCATCAAGCTGCACCTGTCGATCAACCAGATCACCTACGCGTTCCGCGTGCTGACGTTCCTGGGTCCGATCATCGCGTTCATCATCACCAAGCGCTGGTGCATCTCGCTGCAGCGCCACGACCGCGAGAAGGTGCTGCACGGCTACGAGACCGGCGTCATCATGCGGTCTCCCGAGGGCGGCTACAGCGAGCGTCACCTGCCGATCAGCGAGGAGAAGGCCTACTCCCTCACCGCACGCGAGCGTGACGAGGTCTGGAGCCCGGAGTCGGAGACCGACGCCAACGGCATCCCGGCCCCCGGCACGCGCGTCAACCGCCTGCGGGCCCGGCTCTCGGCCAACATGTTCGGCGACAACGTGCAGCCCCCGACCCGCGAGGAGATCGAGGCTGCGCACCACCACGCCGAGCACGAGCACCAGCTGCAGTCGGCGCTCGACGGTCGCTCGGCCGACGGCCACCAGTTCGACGGCCACCACTCGGTCGAGGGCGAGACCCTGAGCCGCGACGACTGAGTCGCAGCACCGCTCCACCAGCACGACCTCGAAGCCCGCTGGACCCGCACCCGGGTCCGGCGGGCTTCGGCTTTGCACCCCCCTCCCCACCGACCCGGCGCGGCTGCGCACGGGTGGGACGCCGACCCGGCGCGGGTGCGCACAGGTGGGACGCCGACCCGGCGCGGCTGCGCACGGGTGAGACGCCGACCCGGCTTCAAAGCGCACGGGTGAGACGCCGACCCGGGCTGGTACAGGCCGGGTCGGCGGGCCGCCCTCGCCGAGACAGCGCTGGTACGGCTCGAGATCAGCTCACGCGATCCTGACCGTGCCACGCCCGCTGACCCGCCCGTTTCCGTGCGCGGGCGACGCCTTCGCGCAAACGCCACGGTGCGGTCTGCTGCTGGCCATAGACATCCGCAGCCGTGAAGACGTCGATCTCCCACCCCTCGTGCTGCTCGAGCCACCTGCGCCGCTCCAGGTCGTGCTCCCATCTCTCGGGGCCGTGCCACCGCGGACCGTCGTACTCGGCCGCGTACTTCAGGTCGGGGCATCCGAGGTCGAGGTAGAGGGTGTGGCCACGAGGACCCGGCACAGGGACCTGGACGCTCGGATAGGGCAGGTCCGAGCAGTCGATCCAGTGCCGGAGCAGCCCGCACTCCCCCGACGACTGGGTGCCACGCACGACGTGAGGCGCCCACGCGCGCAGCGTGCGCACCCAGCGGTAGCCGTGGAAGCGCGGAGAGTCCACCTCGCGACGGAACGCCCCGAGGTCCAGCTCGGGGACGTTCGCCATCGCGCACATCGCCTCGAAGGCCTGGCCCGGGTGACGTCGACGTCCGAGGTCGCAGGTGGTTCTGACCAGGGAGGTCACCGCGATGCCGTCCACCACCGTGATCTCGTGCGCCAGCAGACTCCGTTCCCCGCTGTCTGCGAGCTTGCTGCGCAGCCGACGACCCGGCGGCAGGTAGATCGCCACTGGAGGCACCTCGAGGTGGGCGTTCGCGGGCAGCACCATGGGGGCGCCGTGCAACCAGGCAGCTGTGTGGTCGGTGACGACGGCGTCCTCCGGCGCCGTCAACCGCAGGCAGGCCGCGCGAAGCGCGAGGCCGTCCTCGAGCTGGGTCACGTGGTAGGCGCCGCGGACCGGGCTGATCACCAAGCCCTGCTCGCGCCAGCGTTGGAGTCGTCGGCCATCCACTCCTGCCTGCTGCGCCTGCGCCGCAGTGAACGGACGATCGAGAGGCAGGTTGCTACTGGCGCCCAGGAAGGCCGGCGGGCGCTCCGGATTGACTGTCACGCCTTCAACCCTGCACCGGGACGGGCAGGATCCGCGCCGTCGATCCTGGACCTGTGGAAAACCCGTGGGGAGGCACAGACCTGCCCCGCCGACCCGTGCGCTCCACGGCCGGGTCGGCGTCTGACCTGTGCGCTTTCGGGCCGGGTCGGCGTCCTACCTGTGCGCTTTCACGCCGGGTCGGCGTCCTACCTGTGCGCTTTCACGCCGGGTCGGCGTCCTACCTGTGCGCTTTCGGGCCGGGTCGGCGTCCTACCTGTGCGCTTTCCGGCTGGGTCGGCGTCTGACCTGTGCGCACTCACGCCGGGTCGGCGTCCTACCTGTGCGCTTTCCGGCTGGGTCGGCGCCCCACCCGTGCGCACTCACGCCGGGTCGGCGGGAGAGGGTCAGCTGAGGGCGGACCCGGTCTGGTACTCGGGCCAGGAGACGTTCCAGTCGGTCCAACCGTTGCCAGGCTCCATGGGACGGTCCGAGCCGGTGTACTCGACGACGTCGCCACGCTTGGACATGGAGTACAGCCAACCGGCGTCCTCGGTGGAGAGGCCGGTGCAGCCGTGGGAGACGTTGGCGTTGCCCTGCGAGGAGACCGACCAGGGGGCGGCGTGGATGAATTCACCGGAGTTGGTGACCCGCATGGCCCACTGGACGTTGTCGATGTTGTAGCCGTCGGCGCTGTCGTTGGGGATGCCCACGGTCTCGGAGTTCATCGTCTTGGAGTCGAACATCTCCATGATGACCTTGACGCCCGTACGGGTCGTGAACTTGGGCTGCTCGCCCGTGGTGATCGGGAGGGTGCGCAGCAGCTCACCGTTGCTGAACACCTTCATCTCGTGGCTGACCATGTCGACCTTGTAGATGTTGGCGTCACCGACGGTGAAGTCGACGTTGCGGCTCTCCTGGCCGTAGAGGCCGTTGCCCGCCTCGACGCCGTTGACGTCGACGTCGACGCTGACCTGGGTGCCGGGCTTCCAGTAGGTCTTCGGGCGCCAGTGCGCGATGTTGTCGCTGAGCCAATACCAGCTTCCGGCCTGCTTCGGCGTGGTCTGCACGCTCATGTGGCGCTCGAAGCTGGCGCGGTCGGTGACCGGGAGGTCGAAGTTGACGATGACCGGCATGCCGACGCCCACCTCCTCGCCCTGGAGCGGGGAGACAGACGGGTAGACCTGCTGGTCGAGCGTCAGGGCCTGGGTGCTGAAGCGCGAGGAGGCGCGCACGCTCTCGCCGTCCTCGCCGGTGGCGACGCTGCGGACGGTGTAGGTGACGCCGGGCTCGAGACCGCCCGTGGAGGACCAGGCGGCGCCGCCGTCGGCCATCTCGCCCTGGACGGCGCCGGCGGGCGAGGTCACCTTGACCGAATCGAGGGTGCCGTCGGCCACCTCGACGGTGACGACCTTGCTGACGGGCACGTCGCTGGCGTTCTGGCGCACGTTGGTGCTGACGACGGCCGCGCCCGCCTCGGCGCCGCTCCCGCCGTCGGCACCGGCACTGCCCGCCGCAGCGGTGGTGTCGTCGGGACCAGCACCGGGCAGCGCCGAACCTGCATCGCAGGCCGTCAGGGCGAGAGTGGTCAGCAGGAGGGAGACGGCGGCAGCAGCCGGCCGCAGGTGCCGGGAACGCATGGGTGCTCCAAGAAAGACTCGAGAGACTGGTGCGACCGAGTGGCCGCTCGCCCAGGGTAACCGCTGGTACGGACCATTCCGATTCGGCACGGCGCGGGGTATCTCACCCGCACCGGAGGCAACCTTCGGCCCCTCTCGCGCGTCGTGCGCAGACCGGGACCCGGTCGGCGCACGATCAGCGGCGGTGCAGCAGGAGGAGCCTCAGTGGGCGTGCTCGCCGCGGTAGTACTCGAAGACGAGACCGCACAGGGCCAGTGCACCGGGCACCGAGGCGATGATGAACAGCCACCACGCGCCGGCAGCGATGCCGAAGACCATCGTGGCGAGCGCCGCGGCGCACCACAGCGGCCACCACGAGTACGGCGGGAAGAAGCCGAGCTCGCCGGCGCCGTCGGCGATCTCGGCGTCCTTGCGGTCCTCGGGCCGGGGGTCCATGCGCTTGGCGTGGAACCCCAGGTAGAGGGCCACCATCGCGGTGAGCAGCGTGGTCATGACCAGCGCCGAGGTGCCGGTCCAGTCACCGCCCTGCTCGGTCGCGTCCGTCACCAGCCAGTAGGCGGGCGTGACCAGCACCAGGAACACGGTGCAGACCACGAAGATCCAGGCTTCCGCCTTCATCGGTCGTCGTCTCCCTTGCTGTCGCGGTTGTCGGTGCCACCGGTGGTGTCCGTGCCATCGTGGCCGCGGACGACCTCCTCACGGCCCTCCATGTCGGGGGCGTCGGCGAAGCCGCCACCCCGCATGCCGGGGTTGTCGTCGAGCTCGATGGCGGCGATCTCCGGGTGGTGCAGGTCGAAGGCCGGCGACTCCGAGCGGATCCGCGGGATGGTGACGAAGTTGTGGCGCGGCGGCGGGCACGAGGTGGCCCACTCCAGCGAGCGGCCCCAACCCCACGGGTCGTCGACCTCGACCTTGGGGGACTTGCGGGAGATGTAGACGTTGTAGAAGAACGGCAGCGTCGAGGCGCCCAGCAGGAAGGCACCGATGGTCGAGACCTGGTTGAGCACGGTGAACCCGTCCTCGGGCAGGTAGTCGGCGTAGCGACGGGGCATGCCCTCGACGCCGAGCCAGTGCTGCACCAGGAAGGTGAGGTGGAAGCCCACGAACAGCACCCAGAAGTGCAGCTTGCCGAGCCGCTCGTCGAGCATCCGCCCGGTCATCTTCGGCCACCAGAAGTAGAAGCCGGCGAACATCGCGAACACCACCGTGCCGAAGACCACGTAGTGGAAGTGCGCCACCACGAAGTAGGAGTCCGAGACGTGGAAGTCCAGCGGCGGGCTGGCCAGGATGATGCCGGTCAGACCACCGAACAGGAAGGTCGTCAGGAAGCCGATCGACCACAGCATGGGGGTGTCGAAGGACAGAGATCCCCCCCACATCGTGCCGATCCAGTTGAAGAACTTCACTCCTGTCGGCACCGCGATCAGGAACGTCATGCCCGAGAAGAAGGGCAGGTTGACCGCACCGGTGACGAACATGTGGTGCGCCCACACCGCGACCGAGAGGATCGCGATGCCCAGGGTGGCGCCGACCAGGCCGACGTAGCCGAACAGCGGCTTGCGGCTGAAGACCGGCAGGATCTCGGTGACGATGCCGAAGAACGGCAGCGCGATGATGTACACCTCGGGGTGCCCGAAGAACCAGAACAGGTGTTGCCACAGGATCGCTCCGCCGTGGGCGGTGTCGAAGACGTGGGCGCCCAGCTGGCGGTCAGCCTCCAGGGAGAGCAGCGCACCGGCCAGCACCGGGAAGGCGATGAGCACCAGCAGGCTGGTGACCAGCGTGTTCCAGACGAACAGCGGCATCCGGAACATGGTCATGCCCGGGGCGCGCATGCACACGATCGTGGTGATGAAGTTGACCGCGCCGAGGATCGTGCCCAGGCCGGCGAGCCACAGACCCATGATCCACAGGTCGCCCCCGACGCCCGGCGAGCGGACGGCGTCCGACAGCGGCGTGTAGGCGAACCAGCCGAAGTCGGCCGCACCCTGCGGGGTGAGGAAGCCGGAGGCGGCGATCAGGCTGCCGAACAGGAACAGCCAGTAGCTGAACATGTTCATGCGCGGGAACGCGACGTCGGGCGAGCCGATCTGCAGCGGCATGATCACGTTGGCGAAACCGAAGAACAGCGGCGTCGCGAACAGCAGCAGCATGATCGTGCCGTGCATGGTGAACAGCTGGTTGTACAGGTCGTCGTTGACGACCTGCGAGCCCGGGTAGGCCAGCTCGGCGCGGATCAGCATGGCCATCAGGCCGCCGATCATGAACCAGGCGAACGAGGTGACCAGGTACATCTTGCCGATCAGCTTGTGATCGGTGGTGGTCATCAGCCGCACGAGCTGCTGGCCCAGCGGCTTGCGGCTCGGCAGCACCGTCTCGGTGGGAGTGGGCTGCGGCGCGGTGGTGGTCATCGGCACTCCTCAATGAACTCCTGGGAGGCCTCCTCGGGAAGACCCACCTGGGTGCAGACAAGGTCAGGCCCGAGCAGGGGCTCGTCCGAGATGTCTCCACGCTCGGCCATCTCGTCCAGGCGCAGCTGGTACTCCGCCTCGGAGACGACCTCGACGTTGAAGAGCATGCGCGAGTGGTAGATCCCGCACAGCTCGTAGCACTTGCCCGCGTAGGTGCCCTCGGTGGTGGGCGTGACCTGGAAGTGGTTCTTCTGGCCCGGCATGACGTCCATCTTCATCAGGAAGCCGGGGACGCCGAAGTCGTGGATCACGTCGGGGGTGCGGAGCTCGAACCGCGTGGTCTGGCCGACCGGCAGGTAGAGCGTCGGGATGATGTTGCCCGTGCCGGCGGTGTAGACGTTCTGGCCGTCGACCGACTCGGGGTAGTTGAAGGTCCAGGACCACTGCTGGCCGACCACGTAGACGACGTTGTCGGGCGGGGAGTCGTCCAGGACGATGTTCTGCACGCGCACGGTGTGGGAGAAGAACACCACGACCATGATGATGGGGAAGATCGTGTAGAAGATCTCCAGCGGCAGGTTGTAGCGCGTCTGCACGGGGATCTCGTCGTCGCTGCGACGACGGAACCGCACGACGGCGTAGAAGATCAGGCCCCACACGAAGACGCCGACGACGAGCGCGGCGATCCAGGCACCCTGCCACAGCGACAGGATGTGAGTGCCCTCCTCGGTGACCGGCTCGGGCATGGCGAAGCGCTTGCCCTCCTCGGAGCACCCGCTCAGCACCAGCACGGCCGTGAGCGGCAGTGCGGTGAGGGCGAGGCGGCGCAGGCGACGCGTCTTCTCGACGGGGCGCTCGGCGAGCTGCAGACCCACGGACGAGCCTTCCTCTCAGACGGCGGGAGAACCACGGTGTTCAGCGACGTCTCAGGACGATCTCAGAACACGGCCAGCGTATCCGAGTGCACCCCGCAACCGGGGTCCGGGTGGGCACTAACGTCGCAGTTGTGACAAATGCCGCGACGCTCCTGGACGCCGCCTCCGGCGAGCCGCTGCACCCGGCCGCTCGCGAGACCTTCGCCGCGGCCCTCGACCAGGGCTGGTCGGACCCGCGGCGGCTGCACCGCGAGGGGCGCCGGGCCCGGCTGCTGCTCGACAACGCCCGCGCGGTCGTGGCCGAGTGCCTGGAGCTGCGCGACGACGAGGTGGCCTTCGCACCGACGGGCACCGAGGCCGTGCAGCGGGGACTCCTGGGGCTGCTGGAGGGGCGTCCCGGGGCCGCGCGGGAGATGGTGCACGGCGCCGTCGAGCACTCCGCGGTGCTGCACACCGCCGCCTGGTCGGCCCGGCGCGAGGGCACCAGGCACCACAGCGTCCCGGTGGACGCCCTCGGACGGGTGGACGCCGCCGCCTTCTGCGAGGCGGCCCGCTCCCCCGGCGTCGGCGTCGCGGCGCTGCAGAGCGCCAACCACGAGGTGGGCACCCGTCAGCCCGTCGACGACCTCGACCTGCCCGCCGGGCTGCCGCTCCTCGTGGACGCCACGAACACCATCGGTCGCGACCCGCTGCCGCGGCAGTGGGCCGTGCTCACCGCGCCGGCCCGGGCGTGGGGCGGTCCGGCGGGGGTGGCGCTGATGGCGGTGCGTCGACGCGTGCGGTGGAGCAACCCGTGGCCGGGCGACGACGAGCGCGACGGCCCGGGACCGGTGGACGTGCCGGCCGCGCTGGCAGCCGCCGCGGCGCTGCGGGCGACCCTCGAGGAGCAGCCCGAGCGCGACGCGCGCCACCGACGGCTCGTGGACCGGGTGCGGGCCGCCGCGGCGACGCTTCCCGACGTCGACGTGGTGGGCGACCCCGTGGACCGCGCCCCACACCTGCTGACCTTCTCGTGCCTCTACGTGGACGGCGAGGCGCTCGTGCACGCCCTGGACCGGCGCGGCTTCGCCGTGGCCAGCGGCTCGGCGTGCACGTCGTCGACGCTCGAGCCCAGCCACGTGCTCTCCGCGATGGGGGCGCTGACGCACGGCAACGTGCGGATCTCGCTGCCGCGCGAGGTGCGCGAGGAGCAGGTGGAGGCGTTCTGCGCGGCGCTCCCCGAGGTGCTCGTCGAGCTCCGAGCCGGGCTGGAGCTGTGAGCGAGCAGCCCCTCCTCGAGCTGGACTGCCGGGGCATGCCCTGCCCCCGGCCGATCATCGAGCTCGCGCGACACCTGGCCGATGTGGCTCTCGGCGGTCTGCTGGCCGTCGTGGCCGAGGATCCCGCCGCCCGCGCCGACGTGCCGGCCTGGTGCCGGATGCGCGGCCAGGAGTACGTGGGCGCCGACACCGCCGCGGACGGCGTCGCGCGCTACACGGTGCGTCGCCTCTCCTGACGTCGACCCGCGCACGCTGCGCCGGGTCGACGTCCACCCGGCGCAGCGAACGACAGGTCAGTGCACGTGGGCGGCGACCTCGGCGGAGGCTTCGGCGCCGTAGGAGTCCTCGACGCGGGCCACGAACTCGGCGGGCGTGAAGTCGTACTCCTGGGTGCCGACGGTCTCGACCACGTAGGCGGCCAGCACGCAGCCCACCTGGGCGGCGCGCTCGTCGGAGAGACCCCAGGCGAGCGCGGCCAGGAAGCCGGCCCGGAAGGCGTCGCCGACACCGGTGGGCTCGAGGGCGGCGACGTCGCGGGCGGCCGGCACCTCGAAGCTGGCGCCGTCGCGGCGGGTGACGCGCACGCCGTCCTTGCCCAACGTGGTCACCTGCAGCTCGACCTTCGAGAGCACCTCGTCGGCCGACCAGCCGGTCTTCTGCTCGATCATGTGCGACTCGTACTCGTTGGAGAACAGGATCGCGGCGCCCTCGATGAGGTCACGGATCAGCTCGCCGTCGCTGAAGGCCAGCTGCTGGGAGCAGTCGGCGATGAAGCGGTAGCCCCGCTGGCGGCACTCGTGGGTGTGGCGCTTCATGGCGTCGGGATCGTCGGCGCCGATGAGCACGTAGGCCGGCTCGCCGACGCGCGCGACGATCGGGGCGAGCTCGATCTGGCGCGCCTCGCTCATGGCACCGGGGTAGAACGAGGCGAACTGGGCCATCGTGGAGTCGGTGGTGCACACGAAGCGGGCGGTGTGCAGGGTCTCGGAGATGTGGACGGCGTCGCAGTCGACGCCGTGGCGCTCCAGCCAGGAGCGGTAGTCGGCGAAGTCCTCCCCCGCCGCGCCCACCAGCACCGGGCGCAGGCCGAGCCGGCCCAGCCCGAAGCACATGTTCGGCGCCACTCCGCCGCGCCGGATCTCCAGGTCCTGGACCAGGAAGGAGACCGAGAGCTTGTCGAGCTGCTCGACGACGAGCGAGTCGGCGAACTTGCCGTGGAAGGACATGAGGTGGTCGGTGGCGATCGAGCCGGCGACCAGCAGGGGGGCAGACATGGCGCGAACACTACCGAGCGGTACCGGTACGACTACGCGTCAGTAGCCCCTAGCGTCGATCACATGACCGCCTACGACGACCTGGCCACGCCCGCCCAGATGGCTGCCGACTGCGCGGAGGTCGGCCGCAACCTGGGTCTGCCCACCGCCGAGCAGCGCCACGAGGCCCGCCTGGCACGCGCCGCACGCGCCGCCACCCGGCCCGCGCCGAGCATCGCCTACGACGACTTCCCGCGCGAGGTCGTCAAGCGCGACATCGCCGTCAGCGACGCCGCCAAGCGGCTCGCCGACGCGCTGCACCTGCACCTTGACTGAGGTCCGCGCAGGACTCCTGACGACGACGAAGCCCCGGTCCGTGAGGACCGGGGCTTCGTCGTGCTTGATGCTGCGTATGCGGCTGCGGGGGTTTCGACGCGCCCGTCGCGGCTTCCCGAGCTCAGCCGCGGGGCTTGCTCAACCACCGACAGTCACGTCGGCTGCGCCGCCGTGACTCAGTGGAAGGAGTCTCCGCAGGCGCAGGAGCCGGTGGCGTTCGGGTTGTCGATGGTGAAGCCCTGCTTCTCGATGGAGTCGACGAAGTCGATCTCGGCACCGTTGAGGTAGGGGACGCTCATCCGGTCGACGACGACGGCGACGCCGTCGAAGTCGGTGAGGACGTCACCGTCGAGGGTGCGCTCGTCGAAGAACAGCTGGTAGCGCAGACCGCTGCAGCCACCGGGCTGCACGGAGATGCGGAGCTGGAGGTCGTCGCGACCCTCCTGCTCGAGGAGGCTCTTCACCTTGGCGGCAGCCACCGAGGAGAGGTTGATCTGGTCGGTGCGGCGCTCGGTGGTCTCGACCTGCTCGGTCATGCGTGCTCCCTGGGGTCGCTGGTCGTGGATCGTTCCTACGGTTCAATCGTCGCACACGGCGGGGTATTCCCCGATCCCCCGGCTCAGCGCGACCAGGTCCGTGCCACCCGCTCCGCCAGCGCGGCGAGCGAGCCCGCAGGATCGGCGAACGCCTGTTCCTCGCCCACCAGGTCGACCAGCGAGTAGGCCGACTCGACGCCGAGCGCGCGCATCTCGCGCGACCCGACGAGCACCTGGCCGGCCAGGGCCACGCAGGGCCGGACGGCGGCGGCGGCCACCTCGGCGACGCCGTAGGGAACTTTGCCGCTGCGGCTGGAGAAGTCGAAGGCGCCCTCGCCGGTGAGCACGAGGTCGGTGGCGCGCGCCCGGTCGGCCAGCCCGACGGCGTCGGCCACCACGTCGAGGCCCGGGCGGCGGGTGGCGCCCAGGCACAGCAGGGCGTACCCGAGGCCGCCCGCGGCACCAGCGCCCTTCTCGAGCGAGGTGCGCCGGTCGGTGGCGACGGCGAAGGCCTCGAGCCAGCCGTCGACCTCGGCGATGCGCTCCTCGGCCACGCCCTTCTGCGGCCCGAAGACCTTGGTGGCCCCGAAGAGCCCGGTGAGCGGGTTGTCGACGTCGGAGGCCACCACCAGCGTGGCGTCCGGTGCAGCGGGCAGCTGCACCGCGGTGACACCGCCGAGCCCGCGGGCGCCCTGGTCGAGCGGCCGGTCTGCGGTGGCCCCGAGGGCGGCCAGCAGCCCGGCCCCGCCGTCGTTGCTGCCGGAGCCGCCGAGACCCACCACCACCGTGCGTGCGCCGGCCTCGAGCGCCCGCGCGACGAGCACGCCGACGCCGTAGGAGGTGGCCTCCTCGCCGCGCTCGCCACCGGTGAGGTGGACCCCGCAGGCCTGGGCGCTCTCCACGTACGCGGTGTCGCCGACCATCAGCGTCGTCGCCGGCACCTCCTCACCGAGGGGCCCCGGTACCACCGAGGCCATCAGGTCGCCGCCGAGCGCCGCGTGCAGCACGTCGACGAAGCCCGGGCCGCCGTCGGCCATCGGCGCGAGGTCGAGCTCGTCGTCGGGGGCGCGACGGCGCCATCCCTCGGCGATGGCCTCCGCGGCCTCGACCGCGGTCAGCGTGCCGGCGAACTTGTCGGGGGCCACGAGAACGCGCATGCCGACCATCCTCGCGCACCCCCGTCGCCCTAGGGTCGGGGCCCATGAGCCCCGCGAGCCCGATGGTGCGCCCGATGCGTCCCGACGACGTCGCGACCGCCGAGCGGCTCAGTGCCGAGGCGTTCCTCGACGTCGACCGGCGGATGCTGCGGGCCGGCGATCCCGAGCCGGCTCTGCGACCGGCGACCCGTGCGGGCGACTGGCGCTCGCGCACCGAGCACCTGCTGCGCACCGACCCCGGGGGCTGCTGGGTGGCCGAGGGCGAGACCGGGATGCTGGGCTTCGCCACCAGCCTGGTGCGCGAGACCACGTGGGTGCTGGCCACGTTCGCCGTCCGGCCCGAGCACCAGGGCCAGGGGCTCGGCCGGGCCCTGCTGGGTGCCGCGCTCCACCACGGCCGGGGCTGCCTGCACGGCATGCTGGCTGCCTCCGACGACCCGCGGGCGGTCCGCACCTACGCGGCGGCGGGCTTCTCGTTCCACCCGCAGATGACCCTCGAGGGCACGGTAGACCGCTCGGTGATCCCCGTGGTGAGCAAGGTGCGCGAGGGATCGGCCGGCGACACCGAGCTGCTGGACTCCGTGGACCGTCGAGCCCGCGGCGCCGCCCACGGACCCGACCACGCCTGGATGCAGGACGCGTGGCGGCTGATCGTCTCCGACACCAGCACCGGGTCGGGCTACGCCTACCTCTCGGGCGGGGGCCGGCTGGAGCTGCTGGCGGCGACCAACAGGCGCACGGCCACCCGGATGCTGTGGGCAGCCCTGGCCGACGGGCCCGCCACCACCGCGGTGCGTCACGTGACGGCTGCCAACGCGTGGGCGGTCGAGGTGGGTCTCGCCGCCCGCCTCGCGCTGCGCACCGAGGGCTACCTGGCCCTGCGCGGCGTGCCCAGGCCGCCCGCTCCCTACGTGCACCACGGCGCCCTGCTCTGAGGGCCTGACCTGAGAGGGCTGCTCTGAGAGGGCTGCTCCGAGAGGACTGCCGCTCAGTCGGTCTGGTCGGTCTCGGGCGTCCTCAGCCGCCAGGGCCCCACGCGGCACTGGCCGTGCTCGTCGCCACCCGCGGCGACCACGGTGCCGTCGGCGCGCAGCCCGAGCGTGTGCCGGCTCCCCGCGGCCACCGCGACGACGTCGCGCCAGGATCCCGTGCGGCACTGGCCCGCGGAGTCGTCGCCGGCCGCGAGGACAGTGCCGTCCGCGAGCAGCGCGACTGCGTGCCGGCTCCCGGAGGTCATCGCCCGCACGCCGCGCCACTCCCCCACCTGCTCGTGCGCGGGCAGCTCGCCGGCCACGAGCACGCGTCCGTCGTCGGTGAGGCCGAGGGTGTGCAGGTAGCCGGCGGAGACCGCGGTCAGGTCGCTCCACCCCGCGACGCCGCACTGGCCGCGTCGGTCGCTGCCCGTGGCGGAGGCGGTGCCGTCGGCGTGCACGGCCACCGAGTGCCAGTCACCGGCACTGACGTCCACCACGTCGCGCCAACCCTCGACGTCGCAGGCGCCCTCGGCCCGGCGGCCGGCGACGAGCACCGTGCCGTCGCGCCGCACCGCCAGGGTGCGCCGCCACCCCGCGGCAGCGACGACGACGTCGCTCCAGTCGCCGACCTCGCACTGCCCGTCCTCGTTCCAGCCCGCAGCGGCGACCGTGCCATCGGCCAGGAGGCCCACGCTGTGGGAGCGGCCGGTGTTGTCGGCGGCGTGGACGCTGCCCGCGGTCACCGCGACCACCTCGCGCCAGGCGCCCACCTGGCTCTCGGGGGACCGAGGCGCGCCGGAGGCCAGGACGGTGCCGTCGGGGCGCAGGCCGAGTGAGTGACGGCGTCCTGCCGCGATCACGCCGCTCACGCCACACCACCCAGGGCGGTCCGCACCAGCTCGAGGTCGCTGCGCCGCCACGGCCACCCGCTGATGCGCAGCTCGCCCACCGTGGTGCCGAGCAGCAGCGTCGGTCGCCAGCGACCTGAGAGCGGCGGCACGGCGACGACGTCGCGGCGCGGCACCCGCTGGAGGACCGAGGACTCGTCCACCTCGCCCCGCAGGGCGCGACCGAGTCCGCGCAGGTGCGAGCGGGTCTCACTGCGACCCCGCCGGCTCAGCGCCGAGCGCGCAGCCATGGCCGTGGCGCCCACGTGCAGTGCCACGTAGGCCACGAGCGCGACCACCAGCAGCCCTGCGGCCGCGTAGCTGAGCACCGCCTGCGCGCCGCCGTCTGCGTAGGCGGAGGCCACGAAGGCGCACACCGCCAGGACGACCGGCGCGGCGACCACCCACTCGACGTCGTCGCGCCAGGAGGCGTGCTCCACGAGCAGCAGCCCCTCGGCGTCGACGTGCAGGGCGACGCGGCCGTGCGCCGAGCGCACGGGACCGGTCTGCAGGGTTCGCTGGCGCACACGCCCACCGTGGCACACCGTCAGCCGACCGACACCACGACCCGCCCGGACGGCGGGGCTCCTAGGATGAGGACATGACGACTGTCGACCTGCCCCTGCTGCCGCTCGGCCGGGGGCGCGACGTCGCCTCGGAGCGCGGCGTCGAGTGCCCTGGCGACCTGCCGGCGGCCTCCGACCCGGGCCTCGTGGCGCGCGCCCGCGCCGCGAAGGAGGCGCTGGGCGAGCGGGTCTTCGTGCTCGGGCACCACTACCAGCGCGACGAGGTGATCGAGTTCGCGGACGTGACCGGCGACTCCTTCAAGCTGGCGCGCGAGGCGGCGGCGCGCCCCGACGCCGAGTACATCGTCTTCTGCGGCGTGCACTTCATGGCCGAGTCGGCCGACATCCTCACCGCTCCCAGCCAGCGCGTCGTCCTCCCCGACCTCGCCGCCGGGTGCTCGATGGCCGACATGGCGCGCCTGAACCAGGTGGAGTCCGCCTGGGAGGCGCTGGCCGAGGCCGGCGTGCAGGAGCAGGTCGTCCCGGTCACCTACATGAACTCCAGCGCCGACATCAAGGCGTTCTGCGGCCGCAACGGCGGCGTCGTGTGCACCTCCTCCAACGCCGAGGTGGCGCTCGAGTGGGCCTTCGGGCAGCGCGGCGAGGGCGAGGGCAAGGTGCTCTTCCTGCCCGACCAGCACCTGGGCCGCAACACAGCCGTGCTCAAGATGGGCCTCGAGCTCGGCGACTGCGTGGTCTGGAACCCGCTGCTGCCCGGCGGCGGCCTCACCGAGGCGCAGCTGCGCGACGCCCGGATGATCCTGTGGAAGGGCCACTGCTCGGTGCACGGGCGCTTCTCGGTCGACGTCGTGCGCGAGCTGCGCGCTCGCGACCCCGAGATCCAGATCCTCGTGCACCCCGAGTGCCAGCACGAGGTGGTGCTCGAGGCCGACCTGGTGGGCTCCACGGAGTTCATCATCGCCACCATCGAGGCGGCCCCGGCCGGCTCGTCGTGGGCGATCGGCACCGAGCTCAACCTGGTCAAGCGGCTGGCCGACGCGCACCCGGACAAGAAGATCGCCTTCCTGGACCGCAACGTCTGCTACTGCTCCACGATGAACCGCATCGACCTGCCGCACTTCGTGTGGGCGATGGAGTCGTTGGTCCGCGGCGAGGTGGTCAACCAGATCACCGTCGACCCCGAGACCGAGCGCGAGGCGCTGGTGGCGCTCGAGCGGATGCTGGCCCTGCCGGGCAAGACCCACCGCGACTGAGCAGCACCGGCCACGTCCGCACGTCCGTGGCACTGCGGACAGGAACTGACCGGATGGCGCGACAGGCTGCGGGCATGACCACACCCGCACGCACCGTCCAGATCACCCTCGACTGCCCCGACCCGCACGCCCTCGCGCTGTTCTGGGCCGCCGCGCTCGGCTACCAGCTCGAGCCGCCGCCGCCGGGCCACGCGTCGTGGGAGGACGCGCTGGAGGCGTTCGGCGTGCCGCCCGAGCGGCGCAACGACCGCTCGGCGGTGGTGGATCCCGCCGGCCAGGGCCCGCGCCTGTTCTTCCAGCGCAGCGAGGGACCCGTCCCCTCCGGACGCCGGGTGCACCTCGACGTCCGGGCCGCTCCCGGCCTGCTCGACGAGGAGCGGATGGCGGCGCTCGAGGCCGAGTGCCGCAGGCTCCAGGCGCTCGGCGCCCGCCTGGTCGAGCGGCACGAGCCGTCACCTCCGCTCGAGCGCGGGCACCTGGTGCTCAGCGACCCCGCCGGGCACGTGTTCTGCCTCGACTGACCGGCTCGGGGCACGGCTGGCGGATCAGACGGGCAGCTCGAACCACACGGTGGTGCCGTGCTCGCCGTCGGAGAGCACGCCGATGGTGCCGGCGTGCGCCTCGACGACGCGCCGGCAGATCTCCAGCCCGATCCCGGCGCCCGCGAGCCCGCTCCCCTCGGGAACGCCGCGCACGCCGTGCTGGAAGATGCGGTGCTGACGCTCCACCGCGATGCCGGTGCCGTTGTCGGAGACCGTCACGTGCTGCATGAGGCCACGCTGCTCGGCCTGCACGCAGATCCGCAGCGGCCGGTCGGGGTGGCGGTAGCGCGCGGCGTTCTCGACCAGGTTCTGGACCAGGGTGCGCAGGTGCGCCGGGTCCCCGAGCACCGTGGGAAGCGGCTGCACCTCGACGGTCGCGTCGGTCAGCTCCACGCGGAGGTCGTCCAGCACCTCGTCGACCAGGCGCTGCAGGTCGACGTTGGTGCGCTGGAGCTGGCCGTCGATGGTGGCGTGGCTGAGCACGCTGTCAACCATGTGGGCCAACCGCTCGGAGGCCGCGACCGACTTGTCGAGCAACCAGCGGACCTCCTCGGCGTCCGCGCCGGACCGCTCCTCGACGTCCATCTCGTCCCGCAGCAGCTGCAGCGTCATGGAGATGCTGGTCAGCGGGGTCTTGAGGTCGTGGCTCACCCGGCTGGCGAAGCCGCCCAGCCGCGCGTTGGAGCCGTCGAGCTCTCGGTTGCGCAGGCTCAGCTCGAGCACGTCGACGACGCTGTCGGCCACCGTGCGCAGGTCGTCGAGGCGCACCTGGTCGATCTCGCGCGGCTCGGTGTCGAAGACGCACAGGCGCCCGATGACGACGCCGCGGGCCGTGACGAGCTGCTGGGAGGCGTAGAACCGGATGGCGGCACGGGTGCCGTCGACGAAGGGGTTGCCCGCGAACCGCGGGTCGAGGGCCATGTCCTCGACGACGACCGCGCCGGGCTCCTGGAGCACGACGTCGCACAGCGAGTCCTCCCGCGCGCAGACGTCGGCGGTGAAGCCCACCGTCGCCAGCTGGTACTGCTCGTGGTCGGTCACCAGGTCGATGGCCGACAGCGGCATGCCGGTGACCGAGGCGGCCAGCCGCGCGAGGCCCTGCAGCGCCTCGCTGGGCGGCCGGCCGACGACGTCGTAGCGGGTGATCGAGGCGAGGCGGGCCGAGTCCTCGGCCCGCTCGTCCTCACTCGCACCGGGTAGAACCGGCTCGACAGACCGCACTTGGAAACGGTAACCCACGACCTGTCACGACGCGGCCGAACACGGGCGAGCACGGGCGAACACGGGCGAACAGCGCAGGTCACAGGCCCGGCGCGCCCCAGACGGCGAGCCAGCGACCCAGGTCCTGCTCGAGCGGCAGCTCACCGGTGAGCGCGTCCTTCGCCTGCACCTCGAGCATGTTGTCGCGCTGCCGCTCGCCCACCGGCGCGAAGGGGTAGAAGGTGCCCTGCTTGTAGAGGTACACCAGGCCCAGGCGCCGTCCGCCCGGCCCCTCGAAGCCCACCACCGTGCACAGCAGGCCGGAGCCGAAGCCCTGCGCCTCCAGGGCGGTGTTGACGGCGTGCAGGCCCGTGCACAGACCCTCGGTGCCTGACCCGGGTTCGCGGTCGATCTCGATCCAGCTGTAGCCGAAGCCGTCGTCGCTCAGGCGCACGTCCGGCGCCTCGCCGGTGCCACGGAGCAGCTCCACCACCTCGGCGCGCGTCTCCTCGAAGGCTGCTCCCGCGGCGGCCCGGAAGCACACGGCCCCGTCGCCCGTGGGGCGGTAGCCCAGCGTGGTCTCCAGGGCGATGGCCGCGCTGGGCACGAGGAACAGCGAGTCGAGGTTGGCCTGCTTGGGCTTGCTGCGCCCGAGGATGGAGTCGAGGAAGCCCATCAGCGCGTGGGCCGGCCCAGCTCGGTCTGGATCTTGGCCAGCTGCTCGAGCCGCTGCTCGAGGGAGGGGTGCGTGGAGGTCAGCGTCTTGAGCGAGACACCCTTGACGGCCGGGGCGATGCACAGGGCGCTGGCGGCGCTGACCTGGCGCAGGTCGCGGTCGGGGATCTGGTTCATCCCCCCGCTGATCTTCTGCAGGGCCGAGGCGAGGGCGGCGGGCTTCATCGTCAGGTAGGCGCCGGCCCGGTCCGCGGACATCTCGCGGTAGCGGGAGAGCAACCGCAGCAGCACGAAGCTGACCGCGTAGACGACGACGCTGATCAGGAGCACGACCAGCCAGACGGGCAGGCCGCTGTTGTTGTCGCGGCTACGGCCACCGAACATGGCGCCGTACTGAGCCCCCTGGGTGAGCATGCCGGCGGCGATGCCTGCCGAGGACGCGACGGTCATCACGAGCACGTCGCGGTGCGCGACGTGCGAGAGCTCGTGCGCCAGCACACCCTCGAGCTCCTCGGCGGTGAGCAGGTTGAGGATGCCGGTGGTCACGCACACCACCGAGCGGTCCGGTGAGCGACCGGTCGCGAAGGCGTTCGGCACCGAGGTGTCGGCGATGCCGACGCGCGGCTTGGGCATGTCGGCCATCGCGCAGAGCCGGTCGATCATGCCGTGCAGCTCGGGCGCCTGCTCCGGCGTCACCTCGCGCGCCCGCATCGCCTTCATGGCGATCTTGTCGGAGGAGGACCACTGGTAGACGGCCACGCCGATGCCGACGATGCCGACGAGCACACCGAGGCCACCGCCCACCGCGGCCGCGATGCCCACCACGAGGACGACGAACACCAGCCCGAGCAGGAACATCACCAGCGTCATGCGCGTGGTGAGACCTCGGTCCGGGATGAAGCGACTCTGTGCCATGACCCCAGTCTGTCCGGTCTTCCCAAGAGGTTCCTGTGAGCCGACCGTCAGGATCAGCCGGGGATCAGCCCGTCGTCCTCGAGGAGGTGGCGGACGTCCTCGAGGTCGGCGTCGGCCGGCGGCAGGATCAGGTCGGACTCGTCGAGGGAGTCCAGCGCGTGCGCCACACCGACCGTGCGCACACCCTCGTGCAGGGCGTGCAGCGCCGCGGTGAAGGCCGCCTCGTCGCCGGCCTCCACGGCCGCCTCGACCGCGTCGTCGAGCTGGTTGAGCCGGTCGAGCGCGTCGTCCGCGACGTCGTACTGCCCCTCGCCGAGGATCCGGATGATCATCGTCATCGCGGCTGCTCCCCCTCCGCCTGGGTCTGGCCCTCGACGACGGGCTCGCCCGCGCCGGAGCCGGCCTGCAGCGCGTCCGGGCTCTGCGGGGCACCGAGGCCCTTGAGCCGGGCCAGCTCGAGCTCGACGTCGGACTGCGAGCTGAGGTTCTCCAGCTCGCGGGCGATGTCGTCACCGCTGTTGGTGGAGCTGACGTCGTCGAGCGCGCCAGAGGCGATCAGCTCGTCGATGGCACCCGCGCGTGCCTGCATCTGGGCGGTCTTGTCCTCGGCGCGCTGCACCGCCAGACCGACGTCGCCCATCTCCTCGCCGATGCCCGACATCGCCTCGCCGATGCGCGTCTGGGCCTCGGCGGCGGTGTAGGTGGCCTTGATCGTCTCCTTGCGGGTGCGGAAGGCCTCGACCTTGGCCTGCAGCCGCTGCTGGGCCATCGTCAGCTTCTCCTCCTCGCCCTGCAGCTGCGCGTGCTGGGCCTTGAGGTCGCTGATCTGCTGGGCGAGGGCGGACTTGCGCGTGAGCGCCTCGCGGGCGAGGTCCTCGCGCTCCATCTGGATCGCCTTCTCGGCCTGCCCCTGCAGCTTGGTGGCCTGCTGCTCGAGCTGGTTGACCTGCAGCTCGACGCGCTTGCGGCTGGTGGCCACGTCGGCCACCCCCCGGCGTACCTTGGAGAGCAGGTCCAGCTGGCGCTGGTAGCTGTAGTCCAGGGTCTCGCGCGGGTCCTCGGCGCGATCGAGCGCGCTGTTGGCCTTGGAGCGGAAGATGAGGCTGATGCGCTTGGCGAGGCTCATGGCCCCACCTTAGATCGCGACGGCAACCCGCCGCGAGCGCGCCGGTAGGCTGACGGCGTCCGCCCGTCGTCCCCGCACCGCGAAGGTCCACCACCCGTGTTTGGTCGCAAGTCCGCAGAGCCCGAGCCCGCACCCCAGCCGGTCAAGCAGGGGGGCAAGGGTCGCCCGACCCCGACCCGCAAGGAGGCCGAGGCCGCCGCGAAGGCGCGGGCCAAGGTGCCGCGGACCCGCAAGGAGCAGGCGGCCCAGCGCCGGCTCGAGCGCTCGGAGTCGAGCCAGAAGGTCCGCCAGGCCATGAAGACCGGCGACGACCGCTACATGCTGCCGCGCGACAAGGGCCCGGTGCGGCGCTTCGTGCGCGACTACATCGACAGCCGCTTCTCCTTCGTGGAGCTGATGATCCCGATCCTGATCGTCACGATGATCCTCGGCTACTCCGGCAGCCGTCAGCTCGCCACGATCGGCAACACCCTGCTGCTCGGCATGCTGCTGCTGGTGGTCTTCGACATGGTGATGCTGCGCCTGCGGGTGCGCCGCGAGGTGACCCGGCGCTTCCCCGAGGCCCCGCTCAAGGGCCTCACCTACTACGCGATCACCCGCTCGCTGCAGATGAAGTTCATGCGGATGCCCAAGGCCCAGGTCAAGATCGGCCAGGAGCTGCCCGAGCACTACAGGTAGCGCTGGCGCTTGCCTGTAGTGCTCGGGTAGCGCTGCTGGTTGAGCAAGCGACCGCGGGTGAGTGACGAACCCGCGCGGAGCGCGTCGAAACCCTCGAGCTCACGGACCGGGGCGGCCCGGGGAGCCTCAGCGCGAGAACTGCGCGATCCGGCTCTCCGGCGACTGCGTCTTGCCGGCGTCGCGCTCGACCACGTCACCGACCACCTCGTCGATGGCGGCCAGGGCGGCGTCGTCGAGCTTCACACCGGCAGCCTTGACGTTCTCGGTGACCTGCTCGGGGCGGCTGGCGCCGATGATGGCGCTGGAGACGTTGGGGTTGGCGAGCACCCAGGCGACGGCGAGCTGCGCGAGGCTGAGGCCGGCTTCGTCGGCGATCGGCGTGAGGCGCTGCACGCGCTCGAGGACGTCGTCGCGCAGCCAGCGGCTGATCATGTCGGCGCCGCCCTTCTCGTCCGTGGCGCGCGAGCCCGCGGGGTGCTCCTGGCCGGGCTGGTACTTGCCGGTGAGCACGCCCTGGGCGATCGGCGACCAGACGACCTGGCCGAGCCCGAGCTCCTCGCAGGTGGGCACCACCTCGGGCTCGATCACCCGCCAGAGCAGGTTGTACTGGGGCTGGTTGGAGACCAGGGGCACGTGCAGCTCGCGCGCCATCGCGTGGGCGGCGCGGATCTCCTCGGCGCGCCACTCCGAGACGCCGATGTAGAGCGCCTTGCCGGCGCGGACGACGTCGGCGAAGGCCTCCATCGTTTCCTCGAGCGGGGTGTCGTGGTCGTAGCGGTGGGCCTGGTACAGATCGACGTAGTCGGTGCCGAGCCGGCGGAGCGAGCCGTTGATGGACTCGTGGATGTGCTTGCGGGAGAGGCCGTGGTCGTTGTGCCCGCCGGGACCGGTGGGCCAGAAGACCTTGGTGAAGATCTCCAGGCCCTCGCGGCGCTCACCGGCGAGTGCCTTGCCGAGCACCGTCTCCGCCGCGGTGTTGGCGTACACGTCGGCGGTGTCGAAGGTGGTGATGCCCTCCTCCAGCGCCTGCCGCACGCACGCCAGCGCGGCGTCCTCCTCGACCTGGGATCCGTGGGTCAGCCAGTTGCCGTAGCTGATCTCCGAGACCTGCATGCCGCTGTTGCCGAGACGTCGAAACTCCATGCCTCCGAACCTAGCCCCCGCCCCCACGCCGGCTCGAGGCGAACCCTTGCGAGGATGGCGTCATGTCCCGACCCGAGGCCGACGTCAGCGTCCGGGTGGCGTGGGCGGACGACGCCGCCGCCATCGCCGCCCTGCAGGTGCGCGCGTGGGCCGAGCAGTACGGCGAGCTGCTGCCGGCCGGGGCCCTGCCCGACGAGGAGCAGGCCGCCGCGCGCTGGCACGCCTCGCTGCAGCGACCGCCGGACGCGCGGGTGCGGGTGCTCGTGGCGCTGGAGCGCGCGCGGGTGGTGGGCTACGCGATCACGGCGCCGGCCACCGACCCCGACCGCGACCCCGTCTCCGACGGCGAGGTGCTCGACCTCACCGTGGCACCCGCCGAGCGCGGCCGCGGCCACGGGTCGCGCCTGCTGCAGGCCTGCGCCGACACGCTGGTGGCCGACCGGTTCTCCCGCGCCGTCACTTGGGCCATCGCCGGCGACGACGCCCTGCGAGCCTTCCTGACGTCGGCCGGCTGGGAGGTCGACTCCGCCCACCGGGCTCTCGACCTCGACGGCTCGGGCGAGGTCGTCGTCAAGCAGGTGCGCCTGCACACCGACCTGGGGTCGTGAGCACCCTCCCCGCCGCCGAGCGGCGCGCGGTAGTGCGCGACTCCCTCGGTGTCGCGCTCGCCACCGGCACCTACGGGGTCTCCTTCGGCGCGGTCTCGGTGGCGTCGGGACTCGACGTGTGGCAGACGTGCACCCTCTCACTGCTGATGTTCACCGGCGCCTCGCAGTTCGCGCTCGTGGGGGTGCTGGCCGGCGGGGGCAGCGCGTGGGCCGGCGCGGCGACCGCACTCCTGCTGGGCACCCGCAACACGCTCTACGGGCTGCGGATGGCGCCGCTGCTGGCGTGGCGCGGGTGGCGGCGCGCCGGGGCGGCGCACGTGCTCATCGACGAGTCCACCGCCATGGGTGTCACGCGTGGCAGCACTGCGGCAGCCCGGCTGGGGTTCCTCACCACCGGCGTGGTGATCTTCGTGCTCTGGAACCTGATGACGCTCGTCGGCGCGCTGGCCGGCGAGGCGATCGGCGACCCGCGCACGTACGGCCTGGACGCCGCCGTGGGTGCCGCGTTCCTGGCGCTGCTGTGGCCGTGGCTGACCCGTTCCCGCCTGCGCGCGGTCGCCGCGCTCGGTGCCGTCGTCGCCCTGCTGGTGGTGCCCGTGACGCCGTCCGGTGTGCCGGTGCTGGTGGCGGCGGGGGTGGCGCTGCTGGTGGGCGTGCTCGACCGCAGGCCCCTGCCGTGAGCGCCGCGACCGCCACCTGGCTGGCCGTCCTGGGAGCCGGGCTGGGCTGCTACCTGCTCAAGCTCGCCGGCCTGGCGGTGCCGGCGCGGGTGCTCGAGCGCCCCGGGGTGGCCCGGGTCGCCGCCCTGCTGCCGGTGGCGCTGCTGGCCGCGCTGGTGGCGGTGCAGGTCTTCACCGCGCCGGGCCAGGACGGCCCACGGCTGGTCGTGGACGCCCGGGCCGCCGCGCTGCTGGTGGCGGCGGTGTTGCTCGTGCTGCGGGCGCCGTTCCTGGTGGTGGTGTTCACCGCGGCGGCCGTGGCGGCCGGCCTGCGGCTGGTCACCTGACCGGGGGCAGGCACCACGACTAGACGACGACGGGGCCCGCGCCGACGGTGGGCGTCGACGCGGGCCCCATTCCCCCGGCGCTCCCCCAAGACACCGGTGGTCTGTGCCGGGCACTCGGGCCCGGCGTGAGTGTCAGCCGAGTCAGCCGACGGCCACCGCGCTCCAGGCGGCCGCGACGGTCGTGGCCTGGGTGCTGCCGGCGCCGAACAGGTCGGTGGCCGCCTGCACCGTGGCCGTGCGTGCCTGCGCGTAGGTGGTGCCCGAGGTCATGTAGACGTCGAGCGCACGCCACCAGATCGCCGCGGCGTCGTCACGACCGATGCCGGCCACCGTGGACCCGTCGCAGGTGGGCGAGGTGTGCACCTTGCCACCGATGGTCTTCGTGCCCGACCCCTCGGCCAGCAGGTAGAAGAAGTGGTTGGCCACGCCGGAGGTGTAGTGCACGTCCTGCTCGCCGAGCCCCGCCTCGTAGCAGCTGAAGGAGGAGCCGTCGAGCTGCGGGTCGTCCATCCGGCGGAAGCCCTCGCCCGAGGCGAGGTCGAACTCCTCGCCGATGTAGTAGTCGCCGGGGTCTGCGTCCGTGGCGGCGTAGAACTCGACCATCGTGCCGAAGATGTCGGAGGTGGCCTCGTTGAGCCCACCGGACTCCCCGGAGTAGGTGAGGTTCGCGGTGTTCTCGGTGATGCCGTGGCTCATCTCGTGCCCGGCGACGTCGAGCGAGACCAGCGGGCCGAACGAGCTGCCGTCGCCGTCGCCGTAGGTCATCTTGGTGCCGTCCCAGAAGGCGTTGACGTAGCCGTTGCCGTAGTGCACGCGGCTGGGCACGCCGCGCCCGTCTCCGAAGATGCCGTTGCGACCGTGCACGTCCTTGAAGTAGTCGAAGGTGGTCGCCGCACCGAAGTGCGCGTCGACGGCCGCGGACTCGCGGCTGCTGGTCGAGCCGTTGCCGAACCGGTTGTCGGGGCTGGTGAACGCCACGCCGACGCCGCAGCTGCGCAGCAGCTGGCACAGCACGTTGTCCTGCTTGTTCTGCATGTCGGTGGTGCGCCCGTTGCCGTGGTCGACGTCGGTGAGGGTGAAGGTCGAGCTCGACTGCTGCACCGAGAGGGGCACGGTGCCGCTGTAGAGCGACTCACCCTCGCCCTCGGCGGTGTGGATGCCCTCCTCGCGTCGCAGCACCGCGCCGGTGCGGGCGTCGACGTAGCTGGTGAGCCGGCTCGGCGTGCCGTCCTCCTGGCGACCCAGGGTCTGGACCGCGAACGCGAGCCGCGCGGGGCCGGCCAGCGTGTCGACGACCAGGCGCGGCGCCGCCTCGGCGGCACGCAGGTTGAGCAGGTCGGCCGTGGCGGCGGCGGGGGCGAGCGCGCGGGTGACCGCCTGCTGGCGGCCGATGCCGGGCTGCACGCCGAGGGTGAGCGGGCGCCGCAGGGTCTGGCTCACACCCTCCCAGGCGCCCCCCGGACCCTGGTGCACCACCAGGTCGCCGCCCAGCACCGGGAGCCCGCCGTAGGTGCGCCGCATCCGCACGTGGGTGCTGCCGTCGGCGTCGCGCAGGGTGCTGGTGGGCACGAGCTCCTGCTCGACGGACTCCTGCTCGACGGACTTCTGCTCCACCGACTCCTGCTCCACCGACTCCTGCTCGACACCCTCCTGCTCGACACGGGCGGCGGCGGGTCGGGCCAGCAGCGCCGCGACGGCGCTCTCGGCCACCGCGACGTCGAGCTGCTCACCGACCGCGGTGACTCCGGTGGGCGCCGCGAGTGCCGCCGGCGCGGTGACGGGCGCCGGTGCGGCCGTGGCGCCGGTGGTGGCCAGGGTGGCGACGGCGAGGACGGCGGCCGAGGCCAGTCCGAGAGTGGTGCGCATGGGTCCTCCGAGAGCGGGACGTCGTCCGGGCCGACGTCGATCGCACAAACAGTGCAACGCACACGCCGGCGGCACCAGATCCCACGACCTGCACATCTGTGCAACGCACGAACGTGCAGAAGTTCCGGCCGCCGCGAGGCGCCAGGAGGCGACGACGGCTCAGAGGAAGCTCTCGAGCCCCACGGTCAGGCCGGGCTGCGCCGCGATGCCCCGCACCCCGGTCAGCACCCCGGGCACGAAGGACGCGCGGTCCAGGGAGTCGTGGCGGATCGTGAGGGTCTCACCGGGGCCGCCCAGGACCACCTCCTGGTGGGCCAGCAGCCCGCGGGCGCGCACGGAGTGCACGTGCACGCCGTCGACGTCGGCGCCGCGCGCGCCGTCCAGGCTCGTCGAGGTGGCGTCCGGCACCGCGCCCAGACCGGCCTCGCGGCGCGCCCGCGCCACCAGCTGCGCCGTGCGGCGCGCGGTGCCCGAGGGGGCGTCCGCCTTGTCGGGGTGGTGCAGCTCCACGATCTCGACCGACTCGTAGTAGGCGGCCGCCTCGGCGGCGAAGCGCATCATCAAGATGGCGCCGATGGAGAAGTTGGGGGCGATCAGCACCCCGGTGCCCGGCGAGGACTCCAACCACCCGCGCAGGGTGGCCAGCCGCTCGTCGTCGAAGCCGGTCGTGCCGACCACGGCGTGCACGCCCGCACCGACCAGCAGCTCGAGGTGCCCCATGACGACGTCGGGGTGGGTGAAGTCCACCACCACCTGCGCGCCGCGGGAGACGAGCTCCTGCGGGTCGTCCCCGACGTCGACGGCGGCCACCAGGTCCAGGTCGTCGGCGGCCTCCACCCCCCGGCAGACCTCGGCCCCCACCCGGCCCCGGGCACCCAGCACGCCAACCGCCACGCGTTCGCTCACCCGTTCACGGTAGTGCCAGGTCCCGCCACGCCGGCCGCGGGTCTGGCAGGCTGAGCCCCATGCCGGCACAGACGATCCCCGCTCGGATCCGGTGGGCGGTGGACTTCATGGACGTCCAGCCCGCCGACAACATCCTCGAGATCGGCTGCGGGCCGGGCGCGGCCGCCGAGCTGATCTGCAGCCGGCTGGTCACGGGCAAGCTGTTCGCGATCGACCGCTCGGAGTCCGGCGTCGACCGCACCAAGCGGCGCTGTGCCGAGCACGTGGAGTCGGGGCGGCTCACGGTGCGCCAGATCGACCTCGCCACTCTCCGGGTGCCGGTCAAGCGCCTCACCAAGGTCTTCTCGTTCAACGTCAACCTGTTCTGGGTGCGCTCCTGCGCCGAGGAGGTGGCGCTGCTGCACGAGCGGGTGCTGCCTGGCGGCGCGGTGTACCTCTTCTACGAGGCCGCCCGCCCCGAGCAGGTGCCCGAGATCATCCGCGGCGCCAGCGCCGCTCTCACCGAGGGTGGCTTCCGGGTCTTCGTCGTCGACTCCAAGCAGCCGTCCGTGGTGGGCATCGTCGGCAAGCGCTGAGCAGCACCGGTCACTGAAGGCAGAAACCTGCTGAACCGGGAACATAAGGCTAGAGTCTTCACGTGCACGCCCTCGTGATCACCGCCGACCAGCGCGCCAGCCGCCGCGGGGCGGACCTCGTGGACGCGACGCTGGCGCAGCTGGCCGCCGGACCCCCGGCCCTGCGCCCCTTCGAACGCACCGCGGGCGACGAGCTGCAGGGTGTGCTCGACGACCCCGCGCACCTCGCGCCCGTGGCCGAGGTGCTGCTGCGCGCCGGCACCTGGTGGGTCGGCATCGGGCTGGGCCCCGTCGAGACGCCGCTGCCCACCCACGCGCGGGCCGGGCGGGGCGAGGCGTACGTGCGAGCCCGCGCCGCCGTGTCGTCCGCGAAGAGCTCACCGCGTCCCGTGCGGGTCGTCGGCCCGGACGCCGTCGATCCGGGCGGGACCCTGACGGCCTGCCTCGCCCTCGAGACGGCACTGTGGCTGTGGGCCGGGCTCCTGGAGCGCCGCAGCGCACGCGGGTGGGAGGTCGCCGACCTCCTCCGGCACGGCTCCTCGCACGCCGAGGCGGCGCGACACCTCGGCATCAGCCAGTCCGCCGTCTCCCAGCGCGCCCAGGCGGCCAACCTCGCCGAGGCGCAGCGGGCGGAGGGTCTGGTCACCCACCTGACGACGCTCGCGATGCACCCCGGCGCGGGGACCCCCACGTGACGCCGGCGGACACCGGCGTCCTCGTCCTGGTCCTCACGACGGCTGCCGCCGTCGCCGCGAGCACTGCTCTCGCGCTCCGCTCCCCCGCGGCGCGGCCGATCTTCGCTCCCGCGTCCTTGGTGTTGCTCGTCGCGACGCTCCTGGTCCTCGGCTCCAGCCCGACCACGCTCGACACCGCGGGCACCACCATCCTGCTGGCGGCGGCCGGGGTCGCGGCCGTCGCGGGCGGCGGGCCGTTGACCGTCCTGCTGCTGGGCCTCGTCGACCGGGACCGACCAGCCGACGCCCCGGCCGTCACGGGCACCACCGTGCTGCGCGGCGGAGCGTGGATCGGCGCGCTGGAGCGGGTCGCCGTGCTCGCCTCCATCGCCGCAGGCTGGCCCGAGGGCGTGGCCCTGGCCCTGGCCGTCAAGGGGCTCGGCCGGTACGCCGAGCTGAAGGAGCCGGGCGCCGCGGAGCGCTTCATCATCGGCACCTTCGCCAGCGTGCTGTGGGCCGCCGCGTGGGGAGGCGTGGTCCTGCTGGCCCGCACCTGACGACCTACCGGTGCGCCTCGCGCGCCACGGCTCGCGCCGCGACGGGGTGCAGGCGGTGGCGGGCCGGCAGTCGGCGCACCAGCGGGTCGAGGCCTCGCACGAGGCGCGCGAAGCGCCGGTAGCGCCGCTCCTGCGCGGCACTCCAGGGCAGGCCGAGCAGCTCGCGACCGCGCGGGGGCATGCCGCCGATCGTCACGAACGCGCTGACGGCGTCGAGCGGCGGCGCGACCAGCGCCCAGAGCAGGCGCGGCACGCGCGCCGGCCGCGGCCAGCCCTTCGTGGCGTACCCGACGCCGTAGGCGGCAGTGCGGTGCCGCACCAGGCGGCGCTCGAGCGCGTCGTCGAAGAACCGGTGGAAGTCCGCCCACGTGCGTGGGATCTCGTCGACGACGCCGGCCGCCACCCCCGTGCTGCTGACGCCGTAGCGGCTCCACCAGGTGAGGTGCTCGGCCACCACCTGGTCGCGCTCGGCCGGCGTCAGCGGCCGGATGAAGGTCTCGGCGGCCACCACCATGTGCTCGACGAAGGTGGCGTGCGCCCAGTAGAAGGTCGCGGGGTCCAGCGCGTGGTAGCGCCCGCCGCCGAGGTCGTCGTCGAGGTGGCCCTTGATCCCGGTGTGGAAGTCCCGGACGCGACGACCGGTCACCACCGCCTCCGCACCGTAGACGGTCCCGAAGATCGGCCCGATGCTGCGCTGCAGCCGCGCCAGGGTGTCGGCGAACCACACCGAGTGGTCCTGCACGCCCTGGCCCAGCGCCGGGAGCATGTTCTGCAGCACCGCGGCGCGGGGGCCGAGCAGCACCATCCGCCGGTCGGCGAAGAGCTCCCAGGTGAGCGAGCCGGGCCCTAGCGGGGCACCGCCGGGCGGCAGGGTCTCGGCGTCGGGGCGCGGGCTGCTCTGCCGGGTGGGTGCCATCCTCCGATGATACATTGATACGTATCTGTTCCAACAGTTCATCCTGACGATCGGCGACCCTCGATGACACTCACCGACTCCCCCGCCCTGCGTGAGGCCACCGGCCCGCGGCTCGGACTGGCCCACCTGCTGCGCCTGCGCAGCCACCCCGACACCCACACCGCGTGGCTGCGCGAGCGCTACGGCGAGGTGTACACGCTGCGCGTCTTCGGGGTGGACATGCACGTGGCGCACGGTCCCGACGCCTTCGAGCAGGTCTTCGTCAACCGTGACAAGGTCTTCGCCAGCGGCCCGGCGTGGTCGCACTTCATCGGCCCGTTCTTCCACCGGGGCCTGATGCTCCTCGACGCCGAGGAGCACCTGCACCACCGGCGGATCATGCAGCACGCCTTCGGGCAGGACGAGCTGCGCCGCTACCACCGGCTGATGCTCCCCCACCTGCGCCGCCACCTCGCCGCGTGGGAGGGCGTCGAGAACCCCCGCCTCCAGCAGATGTTCAAGGCGCTGACCCTCGACCTCGCGCTCGAGGTGTTCGTGGGCGTCGACCTCGACGACGCGCAGCGGCGCGCCGTCAACCGCGACTTCGTCGACGCCGTCCGCGCCGGCACCGCCGTGGTGCGCCGCCCCCTGCCGGGCGGGGTCGGCCCGTGGTCGCGCGGCCTGGCCGCCCGCGCGCGGCTGGAGCGGTTCTTCCGCGAGGCGCTGCCGGCCAAGCGACGCGAGGGCGGGGAGGACCTCTTCGCGCGGCTGTGCGCGGCCACCGACGACCACGGCAACGAGTTCAGCGACGACGACGTCGTCGACCACATGATCTTCCTCCTCATGGCGGCGCACGACACCACCACGACGACGCTGACCTCGATGGCCTACCAGCTCGCCCGGCACCCGCGCTGGCAGGACCGCTGCCGCGAGGAGTCGCTGGCCGCGCCCGAGCCCGACGTCGTCGGCACCGCCGACCTGCCCTCGCTCGACCTGGTGATGAAGGAGTCGCTGCGGCTGTGCGCGCCCGTGCCCTCCATCCCCCGGATCGCCACGCGGGAGACCTCGATCGGCGGCTACCGGATCCCCGCGGGTGCGTTCGTCACGACCTCGCCGTACACCAACCAGCACGACGCCGCGATCTGGCCGGACCCTCAGCGCTTCGACCCCGAGCGCTTCGCACCGCACCGACGCGAGGACAAGGCCCACCGACTGGCGTTCCAGTCCTTCGGCGCCGGGGTGCACAAGTGCATCGGCATGCACTTCGCCGGCATGCAGGTGCGCGCCGTGCTGCACGAGCTGCTCACCCGCTACACCTGGTCGGTGCCGCCGGACTACCGCCTGCCGATCGACCTGACGGCGCTGCCGGTGGCCACCGACGGCCTGCCCGTGCGGCTGGTCGTCCGCACCGGCCGCAGCACCTGAGAGGGTGGCCACCATGACGGCGCCCGCCCCCGACCCCCTGCTCGAGGCCGCCCGTGGCGTCTTCGAGCAGTTCGGGGTGCGGCGCGCCACCATGGAGGACGTCGCCCGCGCCGCCGGCGTCAGCCGCAGCACGCTCTACCGCGCGCACCCCACCAAGGAGGCGCTGCTGCTGGCCGTCGTCGAGCGCGAGACCGCCGCGTTCTTCGACCACCTCGAGGAGGCCGCCGCCGACCTGCCGCCGGGCGAGGCCGTCGTGGAGTGCTTCGTGCGCGGCATCGCGCTGATGCGCGAGATCCCGGTGCTCGGCCGGCTCGCCCAGACCGAGCCCGAGGTCGTGACGGGGATGCCCGGCCGCGGCTCCCTGGTGCTGCGCTTCACCGAGCGGGTGGCCGCCACCCTGCGCCGCGCCGGCGCCACCATGCCCGACGACGAGCTGCTCGAGGTGGCCGAGCTGCTGCTGCGCCTGGCCTCCACCTACCTGCTCGACCCCACCGGACGCCTCGACGTCACCGACGAGCGCGCGGTGCGCGCCTACGCGGCGCGCTTCCTGGCCGTCCTGGTGCACTGAGCTGCAAGAGCAGCGCTCTCACTTCGGACGTGTCGGTCACGCAGGCCCGACGACAGCGAGCACCTCGGGCCCGGCGAACACCTCGGCGGCCACCGCGGCCACCTGCTCGAGCGTGACGGCGTCGATGCGCGCGATCACCTGGTCGATGCCGAGCAGCTCGTCGTGGACGAGCTCGGCTTTCCCCAGGCGTGCCATCCGCGACCCGGAGTCCTCCAGGCCGAGCACCAGACCGCCGCGCAGCTGGCCCTGCCCGCGGCGCAGCTCCTCCTCGGAGATCCCCTGCGCCGCGACCCGGGAGAGCTCGAGGCGCACGACGTCGAGCACCTCCTCGACCTTGCTGGGCAGGCATCCCACCGCGACGCCGACGACTCCGGAGTCGAGGTGGTGGCTGGCGAAGGAGTAGACCGAGTAGGCCAGCCCGCGGCGCTCGCGCACCTCTTGGAACAGCCGGCTCGACGTGCCGCCACCCAGCGCGGTGTTGAGCACCCCGAGGGCGAAGCGGCGGTCGTCGCCGCGGGTCAGCCCCTGCATCCCCAGCACGATGTTGACCTGCTCGAAGGAACGGTCGGCCCGGCTGGTGCCCGGCGAGACGGTCAGCGGCTCGGCGACGCGCGGGAGCCGCACGGGCTGGGCGTCGCCGTCGAGGAAGCCGGTACGCCCGAAGGCGGCCTCCACCTGCGCCACCACGGTGGCGTGGTCGAGGTTGCCGGCAGCCGCCACGACCATGTTCTCGGGTCGGTAGTGGCGCCGGTAGAAGTCGTGGACCTGGTCGCGGGTCAGCGCCTCGATGGAGGCCTCGGTGCCCGCGATGGAGCGTCCCAGCGTGGAGTCGGGACCCCACGCCTGGGCGGCGAACAGCTCGTGCACGACGTCGTCGGGGTCGTCCTCGTGCATGGCGATCTCGTCGAGGATCACCTCACGCTCGGCCTCGACGTCCTCGGCGGCGATCAGGGACCCGGTGATCATGTCGCCCAGCACGTCGACCGCCAGCGGCAGGTCGTCGTCGAGCACCCGCGCGTGGAAGCACGTGTACTCCTTGGCGGTGAAGGCGTTGAACTCCCCGCCGACCTCGTCGAGGGCGATGGAGATGTCGAGCGCCGATCGCTCTGCGGTGCCCTTGAACAGCAGGTGCTCGAGGAAGTGCGAGCACCCGTGCAGGGTGGCGGTCTCGTCACGCGAGCCGACGCCGACCCAGACGCCCACGCTCGCCGAGCGCACGCCGGGCATCTGCTCGGTGACGACGCGCAGGCCGCCGGCCAGCACCGTCCGCTGCACCTGCGGGGTCACGCGACCGGAGGGGTCGGTGACCTCGAGCAGGGTGCGGGTGGTGCCGGGCCGGCGGCCTGTGCTGCCAGAGGCGGAGGAGGTCACTCCTCGCTGTCACCGGCTGCGTCGGTGCCGTCGGTGTCGGCCTCGCCGGCACCGTCGTCCTCGACGACGGGGATCAGCGAGAGCTTGCCGCGGTCGTCGACCTCGGCGATCTGCACCTGGACCTTCTGGCCGACCGAGACGACGTCCTCGACGTTGTCGACACGCTTGCCACCGGCCAGCGCACGGAGCTTGCTGATGTGCAGCAGCCCGTCCTTGCCCGGCATCAGCGAGACGAAGGCACCGAAGTTGGTGGTCTTCACGATCGTGCCGAGGTAGCGCTCGCCGACCTCGGGCATCGTCGGGTTGGCGATGGCGTTGACCGCCGCGCGCGCCGCCTCGGCGGCCTCGCCGTTGGTGGCCCCGATGTAGACCGTGCCGTCGTCCTCGATCGAGAGCGTCGCACCGGTGTCGTCCTGGATCTGGTTGATCACCTTGCCCTTGGGGCCGATGACCTCGCCGATCTTGTCGACCGGCACCCGGACGGTGATGATGCGCGGCGCGTGCACCGACATCTCCTCGGGGGCGTCGATCGCCTCGCCCATGACCTCGAGGATCGCCAGACGGGCGTCCTTGGCCTGGGTCAGCGCCGCGCCGAGCACCTCGGCGGGGATGCCGTCGAGCTTGGTGTCGAGCTGCAGCGCGGTGACGAACTCCTTGGTGCCGGCGACCTTGAAGTCCATGTCGCCCATGGCGTCCTCGGCGCCGAGGATGTCGGTGAGGGCCACGTAGGTGGTCTCGCCGTCGACCTCGCCGGAGATCAGGCCCATCGCGATGCCGGCGACGGCGGCCTTGAGGGGCACGCCGGCCTGCAGCAGCGAGAGCGTGGAGGCGCAGACCGAGCCCATCGAGGTGGAGCCGTTGGAGCCCATCGCCTCGGAGAGCTGGCGGATCGCGTAGGGGAACTCCTCGCGGCTGGGCAGCACGGGCAGCAGGGCGCGGCGCGCCAGGGCGCCGTGGCCGACCTCGCGGCGCTTGGGCGAGCCCACCCGACCGGTCTCGCCGGTGGAGAACGGCGGGAAGACGTACTTGTGCATGTAGCGGCGGTGCTTCTCGGGGCTCAGCGTGTCGAGCTGCTGCTCGAGCTTGAGCATGTTCAGCGTGGTGACGCCCAGGATCTGGGTCTCGCCGCGCTCGAACAGCGCCGAGCCGTGCACCCGCGGGATCACGCCGACCTCGGCGTGCAGGGGCCGGATGTCGGCCAGCCCGCGGCCGTCCATGCGGACCTTGTCGCGCAGCACGCGCTCGCGCATCAGGGCCTTGGTGACCGACTTGAACGCCGCGCCGATCTCCTTCTCGCGACCCTCGAACTGCGCGCCGATGCGGTCGAGCAGGGTGGCCTTGACCTCGTCGAGCTTCTCGTCGCGCTCCTGCTTGCCCACGATGGCTAGGGCCTCGGTGGTCTCGGCGGAGACCGCGGACTCGACGGCGGCGTAGACGTCGTCCTCGTAGTCGAGGAAGACGGGGAACTCCTGGACGGGCTTGGAGGCCTGCTTGGCCAGCTCGGCCTGGGCGTCGCACAGCTGCTTGATGAACGGCTTGGCGGCGTCGAGGCCACCGGCGACGATCTCCTCCGAGGGCGCGGTGGCGCCGCCGGCGACGAGCTCGTAGGTGCCCTCGGGCGCCTCGGCCTCGACCATCATGATCGCGACGTCGCCGGAGTCGGTGACCCGACCCGCCACCACCATGTCGAACACGGCGGTCTCGAGCTGGCTGTGGCTCGGGAAGGCGACCCACTGGCCCTCGATCAGCGCCACGCGGACGCCGCCGACGGGGCCGGAGAACGGCAGGCCGGAGATCTGGGTGGAGAGCGAGGCGGCGTTGATGGCCAGCACGTCGTAGGGCTGGTCGGGGTCGAGCGCCATCACGGTGATGACGACCTGGACCTCGTTGCGCAGACCCTTCTTGAAGGTCGGGCGCAGCGGGCGGTCGATCAGGCGGCAGGTGAGGATCGCGTCCTCGCCGGGGCGACCCTCGCTGCGGAAGAACGAGCCGGGGATCTGGCCCACGGCGTACATCCGCTCCTCGACGTCGATCGTGAGGGGGAAGAAGTCGAAGTGGTCCTTGGGGTGCTTGCCGGCCGTGGTGGCCGAGAGCAGCATGGTCTCGTCGTCGAGGTAGGCGGTGACGGCGCCGGCAGCCTGACGGGCCAGCAGGCCGGTCTCGAACTTGACGGTGCGGGTGCCGAACTTGCCGTTGTCGAGAACGGTCTCGACGGCGGAGATGACGGGTTCTGTCACGGTGTCTCTTTCGCTTGGTCGCGCACGGGTGCGCTGGCGAGCGATCGGTCCGCGAGGGCCGCGTGAGGTGGCAGGTCATCGATCGAGACCCGCAGGAGTCACGCCTGAAGGTCACTACCGAGGACCGTGCCGCGGACGTCGCGGGATCGCTCCTGGATGGGTGTTCAGTTGTGCGGTGACGGCGCCCGCTCAGGGCGCCCTCCGAGGCCGAACCTAGCGTCCGGGCCCCGATGCAGCGAGAGGACCCACCGGGTGGCGGGTCCTCTCGTCGATGTCAGCGGCGCAGGCCGAGGCGCTCGATGATCGAGCGGTAGCGCTCGATCTCGGTCTTGCGCAGGTAGTTCAGCAGGCGACGGCGCTGGCCGACCAGCAGCAGCAGCCCACGGCGGCTGTGGTGGTCGTGCTTGTGGGTCTTGAGGTGCTCGGTGAGGTGCGCGATGCGGTGGCTGAGCAGCGCGATCTGCACCTCCGGCGAGCCGGTGTCGCCCTCGGTCGTGGCGTACTCGGCGACGATCTTGGCCTTGGTGGCGGCGTCGGTTCCGACGGACATGGGTTCCTTCCGGCCCTGGTGGGCACTGGGTCGTTGCGCGGCGCGCCGGGGCCTGTTCACCCGGGCACTCTGGATCCGCGGCCGATTGCACGGCGTGTCGATGAGCGGTGTCGACCCGCACGGACGCTGACGCGACCGGCGCAGGACAACCACCCAAGGCTATCAGCGGCGCGCCGGAGGGCCCAAAGCACGGACGTCGCAGCCGGTCAGCCCACCGTGACGGGGTGGCGCACGACGGCGTCGAAGAAGTACCCGGCATCGTTGTAGGGCGTCTCCAGCGGCTGGGTGCGGCCGCGCTGGTCGGTGGCGCGGACCAGGACCTCGTGCTCCCCCGACGTCGGGCGCCGCCAGCTGTGGGACCAGCGGGTCCAGCCGTGACCGCGCACGGCGCGCGTGCCGCCCCGACCGTGGACGCCGCCGCGGCGCTCCAGCCGGGCCTCGGTCCACCGCTCTCCGCCGTCGGTGCTGACCTCGACGCGGCGCACGGGTGCCAGGCCGCTCCACGAGCGACCGGTCAGCGTCAGCTCGGGTCGCCGCGGCAGGGCGGCACGCCAGGGCAGCTCGAGCGCGGAGCGCACGGGATTGACCGTCAGCGGCGGGCTGTCGGGGGGATAGCCGCCGCCCGTCATCCGGTAGAAGGTGGTGTTCCACGGGGACGTGAGCTGCCCCCGCGAGATCTCGAGCGAGCCGAGCCACTTGATGCTGGCGATCCCCACCCAGCCCGGCAGCACCAGCCGCAGCGGGTAGCCGTGGTCGGGCAGCAGCGCCTCGCCGTCGCCCCCCCACGCGAGCAGCGCGTCGTCGAGGGCCTTCTGCACCGGGAACGGCCGCCGGACGCGACCGTAGTCGGTGCCGCCGCTCACGAAGGGCGCATCCAGCCCGGTCGCCTGGACGCTGACCGCGTCCCCGCGCACCCCGAGGCTCCGGAGCACGTCGCGAAGCCGCACCCCCTCCCACACGACGGCGCCCACCGATCCCAGGGTCCAGGCCGTGCCCGAGACGCTCTGCCCCTGCTGGGTGCGGAAGAACGAGCGACCGTTGCCGGTGCACTCGTGCACCCCCAGGATGCGCGTCACCGGCAGCCGGCGCAGGTCACGCAGCGAGAGCTCGTGGGCGCGGGCCTCGTTCCGCGCCTCGCGCAGGCCGTCACCGAAGACGCGCAGCCGGTAGGTCGCGGGGTCCACCCGCGGCGTGGCGGTGTGGTTGCGGACGAAGAGGTCGGCCTGCGGGGTCAGGTAGCGGCGCGGGTCGACGGACTCCCACCGCATCTCGGCGTTCGTCCCGAAGTCGGTGAAGCGCTCCGGCGGGAGCGGCTTGAGGATCGACGGCGCACCCGCCGCAGCGCCGGACCCGAGGAGCCCGGCGCCCAGCTGGCCGGCACCGAGCACCAGCCCGGCGGCCACGCCCCCTGCCAGCACCGCGCGTCGAGGGACGCGTTCGCCGAGCGGAGGGACGTGGACAGCGGGAACGTGGTCGATCGCCATGTCGCGCACGTTAACACGACAAGAGCTATCAACTTACCTGGGAGGAACGCCGCGTCGTGCGTCGTCCCCCAGAGGGTCAGATCTCATTCTCGCGGCGCTGCACGGTCTGCGACCCGTCGGGGTGCTGCGTGGTGGCCTGCGAGACCGCGCGACGGCGGCTGTTCAGGGTCACCGCCGTCAGCAGGGTCAGCAGCACGCCCGCGCCGGCCACGATCCACCCGATCATCGTCAGGTCCACCGCGTCGATGCGGTCCTGCACCGCCAGCGCGAGGATGAGTCCCACCGCGATGAGCGTGACGCCCAGTCCGTAACCCATGGTGCTGCTCCTTCGTCGCCTGCTCGAGTGCCGGGTGTCCCTCCCGGCGGAGGCGGACGGTCGTCCACCCCATCCGGAAGTGGTACCCATCGGTGGCACGATGCACCGCATGGGCCTCATCGCGCGCGGACCGCTCCCTCCCGGCTACACCGGCACCCGCCTGGCGGCGTGCAACCTGTGCGAGGCCATCTGCGGCCTCGAGCTCACGCTCACCGACGGTGAGGTCACGGGCGTGCGCGGCAACCCCGACGACCCGCTCTCGCGCGGGCACGTCTGCCCCAAGGGCGTGGCGATCGCCGACGTGTACACCGACCCCGACCGGCTCACCCGGCCGGTACGGCGCGTCGGCGAGGGCGCGGAGGCCACGTGGGAGGAGATGGAGTGGGACGACGCGCTCGACCTGGTGGCCGACCGCCTGGCCGACGTCGCCCGCGAGCACGGCCGCGACGCCGTCGGCCTCTACCTGGGCAACCCGACGGCGCACTCCCTCGGCTCGGCCACGCACGGCACCGCCCTGTGGCGGGCGCTGCGCACCAAGAACCGCTTCAGCGCCTCCAGCGTCGACCAGTTCCCGCACCAGTACGTGGCCTGGCAGATGTTCGGCCACCAGCTGCTCATCCCCGTGCCCGACCTGGACCGCACCTCCTACCTGCTGGTCGTCGGCGGCAACCCGATGGCCAGCAACGGCTCGCTGATGACGGCACCTGCCTTCCCCCAGCGGCTGCGCGACCTGCGCGCACGCGGCGGGCGCATGGTGGTGCTCGACCCGCGGCGCACCGAGACCGCCGCCGCGGCCGACGAGCACCACTTCGTGCGGCCCGGCACCGACGCGTGGCTGCTGCTGGCGATGGTGCGGGTGCTGCTCGCGGAGGGCCTCGCCACGCCCGCCGCCTACGTCGACGGCGTCGAGCGGCTGCGCGAGCTGGTGGAGCCGTTCACCCCACAGCTCGCCGAGCGCGTCAGCGGCGTGCCGGCCGACGTCGTCGAGCGGCTGGCGCGCGAGGTAGCCACGGCCGACGGCGCCGCCGTGTACGGGCGGCTGGGCGTCAGCACCCAGGAGTTCGGCTCGATCTGCCAGTGGGCGGTGCAGCTGCTCAACATCCTCACCGGCAACCTCGACCGCGAGGGCGGGACGCTCTTCCCCGAGCCCGCCGTCGACGTCGTCGGGCGGCGCGTGATCGGCCCCGGCCACCTCGGCAAGTGGCGCAGCCGGGTGCGCGACCTGCCCGAGTTCGCCGGCGAGCTGCCGGTCTCGGTGCTGCGTGAGGAGATCGAGGAGGCGGGCGACCCGGGCACCGGCCGCATCCGCGCCCTGGTGACCAACGCCGGCAACCCCGTGCTCTCCACCCCCGACGGAGCCCGGCTCGACGAGGCGCTCACCACGCTGGACTTCATGGTGTCCATCGACATCTACGTCAACGAGACCACCCGTCACGCCGACGTGATCCTGCCGCCCACCACCGCGCTCGAGCGCGACCAGTACGACCTGGTCTTCCACAACCTGGCCGTGCGCAACACCGCGCGCTACACCCCGCCGGTCTTCGGCATCGGCAAGCACCAGCGCCACGACTGGCAGATCTACGGCGCCCTGGCCGCCCGGCTCGCCGAGCGCCTGGGGCGTCCGGCCGGCCGCCGCGAGAAGCTGCTCGGGCGGCTGGGCCTGACCCGGCTGACCGCCTCACCCGCTGCGCTGCTGACCGGGCTGCTGCTCACCGGCCGGCGCACCACCATGCTGCAGCTGCGCGCCCACCCCGAGGGTGTCGACCTCGGACCGCTGCGCCCGACCCTGCCGGGCCGCCTGCAGACACCGGGGAAGCGCATCGACCTGGTGCCCGAGCTGCTCGTCGCCGACCTCGACCGGCTGCACGCCTGGCTGGCCGCGCGCGACGACGCCGCGGGGTCCGGCCCGGACGGGGGTCTGCTGCTGATCGGGCGCCGTCACCAGCGCGACAACAACTCGTGGATGCACAACACCACGCGCCTGACCCGCGGACGCGCCCGCCACCACCTGCTCATGCACCCCGACGACCTCGCCGCCCGCGGCCTGGCCGACGGATCGCGGGTCGCCGTCACCTCGCGCGTGGGACGGGTGGAGGTGGAGGTCAGCGCGACCCCCGACGTGATGCCCGGAGTCGTCTCGCTCCCCCACGGCTACGGGCACGGGCGCCCCGGCTCGCGGATGCGCCACGCCGACGAGCTCCCTGGCGTCTCCATCAACGACCTCACCGACCCCGGGCCGCTCGACGTCTCCGGCAACGCGGTCCTCAACGGCGTGCCGGTGACCGTCGCCGCCGTCTGAGGTGGCCCGGGGCGTTCGGGGGGTGATCCCACGTCCACGTGGGATCGCGGAACAGGGGGGCCAGGATTCTGGCCCCCCTGTTCCGCGATCACCCCTCCGCGTCACGCAGGAGTGACGGGAGGGGCGGGTGGGACGCCGCTGACGGCGCCCCACCCCGTCCCCCTGTGACTGCACACCGTCAGGCGTGCACACCCTCCAGCACCGCGCGCACCTCGGCGGGGGTGGTGGCACGCTCCAGCTCGGCCACACGGCTCTTGTCGGCGAACACGGTGGCGAGGCTGCGCAGGATGCCGAGGTGGTCGTCGCCCGCGCCGGCGATGCCGACCACGAAGCGCACCTCCTTGCCGTTCCAGTCCAGCGGCTCGTCGTAGCGCACGAACGAGATCGCCGATCGCCTGATCGCGCCCTTGGCCTCGTTGGTGCCGTGCGGGATCGCGAGCAGGTTGCCCATGTGGGTGGAGACCGAGCGCTCGCGCTCGTGCATCGCCGCCACGTAGGACTGCTCCACCGCACCCTGGGCCACGAGCAGCTCCCCGGCCTCGGTGATGGCATCGTCGCGGGTGCGCGCCCGACCGGTCATCACGACGGCCTCCTCGGGCAGCATCCCGCTGGCGGCGGGAACGTCCGGCTCCGCGGCCGCACCCGACCCGGCCCCGTTGCGCGCCTGCAGCAGCTCGACGATCTCGTCGTAGCGCGGGCTGGCCATGAAGTTGTCCACCGAGACGTGGACGGCGGACGGCGCGCCGCGCTGGGCCCGGGCGGTGAGGTCCTGGTGGGTGACCACGAGGTCCTGGTCGTCGCGCAGGTTCGAGATCGCCTTGTTGACGACCGTGACGTCCCCGAAGCCGGCGGCGTGCACCTTCTTGCGCAGCACCGAGGCGCCCATCGCGGAGGAGCCCATGCCGGCGTCGCAGGCGAAGACGATCGAGCGGATGGCGCCGCCACCGGTGGTGGTGCCGACCAGGGCGCCGGCGATGGACGACTTCTTGCCCTTGCGGGCCTCCATGTCGGCGGTGGCGGCGGTGAGGTCCCCGTCGTCCTCGCTGCGGTCGATCTTGAGCAGGAAGGACGCGATGAGGAACGTGACGCCGGCCGAGACGAGCACCGAGAGCATGACCCCGACGAAGCTGCCGCCGGGGGTGGCCACGGCGACCGCGATGATCGAACCCGGCGAGGCGACCGAGCGCAGCCCCGAGTCGAACACGACGTTGGTGGCCACACCGGCCATGCCGCCACCGATGACCGAGAGCACGAGGATGGGCTTCATCAGCACGTACGGGAAGTAGATCTCGTGGATGCCGCCGACGAACTGGATCAGGATCGCGCCCGGCGCCGAGGCCTTCGCGATGCCCTTGCCGAAGATCGCGAAGGCGAGCAGCAGACCGAGGCCGGGACCCGGGTTCGCCTCGAGCAGGAAGAGGATCGACTTGCCCTGGTCGAGCGCCTCGCTGGTGCCCAGCGGGGTGAGGATGCCCTGGTTGATGGCGTTGTTGAGGAAGAGGATCTTCGCGGGCTCGATGAAGATCGAGGTCAACGGCAGCAGGTTGTTCTCAACCAGCACGTCGATCACGTTGGAGGCCAGTCGGCTGAACTCGCTGACGAAGGGGCCGGCGACCAGGAAGCCGATGATGGCCAGGAAGCCACCCCAGATGCCGGCCGAGAAGTTGTTCACGAGCATCTCGAAACCGGGCCGGATCTTGTGGGCCCACAGGGCGTCGATGCGCTTCATCGACCAGCCACCGAGCGGGCCCATGACCATCGCGCCGAGGAACATCGGGACCTCGGAGCCCGCCACGGCGCCCATCGTGGCGATCGCGCCGACGACGCCGCCGCGGATGTTGTCCTGGTACATCATCCGGCCGCCGGTGTAGCCGATCAGCAGCGGCAGCAGGAAGGTGATCATCGGGCCGACGATGCCGTCGCTGCCGCTCCCCTCCCAGCCACCGAGCTGGCCGACGAATCCGTAGCCGTACTCGTCGGTGCTGAAGCCGAACGCCTTGCCGATCGAGGCGATCCAGCCGGTCGGGATGAAGAGCGCCGTGATCAGGCCCCAGGCGATGAAGGCGCCGATGTTCGGCAGGACCATGTTGGAGAGGAAGGTGCCGAAGCGCTGGACGCGCATGCGGGCGCCGGTGCTGCCGGGCTCTGGTGGCGACATGGGGTCGCTGACAACTGACGTCATGAGTTGCTCCTCGCTGAGCTGACGTGACCCGCGTCACGTCGTTCACTCGCAGTAAACCTCACGTTCGGGCATGATGCCAAGAGATCGGGCACAAAACTTTGCCCAGGCATGCCCGGATGTGTTGGCTTTTGCCAGCCCGGCCGCTAGCGTCAAGGCACCCGACGGCGAGACGGCCGTCACACAGACCAGGAGGCCGCCATGTTGGCGCTGCGGTTCTACGCCCCCGAGGACGTCCGGCTGGAAGAGGTGCCCGAGCCCGAGTGCGGGCCCGACGAGGTCAAGCTGCGCGTGCGCAACTGCTCCACCTGCGGCACCGACGTCAAGATCTTCCACAACGGCCACCAGAACCTGACTCCCCCGCGCACCATCGGCCACGAGATCGCCGGCGAGGTCGTCGAGGTGGGCGCCGACGTCAACGCCACCTACGGGTCCTCCTGGGAGGTGGGCGACCGCGCCCAGGTGATCGCGGCGGTGCCGTGCGGTGAGTGCCACGAGTGCCGCAAGGGCTGGATGGCCGTCTGCCAGAACCAGACCTCGGTGGGCTACCAGTACGACGGCGGCTTCGCCGAGTACATGATCGTGCCGCGCCAGGTGCTCAAGGTCGACGGGCTGAACCGGATCCCGGAAAACGTCGGCTACGACGAGGCCTCCGCCGCCGAGCCCTTCGCCTGCGCGATCAACGCCCAGGAGCTGCTCGGCATCGAGGAGGGCGACACCGTCGTCATCTTCGGCGCCGGCCCGATCGGCTGCATGCACGTGCGCATCGCGCGCGGCGTCCACAACTGCGGCCCCGTGTACCTGGTCGACGTCAACGCCGAGCGGCTGCAGATGTCCGCCGACGCGGTCTCCCCGGAGGAGGTCATCAACGGCGCCGAGGTCGACGTCGTCGAGAAGGTCATGGAGCTGACCGGGGGCCGCGGCGCCGACGTCGTCATCACCGCCACCGCGGCGAACGTCACCCAGGAGCAGGCCATCGCCATGGCCGCTCGCAACGGCCGGATCTCCTTCTTCGGCGGCCTGCCCAAGACCGACCCGACCATCACCTGCGACTCCAACGTGGTGCACTACCGCCAGCTGCACATCCACGGCGCCAACGGGTCCGCACCCGAGCACAACAAGCGGGCGCTGGAGTACATCTCCACCGGCCAGGTGCCGGTGAAGGACCTGATCACCCGCCACATCCCGCTGAGCGAGGTGCTCTCGGCCTTCGACATCGTCAAGAACGGCGAGGCGATCAAGGTGACCGTCGAGCCGTAGGCCTGGTCGAGCGGCGTGGGGGGTGATCCCACGTCGACGTGGGATCACGGAACAGGGGGGCCAGGATTCTGGCCCCCCTGTTCCGCGTTCACCCCTCCGGGTCCGCACGCGAGTGACGCGCGGGTCGCGCGGGGCTCGTGACCACGTCTGCCCAGGCCCGGCCGCCCGCCGCACCGGGAGCCGCTCAGCCCTCCAGCACCTCCCGGACGGCGGCGCGCGCGGCCTGCGGGTCGCCGGCACCGAGGGCGGCCTCGGCCGCGGCCTCGCACTGCACGGTGGTGACCTTGCCCAGCTGCACGCCGACGGCGCGCACCGAGGCGGCCGCCATCGACAGCGAGGTGACGCCCATGCCCACGAGCACGCAGGCGAGCTGCGGGTCGGCGGCGGCCTCGCCGCAGACACCGACGGACTTGCCGACCGCACGGCCGGCGGCCGCCGTGATGGCCACCAGGTGCAGCACCGCGGGCTGCCACGGGTCGGTGAGGTGGGTCAGGTCGGTGGCCATCCGGTCGGCGGCCATCGTGTACTGCGTGAGGTCGTTGGTGCCGATGGACAGGAAGTCCACGTGCTCGAGCAGCTGGTGGGCCAGCAGCGCGGCGCTCGGGATCTCGACCATGACGCCGGGCTTGAGCCCGCGCGCACGCGCCTTCGCGGCGAAGTCGGCCGCCTCGTCGGCGGTGGCGATCATCGGCGCCATCACCCACGGGTGCGTGCCGACGCGCTCGCCGGCGATCTTCAGGGCGTCGAGCTGGCGCTCCAGCAGGTCGGGCTTGTCGAAGGAGAGCCGGTAGCCGCGCACCCCGAGGGCGGGGTTCTCCTCGTCGGGCATGGTGGCGAAGGCGATCGGCTTGTCCGAGCCGGCGTCGAGGGTGCGCGTGACGACGTGCCGGTCGGTGCCGAACGGGCCGAGCACGCCGGCGTAGAGGTCGGCCTGCTCCTCCACCGAGGGCTCGGTCGTGGAGGCCAGGAACGCCAGCTCGGTGCGGAACAGGCCGACGCCGTCGACGGGCCCCTCGGCAGCCGCGGCCGCCGAGGCGGGGTCGGCGACGTTGGCCAGCAGCGTCACCGGCGCGCCGTCGGAGGTGGTGGCCGGCCCGGTCCAGGCGTCGACCTCGGCGCGGGCGGTCGCGGCCGCCTCCACGCGACGACGCGCCGCGTCGGCGTCGACGTCGAGCTCGACCGTGCCCGCGGTGCCGTCGACCAGGACCAGCACGCCCTCCTCGAGGTCGAGGGCACCCGGCGTGCCGACCAGGCACGGGATGCCGAGCTGGCGGGCGATGATCGCGGTGTGGCTGGTCGAGCCACCGCGCTCCATCACCAGCGCCGCCACCATCGCGGGGTCGAGCCCGGCGGAGTCGGCAGGCGCGAGGTCCTCGGCCACCACCACCGACGGCGTCGTGGGCACCGGAACGCCCGGCTCGGGCGCACCGACGACGTGCGCGGTGACCCGGCGGCCGATGTCGCGCAGGTCGGTGACGCGCTCGGCCATCAGCCCACCCATCGAGCTGAAGACACCGGCGAAGTGCTCGACGGCGGCGTCGATCGCCTCGAGCAGCGGCTGGCCCGCGGTGAGGTTCTTCTTCACCGTCCCGCGCATGCCGCGGTCGCGCGCCAGCGAGGCGCTGGCGGTGAGCACCTCGGCGGCGGATCCCTCGGCCGCCTCCGCGCGGGCGGTGAAGCCCTCCACGACCGCCGCCACCGCGACGTCGTAGGCGTCCAGCGCCTCCTCGACCTCGACCGGCGGTTGCTCGCGGTAGGCCCGCAGCCTCGCGGGGTCGATCTCGGCGCGGACGTGACAGACCGGGGCGTGGACCACACCGGCGACGACCGGGGTGCCCTGCAGCAGCGTTGCGGTGACCATGGTCACCAAAATGCCGCACAGCTCTTGACAAGTCAACACAAACGGGCATAAAACAACTTCACAGACCCACCGAAAGCCACATCTGGCCGCCGGTCATCCGACGAAGAGGTGCCCATGTACGCCGAAGAGCGCCAGCAGGCCATCGCCGAGCAGGTGGTGCGCCAGGGACGGGTCTCGGTCACCGGCCTGGCCGAGACCTACGAGGTGACCACCGAGACGGTACGCCGCGACCTCTCCACCCTCGAGCGGGCCGGCCTGCTGCGCCGGGTGCACGGCGGCGCCGTCCCGCTGCGAGCGGTCACCGAGTCCGGTCTCAGCGAGCGCGACGAGTCCAACGCCGACGTCAAGGAGCGCATCGCGCGCGCCGCCGCCGGGCTGCTGCCCCCGGTGCAGGCCACGCTCGCCCTCGACGCCGGCAGCACGGTGGGCAGGCTCGCCGCCCACCTGCCGCGCGACCGCCGCCTCACCGTCTTCACCCACGCCCTGCCGGTGGCGTCCCGCCTGGTGGCCCAGAGCCACGTCGAGCTGCACCTGCTGCCCGGCCGGGTGCGCGCCACGACGGTCGCCGCCGTCGGCACCGAGACCGTCGCCGCCCTCCAGGGCCTGCGCGTCGACCTCGCGTTCGTCGGCACCAACGGCATCACGGTCGGCCACGGGCTCTCCACGCCCGACGTCGAGGAGGCCGGCACCAAGCGCGCCCTCGTGGGCTGCGCCCGCCAGGTGGTGGTGCTGGCCGACGCCGACAAGGTCGGCCAGGAGCACGTGGTGCGCTTCGCCGAGCTCGGCGTGGTCGACACCCTGGTCACCGACGACCGCGTCGCCGACAGCGACGTCTCCTCGTTCGAGGCCGTCGGCATCGAGGTGGTGGTCGCGTGATCATCACCCTGACCGCCAACCCGAGCATCGACCGCACGGTGGTGCTCACCGAGCCCCTCGAGCGCGGCGCCGTGCACCGGCTGGCCTCCGTGGGCACCCAGGCCGCCGGCAAGGGCGTCAACATCAGCCGGGCCGCCGTGGCGGCCGGGGAGCCGACGCTCGCGGTGCTGCCCGCCGCCGAGCACGACCCCTACGTGCAGGGCCTCGTCGCCGACCAGGTGCCGGTGCGCCCGGTGCCGCCCGCCGGCGGCGTGCGCATCAACCTCGCCATCACCGAGCCCGACGGCACCACCACCAAGCTCAACAGCCCCGGCGACACGGTCGGCCCGGCCGACCTCGAGCTGCTGGGCAGCGCGCTGGTCGAGGCCGCCCGCGGCTGCGGTCACGACGACTGGGTCGTGATGGCGGGCTCGGTGCCCCCCGGCACCCCCGCCGACTGGTACGCCGGGCTGGTGCGCGACCTGCGCGAGCTGCGCTCGTCCGACGGGCAGGGCGGGCACGGCCCGCGGGTCGCCGTCGACACCAGCGACGCTCCCCTCGCCGCCCTGGTCGCCGGCCTGCCGGGCTCGGCGCCCCACCTGGTCAAGCCCAACAGCGACGAGCTCGCCTCCCTCACCGGCGCCGACCCGCTCGCTCTCGAGGGCGACCCGGCGGCCACCGTCGCCGCGGCCACCTCGCTGGTGGAGCGCGGCATCGAGTCGGTGCTCGCCACCCTCGGCGGGGAGGGCGCGGTGCTCGTCACCGCCGACGGCGCCTGGCACGCCACCCCGCCCCCCACGGAGGTCGTCAGCACCGTGGGTGCCGGCGACTCCAGCCTCTTCGGCTTCCTCCTCGGCGAGCGGCGCGGCCTCGGCCCCGCCGACCGTCTCGCGCTCGCCGTCGCCTACGGCAGCGCCGCCGCGGGACTCCCCGGCACGACCATCCCGTTGCCGGCGCAGGTCGACCCCACGCAGGTCCGCGTCCGCCAGCTCCACACCACCTCCTGAGAGACACGAGAACACCATGAGCACAACGCCCCTGATCACCGCCGACCTGGTGCGGCTCGACGTCGCCCTGGGATCGAGCTCGGACAAGCGCGAGGTCATCCGCGGCCTGGCCGCGGTCGCCGCCGAAGCCGGCCGGGCCACCGACGTCGCCCAGGTCGTCGCCGACGCCAACGCCCGCGAGGACAAGTCGGCCACCGGCCTGCCCGGCGGCATCGCGATCCCGCACTGCCGCACCGCCGGCGTGCAGGTGCCCACCCTGGTCTTCGCCCGGCTCTCGCCGCGCGTGGACTTCGGCGCGAAGGACGGCCCCGCCGACCTGGCCTTCCTGATCCTCGCCCCCGAGGGTGGCGACACCAGCCACATGCAGCTGCTGACCAAGCTGGCCCGCGCGCTGGTCAAGCCCGACTTCACCGCCGGCCTGCGCTCCGCGCAGAGCCCCGAGGAGGTCGCGCAGCTGGTCTCCGAGGTGGTCTCGCCTGCCGAGCAGCCGGCCACCGCGGGCGCCACCTCCACCGCCACCTCCACCTCCACTGCCGCCGCGGCTGCGCCCCGCCGCGAGGCCTCCCCCACCGCTCCGCCCACCGAGACCGGCAAGCGCCGGATCGTCGCCGTCACCGCCTGCCCCACCGGCATCGCGCACACCTACATGGCCGCCGAGGCGCTCGAGGCCGCTGCGGCGCGTGCCGGTGTCGACCTCGCCGTCGAGACCCAGGGCTCGGCCGGCTCCACCCCGCTCCCGCGCGAGACCATCGCCACCGCCGACGCCGTGATCTTCGCCGTCGACGTGGGGGTGCGCGACGGGGGCCGCTTCGCCGGCCTGCCGCTGGTCAGCTCCGGCGTCAAGCGCCCCATGGACGAGGCCGACGCGATGATCGCCGAGGCGCTGCGCGCCGCCGACAACCCCAGCGCCCTGCGCGTCGAGGGCGCCGGTGGTGGCGGTTCCGAGAGTGCCTCGGGCTCCGGCAGCTCGGCGGGCGGCACCGTGCGCCGCGTGCTGATGACCGGCGTCTCCTACATGATCCCCTTCGTCGCCGCCGGTGGTCTGCTGATCGCCCTCGGCTTCCTGCTCGCCGGCTACGAGGTGGCGCTCAACTACGCCGACGGCACCGGCGGCGTGGCCCAGAACGTCGTGCTGAACTCGACGTTCTTCAACCTGCCGAACCTGGCCGACTACGACCTCGCCAACGGCGCCTCCTTCCAGAACGGCCCGCTGCTCACCTACCTCGGCTCGCTGCTGTTCGTCCTCGGTGGCGCGGCCTTCGGATTCCTCGTGCCCGCCCTGGCCGGCTACATCGCCTACGCCATCGCCGACCGCCCGGGCATCGCCCCCGGCTTCGTGATGGGTGCCATCGCCGGCACCACCAACTCCGGCTTCATCGGCGGCATCATCGGCGGCGTCATCGCCGGTGTCGTGGCGCTCTGGATCAGCCGCCGCCAGGTCCCCGCCTGGGCGCGTGGCCTGATGCCCGTGCTCGTCATCCCGCTCGGCGCCACCCTGGTGGCCGGCTTCGTGATGATCGTCGTGCTCGGTCGCCCGCTGGCGGCCCTGAGCGACGGCCTGAGCGACGGCCTCAACAGCATGAGCGGCGGCTCCGCCGTGCTGCTCGGCGTGATCCTCGGCCTGATGATGGCCTTCGACATGGGTGGCCCGCTCAACAAGACCGCCTACGCCTTCGCCACCACCGGCCTGGCCGGCGCCGCGGTCTCCACCGACGCCCCCGAGCTGAAGATCATGGCCGCGGTCATGCTGGCCGGCATGGTGCCCCCGATCGCCCTGGCCCTCGCCACCGTGCTGCGGCCGCGCCTGTTCTCGGCCCCCGAGCGCGAGAACGGCAAGGCCGGCTGGCTGCTCGGCGCCTCCTTCATCACCGAGGGCGCCATCCCCTTCGCCGCCGCCGACCCCCTGCGCGTCATCCCGGCCATCATGGCCGGGTCCGCGGTCACCGGCGGTCTCTCCCAGGCCTTCGGCGTCAGCCTGCGCGCCCCGCACGGCGGCATCTTCGTGCTCTTCGCCGTCGACGGCGTGCTGGGCTTCGTGATCTCGCTGGTGGCCGGCGTGCTCGTGGCCTGCGCCGCCGTCATCGCGCTGAAGTCCATGACCGGAGCCCGCGAGCCGGTGGACGCCGGCGTCACCGTCTGATCGACTCCCCCCGCACGATCCGCCACACCCGCACACCGACCCCAAGGAGCACCATGCCCACCCAGTCCGTCGTCGTCGGCTCCGCCGTCGGCCTCCACGCCCGCCCCGCCGCGATCATCTCCGAGGCCGCCGCCGAGCTCGGCTCCGAGGTGCTGATCGGCCTCCCCGGCGACGATCCGGTCGACGCCGCCTCCTCGCTCATGATCATGACCCTGGGCGCCGGCAACGGCGACACGGTGGAGGTCTCCGGCGACGACGAGGCCGACGTGAAGACCATCGCCGACCTGGTCGCCAAGGATCTCGACGCTGAGTGACGAAGGAACTCAGCGTCATCTGGTCGTCGAGCAGCGACCGCGGCTGAGCCTGCGGAGCCGCGATGAGCGTATCGAGACGCGGCGAGCCGAGAAGTGGCCGGTCGTCCCGCGGTGGGCGACCGGCTCACCGGTAAGCGCCAGCGAAAGCGGCTACTCGACCACCGGTGGCGCCGACTCCACCAGGTCGCGCCGCAGCGCCCGGTACACCACGCGCGTGCCGACGGCGCGGCGCAGCTCCTCCATGATCTGGGTGAAGAACTCCTTGCGGTAGAGCTCGTCGGTGATCGCGTAGACGGTGAAGTACAGGCCCGAGAACGCGGCGAGGAACACCGAGACCTGCACCAGCTCGGCGGTCAGGTGCACGGGGCCGGCGTCGAGGATGGTGGTGGGTGAGGCCTGGATCCAGGACTCGACGACGCCGACGTCGATCGCCACCAGGCCGAAGACGATGAAGAAGCCGAACACCGCGACGGCGAGCAGCAGCACCTGCACGGCCTGGGCGATCACCAGGACCAGCACGAGGTTGACCATCTGCAGGCCGCCCACCTGGGCCTCCTCCGGCAGGTCGACGTCGTCGGCCACAAGGTGGCGGGCGTAGGCCTCGAGCGGCGTCCCGGCGCTGGCCCGGATCAGGTCGCGCTCCTCGATGGAGTCGTCGAAGGCGTCGAGCTCCTCGGTCAGGCGCGGCACGAGGAAGAGCACGGCGGCGGCGCCGAAGAACAGCACGGTGCCCCACAGCACGCCGCCGTCGAGGGTGGAGGAGACCTGCCAGACCTCGGCGTTGATGAACAGGAAGGTCACGAAGAGCAGCAGCATGGGCAGCGCCCGGGTGAGCAGCGGCAGCAGCAGCCCGAGGCTGCCCAGGGCGCGGCGCAGCGCCCAGGCCGCGATGGTCTGGGCACGCAGCGCGCGCAGTGCGTAGGTGGCGACGACGACCAGGGCGACGCTGAGACCCGCCGAGACGCCGAGCGAGGCGATGTCGGAGGCGAACCCAACCACCGTGCCCACCCCACCGCCGAGCAGCACCGCCGCCGTCAGCACCAGCAGCAGGCGCGGGCGGCTCAGGCGCGCCTGCACCGTGGCGCGCACGTCGTCGACGAAGTAGGGCAGGCCGTGCGCGAGGAACCAGCGCTCCACGCGCTGCACCTCGCCCGGCCCGGGCACGCCCCTCATCCCAGCAGGATCTCGCGGGTGCGCGCGACGTCGCCCGCCATCGCCTCCAGCAGCTGCCCGACCGAGTCGAAGCGCGCCATGCCACGGACCCGCTCGACGAAGGCCACCTCGACCTCGACGCCGTAGAGCTCGAGGTCGGTCCGGTCGAGCACGTAGCTCTCGACCCGGCGCTCGCGCTCGCCGTCGAAGGTGGGGTTGGTGCCGACGCTGATCGCAGCCGGGTGGCGAGATCCCGCGTCGGCACCGGACAGACAGGTCAGCCAGCCGGCGTAGACGCCGTCGGCGGGCGAGGCGGCGGCGGGACGCACCGGCACGTTGGCCGTGGGGTAGCCCAGCTCACGGCCCCGCTGGTCGCCGCGCTCCACCACGCCGCGCACCGAGAAGGGGCGGCCGAGCGCCTCGGCGGCGCCGGCGACGTCGCCGGCGGCGAGGCACGTGCGCACGTAGGTGGAGGACCACACCTGCGGGCCACCGTCGAGCGGCACGCCGACGGCGGTGAAGTCGTGGGTCTCCCCTGCCGCGGTGAGGTGCGCCAGGTCGCCGGCCGCCCGGCTGCCGTAGCGGAAGTTCGAGCCGACCGCGACGACGGCGGCGCCGAGCGCGTCGACCAGCACCCACTGCACGAACTCGTCGGGCGTCCAGGCCGCCATGGCGCGGTCGAAGGGCAGGGCCAGCACGTGGTCGACGCCTGCCTCGGCGAGCAGCTCGGCGCGCTCCGGGATGGTGGAGAGCGTCGAGGGGGCGTGCTCGGGGCGCAGCACCGCCATCGGGTGGGGGTCGAAGGTGACCGCCACGAGCGGCACGCCGGCCTCGTCGGCCAGGGCACGCGCGCGGGAGACGACGGCGCGGTGACCGCGGTGCACGCCGTCGAAGTTGCCGATGGTGACCGCGGTGCGGCCCAGGTCGGCGGGCACCTCGCCCAGGGATCGCCAGATGTGCACGAGGGGCACCCTACTGAGCGCGCGCGGTCACACGAACACCGCGACCGCGCGCGAGCGACCCTCGCGGGGCTCGTAGAGGGCGAGGAACTCGCCGTCGGGGGCGAAGAGCGCGCTGAGCCCGGCCAGCGGTCGCTCCAGGGCGCGCCCCACCCGGACCGCCGCCGCCTCCTCCTCGGTCAGCTCGACGGCCTCGAAGCCGCGGCGGGCGGCCTCGGCGAGCGGCAGCACCGCGAACTGCTCGCCCAGCTGCTCCAGGGTGCGCGCGACGCCGAGGTCGTAGGGCCCGACGGCGGTGCGACGCAACGCCGTCAGGTGCCCGCCGACGCCGAGCGCCGCACCGAGGTCGCGGGCGATCGCGCGCACGTAGGTGCCGCTGGAGCAGCGCAGCGCGAGACGCACCTGCGGCAACGACACGTCGTGCACCACCAGCTCGTGGACGGTGACGGTCCGCGCGGCCAGCTGCACCTCCTCGCCCTCGCGGACGCGCTGGTAGGCGCGCTTGCCGTCGACCTTGATGGCCGAGACGGCGGTGGGCACCTGCTGGATCTCGCCCTCGAAGGCGGCCAGCGCCGTGCGCACCGCCTGCTCGTCGAGGCCGGCGACCTGCTCCGGGTCCGCCGTGGCCACCACCTCGCCCTCGGCGTCGTCGGTGGTGGTGCTGGTGCCGAGAACGACCGTGGCCTCGTAGGCCTTCTCGGTGAGCATCAGGTGCCCCAGCAGCCGGGTCGCACGGTCGACACCGAGCACGAGCACCCCGGTGGCCATCGGGTCCAGGGTCCCGGCGTGGCCGACCTTGCGGGTGCCGGCGAGCCGGCGCACGCGCGCGACCACGTCGTGGGAGGTCAGGCCGCCCGGCTTGTCGACGACGACCAGCCCGGCGGGGGCACTCACGCCCGCTCTTCCCCGGTCTCGGTGTCGTCGAGCTCGTCGTCGAGGTCGTCGTCGAGCTCGTCGTCGAGGTCGTCGTCCCCGGCCTCGCGGGGCTTCTTGTAGGGATCCGCCTCGCCGGCGTACTGCGCCTGCTCACGCGCGGCGGCGACCGCGGCGTCGTGCTCGCGCGCCTTGGCCAGCACCTCGTCGAGGTGGCGGGCGTTCTCGGGGAGGGCGTCGGCCACGAAGGTCAGCGACGGCACGTGCCGCATGCCGAGCTGCTTGCCCACCTCCGAGCGCAGCAGGCCCTTGGCGGACTCCAGCGCCGCGGCCGAGCGCGCCATGGCGCCCTCCTGGTCGGGGCCCTGGTCGAGCACGGTGTAGAAGATCGTGGCCTGTTGGGTGTCGCCGGTCAGCCGCACGTCGGTGATGGTGACGAAGCCGAGTCGCGGGTCCTTGATCCGGCGCTCCAGCATCTCGGCGACGATGACCTGGATCCGGTCGGCGATCTTGCGCACGCGCGGGCTGCTCATGGTGTCTTTCTACTCCTCGTGACGGGGGGGGGGGGGAGACAGGAGCGCGGCCCCGGCTCGAGCCGGGGCCGCGCTGCGTGTCCTGCTGGTCCTGCGTGTGGTGCCGGGGAATCCCGTGCTCCGGGCGGATGCCTCGCAAGGCGGAGGGCCGAAGGCGGCCTCCGAGCGAAGCGGGCCGTCGAGGCCCGACAACGCCGCGAGGCGCCGCCCGGAGTGTGGGATCAGCCGCGCGGGATCTCCTTCATCTCGAAGGCCTCGACGATGTCGCCCTCTCGGATGTCCTGGAAGTTGCGCAGCACCAGACCGCACTCGAAGCCCTCGCGGACCTCGGAGGCGTCGTCCTTCTCCCGCTTGAGCGAGGCCAGGTCGAGGTTGTCGGCCACGACCGCGCTGTCGCGGATGACGCGCACCTTGGCGTTGCGCCGGATGACGCCGCCGGTGACCATGCAGCCGGCGATGTTGCCGATCTTGGAGGAGCGGAAGATCGCGCGGATCTCCGCCTGCCCCAGGGTCGACTCCTCGTACTCCGGCTTGAGCATGCCCTTGAGCGCGGCCTCGATCTCGTCGATGGCCTGGTAGATCACCGAGTAGTACCGGATCTCCACGCCCTCCTTGTCGGCCATCTCGGTCGCCTTGCCCTGCGGGCGGACGTTGAAGCCGATGATGATGGCGTCGGAGGCGGCCGCGAGGTCGACGTTGGTCTCGGTGATCGCACCGACACCGCGGTCGATGACGCGGATGCCGATGTTGTCACCGACCTCGATCTGGGACAGCGCGTCCTCGAGCGCCTCGACCGAGCCGGACACGTCGCCCTTGAGGATGAGGTTGAGCTCCTGGCTCTCGGCGCCCTTCTCCATGGAGGCCATGAAGTCCTCGAGGGTGCGACGCACGCGGCGCTTGGCCTGCATGGCCGCCCGCTCGCGCGCCTCGCGCTTCTCGGCGATCTGGCGGGCCATCCGGTCGTCCTCGACGACGAGGAAGTTCTGGCCCGCGCCGGGCACCGCGGTGAGTCCGAGGACCATCGCGGGGCGCGAGGGGTCGGCCACCTCGATGTTGTCGCCGTGCTCGTCGAGCATGGCGCGCACGCGACCGTAGGCCGGGCCGGCGACGATGGAGTCGCCCACCCGCAGCGTGCCGCGCTGCACGAGGATCGTGGCCACCGGGCCGCGACCGCGGTCCAGGTGCGCCTCGACGACGAGGCCCTGGGCGTCCTGGTCGGGGTTGGCGCGCAGGTCCAGGGAGGCGTCGGCGGTGAGGACGACGGCCTCGAGCAGCTTGTCGAGGTTGAGCTCGGACTTGGCCGAGACATCGACGAACATCGAGTCGCCGCCGTACTCCTCGGGCACCAGGCCGTACTCGGTCAGCTGGCCGCGGACCTTGGTCGGGTCGGCGTCGGGCTTGTCGATCTTGTTGACCGCGACCACGATCGGCACCCCGGCGGCCTTGGCGTGGTTGAGCGCCTCGACCGTCTGGGGCATGACGCCGTCGTCGGCCGCGACCACGAGGATCGCGATGTCGGTGGCCTGGGCACCACGGGCACGCATGGCGGTGAACGCCTCGTGACCCGGGGTGTCGATGAGGGTGATGGCGCGCTCGGTGCCGTCGACCTCGGTGCGGACCTGGTAGGCACCGATGTGCTGGGTGATGCCACCGGCCTCCTTGTCGACGACGTTGGCGTTGCGCAGCGCGTCGAGGAGCTTGGTCTTTCCGTGGTCGACGTGACCCATGACGGTGACGACCGGGGGCCGCACCACCAGGTCGGAGTCGTCGCCCTCGTCGAGACCGAACTCGAGGTCGAAGGACCCGAGCAGCTCGCGGTCCTCGTCCTCGACCGAGACGACCTCGACGACGTAGTTGAGCTCCTCGCCGAGCAGCTCGAGGGTGGCGTCGTTGACCGACTCGGTGGCGGTGACCATCTCACCGAGGTGGAACAGCATCTGCACCAGCTGGGCCGGCTCGACGCCGATCTTGTCGGCGAAGTCGGTCAGCGAGGCGCCGCGCGCCAGGCGCACGGTCTCGCCGTCGCCCTTGCGGACGCGCATGCCGCCCAGGGTCGGGGCCTCCATGGCCTCGAACTCCTGACGACGCGCCCGCTTGGACTTGCGGCCTCGCCGCGAGGGGCCGCCGGGGCGACCGAAGGCGCCCTGCGTCTGACCACGCTGGCCGGGACGACCGCCGCCGGGGCGACCGCCGCCGAAGCCGCCGGGACGACCCGGGGCTCCGCCCGGACCACCGCGACCGGCACCGGGACCACCGGGGCCGCCGCGACCCGCGGGGCCACCGCGGCCGGGGGCACCGGGTCGACCGGGCGCTCCCGGACCACGGCCGCCGGGACCCTGGCCGAAGGCGGCCGGGGACTTGGGCATCATCGCCGGGTTGGGGCGCGGCATGCCGGGGCGACCGGGAGCGCCGTCACGGCCGGCGGGCGGCCGCGGCGGGCGGTTGTCGCCCTCGGTGGATCCACCGGCGGGCGCCTGGGGCGCCGGACGGCGACCCATGCCCTGGCTGGAGGAGAAGGGGTTGTTGCCGGGCCGGGGGGTCCCACCCGGGCGACCCACCGGCCGCGGGGCCGGGGAGGGCGCCTTGGGGGCCGGGGCCTTGGGGGTGGCGCCACCGGCACGGGCTGCCGGGGCCTCGGAAGCCGCTGCAGCCGCGGGGGCCTCGGGTGCCGCCGGCGCCGCGGGTGCGGCCTGGGCGGCGGGTGCCTCCGGTGCGGCAGGTGCCGCCGGGGCCTCGGGGGCGGCGGGTGCCGCCTTGGGGCCCGGACGCGGACCGGGGCGCGCGGGAGCGGGGGCGGAGGAGGCCGCGGGGGCCGGCGCCTCGGCGGGCGCGCTGGGTGCGCCGGACGTGCTGGCCGCCGGGGCGGACGTCGCCGGCGCGGCCGGGGCGGACTTCTGGGGGGCGGGAGCCGAGGTCTCGGACTTCAGCTTCTCGCCGTACTCCTTGCGGAAACGCATCTCCGCAGGGAGCTCGACGGTGGAGCTCGCCGACTTGACGAACTCCCCCATCTCCTTGAACTTCTCGAGAACGAACTTGCTCTCGACTCCGAACTCCTTGGCGAGTTCGTGGACGCGGGTCTTTGCCACAATTCTCCTTCTGGCCCGACCCGCGCCTCCCGGGGTGTTCCGGGGGCCGTGCCGAACCTATGGGTGGTGCAAACTCATCGGGAAGTACTCATCGAGTGCTCATGAGCTGCTGCTCCAGTTCCTGGTCGGTTGTCACGGTGTGCTGTGGTGCTGCTGGTCCTGCTGGCGGGCGAGCTGGTCGATCCGGTCGCGCACCTGCGTGCTGGTCGGACCCTCGGGCGGCAGCGCGGTGAGGCGCAGCGCGCGGGTGAAGGCCCGGCGTCGCACGGCCAGCTCGTAGCACGCGGGATCGGGGTGCAGGTGCGCCCCTCGCCCGGGTGCGGCTCCCCCGAGGTCGGGCACGATGGCCGTCCGGCCGGTCGCGTCCACCACGGCGGTCACCCGCACGAGCTCGCTCTTGGCGTCACGACCACGGCAACCCACGCAGGTCCGGACCGGGCCCGGGCTCGCTGAGGACTCCGTGTGTCGCTCCACCGAGGGTCAACCCTACTCCCCCACGCGCCCCACGCCGAACCGGTGGCCGGACTCCGGCCGGCCAGCGGTTCAGCGGAGGCTGGACGACAGGGCGCGCGTCGGGTCGAGAGCGTCGCCGGCCGACACGCCGGCGCAGTCCGGGCCGGCGGTGTCGCCGACGTCGAGCCAGGTCGCCGCGGCACGTGCCCGGCCCAGGTTCCACTCCAGCCAGTCGTCCGGTGCCGTGCCGTAGTCCTGCAGGTCGCCCAGCAGGCAGCGCACCTCGGCGGCGTCCAGGCCCTCGGGAGGGTCGGCCAGCACCGGCGCGGCGTCGTCGGAGAGCCCCTGCAGGTAGGTCCAGTCGACCTTGCCGGTCTCGGCGTAGCGCTCCAGGTTGCGCTCGGCGATCCGCGCGTCGGGGTTGAGGGCTGCCAGCACCAGCAGCGCTGCCGCGCCCGCGAGCACCGCGAAGCGCGGCAGCCACGCGCCGCGCCACCGCACCCCGGCGGCCAGCACCGCCAGCACGACCAGGCCGAGCCACCCCTCGAAGAACGCCACCAGCAGGCGCAGCCGGGTCAGCCCGTAGGCCTGCTCGTAGAGGCCCATCCGGTAGAGCGCCGAGGCCACCACCACCAGGGTGAGCAGGCACAGCAGCCCCAACGTGCCGCGCAGCCACCAGCGGTCAGCGGCGGTCTCGCGCGGCGCCTTGCGTGCGGCGGTGGCGACCACGAGCAGGGTGAGGGCGGTGGCCACGGTGAGCTGCCCGAACCCCTGGTGCACGTACTCCGCGTAGGTCAGGCCGGTGGTGCGGGCCAGGTAGGTCTCGCCCCCGAAGACGACCGCGGCCTGGGCGGCCAGGAACGCCGAGAAGACGCCGAGCACCACGAGCACGGGTGCCAACCACTCGAAGCGGTGCGCCACCGACGTCGCGGCACCCTCGCGCCCCTCCAGCCGCGGCGGGTTGAGCGCCAGGTAGGTGGCCGTGAGCAGGGTGCCGGCCACCGCACAGGCCACGAAGGCGCGCAGCACGGCCGTGTCGAGGGTCAGGTCGGGCACCACGGCGTCGACCCAGCGGGCCAGCAGGGCGTCCGCGGAGGCGAAGAGGGCCACGAACACCACGAGCAGCACGCCGGAGAACAGCAGCGTGCGCACGAACGCGGCCCCCCGGCCCACGCCCGGGACCGCAACCAGGGTGCGGCCGACCCACGGCAGCCCCCGCAGCGCGGCCACCGGCCAGGCGACCAGGCTGAGCACGTGCGCCGCCGTCCCCCGCGCACCGGTGAGCGTGGTGACGCAGACAGCGGCACCGGCCAGCAGGCAGAGCACCACCACCCACTCGGCGTCGCGCACCACGGCGGTCAGCGTCAGCGCCGCTGCCAGACCGGCGCCGGCGAGCACGGCAGGCTCGCGACGGCGGGGCGTCGCCGCCAGCAGCACCGCGCCGCAGGTGAGCAGCACCAGCGCCGTGCCACTGCCCAGCTGACGCAGCGGCAGCACCACGGCGGCCAGCAGGGCGACGCCGAGCACCGCGAGCAGCAGGCGCGGCCGGGCGGCGACGCCGTCGTCGGGCCAGGCGCGGCCGAAGACGTCGTCGAGCAGGGGGCGCGGCGGGACGGGTGGCCCGGGCGGCGCGGGCCGGGGGCCGGTGGGGGCTGCGGCCGGGGGCGGGGGCGTGTGCGGGGTCGTGGGCACGGTGGGCTCCGATCGGTGCGGTACGAGGGCGGTGGTGGGTGGGCCGGCGGGGCGCGGCGGCGGGTGCACCGGCCACCGCACCCGGACCCGGGCGCCCTGCGCCCCGTGCGGGTCGGCGAAGCCGATGGCGCCGCCGTGCAGGTCGCTGACCCAACGGGCGATCGCGAGTCCCAGCCCGGTGCCGCCGCCGGCGTCGGTCGCACCGAGCGTGCCGAAGGGCTCGAAGGCGTGCTCGCGGTCCGCCCGCGCCACCCCGGGCCCCTGGTCGCTGACCTCGAGCACCCACTGGTCGACGGCGTCGTGGGCGCGGGCGGCGTGCAGCAGCACCTGCCCGTCCGGCGGACTGTGGCGCGAGGCGTTGTCCAGCAGGTTGGCCACCAGCTGGTGCAGGCGCACGGGGTCGGCCTGCACCTCCAGGTCGGGCGGTTCGACGCGCACGGTGTGGTGCACCGCCCGCTGCTGCACGCGCGCCTCGGCCACGGCCTCCTCGAGCAGGGCCCGCACGGCCACCGGCTCGGGGCGCAGGGGCGCCCGGCCGGCGTCGACCCGGGCAAGGTCCAGGAGGTCCGCCACGAGGCCCGAGAGCCGCTCGGCCTGACCCAGCGCGACCTCGAGCGTGCGGGGGTCGCGCGGGCCCACGCCGTCCACGAGGTTCTCCAGCAGCGCGCAGAGCGCAGCCAGCGGGGTGCGGAGCTCGTGGCTCACGTTGGCCACGAGCTCGCGGCGCTGCCGGTCGACGGTGGCCAGGTCGCGGGCCATCGTGTTGAAGGCGACCGCGAGCCGCCCCACCTCGTCGCGCGAGGCGGCCTCGACGCGCACGTCGTAGTCGCCGGTGGCCATCCGGCCCGCGGCCGTCGTCATCGCGCGCAGCGGCGCGATCATGCCGACGGCGAGCAGCTGGGTCAGTGCCAGCGCCAGCAGGACGGTCACGGGCACGCCCAGCCACCAGGGCACGCCGCCCCAGCGCCCGGCGGAGGCCACGACGGCGCTGACCGTCGCGCTGAGCGCCACGAGCAGTCCCAGCTTCACCTTCAGCGAGCGGAGCGAGCGCAGCGGCTGCGCCCGGTCCGCGGCGGTCCCGGTCACTCGCCGTCCCCGTCCGGCGTCCCGGGCTCGAGCGCGTAGCCGACGCCGTGCGCGGTGCGCACGCGGTCCGCGCCGATCTTGGCCCGCAGCCCCTTGACGTGGCTGTCGACGGTGCGGGTGCCGGTGGCGCCGTCCCAGCCCCAGACCCGGGCCAGCAGCCGCTCGCGGCTGACGACGGCGCCGGGGTCCTCGGCCAGGCAGAGCAGCAGGTCGAGCTCGGTCGGCGTCAGGCGCACCTCCTCGCCCCCACGCCACACGCGGCGCGCGGCGGCGTCGACGCGCAGGTCGCCCAGCGCCAGGACCCGTCGTCCGGGCGGCTGCGCGGCGACCCGCTCGTCCGCGAGCTCGGCGGCGCGCTCCACACGGCGCAGCAGCGCCGCCACGCGCGCGACCAGCTCACGCATCCGGAACGGCTTGGTCAGGTAGTCGTCGGCGCCGACGCCGAGCCCCACCAGCAGGTCCGCGGGGTCGGTGCGGGCCGTGAGCATGAGCACCGGCACCGGCCGCGCGGCCTGCACCCGCCGACACACCTCGAGGCCGTCGAAGCCGGGCAGCATCACGTCGAGCACGAGCAGGTCGGGCCGGTGCTCGGTGGCGGCCACGACCGCCCCGGGGCCGTCGAAGGCGCGCAGCACGTCGTAGCCCTCGGCCTCCAGACGGTCGGTGACGGCCTGGTTGATCACCCGGTCGTCCTCGACCACCAGCACCCGGCGACGTACCGGATCCACTGTCCCTGTCATGCGCTCCAGGCTAGGAGCGCGGACGCGCAGGAGGGGTGCACGAGATGTGCAGGTCCTGTGCAGATCCCGGCACCGGTGCCCGCCGCCACGGTCAGTCCTGCGGCTCGGGCTCCTCGTCGCCGTGGATGTCGATGCGCCATCCGGTCAGGCGCGCCGCCAGGCGGGCGTTCTGCCCCTCCTTGCCGATCGCCAGCGAGAGCTGGAAGTCCGGCACGACCACGCGCGCCGAGCGGGCGGCGGCGTCGACGACGGTGACCGAGCTGACCCGCGCCGGTGAGAGCGCGCTGGCGACCAGCCGGGCGGGGTCGTCGGACCAGTCGACGATGTCGATCTTCTCGCCCTGCAGCTCGCTCATCACGTTGCGGACCCGCTGACCCATGGGTCCGATGCACGCGCCCTTGGGGTTGACGCCGGCCGCGTCGGTGCGCACGGCGATCTTGGTGCGGTGACCGGCCTCGCGGGCGATGCCGGCGATCTCGACGGTGCCGTCGGCGATCTCGGGAACCTCGAGGGCGAAGAGCTTCTTGACCAGGTGGGGGTGCGAGCGCGAGAGCGTGATCTGCGGACCCCGCATGCCCTTGCGCACCGAGACCACGAGGCACTTGATGCGGGTGCCGTGGGAGTAGTTCTCGCCCGGCACCCGCTCGCCCACGGGCAGCAGGGCCTCGAGCTTGCCGAGGTCGACCATGACGTCGTCGGGGTTGCGGCCCTGCTGGATGACCCCGGAGACGATGTCACCCTCCTTGCCCGAGAACTCGCCGAAGCGCAGGTCGTCCTCGGCGTCGCGCAGCCGCTGCAACATCACCTGCTTGGCGGTGGTGGCGGCGATCCGCCCGAAGCCCTGGGGCGTGTGGTCGAACTCGCCGACCTCGTTGCCCTCATCGTCGACCTCGGAGGCCATCACCCGCACGTGGCCGGACTTGCGGTCCAGGTCGACCCGCGCCTTCTCCCGGGCGTCCGGGGTCTTGTGGTAGGCGGTCAGCAGGGCCTGCTCGATGGCCTCCACGAGCACCTCGAAGGAGATCTCCTTCTCGCGCTCCAGCATCCGCAGGATGCTCATGTCGATGTCCATCAGGCGTCCTCCCCGTCCTCGTCGTCGTGCTCGTCATCGTGCTCGTCGTGCTCGTCGCTCGGCCCCGCGTCGCGGCCCTTGCGGTTGAACTCCACCTGCACCAGCGCCACCTCGACGTCGGCGTAGGCGACCCTGCGCTGCTCGCCGTCGACCTCGAGCGTGACGCCGCCACCGTCGGCGTCCTCGTCGGCCTCGCCGATCCGGCCGGTCAGCTCCCCCTCCAGCGGCGGCACCAGGGTGACGCGCACCAGGCGGTCGCGGTTGCGACGCCAGTGGCGGGGGGCGGTCAGGGGGCGGTCGACGCCGCGCGAGGTCACCTCGAGCACGTAGGGGTGCTGGCCCATCACGTCGGTGCTCTCGATCACCTCGTCCACCAGCCGGGTGGCCGCGGCGACGTCGTCGAGGGTCACCCCGCCGTCCTGGTCGACGGCGACGCGCAGCACCCGCCGCTTGCCGGCCGGGGTCACCTCCACCGCCTCCACGTCGAGGCCCGCCGCGGACAGCGGTCCGCGCAGGGCCTCCTCGATCGCCTCGGCCGTGGCCTTGCTGGCGCTCATCGGCTGGTCCGCCTCCCTGTGCTGTTGTCGGTGGTGCGGCACCGCGGCGCGGGGCGCCTGCCCTGCGCGCGGTGCTGACCCACGATAGCGCTCCCGGCGCGGGCGATATCCTCGCCCGCGTGCCCGTCCCCTCTCCTGTGACGCCGCCCCCACCCCCGGTTCGGCGGGTCGGTCAGCGGGTCGGTCGGCGGGCGGCGCTGACGGCGGGTGCCGGCGGGGGCCTGGTGCTGGTGCTGGGCGCCTGCACCGCGGACGGTGAGGACACCGGGCCCTCCGGCCCGGGCGTCCTGCGGCCCACCGCTCCCCCGGTGAGCGCCGACACGACGCTCGCCACCGAGGTGGCCCGCGCCATCGGGGACACCGACGCCCTGCTGGCCGCGGTGGTGACCGCCTATCCCGCGCTGCGCCCGCGGCTGGTGCCGCTGCGTCGCACGCACGCCGCGCACCTGCGGGTGCTGGACGAGCTCGAGCTGTCCGCGCCCGGCACCCCCCGGGCGCCCCAGGGCGGTCGCCGGGTCGCGTTGCGCGCGACGCTGCGTCGCGAGCAGGTGTTGCAGCGCGAGCTCGACCGCGCGTGCCTGGCTGCCGAGAGCGGGTCGCTGGCCACGCTCCTGGGCGCCATGTCGGCGGCGCTGGGCCAACGGCTCGCCGTGCTGGGAGCGGCGTGAGCACCCCGGCGGGCACCACGCCCGCAGCGACCGGCCACCTCGACGGCCTGCAGTCGGCCCTGGCCACGCAGCACGCGGCCCTCTACGTCGTCGGGGCGCTCGGCGCCCAGACCTCGGCCAGCGCGACCCCCGACCTGTTCGAGCTGCTCGTGGCCACCTACGCGGAGCACCGCACCCGTCGCGACGAGCTGAGCGCCCTCGTGCGCGCCGAGGGCGCGGAGCCCGTGGCGGCCGAGACCGCCTATGCGCTGCCGCCCGACCTCACGACGCCGACGGCGGTCACCGCGGCCGGGCTGGACGTGCAGCGCTCCTGCAGCGCGGCGTGGGCCTACCTGGTGGGCACCAGCCCCCGCGCGGAGCGCGACTACGCGCTGCAGGCGCTGAAAATGACAGCGGTCCGCGAACTCGCCTTCCGGGGAACTCCCGAGATGTTCCCCGGAACGGACGAGTACGCGGACCGCTGAGGCCTGGGACAGAGGCCGTGTCTCGCGGGGGGTGGGTCCCGCGGTGACATGAGAAGCATGTCGCACCGCGGTCCCCGGAGCGATGCCCCGCGCACCTCACAAAGTTGCATTGCAGGTTTCTGCAAAAGTCTGCAAGCCCCGAGGAGCTGCGCGAGGAACGAGCGCAGGTCCGTGCGGGGCGAAGGTTGAGCAAGGCCCGCGGATGAGGGACGAACCCGCGACGGCCGCGTCGAAACCCACCGACTCAGGGCAGAGCATCGTGCCGCCTACCAGCCGGCGATGACCTCCGGCAGGTCGGCCAGGCGCTGGATGACGCCGTCGGGCTCCCCCTCGGTGTGCCCCACCTGCTCGGGCGGGATAGCACTGTGCGGCACGTGCACCGCGCGCAGGCCGGCGTTCTGCGCGCCCCACACGTCGTCGAAGAGCCGGTCGCCCACGTAGACGCACCGGCCCGGGTCGGTGGCGCCGACCGCCTCCATGGCGGCACGGAAGGCGTGCGGGGAGGGCTTGGTCCAGGGGATCTCGCTGGAGTACACGTCGCCGTCGAGCAGATCAAGGACGCCGTCGCGCTCGAAGAACTCCCGGTGCCACTCCCGCGGCCACAGGGTGTTGGAGAGCACGCCGACCTTGATCCCGCTCGCGCGCAGGTGCTCCCACAGCGGGCGGACCTCGGGGTCGGTCTCGGTGTGGGGCACCCAGAAGTCGTGGTAGGCCTGCAGCAGCGCGGGGTCGTGCTCGAGCCCGGCCTCGCGGAACAGGTCGGCGATCGTGGCGCTGCGCTGCTCCTCGCGCGACCAGCCCCACACCACCGAGCCGGCCGCGTGCAGCCGCGAGGCGAACGCGTGGTGGTCGTCCTCCGGCGTGGGAGTGCTGATGACGGCCTGGGCCAGCGCCACCGACTCGGCGTGGAAGTCCACCTCGTGCCAGCGAGTCAGGGTGCCACCCCAGTCGAAGATGACGGCGTCGATGCTCGTGCTCATGGCGGGCACCCTACGGGCGGGCACCGACGGCGCTCGGCACTACGCTCGCCGGCGTGAGCGGCATCGGGACCCTGGCCGAGGGCCCGCTCCACGCCGCGGTCAAGCAGTGGCTGGCGCGGCCCGGCGACCGCTTCGAGGTGCCGGTGGGGCGCTGGGTGGTCGACCTGGTGCGCGCCGACGGCGAGCTGGTGGAGGTGCAGACGGGCGGGTTCGGGCCCCTGGGGCCCAAGCTCGACGGCCTGCTCGACCACCACCGGATGCGGATCGTGCACCCGGTCACCGCCGAGCGGCGGATCGTGCGCGTCGACACCGACAGCGTGGTGCTCTCCGAGCGCCGCTCACCCCGCCGCGGCGGAGTCCTGGACGTCTTCGACCGCCTCGTCGCCATCCCCTCGCTGGTCGGCCACCCCCACCTCGTGGTCGAGGTGCTGCTGTGCCGCGAGGACCACGTACGGGGGCCAGCACCGGTGCGCAGCCGCTCCGGCCGGCGCACCCGGGACCCGGGCACCCGGCACCTCGGCGCCGTGCTGGGAAGCCACGAGCTGCGCTCCCCCGCGGACGTGCTCGCGCTGCTCGGCACCCCCCTGCCGACCGAGCCGTTCACCACCGCCGACCTCGCCGCGCTCCTGGGTGCGCCGGTCGGGCTCGCGCAGCGGGTCGCCTACTGCCTGCGCCACCTCGAGCTGTTGGAGGACGCCGGCAGGCGCGGGCGGGCGCCGCTCCACCGGGCGGTTGGCACGATGGGGCGGTGACCTCACCGACTCCCGATCCCGCACCGCTGGCCGCACACGCCCACCGCCTCAACGACGGCACCGAGCTGCCCGCCGTCGGCTTCGGCACCTACCCCCTGAAGGGAGACGACGGGATCGCGGCGATCGAGTCCGCGCTGCGCACGGGCTACCGGCTGATCGACTCGGCGGTGAACTACGAGAACGAGCGCGAGGTGGGTGAGGCCCTGCGTCGCTCCGAGGTGCCGCGCGGGCAGGTGCGCCTGGCCACCAAGATCCCCGGCCGGTTCCACGCCCACGACCTGGCGCTGCGCTCGCTGGCCGACTCCGCCGAGCGGCTCGGCGTCGAGCAGATCGACGTCGCGCTGATCCACTGGCCCAACCCGAGCCGCGGGCTCTACCGCGAGGCGTGGCGGGCGCTGGTGCGCGCGCAGCAGGAGGGCCTGGTGCGCACCATCGGCGTCAGCAACTTCACCCCCGCGCACCTCGCGCGCGTCATCGACGACACCGGGGTGGTGCCCGCGCTGAACCAGGTGGAGCTGCACCCCTACTTCCCGCAGGAGGAGCTGCGTGCCGAGCACCGTCGCCTGGGCGTGCTGACGCAGGCGTGGAGTCCGCTGGGCAAGGACCCCGTGCCGTTCGACGAGCCGGCCGTGGCGCAGGCCGCGGAGGCCCACGGCACCACGCCCGGCCAGGTGGTGCTGCGCTGGCACCTGCAGCTCGGGTCGATGCCGGTGCCGAAGGCCGCCTCCCCCGAGCGGCAGCGCGCCAACCTCGACCTCGACGCCGTCGAGCTCAGCGACGACGAGGTGGCCGCCATCACCGCTCTCGCCCGGACCGACGGCCGGCGCTTCGACGGCGACCCGGACACCCACGAGGAGATGTAGCTCGACCTCGGGGAGGGCTACATGTGCCCCTCGGTGAGGTAGCGCTGGTGCCAGCTGAGCGCCTCGTCGAGCAGGTGCGGCGTGTGCCGGGCCCGGGGCCGCGCGGCCCGTGCCCGCGCCACGTAGTCGCGCAGGCGGTCCCGGTAGTCCGGGTGGGCGCAGCGGTCGATCACCCGCTCGGCGCGGTCGGTGGGTGAGAGCCCCCGCAGGTCGGCCAGCCCCTGCTCGGTTACCAGCACGTGCACGTCGTGCTCGGTGTGGTCGACGTGGCTGACCATCGGCACCAGGCACGAGATCGCGCCGTCCTTGGCCACCGAGTCCGAGACGAAGAAGTTCAGGTAGGCGTTGCGGGCGAAGTCGCCGCTGCCGCCGATGCCGTTCATCATCGCCGAGCCCATCACGTGGGTGGAGTTGACGTTGCCGTAGACGTCGGCCTCGAGCATCCCGTTGATCGCGATGACGCCGAGCCGCCGCACCAGCTCGGGGTGGTTGGAGATCTCCTGGCTGCGCAGCAGGATCTTGCCCTTGTACGAGCCCACGTTCTCGAGGAACCGCTGCTGTCCTTCGGGTGAGAGGCCGAAGGAGGTGGAGGAGAGCGAGACGAGCGTGCCCTCGTCGAGCAGGTCGAGCAGCCCGTCCTGGATCACCTCGGTGAAGGCGGTGAGTCCCTGGAACTCGGAGTCGCGCAGGCCCGCCATCACGGCGTTCGGCACGTTGCCGACGCCGGACTGCAGCGGCAGCAGGTCCGGGGGCAGCCGGTCGTGCGCCACCTCGTGGCGCAGGAAGTCCACCAGCAGGTCGGCCATCGCGCGCGAGGCGTCGTCGGGCGGGTCCAGCGGGGTGTTGCGGTCGGGCGCGTCGGTCTCGACGACCGCGACGACCTTGGCCGGGTCGACCCGCAGGTAGGGGTCCCCGATGCGCTGCATCGGCCGGGTGAGCTGGATCGGGATGCGGTGCGGCGGCACCGCGGCGCCGTAGTAGACGTCGTGGAAGCCCTCCAGGTCGCGCGGCAGCCACGAGTTCACCTCGAGCACGACCTTGTCGGCCAGCTCGAGCCAGGTCTTGTTGTTGCCGAGCGAGCTGCCCGGCACCAGGAGTCCGTTGGGCAGCACTGCGGCCACCTCGACGACGGCGACGTCGAGCCGGCCGTAGAAGCCGAACCAGGCCTGCTGCGCCGAGTGCGAGAGGTGCACGTCGACGTAGTCGACGGTGCCGTCGTTGATCAGCCGGCGCAGGTCGCGGTCGCCGTTGTAGGGCAGCCGCGAGTGCAGGCCCTCGACGGCGGCCAGTCGGCCGTCGACCTCGGGGCCGGTCGAGGCGCCCGACCACAGCCCCACGCGGAAGTCCTCACCCCGTGCGTGGGCGGCAGCGATCCGGTCGGCCAGCGCCCCGGGCACGGCCTTGGGGTGCCCCGCGCCGGTGAAGCCGCTGATGCCCACGTTGTCGCCGGGCCGGACGACGGCCGCCGCATCCTCGGCTGAGGTGACCCGGCCCGCCAGGACCGGGCAGGTGATCCGCGAGCCCACGGCCTGCCCCTCAGCTGCGCACGAGGCGGACGACGTGGGCGACCACGTGGTCGGCGGCGACGTCCTCGCGCTCCCCCGTGCGCCGGTCCTTGACCTCCACGAGCCCGTCGGCGAGGCCACGGCCGACCACCACCGTGGTGGGCACGCCGAGCAGCTCGGCGTCCTTGAACTTCACGCCGGGGCTGACCTTGCCGGTGCGGTCGTCGAGCAGCACGTCGAGCCCGTCGCCGTGCAGCTCGGTGGCGATGCGCTCGGCCGCGGCGAGGATCGCCTCGTCCTTGCCGGCGGCCACCACGTGCACGTCGGCCGGGGCGACGTCGCGCGGCCAGCAGAGGCCCTTGTCGTCGAGCGTGCCCTCGGCGATCGCAGCGACCGCTCGTGAAGGGCCGATGCCGTAGGAGCCCATGGTGACGGTGACCAGCTTGCCGTTCTCGTCGAGCACCTGCAGGCCGAGCGCGTCCGCGTACTTGCGACCGAGCTGGAAGATGTGACCCATCTCGATGCCGCGGGCCGACTCCAGCGTGCCGTGCTCCTCGCCGTCACCGCGCTCGGCGCAGCGCGGGCACGCGTCACCGTCGCGCACCTCGGCCGCCTCGACGGTGCCGTCGGGCGTGAAGTCGCGCCCGACCACGAGGTCGAGCACGTGGCTGCCGGCCACGTTCGCGCCGGTGACCCAGCGGGTGCCGTCGACGACGCGCGGGTCCACCAGGTAGCGGATGCCGGACTCGCTCTCCTCACCCAGCGCAGCGGGACCGATGTAGCCCTTGACCAGGGCCTTGTGCTCGGCCAGCTCCTCCTCGGTCATGGGCTCGACCTCGATGGGCTCCAGCTGGCCGCCGAGCCGCTTGAGGTCGACCTCGCGGTCGCCGGGCACGCCGATGGCGACCGGCTCGCGGGTGCCGTCGGGGTGCACGAGCACGACCATCACGTTCTTGAGCGTGTCGGCCGCCGTCCACGCGCGATCCCCGCGCGGGTGGTGCTCGTCGAGGTGCGCCACCAGCGTCGCGATGGTCGGGGTGTCCGGCGTCTGCTCGGCGTGGGCCGCCGGGGCGTCGGCCCAGTCCTGGGCGGGCGGCACGGGGGTCTCGACGGCCTCGACGTTGGCGGCGTAGTCGCAGGTGGTGCAACGCACGTAGGTGTCCTCGCCCACCGAGGCACGCGCCAGGAACTCCTCGGAGCGCGATCCGCCCATCGCACCCGAGGTGGCGCGGACGATCACGTACTCGAAGCCCAGCCGGTCGAAGATCCGGATGTAGGCGTCGCGGTGCCGCTGGTAGCTGGCCTCGAGGCCGGCGTCGTCGACGTCGAAGGAGTAGGAGTCCTTCATCACGAACTCGCGACCGCGCAGCAGGCCGGCGCGGGGTCGGGCCTCGTCGCGGTACTTGGTCTGGATCTGGTAGATCGCCAGCGGCAGGTCCTTGTAGGAGCTGTAGAGGTCCTTGACCACGAGGGTGAACATCTCCTCGTGCGTGGGGCCGAGCAGGTAGTCGGCGCCCTTGCGGTCCTGCAGCCGGAAGATGTTGTCGCCGTACTCGGTCCAGCGCCCCGTGGCCTCGTAGGGCTCCTTGGGCAGCAGCGCCGGGAAGGAGAGCTCCTGGGCGCCGATGGCGTCCATCTCCTCGCGCACGATCGCCTCCACCCGGCGCAGCACCCGCAGACCCAGCGGCAGCCAGGTGTAGATGCCGGGGGCGGCGCGGCGGATGTAGCCGGCGCGCACGAGCAGCCGGTGGCTGGGCACCTCGGCGTCGTTGGGGTCCTCGCGCAGGGTGCGCACGAAGAGGCTCGACATCCGCAGCACAGTCATGGGCCGAAGGCTATCCGTGGCCGCGTGCAACCTCGGGGCCGCCCACGACGTCATCTGGTGCGAGGGCGTCACGACGCCGACCGACCCACTCGGGGGGACCCATGCGCACCGCCACCACCTGCTTCGCCGTCCTGCTCACGACGTGCGCCGCGCTCGCGCTGCTGGCAGGCCCGGCGCTCCGCGTCAGCGGGTGAGGGCCGGCGCCCGGCTCAGCCCTCGCGGGCGACGCGGTAGGCGATCCGCAGCATCGGCACCTGCAGCGGGACCCGGCCCCACGCGATCGCCTTGAAGCGGGTGTTGCGGGTGCGCAGCGAGTCCTGCGCCATCTTGATGTTGCCGGGCCACACGCCCAGTAGCAGGCCCACGGCCGCCCAGCCGCCCGCTCGCCGCGTCGAGGGCGCCGCCATCATCCCGGCGATGACGATCTCGGCCACCCCGCTGCCCAGGATCACCTCGCGGTGCGCCGGCACCCAGGCCGGCATCAGCGGCTCGTAGACCTCGGGCTTGACCAGGTGGATGGTGCCGCTGGCGGCGAAGCCGGCGGCCAGGAGCTTGGCGGCGGTGGGGAGGGGCACGGGCGGGAGCCTACTGGCCCCGCTGCCCGACCCCCCGAGATCTCGACGCGCCGCCGCGCCCTCGTCCCTCGGGCGCGACGCTTGCTCGATCTGACCGGACCCACGCCGTTCCCTCGTTCCTCGGGGACGGCTGTCCGGTCAGAACATGATGGTGGAGAAGGTGGTGGTCTCCTGGAAGCCCACTCTGGCGTAGGCGCGGCGCGCGGGCTCGTTCCACTCGTTCACGTACAGCGAGACGCGGGGGGCGATCTCGGCGCGCACCAGCTCGACGACGGCGGCCATGCCGGCGACGGCAAGGCCCTCGCCGCGACGGTCGGGGGGCACCCACACCCCCTGGATCTGGGCGGCGTCGTCGGTGGCGCAGGCCACCTCGGCCTTGAACACCAGCCGGCCGGCGTCGAAGCGCGCGAACGACCAGCCCCGGCTCACCAGCTGCGCCACGCGGGTGCGGTAGAGGTCGTTGCGTCCACCGACCTCGGGGCTGACACCGACCTCCTCGGTGTACATGGCCACGCAGGCGGGGTAGAGCTCGTCGAGCTCGGCCCGCATGGTGCGGCGCACCCCCGGGTCGGGCGCCGCGGTGGGCGGACCGTCGATCACGAGGTGCGGCTGGTTCCACCGCAGGTCGCGCGGGCGGCCCCACGAGTCGGAGACCGTGCGCCAGAACTCCCGCACGGCCTCGGTGGGGCCGACGATGGTGGATACGCTCCGACCCCGGGCCAGGGCCCGCTCGCCGAAGGCCCGCGCGTCCTCCTCGCGGGACTCGATGGGCACCAGGTTGGCACCCACGTGGCAGGCCGCCACCAGCTCGCCGTCGTGGAAGCGGCCCCAGGCCTCACCGCCGAGCCAGCGCGGCTCGAGGCGGGTGGTGCGGGCGCGGTACATCGCGAAGACGTTGGCCACCGGGTCGCGCCGGGCCAGGTCGAGGAAGGCGTCGACGTCGCCCGGTCCGAGCAGGCGGACCCCTTGTCGCGTCGTCACCACGTGCGCAGCCTACGCACGTCGCCCCGCCACGGCGCGAGGCTCAGCCGGGCTCAGCTGACGGTGACCTCGGCACCAGCACCGTCGACGGCCTCCATGCCCTCGGCGATGCGCATGGCCTCCTCGATGAGGGTCTCGACGATCTGCGACTCCGGCACGGTCTTGATGACCTCGCCCTTGACGAAGATCTGGCCCTTGCCGTTGCCCGAGGCGACGCCGAGGTCGGCCTCGCGCGCCTCACCGGGCCCGTTGACGACGCAGCCCATGACGGCGACGCGCAGCGGCACCTCGAGGCCGTCGAGCCCGGCGGTCACCTCGTCGGCCAGCTTGTAGACGTCGACCTGGGCGCGGCCGCACGAGGGGCAGGAGACGATCTCGAGACGCCGGGGGCGCAGGTTGAGCGACTCCAGGATCTGCAGACCCACCTTGACCTCCTCGACCGGCGGCGCGGAGAGGGAGACCCGGATGGTGTCGCCGATGCCCTGGCTGAGCAGCGCACCGAAGGCGGTGGCGGACTTGATGGTGCCCTGGAAGGCCGGGCCGGCCTCGGTGACGCCCAGGTGCAGCGGCCAGTCGCCCTCGGCCGCCAGCAGCTCGTAGGCGCGCACCATAATCACGGGGTCGTTGTGCTTGACCGAGATCTTGAAGTCACGGAAGCCGTGCTCCTCGAAGAGCGAGGCCTCCCACTTGGCCGACTCCACGAGCGCCTCGGGCGTGGCCTTGCCGTACTTCTCCAGCAGCCGCTTGTCGAGCGAGCCGGCGTTGACGCCGATCCGGATCGAGGTGCCGCGGTCGGCGGCGGCGCGGGCGATCTCCTTGACCTGGTCGTCGAACTTGCGGATGTTGCCGGGGTTGACCCGCACGGCCGCGCAGCCGGCGTCGATGGCGGCGAAGACGTACTTGGGCTGGAAGTGGATGTCGGCGATCACGGGGATCTGCGACTTGGTCGCGATCGCGGGCAGCGCCTCGGCGTCGTCCTGGCTGGGGCACGCGACCCGCACGATGTCGCAGCCGGAGGCCGTGAGCTCGGCGATCTGCTGCAGCGTGGCGTTGATGTCGGCGGTGAGCGTGGTCGTCATCGACTGCACCGAGACGGGGTGGTCGCTGCCGACGCCCACCTTGCCCACCTGGATCTGGCGGGTCTGGCGGCGAGGGGCCAGCACCGGCGGGGGTGCTGCCGGCATGCCCAGGCTGATCGCGGTCATGCCTCCAAGATACGGGGCCCGCCCGAGGGCATGTCTCCCACCTCGGAGGCGCGGCGCCTGCGCCGCCCCGGCGGCGCACTGGCGGCGTTGCCGATCCTTCGAAGACGCCCAGTCTGCGCTCGGACCGGCGCCTTGCCATCACACCACCGGGGCGACGCAGGCATCCGCGCCGAGGTGAGAGACACGCCCTACGTGAGCGAGACGGGTACGACGAGGTCGCCGATGATCAGCACCACGCCCATGACCAGCAGGAACGAGGCCACCACGTAGGCCACCGGCAGCAGCTTGGCGGCGTCGACGTACCCCGGGTCGGGCCGCCCTCGCACCCGCGACCAGGCGCGGCGCAGGGCCTCCCAGGTGGCGCTGGCGATGTGGCCGCCGTCGAGGGGCAGCAGCGGGATGAAGTTGAACACCCCGATGAAGAAGTTGAAGCCGGCGATCAGCATGAGCAGGAACACCAGGCGGTCGGCGACCGGGAACTCGGTCTGCGAGACGGTCTCGCCCGCCAGGCGGCCACCGCCCACGACGCTGACCGGGCTGTCGGGGTCGCGCTCCTGCAGGCCGACGATGGCTCGCCCGACGTCGTAGACCTTGACCGGCAGCGTGGCGAGCGCCTCGACGGTGTCGACGAACATGGTGCCCATCTGCTGCACCGTGTAGATCGGGCCACCGCGCTCGGTGAGCACCACCTGGGTGGGGGTGACGCCGAGGAATCCCACCTCGGTGAGCGTCTCGTCGGTCTCGGAGGTGGGACGCGCCTCGACGGTGGTGCTCGTGGTGCCCGACAGCTGCTGCCCGTCGCGCTCGTAGACGATGGTGGCGTCGCCGTCGGCGTTGCTGCGGATGAGCTCGCGCAGCTGGTCCCAGCCGGTGACCGGCGTGCCGTTGAAGCTGACCACCTGGTCGCCGGGGCGCAGGCCGGCCTCGAAGGCGGGGGCGGGCGGGTCCTCGGCGGTGCAGGCGCGGCCCTCCTCGCCGAAGGGCAGCACGCACTCGCTGACGGTGTCGATGACCGGTGGCCCCTCGGCCACCTCGAGCGTGCGGTTGCCGTAGGTGGCGTAGACGCCGAGGAAGATCAGAAAGGCGATCAGGATGTTGACCGAGGGCCCCCCGGCCATCACCACGATCTTCTTCCAGGGCGGCAGCTTGTAGAACAGGCGCCCGTCGTCCTCGGGGCCCACCAGCTCCCACTCCGCCGCACGCGCGTCGGAGATGAGCTGGGTGAACATCCCGGTGTTGGACTTGCGCACCCGGGTGACCTGGTTGCCCTGCGCGTCGAGGGTGACCTCCTCGGCCAGCTGCTCGGCGCCCGGCGGCAGCATCCCGACGATCTTGACGTAGCCGCCGAGCGGGATCGCCTTGATGCCGTACTCGGTCTCGCCGCGCTGCCGGCTCCAGACCGTGGGACCGAAGCCGATGAAGTACTGGGTGACCTTGCCGCCGAACTTCTTGGCCGGGATCATGTGCCCGAACTCGTGCAGGCCGATGGAGACCAGGATGGCGACGACGAAGACGACGACGCCGAGCGTGTAGAGCAGCGCGGTGATCAAGCGGTCCCCCCTCGGGTGTCCTCGATGAGCTGGGTGGCGGTCCGGCGGGCCCAGTCGTCGGCGGCGAGCACGTCCTCGAGCGTCAGGGACCCCTCCGAGCCTACGTCGTGGCGCCCCAGGACGGCCTGCACCGTGGGCACGATGTCGACGAAGGCGAGCCGCTCGGCCCGGAAGGCTGCGACCGCCACCTCGTTGGCGGCGTTGTAGACCGCCGGTGCGGTGCCGCCCCGCTCCCCCGCCTGGCGGGCGACCGCCACGGCCGGGAACGCCTCGTCGTCGAGGGGGTGGAACTCCCAGGTCTCGGGGCGGCTCCAGTCGACGGCGGGCGCGGCGTCGGGCACCCGGTCCGGCCAGGCCAGGCCCAGGGCGATCGGGATCATCATGGTCGGCGGGCTCGCCTGCACGAGCGTGGAGCCGTCGGTGAACTCCACCATCGAGTGCACGACGCTCGTGGGGTGCACGACGACCTCGATGGCCTCGAACGGCACGCCGAAGAGCAGGTGCGCCTCGATCACCTCGAGCCCCTTGTTGACCAGCGTGGCGGAGTTGATGGTGATGACCGGCCCCATGCTCCACGTGGGGTGGTCGAGCGCCTCGGCGACCGTGACCTCGGCCAGCTGCTCGCGCGTACGACCGCGGAACGGGCCGCCGCTGGCGGTGAGCACCAGCCGGCGCACCTCCTGGGTCGTGCCGCCGCGCAGGCACTGCGCGATGGCGCTGTGCTCGGAGTCGACCGGCACGATCTGGCCGGGCGCCGCCCGCTCGAGCACCAGCGGACCGCCCATGATCAGCGACTCCTTGTTGGCCAGCGCCAGGGTGCGACCGGCCTCGAGCGCCGCGAGGGTGGGTCGCAGCCCCACCGCACCGGTGATCCCGTTGAGGACGACGTCGCAGGGCCGCCCGGCGGCCTCGGTGGAGGCCTCCTCGCCCAGACCCGAGAAGGCGGGCTCGAACTCGGCCACCTGCTGCTCGAAGAGCGCGCGGTTGCTGCCGCCCGCGGTGAGGCCCACGACCCGGAAGCGGTCCGGGTGGGCGCGCACCAGGTCGAGCGCCTGGGTGCCGATCGAACCCGTGGACCCCAGGACGACGACGTCGCGCACGCCGCTGCGCGTGCTGCTGGGGCTGCTCGGGCTGCTCACCCCGTCATCCTCGCGCACGGCACCGACAACCCTTGACCCCCGTGACTGGAACAGGTTCCATCTCAGGGTGACCGAGCACTCCCACGCCGCCTCTGCCGCGGCCTCCCCCGCCGAGCCGCCCTTCGACGTCGTCATCCGCGGTGCCCGCTGGTTCGACGGCACCGGCGGGCCCTCGGCCGTGCGCGACCTCGGTGTCCGCGAGGGGCGCGTGGCCGCGATCTCCCCCACGCCGCTCGACGTCGCGGGCTGCCCCCGGGTGATCGAGGCCGCGGGTCGCTGGGTGCTGCCCGGCATGGTCGACATCCACACGCACTACGACGTCGAGGTGCTGGCCGAGCCCAGCCTCGCGGAGTCGGTGCGCCACGGCGTGACCACCATCTTCCTCGGCTCCTGCTCGCTCTCCACGGTGCACGTGGGGCCGGTCGACGCCGGCGACCTGTTCGGGCGCGTGGAGGCCATCCCGCGCGAGCACGTGATCCGCACGGTGGGCGAGCACCAGACCTGGAGCAGCGCGCACGAGTACGTGGAGGCACTGGAGGACCGCCCGCTCGGCCCCCACCTGGCCGCGTTCGTCGGCCACTCCGACCTGCGCACCGCCACCATGGGCCTGGACCGCGCCACCCGCCCGGAGGTGCGCCCCTCCCGCGCCGAGCAGTCCCGGATGGAGGGTCTGCTCGAGGAGGCGCTCGACGCCGGGTTCCTCGGCATGTCGGCCCAGCAGCTGCTCTTCGACAAGCTCGACGGCGACACCTGCCGCTCGCGCACCCTGCCCTCCACCTACGCCAAGGGCCGCGAGATGCGCGCGCTGCGCGACCTGCTGCGCCGGCGCGGACGCGCCCTCCAGGCCGGGCCCGACGCCACGCACCCGCACACCATCGTGCTGGCCGCGCTGCAGTCGATCGGGCGTCGTCGCGCGCCGCTGCGCACCAGCCTTCTCTCGGCCGCCGACATCAAGGCCATCCCCTTCGTCATCCACCTCATGCGCGCGCTCGCCGGCACCGTCAACAGGCTGGGCGCCGACTTCCGCTGGCAGCACCTGCCGGTGCCCTTCGAGGTCTACGCCGACGGCATCGACCTGGTGATCTTCGAGGAGTTCGGCTCCGGTGCGGCAGCGCTGCACCTCGCGGAGAAGGTGGCCCGCGACGACCTGCTGCGCGACCCCGAGTACCGGGCACGGTTCCGCAAGGACTACGAGAGCAAGTACGGGCCCCGGGTGTGGCACCGCGACTTCTTCGACGCCGAGATCGTCGAGTGCCCCGACGCCTCGGTGATCGGCAAGTCCTTCGGCCAGGTCGGCGTCGAGCGCGGCGAGCCGGGCTCGCCCGTGCACCCCGTGGACGCGTTCCTCGACCTGGTGCTCGAGCACGGCACCGCGCTGCGCTGGCGCACCACCATCTCCAACCACCGCCCGCGCGTCCTGCGCCAGATGGCGCGCAGCAGCACGGTGCAGATGGGCTTCTCCGACGCCGGCGCCCACCTGCGCAACATGTCGTTCTACAACTTCGGCCTGCGGCTGCTCGCCCACGTGCTGCGCGCCGAGCGGGCGGGCCGACCCTTCCTCACCTGCGAGCAGGCCGTGCACCGCCTCACCGGCGAGCTCGCCGACTGGTACGGCATCGACGCCGGGCACCTGCGAGTCGGTGACCGCGCCGACCTGTTCGTGCTCGACCCGGCCGCCCTCGACGACTCGCTCGAGGCCTACGCCGAGGAGCCGGTGGAGATCTACGGCGGCCTGCGCCGCATGGTCAACCGCAACGACGCCGCGGTCCCCCACGTGCTCGTCTCCGGCCGCGAGGTCTGGTGCGAGGGCGCCCCCACCGAGGTGCTCGGCCACGAGCGCACCGGCGCCTTCCTGAGAGTCGGCGAGCCCACGGCCCCCGTGGCTCCCACTTCTACGGCAGCCGTGACCCCGGCCGCGGTCTGAGACGCGCGGGTTCGATCCCTCGCTGGTCGAGCCCCGGCCCCTGCTGGTTGAGCCGGGCGAGCGCCAGCGAGCCCGTGTCGAAACCCGGCGCCCCGCGTGCCCTCCGGTGACCCCGGTCGTCGCGGGAGGGCACTCGACCGGCGAGGTTCCGACGCGCTCGGCGCTGGCGCGCCTCACGCCTCAACCAGCAGTCGGTGATCCCTCGTTGAGCCCGCGTCGGAGCGCGGCGAGAGGGCTGTTCGATCAGCGGAAATAGGTCGGCGGGCCGAACACGGGGTTGTCGGGTGGTTCGGCTTCCCAGTCCTCGGCTGGTGGCGGCTTCGGCCACTGCGGTTCGTGCGTGCCGATGTGGTCCCGGACGATGGTCATCCCGGTCTGGAACTCCCACTCATAGGCGCCTGGTCCGAGTCGGCGGTAGGTGACGGCGCCGTGGGTCTTGAACCGGTGGTGCCGTCGGCACAACGGCGCGAGGTTGCAGGTGCAGGTCGCGCCGCCCTGCTCGAACGGCTGCATGTGGTCGCAGTCGCAGCGGTCGGCCGGCCGGTTGCAGTGCGGGTACACGCAGCGCGGGTCGGTCCACCGGGTGCGCTGCTTGATCCGGTCGGGGACCTCGTACTGCTCGACGTGGACTGCACCGTTGAGGTCGATCACGGGCCGGACGGTGATCTTGGCGGCGGTGCCGCACCACTCGCGGATCACCTCCGCGCTCACCGGGGTCTGGGTGCTCTCCAGGCGGCCGACCATGAACCCGGCGGCGGTGGACTCGTCGGAGAGGTGCACGACCAGGTCGACGCCGCGGCCGTGGCTCACAGACTTCGAGTCCTGGATCTCGCCGGTCTCGAGGTCGAGGGAGAGCTGGTTGCGGGCGAGCTCGCCGACGGCGGCGGCGCGGCGGACGTCCAACGAGTCCTCGCATCCGGCCTTGCCGAGTGCGCGGGCGGTGTGGCGGATGGCGGCTTCTAGGTCGGCGGCGTCCGCGGCGTCCAGGCAGCCGGCGATCGGCACGGTGCCGGCCAGGTCCTCCAGGGTGCCGGCGGTGGAGTCGGTGCGGCGGGTCTCGCCGATGTCGAAGAACCGCCGCTCGCGCTGCTCCTTCTCAGCCTTGGCTGCGGCCTTGGGGTCGAACCTCGCCTGGGTCTCGGCGACCAGGCGCTCCATCTGGCGCTTGCCGATCTTGCCGGCGACGGCCTCGACCTGCCGGTCCACGTGCGCCGCGGCCTCGGAGGTGAGGGGCTGGGTGAGGTCGGCGAGCTCGAAGGCCTTCCACACCGGCAGCTGGAGCTCCTCGACCCGGTGGTAGAGCCGGGGCAGGCGGTACTTGAGCTCCAGCACCCGGCCCACCAGCGTCAACCCGGCATCCGTGCCCATGCTCAGCGTGCTCGCGAGCTCCATCACCGCGAACTCACTGACGACCGGTGCGCCCGGCCCGGCGACGGAGAGCCAGCGGTCGCAGAACCCCTGGTCGCCCAGCGCTGCCTCGAGCTCCTCGACCTGCTCGTCGGTCATCACGGCGCCGGGGTCGGGCTCGCCATCGAGGTGGTCGGCGTCGAGACGGTTGACCTTCGCCCACTCCACGATCACCCGCAGCTTCGCGACCTCGGCGCTCATCAGGTTCGTCTGTGCGGACCGCAACATCTGCAACGCTTCCTGACGCTCACCGCGCTCGCGCTCCTCGCGCGCGAGGACCTCGGCGAGGTCGGGAGCGGTGGTGGTCATGGGTCTACCCAAGCACCCACCACCGACACTCAGGGCCTGGTTTCGGGGGTTGTCCACCGGGCGCTGAGGAACAAACCGGTAACAGTTTTCGGTGGGCAAGAGAGGGTTGTCAAGATTCGCGGTCAGGTGCGGGGTCTCGGTACGCCGCGTGTCTCGCAAGCTCGCCACCCGGCTACTCGACCAACGGAGAATGGCCACTCGACCACCGGAAGGCGGCCGACCCTCGTGACCCACCGCGGCGCCTCGCCGTCGTCACAGTCGGTCCAAACCAACGTCTGCCCGTCACCGGCGATGCCGGTCCCGGGGGCCGACTTCCGGCGCACCGGGTTTCGAGGCTCGTCGCTTGCGCTCCTCGCACCTCAACCAGCAGCGGAGCACGTCGGCTGCTCCGGGACAGCACCACCCCAGCCGACCATGGCGCGCCACCCGACCACGACCTACCGTGGAGCCGTGAGCACCGTGGAGGACACCGTCGTCAGCACCGCCCCGCACACCGGCGAGACCCGGGGACCAACCGCGGGAGGTCCCACCCTCCCCCAGCGTCGCGAGCTGCGCACCGAGGTGCCCGGGCCGCGGTCGCGCGAGCTGCTGGAGCGCAAGCGGATGCACGTGGCCGACGGCGTGGGCAACGCGCTGCCGGTCTTCGTGGTCGCAGCCGGGGGCGGGGTGCTGGTCGACGTCGACGGCAACTCGCTGATCGACCTGGGCTCCGGCATCGCCGTGACCTCGGTGGGCAACGCCGCCCCCGCGGTGGTGCGGCGCGTGCAGGAGCAGGTGGCGGCGTTCACGCACACCTGCTTCATGGTCACGCCCTACGAGGGCTACGTGGAGGTGTGCGAGGCCCTCGCGGAGCTGACGCCCGGCGACCACGCCAAGAAGTCCGCGCTGTTCAACTCGGGGGCAGAGGCCGTCGAGAACGCCGTCAAGGTCGCCCGTGTCGCGACCGGGCGCTACGGCGTCGCAGTGGTGGACCACGCCTACCACGGGCGCACCAACCTCACGATGGCGATGACGGCGAAGAACATGCCCTACAAGCACGGCTTCGGCCCGTTCGCCGGGGAGATCTACCGCGCACCGATGAGCTACCCGCTGCGCGACGGGCTCGACGGCGCGCAGGCGGCGGCGCGCACCATCGACGTCCTCGAGAAGCAGGCGGGGGCCGACAACCTGGCCTGCCTGGTGATCGAGCCCGTGCTGGGCGAGGGCGGCTTCGTGGTCCCCGCTCCGGGCTACCTGCCCGCCCTGGCCGCCTGGTGCCGCGAGAACGGGGTGCTACTGGTGGCCGACGAGATCCAGTCGGGCTTCTGCCGCACGGGCGACTGGTTCGCCTGCCACGACGAGGGTGTCGTGCCCGACCTGGTCACCACGGCCAAGGGCATGGCCGGCGGCCTGCCGCTCGCGGCCGTCACCGGTCGCGCGGAGCTGATGGACGCCGTCCACGCCGGCGGCCTCGGCGGCACCTACGGCGGCAACCCGGTGGCCTGCGCCGCGGCGCTGGGCGCGATCGAGGAGATGCGCACCCACGACCTGGCCGGCCGCGCCCGCGAGATCGGTGCTCTCATGGAGCGGCGGCTGACGGCGATCGCCGCCGAGCACCCCGTCGTCGCGCAGGTGCGTGGCCGTGGCGCGATGATGGCCGTCGAGCTCTGCACACCGGGGAGCACCGGGCCGCAGGGGCCCGCTCCCGACGCGGCGCGCACGGCCGCGATCGCCGCGCGCTGCCACGCTGCCGGCGTCGTCGTGCTCACCTGCGGCACGTGGGGCAACGTGATGCGCTTCCTGCCCTCGCTGGCCATCGGTGACGACCTGCTCGAGGAGGCCTTCGACGTCGTCGCCGAGGCCTTCGCGGCCACGGCCTGAGCGGTCCTGAGCGGAAGAGCCGTTACCCGGCGGGAGCCGGGTCCAGCTCCTGCTGGCCCCAGGGGCTTCCGTACTCGGTGAGCAGATCGAGGAACGGCACAGCGTCGAAGGCTTCCGGCCCCAGCACCCCCGTGCCTGACCACGTGCCGCGCGCCAGCAGCTCGAGGGCGACCACCGGGTTGATCGCGGTCTGCCAGACCACGCACTGGTGCCCGTACTCCTCCATGGTCCACGCGTTGTCGACCACGTGGTAGAGGTACGTCGAGCGCGGCTGGCCGTCCTTGCCGGTACCGGTGACCCACAGGCCGGCGCAGGTCTTGCCGGTCATCCGCGGCCCCACCGTGGCGGGGTCGGGCAGCACGGCCGCGACGACGTCGCGCGGGCTCACCTCGACGCCCTTCACGCGCACCGTCTCGGTGCGGTCGAGGCCCAGGGTGTGCAGCACCTGCAGGATGTTGATGAACTCCGAGCCGAGCCCGTACTTGAAGGTGGCGCGCTTGCAGTCCACCCAGCGGGGCATCAGCAGCACCTCCTCGTGCTCCACGTTGACGCACTCCACCGGGCCGATGCCCTCGGGGAAGTCGAAGACCTCGGGCTCGCTGAAGGGCGGGGTGGTGTGCCACTCGCCGTCCTGCCAGACCACCGGCGGGTTGAGGCACTCCTCGATCGTCGTCCACATCGAGAACGAGGGCGCGAAGATCTCGTTGCCCTGCTCGTCGGTGACCACCAGGTTGGCGCCGTCGCGGGTGCCGAGCTCGTCGATCTCGCTGAAGAGGTGGTCGGCGGCGTAGCGCGCGAAGACGTCGGAGAGCCCGGGCTCGACGCCGATGCCCACCAGCGCCAGCCGTCCGGCGCCCGACCACTGCTCGGCCATCTCGAACTGCTCGTCGCCGAGCTTGACGCCGGGCAGCTCGTGCGGTCGCTCGGGGTGCGGCTTGCTGAGCGACATCGCCATGTCGAGGTAGTCGGCCCCGGCGGCGAGGGCCCCCCGGAAGATCGGCATGTTGAAGACCGGGTCGACGGCGTTCATCACGTGGGTGATGCGGTGCTCGCGGCACAGTGCCGCCACCGCCTCCTCGTCGGAGGCGTCGACCTGCGCCGCCGTGTACCGCTCGTCGACGGCCGCTGCGCGCTCGGCGCGAGCCGGGTCGTAGTCGGCGACGACGATCGCCTCGAAGAAGTCGCGGCGTGCGGCGATGGCGGCGAACGCCGACCCCACGCCGCCCGTGCCGACCAGCAGGATGCGCATGCTCTCTTGCTCCTCACTCCCCGAAGTAGCTCATCACGTGCTTGATCCGGGTGTAGTCCTCCAGGCCGTACATGGAGAGGTCCTTGCCGTACCCGGAGTGCTTGAACCCGCCGTGCGGCATCTCGGAGACGAACGGGATGTGGGTGTTGATCCACACCGCCCCGAAGTCCAGGCGGCGGCTGACCCGCAGCGCGCGGGCGTGGTCGCGGGTCCACACCGAGGAGGCCAGCCCGTACTCGACGTCGTTGGCCCAGCCGAGCGCCTGCGCCTCGTCGCTGAAGCCCTGCACCGTCATGACCGGGCCGAAGATCTCCTGCTGGACCTGCTCGTCGTCCTGGCGCAGCCCGGAGAGGACCGTCGGCTCGTAGAAGTAGCCGCGCTCGCCCTGTCGGCGACCGCCGGTGAGCACCTGGGCGTGGTCGGGGAGCCGGTCGACGGCGCTGCTGACGTGCTCGAGCTGGGCGGCGTTGTTGACCGGGCCGTAGAAGACGTCCTCGTCCTCGAGCGGGTCGCCGGTGCGCAGACCGGCAGCGGCCTCGGCGAGCGCCGCCGCGAACTCGTCGTGGATGCCTTGCTGCACGAGCACCCGCGTGGCGGCCGTGCAGTCCTGGCCGGCGTTGAAGAGCCCGGCCTCCGCGATGCCGGTGGCGGCGCGCTCGATGTCGGCGTCGTCGAAGACCAGCACCGGCGCCTTGCCGCCGAGCTCGAGGTGCACGCGCTTGAGGTCGGCGGACGCCGAGGAGGCCACCTCCATGCCGGCGCGCACCGAGCCGGTGATCGCCACCATCTGCGGCGTCTTGTGGGCCACGAGTGCCCGGCCGGTGTCGCGGTCGCCGCACACCACGTTGAGCACGCCCGGCGGCAGGAACTCCTGGCACAGCTCGGCCAGCAGCACCGAGCTGGCCGGCGTGGTGTCGCTCGGCTTGAGCACCACGGTGTTGCCGGCGGCCAGCGCCGGCGCGATCTTCCAGATCATCATCAGCAGCGGGTAGTTCCACGGCGTCACCTGCCCGACGACGCCGATGGGCTCGCGCCGCACCCACGAGGTGTGGTCGGCCATGTACTCGCCGGCCGAGCGCCCCTCGAGCACACGCGCGGCACCCGCGAAGAAGCGGAAGTGGTCGGAGGCGTAGGGCATCTCCTCCGACATCGTGAGACCGCGCGGCTTGCCCGTGTCGCGGCACTCCACCTCGTTGATCTCCTCCACGCGCGCCTCGATCGCGTCACCGATGCGCAGCAGGGCGCGGGCGCGGTCCTGCGGTGTGGCGTAGGCCCACCCCTCGAACGCCTCGGCGGCGGCGGCGTAGGCGCGGTCGAGGTCCTCCTCGGCCGAGAGCGGCGCCCGGGCACAGGGCTCACCGGTGGTCGGGTCGACGACGTCGTAGGTACGGCCGGAGGCGGCGTCGACGAGCTCACCCCCCACCACGTTGCGGAGGGTGCGCAGGTCTGGGTCGGCCATGGCCCGACCCTAGTCATCCCCCGTGCCGGTGGCAACGGTTGGACGACGAATTCCGCACCGAAAAGCGCGTTACGCACACGAAATCCGTCGTGATAGGTGGACGGCGCGGTGGGGCCGGTCGCATGATGGGGCCATGGCCCTCTCCCACGAGCAGCTCCAGTCCACGGCGAAGGACCACCTGTGGATGCACTTCACCCGGCACGGGTCCTACCAGGATTCCGACGTGCCCGTGATCGTGCGCGGCGAGGGGGTGCACCTGGTCGACAGCCACGGCCGCCGCTACCTCGACGGGCTCGCCGGGCTCTTCGTCAGCCAGCTGGGCCACGGACGCGAGGACCTCGCCGAGGCCGCCGCCAAGCAGGCCCGTGAGCTGGCCTTCATGCCGCTGTGGTCCTACGCCCACCCCACCGCCGTGGAGCTGGCCGGACGCATCGCGGCGCGCGCCCCGGGCGACCTCAACCGGGTGTTCTTCACCAGCGGCGGCGGCGAGGCCGTGGAGTCGGCGTGGAAGCTGGCCAAGAACTACTTCAAGCTCGTCGGCAAGCCGATGAAGCACAAGGTCGTGAGCCGGGCGATCGCCTACCACGGCACCACCCAGGGCGCGCTCTCGATCACGGGGCTGCCGCTGCTCAAGCAGCAGTTCGAGCCGCTGGTGCCCTCCACCTTCCGCGCCCCCAACACCAACATCTACCGAGCACCGCTGCACGGCGACGACCCCGAGGCGTTCGGGCGCTGGGCGGCGGACCAGATCGGTGTCGCGATCGAGCAGGAGGGTCCCGACACCGTCGCAGCGGTCTTCCTCGAGCCCGTGCAGAACGCCGGCGGCTGCTTCCCACCCCCGCCGGGCTACTTCCAGCGGGTGCGCGAGATCTGCGACGAGCACGACGTGCTGCTGGTCTCCGACGAGGTGATCTGCGCGTTCGGGCGTCTGGGCCACTACTTCGGCGCCGAGCGCTACGGCTACCAACCCGACATGATCACCTGCGCCAAGGGCATCACCTCCGGGTACGCACCGCTCGGCGCGATGATCGCCAGCGACCGCCTCATGGAGCCCTTCCTCCGGCACGGCGAGATGTTCGCGCACGGCTACACGTTCGGTGGCCACCCCGTCTCGACGGCGGTGGCGCTGGCCAACCTCGACGCCTTCGAGAACGAGCACGTGCTGGAGGGGGTGCGCGAGCGCGAGGGCCACATGCGCGCCACCTTCGAGCGGCTGCTCGACCTGCCGATCGTCGGCGACGTGCGCGGCGACGGCTTCTTCTACGGGATCGAGCTGGTCAAGGACAAGACCACCCGCGAGTCCTTCACCGCCGAGGAGTGCGAGCGGCTGCTCTACGGCTTCGTCTCCAAGCAGCTCTTCGCCGAGGGCCTGTACTGCCGCGCGGACGACCGGGGCGACCCCGTCGTCCAGCTGGCGCCCCCGCTGGTGATGACGCGCGAGCACGTGGAGGAGATGGAGCAGATCCTGCGCACCGTGCTCGACAAGGCGGGGGCGATGCTCTGAGCGCGCGCACGACCCGGGTTGGGATAGTGGCCCCATGAGGAAGCAGGACACCGCACCCGTGGTGCTCGACGACGTGGCCAAGGCGATCATCGAGCAGCTGCAGCAGGACGGACGGCGCTCCTACGCCGCCATCGGCAAGGAGGTCGGTCTCTCCGAGGCGGCCGTGCGCCAACGCGTGCAGCGGTTGCTCGAGAGCGGCGTGATGCAGATCGTCGCCGTCACCGACCCGTTGCAGATGGGCTTCGCGCGGCAGGCGATGATCGGGGTCCGCACGAGTGGTCAGCTCGCGCCCGTGGCCGACGCGCTCGCCCAGATCGACGAGGTCGACTACGTCGTGGTGACCGCCGGCAGCTTCGACCTGCTGGTCGAGGTGGTCTGCGAGAGCGACGAGCACCTCTTCGACCTGATCTCCGACCGGATCCGCGCCGTGCCCGGCGTGGAGACCACCGAGACCTTCATGTACCTCAAGCTGCGCAAGCAGACCTACTCGTGGGGTGTCCGGTGAGCCGGCGGGCCTTGGTCCGCCGCCCCGGGCCGCGCCTGACCGAGGGGCTGCTGACCCACCTCGAGCGCCAGCCGGTCGACCTCGACCTGGCTGTCCAGCAGTGGCACGGCTACGTCGCGGCGCTGCAGGAGGCCGGCTGGGAGACCATCGAGGTGCCGCCCGCCGACGACTGCCCCGACGCCGTCTTCGTCGAGGACACCGTGGTGGTCTACGGCGACCTCGCGGTCATCACGCGCCCCGGCGCCGACGAGCGCAAGCCCGAGACCGCCGGCACCGAGGCGGTCCTGCGCGACCTCGGCTACCGGATCGCGCACGTCGAGGCGCCCGGCACCCTCGACGGCGGCGACGTGCTGAAGCACGACGGCACCGTGTGGGTGGGCCTGGGCGGCCGCACCAACGCCGCCGGGCTGGAGCAGCTGCGCGAGCACCTCGCCCCGCTGGGAGCCGAGGTCCTGGGTGTGCCGCTCACCAAGGTGCTGCACCTGAAGTCCGCCGTCACGGCGCTGCCCGACGGCACCGTCGTGGGCTACGAGCCGCTGGTCGACGACGCCACCGTCTGGTCGCGCTTCCTCGGGGTGCCCGAGGAGCCCGGCGCCCACGTGGTGCTGCTCGACGAGGGCACCGTGCTGATGAGCGCAGGAGCACCGCGCACGCAGGCGCTGCTGGAGGAGCGCGGGCTGCGCACGGTCACCGTCGAGATCGGCGAGTACGAGAAGCTCGAGGGCTGCGTCACGTGTCTCTCGGTGCGCCTGCGCCACCCGCTGTGAGCTGACGATGCTCGCCGGTCAGCCGAGCCCGTTCGCGGCGGTGGGCGCGGGCCGGCTCGCGGTGTCGAGCCAGGCGGCGAAGAAGCCGTCGAGGTCCTCACCGCTGACCTGCTCGGCCATGGCCCGGAACTGCACCCCGGTGGCGTTGCCGTGGCGGTGGGTGGCGGCCCAGCGCCGCAGCAGCACCCCGAAGTCGGCCGCGCCGATGCGCTCGCGCAGCGCCTGGGCCGTCATGGCCCCGCGCACGTAGACGGCCTCGTCGAAGATCCGCGCCGCGCCGGGGTCGCCGATGCGCAGGCGCCAGAACGGGTCGCCCGCCGGCCGGGAGGCGTACTGGTCGCGCAACCACTCCGGTCCCGAGGGACCGCCGTGTGTCTCGGCGTAGCGCACCTCCAACCAGGTGGCGAGGCCCTCGTTGAGCCAGATGTCGCGCCAGCGCTCGAGCGCCACCGAGTCGCCGAACCACTGGTGGGCCTGCTCGTGCACCACGAGCGAGACGTCGTCGGGTGAGCCCGCGTAGTAGGTGGGGCGGGTCTGGTTCTCGAGGGCGAAGTAGACGGGCAGGGCCGTGACGACTCCTCCGGTGCTGCGGAAGGGATAGTCGCCCAGCTCGCGCTCCAGCCACCGCACGATGCCCGGGGTGCGGCGCAGGAGCCGCTGCTGCCCCGCACGGACCCGCGGCGGGAGCTGCGCGGAGACCGCGTTGACCCACGGCAGCCCGTCGGTGCGGCCGCGCTCGACCACGAAGTCGCCGGCGGCGAAGAAGGCCAGGTAGGTGGCCATCGGCTCGCGCGAGCGCCAGTGCGAGGTGGCCACGCCGTCACGGACGGAGCGGCGCACCAGCTCGCCGTTGCTCACCACCTCGCGGCCGCGCGGCACGCTGACCCGGATGTCGAAGCGCGCCTTGTCGCTGGGGTGGTCGTTGGCAGGGAACCACCAGGGCGCCATGTGCGGCTGGTTCATGGTCACCACCTCGCGCCGGTCTGCCAGCCAGTTGCGCTCCCCCAGGTAGGAGAGCTCCCCGGGCCGGCCGGCGTAGTCCACGACGACGACGACCCGGCGGCCCTGCGCGAGCGGCCGCGTCGGGCGCACACGCAGCTCGTGCCGGGTGGGCTTGCTGAAGCCGGCGGGCCGGCCGTCGACCCGCACGGCCTGGACCGGCAGCAGCAGGTCGAGCCCGAACGAGCGCAACGCCTGGGTGGTGCGCAGCACGATCCTGGTGCGGCCGGCCAGCAACCCGCGGGCGAAGTCGTAGCGCACGTGCACGTCGTAGGTCGTGACGTCGATACCCCCGCTGCCGTCGGCCGGGAAGTACCGGTCCCCGATCCCCGAGGCGCCCGCGCGGGCCGCGGCCGTGGCGACGTCGTCGATGGTCGCGGACGCCGCGCGCTGGGCGGCGGCGGGCGGCAGGAGCAGGGCCGCGGCAGCGACGAGGACGGCGAGCAGGAGCAACGGGCGGCGTCGCGAGGACGGGGCTGGTCGGTCGGGCACGGACGGACCCTACTCCGGCGAGCCGACGGCACCGGGGTTGCCAGACGACCCATTCTCACCTAACTTACTCGACTTAGAAGGAGGTCCCCATGGACGTCATCACGATCGAGGTCGGCTCGCTCGGCAACCGCACCCACCTGGTGCACGACGGAGCGCGCGCGCTGGTGGTCGATCCGCCCCGCGACGTGGCGCTGGTGGAGGCCGCCGCCGAACACGCCGGTGTCGAGATCGCCACCGTGGCCGACACGCACGTGCACAACGACTACGTCTCGGGCGCACTGACCCTGGCGCGTCGCCACGGTGCCGACTACCTGCTCTCCGAGCAGGAGCGGGTCTCCTTCGAGCGCGTCGGCGTCCGCCACGGCGAGCACGTGCCCGTGGGCGAGCTCGACGTCGAGGTCATCGCCACCCCCGGTCACACCCGCCACCACCAGTCCTTCCTGGTGCGCGAGCCCGGGACCGGCGCCCCCGGCGCCCTGTTCTCCGGCGGCAGCCTGCTGCACGGCACCGTCGGGCGCACCGACCTGGTCGACCCCGCCCTCACCCACCAGCTGGCCCGCGCCCAGTGGTCGAGCGCCCGACGGCTCGCCGAGCTGGACCTGCGCACCCGGCTGCTGCCCACGCACGGCTTCGGCAGCTTCTGCGCCGCCAGCAGCGCGACGCCCGCCGACCCCGGCGCTGTCGTGACCCTCGCCGACCAGCTCCGCGCCAACCCCGTGCTGGCCACCCACCCCCGACACCAGGAGGCCTTCGTGTCCGACCTCGTCGACGGCTTCGGCCCCGTGCCCACCTACTACCGGCAGATGGCGCCGCTCAACCGGCGCGGCCCCGGTGAGCCCCGGCCCGCCCGCCGCGTGACGCGCGAGGAGGTGACCGACGCCGTGCTCGCCGGCAGCTGGGTGATCGACCTGCGCTCGCGCGAGGCGCACGCCCGGGGGCACCTGCCCGGCAGCGTGGGCATGGAGTACTCCGGCCAGTTCGCCACCTACGCCGGCTGGCTCGTGCCGTGGGGCGAGGACATCGTGCTGCTCACGGACACCCCCGAGGTGCTCGAGCCGGCGCTGCGCGACCTGGCCCGCATCGGCATCGAGGGGGTCGGCGCCCACGTGCTCGAGGACCCTGCCGACCTGACGGCCACCTACCGCCGCGCCGACTGGGCGGGGTACCGCGGCGCCCTCGCCACCGGTGCGCGACCCGTCGTCGTCGACGTGCGCCAGCGCGACGAGTGGGCGGCCGGGCACCTGCCCGGAGCGCTCCACGTGCCCCTGCAGGACCTCGCCGAGGTGGGCCCGCGCCTGCCCGTGGGCGAGCTCTGGGTGCACTGCCGCTCGGGCTACCGCGCCGGCATCGCCGCCGGTCTCCTCCACCGGCTGGGCCGACGGGTCGTGCACGTGGACGACACCTGGGAGCACCTGCAGGACCTGCCCCTGGTGAGCGGCCAGCACGCCGCCGCCTGACCAGACCCCACGGCCCGATTCCGACCACGACCACGACGAAGGAGGCGCCCCCCACCCATCCCCGATCCACCCGGGACCTCGGGTCCCGGCACCTGCACCACCACCCGGCATCGCCGGGTCAGATCCTGCTCATCCTGTGTGCGGCTCATGGGGCCGCACCTCCTCGGGAGGTACGAGTACGTTGCACACCCCTGTCAGTTCCTCACCTCGCTCCACACCCCGCTCCGGGCGCCGGCGCTCACGCGCCCGCCTCGGCGCCGCAGCGGTGGCCCTCGGGCTGCTCGGCAGCGGCCTCGCGGGATCCCCCGCACTGGCCGACACCACCGGCACCACCGGCACCACCGGCACCACCGGCAACGCCGGCGACCCCACCGGACCGGTCACCACCGAGCCCGGGGCCAGCAGCCTGCTGAACCAGCTGCTCGCCGGGCTCCTGGAGTCCGGCCTCACCGGCGACATCATCACGTCGGTCAGCTCCATCACCGGCGGCGACGGCAAGACCTACGACATCACCAACAACCTCGACGCATCGGCGCTGCCCACCACGCTGCTGCAGGACCTCGGCCTGGGCGACGCGCTCGTCGACCTCGGCCTCGGTGGCCAGGACTCCGGCGGCACCGTCCCGGACGACGGGATCAAGCGCGAGTACCTCGTGGTCTGGGCCGGCGACAACAACATCCTCGACCGGACCGGCGCCGACCTCACGGCACTGCCCGGCGAGATCGTGCAGGGCCAGATCGGCAAGACCAAGGACCTGATCGGTCCCGACTTCTTCGCCGTCGTCGATGCCACCAAGGACTCCCCCACCTACGGCGAGGTGGTCAACACCGCGACGGTCGGGCCGCTGGTGGAGAACGAGCCGCACCACATGCAGTACATCTGGCACAAGGGCCACAACATCTTCGCCGGAGGTCTCTTCACCGACGTCACCTACGTCATCGACACCTCCGAGCTGCCGAAGCTGACGCTCAAGCACGTGAACCTGCCCACCGACACCCTGTGCGGCTCGGTCCCCGACGCCTACTGGGTCACGAAGGACGGCGGCGCCTACGGCACCTACATGGGCGGCCCCGACGCGCCCGGTCCCTGCGTCTACAGCGACGGCTCGGTGCGCTTCGGCAACGGCTTCGGCGGCTCGCCCGGCGAGCTGGTGCGCCTCGACGAGAACGGCAAGACCGTCTACGAGGCACCGGCCACCCCGGAGACCGCGGAGACCGAGCAGCGCTGTGACTCCATCCCGCAGCTCTCGGTGCCCACCTGCGCCAACCCGCACGGCGTGCAGGCGCGCGAGGATCTCGACACGCTGATCACCAGCGACTACAACGAGCCCCGCAACATCATCCTGAACCCGATCCCGGCACTCTCGCCCTACCTGCGCCGCCCGACCGTGCGCACGTGGGACATCTCCGACCCCGAGAAGCCGAAGCTCAAGGCCGTCTCGTTCCTCCCCGACGGTCCGCGCGAGGGCCGGGTGCCGCACCACGAGGAGTCGCGGGCCGTCATGGAGACGACGGTGACCAACCAGCCAGGCAACAAGGGCGCGTTCGCCAGCACGATGCAGGGCGGTGCCATCTACTACACGCCCGACATCACCGCCGCGAAGCCGGAGTGGCGCGAGGTCTTCGACCTCACCACCTCCAACAAGATCGCCGACCCCGACCGCGACCCCTACGGCGGCGGCAGCAACGGCGGCTGGATCCAGACGAGCCTCGACGACAAGTACCTCTACCACGCCGTCGTGGGTCGTCAGCCCAAGGACAACGACCCCGGCTCGCCGCCCTACATCCTCAAGCTCGACATCCAGTCGCTGCTCGCCTCGGGCGGTGACCCGAGCTGCAACATCGACACGATCGAGGAGACCACCGAGGGTGGCGCCGAGGCCGACTGCCCGGCCGTGGTCGACGTCCTGCCCGCCCGCGGTGGCCCGCACTGGGGTGCCCTGGACAACCTCGAGCTCGGCGAGGACGGCTTCTACCGGGAGACGCAGGAGACCGAGCGGTTCGCCTACTCGAACTACTTCGTGGCCCGCAGCGGACTCAACGGCGACCACCGCGTCTGCATGGTCGAGGACCAGGCCGACGGCACGATGGAGCTCGACACCACCTTCCGTGACGAGTTCACCGGTGAGGCGTGCCTGGACTTCGACCGCGAGTCGTGGCCGCACGGCAACTGGGGACCGGCGAAGCCGCACTCGATGCTCTTCGTCACCGCTGATGCCGACATCAAGTAACGGCACCCCCGCACGTCCCTCGCGGCAGCACGCCGCGGCCTGGCGGGTCGTGGTGGCCGGCGTGGCCTCGCTCCTCCTCGTCGGAGGAGCGGGGTACGCCGCCACCCGGCCCGCCGGGCCGGGCGGGCCGGGCGGTTCGGGGGCGTCGGGAACGAGCGCACCGGTGCGCGACGGCGACGCCCTGCGCGCCGAGCAGGAGGCGTTCGCCGCCGGGCAGCAGGTGCTGGGGGGTGAGCGCGAGCCGGGGACGCCGGCGGTGCAGCGGCTCGAGCACGACCGCGTGCTCTTCACCGTGAGCGTGGCCCCGGCCCGTCCGGGGCCGAACCTGGTACGGGTCGACACCCTGCCGCTCGACGCGAAGGCCCACCGCCAGCACCGGGGGCTCCCGGTGCAGGTGGGCACGAGCGAGCAGGACCTGGTCGAGGCGACGCCTCGGCCGGGCACCGACGGCCTGTGGGCCGTCGTCGACCTGCCGGAGGGGACGGGCACGGTGCTCGTCACGCACGGGCCACGCCACCGGGTCCCCTTCCCGGTCGAGACCGGCCGCGACGACGGTGCGGGCCAGGACGCACGAGCGCTCTGGACGGGACCCGACGGTCCCGAGTGCCTCGCGGCCGCGAGCGCGGCGTTCCTGGCCGGGGCCGACGGCGCCGGCACCACCACCACCACCTGCCCGGCTGCGGAGCTCTCCGAGGCCGACCGCTCCTCCCTCGTCTCCGTGGTCGACACGCTCGCCGCGCGAGGGGTCGAGGAGGTCGCGGTCGCCGCCGACGGGTCCGCCCGCAGCCAGGAGGCCCTCCAGGCCGTCCAGCAGGCCGCCACCGCGGCGGGCGTCGCGGTGGTGGACCCTGCGCAGCGCCCGGGCACGCGCAACGCGCTGCTCGTCGTCAGCGGGTGGGCGGAGGCCGCCACGAGCCTGGCCGACACGTGGGCGCTGCCGCCCACCGAGCAGCCGATCCGCAACGACGGCACCTGGCTGGCACCGTGGCTGCTGACCCCGCAGGTGGTCGACTCGACCCCCGGCGTGGTGCTGGCGCTGGACTTCGACATCCGCGACCCGGGTGCTCGCGAGTTCAGCAACACCCTGGCCACCTACCTGCCCGGTCAGTCGCCGACCGCCTCGGCGTACGCGGCCTGGCGGGCCGTCGGCGACGACGCCTCGGCGCCGGGCTCGACGACGCTCTACGCCGCCTCGCGGGCCGCCGTCATGCCCAGCATGGGAGGCGGCCACGCCCACGAGACCGAGGTGGCGTGGTTCCCGGGCGGCACCGTGACGCCGATCGGCGCCCCCGCGGGCTGACTCCCACCCACCCACCACCTGCTCCCTCCGCCCCGAGGGGTACCTGACCCCCGGGGCCACGACCGCGGACCACGCGGCCGGACTCTCGGAAAGGAACACCCGTGTCCACCATCGACAAGCCGCAGCGCCTGCGCGTGCTCTCGCGCGGCGCCACCCGCACCACCGAACCCGAGGCCCCCGACGCCGGGCCGCCGCAGGTCAACGTGGTGCTCAGCGGCCTGGGGATCGCCCTGATCCTGGGCGGCATCATCTTCGCCCGGTCCGGACAGGTGCCCGGCATCCTGTTCGTGCTGGGCCTGGCCCTGGGCTTCGTGCTGTTCCACAGCCGATTCGGCTTCACCTCCGCCTGGCGGCAGCTCGTCGCGGTGCGCCAGGGCAAGGCCCTGCGCGCGCACATGCTGATGCTGGCCGTGGCGTGCACGCTCTTCGCACCCATCCTGGCCACGCAGGCCTCGTTCTTCGGGACGCCGGCCGCTCCCACCCTGGCTCCGATCGGGTTCGGGCTGTTCGTCGGGTCCTTCCTGTTCGGCGTCGGCATGCAGCTGGGTGGCTCGTGCGCCTCCGGCACCCTGTTCGCCATCGGCTCGGGCCAGACCGCGATCCTGCTGACGCTCACGGGCTTCATCGTCGGCTCCGTGCTGGGCGCCTTCACCTTCCCGTTCTGGACCGGCCTGCCCGCCCACGACCCCGTCTCCCTCACGCAGGTGGGCGGCGGCTACCTCGGTGCCTGGCTGATCTCGCTCGCCGTCATGGGTCTCGTGGTCTGGCTGACCTTCGCCCTGGGACGCAAGCGCAGCGTGCCCCCGGTGGAGCCGGCGCCGGTGGCGCACGGAGTCACGCGGGCGCTGCGCGGCTCCTGGCCGCTGTGGGTGGGCGCGCTGCTCCTCGCCGGCCTCAACGCCCTCACCCTGCTGGTCTCGGGAGGCGCCTGGGGCGTCACCTTCGCCTTCTCGCTGTGGGGCTCCAAGATCCTCGACGCCGTGGGCGTCGACGTGCTGTCGTGGTCCTTCTGGCAGGACCCGGCGAACCTGGCCAAGTACCAGGCCGGGTTCCTGGCAGAGAAGACCTCCGTGATGGACCTCGGCATCATCGTGGGCGCCCTCGTGGCCTCGGCGCTCGCGGGCGCCTGGACGCTGCACCGCCGCATCCCGGGCAAGCTCGCGCTGGGTGCCGTCCTCGGCGGGATCATGATGGGCTACGGCGCGCGCATCGCGTTCGGCTGCAACATCGGCGCCTACTTCGGCGGCATCGCCTCCTTCAGCCTGCACGGCTGGTTGTGGGGCGTCATGGCCGTCATCGGGACGTTCGGCGGTCTCGCGTTGCGGCCGCTCTTCGGCCTGGGCAACCCCAAGCCGAGCGACAGCGTCTGCTGACGGCCGACCCGCCTGATCCGAAAACCCGTTGCGCCCAGGGTGGGGACTCCCCCACCCTGGGCGCACGTGCGTGCCCACCCCGGGTGCCCGACGAGAGGAGCGTGACATGACCACGACTGTCACCGGCCTGCCCGCAGACCGCCTCCTCCCGACACATCGGAGCACCCATCGTGAGCAACGCTCTCCCACAGTTCGACTCCTCTGACGAGGACAGCAACACCCCTCTCGCACCTCCGCTCGACCCGCGCTTCACCGTCGAGTGGCGCACCTACGACGACGTCGACGACGGCCAGCGCTGGTCCACCTGGTTCGACGTCGAGCCGCTCTGCCGCGGCCCGGAGCCACGCCCCGACTGGGTCGTGACCTCGCGCGGCGCGGTCGACACCGAGCTGGGCATCCTCAAGACCGGCAAGGAGGCCGACGTCTTCCTGCTCGAGCGCGGGGACCCGCACGAGCCCGAGCAGGCGGTCGTGATGGCCGCCAAGCGCTACCGCAGCAGCGAGCACCGCACGTTCCACCGCTCGGCCGCCTACACCGAGGGCCGCAGCGTGCGCCGCTCGCGCGACCAGCGCGCGCTCAAGCGCGGATCCACCTGGGGTCGGCAGGTGGCTGCCGGCGAGTGGGCAGCAGCCGAGTGGAACGCACTGGTGCGCTGCTGGGGCCTGGGGCTGCCGGTGCCCTACCCCGTGCAGCTGGATGGCACCGAGATCCTCATGGAGTGGGTGCAGCACGCGGAGGAGACCGCTCCGCGCCTGGCCCAGACCCGTCCCGACCCGGTGCTGCTCGGCTCCTACTTCGAGCAGCTGCGCGAGGCGATGGCCCGCCTGGCGCAGGAGGGGCTCGTGCACGGGGACCTCTCGCCCTACAACCTGCTGGCCGCCGGCGAGCGGCTGGTCCTCATCGACCTCCCGCAGGTGGTCGACCTGGTGGGCAACCCCGCGGGCTTCGACCTGCTGCAGCGCGACTGCGCCAACGTCTGCTCGTGGTTCCGGTCGCGAGGGCTCGACGTCGACGAGCACGAGCTGTTCGCCGACCTGGTCGCCACGGCCCTGTGACCACCCACTGACACCTCATCCGGCCGAGCCCGGCCCGTAGGCTCGGCCGGGTGAGGCGCAGCCGGGGACGGGTCATCGACGTGGGCACCGTCGCAGAGCTGGAGAGGCGCGTGGAGGCCGGCGCGCGCTCCATGCGCGGCTGGCGGCTGCGTCGGCTCGACCTGCGCGACTCCTCGGAGGTGCTCGGGCGGCTCGACCCCGCGGGCGCGCTCCTGCTCGGCTGCCGGCTCACCGGTGCCGACGTCGAGCGCCTGGAGGCCGGTGGCGCGCTCGTGCTCCCCGACCTCGACGGCTGCCCCGTGGACGCCTACCGCACCACGCTCTACACGGCAGCGGAGCTGTACGACGACGCGGACTACCCGCGCACCCTGGACGCGCGTGCCTACGCGTGGTCGCAGCACCTGCACACGGCCGAGGACGAGCTCGCCGTCACCCTGCACGACCACGCCGTCGACGCGGCCCTGGCCGCGTGGGTCGCACCGCGACGGCTCGTGGGGGTCATGGGAGGGCACGCGGCCCAGCGTGGTCAGCCGGCCTACGACGACGCCGCTCGCCTGGGCCGTGCCCTCGCCGCCCACGCCACCGTCGCCACCGGCGGGGGCCCCGGTGCCATGGAGGCGGCCAACCTAGGAGCAGCGCTCTCGCACCTGCCCCCAGCGGCGCTCGACGACGCGACCTCGCAGCTGGCGCAGGTCCCCTCCTTCGAGCCGTCGGTGGCCGCCTGGGTGCGCACGGCGCAGGAGGTGCTCCGGCAGACCACTGCGCCCGGCGGCCGGCTCACGGAGAGTCTCGGCATCCCCACCTGGCACTACGGGCACGAGCCGCCCAACCTCTTCGCCACGGGTATCGCCAAGTTCTTCGGCAACCCCGCCCGGGAGGCGCTGCTGCTCGAGGTGTGCGACGCCGGCATCGTGTTCCTGCCTGGCGCCGCGGGCACGGTGCAGGAGGTCTTCCAGGACGCCTGCGAGAACTACTACGCCGACGAGTCCGCCGTCGCACCGATGGTGCTGCTGGGCCGAGAGTTCTGGACGGAGACCCTGCCCGCGTGGCCACTGCTGCGCACGCTCGCGCGCGGGCGCGCCATGGAGGAGCACGTGCACCTCGCCGACTCCGTCGAGGAGGCCGCCGCCCTGGTCGCCGGGGAGTAGTGCCTGACGGGGGTCAGCCTGCGAGCAACCCTCCGGCAGCCGAGCGACCGGAGACCTCGCGGTAGTGGTCGAGCAGCCGGTCGTTGACGGCGGCCCACCCTCGGTCACGCACGCTGGCACGGGCAGCCTGGCCCATCCGGCGTCGCAGCAGGTGGTCGCTCGCCAGGCGCCGCACGTGGGCCGCGAGCTCGACTGCGTCGCCGGGCGCGTAGAGCAGGCCTGCCGTGCCGTCGTCGACGACGTCGATCGGACCGCCCGCGCGCGGGGCGACCACGGGCACCCCGGCGGCCAGCGCCTCCTGGGCCGACTGGCAGTACGTCTCGTGACGGCCGGTGTGCACGAAGACGTCGAGCGAGGCGTAGGCCCGCGAGAGCTCCTCGCCGTGCAGCACACCCAGGAAGCGGGCCCCGGGGAGCAGGGTGCGCAACCGCTGCTCCTCGGGGCCGCCCCCGACCACCACCAGGCGAAGCCCGGGGTCGTCGGCCAGGCAGCTCAGCAGCTCCAGCTCCTTCTCGGGCGCGAGGCGACCCACGTAGCCGACGAGCAGCTCGCCGTCCGGGGCCAGCCGCTCCCGCAGCGCGGCGTCGCGGTAGCGGGGGTGGAACGCCTCCAGGTCGACGCCACGAGGCCACAGCGCGGTGCCGGGGACCGCGAGCTCCTCGAGCTGGCGCAGACTCGCCGTCGACGGGGCGAGCGTGCGGTCCACCCGGGTGTGGATGGCACGGGTCAGCCGCGCCATCGCCCGGGCGCCGCCGGGGATCTGGTAGCGCTCCGCGAACCCCACGAGGTCGGTCTGGTAGATCGCCACCGTGGGGATGCCGAGCTCCTGGGCGGCCCGGGCCGCCTGGTAGCCGAGCGTGGCGGGCGAGGCGATGTGCACGACGTCGGGGCGGAAGCGCAGCATCTCGGTGCGCAGGCGCCGCCGCGTCTCCAGACCGATCCGGAAGTCGCGGTAGAAGGGCAGGCTGGCGCCGCGGGCCAGCGCCACGCGGAAGCCTGCGTAGGTCTCGGGGCCGGTCGGCGCCACCAGCGCCGCCTCGTGCTCTTCCCTCTCGAGGTGCTCCAGCACCCGGCGCACGGAGTTGGTGACCCCGTTCACCTGCGGCAGGAACGACTCGGCCACCAGGAGCACGCGCAGCCGGTCGGTACGGGCAGGGAGGGCGAGGATCTCGGCCATGCCCCGGACGCTAGGCAGGCGGGCGCAACGGGTGAGGAGCCCTGCGTGGCCGCCCGGTGAACGTCGCCCGACGGCCTGGCCGGGGTCAGGAGCCGTCGACGGCGACCAACCAGGCACGCTCCTGCCCGAACTCGGCGAACCCCGACCGGCGCAGGATCGGACCGGAGGTCTCGACCCGGCCCTTCACGAGCGCGAGCCGCATCCCGTGGCCGGCGGCCCACGCCAGCCGCGCCTCCAGCATCGCGCGGTAGATCCCCCGCCCACGGGCGTGCTCCACGACCGATCCTCCCCAGAGTCCCGCGGCGCTCCCCCGCGAGGTGACGCCGCTCGTGCCGACCGGCTCGCCGTCCGCGTAGGCCACCACACGCGCCGCCCGGCCGACGCGCAGGTCACGCACCGCGACGGCGGCGTGCCGCTCCAGCGTCTCGGAGGGCAGTGGATCGTCGCCGAACACGGCGGCCCCCACCGCGTCGGCCTCGCGCAGCCGCTCGACGTCGTCGACCCAGCGCAGCTCGACGCCCTCGGGCGGAGCGGGTGACGACAGCTGGTCACCCGGGGCCTCGAGGGACCGCGCGAACACGTCGAGGGTCTCGTGCAAGCGAGCGGAGAGCACTGCTCGCAGGTGCTGCTCGACCTCCGGCGGGGCGTCGAGCCGGTGGTGCCAGTCCAGCGTGCCGCCACCCAGCAGCGTCGCCTGCTCCAGCACCTCCTCGAGCACCTCGCGCCAGGGACGACGGGGCCGCAGCCAGTGCAGCGTGAGCGGGTGCTGGAACCAGCCGGGGTTGCGGGTGAGCAGGTACTCCTCGGTCTCGACGCGCTCGGCCTCGTCCGGCGTCCAGATCCACGCGGCCACCGCCGCCAGCACCTCGTCGCGGTCCACCTTCGTTCAGTCGGCCGTGGCCGCCAGCTGCCCGCAGGCGGCGTCGATCTCGCTGCCCCGGGTGTCGCGCACGGTGGTGGGCACGCCGCGGGCCTCGAGGCGACGGACGAACTCGTCCATGTCCTCCTCGCGCGAGCGGGTGAACCGCGAGCCGGGCACCTCGTTGAGCGGGATCAGGTTGACGTGCACCCAGCCCCAGTCGCCGTAGGAGTTCAGCACGTCGGCGAGCAGGTCCGCGCGGTGCGCCTGGTCGTTGATGTCGCGCATCATCGCGTACTCGATCGAGACGCGCCGCTTGGTGGTGCGAGCGTAGGTCCAGGCCGCCTCGACCGTCTCGGCCACCGAGTAGCGGGTGTTGATCGGCACCAGCTCGTTGCGCAGCTCGTCGTCGGGCGCGTGCAGGCTCAGCGCCAGCGTGACCGGGATGCCCTCCTCGGCCAGCTGCAGCATCCGCGGCACGAGGCCGACCGTGGAGACCGTGACACCGCGTGCGCTCATGCCCAGCCCGTTGGGGGCGGGGTCGGTGAGTCGGCGCACCGCACCGACGACGGCCCGGTAGTTGGCCAGCGGCTCCCCCATGCCCATGAACACCACGTTGGAGACGCGGCCCGGCCCGCCGGGCACCTCGCCGCGGGCGAGTGACCGCGCGCCGGCCACGACCTGCTCGACGATCTCGGCGGTGCTCATGTTGCGCTGCAGGCCGCCCTGACCGGTGGCGCAGAACGGGCAGGCCATGCCACAGCCGGCCTGGCTGGAGACACACATGGTGGCCCGCTCGGGGTAGCGCATGAGCACCGACTCGACCAGCGCGCCGTCGAAGAGCTTCCACAGCGTCTTGCGCGTGGTGCCCTTGTCGGCCTCGGAGGTGCGCAGCGGGGTCATCAGCTCGGGCAGCAGCCCAGCGACCAGCTCGGCGCGCTGCCCCGCGGGCAGGTCGGTCATCTGCGCGGGGTCGTCGACCAGCCGCGCGAAGTAGTGGGTCGAGAGCTGCTTGGCCCGGAAGGCCGGCAGCCCCAGCTCGACCAGGCGCTCGGCGCGCTCGGTGGGGGTGAGGTCGGCGAGGTGGCGCGGGGGCTTGCGACGACCGCGGGGCTCGTCGAAGACCAGGGGCAGGGGCGTGGGTTGCGACATGACGTACCCAGTGTCGCACCGCGGCCCACCGGTGCCCCAACCCTCGCCCGGCCGGGTCGCGCCCGCCCTCAGCGGTCGGCGCGCACCAGGAAGAACAGCGTGACGGCGGCCACCAGCACCACGACCAGGGCGGTGAGCACCGTGCCCAGGAGCATGTACCGCGCGAAGCGGCGCGTGCGCTCGGGCACCAGGAGCGCCAGCGGGATCGCGAAGACCACCAGCACGAAGGGGTAGAGGCTGCTGGCGCGCTCGCTGCTCACCAGGGCGGCCAGCAGCGCGGCGAACCCGCCGGGGAGCACGATGACGGTGACGAGCCCCGTGTAGAAGCCCAGCAGCGCCGAGAAGGTGGGGTGGTCGCGGCGCCACCAGCCGCGCTCCGCACCGGAGTCCGGCACCTCGGCCCCCGTCTGACCGGCCTGACCGGCCCGGTCGGCGGGTGCGACGGCGCGCGGTCGCTCCGCGGAGGGGGCCTCCCGCGCCGTCACCGCACTGCCGTCGTCGCTGCTCATCCCCGCCAGCGTAGGCGCAGGGGGGCTGGCAGGGGCCTCGACAGGCCGCGAGCGAGCCTCAGAAGACCAGGTAGTGCAGCAGCAGCCAGATCGGCGCGATGGTGGCCAGCAGGGAGTCGAGGCGGTCCATCAGACCGCCGTGACCGGGGATGACCTGGCTCATGTCCTTGATGCCGAGGTCGCGCTTCATCACCGACTCGCACAGGTCGCCCAGGGTCGCCATGACCACCGCGATGATCCCGAGCGCGACGCCCACCCACCAGTCACCGTCGAGCAGGAAGACCACCAGCGCGAGGCCGGCGGCGACGGTGAAGACCATCGAGCCGGCGAACCCCTCCCAGGACTTCTTGGGCGAGATGATCGGCGCCATCGGGTGCTTGCCGAACAGCACGCCGGCGACGTAGCCGCCGATGTCGGAGGCGATGGTGACCAGGATGAAGGTCAGGATGCCGGCCACGCCGTCGTCGTCGAGCCCACCCCCGCCCAGCCCGCCCTCGGAGAGCAGCAGCGCCACGAAGGAGCCGAGGAACGGCACGTAGATCAGGGTGAAGACCGACGCCGTGGCCGTCTGCACGTAGCCCTCGATGCCACGGCGCAGCAGCCAGAGCATGACGACGAGCGCGGTGACGGCCGTGGCCGTGACCAGCGCGTCGGTGCCCCACACGTAGGCGACGACGACCATGATCACGCCGCCCAGCATCAGCGGCTGCTCGGGCAGGTCGATCTGCTTGGCCAGCAGGCCCTGGCGCAGCTCCCAGATGGCCACCACGACGGCCAGCGCCACGATGAGCATGAAGGCCGGCTTCCAGAAGTACAGGGAGCCGGCGATGGCGACGAGCAGCACGACGGCGGAACCGACCGCCGCCTTGAGGTCGCGCCCGGCGCGACCGTGGTCCTTGACCGGGGGCTGGACCGGGGGCGTTGCCGGGCCTCGAGGGGTCGGTCCGGCACCCGCGGTGGCGGGTGCGGGCGGGAGGTTCTCGGGGGGGCCGCTCATCGAGGGAGAGATGTCGAGGTCAGACCTCGAGCAGCTCGGCCTCCTTGTTCTTGAGCATCTCGTCGATCGCGTCGGTGTGCTTCTTGGTGACGGTGTCGAGCTTCTTCTCGGCGCCGGTGACGTCGTCCTTGCCGACCTCGCCGTCCTTCTCGAGCTTCTCGAGGTTCTGCTTGGCCGTGCGACGCAGGTTGCGCACGGCGACACGGCCGTCCTCGGCCTTTGCGCGGGCCAGCTTGATGTACTCCTTGCGCCGCTCCTCGGTGAGCTCGGGGAACACGCACCGCAGGACCTTGCCGTCGTTGCTGGGGTTGACGCCCAGGTCGGAGTCACGCACCGCACGCTCGACCGCCGCCATCGCACCCATGTCGTAGGGCGCGATCATGATGATGCGCGCCTCGGGCGCGGTGAACGAGGCCAGCTGCTGCAGCGGGGTGGGGGTGCCGTAGTAGTCCACGAAGATCTTGCTGAACATGCTGGGGGTCGCCCGGCCGGCGCGGATGGCGGCGAACTCCTCGCGGGTCGCCTCCACCGACTTGTCCATCTTGGCGTCGGCTTCCTTGAGGATGTCGTTGATCACCGGTGTCTCCTGTGCTCGCTCGTCGGTGCTGCTCGTCAGTGCTGCTCGTCGTGGGGCGGGCGCGGCGGGGTCAACCGGCGCGGACCAGCGTGCCGATCCTCTCACCCTGCACCGCGCGCAGGATGTTGCCCTCGGGCAGCAGGCCGAAGACGATCATCGGCAGCTTGTTCTCCCCCGAGAGCGAGAAGGCGGTCTGGTCCATGATCTTCAGGCCCTGGGCGATGGCCTCGTCGTAGGTGATCTCCTCGATCTTGGTGGCCGAGGGGTCCTTGCGCGGGTCGGCGGTGTACATGCCGTCGACGCCGTTCTTGGTGACCAGCACCGCCTCGCAGTGGGTCTCGAGCGCGCGCTGCACCGAGACGGTGTCGGTGGTGAAGAACGGCAGCCCCATGCCGGCACCGAAGATGACCACGCGCCCCTTCTCCAGGTGCCGCACGGCCCGCCGCGGGATGTAGGGCTCGGCCACCTGACCCATCGTGATGGCCGTCTGGACGCGGGTCTCCACGCCGAGCTTCTCGATGAAGTCCTGCAGGGCGAGGCAGTTCATGACGGTGCCGAGCATGCCCATGTAGTCGGCACGGACGCCGTCCATGCCACGCTGACGCAGCTCGGCACCGCGGAAGAAGTTGCCGCCGCCCGTGACGACGGCGATCTGGGCGCCGGCGTTGACCGTGGCGACGATCTCGCGCGCGATGGTCTGGACGACGTCGGGGTCGACGCCCACCTTGCCGCCGCCGAACTCCTCGCCGGAGAGCTTGAGCAGGACGCGCTTGTAGCCGGACACGGAACCTCCGCAGGTAGGAGCTCGCCAGGGGACGGGCGCGGGTGGCGCCCGGGCAGCAACCTAGCCGATGACGCCGGGGGCCTGCGCCGTCCGGGAGCTCAGCTGCGCATCCGGATGACGAGGAACACGATCGCGGCGACGACCAGCGCCGCAGCCACCGAGGCCGCGACGATCTTGGGCACGCTCCAGGGCCGGTCCCCCACGACCTCGCCGGTGTTGGCGTTCACGAAGACCTGCCAGGTCTTGCCGCCGTAGAGGTAGGTGGCCATCCACAGCGGCAGGAGCACCAGCTTGAAGGTCGCCCGCGAGTAGGTGACGTCCATGTCCTTGACCCGCTGCTCGTCGCCGCCGATGTCGCGCTCGACGTCCTGGCGGATCACCGGGCGCATCTGTGCCCGGGCCAGCTTGGCGCCCGCCATCGGGTCGACGTCGTAGCGCAGCGCGGAGTAGCCGGTGAGGAACTCGGGCTGGAAGGGCCGCGCGTCCCCCAGCTTCCACGGGCCCATCTCGTCGAGGCGCTCGGGGTCGACGCGCTCGGTGCCGCGCACCAGCACGTCGTCGAAGAAGCGGTCGACGTGGCCACGGGCGTGGTGCCAGCGGGTGCGCCGCTGCTGGTAGGTCTCGGTGCGGGTGCCGCCCTTGCCGTCGGAGACGGTGCGGGTCATGGTCACGTAGTAGTACTCGCCGCGCTGGCCCACGTAGTCGGTCGCGGTCTGGGCGTCGAAGGTCCAGTGCGGCACGTAGGTGCCCTGCAGGCCCTCGGTCGTGCCGACCTTCTTCAGCGCGTTGGGTGCGAACCGTCGCGAGCGGACCCAGGTGCCGAAGGCCTCCTGCGCGGCACCGCGGTCGATCCCGAAGGGGACGACGGCCTCGGGCCGCACGAGGCCCTCGGGGTGCTCGACGGCCACCAGCGCTCCCTGGCAGAACTGGCAGGAGCCCGCGAGGTCGCGGGTCTCGGTGGTGGCGCCGCAGTTGCGGCAGCGCATGACGTACTCGCCCAGCGACGCCACGACGACGTCGCCACTGCGCTGCTTCCACTCGTCGTAGGAGTTCTCGGTGATCTGGGCGTCGACCTCGGCGATGTCGAGGGCGGCCCCGCACGAGGTGCAGCGCAGCTGGGTGGTGCCGGGGGCGTACGCCGTCTGCGACCCGCAGGTGGGGCAGGTCGAGAGCAGGTGACCGCCGGCCGGGGCCGTCGCCGTCTGCGGCGGAGCGGCGGGCGGCGGGCCGGCGGGCGGGGGGCCGGCGGGCGGCGGACCGGCGGGCGCGGCACCGGGGATCGGCGGCGGGCCGCCGGCGGGCGGGCCCGCCTGGCCGGGCAGCGGCGGGGGCGAGCTGGGCTGGTCGGTCGACATGGGGAGCTCCTCGTCGGTGTGCCGGGGCCGGGTGGGCGGGGGTCAGCCCTGCGGCGGCAGGGGCGGCGGCGTCGCGGGGAACAACCCCTGCAGGGCGGGCAGCTCGGAGGCCGCGGTCCAGGTGGGCATGCCGTCCTGCCACACGAGCGTGGTGGGAGTGAGCTCGCCGGCGGCGATCCGCGCCGGCAGGTCGGCGGCGTCGACCGGGCCGACCTGCGCGCCCCCGACCGCCAGGAACCACGGCTTGGCCGAGGCGGGCAGGGGCGGCGGGGCTCCCCCGCCGGCCTGGCCACCCTGGGCGCCGGCACCCTGACCGGCGATCGCGTTGGCCATCTGCTGGCCCAGCGCCATGCCCATGCCCAGGCCGACACCCTCTCCGGCGCCACCGGGGTTGTTGGCGGCGTCGCCGATGGCCTCGGCCGCCTGGAACTTGGTGTACTGGTCGAGGTTGCCCAGCACGCCCATCTGGGTGCGCTTGTCGAGCGCCTCCTCCACCTCGGGCGGCATCGAGATGTTCTCGATGACCAGCCGCGGGACCGAGAGACCCATGTCGGCCACGTTGGTGGTGATGGCGCCGGCCAGGGCGGTGCCGATGGTCTGCTGGTTGGCCGCGAGGTCGAGCATCGGCACGTTGGAGGTGGCCAGGGCGGTGCCGACCTGACTGACGATGGTCTGGCGCAGGAACTCGGAGACCTCGTCGGTCTTGAACTGCGGGTCGGTGCCCACCAGCTCGCGCAGCAGCTTGGCGGGCTCCACGACCTGCAGGGCGTAGGCGCCGAAGGCACGCAGGCGCACCATGCCGAACTCGGCGTCGCGCACGGTCACCGGGTTCTGGGTGCCCCACTTGAGGTCGGTGTAGAGCCGGGTGCCCACGAAGTAGACCTCGGCCTTGAACGGTGAGTCGAACCCGTACTTCCAACCCTTGAGGGTCGAGAGCACCGGCATGTTCTGGGTCTCGAGCGTGTAGGTGCCGGGCTCGAAGACGTCGGCGATCTGGCCCTCGTTGACGAAGACGGCCTGCTGGCCCTCGCGGACGACGAGCTTGGCGCCCATCTTGATCTCGTTGTCGTGGCGCGGGAAGCGCCACACGATGGTGTCGCGCGACTCGTCGAGGAACTCGATGATGTCGATGAACTCGCCGCGGATGGAGTCGAGCAGGCCCATGGTCGGATCCTCACTTCTCAACGGGGTGGTGGTCGACGGCACTCACCGGCGACCCAGGCGACGCTAGCGGCTCCAGGGGGTCGGTGCGGGGGCGTCGGCGGCGAGACCATGCCCCGGTCTGGTCCGCGGCAAACTCCGGCGCGACCCCGTGCTGGTCCGGGGGCGCTCACGCCTCGCGGCGGATCCGGGCGACCAGCCGGTCGACGAACCGCTCGTAGGCCGCGTGGCGGGTCCGCCCGGACGGCGTGTCGCCGTCCAGGCCCAGGAGCAGCTCGGGTCTGCCGAGCGAGCGGGTGGTGTAGTTGTCGGATCCGGTCAGCACCAGGCGGGTCCGCCCGTCGGGTGCACCTTCTCGGGGGTAGGAGAGCACGGTCAGCTTGGTGTGGGGGTCGCCGCGCTCGAGCACGCCGTCGAGCACCTCGACATCGGTACCGGCCAGCACCTCGCGCACCTGCGGGCCCACGCTGCTGCCCAGCACGGCCTGCACCTGCGCACCCGCTGCCGCCTTGTCGACCAGCAGGCGGGCCAGGTCGAGCCCGCGCTCGTCGAGCCAGGCGTACATGACCACCCGGATGCGGGCACCCTGCGGCGGGACGGCGTCGAGGATCGCGCGCACCGGGTCGCCGCCGTCGTCGGTCGTGGGGAAGAACCAGGCGCGGTCGCCGCGGCCCAGGTCGACGCCCGCGAGCGGGTCGGGGTCCGGCAGCTGGCGCCGCAGCTGGACGAAGCGGCGGTCGAGCACCTCGCGCACCCGCGGTCGGCCGACGTAGGTGACGACGTCGGTGAACTGGCGCGAGGAGACGTAGGTGAGATTCATGGAGCCGAGCATCACGACGTCGCGCGAGTCGCCGGTGCGGCTGAAGGTCCAGCTCTTCTGGTGCAGCTCGCCGGGGGCGAGGTGGATGAAGGAGGCGGCCCGGCGGTCGGTGCCGAGGGCCTCGCGCAGCAGCGTCGGCCCCTTCCAGTCGGCCGAGACGCTGCGGTCGCTGAGCACCTGCACGCGCACGCCGCGCTCGTGGGCTGCGACGAGGGCCTCGGCGACGGGCACGAGCGAGAACGAGTGCGCCACGATCCGGATGGTGGCGCCGGGCGGGGTGTGGCCGATCGTCTCCACGAGACTGCGCACGGTGGTGTTCTGCTCCTCCTCACCCTCGGCCGTGGGATCGGCGAAGAGCACGCGCGCGGGCACCCGGAAGGGCCCGTCCAGCGCACCGGTCTGCCCCGGCAGCGCCCCCGGGTCGGTGGGGGCGCCACCGGGTGGGTCCTGCCCGGCGGGGCAGCCGGTCAGCACCAGGCCCAGGGCCACCGCGAGGCCGAGTGCGGCGGACGCACGACGGGGCCGGCCGCACCTGCTGGTGCGACCGGCCCCGGGGTTCGTGCGAGCGCTCAGGTCAGGCGCCGACCTCGAAGCGCGCGAAGCGCTTGAGCGTGGTGCCGGAGGCGTCGAGGACGGCCTTGACCGTCTTCTTGTTCTCGGTGACCGAGGGCTGCTCGAGGAGGACGACGTCCTTGAAGAAGCCGTTGAGGCGGCCCTCGGTGATCTTGGCGATCGCCTGCTCGGGCTTGCCCTCCTCGCGCGAGGTGGCCTCGGCGATCGAGCGCTCGTGCTCGACGACGTCGGCCGGCACCTCCTCGCGGGTGAGGTACTGCGGGCGCATGGCCGCCACCTGCATGGCGGCGGCGCGGGCGGCGTCGGCGTCACCCTCGAACTCCACCAGCACACCCACGGCGGGGGGCAGGTCGGCCGCCCGCTTGTGCAGGTAGGCCACGGCGTTGCCGTCGAAGCGGACGAACTGGCCCAGCTCGATCTTCTCGCCGATGCTGATGGCCAGGCCGTCGACGACCTCGCCCACGGTGGAGCCGTCGAGCGCAACCGCGCGCAGCCCCTCGACGTCGCTGGCACCGGCCTGGGAGGCGGCGTCGGCGATGCGCTGGGCGGTGGCGACGAAGTCGTCGTTCTTGGCGACGAAGTCGGTCTCGCACTTGAGCTCGACCAGCACGCCGGGAGCGTGCGCCACGAGACCCGCGGAGGCCTCGCGCTCGGCGCCGCGCTTGGCGGCCTTGGCGGCCCCCTTGGTGCGCAGCAGGTCGATGGCCGCCTCGAAGTCGCCGTCGGTCTCGACGAGCGCGTTCTTGCACTCCATCATCCCGGCACCGGTCTGCTCACGGAGCTTCTTGACGTCGGCAGCAGAGATTGCCATGTGTCGTGATCCCTCGAATCTGTGGTGGGTGGGGGAAGCCGGGCGGGCTCAGGCCTGCGCGGCGTCCTCGGTGGTCTCGGCGGGCTGCTCGGCGGGCGCGTCGGCCGACTCCGCGGCCGGGGCCTCGGTGGTCTCGGCAACCTGCTCGGCGGGGGCCTCGGCGGCCTCGGCGACGGGAGCCGACTCGGCACCCTCGGAGGAGGCGCCGGTGGCCTCGGAGGCCGGGGTCTCGGTGGCGGCCTGGGTGGCGTCGCCACCGGTGGCGGCCACGGCGGCCTGCTCGGCGTCGCCGCCCAGCAGCTCGCGCTCCCACTCGGCCAGCGGCTCGTCGGTGGTGCCGGTGCTCTCGCCCTTGCCGCCCGAGCGGGCGATCAGGCCGTCGGCGACGGCGTCGGCGATCACGCGGGTGAGCAGGCCGACCGCGCGGATGGCGTCGTCGTTGCCCGGGATCGGGAAGTCGACGACGTCCGGGTCGCAGTTGGAGTCGAGGATGCCGATGATCGGGATGCGCAGCTTGCGCGCCTCCTCGACCGCCAGGTGCTCCTTGTTGGTGTCGACGATCCATACCGCGGAGGGGACCCGGCCCATCTCGCGGATGCCGCCGAGCGACTTGTTGAGCTTGTCGCGCTCGCGACGCATCTGCAGCAGCTCCTTCTTGGTGCGGCTGCTGCCGGCCACGTCGTCGAAGTCGATCTCGTCGAGCTCCTTGAGGCGGTTGATCCGCTGGTGCACGGTCTGGAAGTTGGTGAGCATGCCGCCCAGCCAGCGCTGGTTCACGTAGGGCATGCCGACGCGGGTGGCCTGCTCGGCGATGGCCTCCTGCGCCTGCTTCTTCGTGCCGACGAACATCACGGTGCCGCCCTTGGCGACGGTCTCCTTGATGAAGGCGTAGGAGCGGTCGATGTAGGCCAGCGACTGCTGCAGGTCGATGATGTAGATGCCGTTGCGCTCGGTCATGATGAAGCGCTTCATCTTCGGGTTCCAGCGACGGGTCTGGTGTCCGAAGTGGACGCCGCTCTCGAGGAGCTGGCGCATGGTCACGACTGCCATGAGGGTTTCTTCTCCTGTGTGGAGCCCGCTCCCGTGCGTGCGCCCTTGCCTGCCCGGCCCGCGGGCCGGAGGAGGACGCACCGGGGTGGTGCTCCGGTGTCGGTGTTTGTAGTTGCCGCCCCCGGCGGGTGCCGGTGGCCCTGACGCCTGCGCGCGACCCCACCGACCGGGTCGGATGACCCGGAGGGACCTGGAGCCGACGCCCACGGGTGGTGCGGGGCCGGAGGTGCTGCCCCGCTCGTGGTCTGCGGACGTGCGAATTCCACCCACGGATGGGTGGTCGGCCCAGGATAGGCCGCCGGACCGGTGGCAGACCAATCCGCGCCCGTCCGCGCCCGTCCGCGCCCGTCCGCGCCCGTCCGCGCCCGTCCGCGCCCGTCCGCGCCCGCGCCGGGTGCGGTCCGGCCCGGTCACCGTCCACAGGGCAGGGTCACGCGACCGTTCCCTCCACAGGGTGGGTCTCATCGGTGGCCACGTCGCCCGGCACCGAGCAGGCTGCCCCCCATGGTCACCGCCCACCGGTCACGTCGGTCCCCTCGCGCTCGTCGGCTGCCGCGCACCTCCGTCGTCAGCGCGGTCGCGGTCGTCTGCGTGGCGCTGCTTGCCGGCCCTGTCGGGGCCGGCACGGTGCCACCGGGGGGCGTCGACCCGGTGGGCGTGTGGCCGCTCTCCCCCGAGCCCCCGGTGGTGCACGGCTTCGACCCGCCGAGCACGCCGTACGCCGCGGGGCACCGCGGGGTCGACCTCGGCGGGGTCGTGGGACAGCCCGTGCTGGCAGCGCTGCCCGGTCGGGTCTACTTCGCAGGCAGGCTGGCGGGCCGCGGGGTCCTGGTGGTCGCGCACGGGGGCACCCGCACCACCTACGAGCCGGTGGCGGGCGTCGTCGCCGTCGGCGAGCAGGTGGCGGCCGGGCAACGGATCGGTCACCTGGAGGCCGGCGGCTCGCACTGCCTGCCGCGCGCCTGCCTGCACTGGGGATGGATCGCGGGCGAGCGCACCTACCTGGACCCGCTACGGCTGGTGCCGGCGGCGCCCGTGCGGCTGCTGCCGCTGTGGCGCGACGCCCCGGCGGCGACCACCGCCACTCCCCTCGGCTCGGCGTTCGCCGGCGTCGTCGGCGGGCTGCTCGGCGCCCGCCGGTGAGGGCCGGGCCCGAGCCTGGTCAGGCGCGGGGGTGCGCCTGGCGGTAGGCGCGACGGAGCCGGTCGGTGGTCACGTGGGTGTAGCGCTGCGTGGTGGCCAAGGAGGCGTGACCCAGCAGCTCCTGCACCGAGCGCAGGTCCGCGCCACCCTCCAGCAGGTGGGTCGCGGCCGTGTGTCGGAGACCGTGGGGCCCGATGTCGGGCGCACCCGGCACCTCGGCGATGCGCCGGTGCACCAGGGTGCGCACGGCGCGCTGGTCGATCCGCCCGCCGCGGGCACCGAGGAAGAGCGCCGGGCCCGAGCCCTCCCGGGCCAGCTGCCGGCGTCCACGGTCGAGCCAGTGGTCGAGCGCCCGGGCGGCGGGTGCCCCGTAGGGGACGGTGCGCTCCTTGCGCCCCTTGCCCAGCACGCGCACCACCCGGCGACCGTCGTCGAGGTCGTCGACGTCGAGCCCGGTGAGCTCGCCGACGCGGATGCCGGTGGCGTAGAGCAGCTCCAGCATCGCGACGTCGCGCAACCCGACGGGACTGCCGTCGTCGGCCAGGTCGGCTGCGGCGCGGATGAGCTGCTCGGCCTCGTCGGCGCCGAGCACCGCGGGCAGCGTCTGCGGAGCCTTGGGCGACCCGAGGGCGGCGCCGGGGTCGGTGGTCACCTGCCCCGTGCGGGCCAGCCACGCGGTGAACACTCGCGCGGCGGTCGCACGGCGGGCCAGGGTGGTGCGGGTCAGCCCCATCGAATGCTGCTTGGCCAACCAGCTGCGAAGGGCGCGCAGGTCGAGGTCGTCCGGATGGGTGGCACCGAGCCGGTGCGCGTGCTCCAGCAGGCCGGCGACGTCGCCGAGGTAGGCACGGACGGTGTGCGGGGTCAGGTCGCGCTCGGCGACCAGGTGGCGCTCGTAGCTGCCCAGCACACCCGCGAAGGACTCCGGCAGGACCTCACCGAGCTCTTGCGGCTGTGCCTCGGTCGGCGCGACGTCCTCGACCGCCGGGCCGGTGGTCACGAGGGTTCGCTGGTGTCGCTGGTGTCGCTGGTGTCGCTGGTGTCGCTGGTGTCGGTGGGGCCCGGCCCGTCCAGCGTCCAGGCCTCCTCGAACTCCACCACCGTGAGCTCGGCCAGCTGCGCCTTGACGTGGTCCACGAGGTAGGCCGCCTGCTCGCCGTCGCCGGCGTCGAGACGCATGACCTCGGAGTCGTCCGCGCGACGGCGCACCACCAGGTCACCGGCGGAGGGATGGAGTGAGTCCCCCACGAGCTGGTGGGCGAGCGCGGCGGCACCGCGCAGGACGCTGCGCGCGATCCCCGCGGGCTGCGTGGGCGTCTCCAGGTGCACGTCGAAGACCTCGCCGGCCGACTGCGTCTCGTTGAGCATGTCCACATCGTACGGAGCAGCGAGGGGCAGCCGAGGCACCTCGGAGCCGTCAGGGTGCCGCTCGCAGCTGCGAGGGCACCTCCCGGTCCGAGAGTCGCCACCCGGCATCACCACGCTCCACGAAGCCTCGCGCCTCGAGGTCCAGCAGCGCCTGCTGCGCGGCCACCAGCTCGACCCCGGCCGTCCGCGCCACCGAGGTGCTGCTCGCCCCCTGCACCACCGGTACTGCGTCGAGCACCTGGCGCGTCCGGCGCGGTAGCGCGTCGCGCGCGGTGTCGGGGCTGCGCACCTCCTCCACCAGGTGCTCGCCGGCGCTGCCGACCGACTCGAGCACGTCGTTGCCGTCGCAGACCAGCACCGCGCGTCCGTCGCGCAGCAGCCGGTGCACCCCGCCGGAGGCGGCGCTGCCGACAGGACCGGGCACCCCCATGAGCACCCGGTTCAGTCGCGTGGCCCAGGTGGCGGTGTTGAGCGCGCCGCTGCGCTGGGCGGCCTCGACCACCACCGTGCCGCGGGTCAGGGCCGCGATCAGCCGGTTGCGGGCCAGGAAGCGGTGCCGCAGCGGGGCTGCGCCCAGGGGGACCTCGGAGATCACCGCGCCGTGCTCGCGGATGTGGCCCAGCAGGTCGCTGTGCGCCTGCGGGTAGACCCGGTCGGCGCCGCAGGCGAGCACCGCCACCGTCGGGGCGTGCGAGCCGATCGCGCCCCGGTGGGCTGCCTGGTCGATGCCGAAGGCACCGCCGGAGACCACGATGCGGCCTGCCCTCGCGACCATCGCGGCGATGTCGCCAGCGGCCTGCTCGCCGTACCCGGTCGAGGACCGCGACCCCACGAGCGCCACCGAGCCCTCGAGCGCCTGGAGCGGGAGCGGGCCGCGGACCCACAGGCCGAGCGGGACGCCGCCGCGCTCGTGGTTCTGACCGGCGACGGCGAGGTGGTCGAGCTGAGGCGGCCACTCGTCGTCGCCCGGGATGACGAAGCGGATGCCGAGGCGAGCGGCGCGCGCGAGCTCGGCCGCACCGTCGGCCTGCTGGGCGCGCAGCGCGGTGTCTGCGACCAGGCCACGGACCTCCGCGTCCTCGGCGCGACCCTCGCGCAGGGCCGCGAGCAGGCCCGCCGGTCCGAGCGCGTCCACGAAGCCACCCAGACGCAGGTCGCCGGGCTCGGCCAGCATCGAGAGGCTGACCCGGGCCTCTCGCTCGGTCCGACGCGGATCGGCGGTGGGCACGGTGGTGGGCACGGTGGGCGTGGTCACGAGGCCTCCAGGTGCAGCGCGCGGGAGGGCAGCGGCGCCCCGTGGCGCAGCGCCAGGGCGACCTCCACCTCGTCACCGCCGGGCTGGTGCTGCTCGGAGCCGGGCAGGCCGGACCGCACCGCGGCCAGGTCGGCGAGCGTCCAGGCCACGCGCTGCACACGGACGGCGCCACGACGGGTCAACCGCCCCTGGTAGACGTCCTCGTCGACGAGGGACTGCGCCGACTGCTCCAGGGGCCACCGCTCGCGCAGCACCGCGCCCGGCACGTGGGCGTTCAGGCGCCAGGCGCATCCCTGGTAGCGCTCGGCCTGGCGCAGGCGCACGAGCGCGACCCGTTCGCGCACCACCGACGACGGCTCCCCGACGTCGAACCGGTCGAACTCCTGGTGCGGTGCCAGCGGCGCGACGTGCCGGACCACGTCGACGCGGTCGACGATCGGACCGCTGAGCTTGCGGCGGTAGTCGCGACGCGTGGTCTCGCGGCAGGTGCAGCGGTTGCTGCCGGCCTTCTCGGTGTAGTCGCCGCACGGGCAGGGGTTGCACGCCAGCACCACCATCCCGCGCGCCGGCAGCGTCGCCGACTCCCCCATCCGCGCGATCGTGACCTCGCCCGACTCCATCGGCTGGCGCAGCGCCTCGATCGCGTCGACCCGGAAGAGGGGGAACTCGTCCAGGAAGAGCACCCCACCGTGGGCGCGGCTCAGCTCGCCCGGCGTGACCCGACCGGATCCTCCGCCCACCAGGCTGGCCTTGGAGGCGTCGTGGTGCGGCGCCGACCAGGGGGCCTGGGTGAGCATCCCGTGCGCGGGGTCGAGGATGCCTGCCAGGGAGTGGATGGCCGTCAGCTCGAGGGACTCCTCGCGGCTCAGCGGCGGCAGGATGGTGGGGATCCGCTCGGCGATGCTGGTCTTGCCCGACCCCTTGGGTCCGCTGAGCAGCAGGTGGTGGCCGCCGGCCGCAGCCACCTCGACGGCGAGCCGGGTGTCGGGCATGCCGCGCAGGTCGGCGAGGTCGAGCTCCTCGAGCCGCTCGTCGCCCCGCCAGGCCAGCAGCCTGCTGCTCGCCATCGGCGGCACCGGCGGCGCACCCGGCACCAGGTCGCCGCGCAGCTCGGCCACCACCTGCTCCAGCGAGCGCAGCCCGAGCACCTCCAGGCCCTCGACCATCGCGGCCTCGGCTGCGAGCGGCTCGGGCACGAAGACCCGCCGGGCGCCGCGCTCGACCGCCGCGAGCACCATGGGCAGCACGCCGGGGACGCAGCGCAGGCCGCCGTCGAGCCCGAGCTCGCCGATGAACGTGGTGCCCGGCAGCGTCTCGGGCGGCACCTGGGCGTCCGCGGCCAGGATCGCGACGCAGATGGCCAAGTCGTAGTGGGTGCCCCGCTTGTGGAGGTCGGCCGGCGAGAGCAGGATCGTGGTCCGCTTGGTGGCCGGCCAGGCCAGCCCGCTGTTGATGATCGCCATCCGACAGCGGTCCTTGGCCTCCATCAGCGAGGCGTCGGGCCGACCGATCAGGGTCGTGCTCACCGACCCGGGCGAGACGTCGGCCTGGACGTCGATGTGGTGACCGAGCGCGCCCGTGAGCGCGACGGTGCTGGTGGTGGCGTGCGGCATCAGCCGATCCCCACCACGTGCTCGACCTCGGCGCGTCCCCGGTCGGGCCGCAGCACGGCCACCAGGTCGACCCGCACCTCGTCGGCGCGCAGCCCGTGCGCCTCCTGCCACAGCTGCGCGAGCCGCTGCAGGCGCTGCAGCTTGCGCGGCCCCACCGCCTCGTGGGGCGTGCCGCAGGCCTGGGCGGCGCTGCGTGTCTTGACCTCGCACACCACCAGCACGTCGCCGTGCCGTAGCACCAGGTCGAGCTCTCCGCGCTCGCACCGCCAGTTGCGGTCGAGCAGCTCGTACCCGCACTCCTGCAGGTAGCGCGCCGCCACCTGCTCCCCGTAGGCCCCCAGGGCCTGCCTTGCCGCCGTCGTCGTCATCTGCGACCTCCTTGCCGCAGAGACTCACCCGCTCTCGCGCGTCGGGCACACGGGTCGCTCCAGCCTGTGGAGAGCGCAGAGCCCGATCGCCGGCTGTGAACGAGAGGTGGGTCGTTCACGGAAAGATCAGCCGCGCAGGGCGGGCTCCCCGCACTTCGGAGTGGGCCGCGCCCGCACGTCGGCACCGCTGAGGTCGATGCCGAGAGTGTTCAGCAGGGGCGCGATGACGAGGCTGTCGAGCGAGGCGACGAGAGGGTTGACCAGGCCGGTCGTCAGTGCGTTGAGGATGGGGCCCAGGACGATCCCGACCGGGAGACCCACCAGGGCCAGCCCCGAGGTGTTCACGGTCAGCGCCGGCAACCCCGAGCTCCCGTAGCCGGCCAGGGACCCCGTGTCGTAGTCCTCGCCGAGGACGTTGACGACGACGTCGCTCTCGATGTCTTTGCGGCCCGTGATGCGGATCGGCCCGCTCACCACCGGGATCTCCACGAACAGGACCCGCGCGTACACCGTGACCTCGAGTGTGAGGTCGATGTCGAGCAGCCCGTCGGAGACCGCGACCGTGACGCCCAGCGGGTCGCAGCGCACGTCGGTCAGGCGGCCCTTGGCGCTCGCGGCCTTCACGGTGCCGGAGAGCGAGACCCGGGTGCGCAGCAGGCCCGGCACGTTGACGTCCGCCGCGGAGGCCGAGAGGGTCGCGGTGCCCTGAGTCGAGGAGGCGGTGGCGCCAGGGTTGTTCTTGCGCCCGCAGCCCTGCTTCAACGGCTCGATCACGCTGATGCTGGAGCGCACGTTCGCCAGCGGTGCCAGGTTCACGTTGGTCGCCGGCAGCGAGAGCCCGTTCTGACCGTTGGCGGCCGCGGCCCCGGCGGTCACCAGGTCGAAGACGTTGAGCGCGGCGTCGAGCCCCGCGGAGCCCCCCGTGTCCAGGCCGAGCAGGTCACCTGCCTGCAGCTGCGCGGCACCGACGCTGCCCGCGAGCCGTTGCAGCAGCTCCACCTGGGCCGTGTTCCCCGACTCGCGCCCGAGCACCTCGGCGACTGCGAGGTAGTAGTCGCGCAGACCGACCAACCGGTTGCCACGCACCGCCTCCTCCAGCGTCACCGCCCCCACCTCCACGCCGAGCATGTCGACGAGGTCGACATCGGCGTTGGCCAGGCCGTTGTAGTCTGCGGCGCTGAGCGTGATTCCCGATCCCAGCGCTCCGAGGAGCGGACCCAGGATCGGCGACTCGCCGGTGTCGAGTCGGGCAGCGTAGGAGCCGATGGTGAAGCAGGCACCGGCCGCCAGGTCGGCAACGGCGCTGCGGACCGCTCCTCCCGAACCCGGCACGAACGCGAACCCCACCTCGGTGGCCGAGGTGACGCGCACGGCGGTGGGCACCGCCGCGCCCGACAGCTCGGTGAAGCTGCCGTCCTCCTCGAGCTTGCCGAGTTCGACGTCCAGGTCGGGCGTGTCCCCGAGCGTGCCGCCGTTGCGCGCCCTGCTGGCCGCCGCCAACCCGGGCATCAGCGGTGTGAGCTCGGCGACGGTGCGCTGCCCGTCGAGCTCGCGCACGAGGTCGAGTGCCACCACGTCGGCCAACGACTGCATGTCGGCTCGGGCCACCCGCTGCATCCCGAGGTCGACAGCGAAGGCCGCCACGAGCACGAGCACCATGACGATGGCCGCGGTCATCACGGCCACTGCTCCTTGCTCGTCGTTGCGGCGGCGCGTCCGGGACATCAGCTCACCCGGGCCTGGGCCGAGTAGGTCAGCGTGTCCGGCAGGACGACACCGACGCCCGGGAACGAGGGCACCAGAGCGTTCTCCGCGTAGTCGTAGACCAGGCGGACGGTCACGCACTCGACACCCTCAGCCGCCGCCGGCGTGCACGTCCCCGGGTCGGAGATCTCGCACCGACCAACCCTCGTGCCTCCGCGCAGCAGGGTCCCGCCGGCGCCACAGGTGAGGCCGAAGCTGTCGAGGGCCTCAGCCACGGCCGACGTCGCCTCGTCGCGCTTGTCGTCGGAGAGGAACGTGACGGCAGCGGCTCGCGCACCCTCGGTCGCGGCCTGGCTGAGCGTCTGCCGGAAGCTGAGCATCACGCCGTAGCTGATGATCCCGAACAGGAGCAGCACCAGCAGCGGGACCACCAAGGCGAATTCGACCGCCGCCGCACCCCGTTCGGTACGGCGGTCCCGCCCCTCCCGGCGACCCACCATGTGTCCTGTCCCGTAGTCGTCCCAGCGCATGCAAAAGGGGCGGGACGACCAGCGTCCCAACCCCCGCGCATCAGTATGCCGGGGGAAGGCGCCGCTCGCAGGGCTTCACGCGATTTTGCCGAGCGTCCGCCCGGCGTCAGCCGCGCAGCGAGGGGCTGTTGCAGATGGGTCGGGGCAACATGAACAGGTCGGCACCGGCGGCACTGGCGCCCAGCAGGTTGAGGGTGGGCTCCAGGAAGACGTTGACCTGGTCGATGAAGTCGTTGATGCCGGGCAGGACGTTCTTCTGGGTCAGCTCCTGGGTGAGGGCGTTGAGATTGAGGACACCACTGCTGAGCAGCTCTCCCGTACCCAGGATCGTCGTCGTGCTGCCCAGCAGTCCGCTCGTCACCACCTTGACGGTGCCGCTGATGTCAGCAGCATCGATGGTCACGTGCGGGACGAGCGTCGTCGCAGCACCGGAAACCCGCTCTGCCTGCCCGTAGGTCCGCGGTGGCACCGAGTAGGTCGCAGTGCTGCTGGTCGGGCTGGCGTTGATCGAGACGCCGGCGTTGATGGACAGGTCGACGGTGACACGCGTGCTGCCGAGCAGGCCGTCCAGCCCGAGCACCGAGAGGTTGCTCAGCAGGTCGCTGGCCCGGATCTCACCCGACAGCTTGAGCGGGATCTTCAGGCTCACCGAGGAGACGGCCGAGCGCTCGATCTGCACGGAGATCGACTCGGGGCTGTCGGTCGTGCCCGCGCCGCAGGTGATGGTCCGCAGCGTGCCCTTGGCGCCGATCAGGCTGATGTCGAGCTCGACCGGCACGGAAGGGCCCGAGAGCCCCAGGATCGTCGGCACGTTGAGCTTGGGGCGGGCGAACAGCTTGACCTGAGCGGTCTCCGCCACCGTCTCGTTCACTCGTCCGCAGCCCCGCTGGGGCCGCTGGATCACCTGCAGGCCGGCCTCGCCGTTGGAGAACTGCGGCACCTTCCAGAACACGGGCGTGCTGAGGAAGTTCTCGCCGTTGGCGACGAAGGCCGAGGCGCCGACGAGGTCGAGCAGGTTGAACTGGGTGTCGAGCGCCGCCTGACCGCCCGCGGTCGCGGTCATCAGGTCGGCGAAGTCGAGCACGAAGGTGCTGTCGACGGCGGCGGAGAGGCTGTTGAGGAGGGCGATGTCGGCAGCCTGTCCGCTCTCGCGCTGCAGAGCCGCGGCGGAGGCCAGGAAGAGACGCCGCAGGGTCAGCTTCTCGAGCTTGAGCAGCTCCTCGACGGTGCCGGCGCCGAGCTCGAGGGCCAGGCTGCGCAGCGTCACGCTGGCGTCGGCGAGACCCATGTAGCCGGCCACGTTCACGTTGATCGCGTCCTTGACCAGGCTGTCCAGCAGCGCGGAGTTGCCGCTGTTGACGGCGGCGGCGAACGACCCCAGGGCGAAGCAGGCGATCGACTCCGAGGCGCCGATGGCCGTGCGGGCCGCCCCACCGCTGCCGACGCTGAACGCGAAGTCGACGGTCGTGCTGGCGTTGACGAGCACCGCCTGGGGCACCGCGGAACCGGTCACGGCCACGGGCGTCCCGTCCGCGGCGCGCACCGGGTCGCCCATCACGTCGAGGGTGATCAGCGTCCACGTGACGGTCGGGTCGTCGCCGAGTGCGGCGCCCTCGTTGCGCGCCTCGCTGGCCGCCGCGGCAGCCGCGATCCCCAGCATCTTCGCGTTCCCCGCGATGATCTGGTCCGCCGTGCGGCCGTCCACGAGCCGGGCGAGGTCGAGCGCGACGGAGTCCGCGAGCGCCTGCATGTCGCGCCGGGCCACCCGCTGCATGCCGAGGTCGACGGCGAAGGACGCGAGCACCACCAGCACCGTGCTGACGATGCCGACGGTCAGGGCCACCGCGCCGCGCTCGTCGCGGGCCCGGTGCCGGACGGCGAGCCAGCGCACCATGTCAGCTCACCTGCGACTCGGTGGAGTACTGCAGGTGCTCGGGCAGCACGATCCCGACACCGGGCAGTGCCGGCAGAAGCGAGTCGTCCTTGTAGGTGTAGTCGAGGCTCACCTGGGCGCACAGCCCGCCGATGGTGCTGGTGGTGCACGAGCGCGGCAGCGTGATGACGCAGGTGCCTGCCGGGTTGGTGCCGCGCATGAGCTGACCGGAGCTGGTGCAGGAGACGCCGTAGCTGGTGAGCGCGTCGTTGATGGCCGAGCGAGCCCTGGTCTTCTTCTGGTCGGTGGTCAGCGCGGTGGGCGCCACGGCCGCGGCGCGCGCGCCCTCGGCGGCGGCCTGGCTGAGCGACTGACGGAAGCTGAGCATGTAGCCGTAGGCGATGATCGCGAACAGCAGGAACACCAGCAGCGGCGCGACCAGGGCGAACTCGACGGCAGCGGCCCCGCGCTCCTCGCGGGGGCTGCTGGCGCGCGGGCGGGTACGGCTGCCCGGCATGGTCCCTCCCAGGGATGTGACGACGTCGCTGACGAGCGGCCTCCCTCCGCTCACGTGCACGGTAGGGCGCCCACTGACCCCGCGTCTGCACCCCCGGACAGAGATGACCCGGGAGGACTAGCAAGTCGGGCCGATCGGCCGCGGTCCTGCCCCGATCGGTGTGTTCCGTCTGGTCGCCTCAGCCGGCCAGGCGTGGCGTGCCGCAGTTCAGCGCGGGCTTGGAGTCGAGGATGACGTCGGAGCCGGCGACCCTCGCGCCGATCAGTGCGAGCACCGGGTCGAAGACCGTCTTGCTCAGGCTGCGGGAATCGGTCGGGCTCAGCAGCGCCGCCATGCCGTTGCCGAGCACGGCGGAGAGGATGGCGGACTGCTGCCCGGCGTTCAGGCTGACCCCGGCGCCGAGCAGGCCACTGAGCAGGGCGACGTGCGCGTTGACGCTGGCGCCGCTGCGGGCGGTCACGCTCTTGATGTTCACGCCACCGCTGCTGGTCGGGTAGGGGGTGTCGAAGCTCTGCGGGGGGACGGCCAGGGACATCGAGGTGACACCTTTGGTGCCGAGCTCCACCGTGACGTCGACGGTGGCGTTGACGTCGATGACCACGTCGGCCAGGCCCAGGGTCCGGATGAGCGAGGCACGGACCCGTGCCCGCAGCGGTGTCGAGAAGGTGACGGTCGCCAGACCGTTGTCGACCTCGAGCGTGACCCCGGCAGGAGGTCCGCAGCTGACCGACTTCAGCTTCGAGGAGGTGCCTGCCACGGAGAAGTCGAACGTCGCGTAGTTCTCCGCGGTGATCTGCGCCGAGGCCACGCCGGCGAGCACGTCGGTGATGGGCGACATCGCGAAGTCGAGGGTGGTCGGTGCCAGCTGGCCGCCGACCCGCGCGCGCAGCTGCTCGACGTCGGACCGCACGCCGATGGTGCCGGAGCTGCCCGGGCTGCCGCAGTACTGCTTGGGACCCTGGAGCAGCCGGACCTCCAGTCCCGCCGAGGTCAGGCTCGGGATGGTGGCGCCGAGGTAGACGTTCGCCGCGTTGGTGCCGTTGAGCGCCGAGATCGACCCGCCGACCAGGTCGAGCGCGTTGGCCTGGGCGTCCAGCACCGAGCCCGACCCTGACACGACCGAGATCACCTTCGACAGGGCGATCGTGGTCTGGGTGCTCGAGGTGGCCCGCAGGCTGTCGAGGATCGTGATCGCGGTGCTGTTGCGCGGTTGTGCCAGCGCGTGGACCTGCGAGTAGAGGTCGCGCAGCTTGACCGTCGAGGTGGCCAGCTGGTCGACCGAGGCGACGCCCAGTCCGGCAGCGAGCTGGTTGAGGTTCACCGTCGCGCCGGCCAGGGCCTTGTAGTCCAGGGCGCTCACCGTGCCGCCGTTGCTGAAGGCTCCGGACTGCATGGCCAGCTGGCGCAGCACCGGGTTGAGGAGCACCGAGTCGGCAGAGTTGACGCGGGCTGCCCAGGAGCCGAGCTTGTAGCAGGCCGAGGAGCTCAGGGCGGCGATGGCCGACCTGGTCGCCGAGCCGCTGCCGGCCTGCAGGGCGAAGTCGACCGACGCGGTCGTCTGCACCTCGACGGCGCTGGGCTGGCGGCCGGCGGGGATGGTGCTGCTGAAGACGTTGTTGCCGTCGACCACCCCCACGGTGGCCTTCGCGCACGCGTGGGTGGTGCACACCCACGGGGCCGCGTGCGTGGTGGAGCCGCCGAGGTTGCCCGGATTGGCCTCCAGGCTGGCGCGCAGCGCGGCGTCCCACGCCGGGGTGCCAGGGGCGACGCCGCGCCCCAGCGCCCGCGCCATGTCGAGCGCGGCGACGTCGGCCACCGACTGCATGTCGGCGCGCACGACCCGTTGCATGCCGAGGTCGACGCAGTAGGAGGCCACGAGCACCAGCAGGGTGACGCAGAGGGCGACGGTCAGCGCGACGGCGCCGCCCTCGTCGTCACACCGGACACCACGCGGCCGGACCGGCCGGGCTCTCATCCGTTGCCCTGGGCGGAGGCGACGTAGACGAGCTCCTCGGGCACCGGCACGAAGGGGAACGTGGGGACCAGCGGGTGGTCGTCGTAGCGGTAGACCAGCCGCACCGAGTAGGTGCAGGAAGCCGTGGTGCAGGAGGCGGGGCTCGTGACGGTGCACGTGCCGACCGTGGTGGTGCCACGCATCAGCAGGTTCCCGGTGGTCGAGCAGCTGTACCCGCTGCCCAGGGCGGCGGCCACGGCCGTGCGCGCCTTGGCTGCCGCCCCGAAGGTGGTGCTCGTGGGCGTCGCCGGAGCCAGCGCAGCGGCCCGCGCACCCTCGGCGGCGGCCTGGCTCAGGCCTTGTCGGAAGCTGAACATGACGCCGTAGGAGATGATCGCGAAGACGATCACCAGCAGCAGCGGGGCCACCAGCGCGAACTCGACCGCGGCGGCGCCGCGTTCAACGCGTCGACGGCCCTGGACGCCTCGCATCGCACCTCCCGTTGCCCGTGCCGGTGGGCCGGTGCCCACTCCTCCCACCAGAACGGTAGGACGCCACGGATCCCAGGTCAGCCCGCGCGAGGGAAGATGACCCGCGACGACTAGGAGGTCTGACCGAACGGCGGACCGAAACCTCAGGGCTTGGGCGGCTGCATGTCGCTCTCCGCGAGCTCCTCGACGTTGACGTCCTTGAAGGTGAGCACCTTGACGGTCTTGGCGAACCGGGCGGGTCGGTACATGTCCCACACCCACGCGTCCGACATGGAGACCTCGAAGAACACGTCGTCGGCCTCGGTGCGCGCCTTCACGTCGACCTGGTTGCACAGGTAGAAGCGGCGGTCGGTCTCGACGACGTACTTGAAGATGCCGACGACGTCGCGGTACTCGCGGTAGAGCGTCAGCTCCTGCTCGGTCTCGTACTTCTCGAGCTCCTCGGCACTCATGCGTGCTCTCCTCCACCCGACCGCTGACCACCCGGCACCTGCTCCGGTGACTGACCGGGCCCATTGTGCCCCGCGTCCGCCGGCTCGAGCCCCGCGGCCCGCCGCACGTTGACGAACCGCCGCCGGTGCACCGGGCAGGGGCCGTGCTCGGTCAGCGCCGCGGTGTGGGTGTCGGTGATGTAGCCCTTGTGCGTCTTGAAGTCGTAGGCCGGCCACGCGCGGTCCAGCTCGACCATCATCCGGTCCCGGGTCACCTTGGCCAGCACCGAGGCAGCGGCGATGCAGGCGGCCACCCGGTCGCCCTTCCACACCGCGAGCCCGGGCACACCGAGGCCGTCGACCGGGAACCCGTCGGTGAGCACGTAGTCGACCGGGACCTCGAGCGTGGCCACGGCCCGGCGCAGGGCCTCGATGTTGGCCACGTGCATCCCGAGCCGGTCGCACTCCTCGTGGTCGATCACCACCACCGACCAGGCGACGGCGCGCCGCACCACCTCGTCGTAGGCGCGTTCGCGCGCCCGCTCGGTGAGCAGCTTGGAGTCGGCCAGCCCGGGCACCACACCCGCCTTGCCGGGCGGCAGCACGGCGGCACCTGCGACCAGGGGCCCGGCACAGGCTCCTCGGCCGGCCTCGTCGACGCCTGCGACGACGTCCAACCCGTGACGGCGCAGGGCGCGCTCGTATCCGTAGAGCCCGGCGTCGCGCCGGACGGTCAGGCCACGGGGCAGCTGCGACACCGGTCCTCGTCGTCGGTCGTGGCTCAGGGAGCGCCGACCGCGGCGCCCTCGGCGTCGGGGACCTCGTCGAAGCTCGCGGGGCGGCCGACGCCGCCGATCCGGTCGCGCGGCCAGACCTTGAGGAAGACCTTGCCGACCACCAGGTCGGTGCTCACGAACGGGTCGAGGGTGCAGTCGGTGACGCCCTCGGTGCACAGGTGCACGGTCGAGTCGGCCGAGTTGGCGCGGTTGTCGCCCATCACGAAGATCTCGCCCTCGGGCACCGGTCCGGCGCTCCAGCCCCCGGTGGTGCAGGTGCCCGGCATCGGGCCGTTGCACTCCAGGTCCTCGTCGAGGATGTAGGTGTCCTCGTCGAGGGGCTGCCCGTTGACCAGGATGCGCCCCTCCTCGTCGCAGCACTCGACGGTGTCGCCGGCGACGCCGATGACCCGCTTCACCAGGTGACCGCCCGAGGGGTAGAGGCCCACCGCCGACAGCGCACTGGTGAAGGCGTTGGTGGGGCCGGTCTCCTCGGTCGGGCTCAGCCACCCACCGGGGTCCTCGAAGACGACGACGTCACCGCGCTGCGGGCTGCCGCCGAACCAGTAGGAGACCTTCTGCACCAGGATCCGGTCGTCCTTGACCAGGCCCGGCTCCATGGAGGCCGAGGGGATGTAGAAGGCCTGCAGGAACAGCGACTTGATGACGACGGCCAGCACGACGGCCAGCGCCAGCAGCAGGACGCTCTCCTGCCACAGCGAGAGACGACGCCGCGAGGGACCGCCCTCGGGCCGACCGTCAGGGTCGACCTCGGTGTGGGTGGCCTCGCGGTCGGCGTCGGTGTGCTCGGAGCTCACGCGCGGAGTCTAGGTGGACCGGGTGGCGTGCGAGGGATCGGCGCCGACGCCTCAGGCGTCCCGGCGCTCCTTGATCTTGGCGGCCTTGCCGCGCAGGTTGCGCAGGTAGTAGAGCTTGGCGCGGCGCACGTCGCCGCGGGTCACGACCTCGATCTGCTCGAAGATCGGGGAGTGCAGGGGGAAGGTGCGCTCGACGCCCACGCCGAAGGAGACCTTGCGCACGGTGAAGGTGCGGCCGATGCCCGAGCCGTGGATGCGGATCACGACGCCCTGGAAGATCTGGACGCGGGCACGGTTGCCCTCGACGACCTTGACGTGGACCTTGACGGTGTCGCCGGCGCGGAAGGCTGGGAGGTCGTCACGCTTCTGGGCGTTGCCGATGCCGACGATGGCGTTGGTGCTCATGGTTGTCTCCTCGCGGGTGCCACAGGTCAGCCGCGGTATCGGATGGTTCAGCGGGTGTCATCAACGTGGTCGCGACGCAGGAGGCCGGCGGCGTGAGGTGCTCCCCGTGGCGGGCACCCGACGCAGTCCCCCCGTGTGTTCCTCGGAGCGGACCTTCGGCCGGTCGGACCAAGGGGTGAGTCTGCCACAGGCCGGTCAGGCGCCGGAAATCCGCTTCTGCAGCACCACGGGGCCCGACCGGCCCTCGAGCGTGCGCACCGGCCGGAAGCCCGCCTTGCGGTACATCCGCAGGTTGCGCTCGCTGTGCTTGCCGGTGAACAGCTCCACCAGGCGCGTCCCGGGAGGCGCCGCTGCCAGCACGTGGTCGAGCAGCATCCGGCCCAGGCCGTGGCCGCGCAGGTCGGGCGCCACCATCAGCCGGCCCACCTGCCAGGTGGGGGTCTGGTCGGTCTGGTCGGCCGGCACGCGGCCGCGCACGGAGCCGACGAGCCGGCCACCGCGGCGCACCACCCAGGTGCGGTGCTCCTCCAGAGAAGCCACCACGTCGTCGAGCGTCTCGTGCAGGGCGGGGATGCCCAGGTCGTCGTTGGCGTGGGCCTCGGTGACCCAGCAGGCCAGCTGCAGGGTCAGCAGCTCGCCCGCGTCGGCGCGGGTGGCGGGCTCGATCGCCCACTCCCCCGGGGCGGCGCTGGCGTGCAGCAGGTCCGGACGACGCTCCGCGGTGCGGGTGAGCGCCTGCTCGTGACGCCACGCCGCGATCCGGCCGTGGTCGCCCGACAGCAGCACCGGCGGCACCTCCAGGCCGCGCCAGGTGGCGGGCTTGGTGTAGCCCGGGTACTCCAGCAGGCCTGCCTCGTGGGACTCCTCGACGAGGGAGGCCGCGTTGCCCATGAAGCCGGGCAGCAGCCGCACCACCGCCTCGGTGACGACGAGCGCGGCCGCCTCGCCACCGTTGAGCACGTAGTCGCCGAGCGAGACCTCGAGCACCTCGGTGCGGCTGGCGGCGTGCTCGACGACGCGCTGGTCGATGCCCTCGTAGCGACCGCAGCAGAACACCAGCCGCTCGCGGGCCGCCAGCTCGCGCGCCAGCGCCTGGGTGAGCGGACGGCCCGACGGCGTCGGCACCACCACCGTGGCGCCCTCGATGCCCAGGTCGTCGAACGCCTCGCCCCACGGCTCGGGACGCATCACCATGCCGGCACCCCCGCCGTAGGGCGTGTCGTCGACGGTGCGGTGCCGGTCGTGGGTCCAGCGGCGCAGGTCGTGCACCTGCAGGTCGAGCAGCCCCGAGGCGACGGCGCGACCGGGGAGCGACAGCTCGAGGGGCGCGAGGTAGTCGGGGAAGATCGTGAGGTAGTCCAGCCGCACGAGGGCCTCAGCCCTCGGGCAGCGGTGCGACCAGGCCCGGTCGGTCGGCCACGACCACGCGGCCGGCGTCGAGGTCGACCTCCGGCACCAGCGCGCTGACGAACGGCACCAGGGTGTCGCGCCCGTCGAGGGCGCGCACGGCGAGCAGGTCCTGCGCGCCGTGCACCACGCCGGTGACCTCGCCGAGCGGGGTGCCGTCGACGTCGTGCACGGCCAGGCCGACGAGCTGGTGGTCGTAGTACTCGTCCGGATCCGCAGGCACCTCGTCGAGCGACACGGTGACGTGCAGCACGCAGCCGCGTGCCGTCTCGGCGTCGGTGCGGTCGGCCAGCTCCTCGAAACGCACCAGGAGCACCTGCTGGTGCCACCGGGTCGTGGCCACCGTGAGCCGGGGATGCGCGAACGCCGATCCGCGCGGGGCCTCCACCCGGAGGGTGGCGCCCGGCGCGAACCGGCGTTCGGGTTCGTCGGTGCGCAGGTCGACGGTCAGCTCCCCGCGCAGCCCGTGGGGCTTGCCGAGACGACCGACGACGAGCTCGACGGTGTTGCTGGAGGTGCTGGAGGTGTCGCTCACCCGCGATCGCTCAGTGGCGGTCGACGTCGACGAAGTCGATGCGCGCCCCACCTCGGCCCGCGAGGGCCGAGATGACGGTGCGGAACGCGGTGGCCGTACGACCGCCGCGCCCGATCACCTTGCCGAGGTCGTCGGGGTGCACGCGCACCTCGAGCAGCGACCCGCGGCGCAGCTGCTTGTCGCGCACCACGACGTCGTCGGGGTGCTCGACGACGCCACGCACCAGGTGCTCGAGCGCGTCGGCCAGCATCAGCTGCTCGGCTCGGAGCTGGCCTCCGCCGCCTCGGCGCCCTCGGCAGCGGCCTCGGGCGACTCACCGGCGGCGACCTCAGGGGTCTCCTCGGCCTTCTCGGCCTTGTCGTCGGCCTTCTCCTCGACCTTCGGCTTCTCGGCCTTCTTCTTGGCGGTGGTGGCGCCCTCCTTGGCGTCGCTACCGGCCTCCTTGAGGGCCTCGTTGAAGATCTCGAGCTTGTCGCGCTTCGCGTCGGCGGTCCGCAGGGTGCCCTCGGCGCCCGGGAGGCCCTTGAACTTCTGCCAGTCGCCGGTGATGCGCAGGAGCTTGTGCACGGCCTCGGAGGGCTGGGCGCCCACGCCGAGCCAGTACTGCGCCCGATCGGAGACGACGTCGACCAGCGACGGCTCCTCCTTGGGGTGGTACTTGCCGATCTCCTCGATCACGCGACCGTCGCGCTTCTTGCGCGAGTCGACGACGACGATGCGGTACTGCGGCACCCGGACCTTGCCCAGGCGCTTCAAACGGATCTTGACGGCCACTGGTGTGGTGTCTCCTTGTTGATCGTGGTGGTGAGGTACCGGCTGCTGCGTGGGGACGCCAGCGCCGGGACGTCGAGGGGCCGTGCACCGCTCGGTGAGAGGGTCCGCGCGGGCAGGACTCAGCGGCAGATCATGCCAGAGGGGGCCGCGGGCCCACGAATCGAGTGACGGGCGTTCAGGTGTGGCCGAGCCCCGACCTGGCAAGGATGACCCCATGAGCTCGTTCCCGCCGCCTCCCGAGCAGCCCCGCCGCGATCCCCAGGACGGTCCGACCTACCCCGTCTACGAGCCGAGGGAGTCCTCGGCGGGGCAGGGTTCCTACCCGCCCCCACCCCACCGACCGGCCCAGCAGCCGGGATCCGGGGGCGCGCCCGGGGTGCCGCCCACCCACCAGCAGCCGCGCCGGGGCGGGTGGGTGCCGCCGGTCCTGCTGATGGTGGTCGGCATCGCCGTCGGGGTCTTCCTGGTCGTCCGCGCGGCCCTCGGGTTCAGCCAGACCGAGGCCACGGTGCCGGCCGACGGCGAGCCTCACGCGGTCATCCTCGAGGACACCGGGGAGCGGATGGTCTGGGTGGAGGAGTACACGACGTCGAGCTGCACGATCGTCGAGCAGGGGGGCGACACCCCGGTGCCGACCCGCTCGATGACGGGCCGCTTCTCCAAGTCGGGGCCGTCGGGGTCCTGGGTGGGTGCCTCCACCTTCGACCCGCCCGGCACGCAGCTGGAGGTCACCTGCGCCGCGGGCGGCGGCGACGTCCAGATCGGTCCCGCGGTCGACGGCGGCGGCTTCGCCCTCGGCATCGTGCTGGGGATCCTGGTGCCGCTGGTCTCGATCGCCGGAGGCATCGTGTGGCTGGTGGTCCGTGGCGTCCGCGGGCGGCGGACGCGTCAGCACCCGTGGGCCTGAGGCGCCCAGGTCAGTCGCGCGGCAGCACGGTCGCGCCGGCCACGACGCGGCCGCGGAGCACCACGCACGTGGGCTCGAACAGCACCGCCGGGTCGGCGCGGGGGTCGCGCGGGTAGACCACGAAGTCGGCCGTGACGCCCTCCTCGAGCCCGCCGTTCCAGCCCAGCCACTCCCGCGCCCGCCAGGAGGCGGCGCCCAGCGCGTACTCGGCGGGCAGGCCGAGCTCGACCATCGCGAGCACCTCGCCGGGCAGGTTGCCGTGCCGGGCCACTCCCCCGCCGTCGGACCCGGCGTAGAGCGCGACGCCGGCCTCGTAGGCCGCCATCACGGTGGCGCGCTGGCGCGCGTGCAGGTCGCGCATGTGCGCGGAGTACTGCGGGAACTTCGCCTCCCCGGCCTCGGCGTACTGCGGGAACTTGTCGATCTGCATGACCGTGGGGACCAGGGCGATGCCGCGGGCCACCATCTCCTCCACCTGCTCCTGCGCGAGACCTGTGCCGTGCTCGATGCAGTCGATCCCGGCTTCGATCAGCCCCGGGAGCACCTGCTCGCCGAAGCAGTGCGCGGTGACCCGCGCCCCGTGCTGGTGGGCCACCGCGATCGCCTCGGCGAAGGCCTGCGCCGGGAAGGACGGCGCGAGGTCGCCCTCGTCGCGCGAGATCCAGTCGCCCACCAGCTTCACCCAGCCGTCGCCGCGCTGCGCCTCGGTGGCCACCTGGGCGGCCAGCTGCTCGGGCTCCACCTCGTGGGCGTAGTTGCGGATGTAGCGGCGGGTGCGGGCGATGTGGCGACCGGCCCGGATCAGCCGTGGCAGGTCCTCGCGCTCGTGCATCCAGGAGGTGTCGAGCGCCGAGCCGCAGTCGCGGATCAGCAGCGTGCCGGCGTCGCGGTTGAGCACCGCCTGCGCCTCCGCCTCGGCGTCGGTGACCGCGCCGTCGTCGTCGAGGCCGATGTGGCAGTGCGCGTCCACCAGACCCGGCACCAGCCACCCCTCGGCCACGGTCTCGGCGCCCTGCGGGCGCTCGAGCGTGACCTGCCCGTCGACCACGAACACCTCGCGCGACTCCCCCGTGGGGAGCACCGGACCGGAGAACCTCAGCGCCGTCATGGGGTGACGGTAGCGATCCGCATGGGACTCATGGGGTGGATGGTGGACGTGGGACGCGGGATTTCCCCGGTCGGCCGGGGACTGTGCAGCTTGTCGGCCAAGATTTGGGCCGACAAGCTTGGGAGCAACCGGTCGACCGGGGAGATCCACCCCGGCGCACCGACGCCCTCACAACCGGTCGAGCAACCAGGTGGGACCGACGCCGGTGTCGGCCCACCGGGCGCAGCGGGCCTGCAGGGCGCGGTCGGCGGAGACGACGGTGACCCGGGCGCCCGCCTCGGCGGCGGCCTGGGCCTGCGCCACGATGGCGGCGTCGCCCTCGCCGGGGGCGTGCACGACCCGCACGTGGGCGTCGCGGCCGGCACGAGCCCCGCCCTTGGCGGCACCCTCCAGCACGAGCACCACCTCGTCGTGCGGCACGTCGGCCACCAGCAGCGCCTCGTGCAGGCGGCGGGCCGCGCCGGCGCGGTCCTTCCACCAGCCGTCGGGGCGGGCGCCGACCACGTTGGCGCCGTCGACCACCAGCACGGTGGCGGGTGGGCGCCGCGGGCTCACTTGAGGAACTTGGAGAAGTCCTGCGGCAGGTCGAGGTTGGCCGCGGCCTTCTCGTAGTCGATCTCCTCGCCGCCGGGCATGCCGAACGGGTTGCTGTTCGCCTTGGCGGCGGCCGCCTTCTCCTGGTCGGCCTTCGCCTGCTGCGCAGCCTTGGCCGGGTTGCCGGAGGTGCGGCGGCCCTTGGCCTTCTTGGGCGCCTGCTTGCCCTTGCCGCGCTTGCCACCGCCGGGCGCCCCCATGCCGGGCATCCCCGGCATGCCGGGCATCCCGCCGCCGCGCGCCATCTGCTGCATCATCTTGCGCGCCTCGAAGAACCGGTCGACGAGCTGGTTGACGTCGGTCACCGTGCGACCGCATCCCTTGGCGATGCGGGCGCGGCGCGAGCCGTCGATCATCTTGGGGTTGACGCGCTCGGCGGGCGTCATCGAGTAGATGATCGCCTGGATGCGGTCGATCTCGCGGTCGTCGAAGTTCTCCAGCTGCTCGCGCATCTGGCCCATGCCCGGGAGCATCCCGAGGATCTTGCTCATCGAGCCGAGCTTGCGCACCTGCTGCATCTGCTCGAGGAAGTCCTCGAGGGTGAACTCGCCGTCGCCGGAGAGCTTGCGGGCGGCCTTGAGCGCCTGCTCCTGGTCGAAGGTCTTCTCGGCCTGCTCGATGAGCGTCATGACGTCGCCCATGTCGAGGATCCGTCCGGCCATCCGGTCGGGGTGGAAGACGTCGAAGTCGGTGAGCTTCTCGCCGTTGCTGGCGAACATCACCGGGCGACCGGTGACCGAGCGGATCGAGAGCGCGGCGCCGCCGCGGGCGTCGCCGTCGAGCTTGGTGAGCACGACGCCGTCGAAGCCGACGCCGTCGAGGAAGGCCTGGGCGGTGCCGACGGCGTCCTGGCCGATCATCGCGTCGACGACGAACAGCACCTCGTCGGGGCGCACGGCGTCGCGGATGTCGGCGGCCTGCTGCATGAGCTCGGCGTCGACGCCGAGGCGGCCGGCGGTGTCGACGATGACGACGTCGTGCAGCCGGCGGGTGGCCTCCTCGATCGAGGCACGGGCCACGCCCACGGGGTCGCCGACGCCGTTGCCGGGCTCGGGCGCGAAGACGGGCACGCCGGCCCGCTCGCCGTTGACCTGCAGCTGCTTGACGGCGTTGGGGCGCTGCAGGTCGCAGGCCACGAGCAGCGGCTGCTTGCCCTGCTCCTTGAGCCACAGCGCGAGCTTGGCGGCCAGCGTGGTCTTGCCGGCACCCTGCAGGCCGGCCAGCATGATGACGGTCGGGCCGGTCTTGGCGTAGCGCAGCCGCCGCGTCTCGCCGCCGAGGATCTCGACGAGCTCCTCGTTGACGATCTTGATGATCTGCTGGGCGGGGTTCAGCGCACCGCTGACCTCCTCGCCGCGCGCCCGGTCCTTGACCGCCGCGACGAACTCCTTGACCACGGGCAGCGCGACGTCGGCCTCGAGCAGCGCGATGCGGATCTCGCGGGCGGTGGCGTCGATGTCGGCGTCGGAGAGCCGGCCCTTGCCGCGCAGGTTCTTGAAGGTGTCTGCGAGGCGGTCGGAGAGTGTGGCGAACAAAGAAGGTTCCTCGGTCTCGAGCGTCGATCGGGGGCCGGGAGCGGCGCCCCCAGACTAACCGCCCGACCCCCTGCCCGGTCCGCCCCCGGTCAGCACCGACCGCACCGCGTGGGCGGCCTCGGCGGCCCGGGGCTCCGAGAGCGCGCCGGCGGACGCCTCCTGCAGGTAGAAGACGTCGACGGCCTGGGGGCCGAGGGTGTCGACGTGCGCCGAGCGCACGGTCACGTCCAGGTCGGCCAGCGCCCGGCACACCAGGTAGAGCACCCCCGGCCGGTCCGCCGCCCGGACCTCGAGCACCGTGGCCTGGTCGCTGGCCTCCGGCCGCATCGCGACCGAGGGGGCGAGCGAGGCGCCCTCCCGGTCCACGACCCGGCGCAGGCGGGAGAGGTCGCGGCCGCCGTGGGCGACGGCGTCGAAGGTGGTGCGCAGCAGGGCGGGGTCGACGTACTGCTCGCCCACCTCCCACACCGAGACCCCGTGGGCCCCCTGGGACCAGGCGCGGGCGGCCCGCACGGGCAGGCGTGCCAGGGCCAGCGTCGCGGCGACGTCGGCGAGCAGACCGACCCGGTCGTGGCCGATGGTGGTGACGCGGGCGCCGTCGGGCACCTCCTCGACGAAGACGGCCAGCCCGTCGGGGTGGAGGGAGGCGGGCACCTCCACCTCCTCGGTGAGCACCGGCGGCAACGAGCCCCCGCTCTCCAGTGCGGCCCGGGCGCGGCGCGACAGGTCGCCCACCAGGCCGGCGCGCCACGTGGACCACGCCTTCGCGGAGGTGGCGCGCGCGTCGGCCTCGGTGAGCGCGGTGAGCAGCTGCAGCGCCTCGGGCGTGCGCACCCGCTCGACGACGAGGTCGACCGTGGCCGGGTCGTCGGGGTCGCGGGTGGTGGCGGTCTCGGGCAGCAGCAGGTGCCAGCGCACCAGGCCGGCCACCAGCTCGACGTCGTCCGGCGCGAAGCCCCAGCGGGTGGCGACGGTGCGCGCGATCGGCTCGCCGGCCACGCTGTGCTCCACCAGCCCGCCCTTGCCGATGTCGTGCAACAGCGCCGCGACCACCAGCACGTCGGGCCGGGCCACCGAGCGGATCAGCGCGGAGGCCTCGATGCAGGTCTCCACCACGTGCCGGTCGACGGTGAACCGGTGCACCACCGAGGCGTGCGGCAGCAGCCGGATCCGGTCCCACTCCGGCAGCAGCCGGTGCAGCGCCCCGGTCTCGTCGAGGGTCTCCCAGACGGCGAGCAGGCCGCGCCCGGCGGCGAGCAGCCGCACCAGCAGCCGGCGCGCCTCGTCGGGCCACGGCTCGGGCAGCGGTGGGGTCTGCCGGGCCAGCCGCGCCGCGGTCGGCGGGGCCAGCACCACGTCGCGCTCGGCGGCGAGCGCGGCGGCGCGCAGCAGCAGCAGCGGGTCCGCGGCGGGGTCGGCGCCCCGGTCGAGCACCACCTCGCCGCGGGAGAGCGCGACGCCGGGTGCCAGCCGCTCCAGCGAGGGACGGCGGGCGGTGCGTGGCGACGTGGGTCGGGCCAGCACGCCGTCCACGCGGCGCCAGGCCAGCCGGGAGAGGTGGGTCAGGCGGCGGCCCAGCTGCCGCACCTGGACCTGGGCGGCCCGCTCGCCCTCCTCGCCGGGGCCGGTGCCGAGTCCCTCGGCGACACCGCGCCAGGTCTCGGGGGCCACCCGGTCGGTCCCCCGCCCGGTGGTGGCGTGCACGAGGTCACGGACGTCGAGGAGGGCCAGGCGGCAGCGCTCCAGCTCGGTGTGCGGCACGTCGACCAGCCAGGTGGCCACCAGCGACTTGAGCACCGTGGCGTCGCGCAGCCCGCCCTGCGACTCCTTGAGGTCGGGCACGGCGACGTGCGCCAGCTCGCCCATCAGCTCGTGGCGCGAGCGCACCATCGCGTGCAGCGCCGGCAGCGTCTCGCGCGCCGTGCGGCGCCAGGACGCCAGCACCGCGGCGCGCAGCCGCAGGGTCAGGTTCGGGTCGCCCGCGAGGTGCCGCGCGTCGAGCAGGCCCGAGGCCACCCGGGGGTCGCCCGCCGCGGCCTCCAGCATCCGCGGCAGCGAGCGCACGGCGTGGTCGAGCTTCGTGCCGGCGTCCCACAAGGGGTACCAGACCTTCTCGGCCACCCCCTCCGGAGGCGTCTCGTCCTCGTGCACGAGCACGACGTCGAGGTCGGAGAAGGGCGCCAGCTCACCGCGCCCGTACCCGCCCACGGCCACGAGCGCGGCTCCGGTCTCGGGGCCGCCGCAGTCGGCCCACGCCTGCTCGCACAGGCGGTCCGCGGCGGCGGTGCGCTCGGCCCGTTCGGCTACGGTCACCTCAGACTGCGGACTCGTCGCGGTCGCCGGTGCGCACGCGCAGCACGGTCTCCAGCGGCGAGACCCAGATCTTGCCGTCGCCGATCCGCCCGGTCTGGGCGCTGCGCTCGATGGTGGAGACGATCGTGGCGGCCTCCTCGTCGGCCACCACGATCTCCAGGCGGATCTTGGGCACCAGCGCGACGTCGTACTCCGCGCCCCGGTACACCTCGGTGTGGCCCTTCTGCCGGCCGTAGCCGCTGACCTCGCTGACCGTCATGCCCGTGACGCCCTGCGCCTCCAGCGCCGAGCGCACGTCCTCCCACTTGTGGGGCTTGATGACGGCGGTGACCAGCTTCATGGGTGTCTCCTCGAGAGGTGCGGTGGCGGTGGGGCCGCGGCGGGCGCGCGCGCTGGGCCGATCGTGCCGCAGCGGCACGGTGTCCGCGGGTGCCACGCCGATGGGGCCGATGGGGGCCGACGGGGGCCGCAGCGCCGGACGGCCCGGCTGCGGTGCAGCCGGGCCGTCCGGGTGGTGGTGCGGGTCGTGCGGGCTCCTGCTGCGTGAGCTAGAGCGCCGCGCCGTCCTTGTCGCCGGTGCGCACGCGCACCACGGTCTCGACCGGGCTCAGCCACACCTTGCCGTCGCCGATCCGGCCGGTCTGCGCGGTCTTGACGATGATGCCGATCACGTCGTCGGCGTCGTCGTCGTCCACCACGATCTCGATGCGGATCTTGGGCACCAGGGCGATGTCGTACTCCGCCCCGCGGTACACCTCGGTGTGCCCCTTCTGGCGGCCGTAGCCGCTGACCTCGCTGACGGTCATGCCGGTGACGCCGAAGGTCTCGAGGGCCTCGCGGACGTCCTCCCACTTGTGCGGCTTGATCACCGCGGTCACGAGCTTCATGCCTGGGCTCCTTCGTTGCGGGTCGGCGAGGTGGGCGAGGCCGGCGCGGTGTTGAGCACGCCGGTGCGGCTGCCGCCGGTGGTGGAGGTGTGCAGGTCGTAGGCCGACTCGCCGTGGGCGGCGAAGTCGATGCCCTCCACCTCGGCGTCCTCGTCGAGGCGAAGGCCGATGGTGTACTTGATCGCGAGGCCGATGATCGTGGTGAGCACGCCCACGAAGACGACCGCCACGAGCACACCCAGCACCTGGTCGACCAGCGAGTCGATGCCGCCGCCGTAGAGCAGTCCGTCGACGCCGCCGGCGCCGTCAGAGGTGGAGAAGACACCGATCAGGACCGTGCCGACGATGCCGCCGACCAGGTGGACGCCCACGACGTCGAGCGAGTCGTCGTAGCCCATCTTGAACTTCCAGGAGACCGCCCAGGCGCAGAGCCCGCCGGCGATGGCGCCGATGGCCACAGCACCGCTGAGGTTGACCGCACCGGCGGCCGGGGTGATGGCGACGAGGCCCGCGACGATGCCGGAGGCGGCGCCCAGCGAGGTGGCCTTGCCGTGCATGATGCGCTCGATGACCAGCCAGCCGAGGATCGCGGCCATGGTGGCGAGCGTGGTGTTGCCGAAGGTGCGACCGGTCTCGGAGATGAACTGGGTGATCAGGGTGCCCTCGTCGGCCAGCGACTCGTCGGAGAAGACGATCGAGCCCACGTTGAAGCCGTACCAGCCCATCCACAGCAGACCGGCACCGAGCATGGTGAGGGTCAGGTTGTGGGGGCGCATCTTGTCCTTGGGCCAGCCCAGGCGCTTGCCCAGCAGCAGCACGAGCACGAGCGCCGCGATGCCGGCGTTGATGTGGACGGCGGTGCCGCCGGCGTAGTCCTGGGCACCGATGCGGCCGCAGATGAGCGAGTCGTCGGTGCAGCTGAAGACCATGTGGGCCATCGGGAAGTACACGAGCAGCGCGAAGACCGGCACGAAGGCGACCCAGGCGGCGAACTTCATGCGGCCCTCGACCGCGCCGCTGATCAGGGCGACGGTGATGACGGCGAAGGTCATCTGGAACATCACGCCGATGTAGCTGTCGGTCGTGACGCCGTCGAGCCAGAACAGGTCGAAGGGGTTGGCGAAGAACGTGCCGTCGCCGCTCCAGCCCATCGACCAGCCGACGGCGACGTAGAGGATGCCGACGATCGCCGCCGCGACGAACGACATCATCATCATGTTGAGCACGGACTTCGATCGCGACATGCCGCCGTAGAACAGCGCCAGCGCGGGCACCGTCATCATGAGCACGAACGCCGTCGCGATGAGCATGAAGGCGTAATAGCCGTCCACAGATCCTCCATGGAGAGTTGTTGCCGTTGCGGGGTGGAGGAGCACCGGACGACACTGTCGAGGATCCCCACCCGGATTGCTGAGGAGCCTGTTGGTCGCAGGTTTCGCCCCACGAAGGTGTTTGTTGCGGTGAGGAAACGAGTTCCCCCGCTGTGTTACTTCCGCGTTTCGCACCGAGTGGCGGCCCGGCGCGGCGGGGCGACCACGGCGCGTCCCTAGACTCCCTGTCCGTGAGCAGGCTGGCCGTGATGGCGCACTGGGACCCGCGCGGTCAGGTGGCCCCGCACGTGCGCCGCCAGGTGGCGTCGCTGGCGGCGGCCGTCGACGAGCTGGTGGTGGTGAGCACCGCCGACCTCGACGACGACGGCGCAGCCTTCCTGGGGCGCCACGGTCGGCTGCTGCGGCGCACCAACTACGGCTACGACTTCTTCAGCTACAAGACCGGTCTGGAGGCCAGCCGCCCGGAGGACTTCGACGAGGTCGTGGTGTGCAACGACACCTACGTGCCGCTGGTCGGGTACGGCGAGGTCTTCGAGGCCATGGCGGGTCGGCCCGCCGACTTCTGGGGCCTCACCGCCTCGCAGCGGGTGCACCCGCACGTGCAGAGCTTCTTCGTCGCCTTCCGGCCGTGGCTGGTCGGGTCGCAGGCCTTCCGCGGCTTCTGGGGGCGCATGTCGCCGGTCTCGGACCGCGCCTCGGTGATCGCCGAGTACGAGGTGGGGCTGAGCCGCACCCTCACCGACGGCGGCTTCCGCTTCGCCTCCTACTACACCGAGACCGACGCCGACCGCGCCCTCGCGCAGCGTCGGGTGGCGTGGTGGACGCTGCACCGCCTCCCGCCCCCGCGGCGTCGTCGGGAGTGGGAGTTCCTCAAGGCGCGCAGCAAGGACCCCTGGAACCCCGCCATCGCCCTGGCCGACGTCGCGCTGGCGCCCTCGCCGCCTCGGCCGGCCGGTGCGCGGCTGCCGTACCTGAAGATCGACACGCTGCGCTACGACCCCTACGGCCTGGGCGCCGAGCGGCTGCTGCGGCTTGCGGAACGACGTCGCCCCGAGGAGCTCGCGGGGGTGCGGGAGTACCTGGCCGCCACCGCGCCGCTCTCGGCCGCCCGCCCCGACACCGACCTGCGACCCACCCCCGTGGGCGTGCGCCCGCTGCGACGTCTGGTGGAGTACGGGCGTGCCGCCTGAGACCCCCGCCTCGCACCCCGAGCCCGCCGCTCCCGTCGCCGCAGCCCGACGGCTGGCCGGGCGCGCTGCGCGCCGAGCCGGACTGGGGCGCAGCCCGGGGGTCGCACCCGCGACGGGCGCGCGCGGCTCGGCGACGCTGAGCCCCCGCGGGCGCGACGCCCTGCTCGAGTCGCCGCTGGTCGACCCTGCGTGGGTCGGCGCCCAGCTGGGACGCGAGGTGCCCGACCGGGCCGCCGCCGTCGACGCGCTCGTGGCCCAGCCAGACCTCTCCCCGCACCCGCTCTTCCTCGCCGAGTACGTGGAGGGTCGCTTCGGGCGGCCGGGCCGAGGCAAGGTGCCGCTCTCCTGGTACCTCAACAACGGGTGGGCACGCCGCAAGGCCTCCCCGCACCCGCTCGTGGACCTCGAGGCGATCGTGGAGCAGCACCCCGAGGCCGGCGAGGCCCGGCTCGGCCCGCTCACCTGGTGGCTCGAGCAGGCGACGCCCGAGACCGTGCTGCCGCACGCGCCCGGCGCGCCGGCGCTCACGCTCGCGCAGGTGCGCTCGCTCTCGGAGTCCGCCGTCGAGGAGTGGCGCGACCACGCCCGACTGCGCAACGCCCCGCGCACGACCCCGCACGCACCCGGCGACCTGGTCGAGCCCGGCGTCATGCCGCCGGCCCCCGACGACGGCACGCCGCTGGTCAGCATCGTGATGCCGCTGTGGAACCGCGCGACCGTGGTGCGCGCCGCCGTCGAGTCCGTGCAGGCGCAGACCTTCACCGGCTGGGAGCTGATCGTCGTCGACGACGGCTCCACCGACGACTCCGTCGCGGTCGTGCGCGGCCTGGCCGCCTTCGACCCCCGCATCGTGGTGGTCGCCGCCGAGCACCGCGGTGTCTCTGCCACCCGCAACGACGGCCTGCGCCGTGCGCGCGGCCGCTACGTGGCCTTCCTCGACACCGACAACCAGTGGCGTCCCACCTACCTGCAGGTGGTGCTCGCCGAGCTGGAGGCGCACCCGCGCTGGGGCATGGCGCACGCCGTGCTGCGCGCCTCCAAGGACGGCGAGACCTACTACCGCGCCTTCGCCGGCACCCACGCGCACCTGCTCGTGGCCAACCACGTCGACCTCAACGTGCTCGTGGCCCGCCGCGAGCTGGTGGCCGAGGTCGGGGGCTTCGACGAGTCGCTGCGCCGCGGGGTCGACTACGACCTCGTGCTCAAGCTCGCCGAGCGCACCGGGCTGCACCTGGTGCGCCACGTCGGCGTGGACTACACCGACGACTCGGCGGGCTCGGGTGACACGGGGCCGCGGATCAGCACGCACGAGTCGCCGGCGTGGCTCTCGGTCATCGCCGGTCGTCACCTCGTCGACTGGGAGGCGGTGCGTGCAGCGCCGCGCGAGCCCGGCCGCACGACGCTCGTGCTCACCGGGCAGGGCTCGGTGCGTGCCGTCGAGGAGTGGCTCCGCGCCGTCGCCGTCGAGGAGAGCGGCGCTCTCGACGTCGTGGTGGTGGGGGTCCGGTTGCCGCGCTGGCAGCACGTCGCGCTGTCGGTGCTCGTGGGCACGCTCGGTCGCTCGCGGCTGGTCACCCTGCAGGCCGACCGAGGTCCGGCGGTACGGGTCGCCGTCGGGTTCGCCGAGGCGTCGGGTGAGCGCGTCGTCGTCGTCACCGAGCCGTTGGCGCCGGACGCCGCCGCCGTGCAGGCGCTGGCCGCGTCCCTGGGTGCGCCCGGGGTGGCGGTCGCGCAGCCGGTGGTCCTCGACCCCACCGGGGCAGTGCTGACCGCCGGCGCCGTCACGGGGCCCGACGTCGTCACGCCGGCCGACTTCCTCGCCGGCCACGCCGTCGACGACGCCCTGCGCGCCGGCGCGGTCGACCTGCCTGCGGCCGCGGGACCCGTCGTCGCACTGCGCGCCGAGCACCTCGCCACCCTCGGCGGGGCCGACCCGCTCGCCGGTCCGCTCGGCCTCACCGACCTGAGCCTGCGCGCCACGCAGGAGGGGCTGGGCGGCGTCCGCCTGGCGCCGGAGTCGGTGCTCACCGCCCGGCCGGCCGCCGCGCCCGAGCCGGCCGAGCTGGAGGCCGCTCACCGGCTCCTCGCCCAGCGGCACCCCGCTCCCCCACCCGGCTCCGCCGCCGCCTGGGCCGCCGCCGGCTTCGAGGTGCTCGTCGTCCGCCACGAGGTGCTGCCCGGCTGCGCCACCGGCCCGCTCGACGTCCCGGTCCTGCTGCCCCGCACCGTCCTCGCGCCGGCGCGGCGAGAGGTCTCCGAGCACCCGCCCGCTCTGCGCTGGGCCATCGACCTGCCCTCGCCGGTCGGACCGAAGGGCCTGGCGTGGGGCGACACCCACTACGGACACGCGCTCGCCGCCGCCCTGCGCCGTCGGGGCCAGCACGTGGCGGTCGATGCCCGCGAGACCCGGCACCGCCCCAGCCGCGATCTCGACGACGTGGTGCTCGTGCTCCGTGGGCTCGACGACGTCGTGCCCCGCCCGGGCCTGGTGTCGCTGGAGTGGATCATCAGCCACCCCGACCTGGTCAGCGCCGCCGAGGTGGCGCGCTTCGACCACGTCTGGGCGGCCAGCGTGGGCTGGTCGCAGCAGCAGAGCGCGGCGTGGGGGGTGGAGATCCACCCGCTGCTGCAGGCCACCGACCCGGCCCTGTTCCACCCCGACCGCGCCCAGCCCGACACCGGCGCCGACGTGCTGTTCGTCGGCAACTCCCGCGGCATCTTCCGCACCGCGCTGCGCCACGCCGTCGACGCCGGCGTCCCCGTGACCGTGCACGGTGCCGGCTGGAACGAGATGCTGCCCGCGGGCTGGGTCTCCTCGCGGCTCGTCGACAACTCCGAGCTCGGGGCGCTCTACACCTCCGCCGGCCTGGTGCTCAACGACCACTGGGAGGACATGCGCCTCACCGGCTTCGTCTCCAACCGGCTCATGGACGCCGCCGCCGCGGGCGCCCGCGTGGCCAGCGACGAGATCCCCGGCCTCGACCTCACCGCCCTCTTCGGCGGCCTGGTGCACACCTTCGACGGCCCCGGGTCCCTCGCCCGGCTGGTGCGCGAGCGCGACACCCTCTACCCCGCCGGCGAGGAGCGCCGTCGCGCCGCCGAGCGCGTCGCCGCCGAGCACTCCTTCGACGCCCGCGCCGAGGTGATCCTCACCGAGGCCGTGCGGCTCTGTCAGGCGCGCCTCGACCGCTGATCGAGTAGCGCGGCGCCCTGTCCGGTGATCGAGTAGCGCCGCCCCGAGGTACGAGGGGCGGCGCGTACCGAGATCCGGCGACGCTCGTGCGCTCCGGTGAGTGGGCACGACTGCGCGCTCGGTGAGTCGGAGGCTGGTCGGTGTCCCCTGCGTGAGTCGGAGGGTTTCGACGCGGCCGTTGCGGCCTCGCAGGCTCGGCCGCAGGCCTTGCTCAACCTTCAGCAGTCACGCTGCCCCGCTCGTACCTCGCGTGGCAGCTACTGCTTCGGCAGGCAGAGGAAGAAGGTGCGGCTCGGCAGGTACCAGGGCGTGGCGGTGAGCACGTCGTAGCCGAACGCGCCGAGCATGGCGTACAGGTCGCGGGTGCGCGGCCAGAACGACTGGTCGTTGCCCCACGAGGCCGGCGAGTTCGTGGTCTGGTCGGGCTCGGTGTAGAGCCGGCCGGTGTAGCCCTGCAGGGTCACCGGCTTGCTGAGCGAGCGCTTCATCGGCACCGGGCGGTCGTTGGCCACGTGGGTGTCGAGGATCATCGGGATGCCCCGCGTGCGACCCAGCAGGTCCAGCTGGTCGTCGAGCGTCAGGTGGTAGAAGAGGCCGAGGTTCACCACCAGGTCGTAGGCGGTGAGGTCGACGTCGCGCACGTCGCCCACCTGCCAGTCCACCCGCGGGTCGTCGTCGGGGTAGCGGTCACCCCGCGCGTCGAGGGCCGTGGCCTTCCAGCCGCGGTCGGCGGCGCGACGCGAGAAGGCGCCGTGACCGGCGCCGAGGTCGATGAGCCGGCCGGGCGGGAACATGCCCAGCATCTGGTCGAACCACTGGTAGCGATGGGCGCCGGTGTTCTCGTCGGCGCCGCCCTGGGGAGTCGGCATGCGCGAGACCCTATCGGGGCGCGACGCCGCTCGCGGCCACGCCACCTCGTAGGGTCTGGCGCGTGACCGACCGACGCCCCGACCGGCTCAACTCGCGCCAGCGGCGCCTGTGGGACCTCCACGACTTCTCCTCCGGCCGCGGGCTGGAGATCGGGCCGCTGCACAACCCCTCCGTGCGCCACGAGCACGGCGCGATTGAGTACCTCGACGTGTTCAGCCGCGAGCAGCTGCTGCGCAACTACGCCGGCCACGCCAACGTCGACCCCGCGGCCATCCCCGAGGTCGACCACGTGCTCATGGCCGACGACGGCCGCGTGCGCTCCATCCCCGAGACCCTCGACGGCATCGAGCCGTTCGACTGGGTGATGGCCTCCCACGTCATCGAGCACGTGCCCGACATGATCGGCTGGCTCGACCAGGTGGCGCAGGTGACCGTCGACGGCGGCGCGCTGGTGCTGGTCGTGCCCGACCGTCGCTACTGCTTCGACGTCCACCGCCCGGGCACGACCCTCGGCCAGCTGCTCCAGGCCCACGAGGCCGGCGACGTGGTCCCCTCGGTGCGCGCCGTCTACGACTACAAGCGCGGCCACGTGGGCACCAACGCCGCGGCGCTGTGGCGCGGCGAGGTGCCCGGCTACGGCGCCCGCCTCTACGACCTCCCGCAGGTCGTGGAGCAGGTCGACGCCGCTCGTCGCGGCGAGTACATCGACGCGCACGTGTGGGCCCTGACGCCGGGCACCCTGCTCGAGCAGCTGGTGGAGCTGCGCCAGCTCGGTCTCTCGGCCTGGCGGGTGGAGTCGCTGGTGCCCACCGCGCGCAACCTCAACGAGTTCTACGCGGTGCTGCGCCGGCTGCCGCGCGGCGGCGGGTGGCCGGCGTCGCTGCTGGCCGACGAGCCGCGGCCCGAGCACGAGATGCCCGACTGGGTGGCCGAGCAGGTGGAGCTGCGCGAGCGCCAGCGTGAGCTGCGCTCCCGGCTCGACGCGCGCAAGCGCCGCATCGCGCGCCTGGAGAAGCAGCTGCAGCGCGCACGGGGCGAGGTGCGTCGCCTGCGTGAGCAGCAGGCACCGGCGGACTCGCGCTCGCTCCCCCGGCGCGCGGTCGGTCGGCTGCGGCGGGCCCTGCGCCGGTAGCCCGGCGCGGGCTCAACCGAGCAGCGCGTCGACGAACGCCTCGGGCGTGAAGGGCGCCAGGTCGTCGGGCCCCTCGCCCAGGCCCACCAGCTTCACCGGCACGCCCAGCTCGCGCTGCACCGCCACCACGATGCCGCCCTTGGCGGAGCCGTCGAGCTTGGTGAGCACGATGCCGGTCACGTCGACGACCTCGCTGAAGACGCGCGCCTGGATCATCCCGTTCTGGCCGGTGGTGGCGTCGAGCACCAGCAGCACCTCGGTGACCGGGGCCTGCTTCTCGACGACGCGCTTGACCTTGCCGAGCTCGTCCATCAGCCCGGCCTTGTTCTGCAGGCGGCCGGCGGTGTCGACGATGACGGTGTCGACTCCCTGCTCGACCCCGGTGCGGACCGCCTCGAAGGCGACGCTGGCGGGGTCGGAGCCCTCGGCGCCGCGGACGACGTCGACCCCGACCCGCTCACCCCAGGTGGCCAGCTGGTCGACGGCGGCGGCGCGGAAGGTGTCGGCAGCGCCGAGCGTGACCGCCCGGTCCTCGGCCACCAGGATGCGGGCGATCTTGCCGACGGTGGTGGTCTTGCCGGCGCCGTTGACGCCCACCACGAGCACGACGCCCGGGGCGCCGTCGGCACCGCTGACCTGGAGGCGGCGGTCCATGCCGGCGTCGACCAGCGTCACCAGCTCCTCGCGCAGGACGCTGCGCACGTCGGCGCCGGCGCCCTCGACGCGCAGGCGGGTGCGCAGCTGCTCGACCAGCTCCTGGGTGGGCTTCACGCCCACGTCGGCGGCCAGCAGGGTGTCCTCGATGGACTCCCAGGTGTCCTCGTCGAGCCGGTCACGGCTCAGCAGGGCCAGGAGGCCCTTGCCCAGCCCACCCTGGGAGCCGGCCAGTCGCTGTCGCAGCCGCTGCAGGCGTGACGCCGTGCCCTCGGGCCGCTCCAGGGTCGGGGCGGCCGGCTCGGCCGGTGCGGTCGGCGCCTCGGGCTCCGGCGCTTGCGGGGCCGGGACGGGCGGCAGCGTCGTCGGCGGCGTCGTCGTGGGGGGCTCGAGCAGGTCGGTGCCCGCACCACCGGTGGGCGCATCCCGCTGCTCCACCTCGCCGACGGCGCCGCCGCGCTTGCCACGCAGCGTGCCCGCCACCAGTCCGACACCGCCCAGCACCACGAGCGCCGCGATGCCGATGACCAGGTACAACCACTCACCCATGGAGCCCATCCAACCAGGGCCCACCGCGCCCACCGAACCGGCGTCGACGCCTCCGGCTCAGCGGGCGCGGCCCCGAGGCCAGGTCGCTGCGGGTCAGAGCGTGGGGACGGCGTCCAGCGCGGTGCGCAGGTCCTCGTCGGAGAGCCCGAGGTCGGTCATGGTGCCGGCCAGGTAGGCCTCGTAGGCGCCCATGTCGAGGTGGCCGTGGCCGCACAGCGCCGTGAGGATCACCTTGGACTCGCCGGTCTCCTTGCACCGCTCGGCCTCGCGGATGGCAGCCGCGATGGCGTGGGTGGGCTCGGGCGCGGGGACGATGCCCTGGGTGCGGGCGAACATCAGGGCCGCACGGAAGCACTCGAGCTGCCCGATCGACTCGGCCTCGGCGTAGCCCTGCTCGTAGACGTGGGAGACCAGCGGCGCCATGCCGTGGTAGCGCAGCCCGCCCGCGTGGATCGGGTCGGGGATGAAGCCGTGGCCCAGGGTGTGCATCTTCATCAGCGGGGTCAGGCCCACGGTGTCGCCGAAGTCGTAGCGGTACTCACCGCGCGTCAGCGACGGCGCCGCGGCCGGCTCGACGCAGCGGATCGTGGGGTCCATCCGCCCCGCCAGCTTCTCGCGCAGGAACGGGAAGACCAGCCCGCCGAAGTTGGAGCCACCGCCCGTGCAGCCCACCAGCACGTCGGGCTGCACCTCGGCCATCTCCATCTGGCGCAGCGCCTCCTCGCCGATCACGGTCTGGTGCAGCAGCACGTGGTTGAGCACGCTGCCCAGCGCGTAGCGGGTGTCCTCGCGGGCGACGGCGGCCTCGACGGCCTCGGAGATCGCGATGCCCAGCGAGCCCGGTGAGTCGGGGTCGGCGGCCAGGATCCCGCGGCCCGCCTCGGTGAGGTCGGAGGGGCTCGGGTGCAGCGTGGCGCCGTAGATCTCCATCATCGTGCGCCGCGCTGGCTTCTGGTCGTAGCTGCTGCGCACCTGCCAGACCTCGCACTCCATCCCGTACTGGGCGGTGGCGAAGGCCAGCGAGGTGCCCCACTGCCCGGCACCGGTCTCCGTGGTGAGGCGCGTGATGCCCTCGGCGTGGTTGTACCAGGCCTGCGGCACCGCGGTGTTGGGCTTGTGCGAGCCGGCCGGGCTCACGCCCTCGTACTTGAAGAAGATCTTCGCCGGGGTGTCGAGCAGCTTCTCCAGCCGCCGCGCGCGCACCAGCGGCGAGGGACGCCAGATGCGGTAGACGTCGAGCACCCCGCCCGGGATGTCGATCCACCGCTCGGTGGTGACCTCCTGCTCGATGAGCGCCATCGGGAACAGCGGCGCGAGATCCTCGGGACCCACCGGCTGGTGGGTGCCGGGGTGCAGCGGCGGGGGCGGCGGCTCGGGCAGGTCGGCCACCACGTTGTACCACTGCGTCGGGACCTGGGTCTCGTCGAGCAGGAAGGTGGAGCGTTCCTCGGCCATCGGGTCTCCTCGCGGGCGCAGCGGTGACGACGCCGGACGGCGCCGTTGCCCCATCCTGCTGACCCGGGGGCGGCGTGGCTACGCCTCGCCCACCCTGCGGTCAGGCGTCGACGCGCTCCTGCTCCTCGCGCGGGTCCGCGTGGGTCTCGTCGAGGGTCTGGAAGCGCTGCGCGGCGCGACCGAGCGCCTCGCCGAGCCACGGGGCGCCGGGCGTCTGCTCGCCCCGGGCCGGGTAGGCCACGTAGACCGCGATGACGCCGCAGACGACAAGGATGAACAACATCGAGACGACCAGGAAGACCATGGCGAGACCCTCCGAGAGGCAGGCTGGAAGCGGGTGGAACGAGACGGGGTGACCGGCCGGGACCGGTGAATCACCACGGTGTCATACGCATCCAAAGCCACCAATTCCCGGCGGCCGCAAGGCTCTCGGTCACCCCGGGGGGGACCAGCCGGGTCAGCCGCTGCGCAGGCGCTGCCGCAGCTCGCGGCGCACCCGGCCGGCGACCCGGCGGTGCAGCGGACGCGGCGCGCCCGGCGGTGCCGGCACGGGGCCCACACCGGACCCGCGCAGCTGCTCCAGCTCACGCGCCAGCCGGCGCGCCTCGCGGCGGTGGGTCACCAGCTCCCCGCGCAGGAAGAGCATCTCCCCGAGCATCGCGTCCAGGGTGCGGGTGAGCGACGTCGGCGCCAGGTCGAGGGGGGCCGGCTGCGGCGCCCGCTCCCCGGCGGGCACCGCGCGCACGATCCACACCAGCTCGTCGGGGTTCGTGTGCAACCACGTGGCCATCGCCTCACCCAGCAGCGAGCGCGGGGTGACCCGCTGCAGCGCGAGGCCGCTCTCGGCCAGGCGGTCGTCGAAGTCGTCGCCGTAGAACCGCACGTGATCGGCCTGGCCGAAGCGCTCCAGGCGCACCTCGACGGGCGCGTCCGGGTCCTCGTCGGTAAGGGTGCCGGCGCGGTGCGGCACCTGCAGCAGCCCGAGGCCCCCCGGGCTCAGCACGCGCGCGATCTCGCGCATGGCGGCACGGTCGTCGGGGATGTGCTCGAGCACGTGGTAGCAGACCAGCAGGTCGACGGAGTCGTCCGGCAGCGGCACCTCGGTGAGGCTCCCGAGGACGTCGACCAACCGGTTGTCGGCGCCGAGGTCCAGGCGCAGGTGGCGCCGCGGCTCGAGCCCCGCCAGCAGCGGTGACGTCTCCGGCGAGGGCGCCACCTCCAGGAGCGTGCCGAGGTCCTCGAGCACCGGCTCGAGCACGCTCAGCAGGAGCGCGAAGAACCGGTGGCGCTCCAGGCTGCGGCACTTCGGGCACGACGCGTCGGGTCGCCCGCCCGGCCCGGGCTTGAACTCCTTGCGCACCACCTGGTGGCAGATGCTGCAGTACCGGCGCGGGTAGTCGCCCAGGGTCGGGTCGACCGCCGGCTGCTCGCCCTCGGCGGCGCTCGGGCCGGAGGTCTGCTCGGTGGACGGCGTGGCGGGGATCCTCATGGGCTCCTCAGTCAGTCTGTCAGTCGGTCTGCCCGGGGCGCAGCAGTGGCGTGAGCGCCGATCGAACCACATCCGGCACCGGGGTCACGGGGCGGGCAGGGTCGGTGTTGTCGACGTAGACGTGCACGAAGCGACCCTCCGCGGCTGCCTCCTCCCCCGCCTCGCCGGAGCCACCCTGGAACAGGCCGACCCGGTAGGTGACCGAGGAGGTGCCCAGCCGGTCGACCACCAGCCCGAGGTCGACGGGGCGCGGGTAGCCGATCTCGCGGAAGTAGCGGCACCCCACCTCGGCCACCACCCCGACGGCGGGCAGGGTGCGGATGTCGGTGCCGCAGGCCTCGGCCAGGTGGGCGTTGACGGCGGTGTCGATCAGCTCGAAGTAGACGGCGTTGTTCATGTGGCCGTACACGTCGTCGTCGGCCCAGCGGGTGGTGGCCTGGCGCCACACCACGTAGTCGGCGCGAGTGGGGCGCGGATCCCTGCTCATGCGGGCTGGGTCTCGCGCAGGCGCTGGCTGATGACGGCGCTCACGCCGTCGCCGCGCATGGTGACGCCGTAGAGCGCGTCCCCGACCTCCATCGTGCGCTTCTGGTGGGTGATCACGAGCAGCTGCGAGCTCTCGCGCAGCTCCTCGTAGATCTGCAGCAGCCGGCCCAGGTTGGTGTCGTCGAGCGCGGCCTCGACCTCGTCGAGGATGTAGAAGGGCGAGGGCCGTGCCTTGAACAGCGCCACCAGGAACGCGACGGCGACCAGCGACCGCTCGCCGCCCGAGAGCAGCGAGAGCCGCTTGACCTTCTTGCCCGGCGGGCGTGCCTCCACCTCGACGCCCGTGTTGAGCATGTCGCCGGGCTCGGTGAGCACCAGGCGGCCCTCACCTCCCGGGAAGAGCCGGGCGAAGGTGGCGTCGAAGGCGGCCGAGACGTCGGCGTAGGCCTCGGTGAAGACCTGCTCGACGCGGGTGTCGACCTCACGGACGATGTCGAGCAGGTCCTTGCGGGTGCGGCGCAGGTCCTCGAGCTGCTCGGTGAGAAACTTGTGCCGCTCCTCCATCGCCGAGAACTCCTCGAGCGCGAGCGGGTTGACCCGCCCCAGCTGGGCCAGCGCCCGCTCGGCGCGGCGCAGCCGCTTCTGCTGCTCCTCGCGCACGTAGGGCACCGGCGCGGGCTCCTCCTCGCCCTCGGCGACCGGCGCGGTGGAGGGCACCGGCTGGTCGGGTCCGTAGTCGGCCACCAGCCCGTCGGCGTCCAGGCCGAGCTCCTCGAGCGCCTTCTGCTCCAGCTGCTCGATGCGCATGCGCTGCTGCGCGCGGGCCAGCTCGTCGCGGTGGGCGCTGCCCACCAGCTCGTCGAGCTCGCGACCGAGGTCGCGCAGCCGGGCGCGGACGGCCATCAGCTCCTGCTCGCGGCCACGGCGTGAGGCCTCGACGGCCTCGCGGGCCTCGGTGGCGCGGTGGATGCTGACCTCGAGGCTGGCGAGCACGTGCCCGACCGCGGTCTCGACCGCCTCGGCGGCGCGCCCCTCGCGCAGCAGCCGCTCGCGCCGCTGCGCCGCCTGCGCGCGGGCGGTGCGCTCCTGGGCGGCGCTGCGACGCAGCTGGTCCACGCGCCCGTGCAGGGCGCGAGCGCGCTCCTCGCTGGTGCGCAGCGCCAGGCGCGCGTCGGTCTCGCCCTGCCGGGCCGCCTTGGCCTGGTCGGCCAGCTGCTCGCGGGCCGCAGTGTCGGGCTCCTCCTCGGGTGCCTGCTCGGCGCTGGCCAGCCGCTGCTCGAGCTCGGCCAGGCCGGCGAGCGCTTCGTCGCGCGCCGTCTCGGCGGCCGCGATCGCGGTGGTGAGCCTCTCGGCCTCGCCGCGCGCGGCGCGGGCCTGCGCGTGGTGCTGGCCCAGCTCCTCGGCGACGGCGGCCAGGGTGGCGTCGGACTCGTGCAGCTTGGCGAGCGCGACGTCGGCGCGCTGCTGGGCGGCCAGCCGCTCGGCCTCCAGGCGCGAGGTGTCGAAGGCCAGCCGCTCGCCCGCGGCCACCACCTCGGCGAGCGCCTGGGCGGCCTCGTCGACGGCGGCCTGGATCTCGATCAGGCTCTGCTGGGCGTTCGAGCCACCGGCGGCCGCGTGCGCACCGAGCACGTCGCCCTCGCGGGTGACGGCGGTCAGGCGTGGCTCGGCGGTGCTCACCGCGCGCGCCTGCGCGAGGTCCTCGACCAGGACGACGCCACCCAGGACCCGCGCCAGGGCGGGTCGCAGTGGCTCGGGGCACTCGACGACGTCGAGCGCGGTGCGCGCGCCCGGCACCGCGGCGGGCGGCGCGGGCCAGCCCAGGCCGGTCTCGGCGGGGTCGGGGGCGCCCGCCAGCAGCAGCCCGGCACGGCCGAGGTCGCCGGTCTTGAGGTGCTCGATGGCGCCGAGCGCGGCCTCGGTGCCCTGGACGGCGACCGCGTCGGCGGCGGAGCCCAGCGCCGCGGCCACCGCGGTCTCCCACCCCGGCTCGACGGCGACCAGCGCCGCCACGGAGCCGAGCAGGCCCGAGACCTCGTCGGAGGCGGCGAGCAGCGCGCCGGCGCCGTCCTTGCGGTTCAGACCCATCTCGAGGGCGTCCTTGCGAGCCCCCAGCGAGGAGCGCTCGCGGTCGAGCTGCTGGGCCTCCTCGCGTGCCTTGGCCAGGCGCTCCTCGAGGTCCTCCAGCGCCGCGGAGGCGGCCTCGTGCTCGGCGTCGAGGCCCTCCTCGCCGGCGTCGAGGCCGGCCACGGTGGTCTCGAGCGCGGTGAACTCGCGCTGGGCGCGGTCGGCGCGCGTGACGGCCTCCTCGCGGGCGACGGCGAGGCGCCCCAGCTCGTCCTCGGCCGCGCGGGAGCGGGAGCGCAGCGCGCCCACCTGGCCCTGCAGCCGGGCCAGTCCCTCGCGCCGGTCCGCGGCGGCCCGCAGCAGCGCGGCCACCCGGCGGTCCTCCTCGGCGGCGGCGTCCTCGGCGGCCCGGCGCCCGGCCACCGCCTGCTCCAGGGCGGTGCGCTGCGCCTCGACCTCGGCGGCGATCGCCTCCTCCTGCACGCGCACGCGCTCGGCCTGCGCCTCGAGCTCCTCGGGGTCGCGCCCCTGGGGAGCCTGGGCCTCGGCGACGCCGGCGGCGTTGCGCACCCGCTCGGCGGCCAGCCCGCGCGTGCCGCGCAGCCGCTCGCGCAGACCCCCCAGCGCGTACTGGGTGTCCTGGGCGCGGCTGAGCGCCGGGAGGTCCTCGCGCAGCGCGGCCTCGAGCCGCGACTCCTGCTCCCGTGCCTGCGCCAGCGCGGCCTCGACCTCGGCGCGGCGCTCCAGCAGCACCGACTCGTCGGCCAGCTCCTGCTCGAGCGCGGTGCGCGCGGTGACCAGGTCCTCGGCCAGGAGCCGGGCCCGGGCGTCGCGGACGTCGGCCTGCACGGTGGCCGCCTGCCGCGCCACCTCGGCCTGGCGCCCCAGCGGCTTGAGCTGGCGGCGGATCTCGGTGAGCAGGTCGTTGAGGCGGGTCAGGTTGCCCTCGCACGCGTCGAGCTTGCGCAGCGCCTTCTCCTTGCGCTTGCGGTGCTTGAGCACCCCGGCGGCCTCTTCGATGAAGCCGCGGCGGTCCTCGGGGGTGGCGTGCAGGATGGTGTCGAGCTGGCCCTGCCCGACGATCACGTGCATCTCGCGGCCGATGCCGGAGTCGCTCAGCAGCTCCTGCACGTCGAGCAGGCGGCAGGCGGTGCCGTTGATGGCGTACTCGGAGCCGCCGCTGCGGAACATGGTGCGGCTGATCGTGACCTCGGCGTACTCGATGGGCAGCGCGCCGTCGGAGTTGTCGATGGTGAGCAGCACCTCGGCGCGGCCCAGCGGCGGGCGGCCGGAGGTGCCGGCGAAGATGACGTCGTCCATCTTGCCGCCGCGCAGCGACTTGGCGCTCGCCTCGCCCATCACCCAGGCCAGCGCGTCGACCACGTTGGACTTGCCCGAGCCGTTCGGCCCCACGATGCAGGTGATGCCGGGCTCGAGCTGGAGCGTGGTGGCCGACGCGAAGGACTTGAAGCCCTTGAGGGTCAGGCTCTTGAGGTACACCGGGCGTCTCCCAACGAGGGTCTGCGACAACAGGCTGCCGACACGGGTCGACGGCGCCGGGGAGGCAGGCGCTCGGCGAGCGCCGGCCACGGGGAAGCCGAGCGCGGCTCACCCTACCGGGCGCCACCCCCGGGGCGGCGCACCCGCGGCATCCGCGCGCGCTACCGCGCCGTCAGGGTCAGGATGGTGACGGGGTTGTCGAACTCGGTGGCCCGCAGGCTCACCTGCGCCTCCCACTCCCCGGCGGTGGGCAGCACCAGCTCGGCGCTGTAGGTGCCGGCGCCCACGGGGCGCAGCGGCACCAGCCCGAGGTCGACCTCGCCGTTGCCCACCGAGACCTCCGGCGCGGAGAAGACCTCGAGCGGCTCGCCCGTGGCGTCCTGCACCTGGAGCAGGAGGGTGTTGGGGCCTTGGCGGCCGGGGCTCAGCGAGGCCAGCACCTGGTACTCCCCCGCCGTGGCCTGCTCGACGCCGGCGTCCGCGGGGGCCGCTGTGCCCGCCGCCGCCTCGGGGCGCGGCGAGGTGTTGACCAGGAAGCCGGTGAGCGCCACCGCGACGACCAGCAGCCCGGCCTCACCGCGGACGGCCGTGCGCACCACACCGGTGGCCCGCTGCTGCTCGGCGTGGCCGACGGCGGCGCGGGTGCGTGGCAGCAGCCGCCACCGGTTGAACCCCGCCAGCACCGCCACGAGCGCCACGACGCCCACCTTGACCAGCAGCACGCGGCCGTAGGCGGTGCCGGTGAGCGCCGACCAGGAGCCCAGGATCCGCCATCCCAGGAGCGAGCCCGTCACGGCCACGAGACCCAGGGCACCGGCGGCCCAGCCGGAGAAGCGGGCCAGCACCGCGGCGGCGTCGGCCGGACGGCCGGCCAGTGCGGGCAGCGTCAGCGCCAGCGCCACGAGGCCACCGAGCCAGGTCGCGCCCGCCGTCAGGTGGACCACGTCGGTCGCGACCAGGAGCGGCACCGGATCGAACGCCCGCGTGTGACCCACGAGTGCCGGCGCCGCGAGCGCCAGACCCGCTGCGGCCAGCCGCAGCGGTGCGGGCCGCGCCAGCAGCGCGACGAGCAGACCGGCGACCACGACCCCGGTCACGAGGAGGTCCTCGGCGAGCAGTCCGAGGTCGGGCGCCTCGCCCAGCAGGGCCAGCGGCCCGGCCCCCTGCTGGTAGGCCCCGACGACGGGCACCCGCAGCACCCAGGCCACGACCGCCACCGCGGTGGCCAGTCGCAGCACGCCGGCGAGCCGGCCGGACGCCGTCGCGGGGAGCCGCACCGACCCCAGCAGGCGGGTCGTGAACAGCACCAGCCCCGCGGCCAGCAGCAGCCCGAGGTAGGCGAGCCCGGAGACCACACCCAGCGCGACCGACGTCGAGGTGGGCGGCGAGGCGTCGAGGTCGACGCCGGGCGCCACCACCGTCTCGCTCGGCGCGCCCACGGAGAAGGAGAGCGATCCCGCGATGGGGTGCCCGTCGGCGGAGACCACGCGGTAGGTCACCACGTAGGTGCCGTCCTCGAGGTCGGGCAGGACCGCGACCAGCTCCTCACCCGACCCGGAGGCCTCGACCTCCACCGACTCGCCGGCGGCGTCGAACATCGCCACGGCGTCCGAGGTCAGCGACACGGCCTCGTCGAAGGTGAAGGTGACCTGCTCGGGCGCGGTGGGCAGCACCTCGCCCTCGGCGGGGTCGGTGCCGATCAGCGTGGCGTGCGCCGACGCCGGACCGGCGGCCACCGTGAGCAGGGTGAGCAGGGCCACCACCCCCGCCACGAGGGCGAGGGTGGTGGCCAGTGCGCGGCGGGCGTGGGGCACCAGTGGTTTCCGGCGGGTCCGGGTCAGGCGCGCCGGGTCCGGAGCAGCGCCATCATGGCCAGGACGAGCGCGGCCAGCCCCGCCACGAGACCGGCGATGCCCAGCACCACGCCGTTGTTGCCCTCCTCGTCGTCCACGGCGACCGGGCGTCCGGTCTGCCCGACCTGCTCCCCGGTCGACTCACTGGTCGCGGAGGTCGCGGCCGCGGTCTCGGCGCCGGCCTCGGTGACGGTCATGGTCGGGGCGGGACGCTCGAGCTCGTCGGGGTCCTGGCCCTCGGCCGCCAGCTCGGTCCAGCCGGTCTCGCCCTCGGTGCAGCGCTGCACCACCGGCCAGGCCAGGGTCTCGCCGGCCGCCTCCTCCGGCAGCTGGAGCGAGAGCTCCATCGCCGCGCGGTAGCCGTCGGGCACGGGGGTGTCGGCGGTGTAGACGATCTGGGCCACCCGCTCGGTGTACTCGCCGCCGTGGCCGTCGGAGACCGGCTCGGCCAGCTGCTCCATCTGCTTCTCGACCGTCCAGCCGGCCAGCTCGGTGGGAGCCACCGAGATGACGGGCTCGGGCACCTGGATGGCGAGCTCGCGGGTCGGCGAGCCCTCGCAACCGTGACCGAAGGCGAAGGTCAGGACCTCGTAGGAGCCGGCCTCGGTGCCGGAGGGGGTCACGGTCACGTGGGCGGAGGCCGGGCCGGCCACCACGGCGGAGAGTGCCGTCAGCGTGAGTGCGGCACCTGCCACGGGCAGGGTGCGCAGGGTCGTTCGTCGTGCGGTCATGGGTGTGTCCTCGTCTGTGCGTGTCTGTGTGTGCGCAGGGTGCGCAGGAGTACCCGGCGAGGTCGCCGGGATGGGTGGGTCGGCGTGCGTCGTCAGAGCGACGCGACCGCCACCGGTGGACCGCGCAGCGGGGAGACGAGCAGGGGACGCTGTTGGAGCCTGACGACGACCCGGCGTGCCGCGGGCGGCGCCGAGGGCACCGCCGGCGGGGGCAGCAGCGCGGCGTCGGCCACCTCGACGACGACCCGCACCACGCGGGCGCGCAGGTCCCAGGCCACGGCCGTGACGACGGCGCCGGCCAGGTGCGCGAGCAGCATCGGCAGGTCGAGGCCCGCGACCGCGCCCGACCCCGCGGCGTGCGTCGCGTGGGCAGCGTGGGCAGCGTGCTCGCCGGCCGCGAGCGTGTGCATCCAGGCGTGCAGCAGCAGCTGGGCCGCCACCAGCAGCGGCAGGGCCACCGCCAGTCGCACCCGGCCGCGCAGCACCGCGACGCCGCAGACCGTCATCAGCACGGCGACGGCGGCCAGCCACCCCGCCCCCGGCAGACTGCCGCCCGCCAGGGAGTGGGCCAGGACCACCACGAGCAAGGTCTCGGCCGTGCAGCGCGCCGAGCGCCACCACGCGCCGGGGCGCGCCAGCTCGCGCACCGAGACTCCCGAGACCACGGGCAGCACTATGCCAGGAGCGGACCCGAGAACCGCAACGACGTCAGCGACGCACCAGCACCCGCTCGGGGGCCAGCCGGGAGGCGGGGGCGGTCAGGCTGCGCAGGTGGATGTTCTGCAGCAGACCGACGGCGAGCAGGCCGGCGAACATCGAGCTGCCACCGTAGGAGACGAAGGGCAGCGGCACGCCGGTGACCGGCATGATGCCCAGGCACATGCCGATGTTCTGGAAGGCCTGGAAGCCGAACCAGCAGGCGATGCCGGCGGCGGCGACGCGGCCGAAGAGGTCGTCGGTGCGACTGGCGATGCGCAGCGCACGCCACAGCACCACGCCGAGCAGCGCGATCAGCAGCCCGGCTCCCACCAGGCCGAGCTCCTCGCCGGCCACGGTGAACACGAAGTCGGTGTGCTGCTCGGGCACGAAGCCCGACCGGGTCTGCGAGCCGTCGAAGAGCCCCTGGCCGAACCAGCCGCCGTTGCCGACGGCGATGCGGGCCTGCTCCACGTTGTAGCCCGCGCCGCGGGGGTCGAGGTCGGGGTTGGTGAAGGCCAGGAAGCGGTCCACCTGGTAGGCCTTGAGGAAGCCGCTGGCCACGGCGGCGCCCGCGGCGGCCACCCCGCCCCCGGCCAGCAGCAGCAACCAGCGCCGCGGTGTGCCGGCGGCGGCCAGCACACCGAAGACCGTGGCGGTGAGCACCAGCATCGTGCCGAGGTCGGGCTGCAGCAGGATCAAGGTGGCGGGCACGGCGGCGACCGCGAGCATCGAGACCACCTCGCCGGGGCCGACGTCGGTGCGCCAGCGCCCCTCGGAGCGCTCGGCCAGCACCAGCGCCATGCCGATCACCGCGGCCAGCTTGGCGAACTCCGAGGGCTGCAGCGAGAGCCCACCCAGCATCAGCCAGGAGCGCGAGCCGTTGACGGTCGTGCCCATCACCAGCACGAGCACGAGCCCGACCACGGACGCCACGTAGACGATCGGCGCGAGCAGGCGCACCCAGCGGTGGTCGGTGGCGAGCACCCCCACCAGCAGGCCGAGACCGAGACCCACGTTGACGACCTGCTTCCACAGGTACGCCTGCGGGTCCCCGCCGGTCAGGTCCTCCCGCGTGGACGTGGCCGACCAGACCAGCAGCGTGCCCAGCAGGCACAGGCCCAGCACGGCACCGAGCAGCAGCCAGTCCAGACGGCGCCAGTCGACGGCGGCGAGGCCCCCGGCGGGGCGTCGTCCGGGGGCACGGGTGGTGACCATCAGCGGTCCTCCTGCGACGACTCGTCCTCGGAGCGGGCCGGCGGCAGGATCGAGCCGTCGCGGCGGAACTGGGGCAGCTCGCGCGGCGGCGTCGTGCCGGGGATCGCGGCGGCGTCGGGCACGACCTGCTCACCCTCGATGCCGTACAGCGCCTCGTAGATCGCGCGGATGCCCGGGCCCGAGGTGCCCGAGCCGGTGCCGCCCTGGCTGACCATCATCACGACCACGTAGTCGTCGCTGTAGGAGGCCACCCACGAGGTCGACTGCTTGCCGTACACCTCGGCCGAGCCCGTCTTGCTGCGCACCCGCACCTGCTCGAGCGGGAAGCCACCCAGGCGCCACGACATCGTGCCGACACTGCTCACGTTCATCAGCGCGGAGTCGATGTAGTCGATGACCGACGCCGGCAGGTCGAGCGTGCCGCTGGCCTTCGGGGCGATCCGGCGGATCACGGTGCCGTCGGGCGCCACCACGGCCTTGCCGATGCGCGGCTCGTAGAGCGTGCCGCCGTTGGCGATCGCGCCGTAGGCGCGGGCCAGCTGCAGCGGGGTGACGATCGTGTCGCCCTGACCGATGGAGAAGTTGACGGCGTCGCCGGCGCGGTAGGCGAAGCCCTCGATGCAGAACTCGCCCGCGAAGGTGTAGACGAAGTCGCTCAGCCCGGCGTTGTCCGGGTGGTCGCGCGGCTTGTCGGCGATACCGCAGTAGTAGTCCTTCTGCGACTCGTAGTAGGCGCGCTTCCAGCGCCGGTCGGCGATCCGCCCCGGCGCCTCGCCGGGCAGGTCGATGCCGGTCTCGGAGCCGAAGCCGAACTCCTTGGCCTCGGCCACGAGCGGGTCGGGGGCGTCGACGTCGTCGACGTCGGAGCCCAGGCGCGACCAGAAGTCGTAGCCGATCCGGTAGAAGAAGGTGTTGCAGCTGACCTCGAGCGCCTTGGCGAAGGTGATGTAGCCGTAGGCGCCGGACTCGTAGTTCTTGAAGTCGCGGTTGCCCACCCGGAAGGCCGAGGAGCAGTCGAGCATCGTGTCGGTGCTGTAGCCGTGGGTGAGCGCCGCGGCGGTCATGAACGGCTTCCAGGTCGAGCCGGGAGCGAACTGCCCCTGGGTGGCACGACCGAGCAGCGGGGTGCCGGCGCGCTCGGAGTAGAGCCGGGCCAGCTCCTTCTCGCCGATGCCGCCGACCCACACCCCCGGGTCGTACGTGGGCTGGCTGGCCATCGCGACGACCCGCCCGGTGTCGGCCTCGAGCACCACCGCGGCGCCGGAGTCGGCCTCGTAGTTGCGGCCCGTGACGGTGTCGCGGGTGGCGCGGGCGGTCTCGATGGCCAGCGCCAGCTGCTCCTCGACGACGCTCTGCACGCGGGCGTCGATCGAGGTGACGAGCGTGTCGCCGGGCTGGCTGCGCACCTCGCCGTCGTCGCCGAGCACCCGACCCATGGAGTCGACGGCGACCTCGCGGTAGCCCGGCATGCCGCGCAACCACTGGTCGTACTGCTGCTCGACACCGGCACGCCCCACCACCGAGGCGCCGTTGACCGAGCGGTCCCCGGCCTCCTCGGCGCTGTCCAGCTCGGTCTCGGTGACCGGGCTGAGGTAGCCGAGCACGTGCGCGGCGTTGATGCCGAACGGCTGGGGGTAGGCGCGCACGCTGCGCCGGTCGACCACCACGGCCGGGAAGTCCTCGGGCTGCTCGAGGATGCGCAGCGCCACCGACTGGCGCACGTCCTGGGCCACCGGCACGGGCTGGAAGGGCGAGCCGTTCCAGCAGGTGCCGGCCACGCTCCCCTCCTCGCCGCAGGTGACCAGGCGTCGCTCGATGCGCGGCAGCCGGACCCCGACCTCCTCGGAGACCCGCTTCAGCAGGCGGGTGCGGTCACGGTCCTCGAGCCGGTCCAGGACGCCGCGGTCGACCGAGACCACCCACGAGAGGCGGTTGGTGACCAGCGGGCGGCCCTGGTCGTCGACGATCAGGCCGCGGTCGGGCTGGACGACGACCTCGCGCACCGACTGCGCGGCCGCGCGGGCCGCGTACTCCTCGCCGCTGGCGACCTGCAGGTAGTAGAGGCGCACCAGCAGCGTGGCGAACAGCGAGAAGACCAGGGCCTGCACCACCACGATCCGCAGCCGGCTGCGGCGCGCGGCCGCGCCGTCGGCGCTCATCCGGCCCGCTCCGGCTCGAGCCGCCCGAGCGCGCGCGTGACCAGCGGGATCACCAGGGGTGCGAGCAGCAGGTCCCACACGAGCGCCACCAGCACGACGGTCAGCAGGTCGGGCACCGCCATCGGCGGGTCGCGCAGCACGATGCCGCTGAGCGCGAACACCGAGGTGCCGAGGAAGGAGCAGGCCGCCACCGTGGCCAGCACCAGCAGGGTCGGGGTGCGCCCGTCGGGCCCGCGGCCCAGGTCGGGGGTGCGCGAGTCCTGCGCCACGCGGCCGGCCACGTAGCCCACCACCAGCAGCGCCAGGGCCCAGCGACCCGCGACGTGGTCGGCGGGCGGGGTGAGGTCGAGGAGCACGCCGCCGGCGAAGCCGACGACCATGCCCACCTGGGGGCCGCGGGCCAGGCCGGCGGCCACGGCCACGAGGAGGACGACGTCGGGCACGACGCCGCGCCAGGCCAGCTCGGGGAAGACCGAGACCTGCAGCACCACGGCCACCGCGAGGGCCAGGCCGAGCACCACGCCTCGCGCCGCCGTCATCGCAACTTCCCATCGGGCTCGATGACGGCGCGGTCGCTGGTGCTGCCCGAGGGCACCACCACGCCGACGATGTCGAGGGCGGTCATGTCGACGAAGGGCTCGACCTCGACCCGCTGGGTCTGGTCGCGCAGGCTGGTGAAGACCGCCGTCACGCGGCCCACCGGGATGTCGGCCACGTAGGGCGCACCGCCCTCGCTCCCCCACGTGACGACGTCGTCGCCGCGGCGGGGGCGGACGCCGCCGTCGACCAGCTCGAGGTCGAGTCCGGCCTGCTCGCCCGCGCCGCCGCGGCCGGTGAGCATGCCCACCTCCATGCTCTGCCCCATCCGGGCACCGACGGTGGAGTCGGCGTCGGTGATGAGCAGGACGGTGGCGGTGGTGCGGGTGACGCGCAGCACGCGGCCCACGAGGCCCTCGGGGGCGACGACGGTCTGGTCGGGGCTGAGGCCGGCGTCGGAGCCGGCGTCGATGGTGATCGTGGAGGAGAAGTCCTGGGCAGCACCCATCCCGACGACGCGCGCGGGCACCAGGGCGTAGCCGAGCGAGCCGGCCCGGGTCATCAGGTCCTCGTACTCGGCCAGCCGGTTGCGGTCGAGGTCGCTGGTGCGCTCCAGGGTGCGCAGCTCGGCGTTCTCGGCCTCGAGAGCGGTGATCTGCTCCTCGAGCGCGCTGCGGCTGCGGAAGAACTCGGGCACGGCGGCGACGGGGCGCACCAGCGCGGAGGCGCCGGCCTGGGCCGGGCCGAGCACCTCGCCCACCACGGCGCGGGCGGGGTCGAGCACGGGGTCGGTGGCGTCGTTGGCGTCGAGCGCCATCATCGTGGCGCAGGCCAGGACCAGGGCGGCCACCAGCCCGCGCGGGGGGCGACCGGGCGTGCGGTCCTCGGGGCCGGAGCCGAGAGGTCGCCGGCCGGGCCGGCCGGGTCGGGGATCACCGGTGCGGGGGGCGCGCTCGAGCAGGGCCATCAACGACCCCTCCGGTCGGTCACGAGCACCTGCTGCAGCGCCTCGAACTCCTCCACGCAGCGTCCGGCACCCTGGGCCACCGAGGTCAGCGGCGACTCGGCGACGTGCACGGGCATCCCGGTCTCGTGGCGCAGCCGCTCGTCGAGACCGCGCAGCAGGGCGCCGCCGCCGGTGAGCACGATGCCGCGGTCCATGATGTCGCCGGCGAGCTCGGGCGGGGTCTGGTCCAGCGTGCTGCGGACGGCGTCGACGATGGCGTGCAGCGGCTCCTCGAGCGCCTGGCGCACCTCGGCCGCGCTGACCTCGAGCGTGCGGGGCAGCCCGGAGACCAGGTCGCGGCCGCGCACCTCGGCGGTGGGCTCCTGCGCCGTCGGCCAGGCGCTGCCGAGGGTCATCTTGACCTCCTCGGCGGTGCGCTCGCCCAGCATCAGGGCGTGCTCCTTCTTCATCCACGCCACGATCGCGGCGTCCAGCTCGTCGCCGGCGGTGCGGATGGAGAGCGAGGTGACGATGCCGCCCAGGGAGATGACGGCGACCTCGGTGGTACCGCCCCCGACGTCGACCACCATGTTGCCGGTGGCGCGGTGCACGGGCAGGCCGGCGCCGATCGCGGCGGCCATGGGCTCCTCGACGATGTACACGCGGCGCGCGCCGGCCTGGTAGCCGGCCTCCTTGACCGCGCGCTGCTCCACCGGCGTGATGCCGCTGGGCACGCAGATGACCATGCGGGGCTTGGCCAGGTACCGGCGGCGGTGCACCCGCTGGATGAAGAAGCGCAGCATCTGCTCGGTGGCGTCGAAGTCGGCGATGACGCCGTCCTTGAGCGGCCGGATCGCGGAGATCCCGTCGGGGGTGCGCCCGATCATCCGCTTGGCCTCGTGCCCGACGGCCAGCACCTCACCGGTCGAGTCGTCGATGGCCACCACGCTCGGCTCGTCGAGGAGGACCCCGCGCCGGCGCACGTAGACCAGGGTGTTCGCGGTGCCCAGGTCGACCGCCATGTCACGGCCGATGACGCTGTTCGCCATGGGGTAGCCCTCGCGTGCTCGTGCTCGCGCGCTCGGGGAAGGGTGGTGCGGCACGACGCGCGCGCGAGGCCGCCGTGTGCTGGAAGGCTAGGTTCCAGCGGCCCCCGCACGGCGCAGGCACGCCGTGACGGGTGTGTCGGGTGTGGTTCGTGGGGTTTCTGGGATCTGCGGCGTTCCCCCGTACTCGTGGGAACACCCAACTTCGCGACCACACGCCTCACGCGGCCGTCCGCACCGAGGAGCGGCCCCTCAGCCGGTGCGGCCCTCCCAGGCGTCGCGGTCCTCGGCGGGCACCTCCACGCAGGGCCCGGCGAGGTCGAGCAGCAGGTAGCGGCCCTGGGCGGGCAGCTCGGAGAACCGGACGTCGACACCGCCCGACGTCGGACCGCCCAGGGTGCGGCCGCCCGGCCGCTCCCCCGGCTCCGCAGCCACGCCGGCCGCGTCGAGCACCGGCCCCACCGCGCCGAGCAGCGAGGCGGGCGCTGCGGCGCCGGCGTCGACGCGCACGGAGAGCACGTACCGGAAGTCGCGGTGCCCCTCGGGGAAGACGGCCGTGCACCCCTCGAAGCGACCGGCGGGCTCGCCCGCCGCGCCGTCGACGGCGCTGGCCGCGCCCGCCGCCAGCTCGACGCCGAGGGCGCGCACCGACTCCCGCTGCGACTCCAGCCTCACCCGGGCATCGGGCGCATCACTGCTCATCTCGCCACCTCCCCCACCATCCTCGCCCGCCGCGCCGCAGGCGACCAGGACAGCCGGCGCAGCCAGGACAGCCACGGCGGCCATGACGCAGAGCAGCCCCGCCACGCGACCCGGCCGGGCCATCGGCCTCACCGGGTGGTCGTCGTCGTGGGCTCGCGGTCGCGCTCGGGGTCCTGGACGCCGGAGTGCCACGGGTCGGTCCTGGGCTCGGCGAGCTGCACCTGGTCGTAGTTGCCGTTGACCACCTGGCTGATGTTGTGCAGCGACTCCGAGCCGTGCTCGAAGTACAGCGAGTGCTGGTCGAACCAGGGCACCGAGCCGCGGGAGGGGTCCTCGGCCTGGAAGCGCTGCCCGCCGAAGTCGTCCTCGGTCGGGTCGTCGCCCAGGCCCCCGCCGCCCAGGGTCTCCAGGTGCACCGCCCCGTGGTTGCCGAGCATCGCGATCGGGTCGCGGCTGTTGGCGCCGGCCCACACGTGGTCGGGGTCGATGCCGGTGTCGCTCACGTGGTCGGTGTCGCCGCCGACGCCGGGGCTGCCCACGAACACCAGGTCGTCGGTGTCGAGGTCGTGCCCCTCGGCGGCGTGGCCGGTGGTGGTGGAGCCGTAGCTGTGGCCCACCGTGGTCAGGTGCGCGGGGTCGTCCTCGCGGGTGGCGCGCAGCCCGTCCACGGTGTCGGCCAGCCGCTCGCCGCCCTCCTGTGCCGCCGCCTCGGTGGCCACCCCGGCGCCGTCCCAGCCCTCACCGGTCCACGGCAGGTTGTCGGGCGCGTCGTAGCCGATCCAGAACATCGTGGCGTTGCTCTGGCTGGGGTCCAGGTAGCGGCTGGACTCGTACAGGGTGGCGGCACGGTCGGCCTGGTAGGGCGCGCTCTGACCGTCGGTGCCGAAGCCGGGCACGACGACGGCCACGTTGTCGGCGGTGTCGAGGTCGCCGGCCGAGATCGCCACCGCCCCGTCGCCGTCGAAGGCACCGGGGTCGTAGAGGTAGAGCTGCGGCGTGATCGGCTCGCCGGTCACCGGATCGGTGCGCCCCCCGATCGCCTCCCGGGCCCGGTCGGCTGCCCGGGCGTTCTCAAGCAGCTGCCGCTCGGCGTCGGTCAGCAGCCCACGCTCCTCCAGCAGCGCCCCGTCGGCGAGGTCGCGGTCGAGCGCCACGGAGTTGGCGGCGTTCCGGTCGGCGGCGGGGATGCCGTCGCGGTTGCCGACGGCGCCGGGCGCGGCGACGAACAGTGCCAGCTGCTGCTCGCGGGTCAGGCCCTCCCACCAGTCGCTGACCCGCTCGGGGGACGCTCCGGAGGGCGGCATCGTCGAGAGCGCCACGTCTGCGGGATCCTCCGCGGCGCCCCAGGTCTGCTCCACCTGCTCGGCGGTCGTCGACGCCTCGAAGGCCGCCACCATCGCGCGCTCCTCGGCGGCGACGTCGCCGGTCCAGGCGGTGGCGTCCTCCTCCCAGGTGCGCACCGCGCGGCCGATCCGCTCGCAGTCCTGCGCCAACCGGTCGACCTCGGCCGGGTCGGTCGGCGGCGTCGCGGCCTGCTCGCGCAGCAGCGCCACCTGCATCACCAGGTGACGACGTCGCTCGTCGAGGTCGGTGCGCCGCTCGCGCAGCGCCTCGAGCTCCCCGGCGTGCTGCTCGACCCGACGACCGACCGACCGCAGCGCCAGGCTCATCGCGTCGGCCCGCTCTCCCTGCGGCGCCACCTCGGCGTGGTAGGCCACCGCCGTGTCGCCGGTCCAGCCCGGCAGCCGGGCGTCGCCGGCCGCGAAGCTGCCCAGGTCGTCGACCTGTGCGGAGGCGGCGAGCAGCTGCCCGGCGCACTCGCGCACACCACCGGGGTCGGCCACCAGCGCCGGCAGCGTCGCAGGCATCGGGGGCAGCAGGATCGTGGTCATCGCACCTCCTGCACGAAGGGCCGCAGGGCCTCGACGTCGCCGCGCGCGTCACCGTCGGCGGCCACCACGTCGGCGATCACGGCACGCAACCCGTCGGCGCGAGCCTCGGCGCCGCGACCCAGCGCGTCGCAGTGCTGCTCCCACGCCTCGGCGAAGCGTCGGGCGGCACCGCGGACGCCGGTGGCGAAGCCGGCCAGCGGCGCCCCGGCCACCTGGTCCGCCGCGGCCGCGAGGTCGAGGTGCTGCTCGTCCCAGCGGCGCGAGAGCCGGCCGACCTCCTCCGGCACGACCTCCATCAGCGCACCTCCCCCGCCACCCACCGGCGGGCGGCCTCAACCCCGACGGTGAGCGGCGGCCCGGTCAGCACGACCAGCACGAGGCCGCTCGCCGGAGGAGCCGCGTGGGTGAGGCTGAGGTCGACGTCGTCGAGCACGCCGGTCACCCGGCCGACGGCGCCCGGCTCGCCCGCCACCCGGGCAGCCCAGCCCAGACGGCTCAGCGCGCTGGCCAGTCGATGCACGAGGTCGGGCTCGGCCTCGCTCGTGCCCCGCAGCCGCACCAGCCCGCGCACCTGCGCCTCGGTGCCGCCGAAGGCGGGCGCGGCGGCCGCCACCGGCGCCAGGTCCGGCACCAGCGGAGCCAGGGCGGAGCGCACCCGCGCCTGCGCCAGCTCGACGGCGGCCAGGCGCGCCCGGACCTCGGCGTCGTCACCCTCGGTGGCCCGGTGGGTGGGCGCCGGCTCCTCGGGCGGCAGCAGCACGACGTCGACGTCGGGGTGCCGGCGTCGCAACGCCGCGAAGAGCGGGTCGGACGAGGTCTCGTCGTCGGTGCGCAGCAGCCTCATGACGAGAGAGCCTTGCCGGGCTCACGGGATCCGAAACCCGGGGCCTCACGGCCTGTGGAGGACGGCCCGTCAGGCCGCCCCCCACCTCACAGGTCGGGGAACCAGATGCCGATCTCGCGCTCGGCGGACTCCGTGGAGTCCGAGCCGTGCACCAGGTTCTCGCGGTTGGAGAGCGCCAGGTCGCCGCGGATGGTGCCGGGCGCGGCCTTGCGGCCGTCGGTGGCACCGTTGAGCGACCGCACGACCTCGATCGCCTCGTCACCCTCGAGCACCAGCGCCACCAGCGGCCCGCTGGTCACGAAGTCGCGCAGCGGCGGGTAGAAGTCGCGCTCGACGTGCTCGGCGTAGTGGGTGTCGGCCAGCTCCGCGTCCACGTGGCGCAGCTGCATCGCCACGAGCGTGAGTCCCTTGGCCTCGAAGCGCGCCAGCACCTGGCCCACCAGGCCGCGGCGGACGGTGTCGGGCTTGAGCAGGACCAGGGTGCGCTGGGTCATGGCGCGCACCCTACCCAGCCCGCTCCCCCGCCCTCGCGCGCAGGCGCTCCACGTGGGCGACGACGTCGTCCGGGACAGGAGCGACCGCGTCCGTCGCGGCCTCGACCTCCCCGACCATCCGGTGCAGCGGCACGGTGCCCGCCCAGCCGCCCGCTGCCACGTCCTCGGGCTCGTCGACCGGTCCGCCGGCGCGGGTCTTGAGCGAGGCCTCGGCCAGCGGCACCGCCAGCAGCGCCGTGGCCGCCAGCTCGCGCCGGGTGGGCGCGCGCAGCGTGGCGGCCCGCCCGGGCACCACGTGGTCGACGGTCAGGTCGAGGGCGTGCGCCCGCTCGCGCCCCTCGGTCACCGCCCGCGCCCGGCCGATCACCACGGCGCAGCGGTAGTTCATCGAGTGGTGGAAGCCCGAGCGCGCCAGGACCAGGCCGTCCACCTCGGTGACCGTGACGCACACCGTCGCTCCGGCGGCCGCGCCGAGCCAGCCGGCCGCCGCGGAGGCGTGCACGTAGAGCGTGCCGCCCTCGTCCGGACCCTCGGGGTCGACCGCGAACGCCACCGGCAGCACCACCGGGTGGTCGCCGACGACGACGCCGAGGTGGGCCACCGGCGCCTCGGTGAGCAGCTGCAGCAGCGCGGCACGGCCACCGGGACCGCCGTGCATCCGGTGGCGCGAGCGGGTGGCGGTGGTGCGGGGCGTGGGCGAGAGGGGGGCGTCGGTGGTCACGGCTCTACCCTGGTGGCCGAGTGGCCTGCCGGCACGGGCCACTTCGGCTTCACTTCACCCAGCCACTTTCGGACCGCCGAGGAGCCCTCGTGCCCACCCTGCCGCTGACGCTCCAGCGGGGAGCAGCGCCGCTGACCGCGCAGCTCGCCGACCAGGTCCGGGAGCTGTGCGCGTCGGGCGCGCTGTCCGCCGGGCACCGGATGCCGAGCACCCGCGCGCTCGCCGCCGAGCTCGGGGTCTCGCGCTCCGTCGTCGAGCAGGCCTACGACCAGCTGGTCGCGGAGGCCTGGCTCGAGGGTCGGCGCGGGGCCGGCACCTTCGTCGCAGCGACGGCGGGGATCCGGCCCCGCTCGAGCGGGCCGGGAGCGCCCCCGCGATCGGCCCGCACCGCCCCCGCGGGACCCGTCGTCCGGCTCGACGCCGGCACGCCCTGGATCGACCCCCGGCACGCCGCGGGCTGGCGCCGGGCCTGGCGTGAGGTCTCCACCGCCACCGCGCCGCGCGGCTACGACGACCCGCGCGGCCTCCCGGCGCTGCGCGTCGCGCTGGCCGACCGGCTGGCCCGCACCCGCGGGCTGGTGGTCGACCCCGAGGAGCTCGTGGTCACGTGCGGCACCACCGACGGGCTGCGCCACCTGCTCGGCGCCGTGCCGCCGGGCCCGGTGGGCGTCGAGGACCCCGGGTACCGCGCGGCGGTCGAGACCGCCCGCGCCCAGGGCCGACCGGTGCGCGACCTGCCGGCGACACTGCCGCTCGGCGAGGAGCAGCTGCACGGGCTGTCGGCGGTCTACACGACGCCGGCCCACCAGCACCCGCTCGGGCGCGTGATGGGCGCCGCCGAGCGGACGACGCTGCTCGGCGCCGCGGCGACCACGGGAGCCGTCGTCGTCGAGGACGACTACGACTCCGAGTTCCGCTACGACGTGGCCCCGGTGCCCGCGCTGGCGGCCCTGGACCGCGAGCACGTGGCGTACCTGGGCACGGCCGCCAAGTCGGTCGCGCCCAGCCTGCGGCTGGGCTGGCTGGTGCCGCCGCCCGCCCTCGGCCCGGCCGTCGAGCGCCGTCGGGCGATCACCCACGACGCCGCACCCTGGCCCGTGCAGCGCGCGTTCCTCGCGCTGCTGCGCGAGGGCTACCTGGACCGGGTGGTGCGCAGCGCACGCCGGGTCTACGCCGAGCGAGCACCGCGCGTGGCCGCGGCGCTGGCCCCTCACGCCGAGGCCGCGGGCCCGAGCGCCGGCATGTACTCCACCTGGCTGATGCCGCACGACCGGGCGGTCGCCGCCCGCGAGTCGGCGCTCGCGGGCGGCTACCAGGTCAACCTGCTGGCCGACTACTGCCGCAGCTCACCGCTGACCGGTCTGGTCGTCGGGTTCGGCGGCGTCACCGACACCGAGCTCGACACCGCCCTGGCGCTGCTGGTCCGGGGGCTCGAGCAGGCTCAGGCACCGAAGAGCAGGTAGAGGCCCCCGAAGGTGTAGAGCACCATCACCGCGAGCAGCCCCAGCTGCCCGGTCACGTGCAGCCGCGCGGGCAGCAGCCGCAGCGCCCGGTCGTGCGCCGCGATCACCCCCACCACGTGGCCCAGCACGATCGCCAGCACCTTGACCGTCGCCAGGAAGGTCGGGTGCTCGGAGAGCCAGTAGTTGATCTGCAGGTCCGCGGTGCCGAACAGGTTCGCCCCGGTGACCATCGGGTCGCTCATCTGGGCCAGCGTCCGCTGCCCCACCTCGACGAAGAAGGTGAGGTAGTGGGCCACCATGTAGCCCACGACGATCGGCACCACCGAGTGCGCCATCCGTCGCGGCACCAGCCGCCGGTCCTCCACCTCGCGCGGCAGGAACCCGGTCGCCAGCGTGAAGACCGCCCCCACGAGGACCGCGAACCCCAGCAGCATGCCGGTGTCCACCAGGGTGGGCTGCGAGATGGTCTGGCTGAACCGGACCCAGGTGGGTGACTCCCGGTAGGAGTCCCAGGCGGTGCTGCCCAGCAGCACCGCCACGGTGGCCACCAGCCCGGGGGCCGGCTCGATCCGGGTCAGGTTCCGCAGCGGGCTGGTCACGACCAGCCGGCCCTGCTCGTCGCGGCCCCAGACCGAGAGGTGCGCCAGCAGCGTGCTGTACACCTCGAACGGGTCGGCGCGCTCGAGCCATCGGTCGCCGAACAGGGCGCCCCCCACCAGCATCGCGGCGAGGTAGATCACGAACCACAGCCGCACCGGGCCCAGGTAGGTCGAGAGCGGGTAGACCAGCTCGAGCCAGACGAACGCGAAGAGCCCCACGGCCGCGGGCCAGTAGCCCACCCACCGCGGCAGCTCCAGGACGCCCCGGCCGGGGTCGGAGCCGGTCAGGCGCGCCACCACCAGGTGCAGGGTGCGTGCCGGGCTGATCGCCCGGTAGAACCGCCCGAACAGCAGCGAGGCGGGCACGATGCCCACCCACAGCCACACGTAGAACACCCCGAAGGTCGGGTTGCTCAGCAGGTCCGGGCCGAGCACCGCGGCGTAGGCGGTGTAGCCGAAGACGAGCAGCCCCAGCACCCGCAGGGTGATCGCGAACGCGGCGCCGTCGAGCACCGCGGCGAACCGCTCGGGGACGAGCGCCCGGCGGGTGCCGTCCTCGAGCACCGAGCGCCGCCACGCCAGCAGCAGCACCGCGAAGGAGACCACCAGGGCGGCGGTGCCGCCCAGGATCGCGAAGTTGGCCGGGATCGGCAGGTCGGACCCGCCGCCCAGCCCGTGGGCGTAGGTCACCGGACCGTCAGCAGCGCGATGACGGCGCCGCTCTCGTGCTCCTCGATCTCCACCGAGCCCGGGGTCTCGATGACCAGCTCGCTCTCGGTGTTGCCGGCCTCGAAGTCGACGTACTGCTCGGGCTTGGCGTGCACGTGCAGCTCACCGGCGCGGTCGGAGGAGATGTTGAGGGTCAGCGGCTGGCCCACCTCGACCTCGAGGGTCTCGGCGTTGGGGGTGACCTGGTCGCCCTCGACCGAGATGTCGATGCTCGGGCCGGCCGGCTCGGCGGGCTCGCTGGTGTCGGTCTCACCGGCCGACTCGCTGGTCGACTCACTGGCCGACCCGCTGGGGGTCGGACTGGCCGACTCACTGGCCGAGGCACTCGGCGAGCTCTCGGTCGCCGAGCCGGCGGTGTCGTCGTCGGAGCCGCAGGCGCTCAGCGCGAGCACGAGGGCGGCCACGGCAGCGGGGGCCGCCAGGCGGCGGGAACGGGTGGAGCTGGATCGGCTGGAACGGCTGGAACGGGTCGTGCGCATGGGTGGATCTCCCTCGTCGGGTCGGTCGGGTGGGGTCTGGTCGGGTGCGGCACCTGGCCGCTCGTGCCGACGCGCTGCCCGCACCCGGGTGGACCCGGGACGGGGGCGTCAGGCGAGCGCGACCACCGGCGGCCCGCGGCGCGCCAGCGCACCGAGCAGCGGCGCCGGGAGCGCCGCGCGGGGACGGGTGCGGGGGCGGGGCCGGTGCACCGGTACGAGCGCCGGGCGCCCGTGCAGGCGCGCGAACGCCACCAGCATCGCCAGCACCGCGACGGCGGTGGTGCCCAGCAGGCACACCAGCGACCACAGCGCGCGCTCACCGGCGGCCAGCCACAGGGCGACGCCGGCCGCGGCCACCAGGTGCGCGATCGCCATCAGGGCGTGCGGCCCGGTGAGGTCGGCCACCACGTGGCCCACCACGTCGTCGAGCCACGCCGGCGTGGCCGATGTGGTGGCGTCGCCGCCGGCCCCGGGAGTGGTGACCTCGTAGAGGTCGCGCAGCGAGCCGCGGCGGGCACCGGCGTCGGCGAGGGTCGAGGTCGGCAGCGCCGCTGCCGCCATGCCCTCGGACGCCGTGAGGGGGCCGCCCGTGCCCTGACCGCGGTGCCCGGCCAGCGCGGTGAGCACCACGTGCACCGCCGCCTGGCCGCCGGCCACCAGCAGCACCAGCCGCCTGGTCGAGGCGGGCCCGGCCAGCGCGGCGGCGTGCAGCAGGGTCAGTCCCGCCGCCAGCACGAGGAGCACCGCCGGCGCCGGGAGCAGGCCACCGGCGGCCACGTGGGTGCCGGCCCCGAAGCCGGCCACCACCGCGGTGAGCACGAGGGCGCGCAGCAGCCGGACGGCGGCGCCGGCGCGCAGCGGAGCGGTGGTCACGGCCTCACGTCCGCCTGGCCGCCCGCCTGGTCGGGCCCGTCGTCCGTCGCGGGCTGGGACTCGGGGTGGGGACCCTCCCCCGACTCGTAGGCCGCCCAGGCGGCGGCGCGTTCGCGCTCGATCTTGCGACCCAGGAAGTCGGCGGTGCCCCACAGCAGCGCGAAGATGCCGCCGAGCACGAACATGATCGGCAGCACCAGGCCCAGGCCGATCGCCCAGGCCTGCAGCAGCCACCCCAGCTGGTAACCCCACTCGGCGCGCAGCAGGCCGGCCACCAGCAGGCAGGCCACCATCAGCCCCAGACCGACGGCGAGGGCGGCACCGGTGCTCACCTCGGTGAGCGTGATCATCACCGGGGTGGTGAGACCGAGCGTGATCGCCTCGAGCGAGAGCACCGCGGCGCACATGCCGCGGCGCGGCGAGCGCTCGGCAGGGCGCGGGGCCGGGGCGGGGGGCGGGGCGGCGGCGTCGGTCATCGCCCGCCTCCCAGCAGGCCACGGGCCTCCCCGACGGTCACCACCGAGCCGGTCACGAGCACCGCTCCCGAGCCGAGCGGGTCCCCGTAGGCCTCGCCGGCCTCGGCCAGGCCGGTCGCCTCGTCGAGCGCGTCGGCCAGGCGGGGCGCGACGCTGACGCGGTCCTCGCCGTAGATCTCGCGGGCCACCTCGGCCAGCCGCTCGGCCGGCATCGCGCGCGTCGTCGAGCTCTGGGTGCAGACCACGTGGCGCAGGTGGGGCTCGAAGGCCGCGAGCACCCCGTCGGCGTCCTTGTCGCCCATCACCCCGATCACCCCGATCAGCGGGGAGAACTGGAAGGAGTCCTCCAGCGCGGCGGCGGTGGCGCGGGCGCCGGCGGGGTTGTGGGCGGCGTCGAGCACGATCGTCGGGCTGCGCCGCACCACCTCGAGGCGGCCCGGCGAGCTGGTCTCGGCGAAGGCGGCCCGCACCAGCTCGTCGTCGAGGGGCTGGTCGCCGGCGAAGGCCTCCACCGCGGCCAGTGCCACGGCGGCGTTCTGCGCCTGGTGGGCGCCGTAGAGCGGCAGGAACAGCTCCTCGTAGGTGGCGCGCAGCCCCTGCAGCGTGAGCACCTGACCCCCGACGGCGGCAGCGCGGCGCAGCACGCCGAACTCGACGCCCTCGCGGGCGACGGCGGCGCCGACCTCCTTGGCCCGCGCGGTCAGCACCGTGGCTGCTGCCGGCTCCTGGCTGGCCAGCACGGCGGTGCAGCCCGGCTTGAGGATGCCGGCCTTCTCGGCGGCGATCGCCTCGATGGTCTCGCCCAGGTAGACGGCGTGGTCGAGCGCCACGGGCAGCACCACCGCGACGGTGGCGTCGACGACGTTGGTGGCGTCCCAGGAGCCGCCCATCCCGACCTCGACGACGGCGACGTCGACGGGCGCGTCGGCGAAGGCCGCGTAGGCCATGCCCACGACCGTCTCGAAGAAGGACAGCGGGTGCTCGGAGGCGGCGTCGACCAGGTGGGTGTAGGGCGCGACGTCGTTGAAGGCCCGCACGAAGGCCTCGTCGTCCAGCGGCGCGCCGTCGATGCTGATCCGCTCGGTGATCGACTCCACGTGCGGGGAGGTGAAGCGACCGGTGCGCAGGTCGAGCGCGCGCAGCAGGGCGTCGATCATGCGCGCGGTGGAGGTCTTGCCGTTGGTGCCGGTGAGGTGGATGACGGGGTAGCTGCGCTGCGGGTCCCCGAGCACCTCGGTGAACGCGCGGATGCGGTCGAGCGAGGGCTCCAGGCGGGTCTCCGGCCAGCGCGAGAGCAGCGCGTCCTCCACCTCGGCCAGCGTCTGGGCCAGGCGGGGTGCGTCGGGCGCGCCGTTCTCGGGGCTCGCGGAGTTCTGGGTCATCACTCCCGAGTCTAGGGAGGTCGCGGCGTCGAGCCGACTCCGCGCGGGTGTGACGCGCACCCCGGCACGGGTCTGGAACGCGTTCTAGTTTACCTCTAGGGTCCGGGGATGGCACTCGTGAGCACCCGGTGAGGACCCGATGAGGACGCAGGCGGCCGTGGTGGAGCACCAGGGCGGCGACTTCGTGCTCACCGAGGTGGAGATGGAGCCGCCGCGCGAGGACGAGGTGCTCGTGCGGATGGTGGCCACCGGTCTGTGCCACACCGACCTGACGCTGCGCGGCTTCCTGCCCGAGGAGATGTTCCCGACCGTGCTCGGCCACGAGGGCGCGGGGGTCGTGGAGGCCGTCGGCGCGGCGGTCGGGGGGATCGCCGTCGGCGACCACGTGGTGATGAGCTTCCGCTCCTGCCGCGCCTGCTCCCGCTGCACCGCCGGCGAGGTGGGCTACTGCGAGTCCTCGCTGCTGCTCAACTACATGGGCATGCGCATGGACGGCTCCACCTACCTCAGCCGCGACGGCGCCCCGCTGTTCGGCAGCTTCTTCGGCCAGTCCAGCCTGGCCCGGCACGCCCTCGCCTACGCCGACAACTGCGTGGTGGTCGACCCCGCGCTCGACCTCGCGCTGCTGGCCCCGTTCGGCTGTGGCTACCAGACGGGGGTCGGCACCGTCCTCAACGTCCTCCGGCCCACCCCGACCGACTCGCTGGTGGTCTACGGCGCGGGCGCGGTGGGCCTCGCCGCCGTCGCCGCGGCGCAGTCGGTCGGCACCGGCACGCTCGTCGCCGTCGACCTGCAACCGTCACGGCTCGCCGAGGCCGAGCGCCTGGGGGCCGTGCCGCTGGACGTCACCGGGCTCGGTGCCGAGGAGGTCGTGCAGGCCGTCCGCGACCTGACCGCCGGCGGGGCCAGCTGCGCGATCGACACGACCGCCGTGCCGAGCGTCGTCCGGCAGGGCATGCAGGCGCTCGCGACGCGAGGCACCCTGGTGGCGCTCGGGCTCGGAGCGGAGGAGTACCCGGTCGACGCCACCGACCTGCTGCAGGGCGGCAAGCGGCTGATGAGCAGCCTCGAGGGCGACTCCGACCCGCAGACGATGGTGCCGCGGATGATCGAGATGCGCGCGCACGGCCTGCTCGACCTCGACCCGCTCGTGGCCACCTACGACGCCCTCGACATCGGCACCGCCGTCGCGGACGTGGAGGCCGCCCGGGCGATCAAGCCCGTCCTGGTCTGGTGACCGCGGAACTGGTGTGAGCGAGCACGGTCGCGACTCCTAGGATTCAGCCATGACCGAGACCACTTCGCAGGCCACCGACCCGACGAGCACGCCCGAGCGTGCCGTCGCGGTACCGGAGAAGCCCGCGCTCGAGGGTCTCGAGGCGACCTGGGCGCAGCGCTGGAAGGAGCAGGGCACCTACGCCTTCGACCGCAGCCGACCGCGGGCCGAGGTGTACTCCATCGACACCCCGCCGCCGACCGTCAGCGGCAGCCTGCACGTGGGCCACGTCTTCTCCTACACCCACACCGACCTGATCGCGCGCTTCCAGCGGATGCGTGGCAAGACCGTCTTCTACCCGATGGGCTGGGACGACAACGGCCTGCCGACCGAGCGTCGGGTGCAGAACTACTTCGGCGTCCGCTGCGACCCGAGCCTGCCCTACGACGCCGACTTCACCCCGCCGGAGAAGCCGGACCCCAAGAAGCAGGTGCCGATCAGCCGACCCAACTTCGTGGAGCTGTGCGAGCGGCTGGTCGAGGAGGACGAGCAGGTCTTCGAGTCGCTGTGGCGCACGCTGGGCCTCTCAGTCGACTGGAGCCAGACCTACACGACCATCGGTCCGAAGGCCCAGGCCGTCAGCCAGCGCGCCTTCCTGCGCAACGTCGCCCGCGGCGAGGCCTACCTGCAGGAGGCCCCCACCCTGTGGGACGTCACCTTCCAGACCGCCGTGGCCCAGGCCGAGCTGGAGGCGCGCGACTACCCCGGCGCCTACCACCGGGTCGCCTACCGTCGCGCCGACGGCACCGCGGTGCACGTCGAGACCACCCGCCCCGAGCTGATCGCCAGCGTGGTCGCGCTGATCGCGCACCCCGACGACGAGCGCTACCAGCCGCTCTTCGGGACCACCGTGAGCAGTCCGGTCTTCGGCGTCGAGGTGCCGGTGCTCGCGCACCCGGCCGCCGAGATGGACAAGGGCGCCGGCATCGCCATGTGCTGCACCTTCGGCGACCTGACCGACGTCACCTGGTGGCGCGAGCTCGACCTGCCGGTGCGCACCGTCATCGGCCGCGACGGCCGCTTCACCCGCGAGACGCCCGAGTGGCTGGCCGGCGAGCAGGCCGCGACCGCGTACGCCGAGCTGGCCGGCAAGACCGTCTTCTCGGCCCGCGAGGCCATGGTCGCCGCGCTGCGCGAGAGCGGTGATCTCGACGGCGAGCCGAAGGCCATCCAGCGCAAGGCCAACTTCTACGAGAAGGGCGACAAGCCGCTCGAGATCGTGGCCACGCGCCAGTGGTACATCCGCAACGGCGGCCGGGACACCGCGCTGCGCACCGAGATGCTCGAGCGCGGCGGCGAGATCCGCTGGCTGCCCGCCCACATGCGCCACCGCTACGACAACTGGGTCGGGGGCCTCAACGGTGACTGGCTGATCTCCCGCCAGCGCTTCTTCGGCATCCCGTTCCCGGCCTGGTACCCGCTCGACGACGACGGCGAGCCCGACTACGCCCACCCGCTGCTGCCCTCCGAGGTCGAGCTGCCCGTGGACCCCTCCACCCAGGCCCCCCGCGGCTACACCGAGGACCAGCGCGGCAAGCCGGGCGGCTTCCTGGGCGACCCCGACGTCATGGACACCTGGGCCACCTCCTCGCTGACCCCGCAGATCGCGGGCGGCTGGGAGACCGACGACGACCTGTGGCAGCGGGTCTTCCCGATGGACCTGGCCACCCAGGCCCACGACATCATCCGCACCTGGCTCTTCTCGCGCGTCGTGCGCGCGCACTACGAGAACGGCGTCGTGCCGTGGTCGCACGCGCTGATCTCGGGCTTCATCGTCGACCCCGACCGCAAGAAGATGTCGAAGTCCAAGGGCAACGTCGTCGTCCCCAACGAGATCCTCGACAAGTACGGCGCCGACGCCGTGCGCTGGCGCGCCGCCATCGCCCGCCCGGGCCTGGACTCCCCCTTCGACGAGACCCAGATGAAGGTGGGGCGCCGCCTCGCGCTCAAGGTGCTCAACGTCGCCAAGTTCGTGCTCGGCAACGTGGGCGCCACCCGGCCCGACGCCGTCGCCGTCAGCGCGCCGGTGGACTGCGCCCTGCTCGGCCGGCTGCGCGGCGTCATCGCCAAGTCCACCGACGCCTTCGAGGCCTACGACTACACCACCGCGCTCGAGACCACCGAGAAGTTCTTCTGGGAGTTCTGCGACGACTACGTGGAGCTGGTCAAGGAGCGCGCCTACGACCCCGAGGGCGGCGCCGGCACCGAGTCCGCCCAGGCGACGCTCGCGCTGACCCTCGACGTGCTCACCCGGCTGCTCGCGCCGTTCCTGCCCTACGCCACCGAGGAGGTCTGGTCGTGGTGGCACGAGGGCTCGGTGCACCGCGCCCCGTGGCCGCAGGTCACCGAGCTCGGCTCGGCCGCCGCTGCCGACCCCGCCGCCGTCGCAGCGGTGGCCACCGTGCTGACCCGGGTCCGAGGTGCGAAGTCCCAGGCCAAGGTCTCGATGCGCGCCGAGGTGGCGCAGGTCGAGGTCCGGGGGCCGCAGAAGCTGCTCGACGCCGTCGCCGACGCCGAGAGCGACCTGCGGTCCGCGGGCAAGATCGTGGGTGACCTCGTGCTCACGCCCGACGAGACCGTGGGCGAGCTCGCGGTGGAGACCCGGTTGGTCGAGGCCTGAGCCGGCCCGGGGCCCGGGCTGTCAGCGACAGGGCTGCAGCGCGCGTCGCGGCGGGTGCCGCCGCGCCCGCTCGCGGCACAGCGGCTCCGCCGACGGGGGCTGCGCGCCCGGCGTGAGGGGCGTGGCCGGCGGTGACGGAAGCGTCGACGTCGGGTCAGGGACCACCGGCACCGGGACGGGCGGGCTGACGGCGGTCAGGCCGCGCCCGGGCAGGTCGGGACGCTCACCCTGCTCGGGCTCGAGCCCCTCGTGGGTGCTGGGGCCCTGGGTCGGCGGCCCGCTCTCGGGCAGCGCCTCCGTGCCGTCACCGGCGGGGCCGTCGGGCTGCTCGCCGGAGGGCGCGGAGCCCCAGGCCAGCAGCGGCGCCGAGCCCGTGCCCGGCTGCGGCACGGCGGTGCCGTCGTCGGTGGAGGGCGAACCCGACGGGGACCCGGTGGCGGCCGACCCCGACGACGTGTCGAGCTCGTCGTCGCGGTCGACCGACGGGGCGGAGTCGTCCCGAGACGCGTCGACGTCGTGGGTGGCCCGCTCCTCGGGGGTCGTGGGCTGCGTGGAGCCGGGGGTCTCGCTACCTGCGACGCCGGGCGAGCGCGCGCCCAGCACGAGGTCGCGATCACCGGCGTCGACCCGCATGGAGTCCACCACGACCAGGGTGCAGATCATCGCGACCAGCACGAAGACCAGCAGGGGTGCTTTCTGGTTGCGGCTCACACGCTCACGGCGCCTCTCGTCGTCCGGCCCGGCCCCGAGCGGACCGACGTCCCGCCGCTGGAGGGCGTCGGTGCCGATGATTGTTCCGTCTCGCCCCCGCCGGGGCGACCGCCCGGTCGGAGAATGACTACCAAACGGCTCGTTGTGACTAGCCGTACTAGTCACCGTGCCGACAAGGGCACGGGTGACGCAGGACGAGCCTGGGTCAGGCGGACTTCTTCTTCTTGACCTCGGGCTCGCGCGGCACGAGCGTCGGGGCCACCTCGTGGAGCACGGTGTCGTCGGTGACGATGACCTTGGCGACGTCTCCGCGCGAGGGCACCTCGTACATCACGTGGAGGAGCACCTCCTCGATGATCGCGCGCAGGCCGCGGGCACCGGTGCCGCGCTCGAGCGCCTTCTCGGCGATCGCGTCGACGGCCTCGGGGGTGAACTCCAGCTCGACGCCGTCGAGCTCGAAGAGCTTCTGGTACTGCTTGACCAGCGCGTTGCGCGGCTCGGTGAGGATCGCGACCAGCGCCTCGCGGTCGAGCTTGCTCACGCTGGCGATCAGCGGCAGGCGACCGATGAACTCGGGGATCAGACCGAACTTGGTGAGGTCCTCGGGCCGCACCATGGCCAGCAGGTCCTGCTCGGCGCGCTCGGCCTCGCCACGCACCTCGGCGGTGAAGCCGAGGGTCTTCTTGCCGACGCGCTGCTCGACGATCTGCTCGAGACCGGCGAACGCGCCGCCCACCACGAACAGGATGTTGGTGGTGTCGATCTGGATGAACTCCTGGTGCGGGTGCTTGCGCCCGCCCTGCGGCGGCACCGAGGCGGAGGTGCCCTCGATGATCTTGAGCAGGGCCTGCTGGACACCCTCACCGGAGACGTCGCGGGTGATCGAGGGGTTCTCGGCCTTGCGGGCCACCTTGTCGATCTCGTCGATGTAGATGATCCCGGTCTCGGCCTTCTTGACGTCGTAGTCGGCCGCCTGGATCAACTTGAGCAGGATGTTCTCGACGTCCTCGCCGACGTAGCCGGCCTCGGTCAGCGCCGTCGCGTCGGCGATGGCGAACGGGACGTTGAGCATCCGGGCCAGGGTCTGGGCCAGGTAGGTCTTGCCGCAGCCGGTGGGGCCGATGACGAGGATGTTGGACTTGGCGACCTCGACGACCTCCTCCTTGCTGTGCTTGCCCGAGCCCGCGCTACCGGGCTGGAGACCGGCCTGCACCCGCTTGTAGTGGTTGTAGACCGCGACCGCGAGCGACTTCTTGGCCTGCTCCTGGCCGATCACGTAGGAGTTGAGGAAGTCGAAGATCTCGCGGGGCTTGGGCAGCTCGTCGAGGCTGACCTCGCCGCCCTCGCTCAGCTCCTCCTCGATGATCTCGTTGCACAGGTCGATGCACTCGTCGCAGATGTAGACGCCGGGGCCGGCGATCAGCTTCTTGACCTGCTTCTGGCTCTTGCCGCAGAACGAGCACTTGAGCAGGTCGCCTCCGTCACCGATGCGTGCCACCGAGGTTCCTCCTACTGATCGAGCGTGCAGTGCGTGCAGAGCAGGTCGAGCGGGTCGAGCGAGGGGTGCTGCGGGCGAGCCCCCCGACCGTACCCCGCGCCACCCCCGGCGCGGGGGTGGACACGGAGTCGGGTCGCAGAGTCTCGCCGAGGGCCTCAGGCCAGGGCGGGGACGGCCTTGCGCGACTCGATGACCGAGTCGATGAGCCCGTACTCGACCGCGGCCTCCGCGGTGAGGATCTTGTCGCGCTCGATGTCGCGGCTGACCTGCTCGAGGTCGCGGCCGCTGTGCTTGCTGATCATCTGCTCGAGCATCTCGCGCATGCGGATGATCTCGTTGGCCTGGATCTCGATGTCGGAGGTCTGGCCGAACGTGCCCTCGGTGTAGGGCTGGTGGATCAGGATCCGGCTGCTGGGCAGCGCCATCCGCTTGCCGGGCGTGCCGGCCGCCAGCAGGATCGCGGCCGCCGAGGCCGCCTGGCCCAGGCACACGGTCTGCACGTCGGGCTTGATGAAGTGCATCGTGTCGTAGATGGCGGTCAGCGCCGTGATGGAGCCGCCCGGGGAGTTGATGTAGATGCTGATGTCCTGGTCGGGGTTCATCGACTCCAGGCACATGAGCTGTGCCATGACGGCGTTGGCGACGTCGTCGGAGATCGGCGTGCCGAGGAAGATGATGCGCTCCTCGAAGAGCTTGCCGTAGGGGTCGATGCGGCGGAACCCGTAGGAGGTCCGCTCCTCCCACTGGGGGATGTAGTAGTTCATGGTGTCCTCAGCTGTCCTTGTTGTGGGCGGGGCGGCCCTCGTCGGCGGCCTCGCGGGCGCTCTTGACGACCTGGTCGACGAGGCCGTACTCGAGCGCCTCCTGGGCGGTGAACCAACGGTCGCGGTCGGCGTCGGCGGTGACCTGCTCGACGCTCTGGCCGGTGTGCTCGGAGATGAGCTCGAGCAGGACCTTCTTGATGTGCAGCGACTGCTGGGCCTGGATCTTGATGTCGGAGGCCGAGCCGCCCATGCCCGAGGAGGGCTGGTGCATCATGATCCGCGCGTGCGGCAGGGCGTAGCGCTTGCCCTTGGTGCCGGCACAGAGCAGGAACTGGCCCATCGAGGCGGCCAGGCCCATGCCCACCGTGGCCACGTCGTTGGGGATGTAGTTCATGGTGTCGTAGATCGCCATGCCGGCGTCGACCGAGCCACCGGGCGAGTTGATGTGCAGGAAGATGTCGGCCTCGGGGTCCTCGGCCGAGAGCAGCAGCAGCTGCGCGCAGATGGCGTTGGCGTTCTGGTCGCGCACCTCGGATCCCAGGAACACGATCCGCTCGCGCAGCAGACGCTGGTAGATGTGGTCGTCGAGGACGTTGAGCCCCGGCGCGCCGCTCATGCGCGGGAGGGCCTCGGACGGGTTGGTCTGGTTCACGTGCTCGACCCTAGCCCGTGGCACCGACGCATCCACGGGAGATCCCGGGGTGTTCGCCGACGGCGGAACGCGGGCAGCGGGCCGGGCGGGTGCGACGTCAGGCCAGCCACTGCGCGAGCGCCTCGTGGACGCGCGGGTGGTTGAGCAGCCCGAAGTGGTCGGTGCCACCGACGTGCAGCACGTCGGCGTCGGGGAAGAGCCGCCGCCCGCTGCGGTCGGTGCCGTAGGCCGAGCGCGGGCGCACCAGCAGGTCACCCACGAGGTTGCCTACGGGGTGGCGCCGCGCGGCGGTCAGCGTGGCGCACACCAGGTGGTAGCGCGCGTGCGGCAGCGGCGGCACGTCGTCGGTCAGCCCGGCGACCAGGTCGTGCACGCCCGCGCTGCGCCAGTCCAGGATCCGGCCGAAGGCCGCCGTCTCGGGCAGCAGGCCGAGACCCCGGCTGCCGTGGCCGATCCCCCAGGCGATGGGAGCGCCCAGGTGCGGGGTGCCCAGCGTGACGACGTCGCTGACCAGCGAGGTCCAGTCGGTCCACGAGGCGGGGGCGCCGGGCGGCGGCTCCGCGGCGACCGCGCCCGAGGCGCGCACGACCAGTCCACCCATGGAGTGCCCCACCAGCGCGACCCGCTCCACGGGCACCGGCCACGCCTCGGTGACCCGCTGCAGCAGCGAGGTGAGGGCGACGCCGTTCTCGCGCAGGCCCAGCCCGGTGTTCACGCGCAGCAGCACGGGCGTCCAGCCCAGCGCCTCCAGCGCCTCGGGGTAGGTGGTGCCGGTGCGCTCGCGGTGCAGCTGCCAGTAGGCCTCGTTCTCGCACAGGCCGTGCAGCAGGACGACCAGTCGGGGTGTGGCGGCGGGGAACGCCGCGCGCAGCCCCGCGGCGTCGGGCTCGACGTCGCGACCCCCGGCACGGACCGCCATCGGGATGGCCATCTGCGGCCGCTCGCGCAGCAGCTTGTCGCCGATCAGTCCGTTGACCGCGGAGCTGACGAACCGACCCCGCGGGTCGTCCTCCAGGCGGGGGCCGACGCCGGTGGCCGCCAGCCGGTCCAGGCCCGTGGACGCGGCCCGCAGACCGGTGCCGAGCCCGCCGTAGACCGCGGACGCGATGCCGCGGTGCACCGCGCCGGGCACCGCCGAGGTGCCGCCGGTGACGCGGTCGAGCAGACCGTGCACCCGGTCGGTGACGGCGAGATGGGTGTCGCGCACGCTGCGCACCCCCAGCTCGTCGGCCACCTGGCTCAGCAGCGAGAGCGCGTCGAGCACGGTGGGGCCGGGGGCCGGGTGGCTCGCGGTCGCGGTACCGGTCGGGCTGGCGGTCATGGCTGGATCCTACCGCTTCAGTGAACGCACGTGCACTCAATCCGTGCAGCAGCGCCCGGCACGGCCCTCGCGGACGGCCGACGGGGTGCCGCCCCGTGTGGTTGGATCGTTCCATGCCTCCCGGGGGATCACCGTGCTCCGGGTGACGCTGCGTGGGTCGGGGCTGCCGACCGTCACCCTGGGCTCCGGCGAGACGCTGCTCTTCGGCCGCTCGCCGCACACCTCGCTGCCCGAGGAGGGCGAGGCCGCCCTGCGGACCACGGCGATCGCCCTCCCCCGCTGCGCACCCCACGTGTCGCGACTCCTCGGCGAGCTCGTCGTCGGCGAGGAGATCGCCCGCCTGCGCTGGCACGGCTCGGGCGAGACCCAGGTCTCCAGCCTCTTCGACGCGCCCGGCGGCGCCCGGCGGGTCACCCTCGCCGAGGGCATGTCGCTGCTGCTCGACGAGGGCGAGAACCAGCTCGTCGTGATGCGCGGGCGCCAGACCGTCGCCGGCACCTACGACGACCTCGCGATCGTCGTCGACGTGCACGCCTCCACCCCGGACCCGGCGCCGCGCCGTCGGCCCGAGGAGGGCGAGGACGACGTCGACGCCACGGCCACCGCCCCCGCGCCGCACCTGCCCACCCAGTCGCGGGAGTGGTACGTGGCCCTCGCGCTGGCCGAGCCCTGGCTCACCGGCACCGACGACTACCCGCGCCCACCCTCGAACCGCGAGATCTACGAGCGGGTGCTGGGGTGGCACGGCTACGCCTGGAACCTCGAGCGCGCCCAGCGCGTCGACGACGCCATCCGCTCGATCTCCTCCCTGGCCTTCGGGCCGCGCGACGACCCCTTCCGGGCGGGCTCCGGCCGCGCGCAGAACGTCCGCTTCGCCATCGGCCGCCGCACCGCCGAGGTGCGTCTGGTCACCGTCGAGGACCTCGAGCGGGTCGAGCGGGCCGCCGCGGCCCGGAAGGTTCCGCCCGCCGCCCCCTCGTCCTGAGGCACTCGCCCGCCTAGCGTCGGAGCCGACCGGGAGCCGAGACACGAGGAGACTCCGCATGGGCAGCAACCTGCAGGGCATGGACACCGAGCACGCACGCGAGGTGTCGGGACAGATGGACAGCCACGCGGCGCAGGCCTCGAGCGTGTGCAGTGCTCTCTACAGCCGGCTCCAGGCCACGAAGTGGTACGGCCCCGACATGGAGCGCATGCGCGGCGACATGGAGGGCTCCTTCATCCCCGAGTCGACCAACTGCGCCGAGGCCCTGCGCGAGCAGGCGGGCGTCCTGGCGCGCCACGCCGACGCCCAGGACGCCGTCAGCTCCTGACCCCGCTCCCCCCACCGGACCACCGGACCACCGGGGCGCACGCCGCTGCTGCGCCCCGGAGCACGACGAAGGCCCACCGACCCGTCCCTGTCGGTGGGCCTTCGTGCTGCTCCGGGGCGCCCCGAGCGGGCACGACGGGCCGGAACCTTCCACCCGGCGACCCCTCGACCCGGCGCCCCACCGCTGCCTAGCGTCCTCGACGTCACCACCCGTCGGCCCGGTTCTCGGGGCCGGACCGCGAAGGAGATCAGCAGATGGCGTTCCTCGGCGCTGACACCGACGAGCTCCGCGAGGTCGGACAGCAGTTCCAGGAGGGTGCCGACACCGTCGACACCATCATCTCCTTCGTGCAGGCGCTGATCGCGCTCCTGCGCGCTGCCTCGTTCTTCACCGGTGGCGCCAGCGCCGCCTACGCCACCTACCTCGAGACCACCGTGCTCCCGTGGCTGAAGAAGATCTCGATGGCGCTCAAGGCCTTCGCGCAGGTCCTCAACCTCAACGCCGACGCCCAGGACGAGATCAGCAACGGCGGCTCGGTCGACCTCGGCGCCCTGCCGCAGTACCAGACGCCCGCCCTGCCCCCGCCCTCCCAGCCCTACGACGGCGGCGACATCGCCGGCGGCGTCCCCGCGGGCACCCCGGCCGGCGGCGCCCCGGCCACCGGCGAGCCCGGCACCACGCCGCTGGGCACCCTCGGCGTCGACGAGGACGGTCACCTGGTCCTCACGCCGACCGGCGAGACGGCGGGGTCCCCGGCCGGGTCCGCGGGCTCCACGCCCGGCGCAGGCTCGACGCCCGCAGCCGGCGAGCGTCCCGGAGACCAGCGCGTCTCGACCTTCGCGGGCATCCAGCCCTCGCCCGGCAGCGCCGACGGCGCCCTGGGAGGGCGCGGCAGCATCGACGGCGGCGGCGCGGGCAGTGGCGCGGGCGGCGGCTCGGGGGCCGGCAGCACCGGCGGCGGGTCGGCGGCCCAGCCCTTCGGTGCGGGCGGCGGCCTCGACGGAGTGTCCGGCGCGGGCTCCAGCGGCAGCCCGCTGGGCCACAGCACCGCCACCGCGGCCGACGGCGGGCTCGGCGGCGCCACGCCCGGCGCGGACGCCCTGACCGGCCACAGCGCCGGCGGGCTCACCTCGGCCGGGGAGCCGGCGTCGAAGACCGGCGAGGGCCCGAACGTCGCCGCGGCGGCCGGTGTCGCCGGCGGAGCTGCCGCCCTCGGTCTGGGCGGCGCCGCCCTGGCTGCCAAGGGAGCAGGTGGCGGCGACCCGAAGATCGACGCGCTCGCGGCCGGCAACGGCCGCGGCTCGCGCGGCGGCGAGGTGACCCAGCTGCAGGAGCGGCTCACCGCTGCCGGCTACGACACCCGCGGCGCCGACGGCGTCTGGGGCGCGAACACCCAGGCCGCCTACGACGCCTACCGCGCCGACCACCCGCTGCCTGTCCAGGCCGGCGAGGGCTACACCTCCCCCGGCGGCTACGACTACCAGCAGATCACCGGCGTCCGCGGCAACCCCAACGTCACCCCGGAGTTCCTGCGGCAGGTCGAGGGCATGAGCCAGCGCCTGGGCGCGCAGCCCGAGCACATGCTCGCGGCGATGAGCTTCGAGACCGGTGGCACCTTCGCCTCCGACGTCAAGAACCCCCGCAGCAGTGCCACCGGCCTGATCCAGTTCATGGACGCCACCGCCCGCGGCCTCGGCACCAGCACCTCGGAGCTGGCGCAGATGAGCCCGACCGAGCAGCTGGCCTACGTGGAGAGGTACTTCGAGCCCTACCGCGGCCGCCTCGGCGACCTCGAGAGCGTCTACACCTCGATCCTGGCCGGCTCGCCGCACTCGGGCGAGGAGGCGCTGTTCACCCAGGGCGAGAAGGCCTACGGGCCCAACCGCGAGCTCGACGCCGACCGCAACGGCGTCATCACGGCCGCCGAGGCCACCGCACACGTCCGGTCCCGCATGGGCTCCGGCAACTGAGCCTGACGCTCAGGCACCACCCACCCAGATAACCCAGCAACCCAGCACACCCACGCAAAGGAGCAGTACTCATGGCCATGAAGGGCATGGATGTCGAGGCCGGTCGTCAGGCGTCGCAGCAGATCACCCAGGGCTCCCAGGAGCTCGAGCAGCTGACCGGCCGGATGACCCAGGTCATCGACGGCTTCGAGTGGATCGGCCCCGACGCCGACCGCACCCGCGACAGCTGGAAGTCCGACTACGTGACCATGCTGACCCGCGTCAGCCAGTCGCTGCAGGAGTTCTCGACGCTGATCAACAACCAGGCGCAGGAGCAGGAGCAGGTCTCCAACTGACCTGACCCCGAGTCGCACCAGGCTCGACGACGGCCGCCGGGCACCCCTGCCGGGCGGCCGTCGTCGTCCCCGCCGCACCCTCTCCACCCACTCGCCACCCACCCGCTCGCCACCCATCCACCCGAGGCCAGGAGGCCCCCGTGCAGAGCTGGACCCTCTCCCTGCGCGCCGCCGCCGAGACCGGCCTGCCCTCGGTCGACGTCGCCGTGCAGGCGCGTCCCGACGCGACGGTCGCCGACCTGGCCCGGGCGCTCGGCCGCCACGTCGCCCCCGACCAGCCCCAGCTGCTGCTGGTGCCGCGTGAGGGCTCCCACCCGTGGCCGGCCGACAGGCTGGTGGCGGAGTGCGGGCTGCGCACCGGCGACCTGCTCGACGTCGTCACGGCACCGGCTGCCTGGCTGCAGCGCGCCAGCAGCGGCGCCCGCCCGCGTGCGGTCCTGCGCGTCGTCGAGGGCCCCGACCGCGGTCAGCGCGTCCAGGTGCGCGGCAGCTCCCTGACGATCGGCCGCGGCCACGCCAGCACCCTGCGGCTGACCGACCCGCTGGTGTCCCAGCGCCACGTGCGCGTGGTGCTGGGCACCCGCCCCACCGTCTACGACGAGGGCTCGGCCAACGGCACCCTGGTGGCGGGCGAGCGCATCACGACCGCGCGCGAGGTCGACTGGGGCACCTCGCTGCGGCTGGGCCGCACCACCGTCGTCGTCGACGCCGGCGAGGTGCCCACCGAGCCCGAGGCGGTCTCGGTCTTCCGGCCGCCCCGGTTCGGTGAGCCGTTGGCCGAGGGCGTGCTCGACGTGCCGTCGCCCCCGACGAAGAACCGGCCCTCGCCGCTGCCGTGGGCCATGCTCGCGCTGCCGATGATCATGGGCCTGGCGCTGTTCGCCCGCGCCCGCACCTCCTACGCGCTGGTCTACATGCTGGCCTGGCCCGTGCTCGGCTACCTGGGGTGGCGCCAGCAGCAGCGCGCCGCGGAGAAGCAGTTCGCCGAGGAGCTCGCCGACTGGCGCGAGGACGTCGACGGCTTCCTCACCAGCCTCGACGACGCCGCCGTCGCCCAGCGCCGGCGCCTGCACGACGACTACCCCGACCCCGAGACGGTGCGCAGCCGCGCCGCCGCCCGCGACCCCTACCTGTGGGCGCGCAGCGGCAGCCGCGACGGCTTCCTGGTCACGCGACTGGGCATGGGCACGGTGCCCGCGATGCTGCGCGGCGAGATCGCCGACGGCGGCGACCGCCGCACCCGCCGCGAGGTGGCGCGGGAGTTCGCCGAGCGCGACACCCTGCCCGACATGCCGGTGCTGGCCGACCTGACCGAGCACCCCGTCGTCGCGGTCACCGGCGAGCCCGGGCGGGTCGACGCGCTGGTGCGGGCGCTGATGCTGCGCCTGGCCTTCGACCACTCCCCCACCGACCTCTCGGTGGCCGGGTGCTTCGGTCGTGGCCGCAGCGGCCACGAGGCGTGGCTGCGGTGGCTGCCGCACGCCGCGACCCGGCTGGGCGGCGAGCCGCCGGTGGCCGTGGGCTCCCGGGCGGCGACGGCGCTGCTCGACCACCTCGTCAGCGAGGACGGCGGCCACGGCCACACGATCTGCTTCGTCGACGAGGAGGCCGGCATCGCCCGCCGCACCGTCGAGGCGGTGGCGGCCGTGGCGGCCGAGCGGCGGCTGCACCTGGTCTGGCTGGGCCGCAGCCGCGAGGAGGTGCCGGCCGCCACCTCGCTGCTGGTCGACCTGCCCAGCGGCGAGGTCGGCAAGGCCGACCGGCAGGGGCTGGCACACCTCGAGCACCCCGACGACGTCACGCTCGACCACGCCTGGCGGGCGGCCCGGCTGATGACGGGGTACGTCGACGAGGCGGCGGTGCTGCCGCCGAGCACCGCCATCCCCGCCGTCGTCCGGCTCCCGGAGGTGATCGGCGACCTGGAGGACCTCGACGACGTCGCGGCCGTGGCGCGCCGCTGGCAGGCGAGCGCCGGGCTGCGCGCGCAGATCGGGCGCGGCGTCGACGGCGTCACGACCCTCGACCTGCGCGAGGACGGCCCGCACGGGCTGGTGGCCGGCACCACCGGCTCGGGCAAGAGCGAGCTGCTGCAGTCGCTGCTGTGCTCGCTGGCGCTCAACAACCCACCGACGCGGATCAACTTCCTGCTCGTGGACTACAAGGGCGGCGCGGCCTTCCGCGAGTGCGCCGACCTGCCGCACACGGTCGGCTACATCACCGACCTGACGCCGGCGCTGGTGCAGCGCGCGCTCACCTCGATCGGTGCCGAGATCGCGGCCCGCGAGCACCTGCTGGGCCGCTACGGCGTCAAGGACCTGGTGCAGCTGGAGCGCGAGCGCCCCGAGGTGGCGCCGCCGAGCCTGCTGATCTGCGTCGACGAGTTCGCCGCGCTGACCTCCGAGGTGCCCGAGTTCGTGGACGGCATGGTCAACATCGCCCAGCGCGGCCGCTCGCTGGGCATGCACGTGCTGCTGGCCACGCAACGGCCGGCGGGCGTCGTCACGGGTGGCATCCGCGCCAACGCCGACCTGCGCATCTCGCTGCGCGTCTCCTCCGCGGACGACTCCCGCGACGTCATCGACAGCCCCGAGGCCGCCCGCATCTCTCGCCGCACGCCGGGCCGTGCGTGGATCCGCCGCACCGGTCACGGCACCGCCGAGCTGGTGCAGTCGGCGTGGACCGGTGCGCGCCAGCCGCTGGCCGGCACCGAGGCTCCGGTGCGGGTCGAGCCGTTCAGCGCCGCCACCCACCTCGCCGGCCCGGCTGCCGGGGCGAGCGCCGAGGCGCGCCTGGACCCGCGCACCGACCTGGAGCGCTGCGTCACCACCATCGGCCGTGCCTTCGAGGCATCCGGCCTGGCGGAGCCCAAGCGCCCGTGGCTGCCGGCTCTGCCCGCCGAGCTGCTGCTCGACGCCGCGCAGGTGCAGGCCCAGGCCGCCGGTCGACCCAGCGGGCACGTGCTGCTCGGCCGCATCGACGAGCCGGAGAACCAGACCCAGCCCGAGCTGGTGCTGGACCTGCCCAAGGTGGGTCACGTGCTGGTGCACGGCGCGTCCGGCTCGGGCAAGACCGAGCTGCTGCGCACCGTGGCGCTGACGGCGTCGCTGGGCGACGCCGCGGCGGGGCACCGCGTCGCGCCCTACGTCTACGGGATCGACCAGGCCGGCGGGGGCCTGGCCGCCATCGCCGGGCTGCCGACGGTGGAGGCGATCGTGCCCGGTGCCCAGCAGCCCCGCGTGATGCGTCTGATCCGGCTGCTGCGCCGCACGATGGACGAGCGGGCACAGGCCCTGGCCGACGCCGGCTGCGCGGACGTGGAGGACCTCGCCCGGATGGGCCGCGCGCTGCCACGCGTCTACGTGCTCATCGACAACCTGCCCAGCCTGGTGGAGCAGCTCGAGACCGGCGGCGGCGTCGCCCCCTCGCACGTGGAGAAGCTGCAGACCGTGCTGCAGACCGGTCGCCGGGTCGGCATCCACGTGATCGCCACCGCTCCGGGACGCACCGGGGTGCCGACCTCGCTGGGGTCGGCCTTCGGGCAGCGCATCGTGCTGCGGATGACCTCGCAGGACGACTACCTGATGCTGGGTGTGCCGGGCTCGGTGCTCGACGCCGACTCGGTGCCCGGCAGCGGTCTGCTCGGCAAGCGCAGCGTCCAGGTGCTCACCACCGGCGGTGCGGGCACGCCCGTGCAGGCCGAGCGCATCCGCGCGGTCGGGGCGCTGCTCGAGCCGGCCGTGGCCGGGCGCGGCGCCGCGCCCGTGCCCGCCATGCCCGGGCGGCTCGACCAGGCTCTGCTGCCCGCCCCCCGCGGCAGCCGGCTGGGGCTCGCCGTCGACGCCGACGCCGTCGCCGTGCTCGAGGTGGACCTGCTGGCGGGGCCCGTGCTGGTCACCGGCCGCGCCCGCACGGGCCGCAGCGCCGCCCTGCTCGGGCTCGAGGCCCTGCTGGCGCGCGGCGACCGGCCTCCCGTCGTCATCCGTGAACCCGACGCCGACGCCGCGGCACGGACCCTCGAGGCGTGGGCCGCCGGCGCGACCGGCGAGGACTGGTCGGTGGTGCTGGTCGACGACGCCCACGCCTGGGACGCCGCCGCCTCCCCGGAGGCCAAGGCGGGGCGTGAGCGGCTGCTGGCCGCCCTCGCCGTGCCGGGCCGCCGCACCACGCTGGTGGCCACCGCGGAGACCACGGCCGCCAAGCGCCCGCAGCCCGACACCCTGGTGGAGCTGGCCCGCCGCGGCCGGCGCGGCTTCCTGCTGGCGCCCGAGTGGGCCGACGGCGACATCCTCGGTGTCTCGGTGCCCACCAAGACCCCCGAGCCGCTCACCGGCCTCGGACGCGGCGTCTGGTGCGACGGCGGCACCGCCTGGGTGGCCCAGCTGCTGATGCACCAGGCCTGAGCCGGCTGCCCGGCCCGGCGGCACCTGCTGGTCACGGAAGGTTCCTCCCTGGGACGCCGACCCGTAGAGACCGCGGCGGAAGTTTGTTTGAATCTGACCGGTGACCGCCGGCAACCGCCGGCGACCGTCGTGGACGTGGCCAGGACAGGGGTACTCAGCATGCGATCGCCGTCTCGGGTGGGCCGCGTCCGTGCTGCCGCCGGCACCCTCCGCTCCCGGGTCTCCGCCGCGGTGCCCGAGCGGGTGCGCCGTCGCGGCGCCCGCGGCACCGCCGAGCTGTCGGTGGTGATGGTCGTCGGCGCCATGGTGGCCGGCGTCTTCTTCGGCCAGGGCATCACCCGCACCGCCGTCGAGATCGCCGACGGGCTCACCTGGCTGTCGGACTCCCCCAGCGGCCGCGTCATCCAGGTCAACCCCGCCACCGGCCGGCCCGAGCTGGCCCTGCAGGTGGGCGAGGAGGGCGACGAGCTGGAGCTGGTGCAGTACGACGGCCGGATGTACGTGCTCAACCGCACCACCGGCGCGCTGACCGCCTACGACCTGACCAGCATCCTGCGCTCGGGCCAGCGCCGCATCACCGAGGGCGGTGCCGTGCACACCCTCCGCGTGCCCGGTCCCGACGGCGCGCTGCTGCTCGTCGACGACGAGTCCTCCACCATCTCGGCCATCGACCCCGTCTCCACGGCCTCGATCGGCACCACCTGGGTCTCGGCCACCGGCCTGGCCGACGCCGCCGTCGACGACACCGGCGCGGTGTGGGCGCTCGAGGACGACGGCTCGCTGCACGAGCTCTCCTGGGACGCCGAGCGCCTGGAGCTGCGCACCGAGGCCACCTCGGTGGTGGAGCGCTCCGGCGCCGGCTCGGTGCTGGTGGCCCACCCCGACGGCATCACGGTCTTCGGCCCCGACCAGGGCATGGTGGCGCAGGTCGGCACCGGCGAGGACACCACCGCCGAGGCCCCCAAGCTGGTGGGCGAGCTGCTCGCCCCCGAGCGGACGCCGGCCGAGCTGGTGCCCGTCTCCTCGCCCGAGAGCTCCACGGTCGCGCTGCTCTCCCCCGGCGAGCTGCGCGAGGTCAACCTCGCCACCGTCGGCTGCGCGGAGCCCGCCACGCCCGAGGTCTTCCACGACGTCGTCTACGTGCCCTGCGGCGACGGCGAGAAGGTCGTGCGGCTGGGTGCCGACGGCCAGCGGGTGGGCGAGGACATCCCCACCCCGGGCGCCTCCCCCGAGCTCGTGCTCGACGACGACATGCTGATCATCAACACCCCCGGCACCCCCGAGGCCGTCGTGGTCAACGGCGACGGCACCACCGACACCATCGTGCGCGACGACCCCGCCCTGGTGACGACCCCCGGCCTGCCGCAGTCCGGCCCGCCCGACCTGCAGGACACCCTCGACCAGCTGCTCCAGCCCATCCTGGGCGGCGGGGACCGACCCGACCAGCGCCCCGAGGGCGACGACGGCGGGGACCTTCCCGAGATCCGTCCCGGGGCCCCCACCGGCAGGCCGTCGGGCGAGCCCTCCGGCAACCCGACCGGCAACCCGACCGGCTCGCCGGGCACCGACCCCTCGGGCGGCCCCACCGGAAACCCGGGGGGCAACCCCTGCCGGGGTCGGGAGCGCTGCGGCCAGGGCCCCGGGTCCACGCCGTCGGGCACACCGAGCGGCTCGCCCTCGGGCGGTCCCTCCGGCTCCCCGACCGGCGGGCCCTCCGGTGGGCCCGGCACCGGGACCCCCTCGCCCAGCGAACCGGGCGAGCCCGGCGGGATGGTGCTCGCCGCCCCCACCGGCGTCACCGCGCAGGCCAGCGCCGAGGGCCGGGTGACGGTCTCGTGGAGCCACGCCGGCAAGCCGGCGGAGTCCTTCGTCGTGGCGTTCGACGGCGGGCAGGAGATCACCCGCCAGGCCGGCGACGTCCGGCAGGTGCAGCTGACCGTGCCGCCGGGCCAGTCGGTGGCCTTCGTCGTCACGGCCGTGGCCGACGGGCGCAAGGCGGCCTCGGCGCCCTCCAACATCGTCACCACCAACGGGGTGCCCGGCGAGCCGACGCAGGTCACCGGCGGCGCGGAGTACCAGCCCACCGAGACGCTGCAGCGCTACGTCGTCACGGTGCGCTGGGGCGCGGCCGCCGCCAACGGCTCCGAGGTCACCCGCTACGACGTCTCGGTCACCACGCCCGACGGCACCCAGAACGTCTCGGTCGGCGGCGGCGAGCGGTCCGCCACGGTCGAGTGGTCGTGCGACCTCACCGCCGACGCCGCCTGCCAGGTGGGCGGCGACGCCACCGCGTCGGTCACCGCGGTCAACGCCGTCGGTGCGGGCCGCACCGTGAGCACCCAGATCACCGGCCCCCAGCAGCCGGCACCGCCGCTGCCCAGGGCCGGCTCCGCCATCGCCACCCGCGCCTCGCACAGCTGGAGCGGGATCAGCGTCGAGGGCTTCGGCCAGACGACCCTCGCCCTGCAGCCGCCGGCCGACTGGGCGGGCTTCAGCGGCACCTGCGAGTGGCGCCACACCGGGAACACCACCGGCGTCGCGTCGGGCCCGGTCGACTGCGACGCCACCTCGCTCACCGTGCAGATCCAGAACGGCTACCTCCGCGAGCCGAACGACGGCGTGGTCGAGCACTCGATCGTCTTCACCGCCTCCAACTCCGGGGGCTCGGTGCAGAGCCGCACCTTCACCTGGACCACCCGCCAGCAGGTGCTGTGCCGCACCTGCGAGAAGCCCTGACCGACGCGAGGAACCCCGACGTGCCCGACGTGAGCCCCACGCCACCCACCGAGCAGGACATCGCGGACTTCCGGTCCCTGCACGAGCGCCTCGGCGACGCCGTCGAGCAGGCCGTGCACGGCAAGCGCGCCGTCGTCGACCTGGTGCTGGTGGCCACCGTGGCGCAGGGCCACGTGCTCCTCGAGGACGTGCCCGGCACCGGCAAGACCACGCTCGCGCGCGCGGTGGCGCAGGCGCTCGGCGGCGGCATCGGGCGGATCCAGTTCACGCCCGACCTGCTGCCCAGCGACGTCACCGGCACCACGGTCTTCGACCCGCGCGACGGCGAGATCCGCTTCCGCCCGGGCCCGGTCTTCGCCCACGTGGTGCTGGCCGACGAGATCAACCGCGCGGCCGCCAAGACCCAGTCGGCGCTGCTCGAGGTGATGGCCGAGCGCACGGTGACCGTCGACGGCGAGGGCCACCGCGTGCCCGAGCCGTTCGTCGTGATCGCCACCCAGAACCCCGTCGACCTCGACGGCACCTACCGGCTGCCCGAGGCGCAGCTGGACCGCTTCCTGCTGCGCACCTCGCTGGGCTACCCCGACGCCGAGCACGAGATCGAGGTGCTGCGCCCCGGCAGCACCGCCGGCCTGGTCGAGGACGTCAAGCAGGTGGCCACGCCCGAGGAGGTGGCCGCGGCCAGCGCCCGGCTGGCGCACCTGCACGTGGCCGAGCCGATCCTGCGCTACGTGCGCGAGATCGGCGTGGCCGTGCGCACCGACCCGCGCGTGCGGCTCGGCGTCAGCACCCGCGGCCTGCGCGCCCTGGTGCGCTGCCTGCAGGTCTACGCCGCGGCCCGCGGCCGCCACTACGTGGTGCCCAGCGACGTGCAGCGGCTGGCCGAGCCGGTGCTGGCACACCGCACGGTGCTCGCGCGCGACGCCCTGCTGGCCGGGCACACCTCGGCCACCGTGGTGCACGAGGCGCTGGAGTCGGTGCAGCCGCCCCAGCCCGACGGCGCCTGAGCCCGGTGTCGCGTCCGATGGGCGGCGTCGGCATGCTCGTGGGAGCCGTCACCGGGCGCGGTCGGGCCACCCTCGTGCTCGGCCTGGCCCTGCTGGTGGGCGGGGTGGTGTGGCGCTACCCGGTGCTCGCCGCGCTGGGCGCCTGCCTGGTGCTGCTGGTGGTGGCCGAGCTGGTCTCGGTGCTGGGCGGCACGGGCCTGCGCGTGCAGCGTGAGGTGGCACCGCGCGTGGTCGAGCGCCACGGCGCGTGCCACGGCCGGGTGCGCGTGCACGGCCGACGCCGGCGCGGGCTGGTGCGCCTGGACGCCGCCGACCTGGTGGCCGGACGCCTGGTGCGGGTGCCGCTGCCCGGCCCCGGAGCCGACGCGGCACCCGCGGGCGCCGAGCGCGTCTCGGAGACCTACGCCATCCCGACGCCCCGCCGCGGCGTGCTCGTGGTTGGTCCCCTGCAGCTGCGCAGCTACGGGCTCACCGGCATGGCCGCGCGCTCGACGACCGCGGGCGGCACCGACCTCGTGCGGGTGCTGCCGCGCACCGTGCCGATCGCGGGACTGGTGCCCGGCCACCGCCGTGCCGCGGCCGGCGGCGACGACAGCCTCGAGCACGGGGGCACCGACCTGGTGGGCCTGCACGAGTACGCGATGGGCGACGACCTGCGCCGGCTGCACTGGGCCACCAGCGCGCGCACCGGGCTGCTGATGGTGCGCGAGGACGCCGAGCCCTCCGAGCCGCACGTGTGCGTGGTGCTCGACGACCGCGCCCCCAGCTACCCCGACAGCGCCGGCGCCGCCGAGCAGTTCGAGGAGGCCGTCGAGCTGGCGGCGGGCCTGTGCCGGGCCACGGTCGACGCCGGCCACCCGCTGCGCTTCCGCACCGCGAGCGGCCGCACCGAGGTGGTGGTGCCCGGCTCGGCCACCCGGCAGCCCCGCGCGGAGTCGCAGGAGCTGGACCTGCTCTTCGCCGAGATCGACACCGTGCCCCACGACCGGGCGGCCGAGCTGGGCACCCGCGACCTCGACGTCGTCGTGGTGGTCACCGGCGCGGCCAGCGACGTGCGGGCGTGGTCGCTGGCCCTCGACGCCGCCGACAGCCGCATCGTGGCCGCCGTCGAGACAGCGCCGCTCGTGGCGGTCCAGCAGCAGCAGGGGCTGCTGGTGCTGCGGGGCGGCACCGCGGTCTCCCTGGCACAGCTGTGGGAGCGGGCGACCGGCCGATGACCACCACCGCTCCCCCGCCACCCGCGCCGCTCACCCGCCAGGACTCCCCGGAGCCCGCCACCCCCTCGCGCGCCCGGCGCGCGCTGCTGCTCACCTGGCCCACCGCGCTGCTGCTGCTCGGCAGCGTGCCGCTGGCGGCGGCCTGGAGCAGCTGGACGGTCGTGCTGCTGACGGCGCTGGCGGCGGTCCTGCCCCTGCTGGTGCTGCGCGGCGTGCTGAGCCTGGGCGTCTCGCGGTGGGCCGCGGCGTCGGTGCTGGCGCTGCTGCTGGTGCTGGCCGCCTACCTGATGACCTCCGCGGCCGACCTCGGGCTGAGCCAGACCGTGCGCGACGTCGTCCCCCGGCTGCTCACCTCGCCGCGGCCCTACGCGCTCGCGCCCGACCTGCTGGCCGGGCCACTGCTGCTCACCGCCCTGGTCTCGCTGCTGGTCGGTCTGCGTGTCGAGAGCCGGCACCGGGTCGAGCCGCTGGCCGGCGCGGCCCTGCTCTACACCGCCGGCCTGCTGCTGGCCGGTGGTCGGGCCGACGGCCTGGGCCTGGTGGCGGTGCTGCTGCTCGTGGTGGCGCTGCTGGGCTGGGTGCTGCTCGACGAGCACAGCGAGCCGGTACGCCCGCGCCTCGTGGTTGCCGCACCGCTCGCGGTCGCCGGCGTCGGTCTGCTCGCAGCGAGCGCGACGCTCGCGGTCCAGCGCCCCTTCGAGCCGCGCGACCTGGTGGACCCGCCGGTGCTCGAGGTGGCGGCCAGCAACCCGCTCACCGGGCTGGGTGCCTGGGCCGAGAACCCCGACGCTCCCCTGCTGCGGGTGCGCGGGCCGGAGGTGCCGCTGCGCCTGGTCACCCTCGACACCTACGACGGGCGCCAGTGGACCGCCGCCACCCGCGTCGCGCCGCTCGGCACCGGCGCCCCGCCCGGCGCGGTGCTGCCCGAGGGCACCCAGCGCCGGCAGGCCGCCGTCGAGGTGGAGCTCGACGGACTGGGCGGCAACTGGCTGCCCACCCCCGGGTCGCCCAGCTCCGTCAGCGACCGCGAGGCGCTGGTCGACCCCGGCACCGGCAGCATGTACCGCCCCGACGCCGACGACGGCCTCGTCTACGAGGTGGAGGGGTCCTTCGACGCACCCGACGAGGACCGCCTCGCCAGCGCCGCCGTCCCGCCCCTGGAGGAGGTCGCGCGCTGGACGCGGCTGCCCGAGCGGCTGCCCGAGGGGCTGGTGGCCTACGCCCGCCAAGTGGCCTCGGGCGCCACGACGCCGTACGAGCAGGCGGTCGAGATCGAGCAGCAGATCCGCAGCGACTACGCCCTCTCGGCCCGCGCCATCTCGGGGTCCGCGCTGTGGCGGCTGGAGACCTTCCTGGTCGGCCAGCCGGGCGAGAGCGGTGCTCGCATCGGCACCTCCGAGCAGTTCGCCAGCGCCTTCGCGGTGGTGGCCCGCTACCAGGGCCTGCCCACCCGCGTGGTCGTCGGCTTCCGCCCCGGAGAGCCGCAGGAGGACGGCAGCCGGATGGTCACCGGCCGCGACGCGTTCGCCTGGCCCGAGGTGTACTTCGACCAGCTCGGCTGGGTGCCGTTCTCGCCCACCCCCGACGACGACACCTTCCGCCGCGACCCTCCGCAGGGCGCCGAGCAGCAGCCCGACACCCAGCCGCCCGACCAGCCCACCGACGCCCCCACACCCACGCCTGCGGACGGCGCGGGTGACGACGGCGACGGCGACCCGGGCGCCGCGGGTGGTGCGAGCGCCGCCGGCTCCGGCGGCGGCGTCGACCTGCCCCCCACCTGGGTGCTGGCCACCGCCGGCCCGGCACTCGCCCTGGCCGTCGTCGCGCTGCTGCTGCTCGCGCTGCGCGCCCTCCGTCGGGCTCGCCAGCGCCGCCGCGGCGCCGTCGGCGCCTGGGCGCAGGTGCGCGACGGGCTGGTGCTCGCCGGGGTGCGCGTGGCCCCGCACGAGACCGCCACGGCCGTGGGTCACCTGCTCGACACGCGGTTGGGCGGCGTGGGCGCCGTCCGGCTCGCGAGCCGGGCCGAGCGGCAGGCCTTCGCGCCGGGTGGCGGTGCTGGGGACGGTGCTGGGGATGCGGGTGCCGACTCCGAGCTGCGGGCCGAGACCAGCGGCGTGCTGCGCGGTCTGCGCGGCCTCGTGCCGCCCTGGCGCCGGTGGTGGTGGCACCTGGACCCGCGGGTGCTGGTGCGACGCTGACTCTTTCGGCCCATGGGCGACGGCGATCGGCGATGAGTCCCAGTCCCGGCGCCGGTCATCATGGGCACCCGGACATCCGGACCATCCGCAGGAGGAGTCGAGACGTGGGCACCCTGACGTACGCCATGAACGTGAGCCTGGACGGCTACGTCGCCGGCCCCGAGGGCGACCTGGCCTGGAGCGAGCCGAGCGACGAGCTGTTCCAGTGGTGGTCGGACCGGGTCGGCGCAACGGGGTGCGCGCTCTACGGGCGCAGGGTGTGGGGGGCGATGAGCTCCCACTGGCCCACCGCCGACCAGCAGCCCGGCGTCACCCCCGCCCACGCCGAGTACGCCCGGCGCTGGCGCGAGATGCCGAAGGTGGTCGTCTCCTCGACCCCGCAGGAGGTCGGGTGGAACGCCCGGTGCGTGGTCGGCGACCCCGTGCCCGAGATCGAGCGGCTGACCTCGCTCGACGACGGCCCCGTCGACGTCGTCGGCGCCACGCTGGCCGCGACCGCGATGCGTGCGGGGCTGGTCGACGAGTACGTCCTCGTGACGCACCCGGTGCTGATCGGTGCGGGCCTCCCGTTCTTCACCGGGCTCGACAACCGGGTGAGCCTGGAGCTGGTCGAGACACGGCCGTTCCCCCGCGGGGTGCTGCTCACCCGGTACCGGAGGCGGCGGTGAGAGGGTCGCCAGCGAATCCGTGACCCCACGGCGACTGGCCGACTTCCTCGAGCGTCTCGCCAAGGACCAGCCGGCCACGCGGAGCCTGTGCGACGCCCGGACGGTGCGCGAGGTGCTGGGTCACCTGGTGATGCCCTTCGCCGGCAGCCTCCCCAGCCTGCTCGTGCGGGTGGTGCGTGCGCGCGGATCGATCGACGCCGCCAGCGCGGGGTTCGCCCGCGACCTCGCTCAGCGACCCGTGCCCGAGCTGACGGCACTGCTCCGCGAGCGGGCCGACGAGGTCGTCCGGGCACCGGGAGTCGGCCCCAGGGGCCAGCTGGCTGACGGCTGTGTCCATCTGCGCGACTGCGCCAGACCCCTCGGACTCCCCGACGACGTCGGCCTCGAGCAGTGGCGGGCTCTGCTGGACTGGTTCTCGGGGGGCGTGCGCGGGCTGGTGCCGGCACCACGCCTGGAGGCCCGGGCGATGCCCTGGCGATGGCCGTCGCCGGGCGTCCCGCGGCGCTCGATGACCTGCACGGCAGCGGTTGCGACCACCTGCGCTCGAGGCTGACCGACGCCCGGTGACACACCGGTGGTCCCACGACCCGCCCTAGCTCGACCTCACCCCGGACCATCGAGCCGACCCCGTCGACTACGGTCTGCGCCATGGCATCCCCCGAGGCGAAGTTCGCACCCGTCGGCGCCCTGCGAGGCGGCCTGGCCCTGATCATCGTCGGCGCTTTCCTGGCCTGGGGTCCGGTGGACGACGTGGCGGAGTGGATCTGGCTGACCTGCCTGGCGGTGGGGGCGCTGCTCCTGGCCGTCGCGCTGGGCATCCGGACGTTGCGCACCTGACGCACCTATGCCCTGCGGTGGGCGAGCTGATGGTCGGGCGGAGCCCGGTGTGCGGGGCGGATGTGCTGGATATCTGTCGGGTGGCCAGCTCGGTGCGGCAATCTCGGGCGGATGGGCCTCTCGAGCGACGTAGGTTGTCGAGGTGATCAACCGAGGTCTTGCCCTTGTCCTAGGGCTTGTCGGCTTGGCGGTTACTCTCATCGCGGTCGTTGCGTTCGACTACAACCGACTTTCACGTGGGTACATCGTTGACGATCCGCTCCTCCTCGACGGCTACGGCCCAGCGATGGTCATGGGTCTCGTCGGCACGGCATCCCTTGTGGGTTCCGTCGCGATCCTCCTTGCTGTGCGCCGCCGTGAGCGCCAGCGCCGTCCTGACGACCTCTGACCCTGCGTACCCAAGCCCGCGCCGTGATGATGATCGGGCGGATGCCCGCTGTGCGGGCGCGGTCGGGCGGGTCCCCGCTGTGCGGCCATGGTCGGGCGGATGCCCGCTGTGCGGCATGAGCGTGCGGTTCACAGTGCACACTGCCGCCATGTACGAGTGTCCGGTGTGCGGCTCCGCCGAGTTGGCGAGGAAGCCGTATGCGACGTGGCCACCGCCCGACATTGCGACTCTGGCTCCGCCCTATGAGGACTCGCTCGGTGCGCCGTCCTACGAGGTCTGCCCGAACTGCGGGTTCGAGTGCGGGAACGACGACAACCCGGGCACCGCGCCGCCCTCTTCGTTCGAGCAGTACCGCGCCGAGTGGCAGGCCGACGGGGCAAGGCGCTTCGACGCTCAGTAAGTGCACGCACATCGGCACGAGCGCACGGTTCGCGGCATGGTCGGGCGGATGCCCGCTGTGCGGCGTGGTCGAGCGGTCCGGCTGTCAGTATTGGTACATGCGGCCCGAGGTGAAGAATCGAGTCACGATGGCTGGAGAAGCCGTGGTCGCTGAGATATCGCACGAACACGACCCACACCGCACTTGGCTTTGGCTTGGTCCCATAGACGGCGTGGTAGAACTCCGGCGCGTGCGGCAGAGCAGGGACGTAGACCCCGAAGACTGGTCGCAGATCGACGACGACGCCCAAGTGGTGGAGCGGCGGCGGTTCGACGACCTCGACGCGGCGCTCAATGAACTCGCAGGGATGGGCGTCGACACAATGGACTTCGACGCAACCTGGAAGTCCTCGAACCCTTTCTGACCCCGCCCGACTCTCGGCATGACCGGGCGGATCCACACCCGCAATGCCAAGGCCTCCACCACGCGTTTGGCATGCGCGATCCCGAAACCGGATCCCTGCATGGCCGCACGCTCGAACGCGCTCTCCCGGGTGCGATCCCTCGCGACGGGTCGGCTCTTCGTGCGCTGACCGGGGGGCAGCGTCGTCATCTACTGGTGCACTCCCACCTTCGAACAATTGCTCGACATCCGTATGCATGCTCGGTAAGATGCATCCATGTCAGAACTCCTCGAGCGCATCAGCGGCCTCCGCGCCGCCGTGCTCGAGAGCCCTGCGCCCGCAGGCGACGACCCCAGCACCGACCGCGAGCGCGTCGAGCTGATCACCCAGATCGAGCTCCTCAAGTCCGCGCTCTGCGCCACCCAGGCCGACCTCGCCGTCGGACTCGACACCTCCGTCCGCACCCAACGCGAGACCGCCGGTGTGCCGCGCGAGCGCGCAGGTCGTGGCGTGGCCTCCCAGATCGGACTCGCCCGCCAGGAGTCACCCCACCGGGGTCAGCAGCTCCTCGGGTTCGCGAAGGACCTGGCCCGTGACCTGCCCGCCACCCGGCAGGCGCTGCGCGAAGGCCGGATCAACGAGTACCGCGCCACCCTCATCGCCCGCGAGACCGGGTGCCTCGACACCGACGACCGCCGCCGGGTCGACACCGAGATCTGCGACCCGGCCGTCCTCGACGGACTCGGCAACCAACAGCTCACCGCCCAGGTCCGCCGCCGCGTCGCTCAGCTCGACCCCGCCGCCGTCCTGCGACGCCACCAACGCGCGGTCGGCGACCGCACCGTCACCGTGCGACCCGCACCCGACGGGATGGCCTACCTCACCGGATTCCTGCCCCTCACCCAAGCCGTCGCCGCCTACGCCGCACTCAAGAAGACCGCCGACACGATGATCGGCACCGGCGACAACACCGACCCCGCCGACCCCGCCGGCAAACCCCGCTCCCGAGGGCAGCTGATGGCCGACCTCATGGTCGAGTGGCTCACCGGCCAGAAGCACGCCGACAGCATCCCGATCACCCTCACCCTCGTGATGTCGGACGCCACTCTCCTCGGCGCCGGCCACGAACCCGCCACCATCCCGGGCCACGGCCCCGTCCCCGCCCAAGTCGCCCGGGAAGCCGTCGCCCGCGCCACCGAGACCACCCAAGCCTGGATCCGCAAGCTCTACACCAACGCCAGCGGCGACCTCGTCGCCCTCACCACCCAGCAACGCCTCGCCACCGACGGACTCGCCGCCTACCTCGCCGCCCGCGACCAAGGCATCTGCCGCACCCCCTGGTGCGACGCCCCCACCCGCCACCTCGACCACGTCCTGCCCCACGAGCACAACGGCACCACCGACGTCGAGAACCTCCAAGGCCTCTGCGAAGCCTGCAACCACGCCAAACAAGCACCAGGCTGGCGACAACGCACCATCCACGGCGAGACCCAGCTCTACGGGCAGCGCCACACCGTGCACAGCACGACGCCCACCGGGCACACCTACAGCAGCCGCGCGCCCGCCCCACCCGGCGTCGCCGAACCACCCCTGTCGGAGTCACCCTGGACCGAGGCCACCCACTACCTGGCACCCGAGGTCGACGCCGCGCTGCAGGCCGCCCTCGACGACATCCTCGTCCGGCTGCCCGCCGCGAGCTGACTCAGCCGCCCGGCAGCTCCCGGGTCAGGCACTTCTCGTCGGAGATGCCGAAGCCGTCGGTGACCGTCACGACCGTCATGTAGTAGCAGCTGCGGCCCAGCGGCACCGGGTGCACCATCTCGCCCTCGACCGTGCCGGTCGGGAACTCGCCCAGCAGGTCCTCCTCCGGCCTGACCTGGTGCAGCACGAACAGGCCCTCGCCGCCGGTCGGGTCGGTCCACGCGGCGCGGACCGCGGTGCCACCGTCGGCCTCCACGCGACGTAGCACGAACGAGAGCTCGGGGTTGGGCTGACCGACGTCGGTCTGCACGTCGGTGGGCTCTTCGGTCAGCGAGGGCAGCGGCTGACCCACCGTCGCGTCCTGCGTGGGGATGTCGGGCGCGGCGGCCCCGTCGTCGTCCCCGCCGCGCAGCAGCGTCGCCGTCAGACCCAGCACCAGACCCACCGCCAGCGCGGCCGCGCCCAGCAGCAGCGGCAGCCTGCTGCGTCGTGGTTCCTCCTGCTCCGGCACCCGCGGGCCACCTCCGGGAAAACCCCCGGCCGTCGTCACGATCGGGTGTCCGGTGGAGTCAGGCAGACCCGTGCCCGTGGGCTCGGCGTCGCGCAGCGGCTCCACGACCACGTGCCCCGCAGCCGAGAGCGCCACCGGGGCAGGCTCCTGGTGCACGGACCCTGCCGGCGTCGGCCGCGCCGCCGGAGCCGGTGGCACCGGGACAGCGCTGATCGGCGGCGCCGCCTCGACGGCGCTCGGCGCTCCGGTGGGTCCGGTGACCTCCGGGCCACCGCTCGGCGTGGGGGCTGCCGGTGGCGGCGACGGCGCGGAGGTGTCCTGCGCACCCGGCTCCCACGCCGAGGAGCGCAGGTCGGCCAGGGCCTCGCGCACGGCCGACGCCGAGGGCCACCGCTCGGCAGGGTCCTTGGCCAGGCAGCGGTCGATGACGGCGGCGATGCGCTCGGTGCCGGGGACGGTGAGCGGCCGGTAGGGCTCGGTGCGGGTGCGGCGCAGGTAGGCCAGCGCCGAGTCGTCGTCCGGGTCGGCGCTGGCGAAGGGCGGGCGTCCGTCGAGCAGTGTGTACAGCGTCGAGCCCAGCGACCACACGTCGTCGGCGGCCGTGGGCGGGTGGCCGTCGAGCAGCTGCGGCGCGGCGTGACGGTAGGTGAAGGTCTCTGCCGAGCTGGTGTGCTCGGAGTCCACCAGTCGCGCGATGCCGAAGTCGGCGAGCACCCACGAGGTCGGCAGCACCAGCACGTTCTGCGGCTTCACGTCGCGGTGCAGCACGCCGCGCTCGTGCGCGAAGGCCAGCGCGTCGGCCAGCACCTCGCCGATCCGAGCGACCTCCTCGACCGGCAGCGGCCCGTGCGCCTTGAGCCGGTCGTGCAGCGACCCGGCCTCGGCGAAGTCCATGACGATGGCCGGCCGCCCGCTCGCGGTGGTGCCGGTGGCCAGCACGCTGACGATGTGCGGGTGCTGGCGCCCCAGGTCGACGGTGATCTCGACCTCGCGGGCGAACCGCGCGCGGCGCGCCTCGTCGTCGACCAGCAGCACCTTGACGGCGACCTCGCGGCCCAGGCCCACCTGCCGGGCCCGGTAGACCACCGAGTCCCCGCCACGGCCCACCTCGACCAGGTTCTCGTAGCCCGCGAGCTGCTCGGCCGGGGGTGCCGGGGGCGGGGGTCGCCACGCCGCGTCGGAGCCCTCCCCCGTGCCTGCCGAGACCATGCCCGCAGCCTAATCGGCCCCCACCACGCCCCAGGGCGGATCCCCCGGACGCACCGCACCCCGGGGGCGCCGTGCGGCGCCGCCCGGGGTGCGGTGGCTGGAGCTCGACCCGAGGGGGATCAGGCCTTGCTGTCCTCGGCGCCGTCCTCGGTGGTCTCGACCTCGGCCTCGTCGCCAGCCTGGTCGGCGGCCTCGTCGCCCGCCTCAGCGGACTCCTCGACCTCTGCCTCGGGCTCGCCGATGGTGCCGTCGGGCTTGAGGTTCTTCAGCTCGACGTGGTTGCCGCTGGCGTCGGTGACGGTGGCGGACTCCACGATCAGCGCGAGCGCCTTGCCCCGGCGGATCTCCTGGACCAGCTCGGGGATGTGGTTGTGCTCGAACATGTGGTTGGCGAACTCCTGCGGGTCCTGGCCGGACTGCTGGGCGCGCCGCACGATGTGCTGCTGGAGCTCGGACTGGTCGATGCCGAGCTCCTCGGCCTGGGCGATCTCGTCGAGCAGGAACTGCGCGGCGACGGCGTCGCGGACCCGCTTCTCGAGCTCGGCCTCGAACTCGTCGATCGTCTGGCCCTCCTCCTCGAGGTAGGCGTCCAGCGTGGTGCCGGCGTAGGCCAGCTGCTGCTCCATGCCCTGACGACGCGCGTTGAGCTCCTCGGTGAGCATGCTCTCGGGCAGCGGCACCTCGACCTGCTCCAGCAGGGCCTCCAGCACCGCGTCACGGGCGGCGGCGGCCTGCTCGAGGCGCTTGCCGTTGCCCAGTCGCTCGCGCAGGTCGGCCTTGAGCTCCTCGACGGTGTCGAACTCCGAGGCCTCCTGGGCGAAGTCGTCGTCGAGCTCGGGCAGCTCCTGCTCCTGCACCTGGTTGACGACGACCGCGACCTCGACCTCGGTGCCCACCAGGTCGCCACCGACGAGGCTGGTGGTGAAGGTGGCGGTCTCGCCGGCCGACAGGCCGGTGAGGGCCTCGTCGAGACCCTCGATCATGCCGCCGCGACCCACGCGGTAGGACATGCCGGTGACCTCGGCGCCGTCGACGACCTCGCCGTCCTGGGTGGCCTTGAGGTCGATGACCACGAAGTCGTCGTCCTGGGCAGCGCGCTCGACGTCCTGGAGGGTGCCGAAGCGCTCGCGCAGGGCCTGCAGCTGCTCGTCGACGTCCTCGTCGGTGACCTCGATGTCGTCGACCTGGGCGGTGAGGCCCTCGTAGGAGGGGAGCTCGATCTCGGGGCGCACGTCCACCTCGGCGGTGAACTCCAGCACCTCGTTGTCCTCGAGCTTGGTCACCTCGATCTCGGGCTGCGCGACCGGGGTGAGGTCGTTGGCCTGCAGCGCCTCGGCGTACTTGGCCGGCAGGGTCTCGTTGATCGCCTGGTCCAGCACCGCACCGCGGCCGACCTGGCGGTCGATCACCATCGGAGGCACTTTGCCGCGGCGGAAGCCGGGGACGTTGATCTGCTGGGCGATCTGCTTGTACGCCTTGTCGAGGCTCGGCTTGAGCTCCTCGAAGGGCACCTCGACGGTGAGCTTGGCCCGGGTCGGGCTCAAGGTCTCGACGGCGCTCTTCACAGGTCTGTCTCCTACTGTCGGGGTCTGTCCGGGCGGGTGCTGCTGGCCGGGCTGGCCGTCGGGGCGACAGGACTCGAACCTGCGGTCTCCTGCTCCCAAAGCAGGCGCGCTAGCCACTACGCTACGCCCCGCCAAGCGGCGCTCCACCGGCTGGTGGAGCTCACTTGGAGCGGATGACGGGAATCGAACCCGCGTAGCCAGTTTGGAAGACTGGGGCTCTACCATTGAGCTACATCCGCACTGCGCGAGCCACCTGCCGGCGGCCTCGCAGCGCCTGCCATCGTGCCACACGGCGGCGCGGCGGACCCAAACGGGCCAGCGGTGCGACCACCCGGTCAGCGCCGGTGCACGAGGACGACCGCGCGGTCGTCCTCCGGGGAGCCGAGGGCGTCGGCCAGCCGACCCGCGGCACCGGTCGTGCCGCCGCGCAGCATCGCCTCGGCAGCACCCTGCAGCGCGTCGATGCCCAGGTCGATGTCACGACGCGGCTCCTCGACCATGCCGTCGGTGTAGAGGAGCACGGCGTCGCCGGAACCCAGCCTCCCCCGGACCGGCGGGTACTCGGCCGCCTCGAGCACCCCCAGCACCGGGCCCTCGCACCGCAGCACCTGCCAGCGACCCGAGCCGCTGAGGCGGTGCAGGGCAGGCGGGTGACCGGCGGTGCGCACCTCGTAGTCGCCGGTCGCCAGGTCGAGCGAGAGGTGGACGGCGGTCGCGAAGCCCTCGTCCCAGCCCTGGCGCAGCAGGTAGTCGTTGGCCGCCGGGAGGAAGCGGTCGCTCGGCAGCGCACCGAGCAGGCCGCCGAACGCGCCGGAGAGCAGCAGCGCACGGGTGCCTGCCTGCTCCCCCTTGCCGGACACGTCGACCACGACCAGCTCGAGCCGAAGCCCGGCCTCGAGGGTGGTGGCCACCACGAAGTCGCCGGCGAACGGCGTGCCGCCGGCCGAGCGGAGCGCCGTCTGCACGTCCCACGGCTCGGGCAGGGCAGGCACCCGCCCCTGGGTCAGGATGCGGTCGCGCAGGTCGACGAACATCGACTCACCGCGCACCCCCGCGACGCCGAGCCTGGCACGGCGCAGCGCCGACACCAGCACGATCAGGCCCATCAGGAACTGCACCACGGTCGCGGCGGCGATCCGGTAGGTGACCTCGGGTTGCACGGCGATCTGCACGGTCACGCACGCCATCACGACGACGACGAACCAGGGCAGCGTGCGTGGGCCGAGCAGCAGGCTCCCGACGAGCAGGGGCACCATCAGGGCCGTGGTCGGCATCCGCTCGGTGTAGACCACCACCAGCAGCGTCAGGCCCACCGTGGCCAGCGCGAGCAGCAGCCCGGCGCGGTGCTCGCGCAGCAGGGCCCGCCGCCGGTGGCCCAGGGTGGGCCGACGCACCGGGGGCCGCGCTCCGCCACCGCGCACCCGCTGCGCCAGCGGCGCGCGCCCGGCCGGACGCGCCGGCCGGTGGCCGGGCTCCTCACGGGCGTCCAGGGGGCGGGTGGTGTGGTCGGTGGTCATGTCTCGGGTCCTCGACGGCGCCGGTCGGGCGCCAGGTGTGCGGCGGGTTGCGGCGGGGGTGGCCGGGTGTGGCGGGGACCCGGCGCGGAGATCCGGTGGGATCGGGCTCACCCTACGGCGCGCGAGCGGAAGGTGGGCTGGCAACGCGGACACCAGAACAGGTTGCGGCCCACCAGCCCTTCGGTCCGGATCGCGCGCCCGCAGACCAGGCACGGCTGCCCGGTGCGGCGGTAGACGTACACCTCTCCCCCGTGGTCGTCGCGCCGCGGCTCGCGGCCCATCGCCTCGGGGGTGTGCTCGGGGCGCACGGTGTCGATCCGGCCGGTGCGCACGCCCTCGGCCATGAGCACCGCCAGGTCCTCCCACATCTCCTGCCACCGACCCGACCGCAGGGTGCGGCCGGGGCGCAGCGGGTGCACCCGGTGGCGGAAGAGCAGCTCGGCGCGGTACACGTTCCCGATGCCGGCCACGACGCCCTGGTCCATCAGGAGCGCACCGATCGGGGCGCTGCTGCGCGAGATGCGCGCCCAGGCGCGGCGGGGGTCGGCGTCGGCGCGCAGCGGGTCGGGTCCCGCGGCCGCGACGACGGCGTCGCGCCGCTCACGGGTGACCAGCTCGCAGGTGATGGCGCCGCGCAGGTCGGCGACCGCGGCGCCGTCCGCACGCCCTCCCGCCTCGTCTCGCACCAGCCGCAGCCGCACCTGACCCACGGGGTCGGGCACCTGCGCCAGACCCGTGTGCACGTCGAAGCGGCCGATCAGCCCCAGGTGCACGTGCACGAACCGCTCGTCGGCGAGCTCGAGGAACAGCTGCTTGCCCCAGGCCTCCGCGCCCTCGAGCACCGCTCCGTCGAGCAGGGCGGCGGAGTCGGCGAAGCGCCCCTGCGGGCTGCTGACCCGCACCGGCGCACCGGCGAAGGCCTCCCGCAGGTGACCGGCCAGGCGGTGGAGGGTGTGCCCCTCAGGCACCGGGCTGCCGGGCAGAGTCCGGCAGCGGCGGCAGCTCGTGCGTGGCCTCGTAGTCGCTGAGCTGCCCGATGCGGCGCACGTGCCGCTCGTCCCCGGAGAACGGGGTGCGCAGGAAGGTCTCGACGAAGGAGGTCATCTCCTCGAGCGTGTGCATCCGGCCGCCGACCGAGACGACGGTGGCGTCGTTGTGCTGCCGGGCCAGCTCGGCGGTCTGCTGCGACCACACGAGCGCGCACCGCACCCCCGGGACCTTGTTGGCCGCCATCTGCTCGCCGTTGCCCGAGCCGCCGATCACCACGCCGAGGCTGTCGGCGCCCTCGGCCCGCTCGGCCGCGACCCCCTCGGCCGCACGCAGGCAGAAGACCGGGTAGTCGTCGAGGGCGTCGTAGACGAACGGGCCGTGGTCGACGGGCTCGTACCCGTGCTCGGCGAGCCAGCGGGCCAGGTGGTCCTTGAGCTCGAGGCCGGCGTGGTCGGAGCCGAGGTGCACGCGCATGGGCCGAAGTCTGGCAGAGGCCCGCCGGGCACCCCGGCCAGGCTCCGGTCGGGCCCGGGTCACGCTCCGGCGAGCAGCGGCAGCAGCCGCGCGGCCAGCTCGTGCCCGTCGGCGCCCCGCACCTCCGGGATCTCGGGCACCCCGGCCTCCTCGCCGGCCTCCTCGCGCGGGAGGGGCGAGCCGGAGGCCAGCACCTGCTGGCTCATCGAGAGCTCGCGCAGCGCGATCGCGCGCACGTTGCCGGGGTGGGACCGGGCGAAGTCGGCGTAGATCGTCGGGTCGTGCTGGCCGTCGTCGCCCACCAGCACCCACGCCACGTGCGGCAGGTCGCGGGCCAGGGTGCGCAGGCACTCGGCCTTGTGGTCACGCCCCGAGCGGAACCAACCGGTGTTGGTCGGCCCCCAGTCGGTGAGCAGCATCGGGCCGGACGGCAGACCCTCGCGGGCCAGGAAGCGCCGCAGGGTGGCGGCGGTGTTCCACGCGCCGGTGCTCACGTAGACCGTGGGCACCTGGGCACTGCCGTCGCCCGTGCCCGCCACGATGCCCGCGTACAGCTCGGCCATCCCCGGCACCGGACGACGAGCCTCCTCGCGCGCCACGAACGTGTGGTAGGCCGCGAGCAGGGGCCGGGGCAGCAGCGTGGTCAGCACGGTGTCGTCGATGTCGCTGACGATCCCCAGCCGCGTCTCCTCCCCCACCACGAGCAGCGGCGACTCGGCGGTGGCCTGCACGCCCCCGCCGGGCACGCTCACGCGGGCGTGGTGCCAGCCCGGCTCGAGCCCGGGGTTGGGCAGGCGCACGTCGAGGTTGCCGGAGCGGTCGGTGAGGGCCTCGTGCACCTGGCCCCCCACCTCGACGCGCACGGGGGTGGCCAGTGCCTCGGCGGTGACGAAGTTGCGCCAGCCGCGGCGTTGCAGCAGGGCGCCGTCCGAGGACGGCTCGGAGCCGGGGGCGGCCCGCAGCACCCGGGCGAGCACCCGGACGAAGCCGGCACCGCCGTAGCCCACGTGCCCGACCACGCGGTGCCCCCACCCCACGCGGGTGAGCACCACCGCGAGGCCCAGGTTCCACCCGTCCTCGACGACGCGCGCGACGTGCGGCCGCTCGGACCCGGGTTCGCTGGCCATGCCCCTCCCGCCCGCCCTCGGTCTCAGGTCCCGAGGTGGGCGTCGAGGAAGCCGCCGGTCTGCCGCATCAGCGCGTCGGCGGCCGGGAAGACCGCCAGGTGGCGCCAGAAGCCGTGGATCTGGCCGAGGTACCGGGTCGCCACCACGGGCACCCCCGCCTCGACGACGCGGGTCGCGAGGTGCTCGCCCTCGTCGCGCAGCGGGTCGTGCTCGGCGGTCGCCACCATCGTGGGCGGCAGCGTGGCCAGGCGGTCGTCGTCGACGACGAGCGGCGCCAGGTCGGGGTGGGTGAGGTCGGCCGGGGTCGCGGCGTACTGCTCCCAATACCAGGCGGCGTCACGCGGGTCGAAGCCGTCGGCCGCCGTGCGGTAGGAGTCGAAGCCCGCGGTCGGGTCCAGGAAGGGGTAGACCAGGACCAGCGCGGCGAAGCGTCCCGGGTGGCGCAGCGCCGCCACCAGGGCAAGGTTGCCGCCGGCGCTGTCGCCGTGCGCCGCGAGCGGTGCTCCGCGCAGGGCCTCCGGTACGTCCGGGCCGTCGAGCCAGCCCACCACGGTGCTGACGTCGTCCGGTGCCGCCGGGAAGCGGTGCTCCGGCGGGCGGCGGTAGTCGATGCTCAGCACCCGGCGACCGGTGCGGTTGGCCAGCGCGCGGCAGGCCGCGTCGTGCACCTCGACGTCGTGCATGACGAACCCGCCGCCGTGCGCGTGCACCACCAAACCGGGGCGGGCGCCCTGCGGCTCGTAGAGGCGCACCGGCACGCCGTCGGCGTCGTGGTCGGAGACGGCCGCGACCTGCTCGCGCGGCTCGCCCGTGGCCAGCGCTCGGGCCTGGGCCCGCGCCTGCTCGACGTCGAACGCCGGGCTGTGCACGGGGGTGTCGGCGGCGGCGCGGGCGATCGCCTCGCGCGCCTGGGGGTGCAGTGCCACGGCTCCCCGCCTCAGCGCTGCATGAGTGCGTCGAGGCCGACGGCGAGCGCCGCGGCGACGCGGAAGTCGACGCGCTGGTCGGGCACGTGCACGGTGTAGCGGTCACGCACCGAGGACTGCCGCTCGATGCTGAGCAGCGCCTGCCCCTCGGGGGTCACGAAGTCGAAGTGGATCGGCAGGAACGGGATGTCGAGGAAGCGACGCACCAGCGCCACCGCCTGGCTACGCTCCTGACCGCTGCCCTGGTAGCCCGGCCCCTCCACGTGGAAGGTCGAGCGCAGCAGCGAGGCCTTGAAGTCCTTGCGGAAGAAGCCGATCTGCTGCCCGGCCTCGTCGGTGACGTCGTAGCCGGCGTTGAGGTCCACGCGCTGGCGCGCCTTGAACGCGAACACCGCGCGGCTGCGGCTCTCGTCGGCGAAGAAAGTCACCTGCTCCTTGAACGCCATCCGCTTCTGCTGGGCCACCCCCATCGACTGACCCAGGCCGCCGTCCGCGCCCGGCGCGAAGAGCTCGTAGCGGTTCGTGGTCATCGCGAACTTCTGCTTGACGAAGAACGTGGGCAGGTGCATCTCCGCGGTCATGCGGTGAAGGGTATCCAGCGCGGGCGGTCGGCACACCGGACGCCGCGCACCGGTGGGGCGATGAGTTGCCGGGCCGAGGCCGGTCGGAACGTGCGTGATCATCGTCAGCGGACACCTGGCCGTCGACCCACCCGAGCGGGATGCCTACCTGGGCCGGGTCAACGTCCTCGAGGTCTGGGCCGGGCAGGAGCAGCTGGACCGCTTCCGCGGCAGTGGGCCCTCGCCTGACCAGCAGGCGGCGCTGCGCGAGGTCGCGGTCCGTGAGTGGGAGGTCGAGGCCCGGTGAGACGCGGCACGTAGATTCGACGGCATGTCCGCCCCCGCTCCCCCACCCGCGGCCGTGCCGGCCCTGCGCGAGCCCGCGCAGCGGGTGGACCCCCGCGCCCGGCTGATGTGGATCGTCTCGAGCGTGGTCGAGTCCGTGGTGACGCTCGGGATCATCGGCACGGTCGTGGTGCTCACGGGTGTCGTGGAGCTGCGCTGGTGGATGGTCGCCGGCGTCGTCGCGCTCGACCTGCTCTACGTGGCCGTCGTGCCCCACTGGCGCTACCTGGTGCACCGGTGGGAGGTCACCGAGACCGCGGTGCACACCCAGGTCGGCTGGTGGTCGCGCGAGCGCCGGATCGCCCCCATCTCCCGCATCCAGACCGTCGACTACGCCGAGGGCCCGGTGGAGCGGCTGTTCGGCCTGGCGTCGGTCACGGTGACGACGGCCTCGGCCGCGGGTGCGCTCAGCATCTCCGGCCTGCGCCGCGACCGCGCACGCCGGCTGGTCGACGAGCTGACGCTGCGCGCCGACGCCGTCGAGGGCGACGCCACGTGAGCCAGCCGGACCTGCTGGCTGCTCCGGACGACTGGCAACGGCTCGACCGCCGGATGATGCTGGTCTACCCGGTGCGCGAGGTGGGCCGGTTCATCGTGCCGCTGCTGGCCTTCTTCGTGGCGGGCACCGCCACCGGCCGCCCGTGGCAGTACCTGACGATCGTGGTGCCGGTGGCCCTGGGCGTGGGCCGGTACCTGACCACCCGCTACCGCGTGGCGAACGGGCGCGTGGAGCTGCGCCGCGGCCTGGTGAGCAGGCACGTGCTCTCGGCCCCGGTGGAGCGGGTGCGCTCGGTCGACCTGACGGCGAGCCCGGTGCACCGGGTGCTGGGTCTGGTCACGGTCAAGATCGGCACCGGCACGGCCTCCACCGACGGCGACGAGAAGCTGGACCTCGACGGCCTGCCCGTGGCCCAGGCGCACGCGCTGCGCGCCCAGCTGCTGCGGGTCGCCGCCCCGCCCGCGCCGCCCGGCCCGCTCGCCGAGCCCGTCCTCGGCCCCGACGGCGTCGCCCTCCCCGCTCCCGCACCGCCACCGGAGCCGGCGCCGGAGCGGGTCGCGCTGGTGTTCAGCCCGGCGTGGCTGCGCTTCGCGCCGTTCACCTCGGCCGGCATCGTCATCGCCGCGGCCCTGGTGGGCGGCGGCAGCCAGCTGCTCGGCTCCCTGGACCTGTGGGACGACCTGCACCCCGAGCAGTGGGTGGTGGCCGTCTCGCTGTGGGTCGCGGTCGTCGTGGGGCTGGTGGTGGTGGCGCTGGCCTCGGTCGTGCTCTCGGTGGTCGGCTACCTGCTCACCAACTGGGGGTTCCGGCTCAGCCACGGCGGCGGCTCCTGGCACGTGCGCCGCGGGCTGCTGACCACCCGCGAGACCAGCATCGACGACGAGCGCGTCGCCGGGGTGACCCTGCACCAGCCGCTGGGCCTGCGGTGGGCGCGCGGCAGCCGGCTGGGGGCGATCGTGACGGGCCTGCGCACCACGCAGGGCGACTCCGCCCTGGTGCCGCCGGCCCCGCGGGCCGCGGTGGAGCACGCGGCCGCGACCGTGCTCGGCACCGCCGAGCCCGTGCACGCCCCGCTGGTGCGGCACGGCGCGGCGGCCACGCGTCGTCGCTACCTGCGCGCCCTGGTGCCCGGAGGACTCCTCGTGGCCGCCGCGGTGCTGGCCCGCGCGCTGGAGCCCGGGGTGCCGTGGTGGGTCGTCGCGCTCGCGGTGGTGCTGCTCGCGCTGCTGCTGGGACTCGCCGCGGACCGCGCGCGGGGCCTGGGCCACGGCTTCCTCGCGGGTCACGTGGTCGCCCGCTCGGGCAGCCTGCTGCGTGAGCGGGAGGCGCTCGCCGCCGGCCACGTGATCGGCTGGAACCTGCGGTCCACGTACTTCCAGCGGCGTCAGGGGCTGGTGACGCTGGTGGCCACCACCGCCGGCGGCGACCAGCGGGTCGAGGTGCTCGACGTGCCCGAGCAGCTGGCGCTGGCGCTGGTCGCGCGGGCCACGCCCACGCTGTTCGCCGAGGTCGCCGAGGTCGCCGAGGTCGCCGCTCAGCCGTAGGGCGTCAGCAGCTGGTCCACGGGCGCGTAGTCGTCGGTGAGCACCTCCGCGTCGCCGACCCAGGCGTCCAGCGCATCGCCCTGGAGCACCGCCCACCCGGTGTCGCGCTCGGCGAGCGCCGCCTCCCAGGCTGCCACCTCGAGCGCATCGTCGGAGGCCAGCACCACCAGGTTGCCGCCGTCGGCGCGGTCGAGCACCGCCGGGTCGGCAGCCACCGCGACGTGCTCGAAGACCGTGCGCAGCGTGGCCACCTCGGCCCGCGCGAAGGCCAGCGGACCGTGGTCGATCAGGTTGGCGGCGTAGCGCCCTCCGGGCGCGAGCGACGCGCGGACCTCCCGCAGCGCCTCGCGCGTGGTGAGGTGCCACGGCACGCTCACGCCGCCGAACGCGTCGCCCACCACCAGGTCCAGCGAGGCGGGCTCCAGGTCGGCCAGCGCCGTCCGGCCGTCCTCCACGCGCACCTGCAGCGCCGGTGAGGTCTCCAGGCCCAGCAGCTCGCGGTCCACGCCCACCACGCCGCGGTCGATCTCCGAGACCGTGCTGGTGCTGCCCGGGCGCACCTGGGCCAGCCAGCGCGGCAGGGTCAGGCCGCCGCCGCCCACGTGGTGGGCGGCCAGCGGCGCGTCCTCGGCGCGGTCGGGGTAGCCGGTCTCGACGGCGGCCGCGAGCGCGCGCACGTAGGCGAAGTCGAGCGTGGTGGGGTCCTCGAGGTCCACGTAGGAGTGGCGGACGCCGTCGAGCACCAGCAGCCGGCCGCCCTCGCGGTCGGGATCGGGCAGCACCTCGGCGCAGTGGTAGACGGTCTCGGCGTCGCAGCCGCCGACGCCGCTGGCCACACCTGCACCCCCGCCGACGACGATCAGCGCGGCGGCCGCCGCGGGGCGCCAGACCGCCGACCACGGACCCACCAGCAGGCCGAGCAGCACCAGGCTGGCGCCCAGGCCCACCAAGATCACGCCCACCGGCACCCGCGAGATCAGCACGAAGCCGGTCACCACGGTGCCGGCGATCGCCCCGAGCGTGGAGAGGCCCGAGAGCCGGCCGACCACCTCACCGGTGCGCTCCAGGGACTCCAGCCGCAGCTTGGTGACGATCGGCGTCACGGCCGAGAGCGCCGCTCCCGGCACGAGGATCGTGACCGCGGCCACCGGCACCAGCAGGGCGCCACCCGCCACCCCGGCGGAGGCGCGGACCACGAACGGCGTCAGCGCGACGACGGCCCCCGAGACGAGGAGCAGCGGCATCAGCAGCCGCTGCGGCGGCGTGCGGTCCGCGGCCCGGCCGCCGGCCCAGGAGCCGTAGGCGATCGCGGCCAGCGCGATCCCGATGACGAGCGTGTTGGTCTCGAGCGTCAGCCCGAGGTAGGGCGCCAGCAGCCGCAGCGCCACCAGCTCGACGACGAGCACGGCCGCCGAGGACCACAGGACCAGGGCCGGGAGCAGCAGGCGCGGAGCGGGCACCCCGCCATGGTTCCAGGGCGTCCCAGGGCACCCCATCCACCCCCACGGCGGACACGACCCGCCGGTAACCGCGCGCGGCTCCTAGAGTCTGCGCATGTTCTCCAAGGTGCTCGTGGCCAACCGTGGCGAGATCGCGATCCGCGCCTTCCGCGCCGCCTACGAGGTCGGTGCGCGGACGGTGGCCGTCTTCCCGCACGAGGACCGCTGGTCCGAGCACCGGCTCAAGGCCGACGAGGCCTACGAGATCGGCGAGCGGGGTCACCCGGTGCGCGCCTACCTGGACCCGCAGGCCATCGTCGACGTCGCCGTGCGCTGCGGCGCCGACGCCGTCTACCCGGGCTACGGGTTCCTCTCGGAGAACCCCGAGCTGGCCGAGGCGTGCGCGAACGCCGGCATCACCTTCGTGGGGCCGACCGCCGAGGTGCTCACGCTGACCGGCAACAAGGCGCGCGCGATCGCTGCCGCCAAGGCCGCGGGCGTGCCCGTGCTCGCCTCCGTGGAGCCCTCCACCGACCCCGACGCGCTCGTCGAGGCGGCCTCCGAGCTGCCCTACCCGCTGTTCGTCAAGGCGGTCGCCGGCGGCGGCGGGCGCGGCATGCGCCGCGTCGACGACCCCGCCAGGCTGCGGGAGGCCGTGGAGACCTGCATGCGCGAGGCCGAAGGCGCCTTCGGCGACCCCACGGTCTTCATCGAGCAGGCGGTCGTGGACCCGCGCCACATCGAGGTGCAGATCCTGGCCGACGGCACCGGCGAGGTGATGCACCTCTTCGAGCGCGACTGCTCGGTCCAGCGACGCCACCAGAAGGTCGTCGAGATCGCGCCGGCCCCCAACCTCGACCCGGAGCTGCGCGAGCGGATGTGCGCCGACGCCGTGCGCTTCGCCCGCGAGATCGGCTATCGCAACGCCGGCACGGTCGAGTTCCTGCTCGACCCCCAGGGCAGCTACGTGTTCATCGAGATGAACCCCCGCATCCAGGTGGAGCACACGGTCACCGAGGAGATCACCGACGTCGACCTGGTGCAGAGCCAGCTGCGCATCGCCTCGGGCGAGACGCTCGCCGACCTCGGGCTCTCGCAGGAGACGGTGAGCATCCGCGGGGCCGCGCTGCAGTGCCGCATCACCACCGAGGACCCCGCCAACGGGTTCCGCCCCGACACCGGGAAGATCACCACCTACCGCTCCCCCGGCGGTCTCGGCGTGCGCGTCGACGGCGGCACCACCTACACCGGCGCCGAGGTCTCGGCGCACTTCGACTCCATGCTGGCCAAGCTGACCTGCCGCGGCCGCACCTTCGACAAGGCCGTGGAGAAGGCGCGTCGCGCCGTGGCCGAGTTCCGCATCCGCGGCGTCACGACCAACATCTCCTTCCTGCAGGCGGTGCTCGACGACCCCGACTTCGCCGCCGGGCAGATCACCACCTCGTTCATCGAGACCCACCCGCAGCTGCTGCAGTCGCGCGGGAAGGGCGACCGCGGCACCAAGCTGCTGAGCTACCTGGCCGAGGTCACCGTCAACCGGCCGCACGGCGAGGCCCCGGTGGCGATCGACCCTGCCAGCAAGCTGCCGCCGGTCGACGTCGCCGTGCCGGCACCCGACGGCTCGCGCCAGCTGCTGCTGGAGGTCGGCCCCGAGGAGTTCGCCCGGCGACTGCGGGCGCAGACCGCCGTCGCGGTCACCGACACCACCTTCCGCGACGCCCACCAGTCGCTGCTCGCCACCCGCGTGCGCACCCGCGACCTGCTCGCCGTCGCGCCGGCGGTGGCCAGGACGACGCCGCAGCTGTGGTCGCTGGAGTGCTGGGGCGGCGCCACCTACGACGTCGCCCTGCGCTTCCTCACCGAGGACCCCTGGGAGCGCCTGGCCTCGCTGCGCCAGGCGGTGCCCAACATCTGCCTGCAGATGCTGCTGCGCGGTCGCAACACCGTGGGTTACACGCCCTACCCGACTGCGGTGACCGACGCCTTCGTGGCCGAGGCCGCCCAGACCGGCATCGACGTCTTCCGCATCTTCGACGCCCTCAACGACGTGGAGCAGATGCGCCCGGCGATCGAGGCCGTGCGCGCCCACGGCGGCAGCGTCGCCGAGGTGGCGCTCTGCTACACCGGTGACCTCTCCGACCCCGGCGAGCAGCTCTACACGCTCGACTACTACCTGCGGCTGGCCGAGCGCATCGTCGAGGCGGGAGCGCACGTGCTCGCGATCAAGGACATGGCCGGTCTGCTGCGCGTGCCGGCGGCCCGCACGCTCGTCACCGCGCTGCGCGAGAACTTCGACCTGCCCGTGCACCTGCACACCCACGACACCCCCGGCGGCCAGCTGGCCACGCTGGTGGCCGCTATCGACGCGGGCGTCGACGCCGTCGACGCCGCCTGCGCCTCGATGGCGGGCACCACCTCGCAGCCGGCCCTCTCGGGCCTGGTCTCGGCCACCGACCACGGTGAGCGCCAGACCGGTCTCTCGCTGGCCGCCGTCAACGCCCTGGAGCCCTACTGGGAGGCGACCCGCCGCACCTACGCACCCTTCGAGTCCGGGCTCCCCGCGCCCACCGGGCGCGTCTACCGCCACGAGATCCCCGGCGGCCAGCTCTCCAACCTGCGCCAGCAGGCGATCGCGCTGGGCCTCGGCGAGAAGTTCGAGCAGGTCGAGGACATGTACGCCGCGGCCAACGACATCCTCGGCAACATCGTGAAGGTGACCCCCTCCTCGAAGGTGGTGGGCGACCTCGCGCTGGCGCTGGTCGGCATCGGCGCCGACCCCGCGGAGTTCGCCGAGGACCCGGCACGCTTCGACCTCCCCGACTCCGTCGTGGGCTTCCTCAACGGCGAGCTGGGCGACCCGCCGGGCGGCTGGCCCGAGCCCTTCCGCACCAAGGCGCTCGAGGGACGCACCTGGAAGAAGCCCGCGGAGTCGCTCGAGCCGGACGACGCCGAGGCGCTGCAGGGCAGCTCGGCCACCCGCCGCGCGACGCTCAACCGACTGCTCTTCCCGGGCCCCACGGCCACCTACCTGGAGGGCCGCGAGCGCTACGGCGACCTCTCCGTGCTGCCCACGCTGGACTACCTCTACGGGCTGCGCCAGGGCGAGGAGCGCGAGGTCACCCTCGAGGAGGGCAAGACGATCATCCTGGGGGTGCAGGCCATCAGCGACCCCGACGAGCGCGGCTTCCGGTCGGTCATGGCGCTGATCAACGGCCAGCTGCGCCCCATCTCGGTGCGCGACACCTCGGTGAGCTCCGAGGTCGTCAGCGCCGAGAAGGCCGACCCCGGCACGGCGGGCCACGTGGCCGCGCCGTTCCAGGGCGTCGTCACGGTGACGGTGGGCGAGGGCGACCAGGTGGCGGCCGGCGACACGCTGGCCACGATCGAGGCCATGAAGATGGAGGCCTCGATCACCGCCCCCGCCGACGGCACGGTGGAGCGCCTGGCGTTCACCGGCACGCGCGCGGTCGACGGCGGCGACCTGGTGGTCGTGCTGGGCTGACGGCGAGCAGGCCCTACCAGGGCGTGACGATGACGTCGATCGCACGCACGTCGTCGGGCCCCAGGGCGGTGTAGCGGTGCGGCACGTCGCCGGGCAGCCGGGTGGTGCCGCCGGGGCCCAGCGTCACGACCACCTCCTCGCCGGGATCGCCGTGGGCGACCTCGCAGGTGCCCTCCAGCACGACCAGCTGCTCGACCACCCAGGTCGAGTGCGGCCCGGAGCGGCGCGTGACGCCGGCCGCGACCCGGAGGAGGTAGACCTCCGAGGTGCGGCCGTCGCCGTGCTCGGTGTGCAGCAGCGTGGTCTCGACGCCGTCCCCGTCGACCCGCGCCCCCTCGCGGAAGTCCAGGAGCGCCCCGAGGGGGACGCCGAGCGGGGACGCGATGGCGTACAGGGTGGCGAGCGTGGGGTTGCGGCCCCCGTTCTCGAGCTCGGAGAGCGACCCCTTGCCGATGCCGGCGGCGTCGGCGAGCGCCGTCAGCGAGAGCCCGCGCTCCTGGCGCAGCGCTCTCACGCGCGCGCCGACGGCGAGCGATGCGTCGTCCACCCACCACCTCCGCTACCGTGCGTTCTGTTTACAGAACCCTATCGCCGAGACCGAGGACGCCCCGTGACCCAGCATGACACCGCTCCCGTGGTCGCCGGTGTCGTCGCCGCGCTGGTGGGCTTCAGCAGCTCGTTCGTGGTGGTGCTGGCCGCGCTGGTCGCGGTGGGTGCCACGCCCGACCAGGCCGCCTCGGGCGTGCTCGCGCTGTGCGTGGTGCAGGCCGTGGCGATGCTGTGGCTGGCGCTGCGGCACCGCTCCCCCATCGCCCTGGCCTGGTCGACGCCGGGCGCGGCGCTGCTGCTCTCCACGGGCACCGTCGCGGGCGGGTGGCCGGCTGCGGTGGGCGCGTTCCTGGTCACGGGAGCACTGATCGTGCTCACCGGTCTGGTGCCGGCGCTCGGCGCGCTGATCGGCCGCATCCCGCCCGCCCTGGCCCGCGCGATGCTGGCAGGGGTGGTGGCGCCGTTGTGCCTGGCCACCGTCACCGGCACCGCCGCCTCGCCGCTGCTGGTCGGGCCGGTCGTCATCGCCTGGCTCGTGATGCACCGGATCTCGCGCCGGTGGGCCTCACCGGTGGCGCTGGCCGTGGCGCTGGTCGTCGTGCTGGTGGAGGCGGGCGGGTCGCTGCGGGCCGAGCAGCTGCTCCCGGTGCTGGAGGTGACCGCCCCCGCCTGGAGCGTGCAGGCGCTGGTGGGCCTGACGCTGCCTCTCTACGTCGTCACGATGGCCTCCCAGAACGTGCCGGGCGTGGCGGTGATGGCCAGCCACGGGTGGACGGTGCCCTGGCGCGAGGCCATGACCGCGACCGGGCTGGGCACCGCCGTGGCGGCACCGTTCGGCGGGCACGCCGTCAACCTGGCGGCCATCACCGCCGCCATGACCGCCGGCCCCGACGCCGGTCCGGACCGCTCGCGGCGCTGGGTCGCGGCCGTCAGCGCGGCGATCACCTACCTGGTGCTGGCGCTGGCCACACCCGCGCTGGCCGCCCTGGTGGCCGCCGCCCCGGGCGACGTGATCCCCGCGGCGGCCGGGCTGGCGCTCGTGGGCGTGCTGGCGGCCTCGCTCTCCGGTGCGCTCGCGCAGGACGCCGACCGCGAGGCGGCCGCCGTCACCTTCCTGGTCGCGGCCTCGGGCGTCGTCGTGCTCGGGGTCGGCTCCGCGTTCTGGGCGCTGCTGGCCGGCCTGGTGGTGCGGCCGCTGCTGCGGCCGGCCTCGACCGCTGGGTCGCACCGCGGCCGGCGGGCTCAGCGCAGCGTGAAGTAGCTCGAGCGCAGGCCGAAGACCGAGCGGAACGTCTCGCCCGAGACGGTGGTGGAGGTCTGGGTGCCGGTGAGCCGGACGGCGAGCGGGCGCCCTCCCCAGCGGCCGTTGCCGTCGCGCCGGGTCACCGTGGCGCCCGTGAACGCGCCGATCGCCGGGTAGGCACGGCTGACCGCGGCGCCGTCGATGCTGGCGGTCCAGCCGCGGTAGGCGGTGTCGAAGGGGTCGGCCGCCGCACGCAGGTAGGGCTGGGAGCCCGCGACGCTCCACCCGCCGTTGCTGGCGGAGAACTGCGTGAACGCGGGCCGACCGCCGCTGAGCAGCACCTGGCCGGCGGTGGCGGCGATGGCGGCGTCGGAGGCCGGGTGCTCGGCGCTCGCGCCGCCGTAGACCTGGCACTGGGAGGTGTCGCAGATCTGGTAGTGCGCAGCCAGCGGCTGGGCGCGCTCGAAGGCGGCGTAGGTGCGGGCGGCCACCGACTGGGCACGCACCGCCTCGGGGTGCCACAGCGCCGGCACCTCCTGCGGCACCACGCCGCGCAGGTAGTCCTCGAGGCTGACGACGTTGACGGTGTCACCGCCGGCAGCGCGCAGGGCGCCCCGGTAGGAGACCCGCGTGCGCGGGGTGACGAACAGCGTGACGGGCTGCCCCTGGGCGCGGAACTCCGCGGCCCCCGGCAGCGTGCGCAGCGTGCGCCACCCGCCCTGGAGGGCCTGCACGCGGGTGCCGCCCTGCACGGGCAGCAGCCGGAAGCGGGTCGCCCGCGGCCGCACCTTGGCCACCGCCACCCGCTCGCCCCCGCGCACCGCGCTGGCCACCAGACCACGGCGCGGTGCCACGACGACGTCGCGGGTGGTGTCGGCACTGATCTGCACCAGCACCTTCCCGCGGGCCGACCCCCAGGTGGTGCCCGGGTAGTAGTGCTCGACGATCGCGCGGTGGCCCTGCCCGTCGAGCGCCCGGCTCTGGGCGCCGTGCTGCGAGAGCCCCCGGCCGTGCCCGTAGCCGTTGCCCAGCACCGAGATCGCCGGCGCTGCACGCTCGGCGCGCACCGCCGGGGCGCGGGGGCTGTCGTCGACGGCGTCGGCCGCGGCAGGAGCTGCCACCCCCGCGAGGGCGGCCACCAGCAGCAGGGATCCGAGACGTCTCACCCGGCGAGGGTACGCGGCACCGGCCCGGCGGGAGGCCGATCTGCTCGGGCCGCCCCACCGAGGGCGCTCGTGGTCCACACTGGGTGATCGCCAGCCGGGAGGAGGGCACATGGGCCACGTAGCGCCGCGGACCCGCGCCGACGACGTGGTGCGCGCCCTGACGACCTCCGGCCGCCCGGACCCGCGGCTCCCGCAGGCGGTCTTCGCCGGGTTCGTGCTCCTCGACGTCGCCCTCCGTGCCGTCGCCGGCCGCGGGGTGAGCCTGGCCGAGTGGCCGACCCTCGGCGTGCTGCTCGTCCTCGCAGCGACGGTCGCCGTGCTGACGGCCCCCTGGCCACACCTGGACCGCCGGTGGATGATCGCACTCCCCCTCGTCGACATGGCCGCGCTGGGCCTGGTGCGACTCACTCCCGAGGGCAGTGCGGCCGGCATCCTGGTGGTGCTGCCGGCGCTCTTCCTCGGGCGCCTGCTCGGGCGACCGGGTGCCGTCGTCGCCGGGGGCGCGGTGGCCCTGCTCGCTGCCTTGCCGAGCCTGCTCGTCGCGGGCGCCGACGCCCTCGCCGTCTCGCGCGCGGTCTCCATCACGGTCGTGGCCGCGTGGAGCGCGCTGGCCGTCGCGCTCGCGATGGAGCACCTGCGTGCGCAGCGCGATGCGGCCGCTCGGCACGGGGTCGAGCTCGCGGCTGCCCTGGCCGCGCTCGAGGAGCACCGGCGCGCAGCCGAGGCGATCTTCGACGCCGTCGACGTCGGCCTGGTGCTCCTCGACGCCGAGGGCCGCTTCGCGGGACGCAACCGTCGCCTCGACGAGATGCTGACCATCGCCTTCCCCGGTGGCCACTCCGGCTGGGCCGGCGAGGTCGGGGACATGTACGGCGACCAGTGCGCCGAGCGCCTGAGCCGGGAGCAGTGCCCGGCCTACCGGGCGTCGCTCGGCGAGGAGTTCGACGACGTCCGGGTGTGGATCGGCGCGGACCTCGGCACCCGCCGCGCGCTGTCGGTCTCGGCCCGGTCGCTGCGTGACCCCGGGTGCGCGCTCGAGGGTGCCGTGCTGGCCTACAAGGACGTCACCGACCTCGTGCGGGCCACGGCTGCGAAGGAGGAGTTCCTCACCCTCGTCTCCCACGAGCTGCGCACGCCGCTGACCTCCATCACGGGGCACGTCGAGATGCTGCAGGAGCACCCCGACGTGCCCGCGGTCCTGGGACACCAGCTCGCCGTCGTGGACCGCAACGCCGAGCGGCTGCTGCGGCTGATCGGCGACCTCCTGCACAGCGCGCAGATCAGCGCCGAGCGCTCGCTCCCGCTGCAGCGCGACGACGTCGACCTCGTCGACGTCGTCGGGACCGCCCTCGCCGCGGCCGCGCCCGCCGCCCGCGAGGCGGGCGTCACCCTGGAACGCGACCTGCCCCCGCACCTGCCTGCCGTGGCCGACGCGCACCGGCTGGGTCAGCTGCTCGACAACCTGCTGGCCAACGCCATCGGCTGCACGCCCCCCGGTGGGTCGGTGACGGCGCGGCTGCGACAGGAGGGCGAGCGCGCCGAGATCGAGGTCGTCGACACCGGCGTCGGCATCGAGCCCGCCGACCGCGACCGCCTCTTCACCCGCTTCTTCCGCGGCGCCGACGCCGAACGCGCGGGCCGGCCCGGGGTGGGCCTGGGGCTCAGCATCTGCCGCAGCATCGCCGAGAGCCACGGCGGGCGGATCGAGGTCGAGAGCGAGGTCGGTCGCGGCAGCACCTTCCGGGTGCGGCTGCCCCTCGGCACCGGCTAGCCCACGCGGTGCATGCGGCGCGCGGCCTCGGCGATCGACCCGCTCATCGAGGGGTAGACGGTGAAGGCCTGCGCCAGCTGGTCGGCGGTCAGCGACTCGGCGACGGCGATCGAGACCGGGTGGATCAGCTCGCTGGCGCGCGGACCCACCACCACGCCCCCGACGACGATGCCGGTGCCGGGGCGGCAGAACAGCTTCACGAAGCCGTCCCGCACGCCCTGCATCTTGGCGCGCGGGTTGCCACCCAGCGGCAGCATGACCACCTCGGCCTGCATCTCCCCGGAGTCCACGGCCTGCTGCGACCAGCCGACGGTGGCGATCTCCGGCGCGGTGAACACGTTGGAGGAGACCAGCTTCTTGTCCAGCGGCTTGACCGCGTCGCCGAGGAAGTGCCACATGGCGATGCGGCCCTGCATGGCCGCCACGGAGGCGAGCATCAGCACGCCGGTGCAGTCGCCGGCGGCGTAGACGCCGCGTGCGGAGGTGCGCGAGACCCGGTCGACGTTGACGAAGCCGCCCTCGGTGAGCACGACACCGGCCTCCTCGAGGCCGATGTCGGTGGTGTTGGGCACCGAGCCGAGCGCCAGGATGCAGTGCGAGGCCTGCACGCTGCGCCCGTCGGTGAGGGCGACCGTGACGACGTCGCCCTCGCGGGTGACCGACTGCATCCGCGACTGCGAGAGCACCGTCATGCCACGACGCTTGCTGACCTCCTCGAGCACCGCCGAGGCGTCGGCGTCCTCGCCGGGCAGCACCCGGTCGCGCGAGCTGACGAGCGTGACCGGGATGCCGAGCGCGAGGTAGGCGCTGGCGAACTCCGCGCCGGTGACGCCGGAGCCCACCACGACGAGCTCGGTGGGCACCTCGGTGAGGTCGTAGACCTGCTCCCAGGTGAGGATCCGCTCGCCGTCGGGCTGCGCGGTGGGCAGGGTGCGGGGCGCGGCGCCGGTGGCCACCAGGATCGCGTCTGCCTCGAGGGTCTGCTCCCCCACGACCACGCGCGAGGGGCCGTCGAGGCGGCCACGGCCGGTCACCACGGTGACGCCCTCGCGGTCCAGGCGGCGCGCGATGTCGTCGGACTGGTCGGCGGCCAGCCGCTTGACCCGCTCGTTGACGCGGGCCAGGTCCACCGAGAGGTGGCGGGCCGGGTCGCCCTGGTGGTCGGAGAAGTTGAGACCCAGCTCGGCGGCACCGGCCACCTCGGTCATCAGCTCGGCGGTGGCGATCAGGGTCTTGCTGGGCACGCAGTCGGTGAGCACCGCCGAGCCGCCCAGGCCGTCGGAGTCCACGACGGTGACCTCGGCCCCCAGCTGCGCGGCCACCAGCGCCGACTCGTAGCCACCGGGCCCGCCACCGAGGATCACGACCTTCTCGCTCATGGGTGCATCCTCGCAGCCTGCGCGGGCGGGCACCGAACCCGCGCCTGTGGATGAGCGAGGGCACCCTCGGCCGATCCGGGCGAGGCTGGTGGGCATGACCGAGGGGAGGCACCATGGGGACCATGACCGTGATCGAGCCGCCTGCGTTGCAGCGCGACGACGTGGTCGTGCGCGGGGGCGGCTTCACGATCGAGGACCGCGACGCGCTGCCGGCCGACGGGCGCCGTCATGAGCTGCTCGACGGGGTGCTGATCCTGTCCCCCGCACCGCGCACCCGGCACCAGGACGTCGTCGTCAACCTGGCGGTGCTGCTGAAGGAGGCCCTGCCGCCGGAGCTGAAGGTGGTGGTGGCGCCCTTCGACGTCAGGCGGGGGGCCGACACCGCGATCCAGCCCGACCTCGTGGTCGCCCGGCGCGGCGACGTCTCGCCCGAGGGGTTCACGACCCGGCCGCTGCTCGCCGTCGAGGTCGCCTCGCCGTCGACCCGCTGGATCGACCTGGGTCGCAAGCGCGACCTGCTCGCCGAGATGCGTTGCCCGCACTACTGGACCGTCGAGCCGCACGGTGACGACGACCTGCCCGAGGTGACCCTGTGGCACCTGGTCGACGGCGCCTTCGTGGAGCGGGCCGTCGTGCGCGGTCGCGAGTCGCTCGAGGTCGCGACGCCGGTGGTACTCACCCTGACGCCGGCGGACCTGCTCGACGAGTGAGTCAGCGCTGCTCGGTCCACACGTAGTCGATCTGGCGCGCCGTCGCCTCCGCCAGGTCGTGGCCGGCGAACCGCGCCACCAGGTGCAGCGCCATCGCGATGCCCGAGCTGATGCCGCCGGAGGTCACCAGCGTGCCCGCGTCGACCCAGCGGACGTCGTCGCGCACCGACGCCCCCACGTCGGCCACCAGGTCGCGCAGCAGGGGCACGTCCTCCCAGTGCGTGGTGACGGGCCGGTCGCCGAGCAGCCCGAGCCGCTGCAGGAAGAAGGCGCCGGTGCACACGCTCGCCAGCACCCTGGACCGCGGCGCCAGCTCGCGGATCGCCTCCTCGGGGCGGGCGGCCTCGACGTCGATGGCACCCGGCACCACCAGCACGTCGAGCTCGCCGACGTCCGCGACGCCCACGTGCGGGCGCACGCCCATCGCGCCGTACACCTGCACCTCGGGTTCGCCGACCACCACGACCTCGAAGGACTCGGGCTCCCCGGCCCGCGCCCGCAGCCGGTTGGCGGTGAGCAGCACCTCGTAGGGACCGATCAGGTCCATGGCGTCGCAGGTCTCGAAGGCCAGCAGGCCGACACGGGTGCGGGTCATGCGGTCAGGATCCCCGGACCCCCGCCCCGCCCACGAGGGGCGGAGCGGCCAGGCGACGTCGAGATCGCGCCAACCCGCCAGCCGAGCCGCCGGGTCAGAAGTTGATCATGTGCCCAGCGATGCCGTGCACGGCCTCCTTGACGGCCTCCGAGAGGGTCGGGTGGGCGAAGACGTTGCGCGAGACCTCGTCGGCGGTGAGGTCCCACTGCTGGGCCAGCGTCAGCGCAGGCAGCTGCTCGGTGACGTCGGGGCCGATCAGGTGCGCACCGAGGAACTCGTTGTGCTCGGCGTCGGCGACGATCTTGACGAAACCGACGGCGTCGCCGAGGCCCTGCGCCTTGCCGTTGGCCGAGAACGGGAACGTCGCGGTCTTGACGTCGTAGCCCTTCTCCTTGGCCTGCGCCTCGGAGTAGCCGAAGGAGGCGATCTGCGGCTGGCAGTAGGTGGCGCGCGGGACCATGTCGAAGTCGAACTCCATGGTCTCGGCGCCGGCGATGGTCTCGGCCGTCACGATGCCCATGGCCTCGGCCACGTGGGCCAGCATCAGCTTGCCGGTGACGTCGCCGATGGCCCAGACGTGCTCGACGTTGGTGCGGCCGCGCCCGTCGACGGCGATCGCGCCGCGCTCGGTGGTCTCGACGCCGACCTTGTCCAGGCCGTAGCCCTCCAGGCGGGGCGCGAAGCCGAACGCCGCGAGGAACTTGCCCGCCTCGAGCACCTGCTCGTCGCCGCCGTCGGCCGGGGCCACGGTGACCTTGACGCCGGAGCCGGTGTCCTCGACCTTCTTCACCGCGGTGGAGGTCATCACCTTCACGCCCAGCTTCTTGTAGTGCTTGGCGAGCTCCTTGGAGACGTCGGCGTCCTCGGTGGGGACCATCCGGTCCACGTACTCGACGATCGTGACGTCGACGCCGAAGTTCTTCATCACGTAGGCGAACTCGACGCCGATCGCACCGGAGCCGCCGATGATGATCGACTCGGGCAGGTTCTCGTCGAGGATCTGCTCCTCGTAGGTGACCACGTTCTCGCTCAGCTCGACGCCGGGCACGAGCCGCACGGTGGCGCCGGCGGCGATGATCAGGTCGCCGCAGGTGTAGGTGGTGGTGCCGCCGTCGGCGTCCTTGACCTCGACGGCCTGCTGGCCGTCCTGCTCGCCGAGCAGCGTGCCCCAGCCGTCGATCTCGGTGATCTTGTTCTTCTTCATCAGGAAGTGGACGCCCTTGACGATGCCGGCGCTGACCTGGCGCGAGCGGGCGTGGGTGGCACCGAACTTCATGGTGGCGTCGCCCTCGATGCCGAACTTCTTCTTCTCGTGCGTGAGCACGTGGGCGAGCTCGGCGTTCTTGAGCAGCGCCTTGGAGGGGATGCAGCCGACGTTGAGGCACACCCCGCCCCAGTACTTGTCCTCGATCACCGCGACCGACTTGCCGAGCTGGGCGGCGCGGATGGCGGCGACGTAGCCGCCGGGGCCGGCACCGAGGACGAGGACATCGAAGTGGCTGCTCACGCCGCCAGCCTAGGCGCGCACGGGCGGGCGCCCCAAGCCGACCGCGTACCGGTCCGTAGCCCCGTGCGGCACCACGACGTCTACCCTGCTGACCGTGACGCTCTACGCCGCCTACGGGACCAACCTGGACCCCGCCCGGATGGGTGAGCGCGCGCCGCACTCGCCGCTGCACACCACGGGCTGGCTCGAGGGGTGGCGGCTCACCTTCGGGGGTGAGGAGCACGGCTGGGACGGCTCGCTGGCCACGATCGTGCAGGACCCCTTCGAGCACGTCTTCGTCGCCGTCTACGACGTGACCCGTGAGGACGAGCAGCACCTCGACGGCTGGGAGGCCGCCGACTCGGGGCTGTACCGCAAGACCAAGGTGCGCGTCGACACCCTCAGCGGCGCCCAGGTGGTGTGGACCTACGTGCTCGACGCCTTCGAGGGCGGACTCCCCTCGGCGTCCTACCTCGGCGTGCTCGGCGACGCCGCGGAGGCCTGCGGTGCGCCGGCCGACTACGTGGCGGCGCTGCGTCGTCGCCCCTGCCGGTCCATCGGCCACTGAGGCCACTCTCCACTGGGCACTCGGGCTGGGCACTACAGTCCCCCGGGTGACCAGCGAGCAGACCCAGGACCCCTACGCCGCCGCCCGCGAGGCCGCCGAGCGGCTCGCCGAGCTGACCGGCGTCGAGCAGCACGACGTCGCCCTGGTGCTGGGCTCGGGCTGGCTGCCGGCGGTCGACGCCCTGGGCGAGGCGACCGCCGAGATCGAGACCACCCAGCTGCCCGGCTTCTCGGCCGCGGCCGTGGCCGGGCACTCGGGCAAGATCCGCTCGGTGCGCGCCGGCGACCGGCAGCTGCTGGTCTTCCTCAGCCGCACCCACTACTACGAGGGCAAGGGCGTCGCGGCCGTGGTGCACGGCGTGCGCACCGCGGCAGCGGCCGGCTGCCGCGCCATCGTGCTCACCAACGGCTGCGGTGGGCTCAAGGAGTCGTGGACGCCCGGGACCCCGGTGCTGATCAGCGACCACATCAACCTCACCGGCCGCTCCCCGATCGTGGGCGCGAACTTCGTGGACCTCACCGACCTCTACTCCTCGCGGCTGCGCGCGATGTGCCGCGAGGTGGACCCGAGCCTCGACGAGGGCGTCTACGTGCAGTTCCCCGGCCCCCACTACGAGACGCCGGCCGAGGTGCGCATGGCGGGGATCATGGGCGGCCACCTGGTGGGCATGAGCACCACCCTGGAGGCGATCGCCGCCCGCGAGGCCGGCCTGGAGGTGCTCGGCCTGAGCCTGGTCACCAACCTGGCCGCCGGCATCAGCGACCAGCCGCTCGACCACGCGGAGGTGCTCGAGGCCGGGCGCAACGCCGCGAGCCGGATGGGCGACCTGCTCTCCCGCGTCGTGCCGAGGATCTGAGGACGCCCGTGCCGTCCGTCGGGAGCCAGGCCGAGGAGACCCGTGGCCGCCTCGTGGAGGCCGCCACGCGCGAGTTCGCCCAGCACGGCATCCACGCGGCCTCGCTGCTGGAGATCACCCGCCAGGCCGGGCAGCGCAACCGTGGCGCGGTGCACTACCACTTCGGCTCCCGCGAGGGGATGCTCGCCGCGGTGCTGGAGCAGCACGTGGACCTGCTGGCGGCCCGGGAGACCGAGCTGCTGGCCCGGGCCCGGGCGCGTGAGGGCGACCTGGCCGCCGCCGTCGAGGCCTTCGTGCGCCCCTCCGTCGAGCTGGCCGAGCGCGGATGGACCGGCCGCGCCTACCTGGTGGTGCTGGCCGAGCTGGTCGAGGACGACCCCGCCGGCGTGCCGCCGGAGGTGGTGGCGGTGCTCGAGCGGATGGGCGGCTACGAGGCGGTCGGGATGCTCGAGGAGCGGATGCCGGCCATGCCGGAGGCGCTGCGCAGCGAGCGCATCTCGCTGGCGCTGGCCTTCCTGCTGCGCGCCATCGCCGACCGTGCCCGCGCCGGTGACCGGCCGACGTCGAGCCGCCCCCAGCTGCCCACGGAGCCGTTCCTGCAGAACCTGGTGACGATGGTCGCCGCCATGCTGACGGCTCCCGTGCCGGGCACCCACCCCGACGACACCGCGGGCTGACCCGTGCCGCGCATCTCCGCGGAGTCCCTGCCCGAGCACCGCTCGCAGGTGCGTGCCCGGATCTTCGAGGCACTGGCTGCTCTCATGGCCGAGCACTCCTTCGACGCCATCACGATGGCCCAGATAGCCGAGCGGGCCGGACTGGGGCGGACCGCCATCTACCACCACTTCCGCGACCCCGAGGCCGTCATCGTGGCCTTCGCGACCGACGAGACGGCCGCGTACGTGCAGGGCCTGGAGGAGGCGCTCGCCGGCTGCACGAGCGCGCGCGAGCGGTTGCGCACCTACCTGCACCGCAACCTCGAGCACGGCGAGGAGTTCCACATGGGGCTGGGGCCCTCGGTGTACGGCCTCCTCTCGGCAGGCTCCAGGCAAGCCATCCGCGAGCACGTCGTGGCGGTCGAGCAGGTGCTGCGCGGCATCCTCTCCGACGGTGTCGCCAGCGGCGAGCTGGTGGTCGAGGACCTGGACGCCACGGTCTCGCTGGTGCACGTGTGCCTGGCTCCCCGGCACCTCCCGCCCGCAGCCATCGAGGCATTCGTGCTGCGGGCGGTCGGCGCCGGGTGAACTGAGCCGGCTGGGCGAGCCGGTCAGCGGATGACGCGGAACCGCACGACGGCGCGCGCGGGCGTGGTCGTCGTCGAGCCCCGGTAGACCGCGACGACCTTGTAGGCGCCTCGGGCGAGCTTGGGCAGGCCCCACGCAGCGCTGGTGGGGCGCGCCGGGCGGGTGGCCGTGCGCACCGTGCGGTTGCCCTTCTTGAGCACCAGGCTCACCCGGCCGGTGGCGCGGGCGGCGGTGCCGCTGGTGAGGACGCGGACGGTGGCCTTGCCGGCGCGCCGGGTGGTGGGGGTGCGGGGGTTCTTGAGCACGACCCGCGAGGTCGCCTTCGCGGGCGTCGGGGGCTGCAACCGGGTGAAGTCGATGGTGACCGGCGTCTGCGTGTCCTGGGTGGTGTTGCTGTGGCGGTGCGCCTGCCAGGTGAACACGGCGTAGGACGTCGCCGGGTCGAGCTTCTCGGTGGGGGCCACGAGGGTCGAGGTCCAGGCGCCGTCGGTGAAGCGGGCGGGCGTCACCCAGTCGACGGCGGCGAACGCCGAGGTGTCCATGCTCCCGGTGTCGGGGAGCTCGCCGGCCTCGGCGAGACCCACGTAGACGCCGGCGTCACCGGGGTTGGTCGCCGGGTTGAAGCCGGTGCCGTCGACGCGCAGGGTCAGCCCGTCGCGGTGGGAGGCGGCGACCGTGGTGACCGACACCCGCGGTGCCGCGGCGGCGACCGTCCCCGCGCCGAAGGGCGAGGGCTGCTTGGTGGCGTCCGAGGCGGCGCCGCTGGCGTAGAAGTGGGCGCGCACGCCCGGTGTCAGCTGACCGAGGAACTCGGCGGTGAAGGAGCGGCCCTCGACGGGGCGGTCCTCGGGGATGCCGAGGGCGGTGGCCTCGGGGCTGCCGGCGGGCAGCACGCCGTCCCAGGCCGGCACGACGTCGGCGAGTCCGTCGGCGGCCTCCCAGTCCTCGGGCACCTCGAAGTCCACGACGGGCACCCGGGCCGGCGTCGTCTCCGCGGCCGGGGCCTGGCCGGTGGCTGCGTTCGAGGCCGAGACGACGGCGCTGATGCTGCCCTCGCCTGCGGGGCCGACGACCAGCTGCGGGTCGGCCAGCGTGACCGTGTAGAAGGCGGTGCCGGCCATCGCGAACGAGCCCGAGACCGAGCCCTGGTAGCTCATCGTCAGGCTTCCGTCGGCGCCGGCGCTGGCGACGCCGTCCGGGAAGGTCACGGCGCCGTCCTCCGACTCGGAGGCGCCGCCGCCGAGCACGTGCGTGGAGAGGTGGTCGTCGAAGCGCGGCGAGATCTCCCAGGTCAGGGCCGGGGCCTCGTCGGCGGTGGCCGTCGTGGGCACGAGGGCGAGCCCGGCGCCGGCTAGGGCGCCGGCGGCGAGCAGGGCGCGGCCGGCTGGACGGGTGGAGGTGGTGCGGGGCATGGGATGCCTTCCTGTGGTGATCATCGATGGTCCCGAGAGGGGGTGGTGCCGGCGGGTGCGGCAGGACGGCCCGCCGGCACCAGCAGCAGGGCCGCAGCCAGCAGGAGCAGCAGTGCTCCGCCCAGCCAGGGCCACGTGGGTGGGGGCGTCGCAGTCGCGGCGTCGGCCCGGGCTGCGCTCAGGCGCAGCTGGGTGGCGGGCTGGCCGGGCAGCGCCACGGGTGGGGTCGTGGCCGGCGGGCCCTGACCGGGGACGGCGGTGGGCTGGGTGGCCGGAGCCGACGACGGGGCGCCGGGGGCCGACGGTGGTGGTGGCGGTGGGCCGGAGCCGGCCGGGTCGGTCGGCGCCGGCGTCGCGGAGGGTGGCGGCGGAGCCGCGTCGGGCGCCGTGGGCTGCCCGGACGGATCGGCCGGGGTCGGTCGCGCCGGCGTCACCTCCTGGGCGGCGTCGTAGCTGACGGTCAGCGGGAGCGGCACCTTGAACGGGTCGGTGCTCGCGCCGCTGGCGTGCCAGAAGGCCGCCGTGCCCAGGTCGTCCATGTAGTCCACGAAGCTCTGCGGGAAGGCCCCGCTGCGGCCGGTGCCCTCCTGCTGCCGGACGGCGACGCCGGCGTAGGCGGGTCGGGCCCGGAAGCCGCGCACCGCCAGGTCGACGTCGGGCAGGGTCGCGACCGTGACGCGGCGTGGCGCCACGGGCGCCCAGGCGGTGGGGTCCTCGACCGAGGAGGCGTAGCCGGCGGTGGTCGCCGTCAGGGTGCCGGTGCCGCCGCGCACCGTGAGGGCCGGGTCGCTGAGGGTGAAGAACGACATCCCGGAGTAGTAGAGGACCGTGAAGGACCCCTGCCAGCTGATCTGGGCGGTGCCCGCGGCCCGGTCGACGACACCCCGGCCGCCGCTGAGCACGACGGCGTGGTTGCTGAACGTGCCTGCGGTCGGGGCGCCGAGCGGCTGCCCCTGGCTGGTGGTGGAGAGGCCGGCCCAGGTGGCCGGGCGCCAGGTCGTGCCGTCCCACTTCTGCACCGCCACGTTGCCGGCGCGCTGCCGCCAGGCCGTGCGGGCCAGGCGGGTGCCGCCCCGGCCGGGGTCGGGCACGGTGCCCGCCGAGAAGAAGTTGTAGGTGCCGGGGGCGAAGGCACGGTTGCTCGACTCGTTGTTCACGCCCCAGCGCAGCGCCGCGTCGGTGACGCGCAACGGCTCGTTGGGGGTCTCCGTGGGGGTCTCGGAGGAGCCTCCGGTGGGGGTCTCGGTGGCCGCGGCCGGCCCGCCGAGCAGGCACAGCGCCACGGCCAGCGCGCCGAGCACGGGCCGGAGGGCGCGCGCCCGCCCCTCAGCCCGCACGACGCACCTGCGCGTGTCGGCGCGAAGCGAGCCGCCGAGCCAGGGCGAGCACGAGCGCAAGCGCCCCGACGGCCAGGAACAGGAGCCCGGCGCGGGACGGCACCCGGGCCTGGTTCTGCGTGGCCGCCGCCGGTTCGCCCGTGGCAGCCGCGCTCTCGACCGCCGGCGCCGTGACGGCGAAGCTCACCGCGAGCGGCTCGGGCAGCCCGAAGAGCCGCAGCTCGCTGGTGCCGGGCCCCAGGTCGGGGGGCAGGGTCAGCACACCGGCGAGCCCGCCGTCGGCGCCCACCACGAACGGACCCGCGGCGGCCGCGCCGTCGTCGAGCACCGCGGAGACCTGCGTGCCCGGCGGCAGCCCGGTGGCCGCGAACGCCAGGGCGTTGCCGGCACTGGCCGAGGCACGGTCGACCACGAGCTCGGGAGCGACCGGCCTCGCCGGGCGAGCACCTCGCTCGCGGCGCCCGTCCCCGCGCACGGCGGCGGGGTCGGTGGACTCGGCCTGCTCCGGGCCGGTCGTGCCGCCGGCGGGCTGCTCCCCCGTGGGTGCCGGCGTCGGCGTCGCGCCGCCCCCGGTCAAGTCGGCGACCCGCACCGGCGTGAACGTCTCGTTGGTGGCGTTGCTGACGCCGTGCGCCCCGACCGTGATGACGCCGCAGGTGACCTCGCGGCAGTCGACGGTCTCCACGGCGCCGTTGCGCCCGACGGCCTGGAACAGCGCACCGGGCACGGTGATGTCGGTGCTCCAGGTGCCGTCGGCCGCGATCGTGCCGCCGTTGGCGGAGGAGGCGGTGTCGGAGCCCGGGAACGCCACGAACCTCTGGTAGCCCTGGTTCTCCCGGCTCTCGCTGTCGGGCACGTAGAGGTAGCCGCTGCCGCTGGCACCGCCCTGGCTCGGGCGCCACCGGCCGCGCACGGTGCCGAAGAAGACGTAGATGCCGCCGTGGCCACCGCGCACGGACTGGAAGCCGCTCCCCCGCACCGTCAGCGTGGTCGCGTAGGTGGGGTCGACGACGGCGTCACCGTCGGGGTTGGCGACCACGACGCCGTCCGCGGCCGAGGCGGGCGCGGTGTGCAGCAGGGCCGTCGAGAGCAGGGCCGACAGCAGCAGGGCGGCGACCGAGGAGCGGGTCAGCGGGCGCACGGAGACTCCTCCAGGGGTGCGAGACGTCGCACGGGCACGACCACCAGGCCCTGCTCGTGCTCGAGGACCGTCACGGGGTGCTCGTAGACCGCGGTCAGCAACTCGTCGGTGAGCACTGCTCTCGGCGTTCCGAGGGCGCGCACGCGGCCGCCGGCCAGCACGCAGACCCGGTCGGCGTGCGCGGCGGCCAGCGAGAGGTCGTGCAGCACGACGACGACGGCGGCCCCCGCGCGTGCCGCCTCGGCGGCCAGCCGCAGCACCTGCTCCTGGTGCCGGATGTCGAGTGCCGCGGTGGGCTCGTCGAGCAGGAGCACGGGCACCTCCTGGGCGAGCACGCGGGCGAAGGAGGTGCGCGCCTGCTCACCACCCGAGAGCGTGGGCACGCTGCGCTCCGCGAGGTGGTGCACCTCGGCACGGGCCAGCGCCTCCTCGACCGCGCGCTCGTCGTCCGCCTCGCGGTCGGTGCGGTACCAGGGAGCGCGTCCCATGGCCACCACGGCGCGCACCGAGAACCCGAACGCCAGGGTCTGGTGCTGCAGGAGCACTGCTCTCTGCTGGGCCAGCTCGCGGGCGGGCGCACCAGCCAGGGGGCTGTCCTGCAGCTCCACGTCGCCCCGGTCGAGCGCCTGGTCCCCGGCGAGCACCGCCAGCAGGGTCGACTTGCCCGCGCCGTTGGGTCCCACCAGTGCGAGCACCTCACCGGGCATGACGTCGAGGTCGACGCCGTCGAGCACCGGTGCGCCGCCGAGCCGCACGTGCACCCCGCGCGCACGCAGCACCGGCCGCGCGGTCATGCCCAGCCCCCCGCGGTGCGGCGCGCACGGCGCAGCAGCCAGAAGAAGAACGGCCCACCCACGAGCGAGGTGATCATGCCGATGGGCAGGTCGGCGTTCTGCACGGCGGTGCGAGCCCACAGGTCGGCCACCACCAGCAGCACCGCGCCGCCGAGGGCACTGGCGGGCACGAGCAGGCGGTGTCCGGGGCCGGCCACCATGCGCACCAGGTGCGGCACGACCAGGCCGACGAAGGCGATGATGCCGCTGAAGGAGACGGCCGCGGCGGTCAGCAGCGCCACCACCACGATCGAGGTCAGCCGCAGTCGCTCGACGTCGACGCCCACGTGCCGCGCGGCACGGTCACCGAGCGCGAGCAGGTCGAGGCGCCTGGCCAGCAGGAGCGCCGCCACCAGCCCGACGACGGTGAGGGGCAGCGCGACGGCCACCTCGGCCCAGCGCGACCCGTTGAGGCTGCCCAGGGTCCAGAAGACGATCTCCTCGCGAGCACTCTGGTCGCCGAGGAACAGCAGGAAGGCCAGCGCGGCGCTCGTCATCGCGTTGACCGCGATGCCCGTGAGCACGAGCGTGACCACCTCGGTGCGCCCGCCGTCGCGGGAGAGCACGTAGACGAGCACCGTGGTGACCAGGCCGCCCACGAACGCGGCGAGCGCGACCGACCAGCCACCGGCGAAGTCCCACCCGAGGACGATGACGGCGCCGGCAGCCACGGCCGCGCCGGAGGAGACACCGACGACGCCCGGCTCGGCCAGCGGGTTGCCGAAGACGCCCTGCATGAGCGCGCCCGCGGTGGCCAGTGCCGCCCCCGTGAGCGCGGCGAGTGCCACTCGTGGGAAGCGCACGTTCCAGAGCGTGCCCTCGCCGTTGGGCGCGGTGGGCATCGGTCCGAGGTCCAGGCCCAGGCGGTGCAGCACGGAGCCGAGCACCTCCTGCGGCGGCACCCAGTTCCTCCCGTAGCCGGCGGCCACCACCACCGCCACGACCAGCGCCACGGTGAGCACGCCGAGCAGACCGAGGCGTCGTCGCACCCCGCGCCGCGCGGCGGGGGCGGGCCCGCGGACCGCACCGGACGGCGCCTCGAGCGCCGGGGGCGCCGTCACGAGACCGCCTCCGGGGCGTAGACGGCGACGGCGAGGGCGTTCAGCACCGCGGCCGTCGTCGGGCCGAAGCCCAGCACCTGGGAGTCGGCCATGTCGACGAAGCGCCGCTGCTCGCCGGCCGGGGTCTCGGCGAGCGCGGGCAGCTGCTCCAGCAGCCCCTCGACACCGTCCACGGACTCCAGACCGCCGCTCATCATCAGCACCAGCTCGGGTTGGGCCGCGATGATCGCCTCGTCGGTGACCGGTCGCATGCCTCTCCAGCCGATCTCCTCGGCCACGTCGTAGAGGCCCAGCGCGTCGATGAGCGCATCGGCGCCGGAGTCCTCGCCGAAGAGGTAGTAGACGCCGGACTGGCCGCGCACGTACAGGAAGACGGTGCGCAACCGCTCGCGCTCCGTGGACGGCGCGATGGCGGCCACCTCGGCGCGGACGGCGTCGACCTCGGCCTGCACGCGATCGGCGAGGCGGCGCCCGGCCTCGGGCACGCCCAGCGCCGTGGCCACCTGGTCGGTGATCGCGTCGAGGTTGTCGAGACCGCGCTCGGAGTCGGTGACCACGACGGGGATGCCCGCGTCGCGCATCTGCAGCACGACGTCCCAGGGTCCGAGCGAGGTGTCGGTGAGGATCACCGTGGGGTCCAGCTCGAGGATCGCCTCGGCGTTGAGGTCGTGCCCGCTGTGGGTCACCAGCGGCAGCTGCTCGCTGCCGGCGAAGGTGGTGGAGACGTCGCGCCCGACCAGCGAGTCGCCCAGGCCGAGCTCGGCCACCGTGCGCGCCAGGGTCCCGTACACGTCGAGCGCCAGCACGCGGCTGGTGTCGGTGACCGTCACCCGCGTGCCCTGGGCGTCGGTGAGGGTCACCGGCAGCCGCGGCCGCGGGTCGTCCTGGACCGGGTCCGGCGCGTCGTCCCCCAGCACCGCGGTGGTGCCACCGGTCCAGGAGCGCGGGTCGGGGAGCACGTCGACGTCGGTCAGCGACGGCGCAGCGGCCGCGGGACCCGGCCGCCCGCGATCCGGACCCGAGCCGCTCACCGGGGCCAGACCGCAACCGGCGAGCGCGAGCCCCGCCAGTGCCGTCAGGGCGGCGAGCAGCGGCGGGCGGTCGCCGCGGCGGCGCACGGGGTGGGGCATGGGACTGCCTGTCCAGGAGAGGTGGAGTTAGGTTAGCCTCACTTAAGCAAGGCAAGCCTTACCTCACCAGATGTCTTGACAGGTTGTCAACATCGACCTGACACTGTGTCAGGACGCCGGTCGCCCCGTACCGGCCGTCGAGTCCCGCTCGACCTCGCCGACCCACCTGGGAGACCCTGTGACCGTGCTCGACGCCGCCCCCGCCCTGCCGCGCCTCTCCACCGCGATGCGCGAGGGCAGCCGCGCCGAGCACGAGGCCGCCGAGGGCTCGCTGTTCATGAGCGAGCTGCTGGCCGGCCGCATCTCCCCCGCCGGGTACGCCGCCTACCTGCGGCGCCTGCGGGTCGTGTACGCGGCGCTCGAGGGTGCGGTGCGTCGCCAGGCCTCCGACCCCGTGGTGGCGGCGGTGGCCGACCCGGCCCTGGAGCGGCTGGCCGCGCTCGACGCCGATCTCGCCCACTGGGCGCCCGGCACCGACCCCGCCGCGCCGCTCGACGCCGTCGACTCCCCCGCCGCGCACGCCTACGCCGACCGGATCACCGCCGCGGAGGCCTGGGGCGGGCTGCTGGCCGCTCACCACTACACCCGCTACCTGGGCGACCTCTCCGGCGGCCAGGCCATCGGGCGCCTGCTGGACCGCGAGTTCTCGCTCGACGGCGCCGGCACCGCCTTCTACGCCTTCCCGGGCATCCCGAAGCCCAAGCCCTACAAGGACGCCTACCGCGCCCGTCTCGACGCGCTGGGCCTGGGCGAGGCCGAGGTGGACCGCATCGTCGGGGAGGTCAAGGCGGCCTTCGGCCTCAACCAGGCGCTCTTCGCCGAGCTGGGCGAGCAGGTGGAGCGCCTCCGGCGCTGACCCGGCCGACCGTCCGCCTACCCTCCGACTGCGCGGCGACCAGGTGGGCACCTGTGTGGTGTCGCGCGTCACACGGGGGCGCGTCAGCCCGCGCCGCTACCGGCGCGACGAGCCTGGGAGGGCGCATGACGCAGCAGCCGTCGGAGGAGGAGATCCGCGAGATCGAGGAGGAGCGCGAGCGCCGCCTCGACCCCGCGAACCGTCCCGAGAACGCCGAGGTCGACAACACCCAGCGCGACTTCGACCCCGAGGAGGGCGAGTTCAAGAACTGACGCGCTCGGCCCGTCTCGCCGTCTGCAGGCGCGCCATCACCGGTGTCGAGGTGATGCCGTGCACCAGCACGGACGCCGTGACCGTGAAGGCGACGGTCGACCACAGCCACGCCTCCTGCGCCAGCTCCATCTCGCCCAGCGCGTAGGCCAGGTAGTAGAGCGAGCCGACCCCGCGCACCCCGAAGAACGCGACCGCCCCGCGCTCGCCGCGCGTAAGGCCACCGCTGACCTCGGGGCGCGGCGGGCGCACGGCGAGGGCGAGCCAGGCAGCAGCCGGGCGCACGAGCAGGATCAGCGCCGACCCGACGGCGACGCCCGGCCAGTCGAGCGCGCCCAGCACGCCGCGCGTGAGGGCGGCGCCCAGCACCAGCAGCACCACGAGGGTGAAGAGGCGCTCCAAGCGCTCCACCACCTCGTGCATGGACCGGTGGTACTGGTGGTGCCGCTCGAGGGACCGGACGGTCAGCGCGCAGACGAACACCGCCAGGAAGCCGTACCCGCCGGCCACCTCCGCGACGCCGTAGGCCGTCACCAGGGCGGCGATCACCAGCAGCGGCTCCCCGCGGTCGGCCACCCGCAGCGCGGCGCTGCGCGAGCGGAAGGCCAGCCGCGCGAGTCCCGCGCCGACGGCGACGCCGAGCAACACCCCGACGGCCACCTTGCCCACCAGCTCCCAGGCCAGCCAGGAGATCCCCCAGCTCGCGACCGACCCCTCGGTGCCCAGCATGATCGCGGCGTAGACGAGCGGGAAGGCCAGGCCGTCGTTCAGCCCGGCCTCGGAGGTGAGGCTGAAGCGCACCTCGTCGGACTCACCCCGCTCGTCGTCCTCGCCCTCGCCGGTCCGTGGCCCGGTCACCTGGACGTCGGAGGCGAGCACCGGGTCGGTGGGCGCCAGCGCAGCACCGAGCAGCAGCGCCGCGGCGGGAGCCAGACCGGCCCACCACCCCAGCAGCGCCACGCCGGCCACGGTCAGGGGCATCGCGACGCCGAGCAGCCGCCACGTGGGCGACCACGCGCGCCAGGCGGCGGCCCGGTCTCGGCCACGCACCAGCAGCGGGCGGTCCAGCGCCAGCCCGACACCCATCAGGGCCACGATCACCGTCACCTCGGTGACGTGCTCCACCACGGCCCGGTTCTCGATCGGGTCCAGCGGCATGCCCGCCGGCAGCGGCGCGAGGCCGATCAGCATGCCGGCGCCCACGAGCACCATCGGCGCGGAGACCGCCCAGCGGCTGAGCAGGTCGGGCAGCACCACGGCGAGCAGCAGGCCGGCACCGAACACCAGGAACACGAGGTCGGCACTCACGGCGCCTCCTCGGGGCTCGGGTCACCGGGTGCGCCAGTACCCCGCTGCGAGGAGTTCGGCGGTCCTCTGGTGGCGGCCGTCCCCGAGGCGCGCGGCCCCGCGCCGTCAGCCCGGCGAGCCGTCCGGCGCCAGACCCGGCAGCACCTCGGCCGCGACCTCCTCGAGGACGCCGGTGGAGCCGGCGTAGGGAGTGTCGTCGCGGGGCCAGTGGGTCACCAGGTCGGTGAAGCCCAGCGCGGCCACGCGGCCCACCAGCTCCTCGAAGAACCCGCGGCTCTCGAGCGCGAACCGGCCGCCCCCGCTCGACCCGAGGTGCGGCGGGGCGTCGGGGAGCACGTAGCGGTCGACGGCGTCCGGGTCGCGGCCGGCCTCGGCGAGCGCCTCCTCGAAGGTGCGCGCGGAGTCGGCGAGCCCGGTGAGCCACTCCTCCAGCGTCGGCGCGGAGTAGGGGCCGGTGGTCACCCAGGCGTCGCCGGCATGGGCGGCGAAGCGCAGCGACCGCGGCCCGTTGGCCGCGACCACCAGCGGGGTACGGGTCAGACCGGGCAGGGTGCGGGCGTCGTCGAGCGTGTAGTGCGTGCCGCTGTGGCTGACGTGGTCGCCCTCGCGCAGCAGCCGCAGCACCTGCACGAACTCCTGGAAGCGGTCCACGCGCTCGCGCAGGGCCAGGTCGCCGCCGATGACGGTGGAGTCGCGGTCGCCGCCGGTGCCGACGCCGAGCAGCAGCCGGCCGTCGGTGAGGTCCTCGAGCGCCTGCGCGTCACGGAAGAGCAGGTAGGGGTGCCGGAAGTTGGGTGCGGCCACCAGGGTGCCGAGCCCGATCCGGCTGGTCACCGCGGCGGCGGCCCCCAGCACCGGCGTCGCCGTGCGCCAGGGCGAGTCCGGCAGGCCGCCCCACACCAGGTGGTCGTAGGTCCACGCGTGCGCGAAGCCCATCTCCTCCGCGGCCCGCCACCGCGGCGCCGCCTCCGCCCAGGGCAGGTCGGTCAGGATCGTCAGCCCGATGCGCATGCCGCCACCGTAGTGCGGTCCGGTCCCCTGCCTCGGCGCCGCGGGGTCAGGCGCGGGCGCGCAGGTGGTCGACCAGCCGGCGCGCCACCGCGCCCATGGCCGCCTCGGCGCCGGGCTGGGTCATCGCCGCCACCCGCGACTCGGTGAGCACCGCGACGGCGTGCAGCTCCCCGTCCGCACCGCCCTCCTCCAGCACGCCTGCCTCGTGGCGCAGGGTCAGCAGGGTTCCGGTCTTGGAGGCCCAGGTGGCGGCGTCGGAGGCCAGGTCGGGCCAGAGCCGCTGACGGTGCACCGAGTGCTGCATCAGCCAGCGCACGCGGGCGGTGACCGCGGGGTCGAGCCCGCCGCCGTCGCGCCACACCAGCTCGAGCAGGTCGACGACGGCGCGCGCCGTCCCGGCGCTCGTGCGGCTGGTGTCGAGCTGGCGCACCCGGTGGCCGCCACCGGCCGTGGCCGCGCCGGCGGCCAGCGAGAGCGCGAGGTCCGGCTGGTCCGGCATCGCCTCCACCGGCGTGGCGGAGAGGTCGGCCACGGGGTGGCGCACCACCAGCCCCTCGATGCCCAGACCGCGCACGAACGCGGTCACCGCGGCCGGCGGCACCAGCTCGAACAGCGCGTCGGTGGCCACGTTGTCGCTCAGCGAGACCGAGAGGTAGACGACGTCGTCGAGCGCGATCCGGGCGGGGTGCCGGAACCGCGTGGCCCCGACGCCGCCCGGCAGCTCGGCCACCGTGCTGACCAGCTCGAGCGGCGCGGCGCCGTCGAGCTCGCCGCGCCGCACCCGGTCCAGCACCGCGAGCGCCAGCGGCACCTTGACCAGCGAGGCCAGCGGCACGGGCTCGTCGTCGGCCAGGCCCACCTCCTCGCCGGTGCGCAGGTCGCGTGCCAGGCACCACCCGCGCAGGCCGGCGTCGTCCAGCTCGCGGGTCAGCTCGCGCACCAGTCGCTGGGGGTCGCTCATGCCGCCCCCAGTGCCCGGCCCAGCGCCGGCCCGACGACGTCGCGCAGGCGGGCGGCGTCGTCGGGCACGGCGGCAACGAGGTCGTAGCCGCGACCCAGCTCGAGCCCGCCCACGGGCGCCCAGGCCAGCTCGTGGCGCTCGGCCTCGTGGCGCGAGGCCAGCAGCAGGTCGGTGGAGGTGAGCACCGCGGCGACGGCGGCCGCGGGCGAGGGGGCCGCAGCCACCTGGGTCGGCGCCAGGCCGGCGGCCTCGGCGGCAGCGACCAGGCGGTCGCGCACGTGCGGCACGTCGTCCTCCTCCAGCAGCCAGAGCCGCGACCGGGCACGGCCGGCGTCGCGGCGGGTGCGGCGCAGCGACGCCAGGGGGACGACGCCCCGCGGCGTGGCCGTCGCGACGCCGAGCGGCGTCCGCCAGGTGGCCTCCTCGGCGGGTCGGCACACCAGGGCCGCCTGCACGGCCCGGGTGGCCAGCAGCTCGGCACGCTCGGCCGGGGCGCCCTCGACGGCGTGCACGGCCAGGTCGTGGTCGCGGCCGGCCAGGTCGAGCGCCACCAGGTCGGCCACCGACCAGCCGCGGGGCACGGCCAGCTGCCACACCAGGGCGCGCGCGTCCTCGGCCTCGAGGTCGAGCCGGTCGGCGGTGGCCACCAGGTGGCGCGCGGTGGCCAGCACCCGCTGCCCGAGCACGGTGGGCGTGGGGCGGCCGCGGCGGTCGAGCAGCAGCCCGCCGAGCTGCTGCTCGAGCGCCGCCACCCGCCGGCTGGCCACGGACTGGGCGATGCCCAGCCGGGCCGCGCCGGCGGTGAAGCTGCCGCGCTCGGCCACGCTCACGAACGCCCGGCAGGCGGCGACGAGGTCCATGCCCGGCAGTATGCCAAGCCGTCATGCCGAGACTGCATGGATGTGCCGTTTCCGGTCTTCGACAGCATGGCGACGTGCCAGCAGGGTGGGGCCATGACCTCTCGGACAGCCACCCTGACCGCCTCCCTCGCCCTCCTGCTCGGTACCTCCGGCGCCGCGTGCGCCGAGCAGCAGCGGACCTCCACGACGCCCTCGCCCGCGCCGGCCCCCGGGACGAGCGCCCCGCCGTCTCCGCCCGCCCGGGTCGACGTCGCCGCGCGGCTCGCTGCGCTCGAGAGCGAGCGCGACGCCCGCGTCGGCGTCTACGCCCTCGACACCGGCACGGGACGCGAGCTGGCCTACCGGGCCGACGAGCGCTTCGCCTACGCCTCGACCATCAAGGCGCTGGCCGCCGGAGCAGTGCTCTCGGACCTCTCGACCGCCGAGCTGTCGCAGCGGCTGCGGTGGACCGAGGCCGACCTGGTGGAGTACTCCCCCGTCACCGAGCTGCACGTGGAGGACGGACTGACGGTGCGGCAGGTCATCGACGCCGCCATCACGGTCAGCGACAACACCGCCGGCAACCTGCTGTTCGACCTGGTCGGGGGCCCCGCCGCGCTCGACGCCGCGCTGGTCGACGACGTCGGCGACGCCACCACCGAGGTGGTGCGCCGCGAGCCCGAGCTGAACACCGCAGTGCCGGGCGACCCCCGCGACACCACCACGCCGCAGGCGCTGGCCACGGCCCTCGGCGACTACGTGCTCGGTGACGTGCTGCCCCGGCCGGACCGCCGGCTGCTGGAGAACACCATGCGACGCACCGAGACCGGCGACGCACTGATCCGCGCCGGGGTGCCACGCAGCTGGCGTGTGGGCGACAAGACCGGCTCGGCCGCCTACGGCACCCGCAACGACGTCGCGGTGCTGCGCCCGCCGGGCCGGGCGCCGATCCTGCTGGCAGTGCTCACCACCCACGACTCCCCCGGGGCGGCCACCGACGACGCACTGGTCGCGGCGGCCACCCGGATCGCCGTCAGGGCGCTGCAGGCCGGGTGAGGTCGCGCTGGGTCGCGGTCAGGAGGCGACGTCGAAGACGTAGCCGGACCCGGCGACGGTGCGGATCCACTCCCGCGACCCGGTGCCCGCCGCCTTGCGCAGCTTGCGGCGGGCGCCGGCCACGTGCAGGTCGACGACGTAGTCGGACTCGACGAACTGCGTGTTCCAGACCTGACGGGCCAGCTCCCCGCGCTCCCAGACCCGTCCGGGCTCGCTGGCGAGGACGGCGACGACGTCGACCTCGGCCGGCGTCAGCGGGACCACGTGGCCGTCGAGCAGGACGACGCGGCCGGTGGGGACGATCACCAGGCCCCCGCCGGGCTCGAGCGGCACGGCCTGGGCCGCGGGAGCCGCGGCGACCGTCGCCGCCGACGCCGTGCTCTGGCGAGGCCGCCGCAGCAGCGCCTTGACGCGGGCGCGCAGCTCGCGCGGCGAGAACGGCTTCACCAGGTAGTCGTCGGCACCGATCTCGAGCCCTGCGAGCCGGTCGGACTCCTGGTCGCGTCCGGTCACCATGACGACGTAGACGTCGCTGAAGGTGCGCAGCTCGCGGCACACCTCGGTGCCGTCGGTGTCGGGCAGCGAGAGGTCGAGGGTCACCAGGTCGGGCTCCTCGCGCCGGACGGCCTCGATCGCCTCCCGACCGGTCGTCGCCGTCGAGACGGCGAGCCCCTCGTCGGCCAGTACGAGCTCGATCAACGCCCGCAGGTCGGGATCGTCGTCGACCACCAGCACCCGCTTCGTCTCCGCACCCTCCCCGGAACCCTCCATGCAGCGAGGTTATCGACATCCGTCACCCCCCGGTGGGTGACGGGACCCGGATGCCTTTGGCAGTATCGGTCCGGTGGATTCGGGTCCCCCCCTCGACCGCGTGCGTCAGCGTGCCGTCGAAGCCCTCGATCTGGCCTCCGCGCAGCGGCGCGAGCGGCTCGACCGGGTCACGCGCACGGCCGTGCGCCTGGTCGGCGCCGACTGGGCGGCGGTGACGGTCCTCGACGGCGACGTCGTGCGGCTCCCGTCGACCGCGTGCGCCCCCGCCGGAACCCCCGACCAGGCCCCGGCGGAGGAGACGTTCTGCCAGACCACGGTGCGCGGCGAGGACCTGCTGGCCGTCGAGGACGCAGCCGCCGACACGCGCTTCGACGGGCTGCAGCTGGTCACCTCCGGCGCGGTGCGGGCCTACGCCGGGGTGCCCCTGCGCGACGCGGCCCACAACGTGGTGGGGGTGCTGTGCGTCTTCGACCAGCGGCCCCGTGCCTTCACCGACGAGGACCGGGCGGCGCTGCTCGACCTGCGGCACTGGGCCGAGAGCGAGCTGACCTCCGCCAGCGAGATGGCGGCCGCACGCCGGGTGCAGACCTCGATGCTGCCCAGCACGGGCGTCCTGGCCGCCGGCTGGGACATCGGCGGGATGTGCCTGCCCAGCGCCGCCGTGGGCGGGGACTTCTTCGACCACGAGGTGCTCCACGACACCGCCGACCTCGTCCTCGGCGACGTCATGGGCAAGGGCACCGGCGCGGCGCTGCTCGGCGCGAGCGTGCGCTCGGCCGTGCGGGGCGCCCGGCGCGCGGTGGTGGCCGGCGTCGACCTCGGCGTCAGCACCACCCAGATCGCCCGCGCGATGGCCGAGGACCTCGAGCGTGCGCAGTCGTTCGTCACGCTCATGCAGGCGGTGATCGACCTCGAGGACGGCAGCACCCGGGTGGTGGACGTCGGGCTCGGCCTGGGTCTCGTCGTCCGGTCGGCCGGCGGCGTCGAGCGCCTCGGCGGCACCGGACTGCCGATGGGCGTGCTGGCCGACGACCACTGGGAGGAGCGCGAGACGGAGCTCGGAGCCGGCGACCGGCTCGTGCTGGTCAGCGACGGCGTCCTCGACGTGCTCGACGAGCCGGGGCGCAGCGACTGGTGGGTCGAGGTGGGGCAGTGGGTGCGACGCGCCGACGACGTCGACGCGCTGATCGACCACGTGCGCGGCCGGGTGGCGCGCGGCGTGCCGACCGACGACGTCACGGTGCTCGCCGCCTTCCGCGGCGGGCCCGGCCCGGCCGACCAGGGCGCCGCATGAGGCGTTCCCCCCAGCCCCTGACGCCGCGGCGCCGGGCCCTGATCCGCGTCGTCGTCACCGTGACCGCGCTGCTGGGGATCAACTACGTGGCCTGGCGCTGGCTGTTCTCCGTGAACTGGGACGCCTGGTGGATCGGCCTCCCGCTGGTGCTCGCCGAGACCTACAGCCTGGTCGACTCGCTGCTCTACGGCCTCACGGCGTGGCGGCTGCGCGACCGCGAGCCGCCTCCCCCGCCGCCGCGCGACCTGACTGTCGACGTGTTCATCACGACCTACAACGAGCCCCTCGACCTGGTGATGACGACCGCGCGCGCGGCCCTCGCCATCGAGTACCCGCACCGCACCTGGGTGCTCGACGACGGCAACCGAGCCGAGCTGCGCGAGCTGGCCGAGGCCGAGGGGATCGGCGTCATCACGCGCTCCCCTGACTGGGTCGGCATGCCGCGGCACGCCAAGGCGGGCAACCTGAACAACGCGCTGCTCGCCACCGACGGCGAGTTCCTCCTCATCCTCGACGCCGACCAGATCCCCGCGCCGCAGATCCTCGACCGCACGCTGGGCTACTTCCTCGACGAGCAGGTCGCGCTCGTGCAGACCCCGCAGTACTTCACCAACGTCCCCGAGTCCGACCCGCTCGGCAGCCAGGCGCCGCTGTTCTACGGTCCGATCCAGCAGGGCAAGGACGGGTGGAACGCCGCCTTCTTCTGCGGGTCCAACGCGATCATCCGCCGCGAGGCGCTGATGCAGCTGGGCCTGACCCGCTACGCCCGCGAGGTGCAGGAGGGCGTGCGCAAGGCGCTGCGCACCTCCCGGACGGTGATCCGGGAGGCCCGCGCCGCGCTCGGCCCCGGCGAGGAGTCGGTGCGCGCCGCCCTCGACGCCGTCGAGCACGACGTCAAGCGTGCCCGCCGCGACCTCGACCGCGGGCAGGCGCTCTTCGACGTCACCTACCGCTTCCAGCGCCGCATCGACGACGTGCACCGCACGCTGGTGCAGGCCGACCTCACCGCCCTCCAGGCCGACCTCGACGTCATCGCGCAGATCGAGGCGCTCGCCGACGACCCGGCCGAGACCCTGGCCGTGGTCGGCACCGACACGCTGGACCGGATGGCGCACCGGCAGTGGTCGCCGCTGGGCGCGGTCGAGACCGTGCGGGCGCTCATCGACGCCGTCGACGTCGGCCGCGCCGGCGAGGCGCAGCCGATCATGCCGCTGGCGACGATCTCGGTGACCGAGGACATGGCCACGTGCATGCGTCTGCACGGGCTGGGCTGGCGGTCGGTGTACCACGACGAGGTGCTGGCCTACGGGCTCGCGCCCGAGGACCTGGAGACGATGCTGACCCAGCGGCTGCGCTGGGCGCAGGGCACCGTCCAGGTGATGCTCCGCGAGAACCCGGTCGTGCAGCGGGGTCTCGACCTGCCGCAGCGGCTGATGTACCTCGCCACCATGTGGAGCTACCTCTCGGGCTTCACCGCCGTCGTCTACCTCGCCGCACCCGTGATCTACCTGATGATCGGGGTGCTGCCGGTGCAGGCGCTGAGCACCGACTTCTTCATCCGGCTGGTGCCGTTCCTGGTGCTCAACCAGGTGCTGTTCTGGCTCGTCGCCGGCGGGCGCCCGACCTGGCGCGGCCAGCAGTACTCGCTGGCGCTGTTCCCCACCTGGATCAAGTCCGTCACCTCGGCGGCCGGCAACGTCTTCCTCAAGCGCGACCTGGACTTCGCCGTCACGCCGAAGACCGCGCGCGAGGACTCCGCAGACCGCTGGGACCTGGTCCGCCCGCAGCTCGTGGCGATGGGGCTGCTCGTCGCGGCCATCGTCGTCGGCGCCGTCCGACTCGCCGTCGGCCAGGCCAGCTGGGGCGGCTCGCTGCTCAACATGTTCTGGGTGCTGTTCTCGCTCGCCGTGCTCTCGATCGTCCCTCGCGCCGTGCGCTACCGCGGCCCCGGCGCCGAGACCGCCACCCTCCCCGACCACCTCACCACCCCCCTCCCCTCCCCCCGTCAGGAAGGCCGCACATGATCGAGCTCGACGTCTCCACCGACCCCCGCGGCGTCGGCGTCATCGCCCCGCGCGGCCGGCTCACGATGGTGAGCGCCAAGCAGCTGCGGGAGGCCATCGACGGCCTCGTCACGGCCGGCACGGCCAGGATCGTGGTCGACCTGGCGGGCACCACCTTCCTCGACTCCTCCGGGCTGGGGGCGCTCATCGCCGGGGTGAAGACGACCCGGCAGGCGGGGGGCGACCTGCGGATCGCGCGCCCCACCGAGGCGGTGACCACCGTCCTGAAGCTCACCAACCTCGACCGGGTCCTGCGTCCGCGGGAGTCGGTCGAGGACGCGTTCGATGTCTGAGGGCGACGCGGGCGGCGCGTCGGGCGCGATCCGCCTGACCATCCCGGCCGAGCCCGCGTCGCTCGACGTCGTCCAGGACGCGCTGGCACGGCTGTGGGAGCAGCAGGGGGTGGACCCCGTGCTGGCGATGCGCTTCGAGACCGGCCTGGTCGAGATCACCGCCAACGTCATCGAGCACTCCTTCGACGCCGACCAACCCGGCCGGGAGTTCACGCTCGTCGTCGACGTGGGCGCCGACGCGCTGCGTGCCGAGCTGCGCGACAACGGCGTGCCCGCGGCGGTGGACCTGAGCGAGGTGACGCTCCCCGGGGACGACGCGGAGTCGGGTCGCGGCCTGGCGATGGCGCTGGCCACCTTGGACGAGCTGACCCACGAGCACCGCGAGGGGCTCAACGTCTGGCGACTCGCGTGCCGGCGGACCGACGGGTGACCCGCCGCCTGCTGGCGGTCCTGGTCGGCCTGGTCGGCCTGCTCGCGCTGGCGGCGCCGCTGGTACCGGCAGCAGCCGCCGACGACGACTCCACGGTCCCCCCACCGCCGGCCGGCGAGCCGTGGTTCGGGCCAGGCCTCGACTGGACGACCGACACCGCGACCGCCTACGCCGACCGCCTCGGCGAGGCGCCCTCGCTGTACGCGCAGCGCGTGCACTACCCGCTGGAGGGCGAGGACGTCGGGTTCCTGCGCCAGTTCGTGGAGCAGGCGACGTCGCAGGGCGCGGCCGCGGTGGTCTCGCTCGAGCCGCAGGTGGCCCTCGCGGACCTCGACGCCGCCGACGCCCGCAGGTTGCGCGAGGTGCTCGCCGACCTCGAGCGGGAGCGCGACGCGGTGGTGCTGCTGCGCTTCGCCCCCGAGATGAACGGTTCCTGGGTGACCTGGGGCCAGCAGCCGGAGCAGTACGTGCGCGCGTTCCGCGAGGTCGCCGAGGTCGTGCACGACGGCACCGAGCGGGTCGCCACCGTCTGGTCGCCGGCCTACGGCGCGGGCTACCCGTTCGGCGAGGCCTTCGGTGAGGTGGACGCCGCGGGTCCGCGGGCCGCCGACCTGGACCTCGCCGACCCCTACGGCCCGTACTGGCCCGGCGGTGCGGCCGTCGACTGGGTGGGGCTCTCGCTCTACCGCTTCGGCGACGACGCCGCGTCGAGCGACGACCCCGCGTTCGGTGACAACACGCTGCCGGAGCCGGGTGAGCTCGAGGCACGCCTGGACGAGACGCTGGGCTACGGCGACGACGCCCCGCGGTCGTCGTTCTACGAGCGCTTCGCCGAGCGCCGGGACCTCCCGATGCTGGTCGAGACCGGCGCGCTGTTCAACACCGAGGCCGACGCCGGCCCGGGCGAGCTGGCCATCAAGCAGGCCTGGTGGCGCCAGGTGTTCGCCGCGGTCGAGGAGCGGCCGGCGATCCGGGCGATCAGCTGGCTCGAGCTGACCCGCTCCGAGGCGGAGGCCGACGACGACCTGGTGCGCTGGAGCGTCACCGAGCCCGACGGCGTCGCCGACGCGTTCCGGGCCGACCTCGAGGCGGCGCCGCTCGACCTCGACCCGGTGAGCCGCGTCATCGACCAGGAGTCCTCCGCGGAGGCGACCGCGCAGGGGCGCGACGTCGCCCCCGGCCGCCCCGCCGGCGACGTCGGCGCCGAGATGGGCTGGCTCGTGCTGTGCGTGGTGCTCCTCGGCGTCCTGTACCTGCTCGCCGGGGTGGTCGGCCGGGTGCGACCTCAGTGGCGCTACGAGCCGCAGGGGTCGCGCGACGACCGGCTCGACCTGTTCCGCGGCTGGATCATCATCGCCGTCGTCGTGACCCACATCGAGGTGGGCGGCGCCTGGTCCTACGTGACCCTCAACGCGGTCGGCGCCATCACCGGCGCGGAGATGTTCGTGCTGCTCTCGGGACTCGTGCTGGGCATGGTCTACGCCCCGACGGTGCGGCGACTCGGCGAGTGGGGCGCCGCCGTCACCGCCTGGCGGCGGGCCCGCAAGCTGTACGTGACCGCGCTGGTGGTGGTGCTCCTCGTCCCGCTCCTCGGGCTCGTGCCGGGCGTGACGAGCGAGGCGGTCACCACCTTCACCGACCGCGGCACCGGCGAGAACGGCACCGAGGTCGCCGGCCAGGTCTACGACCTCTACCCCAACCTCGCGCGGCTGCTGGACTACCCGCCGCCCTGGTACGCCGTCCGCCAGCTGCTGCTGCTCGAGATCGGCCCGTGGGTCTTCAACATCATGGGCCTCTTCGTGGTGCTCAGCCTGCTCGTGCCGCTCGCCATGTGGCTGATCCGCCGCGGCGCGTGGTGGCTGCTGCTCGCCGGCTCCTGGACGGCCTACGCGGTCGGGGCCACGACGGGCTGGCACCCGTTGCCCTCGCAGTTCGAGTACGTCTTCCCGCTGCTGCTGTGGCAGCTGCCCTTCCTGCACGGCCTGGTGATCGGGCACTACCGCCAGCGGATCGTCCGCGCGCTCACCACCCGCACCGGCGTGCTCGCCGTCGGCGTCGTCGTCGTGGGCTACGCGACGTTCCTGGGCTGGCTGTGGATCGCGCACCGCACCGGGATCGACCCGCTGGTCGTGCCGCCGGAGACCTACGGCTGGCTCTACGACAACGCCTACACCCGGGTCTTCCTGCGCCCGGGACGCCTGCTGGACCTCGCCGTGCTGCTGGTGGTGGCCTACGCCGTGCTCACCACCTGCTGGAAGCCGGTGGACCGGCTGGTCGGCTGGTTCTGGACACCGCTGGGGTCCAACAGCCTCTACGTGTTCGTCGTCCACGTCTTCTTCGTCGTCGCGGTCGCCAGCCTGGCCGCGCTGCCCTGGCTGCCGGTGGAGGACTTCTGGGTGGGCACGCTCGTGCACACCGTCGTGGTGCTCGCCATCTGGGCGATGGTGCGGCGCCGGGTGCTCTTCAAGGTCATCCCCCGCTGAGCACCCGTCGCCGCGTCGCGGCCACGTCGCGTCAGACGTTCATCAGCCCCTCGACCAACAGGATCACGCCGAAGACCACGAACGCCGCGGCCGCGCCGTACTTGATCGCCTTCTCGGGCAGCTGCTTGCCCAGCAGGGCACCCACGGCGATGGCGAGCGCGTCGGCGGCCACCATGCCCACGGTGCTGCCGATCCAGGTGCCGAACCAGCCCTCGCGGGTGGCCAGGGTGATGGTGGCGAGCATCGTCTTGTCGCCCAGCTCGGCGAGGAAGAAGGCGATGCCGACGGCGAGGATGGCCGCGCCCTGGCTCTTGCGAGCCTTCTCGGCCTCCTCCTCGGTGAGCTCGTCGCCGCGCAGGGTCCACGCCGCGAAGGCCAGGAACGCGACTCCGGCGACGATCGCGATCGCGCCCTGGTAGTCGGCGAACGTGTCGCCCACCCAGTAGCCGATGCCTACCGAGGCCAGGTGGACGATCGCGGTGGCGACGGTGATGCCGATGATCACGTCGCGGGCCCGATAGCGGGCGGCGAACGTCATCGCCATCAGCTGCGACTTGTCGCCCAGCTCGGCCACGAAGATCACGGCCGTGCTGATCAGGAAGGCTTCCATGGTGTGTGTCCTCTCAGGCCCGGCCGGAGGACTCTCCGGGCCTGGCTGCTCCCGGGGACGTGCCTTCGACCAGGCACGTCTGCGTGTTGCTTGCACAGGTGCATCCGGTCGAAAGTCTCGTCCGCCCTGGGGGCCCGCTGCACCGGGCCCGAGGGCCAGTGTGTCGACGCAGCGATTGGGGACTACTCCCTTTCAGCCGACGACCTTAGCCCATGGGCCGGGACGGCGCCGCATTCGGGTCGGGGCTCACCCCTGGTCCGGGTCCGGGTCGACGACGGCGCCGCCTGTGGCCACGATGCGCGGCGAGCTCGGCGCGCCGGGCACGGTGAGCGGCAGGTCGACCGGGGAGGACACCCGCACCTCGAGCCGCTCGCTGCCCTGAGCGAGGCTGACCTGGACCTGCAGGCCGGGGAACCGCTGCCGCGCACCGACCCGCTGCAGGTACTCCTCGACCGCGGCGCGCGCCTGCGCGGGGGCGAGGTCGAGTCGGGAGTCGGTGACGCCGTCGGTGTACAGGGCGCGGCTCGCGACTCCCCCGTCGGCGCCGTACAGCGCGGCGCCGTCCGCCAGGGTGTCGAGCTGCTGGCGGTGCAGGTAGGCGGCCGAGACGTCGACGACCGTCGCGACCAGCAGCAGCACCACGAACGCGAACCCGATGATCATCGGCGTCACCGTGCCGCGCTCGTCGGCTCGACCACGCTCGATCACTGGACCTCCTGGAACTGACCGATCGGCACGGTGTGCGAGGCGTCCAGCGCCACGCCCGGCGGGGGCCCGCCGAGCAGGTCGGGCACCAGCGGCAGGTCCACCCGCGAGTCGACCCGCACCGTGATGACGGCGCCGCCGCTGTGGCAGCTGCTGCCCGGCGTCCGGCAGCTGACCCGCACCTGCAGTGGCACGTCGTCGGGCAGGCCCTGGTCGAGCAGCACCTGCCGCGCCGCCGCGCGGGCCCGCTGCTCCCCCTGACCGTCGTCGGGTGCCAGCGCGTAGGCGCGGGCCGCGGCCCGGGCGGCGCCGCTGACGCCGAAGGCGCCACGCTGCACCTCGAAGACGGTGAGCACGATCCACAGCAGCGGCACGAGCAGGAGCAACCCCAGCCAGACGAACTCCACGATCGCGGTGCCGGCCTCGTCGCGCGCCCGGGTGTTCACGGCTGCTCCTCCACCGCGCGCCCGGTCACCTCCACCGGCACCGCCGGTCCCAGCAGACCCAGCGCCGGCACCTCCGCGCGCACCGTCACCGCGACCCCGGGGGCGCCGCCGACCGAGGTCGGACGCGCGACCACCTCGCGCGCGAAGCGGTCGGCCAGGGCACCCGAGATCTGCTCGCGGGTGGTGGCGACGCCGTCGGCCGGACCGGCGTCCACCGTGGCCGCCACACGAGCACCCTCGGAGGCGGCCGAGGCCAGCGTGTTGCGTACCAGCAGCACGAGACCGACCTGGACGATGCCCAGCACCAGCGGCACCAGCAGGGTCAGCACGAGCACGAAGTCGACGACGGCCGACCCCCGGTCGTCGCGGTACCGCCGTCGTCGGCGGTGTCGGGGCAGGGTCACCCGACCGAGCGGAGCGCCTGCCGCAGCATCCGCTGCAGCTCGTCGCCCGCGATCGCCCCGATCGCCGTCACCAGCCCGACCGACATCACCGCGACGAACACCCAGCCGGGCACGTCACCCCGCTCGTCGCGTCGCCGGCGCACACGAGCGATCGAACCGAGCAGGGCCGGCAGCGACACCAGCACCCAGCGCAGCGCCACCTCGTGCAGGCGGAGGATCATCGTCATCATCACTGTTCCTTTCCGAGAGCCGACCACTAGCCGGTGGTCAGCGACAGGCCCACGAAGCCGGGCCAGAAGACGAAGAGCACGGTCACGGGGAGGACCAGGAAGACGACCGGGACCATCATCAGGACCTCGCGACGCGCGGCGACCTCGATCAGCTCGCGGCGACCGGCCTCGCGCACGTCGCCGGCCTGCGCGTGCAGCACGTCGGCAAGCGGGGTGCCCCGCTCGATGGCGACCGCGATCCCCTGTGCGAAGCGCGCGACCAGCGGCAAGCCGGTGGCCGCCGCCATCCGGTCGAAGGCCGCGCCGACGGGCTCGCCGGTCCGGATCTCGGCCAGGACGCGCGCCAGGTCGCGCGAGAGCTCGCCCCCGCTGCTGCGCACCACCCGGTCGAGCGCAGCCACCGGGCTCTCGCCCGCGGCGACGGCGAGTGCGAGCAGCTCGGCGACCGCGGGGAACTCCATCGAGATCCGGCGCTCGCGGTCGCGCACGCGGCGGGTCAGCTGCTGGTCTCGCCAGATCACGCCCAGCGCGAACGCGGTGAGACAGAGCAGCAGCCACAGGGCCGGCGACCCCGCGGCCGTCAGCGACCGGAGCACGCCGAGCGCGGCGGTGAGCGCAAAGGCCGCCAGGCCCCACAGCACCTGCTCGACCCGGAACTCGGCGACGGCGCGCGGGTCGGCGGCGCGGTCCAACCGGCGCTGCACCGAGGCGGCGCCGCCCAGCACCTGCTCCACCCCGGCGGCGAGGCGGTCGAGGACCGGCTCCACGACGGCGCCGAGCGCACCCGGCAACATCCCGGCCGAGGCGCCGGACCTCGCCGTCGAGGGGAGCCTCAGGCCGGGCGCGCGCCCCACAGGCGGCAGGTCCCGCACGTAGGGCAGCACGCGCACGAGCAGCTGCGGGCGCCGGATCGCCTGCACCCGGGCCACCACCAGGAGCACCCCGATGCCTGCGAGCGCGCCGAGGACGGCCCCCCACGCCCCGGGTGTCACGAGCGCACCCCGGCGAACACCCGCTTCTCGGTCGGCAGCCGCCCCAGGCGCATCATCAGGCGGTACGCGCCGAGACAGGCCGCAGCGCCGATCAGCAGGATCACCACACCCGTGACGGACCGGTAACGGCCGATCACGTCCTGCCGACCGCTCATGAGAAGGAGAACCACCCACGGCGCTGCGACGGCGAGACGAGCCCCGTTGACCGCCCAGGCCTGCCGTGACTCCAGCTCCGAGCGGGTACGCAGGTCGTCGCGCAGGTAGCCCGAGAGGTTGCGCAGCAGGCGTCCCAGGTCGCCCCCACCCACCTCGCGCGCGACGCGGAGTCCTTCCACCACCCGGTCCCCGGTCGGATCTGCCAGGCGGTCCTTGAGTCGGTCCAGGCAGTCGGAGAAGCGGCCCGTCGCCTGGTAGTCGAGTGCGAACGCTTCGAAGGAGGCGCGCAGCGGTGCAGGGCCCCGCACGGCCAGGCCTGCCAGCGCATCGGGGAGGGAGAGCCCCGCTCTCACCGCCGAGGCGAGGTTGTCCACGGCCTCGGGCCACACCTCCGCCAGCTCACGGCGACGCCGTCGAGCCCTTCCCTGCATCACCCCCACCGGCAGGTAGCCGGCCATCGCGCCCATCACGAGCGCGATGGGCGGCGTCTGCGTGAGGACCAGCACCACCAAACCGGCGCCGACCCCGCTGGCGGCACAGAGCCCGAGGAACCCGGTCGGCGTCACCCCCGGGGAGCCGGCGGTCGCCAGCAGACGGACCAACCGGCCGTCCCGCGGTTGCCCCGTGGCCGCCGCGTGCCGCGGCAGGGCGAACGCGGACCAGATCAGCATCAACCCGATGCCGACTCCGAGCCCGACGACTGCGCCCATGCTCAGCTCCCCCGGACCAGCAGCCCGTGCACGTCGATGCCCGCTCGCTCGAAGAGCTCGAGGCGCGGCGGCATCCCATGCCCGCGGCGCAGGTCGGTGCTGGACGAGGACGAGCCGGGTTCGGCACGCCGGGTGAAGATCGTCTCGGTCTCGATCACGTCGTTCTCCACCCGGCCCGGCACCCCGACGACCTCGTTGACCCGCCGCACTCCGTGCGCATCCACGCCCAGGTGCACCACGAGGTCGACGGCCGAGGCCACCGTGGGGACGACGAAGCGGCTGGAGATGTTCTCACCCGCCAGCAGGGGCAGGGTGCAGACCTTGGTGAGCGCCTCGCGGGCCGAGTTGGCGTGCAGGGTGCACATGCCCGGCAGCCCGGAGTTCAGGGCGAGGAGCAGGTCCAGGCACTCCTCGGCCCGCACCTCACCCACGATCACCCGGTTGGGGCGCATGCGCAGCGCCTCCTTGACCAGGTGGCGCAGCCGCACCTCTCCGGTGCCCTCGAGCCCGGCCTGCCGCGTCTGCAGCGGAACCCAGTCAGGGTGGGGGAAACGGAGCTCCCACACCTCCTCCGCGCTGACCACCCGCTCACCGCCCGGGATCGCGGCCGCCAGGCAGTTCAGCATCGTGGTCTTCCCCGCCTGCGTCGCTCCGGCCACCAGGATGTTGAGACCGGCCCGCACGGACGCCTCGAGGAAGGTCGCCGCCCGCTGCGTCAGGCTCCCGAGCTCGACCAGGTCGGAGAGCCGCGCCGCGCGCAGCACGAACTTGCGGATGTTGACGGCACTGAAGCCGCGGCTGATGCCCTCGAGCACCACGTGCAGCCGGTGTCCCTCGGGCAGCATGGCGTCCACGAAGGGGTGGGAGAGATCGATGCGCCGACCACTGCTCTTCAGCATCCGCTCGACCAGCTCGGTGACCTGCGCCTGGGTGAGCACCAGGTTGGTCAGCTCGTGACGCCCGTGCCGCGCCACGAACACCCGGCTCGGGTCGTTGATCCAGATCTCCTCCACGCTCGGGTCGTCCAGCAACGGCTGCAGCGGCCCGAAGCCCGACACCCGGGCGACCAGCTCGCCCACCACCCGGTCCACGTCGCCGACCGGCGCCACCTGGCCGGTCAGGCTGCGCTCGTCGTGCTCGCGCACGACGCCCTCGGCGATCCGGCGCACCGTGGCGGCGTCGCGCTGCGGGTCGACTCCCTCGCGCCGCACGATCGCGCGCACCGACTCGTCCAGCAGGTCGACCAGCGCCGATCCCTGGCCGGGCAGGTGCGCACCCGGCGGCATCAGCGGCCGCGGGCGCGTGGGTAGGGGCGTCATCCCCATGCGGTGAACCTCTCCCGAGATCGAGGTGAACCAGATGAACTCGTCGAAAATACGGAGTTGGTGCTCGGCCGGTCCAGTGCGTGGACGCAGCCTGTGGACAACTTTCGTCACGTCTCGTCTCATGCGCCCCTGCGTTCACCGCAGTCACACCGACGGCCGGCGCACACGGCACTCCGTGGCGCGCAGCGCGGCTTCGTCACTTCGTACTGCCGATTGTCCGGTTCCGCTCCGCAGCGGTGACGCGCTACCTAGTCTTCGGTCGTGAGAAGCACAGCAACGTCGCGTTCCTCGGCACTGAGCCTGCTCCTGGCCGCCGGCCTATCCCTCTCGGCTCTTGGATCGGCGCCTGCGGCGATCGGTCTGGAGCCGTCGTCCGAGGCCTCGCCCCGGGTCACCGCCGAGGCTGTCGAGCCGTTGCTCGACAAGCCGATGCGCGGCCGGGCAGCGGTCGCCGAGCTCGGCGACCAGCTCGCGGTCGCGGCCGCGCGCAACGACCTGCGACCTGCCGAGCTCCGCACGCTGCTGCGCACCGACTCCGCGGTCTGGGTCGACCGGCAGGGCGCGATCTTCTACGTCGACCCCGGGCACGCCGACCACGAAGGCCACGCCGCCACGGGTGCGACGGGCGCCCGGACGCCGCAGGCGGCAGCGGCGCCGCTGGCCGAGACGTTCCAGCTGCACAGCAACCCGACGGCCAGCCTCACGATCCTGCTGGACTTCGACGGGTCCTACGTCGGCGGGACCGCGTGGAACAGCCAGACAGGCGTCACCCCGGGCACGCATCCCGCCTGGGACCCGGCCGGCAACGGCGCCACCTTCAGCGACAGCGAGAAGCAGCTGGTGCAGGAGGTGTGGGCGATGGTGGCCGAGGACTACGCGCCCTTCGACGTCGACGTCACCACCGAGGACACCGGCCCCGCCGCCATCGAGCGGTCCGACAGCGGCGACACGGTCTACGGCACCCGCGTGCTCGTCACCCCGAGCGAAGACCCGTTCGCGAAGATCTGCAACCGCGAGTGCGGCGGCGTCGCGTACCTGAGCGTCTTCGACCAGGTCGGCTCCGGCTTCCAGCCCGCCTGGGTCTTCCCGCAGGCGCTGGGCGACGACAGCAAGAACATCGCCGAGGCGGCCAGCCACGAGGCAGGCCACAACCTGGGTCTCGACCACGACGGCACCGCGACCACCGGCTACTACACCGGGCACGGCATCTGGGCGCCCATCATGGGAGTCGGCTACGACCGGCCCCTCGTGCAGTGGAGCGCCGGGTCCTACTCGGGCGCCAACAACCCTCAGGACGACCTGGGCATCCTGAGCGGCTACCTGGGGGCGCGGCCGGACGAGGCCACCGGCTCCGTCGCGACGCCGGCGTCGCTGCCCCTCGGCGACGCCGTCATCGGCACGCCGGGCGACGTCGACACCTTCGTGCTCGGCGCGTGCGCGGCGAACGCGGTCGTGCAGGTACAGCCCTCCGCGCTGGCTCCCAACCTCGACGTCCGCGCCACCCTGGTCGACGCCGACGGGGTCGAGCGCGCCTCCGCGGCGCCGGTGTCGGGTCCCGGCAGCCGCGCGACCGCCAGCGGCCTGGGCGCGAGCCTGACCGTGCCGAGCGGTGACGGCTGGGTGCTCACGGTCGAGGGCGTGGGCCAGGGCTCGTGGAGCGGCGGCGGTTACGACGACTACGGCAGTCTCGGTGCCTACACCGTCAGCGCCCCCGGCTGCGACGGTGCGCTCGCCGAGGGGGTGCCGGGCGAACCCGACCAGGTCGTGGGCAGCGCCGCCGGCACCGACAGCCTCACCCTCACCTGGGCGCCCCCGGCCAGCCAGGGGGACGGCCCGGTCACCGGCTACATCGTGAGCCGCTCTGGGTCCGCCACCACCGAGCGCGTCGGCGCCGACGCGCGCAGCCACACCTTCACGGGCCTCACCCCCGGCACGACCTACGAGCTCTCTGTCCGCGCTGTCAACGCCACGGGATCCGGACGCACCACGTCCGTCACTGTCCGGACAGCCGACCCCGTCCCGGAGGCTCCGAGCGCCCCCCAAGACCTCCTGGGTCAGTACAACGCGAGCACCGGCGAGATCGAGGTGTACTGGACCGAGCCCGCGACGACGGGGACGGCACCCATCCTCGGCTACGACATCTACTTCGACGGCGGCTACGTCACGCGGATGCCCGCCACCAGCCGCGGTGTCGCGCTGAGCATGACGGGCGGCTTCGCCGAGGGCGAGTACGTGGTCGGGGTCGCAGCCGCCAGCTCGGCCGGCGTCTCGCCGGTCTCGACCGTCCCGGTGACCGTGGCCCTCCCCGACCAGCCGGCCAACGACGACGTCGCCGACGCTGCGCTGCTGTCGGGTCCGAGCGGCTCGACCCCGGGCGACAACACCTACGCCACCCGGGAGGCCACCGACCCCGCGCCGCCGACCTCCTACACCGCCGGCGGCTACTCGGTGTGGTTCTCCTGGACGCCCGAGCAGGACGGCCGCGTCGACATGCGCACCTTCGGAGGCGCCGCCGATCGCGACACGACGCTCGCGGCCTACACCGGCCAGCCAGGCAGCCTGACCCAGGTCGCGGGTGCCGACGACACGTTCGGCGCGCACGCCGGCATCTCCTTCGACGCCGCGGCGGGCACGCGTTACCTGGTGGCCGTGGACGGGTTCGCGTTCCCCGGGGGGAGCGGACCCTTCTCCCTGGCCTGGTCGCAAGCCGTCCTGCAGGCCCCCTCGGCGCCCACCCAGGTCTCGGCGCAGCCCGGCGACTCCCAGGCGATCGTGTCCTGGGCGGCTGCCGGCGCCAACGGCTCCACCGTCACCGGCTACAGGGTGACGAGCTCGCCGGGAGGAGTCACCAGGAGCGTGGCAGGTGATACCACCACCGCGATCGTGGGCGGACTGACCAACGGCACGCCCTACACCTTCACCGTCGTCGCCACGAACGCGATCGGCGACTCCGTCGCGTCCCTGCCCTCCGCCCCCGTCACCCCGCAGCCGCAGGACACCGCGGGTCCGGTGGTCTCCGACTTCGACTTCACCCCGAAGACCGTCGACATCACCACCGGCCAGAAGCAGGTCACCGTCTCAGTGCGGCTCACCGACACCACCGGCGCGGAGGCACCGGTCATGATCGTCGGCTCCGACACCACCAGCCAGACCCTCGGCTTCGGCCAGATGACCCGCACCTCCGGCACCGCCCAGGACGGCGTCTACCAACGCACCGTCACCATCCCCACCACCGCCGCTCCCGGCGCCTGGTCCGTCCGGCTCTACCCCGTCTCCGACACCCTCGGCAACGACGGCCCCGGCTTCCAGGACCACCCCACCAAGCTGACCGTCACGAACACGCCGCAGGACACCGAGGCGCCCGTGGTCTCCGACTTCGACTTCACCCCGAAGACCGTCGACATCACCACCGGCCAGAAGCAGGTCACCGTCTCAGTGCGGCTCACCGACGCCACCGGCGCGGAGGCACCGGTGATGATCGTCGGCTCCGACACCACCAGCCAGACCCTCGGCTTCGGCCAGATGACCCGCACCTCCGGCACCGCCCAGGACGGCGTCTACCTACGCACCGTCACCATCCCCACCACCGCTGCACCCGGCAGCTGGTCCGTCCTCCTCTACCCCGTCTCCGACACCCTCGGCAACGACAGCCCCGGCTTCCAGACCCACCCCACCAAGCTCACCGTCACCAACACGCCCGCGACGGCGCCGGACGCGCCCGCCCGACCGGACGTCTCCTTGGACGACCGCACCGCCACCATCACCTGGCAGCCACCCGCCGACAACGGGTCTCCCATCACCGGCTACACCATCACCGGCACCAACGACGCCGGCACGCAGACGGTCGACGCCGACACAACCCAGGCCGTCTTCACCGGCCTGATCCGCGGGCAGACCTACACCTTCACCGTGGTCGCCACCAACGCCGTCGGTAACTCCGCGCCCTCCCCGGCCACCGACCCCGTCACCCCGGCCACGCCGCCGTCGGCACCCACCGACGTCTCCGCCATCGCGGGCGATCGTTCCGCAGCCGTCATGTGGACGGCCAGCACCAGCTCGATCCCCCTCACCGGCTACACCGTCACCGCTGCCCCGGGCGGCGCGACCACCACGGTGGCCGGCGACCGCACGTCGGCGGTCCTCCCGGGCCTGGTCAACGGGACCGCCTACACCTTCACCGTCGTCGCCACGAACGACGTCGGCGACAGCCCTGCCAGCACCGCGTCCAGCCCGGTCACCCCTCGAGCGCAGATCGCACCCGCGTGCACCCGCGCCCAGGCCGACGCAGCCAACGCAGCCTCCCTCGTCACGTCCCTGACCACGCAGCTCAAGACAGCGAAGAAGCAGCTCAGCACCGCGAAGACACAGCTGCGCATGGCCAAGAACTCGGGCAACAAGGCGAAGGTCAAGCGCGCCACCGCGAAGGTCAAGAAAGCCACCACCAAGACCAAGAAGCTCACCGCCGGGCTGCGCACCGCACAGACCTCCCTGACCCAGGCCCAGACCCGCGTCAGACAGAACTGCTGACGCGTCTCGGTCCCCGGCGCAACCGACGCCGAGCACAAGCGTGTCACCGCCCGTACGAGGCCACCATCCCGCGGTGCATCACCCGGTCGCCGACGACACCGGCGTGGTCGGCGCGGTGCAGCACGCAGGCGTTGTCCCAGATCACCAGGTCTTGCGGCGCCCAGGCGTGGGCCAGGGTGTTCTCGGGGCGGGTGGAGTGCGCGAGCAGCTCTGCCACCAGCGCGTCGGCCTCGGCCTGCTCCAGCCCGCTAACGGCGGCGCAGCGCGCGGCCGTCGTCAGGTAGAGCGCCTCGCGGCCGGTCACCGGGTGCGGGCGCAGGATCGGGTGCTCGGCGGAGGTCTCGCCCTCGATCGTCTCCGGGTCCAGTCCGGTGACCACGTGGGTGATCGTGCGTCCCTCCACCCGGGCCCGCAGCTCGGCCGGCAGCGACTCGGCCGCCGCGTACTGGTTGGTGAACTGCGTGGCGCCGCCCTGCTCGGGCACCGTCACCGCCCGGAGCGCCGTGTAGGCAGGCGGGTGCGAGACGTAGCTGGTGTCCACGTGGAAGCTGCTCTTCGGTGGGGTGCCGGAGTCCCAGCGCCCCACGTTGCTGATCACGTTGAGGTCCGGGAAGCCCTCCAGCGGGGTCTCGCCGTCGGTGAACGTCATCGGGCCGAACGCCTGCAGGAACGCCAGGAACTGGGGGTCGTCAAGCTGCTGGCCGGGCAGCACCGCGACGCCGTGCTCGGCGAGCACTGCTCTCAGCGCGTCGACCGGTGCGGCAGGGTCGTCGGCCACCTGCAGGCCGGTCACGCGCACACCCACGGGCGCGAGCACCTCGACGTCGAACGGCAAGTCGATGGGCAGCGTGGTCATGGTGACTCCTCAGCCAAGGCGCGGGCGACGGACAGGTCGAGCAGGTCGAGCAGCGGCAGGCCGGCCGCCTCGGCCATCACCACGACCACCGAGGTCGGGGCGAACGAGCAGTAGAGCGAGGCCTCCAGGAAGTGCGGCACGCCCTGGGGGTCGACGCGGAAGTCGAAGAGCCCGTGGTGGCGGCAGCCGAGCGCCTCGTAGGCGTGCAGCGCGGCCTCGTGCACCACCTCGGTCATCGGGTCGGCGGGGTCGACCACCCAAGCGCGCACGCCGTCCTTGGCCATCAGCCCCAGCTGGCCGTCGTCGTCGCGGGCCAGCTTGTCGGCGTGGTCGCGCACCGGCTTGCGGTCGGCGTCCACGTCGTACTCCTCCAGCGGCAGGCAGCGCAGACCCTCGGGTGTCTCGACGACACCGCAGCGCACCTCGCGCCCCAGCGGCACGAACGCCTCCACCAGCACGCGGCCGTCCGTGGCGTGCTCGGTGGCGTCGCGCACGGCGGCGTCGAACTCCCCCGGGTCGCGCACCAGCGTGACGCCGAGCGAGTTGTCGGAGTCGGCCGGCTTGACGACGACGGGCAGCGGCAGCGCGAGAGAACCGCCCTCGCGCACCACCTGCGAGGCCGGCACCGCCACGCCGGCGGCCCCGACGACCGCCGAGGCCCGCGGCTTGTCGGCACCGAGCGCCATCACCTCGGGCGGATTGCCCACGTAGGGGATGCCGACCAGTTCGAGCAGCGCGCGGTAGCTGGTCATGCCAGGTCGGCAGAACATCTGCGGCAGCGCGACGTCGACCTCCAGCGAGGCCAGGTGCGCCACCGCCTCGGCGAACGTCAGCGACGGCGCCGACGCCAGCGCGGCGTCCCCCAGCGAGTCGGTGAACCGCCAGCTGCCGCCGGGCGAGACGTGCGCGACCACGTGCCCGTCGTCGGGCCGCGCCTCGCGCAGAACCTCGAGGCAGCCGCGGGCGTAGAGCCGGGACACGTCGTCGAGCAGGGGGTCCACGGCGGAGCCGGTGAGGTGCAGGTAGCGCACGTCAGTCGCCCGCCGGCTCGACCAGCTTGCCGATGTTGACGTCGACCTTGAGCCACGGCCGCCCCGCGCGCAGGTTGCCCCACAACAGCGAGGGCAGGTGCAGGTGGTGCAACGCCAGGAACGGCAGCGGGTCGTGACCGTCCAGCACGGCCTCGGTGCCGCGCGCGATGGTGCGCAGTCGCATCGGCAGGGTCGAGGGGTGGCGGAGGCCTTGCCACAGCTCGTGGTGCAGCCAGTAGGTGGGCCGCCCGCCCACCGGTGGCTCGACGGCGGCGCCCGCCGGCACGGCGTCGTCGCGCAGGTAGGCGTCGGCCACCTCGGGCCGGCCGGCCAGCAGCGTGATCGCCGAGTGGGTGCGCGGGTTGCACTCGATGGCACGGATGGTGCCGTCGTCGGCCTCGATGAAGTCGAAGGAGACCTGACCGGTGAGGCCGTGCGCCTCCACGAACCGCTCCACCCAGTCGCGGATGGCCGGGTGCTCGACCTGCTCGTAGGTGAGCTGCCACGCCGAGGAACGGCAGCACACGTACACCTGCAGCCGCCCCGCCCGCGCGGTGCCGTGCGTGCACCACTCGGTGCCGCTCAGCAGCTCCTGGAGGATCCACGGCTGCTCGGGCGAGATCGGCAGGTCGCGCACGAACTCGGCGGTCTCGGCAGGCGTGGGCCGGGGCAGCGGGGTGAGGTCGAGGCGCCGCACGGGGTCGTACGGGATGCTCTTGAGCACCCACGGCCCGGGGTGGGCGGCGAAGTCGAACCCCAGCACCTGCTGGGGATCGGTGATCTTGTGCGTCACCGGCACAAGCAGCCCGACCTCGGCAGCCATCTCGGCGAAGGCGTGCTTGTCGTCGACGCGGCGCAGGTTCTCGGCGTCGAGGTGCACGGTCTCGCAGTGCCCCGCAAGCCGCTCGGCCGCCTGCGCCTCCGGCAGGCTCGAGGCCGGGCTGGAGACGGGGATCCAGACGTCGACGCCCTCCTCCTTGACCACCCGCAGCAGCGCCTCGGCGTAGTCCGGCGAGGTGGGGTCGGGCACCACGCGGAAGGCGCTGACGGCGTTGCTGAAGCGGTGCCCGGTCAGCCGGTAGCGCGCGGTCTCGACCAGCACCACCCGGTGACCGGCCGCGTGCAGCAGCCGCGCCAGCACGAGCGACTTGGTCATCTTGCCGCCGGAGACCAGCACGGTCAGCCGCTCTCCCGTCGGCAGCGCAGGTGCCTCCGCCGGGGGACGCCCACGGCGCAGCACCGCCGCGCCGACCAGCGCGAGGTTGAGCGGCAGCGTGGCCTCGAGCAGCGCGATCGCCGCCAGCGACCTCGCCCGTGCCCGGGTGGCGGCGAGCGCGCTCACGACACCCGCCGGATCAGGGTCACCCCGTCGCGCACCGGCAGCAGCACCTGCTCGAGCCGCTCGTCGGCGGCCACGCGGTCGTTGAACGCAGCGATCGCGGCGCCGTTGACGCCGGCCTCGCCGGGCAGCCACGGCTCGCCCTGCAGCAGCGTGTTGTCGACGGCGAGCAGCGCGCGCGGCGCGAGCAGGTCGCCGTCGAGCAGCAGGTCGAGGTAGGTGGCGTAGCCGCCCTTGTCGGCGTCGACGAACACGAGGTCGAACCGCTCCCCCGCCGCCGCCAGGTCGCGCAGCGTGTCGGCCGCCGGCCCGACGCGCACGTCGATGACGCCGCCGGCCGGCGTCGTCGCGAACGCCTCGCGGGCGATCTGCGCGGCGCGCTCGTCGACCTCGCACGCCACCAGGCGTGCCCCCACACCGACCGGCAGAGCCTCGGCCATGGCCAGCGCCGAGTACCCGGTGAACATGCCGACCTCGAGCACGCGGGTCGCGCCGGTGACCGCCACGAGCATCCGCAGGAAGGCCCCCTCCACGTGCCCGGAGAGCATCTCCTGCTCGAGGTGCTCCCCCCACGCCTCGGCGCGGGTGCGCGTCTCGAGCGCCTGCAGCGCCGGGGAGGCCGGCGAGGTGCAGCGCGCCACGTAGTCCTCGACGCCGTCGAGCAGGTCACGCGCGCGAGCCAGGTCCGCCAGCACCTCCGGCGCGACGGCCGAACCGCCGCCGTCCGCCCCGTCGAGACGTGTCTCGACGGAGCGGACCAGCGCCGCGGCGATGCCGACCGGCGTCACCGGTCGCGGCGCCACCGGTCGGGAGGTCACTGCTCCGGCGCCGTGTACTGCTCCACGCCCTCGCCGCCGCGCGGGTAGCCCGCGCACAGACCCTTGTGCACCTCGAGGGCGCGGGTGAGGTCCTCGACGGTGAGGTCGTTGACGAAGTGGCAGGTGCCGATCGGCTTGGGCACCGCGGCGCGCAGCTTGCCGTCGCGGGTCTGCATGATCGACGGCGTCGCCTTGGCGATCAGCTCCCCGGTGAAGTAGGGGCTGTCGATGGCCAGGCCCACCGAGCTGAACAGCCGCAGTACCCGGTCGCGGTCGGCGGGGGTGATGTGGCCCAGCTCGGCCGCGAGGGTGGCGGAGAAGGCCATGTCGACGGCGATCGCGTGACCGTGGAACAGCGGAGGCTCCGGCGTCAGCTCGAGCGTCGGGCTCCAGGTGTGGCCGTAGGCGATGACCCGGTCGAGGTCGAGCTCGTGCAGGTTCGGCACCTCGAGCTCGAGCATCGTGCGGATGGCCTCGTAGGTGATCTCGTCGGCGGTCTCGCGCAGGTGCTCGGCGCCCTCGGCGTAGCCGAAGGAGGTGGTGAGCAGGTCCTCGGCGTACTTCTCCAGGCTCTCGAAGATCGGCAGGTTCGAGACGGTTGCGATCTTGATGATCTCGGCGATGCCGTTGCGCACCTGGTCGACCGGCAGGGTCTGCAGCAGCGAGAAGTCGAGGAACACCTTCTTGGAGGCGTGGTAGGCGCCGAGGCGGTTCTTGAACTTGCCGTGGTTGGCGCCGACCTTGATCGAGACGCTGGCGTCGATGAGCCCGATCAGCGTCGTGGGGATCCGCACGTAGTCCGAGCTGCGCTTGTAGGTGGCGCACGCGAAGCCGGCGACGTCGGTGGTGAGGCCACCGCCGACGATGAGCACCTGCTCCTTGCGGTTGAGCCCGAACTCGGCGAACGCGTCGACGATGGTCTCCAGCGTGCGCAGCGACTTGGCGGTCTCGGCGATCCGCACCGGCACGACGGTCAGCGCGATGCCGTGCGCGGCGAAGTAGGCCTCGGCCCGCTCACCGTGCAGCCGCAGCACGTTCTCGTCGATCACCATCAGCACGCGACCCTGCTCGCGGAACGTGTCCGCCAGCGCGGAGTTGGCCTCGGTGAAGACACCGTCGACGTACTCGAGCGTGTAGTCGATCTTCTCGTAGGCCTCCACGTGGAAGGCCGACTCGGTGGCGGTCAGCCGCGAGACCGGGACGGCGCTCATGCGCGGAGGTCCGCGAGGTCGAGGGCCTCCACGCGGCGGGTGTCGCCGAAGTCGTGGGTGACGGTGTTGCCGTTCGGGAAGGCCACCACAGGCACGCCGGCGGCCTTGGCCGACTCGACGCCGCCCAGGTTGTCCTCGATGGCCACCGCGTCGTCGGCGGTCTCGCCGAGCTGCTCCAGCGCGTAGGTGTAGGCCGCGGCGTCGGGCTTGCGGGCCTCGACCTTGGACTGGTCGACGACGACGTCGAACTCGCCGAAAGGCAGCACCTGCGCCAGCGCGTCGCCCAGGGCGGCGATGTTCTCGCCCGAGGTGGTGGTGACCAGGCCGACCTTGTGGCCCTGCTCCTTGGCAGCACGGAAGGTCTCGACGACACCAGCGCGCGGCTGGACGTCGGTGGAGCGCAGCGTCTCCTGGTAGAAGCGCGACTTGGTCGCGTGCACGGCGTCGGCGTCGACCTGCTCGCCGCGCGAGGCGGCGTAGTCGGCGACGCGGTCGCGCCCGCCGTTGGACCCGAGGAGGCCGGCGTACTCCTCCTGGTCCCAGGTCCAGTCGAGTCCGTGCTCGGCGAACGCGCGGTTGAACGCGTCGCGCTGGATCTCGGAGGTGTCGGCGAGCGTGCTGATCGAACCGAAGAGCACAGCGGTCATGGAAGCCCCTAGCGTCGAGAAAGTGGCGGGATGGGCCGGCGATGGCGACGGCCCACGCCCGCGGGATCCCCGTGGGCGCGGACCTCAGGTACCCGATCCCGGGTTCCCAATCACCACAATCCGTGAAGTTGTCATCGCCGAACTTAGACACGCTGCACAAGTTTTCCTTGGTCTCCTCGTGCTCAGAAGCTCCCGAAGATCGAGCCCAGCGTGATCACGCCGACCAGCGCCACGACCGGGATCACCACGGCCACCACGAAGATGTCCTTGTAGGACTGGCGGTGGGTCAGGCCGCAGATCGCCAGCAGCGTGACGACGGCGCCGTTGTGCGGCAGCGCGTCGAGGCCGCCGGCGGCCAGCGTCGTCACGCGGTGCATCAGCTCCAGGCCGATCCCCTGGTCCTCGGCCAGGGTGCGGAACTGCTCGCCGAGGGTCTGCAGCGAGATGCTCATGCCGCCCGAGGCCGAGCCGGTGATGCCGGCCAGCACGTTGACGGCCACCGCCAGCGAGATCACCGGGTTGCTGGAGATGCTCAGCACCGAGTCGCGCACGATCCGGAAGGCCGGCAGCGAGGCGATGACGGCGCCGTAGCCCACCTCGCTCGCGGTGTTCATGATCGGCAGGAACGAGCCGACCGTGCCCTGGTTGACCGTCTTCTTGACGTCGCGGAAGCGCGCCAGGTTGGTGGCCACCACCACCAGGCAGGAGACCACCAGCGCCACCGCGATCGCCCAGATGCCGCCCACGGTCTCGACGTCGGTGTTGCCGTAGGCGTCCTCGGCCAGGTAGGCGGTGTCCATGGCCGGGAAGACCCAGGTGACCAGCACGTAGTTGATGGCGATGACCAGCACGATCGGGGCGAAGGCCACCAGCACGCTCGGACGGGGCAGCGCTGCCGCGCCACCGTCGTCGACGGGCTCCTCGGTGGCGGTCGTGGTGGTGCCGGCGGCCGGTACGGCCGCGGTGGCCGTCCCGGCGTCGCCGTCACCCTTGCCCTTGCCCTTGCCGGTGAACCGCTTGAGCAGGCCGCCGTTGCCGGGCCGCGGCTCGGGCAGGTAGCCCTCGCCGGCGGCGGTGAGCACGCGGGCACGGCGCATCAGCCAGGCCACACCGCCGCCGAACATGATGATCGCGGCGATGATGCCGAGCCCCGGCGCGGCGAACGCGTCGGTGCCGAAGTACGGGGAGGGGATCGCGTTCTGGATCTGCGGCGTGCCGGGCAGCGCCGTCATGGTGAAGGTGAAGGAGCCCAGCGCGATCGCGGCGGGGATCAGCCGCTTGGGGACTCCCGCCTCGCGGAACAGCGCGGCCGCGATCGGGAACACCGCGAACGCCACCACGAACAGCGAGACGCCGCCGTAGGTGAGGATCCCGCAGGCCAGCACGATCGCCAGGATCGAGCGGGTGTCGCCCAGCTTGTCGACGATCGTGTAGGCGATCGTGCGCGCGGCGCCGCTGTCGTCCATGAGCTTGCCGAACAGGGCACCGAGCAGGAACAGCGGGAAGTAGGTGATCAGGTAGTTGCCCAGCGCGGGCATGAAGACCTGGGTGTAGGTGGCCAGCAGCGGCAGCCCGCCGGCGAACGCCGTCGCGAGCAGCGCCATCAGTGGCGCCAGGATGATCACGTTGACGCCGCGGTAGGCGAAGAAGATCAGCAGGGCCAGGGACAGGATGATGCCGATGAGCCCGATCATGGGCGGAGGTCCTTTCGGTCAGGGTCGTGCGACAGGGCGGCGCTCGCGGTCACGACGCCGTCCAGCCGCCGTCGAGCAGGTAGGAGGCCCCGGTCAGCGAGTCGCTCGCCGGGCCGCACAGGTGGGCCACGGTGTGGGCGACCTCCGCGGGTTCGATGAGCCGCTTGACGGGGGTGCGGGCGAGCAGCACCTGCTCGAGCACCTCCTCCTCGGTGATGCCGTGGCTGCGCGCCTGGTCGGCCACCTGGTTCTCCACCAGCGCGGTGCGCACGTACCCCGGAGCCACGGTGTTGCTGGTGACGCCGCGGCCGGCGGCCTCGAGCGCCACGACCTTCGAGAGCCCCTCGAGACCGTGCTTGGCGCTCACGTAGGCCACCTTGAAGGGCGAGGCGCGGTGACCGTGGGCGGAGGAGATGTGCACCAGCCGCCCCCAGCCGCGCTCGTACATGCCGGGCAGCACGGCGCGGGTCAGCCGGAAGGGCGCCTCGAGCAGCACCCGGTGCACCAGCTGGAACTGCGCGGGGTCGAAGTCCTCGACGGCGGCCACGTGCTGCAGGCCGGCGTTGTTGACCAGGACGTCGACGCGCGGCAGCCCGGCCACCAGGGCGTCGAGGCCGTCGAGCACCTCGGGGTCGCCGAGGTCGGCTGCCAGCGGCTCGCCGCCGACCTCCTCGGCTGCCGCCCGGGCACCCTCCTCGTCGCGGTCCAGCACCACCACGTGGGCGCCGTCCGCGGCCAGGCGGGCGGCGACGGCGCGGCCGATGCCGCCGGCTCCCCCGGTGACCAGGGCCGTGCGGCCCTCCAGGGCGCGTGTGAGCGTCGTCTCGTCCATGCGGGCGAACCTACGCAGGTGCGACCGTGGCAACCATGTGCCAGTCGCACACAAGCAGGCCTCAGGAGTGTGCTGACGACCCATCTGCTGACGCGGTGAGGCGCCACAGCCGCAGTGCCACCTGCAGCTCGAGCGCGCTGCTCGGCTCCCGCCAGCCCGCACCCAGCAGGGCACCGACCCGGTCCAGCCGCTGGGCCACGGTGTTGGGGTGCACGTGCAGCGCCTGCGCGGTCTGCGCCGCCCGACCGCCGGCCGCGAACCAGGCCTCCACCGTGCCCACCAGGTCGGTACCGCGGGCGGCGTCGTAGTCCAGGAGGGGGCCCAGGGTGCCGCGCAGGTACTCCCCCAGCTCGGCCGGCCCGTGGTCGCCGAGCACCAGCCGCGCCAGCCCCAGACCGGCGGCGTCGCTGACCTCGCCGGTGCGCCCGAGCGTCTGCAGCGTCATCGCGCAGCTGCGCGCCCGGCGCCATCCCTGCGCCAGCTCCGCCGTCGTGCCCGCGGGCACCCGCGCCACGCCCACGGTGGCCTCCTCGACGAGCCCCTCGAGCGCGGAGCGCAGCTGGCGCCCCGCCGCCAGGGGGTCGGCGCCCGCCGCCAGCAGCACGATGTGCCCCTCGTGCTCCCCCGCCAGGCCGTGCAGCTCCTCGGCCAGGCGCGACGCCGCCGCGGCGGCACGGTGCCGGTCGCCACCCCGAACCTGCGCCACCACGACGCCGGTCAGGCTCTCGAGGTCGATGCGGTGGCGACGCACCCGCTCGCGCAGCCACACGGGGTCGGCCTCGCGCCCCGAGAGCAGGTCGGCCAGCAGCTCGCCGCGGACCCGGTCCTCGGCCGCCGAGACCGACCGGGCGAAGAGCAGGATCAGGGCCGTGACGACGGCGCCACGCTCCAGCGTGCGCCGCTCGGCCGTGCCGAGCTCGCCGTCACGGGGCCGCAGCAGCAGCGTGCCCAGGTGCTCGGTGCCGGCCAGCGCCGGCGCCAGGAAGAGACCCGCCCCGACCTCGGCGCTGCGGCCCGAGGCGAGCGCGCGCCCGAGCGGCTCCGCCAGGTCCACCGCGGGACGCGCGGCCTGCGCCGCGGACGCCACCGGTGCGCCGTCGACGTCGCAGATCCACACCTCCCCCTCCAGCACCTCCGCCAGCGCCGTCGCCACCTGGTCGACGCCGCCACCGTGCAGGAGCACGTCGGTGAGCCGGTCGTGCGCCTGGGCCGCGACCTCGACGGCGCGGCTGTGCTCGCGCATCTGCCGGTTGGCGTCGTCGACCTCGGCCAGCGCGGCCTGGGTCGCCGAGAACAGCCGCGCGTTCTCCAGCGCCACCGCGGCGTGCGCCGCGAACGAGGTGAGCAGCGTGACCTCGGAGGCCGGGAAGGGGCGCACCGTGCGGTGGCCGGCGAGCAGTGCTCCGATCACCGCTCCCTCCACCACCAGCGGCACGCCCACGATCGCCCGGATCTTCTCGTCGTTGACGGCGTGGTCGATGTACTCGCGGTGCTCGAAGCGCTGGTCGTGCTGGTAGTCGGCGGTGTAGTACGGGGCGCCGGTCTGCGCCACCAGCCCCAGCAGGCCGGTGCCCAACGGCAGGCGCAGGTTGCGGAACTCGGCGGAGACCGAGCCGTCGGTGACCTTCATGTACGAGGCGCCCTCGGCCTCGTCGTTGAGCGAGAGGTAGGCCATGTCGGCGTGCAGCAGCCGCCGGGCGCGGCGCACGATCGCCGTCAGGATCGCGTCGACGTCGCGGATCGCGATCAGGTCGTGCGCGGTCTCGTACAGGGCACCGAGCTCGGCCTCGCGGCGCCGTTGCTCCGACATCCGCTCGCGCAGCCGCAGCGCGACCCCGTGCTGCTGGCGCAGCAGGGCTCGCTCGCCGTCGTCGCCCGCCCGTTCGCACCGCACGGCCAGGGCCCGGTCCAGCTCCGCCTCGGAGGCCCCGTCGTAGAGCAGGTCGAGGAACGAGGCGTCAGGCACGGGCCCAGGGTACGAAAGGCTCGCCCCGCAGGGCGGGTCGCTGAGGCCGGGACCGGCGTAGGGTGCCGCATGGCCGAGCTCAGCTGGCTCCCCGCGCGGCGCGCGAGCGTCGAGGACCTCGAGGCGGTCTTCGCCACCGGCACCGCGGCCAAGTGCCGGTGCCAGGCGATGAAGGTGCCCGGGTGGATCTGGCGCGACTCCACGCAGGAGGAGCGCGAGGCGGCGCTGCTCGAGCAGACCGCCTGCGGCAGCCCCGCCGCGTCGACCGGCCCGACGTCGGGCGTGATCGGCTACGTGGACGGCGAGCCGGCCGGGTGGGTGGCCGTCGAGCCGCGCGAGAGCTACCCGCGGTTGTGGAGCCGCAAGCAGGCGTGGATGCGGATGGATCCCGAGCTCGAGGGCGTCTGGTCGGTGACCTGCTTCGTGGTGCGCAAGGGCTTCCGTCGCGCCGGCCTGTGCTACGAGCTGGCCCGCGCCGCCGTCGAGCACGCGCAGCACTCGGGCGCGCGGGTGCTGGAGGGTTACCCCACCGAGCAGCCCGCCGGCAAGACCGTCATCTGGGACGAGGCATCCGTGGGGATGCTGCAGGTCTTCCTCGAGGCCGGCTTCGAGGTCCACGCCTCCCCCACGCTGCGGCGGCGCGTCGTCCGCCGGCAGCTGGTCTGAGTGAGCGGAGCCCTCACCCCTCCAGGTCGAGGATCTCCTCCCAGTCGACCACCTCGGCGTCCGCCATGGCCCGGCCCACCGCGTCGGCGTCGGGCATCCCCTCACCCGCGTTGTGCAGGCTCGCGCTGAGGCGCACTGCCCCGTCCTCCGCGACGACGTCCTCATCGACACCGTCGCGGCCGATCACCGTGTACCCGTCACCCTCGCGGCAGGTGAGGTAGCCGTCGATGGGCTCGCACACCGGGGTGCCGTCGGCCAGCTGCACGTCCAGGAACAGGTAGGGGCTCTCCAGCGTGAGGGGACCCTCGGCCCCCTCGGGCTCGTAGCGCAGGGTGTAGCCCGACAGCGTGCGCGCACCCCCCGGCGGCGTCGTGTACGTCGTGCTCGCGAAGTCGGTGACCGTCCCCTCCAGCCGTGGCAGCAGGGGCTGCAGGCCGGAGGCCTCGAGCTCGGCGACGCGCTCGGCGTCCTCGCGGTCCTCGAGGACCGCCTGCCCGGCCTCGGGCCCGGCGAGCGACGCCACGAGCAGACCGGCGGCGCACGCGGTGGCGCCCACGGCCGCCGCGCCACGCGCCGAGTCCGCGAACCTGACGACCACGGCCGCCACCGGCGCCGCGACGGCGGCCGCCGGGATGCCCGCGGCGAGGGCGACGACGGCGTCGTCCGCGGGTGCTCCGATCCCCGCGACGACGGCGAGCGCGATCGGTGCCGCCACGGAGAAGGCGCCCGCAGCCGCCAGCGCCACACCCAGGCCGCGTGGGACGCCGGCCAGTCGCAGGAGCAGGCCGAGGACGGCCACCAGCGCGACCCCGCCGAGGAACCAGAGGTACAGGGCGCCGTAGGTGGTGGTGCCCAGGGTCGCGCCGAGCGGCAGCACCAGCACCAGTGCCGCGAGGAAGCCTCCGGCGAGGTGCGCACCCACAGCCGCGGTCTCGCTCGACGGGGGGCGGGGGGTGGGTGAGTCGGTCACCACCCCACTCTCCCCCGTCGAGTGCCTTGGAAAACGCGACGACCCGCCTGCGGTGGCAGGCGGGCCGTCGAGGGCGCTGGTGGTGCTGATGTTGCAGGTGGCTCAGTAGTCGGTGTGCTCCAGGTACAGCTTGCCGACCGCGGCCGAGGTCAGCGGCGAGACGTCGGGGGTGTCGTTCTCGACGATGTACTCCTCCGCCTCGTGCTTGCGGAAGATCGCCGGGAAGTCGATGACGCCCGTGCCGAGGTCGGCCATGTCGCCGGGGGTGCTGCTGCTCTCGGCGTGCCGGTCCTTGACGTGGTACTGCCGCACCTCCAGCGGCGCCTTGCGGACGACGTCGTTGGCGAACTTCAGCGGGTCGGCCTCACCGAGGTTGACCCCGGCGGTGTAGGCCCAGTACAGGTCGACCTCGAGGTGCACCAGGCGCGGGTCGAGCTCCTTCATGAGCACGTCCCACGGGGTGCGGCCGCGGCCCAGGTCGATCGTGAACTCGTGGGCGTGGTTGTGGTAGCCGTAACGGATGCCGCGACGCTTGGCGGCGTAGGCCTCGGTGTTCATCTGCTCGGCCCAGGTCTGCCAGTCGCTCAGCTTGTCGGAGTTCAGGTAGGGCACGTTGATGTACTTCTGCCCGAACGTGCCGGCGTCGTCGAGCTTGGTGTTCATCGCCGCGGTGCTCGCGCTGATGCCGTCGTGGCTCGAGCTGGCCCAGATGCCCAGGTCGTCGAGGCGCTTCTTCATCTGGCGCGCGGTGTAGTGGTAGAGCCCGGCGCGCTCGACGCGCGGGTAGGCGTACTGCGAGAGCCGGGTCAGCACGTTCTCGACGCCGGCCGGGTCACGCATCGCGTCGCGCAGCGTGTAGAGCTGGATGCTGATCTTGTTCTCGGGCACCTGCTTGCTGCGGCCCTTGCCCGGCTTGCTGCCGGGTTTGCCCTTGTCCTTGCCCGGCGCCGCGGCAGCCGCGCCACCGCTCATGACGCCGAGCGTGGCCGCGCCGGCCGCACCCGCGGCGGCGGTGCGCAGCAGTCCGCGTCGGCTGGCTCCCTGGCGGTCCAGCGACTGCTGCAGGGCAGCGTCGCCGTCGAATCCGAAGCACATGGTGTGGTTCCTCTCTGTCGTGCCTGTGTGGTGCCTGTGTGGTGCCGGTTTGGTGCCCTCGAGCGGGCGGTGCGGGAGCAGGTGGGGGGAGTCCGGGCGGGGCCCGGCCGCGTCGACGGCCGGGCCCCGGGGTGCGCGGTCGGAGCGGTCAGCCCGCGGGCTGCAGCCGCACCTCCGCCGAGCCGGTCAGCGGGTTGGGGCCGCTGTCGGTGTACTGCGCGACGAAGACGCCGCTCAGGTCGTCGGTGTCGGGGTCGTGGCCGCCGGGCACCGTGGTGACGAGCGTGCCGGTGCAGCCGTTGGCCGTGCTCTGCGGGTGACCGTGGCTGTCGTGGCCCAGGATGTAGGTCACCGTCACCCGGTTGCAGTCGACCTCCTGGTCGTCGCTCACCTGCACCTCGTAGGCCACGGTGTCGCCGAAGCTGAACGTGTCCCCCGCGGTCGGCGTGATGAACTCGATGGTCGGCGCCTGGTTGCCCACCACGATGTCGACGTCGGCCGAGGCGCTGCGGCCCCGGTGCTTGCCGCCGCGGTCGGTGACGGTGAGCGTCGCCCGGAAGGTGCCCTCCTGCGTGTAGCGGTGGGTGGGGTTGGGCTTGCGGCTGTCGACGCGGCCGTCGCCGTCGAAGTCCCAGGCGTAGACGAGGCGGTCACCCTCGGCGTCGGTGGTGCCGGCGCTGGAGAAGCGCACGCGCAGCGGGGCCTTGCCGGCACTCGGCTCCGCGGTGATCTTCGGCTCGGGGCTGCGGTTGCCGCCCTTGCCGATGAAGTCGATGCGCGAGAGCTGGGCGTCGGGGTTCTCGGCGAAGTAGCCGTCGCCGTACTCGAGCACGTAGAGCGCGCCGTCGGGGCCGAACTCCATGTCCATCGGGTTGTCGACGACGATGCCGGGCACGACGTCCTCGATGGCGCTGACCTCGCCGCCCCGGGTGTGGATGCCCTTGATGTAGTCGCGGCTCCACTCGTAGAACAGCGGGGTGTCGTCGTACTGGCGGGGCCAGGCGCGCGGGGTCTTGCCGCGGGTCAGGCGCACGTCGTACTGGTAGGCCGGGCCGGCCATCGGCGAGATGCCGCCCGTGCCGAGCTCGGGGAACTCCTCGGAGACGTCGAAGCCGTACCAGACCTCCGGCTGCTCGACGGGCGGCAGGCGGCGCAGGCCGGTGTTGTTCGGCGAGTCGTTGACCGGCTTCGCGCAGTCGAACTCCTCACCCGAGGTGTTGGTGGCGAAGTCGTAGTCGACGTAGGGCAGCTCGGCGGTGGCGCAGTAGGGCCAGCCGTAGTTGGCGGGCTCGTCCACGACGGCCCACTTGCCCTGGCCGTCGGGTCCGCGCTCGGGGTCGGGGGTGCGGGCGTCGGGCGAGTAGTCGGCCACCCAGAGCTCGTCGGTGCGGGGGTGGATCTCGATGCGGAAGGGGTTGCGCATGCCCATCGCGTAGATCTCCGGGCGGGTGTTCGGCTTGCCCGGGCGGAACAGGTTGCCCTTCGGGATGGTGTAGCCGCCGCGCTTGCCGGGCTTGATGCGCAGGATCTTGCCGCGCAGGTCGTTGGTGTTGGCCGCGGTGCGCTGGGCGTCGAAGGCGGGGTTGCGGTTCGCGCGCTCGTCGAGCGGCACGAAGCCGTCGGACTCGAAGGGGTTGCTGTCGTCCCCGGTGGCGAGGATCAGGTTGCCCTGCGAGTCGAAGACGATGTCGCCGCCCACGTGGCAGCAGATGCCGCGGTCGACCGGCACGTCGAGGATCCGTCGCTCCGAGCGGAGGTTCAGCCGGTCGTTCTGCAACTTGAACTTGGAGAGGCGGATGACGCCCTTGTAGGGGGCGAAGTCGGCTGCGGTGCCCTCCAGCGGGGCGTCGCCCTCGTTGATGGACTCGGTGGCCGGGTCGTCGGTCGGGGTGTCGAGGGTCGGCGAGTAGTAGAGGTAGACCCAGGTGTTCTTCCTCCCGTCGAAGCCCGGGTCGAGAGCGATGCTCTGCAACCCCTCCTCGTCGTGCTCGTAGACCGGCACGCTCGCCGCGAGGGAGTTGACGCCGGTCTTGGCGTCGTTGTGCCACACGTCGCCCGCGCGGGTCGTGTGCAGCACGTCGCCGTTGGGCAGCACCGCGAGGTCCATGGGCTCGCCGGGCCGGTCGTTGAGGGTCACCTTCTGGAACTGCTCGTCCGGCACCGGTGCCGGAGGGTCGCTGTGGCCGGGGTGTCCCGCGGCCGGGCTGAGGGTGCTGGCCGCAGCCAGTGGCAGGGCGATGACGGCGGCTGCCGCCGTGGCCCAGACGCCCGAGATTCGTCTGTGCACGTGCGTGCTCCTTTGGTGGCGCTTGACCCGGTGCCGCAGCGCGGTACGGGGTGGTGGACGCGCCGCCGACGGCCCCCGGGAGACATCACGAGACCGGTGGGCGGCCTCTCGACCGTAGGGACGTGAGCACCGTCACGTCAACCGTTCGGACGACTTTTGTCAGGAACTCGTCATAAGTGCGGCGGCGTGTCCCCCACACCCGTCGCCGGCGCCAGCACGACGTCGCTCACCAGGTGCGCGGCGCCCACCACGCCCCCCTGCTCGGGCAGCTCGCTCAGCACGATCCGCAGGTCGCGGGTGGCCTGGGGCAGCGAGCGGCGGTAGGTGGCGCTGCGGATCTCGGCCAGCAGCACGTGCCCCAGACCGCTCACCCGGCCCCCCACCACGATCACGGCCGGGTTGAGGAACGACACCAGCCCCGCGAGCACGTGCCCCACCCGACGACCGCCCTCGCGCAGCAGCGTCGCCGTCACGCGGTCACCGGCGGCAAGAGCCTCCCCGAGGTCACCGAGCTCGAGATCCTCGGCGCCCGCCTCGCGCCGGGTGGCGAGGCGCTGGGCCAACCATGCCGAGTCACCACGCTCGGCCGCTGCCGTGGCCTCGCGCAGCAGGGCCGCGCCGCCGGCGTGCGCCTCCAGGCAGTCGGTGCTGCCGCACGCACATCGGCGACCGTCACCCGCCACCACCTCCACGTGCCCGATGTCGCCGGCGCATCCGTTCGACCCGCGGTGCAGCCGGCCCGCGACCACGACACCGCACCCGATGCCGCTGCCCATCTTGACGAACAGCAGGTCACCCCCCGCACCGGAGCACGCGTGCAGCTCCCCCACCGCCATCAGGTTCACGTCGTTGTCGAGCACGACCGGGCACCCGAGTGCGCGAGCCAGCTGCTCGCGCACGGGATGCCCGTCCCAGCCGGGCATCAGCGGGGGTGCCACCGGCGCGCCTGCCGCGAAGTCGATCGGGCCCGGGAGACCGATGCCCAGACCCCACGGCACCTCAGCGCCCGACGCAGCGAGCAGTGCTCTCGCGCGCGTGACGACCTCGGCCAGGACCACGTCGGGCCCCTGAGCCAGCTCGCACGGTCCATGCCACTCCTCGAGCACGGCGAGGTGACCGTCCGTCACGGCTACCGCCATCTCGGTGACGCCGACAGCCACACCGACGAAACGGATGTCCGGGCTCAGGTCGACGACGGTCGACCGTCGTCCAGCTCCCGGAGGTCCGCCACCGATCGCCTGCTCCCGCACCAGACCGAGGGTCACCAACCTACCCACCTCGACCCCGACGGTGGTGCGGGAGACACCCATCTGCGCACCCAGCTCCGGCCGGCTCTGCGGCCCGTGGTCGCGCAGCGCGCACAGCACGCGCGACTGCATCCGCGACTCCGCGCGCCCCCGCGGGTCCTCGCCAGGTCCCGACGAATCCCCGACGACGACCACCTGCTCATCGTCGCACGCAGGAGCGCCCGCCGTCAGAGATGCCGGCGAACCTCGTCGAGGTAGGCGCGGGGGTCGTCGGCCCAGAACCGGACACGCGTGACGGCCTCACCGGCCCCACCCGGAACGCCCGGCAGCGGCAGGACCGTCGGCTGCTCGAGGGTGATCTGCAGGTTGGTCTCGTTCGAGACGGCGACCACCAGGACGCGCTCACCTGCCTCCTCGATGACGCGCGGCGGCTTCTCGTCGTGCGTCTGCGTGCGCCGCCCCACGGCGTGGACGAGGTCCCAGGGCAGGTCGAGGTCGAGGTCCATCCCGTCGCGCACGCGCGCGCCGCGCGGTCCCACCGTGTGTGGTCGCACCAGGTGGGTGGCCAGGAGCCCGAGCATCCAGACGACGCCCCAGATCCCGATCACCAACAGGGGGAGGCGCACGGCGGGCCAGCGGTGCAGGATCAGGTCGAGGGCGACCACCTCGACGGCCGAGACCACGATGAAGACCACCAGCAGCAGGCGGGTACGGGCGTCGTAACGGAATCCGGCACCGTCGGCAGGGATGTCCGGCCGCCGCGCTGCCCACCGCGCCAGGCTGCCGTAGAGCCGGAGCTCGAGCACCACGAACCTCCACAGCAGCCGGGCCGCCCGCCGCCCGCGTCCAGGGGCCGCCACCACGTGCGCGCCCACCCCGGCCGTGCCCGTCATCGCGCCGCCTCCGCGACCAGTCGACCGAGCGTGGCGACCACGGCCTCCAGGCCGCGCCCGAAGGCCTCCCGGTCCTCGGGCGCCACGCTGGCGCGCAGGTCGCTGTCGAGCTGCGCGTGCTCGCGGGCCATGGTGGCCATGGTCTCCACACCCAGCGGCGTGAGCTCGAGCAGGACCGCGCGACGGTCCTGCGGGTGCGGGGTCCGCCGCAGGTAGCCGAGGGGCTCCAGCGCGTCCACGAGGCCCGAGATGTTGCGCGCACTCACCTGGAGCGCCCGGGCCACGTGCTGCTGGGTGCTGGGACCCTGCGCCTGGAGCACCCAGAGCACGGCCGCCCTCGACTCGGTGAGCGGGGTCCCTGCGAAAGCCCGGGCGGTGTCCTCGCGCAGCAGGTGCCCGGCGAGCAGCAACCGGTCCAGCAGGGTCGGGTCCATGACCCGTACCCTACTTCATGGTGAACCTAGGTAACTATCTTGCCGTCGAGCTCGCCACGGGCGCGACGGGCTTCGCCTCGGGCCTCTGATGATCGCTCGACGCCGACGACGGCGATGACGACGCCAGCGCCTCCGGACGCGGAGTGCTCGGTCGGATGGCGTGCAGCATGTGAATTCCCCCAGACAACGGTGCTGCCGATGCGACCGCCCGCCGCACCCATCCCCTGGCGCCGCACGCGGTCAAGGACCCCATCGTCGCAGACCACCCCGATCCGCCCCCAGGGGGCCCGGCGAGTGGTCTGGACCGGGGCTGTCGAGGGGCCGGCTCACCGCACGCGGTAGACCCGCCAGGACCGCGGACGCGTCGAGTTGCCGGCTGCGTCCACCGCCACGACGCTCACGCCGTACCGGCCCCGGGGCAACCGCAGGGTGCGCGACCACGCGGTCCGCGCGTCACCGCGGCGCTCGAGCACCGCCGCCAGCTGGGCGTGGGCGCCCCAGCCTCCACCGGGTCGCAGCCAGCGGCGCGTGGCCTCGTGCCGCACGGCCACGCGCACCGCCCGCACCGCGCGGTCGTCGGACGCGGTCCCCCGCAGCCGCAGCGCCCGCTGCCCGGACGCCGGACCCTGGAACCTCACGGAGGGCGCCCGCCCGTCGGCCGCCGGTCGCGCGGCACCCGCACCCACGAGCACGTCCCCGCTGTGGGGCGGGAGCCAGATCGAGGCGGTGCTGCCGCCGTCGAGCCGGCGCATCGTCGCCCCGAGCGGCACCTGCACGCCGCGGTCGGTCGGGTTGACGACGGCGACCCCGCGCTCGAAGCGCCGCAGGTAGGCGCCGCTGCCCAGCCGGCTCATCGCGCCGGTGGGCGCGCCGATCCCCTTCGGCATCCGGTAGGGCAGGTTCGTGCCGAGCACGCCGGCACGGTCGCGCGAGCGGGTGAAGGCGAAGAACGACCGACCACCGGCCCCCATCAGGAACGTCGCCATGGCGTACCCCTGCCACTGGCGCACCTGGGCGTCGCTGGCACCGACCCAGAGCTTGGTCGTGAAGAGACCGACGCGGCCGTTGGCCTCGAGGTCGCGGATCACCTCGACGTTGCGCACCCAGTCGGCCGACGCGGGGAAGCGGCCGACCTCGTTCGTGGCGCCGCGCAGGAAGTCCTCCATCTGCACCGAGGGCATCTTCAGCGCGGCGGCGCGCGAGGTGGCCTCGGGGTTCTGCCAGTAGCGGTAGGCGTTCTCGACGACGTTGCCGGTCATCTGCAGCCCGGGGTTGGCGCGGCGCACGTGGCTCTCGAGCGCCACCATCTGGGCCTGGTACTCCGGTTGGGTGTAGGTCCGGCCGGTGGCGGGGTTGACGGGCAGGGCGCTGACGAAGCCCCTGGCGAAGACGCCGAGGGTCAGCATGTCGAGCAGGCAGCCGTCGAAACCGCCCGCCGCCGAGCGCTGGGCACACTGGCGGCTCGCGCGGTCACGCCACGCCGTGCTCGTGGGCTCCATCAGCCTGGTGCCCCAGCCGGTGGCGGTGATCCTGCGTCCCTGGGCGTCGTGCGCGAAGGCCCCCTCCCCCAGCCCGGTCACGTCGCTCGTGCCGGCGAGGGTGGCGTTGGCGTAGGCCAGCAGCGTGATGCCGGGGTGCGCTGCTCGCATCGCGCTCGCGTGCTGCCCGAAGGCCACCGGCATCGAGACCACCAGGTCGTGCTGCTGCGCGAGCGAGCGGGCCTGCTCCCGGGTGAAGGCGTGGCTGTCGGTCATGTAGGCGGGAGACCAGGTCAGCGCCACACCGCCCGGCAGCGACGGCGCCCGCTGGGTGGTCGGCGCAGGGGCGGCACGGTCGGGTGCGGTGCCGGCCCGGGCCGGTGCCGGCAGCGCCGCCGCCAGGGCCACGGCCAGGCAGAGCACGAGAGCCGGCAGGAGCCCGCGCCCGCCGCGATGAGAGGGGTGTGCGGGCAGGACATCAGGGCAGGCGGGCATGCAGGGGGCTCCCGGGCTCAGAGGTGGGGGTGACGGCGGGGCGGACCGACGCGTGGTGTGGACGACGTCGGAGTGCTCGTGATCCTAGCCAGGGGTGGTCCGATCGGTCACAGGCGCACCACCCGGACGGGCCACGCAGCATGGCCCGTTCGGGCCATGCGCTCGGCCCGTGACCTGACCGGGTCAGGCGTCCAGTGCGGCCTCCAGCCCGATCAGCGCGTTCTCGACGACCTCGCTCAGCGCCGGGTGGATCCAGTACTGGCCCCGGGCGAGGCCGCGCACGGGCTGGTCGAAGCTCATCGCCTGGATCAGCGGCTGCACCAGCACCGAGGCCTGCGGGCCGAGCAGGTGCGCACCGACCAACCTGCCGGTGGCGCGGTCCGCGAGGACCTTGACCAGGTGGCCGCTGTCGTCCTCCTCCAGCGCCCACCCGTGCGCGACGTCGGCGTAGTGCTGGGTGAAGACCGCGAGGTCGAGGCCCTGCTCGCGGGCCTGCTCCTCGGTCAGCCCGACCGCGGCCACCTGCGGCACGCTGAAGACCGCCTGCGGGACGAAGCGGTGGTCGACGGTCTGGAGGTCCTCGGGGTGCAGGAGGTTGTGCTGGACGATGCGCGCCTCGTGGTTGGCCACGTGCTTGAGCGGGTGGTGGGTGCTGATGTCACCCAGCGCCCAGACCCCCTCGGCCGTGGTGCGCTGCTGCTCGTCGACGACGACGCGGCCGGCGTCGTCGACCTCGATGCCGGTGCCCTCGAGGTCGAGCAGGTCGCTGTTGGGGCGGCGGCCGACGGCCAGCAGCAGCAGGTCCACCTCGGCAGTGCCCTGCTCGCCCAGGTGCAGCCGCAGGCCGCCGTCGGTCAGCTCGACGCGCTCCAGCTCGGCGCCCAGGCGCAGGTCCCATCGCTCGCCGGAGATCTCGGTGAAGCGGCGCGCCACGTCGGCGTCCTGGGTCGAGAGCAGGAGGTCCTGGCCGTCGACCTGCACCACCTCGGTGCCCAGCGAGGCGAAGATGTTGGCGAACTCCGAGCCCACGTAGCCCCCGCCGATGACACCGAGCCGGTGCGGCAGGGCGTCGATGCGCATGATCGTGTCGCTGGTGTGCACCAGGCCGGCCGCCGCGGCCTCCTCGAGGCCCTCGATGTCGGGCACCACCGGTCGACCGCCGACGGCGATGACGACCTGGTCGGCGCTGACCTGCACCTCCCCGTGCTCGGTCTCGACGACGAGCCGGCGCTCACCGGTGAATCGCGCCGTGCCGGCGTGCACCTCGACGTTCACCAGCCCCTCTCGGTACTCGCGACCTCCGCGCGCCTGAGGGTCGATGCGATCGAACACGCGGTCGCGCACGGCCGGCCAGTCCACGCCGTCGTAACGGGTGTGCACGCCGAACCGCGGTCCCTGCGCGGCATCGCAGGCGTGGTCGGCGGTGACGACGAACATCTTCGAGGGGATGCAGCCGCGGTTGAGGCAGGTGCCGCCGAACTCCGTGCGCTCGACGATGCCCACGCTCCAGTCGTCGAAGCGGTCGTCGACGATGGTGTTGCCCGAGCCGGTGCCGAGCACCAGGAGGTCGTAGTGGCGTGCCGGCCCGGCGTCTGTCCGGTCGCTGTCCTGCTGGCTGGTCATGGGTTCCTCACGGTCGGATCACTCGGGGAGCGCGTCGGTGGGCAGGGGGCCCAGCAGCGCGAGGTGGGGCAGGTAGGGCTCGAGGTCACCGTCGACCCGGTAGTCGTGCAGCTGGGCGGCGGTCCGGCGGCTGGTGACGGCACGGAAGAGGTCGAAGCCGCTCGCGCCCAGCACGAGCCCGGGTTCACCCGGCCCGGAGGTCCACCGCCACGGGCCGTCGGCCTGCTCCAGGACGAGAGGGGCCAAGCCGGCCCCGCGGACGGCGACGCCGACGCGGTCGGCCATCGTCGCCCGCACCGCGGCGAGGCCGTCCGTCGCGCGCGCACCCGGCACACCCAGGCCGCTGCGCAGGTCCTGCTCGTGGATCAGCAGGTCGCCCAGCGGGCGCGGGCTCTGCTCGCGCAGGTAGGTCTCCAGTTGGTCGGCCACCGCACGCCACTCGGCCACCAGGTCGGCGGCCGAGCTCGTCGCGCGCGCGGCGACCTGGGCGCGGGTCCAGCTCTCGTTGTGGTCGTCGGGCTCGTCGCCGTCGAGCACGTCGACGCCGAGCCCGACCATGTGGGCCAGCAGCTGCCGCGCCGACCAGTCCGGTGTCGCGGGGACGGGCAGCTCGAGGTCGTCCGGACGCTCGGCCGCCACCTGCTCGACCAGCGCGCACACGCGCTCGTGGCCGGCGCGCCACTCCCGGGCCGCCACGACGGCACTCTCATCGACCACACGGCGTCGGTACCCAGGGGGCTCCTCCGCGATCGGGAACAGCGCACCACCCCCGCCGGTTGACCCCGCATGAAGAAGAACATCGGCTTCCTCTCCTTCGGGCACTGGACGCCGTCGCCCCACTCCGGCACGCGGTCGGCGGCCGACACCCTGCTGCAGTCCATCGAGCTGGCCGAGGCCGCCGAGGAGCTGGGCGCCGACGGCGCCTACTTCCGCGTGCACCACTTCGCGCGGCAGCTGGCCTCGCCGTTCCCGCTGCTGGCGGCCGCGGGCGCGCGCACCAGCCGCATCGAGCTCGGCACCGGCGTCATCGACATGCGCTACGAGAACCCGCTGCGGTTCGCGGAGGACGCCGGCGCGGCCGACCTCATCTCCGGCGGCCGGCTGCAGCTGGGGATCAGCCGCGGTTCACCGGAGCAGGTCGTCGAGGGCTACCGCCACTTCGGCTTCGAGCCCGCCGACGGCGACGACGCCGCGATGGCGCGCCGTCACGCCCGCGACCTGATGGAGGTGCTGCGCGGCGAGGGCTTCGCGGAGCCCAACCCGCGCCCGATGTTCCCCAACCCGCCGGGGCTGCTGCGCATCGAGCCGCACTCCCCCGGCCTGCGCGAGCGCATCTGGTGGGGTGCCGGCAGCCGGGCGACCGCCGAGTGGGCGGCCGAGCAGGGCATGAACCTGATGAGCAGCACCCTGCTCACCGAGGACACCGGCGTGCCCTTCCACCGCCTGCAGGCCGAGCAGATCTCCCGGTTCCGCGACGCGTGGGCCGCCGCCGGCCACCCCCGTGAGCCGCGGGTCTCGGTGAGTCGCAGCATCTTCCCGCTGGTCACCGACGAGGACCACGCCTACTTCGGCACCCAGACCCGCAGCCAGGACCAGGTGGGTCGTCTCGAGGGCGGCAACGCACGGTTCGGCAAGACCTACGCCGGCGAGCCCGAGCAGCTGGTGCGCGACCTCGCCGAGGACGAGGCGGTGGCGGCCGCCGACACCCTGCTGCTCACCGTGCCCAACCAGCTCGGCGTCGCCTACAACGCCCACGTGATCGAGTCGGTGCTCACCCACGTGGCGCCGGCGCTCGGCTGGCGCTGAGCCCTCAGCCCCTCAGGTCCGTGCGCCCGCTCCCACGGGAGCGGGCGCCGCCACCCGCTCGTGGGTGTGCGGCACCATGGCCGCCAGCGCGACGCCGGCGAACGCGGCGAGCGCACCCACCAGGAAGCACAGCTGGTAGGCGCCCTGGGTCGGCAGCACGAGACCGCCCGCACCCGTGACGGGCGCGGTGCTGGAGGTGAGCACCGTCGTCATCACCGCGGCGGCCGAGGTGGTGCCCACCGAGCGCATCAGGGCGTTGATGCCGACGGCGGCGCCGGCCTCGCGCATCGGCACCGCGCCCAGGATCAGGGTGGGCATCGCGGCGTACCCGATGCCGACGCCGGCCGAGATCACGCTGGTGGCCACGAGCAGCTTCCAGGGTGCGTCCATCAGGCCGAGCGCCAACAGGTAGCCGAGGCCGAGCAGGCCCGCGCCCAGCATCAGCGTCAGCTTGGGACCCACCACCGTCATCAGCCGGCCCGAGAGCGGCGAGAACGCCATCATCACCAGGCCGCCGGGCGCCATCCACAGCCCCGCCGCCAGCAGCGACTGACCCAGGCCGAAGCCCGTGGACTCGGGCAGCTGCAACAGCTGGGGCACCACGATCGCCTGCGCCATCATGCCGAAGCCCACGGCCAGGGCCGCGAGGTTGGTGAGCAGCACCGGCCGGCGCGCGGTGACGCGCAGGTCGACCAGCGGGTCGTCGCGGCGCAGCTGGTGGGCGCCCCACACGACCAGCACCACCAGGCCTCCCAGCAGCGCCCCGAGCGTGCGGCCGGAGCCCCACCCCCAGTCGTTGCCCTTCGAGACGCCCACGAGCACCGCCACCAGCCCGGTGGTCAGACCCACGGCGCCGGTCCAGTCGACGCTCCCACCGACGCCGTCGCCGGCGTCGGGGACCAGCACCACCACCGCGAGCAGGAGCGCCGTGGCCAAGATGGCCGACATCCAGAACAGCGCGTGCCAGTCGAAGGTCTGCGCCGTCCACGCCGCCAGCGGCAGGCCGATCGCGCCGCCGACGCCGAACGTGGCGCTCATGGTGGCGATGGCGGTGTTGGTCAGGTGCGGCGGCGTCACCTGGCGGATCAGCGCGATGCCGACCGGGATGAACCCCATGGCCAGGCCCTGCAGCGCCCGGCCCACCAGCACCGGGACCAGGCTGGTGCCGAGCGCGGCGACGACGGAGCCGATCACCAGCAGGCTCGCCGTCACGAGCAGCACCCGGCGCTTGCCCAGCATGTCGCCGAGCCGCCCGCTCAGCACCATGGAGACCGCGCCGGCCAGCAGCGTGACGGTCACGACCCAGCCCGCGTTGGCCGCCGAGGTGTCCAGCAGTCGCGGCAGGTCGCCCTGGATCGGCACCACCAGGGTCTGGGTCAGCGAGACCGTGAGGCCACCCAGGCACAGGGCGGCCACGGGGAGCAGGGCGCGGCGGTCCGCGGGCGGAGAGGTCACGAATATGTATGCTACACATCAACTTCCCACCCTCGGAGGGCACGTGCGGACCCTGGACAGCGACACCCGGCTCGAGACCCGGCTCGACACCGTCGCCGAGCTCGGCCACCAGCTGCTGCGTCTGCAGCGACGCCGCACCACGGTCCCGCCCGGCACCCGGCTGGAGGTCTCGGCCTTCCGGATCCTGTGGGTGCTCGCCCACGACGGCCCGGCCACGCTGCGCTCGCTGGCCGAGCAGCTCGACCTCGAGCAGTCGACGGTCAACCGCCAGGTGCACGCGGCACTCGACGCCGGCTGGCTGGAGGAGTGTCCGGCGCCCCCGAGAGCGCCGGGGAGCAGCGCGGCGTCGGGCCGCGCCCGAGCCGCCCGGCACTTCCGGCCGACCCGCGCCGGCCGCACCGCCTACGAGCACGACGGCCGGCTGCGCGCCGAGCGCTACCTCGCCGCGCTCGACCGGCTCGGCACCGACCGCGCCACCCGCCTGGTCGAGGACCTCACCGCCTTCAACGACGCCTGGGACGCCGCGGGCCAGCCCTGAGCCTCCTCGCCGACCCGTCGTGAATGCGCGTCGACAAGCCACCGACCCGGCGCACGAAAGGACGGCTCGGCGCTCGACCCGTGCGCACTCGCGCCAGGTCGACGCCCCACCCGTGCGCACTCGCGCCAGGTCGACGCCCCACCCGTGCGCACTTGCGCCAGGTCGACACCCCACCCGTGCGCACTCACGCCAGGTCGACACCCCACCCGTGCGCACTCACGCCAGGTCGGCGTCCCACCCGTGCGCACTTGCGCCAGGTCGACGCCCCACCCGTGCGCACTCGCGCCAGGTCGACACCCCACCCGTGCGCACTCGCGCCAGGTCGACACCCCACCCGTGCGCACTCGCGCCAGGTCGACACCCCACCCGTGCGCACTCGCGCCGGGTCGGCGAGTCAGAGGGCGGCGTGCTCGGCCACGAGCGGCACGACGTCGGCGATCGAGTCGACCACCATCGTGGGGCGGTAGGGGAAGGTCTCGACCTGCGAGGGGCTGGTCGACCCGGTGGTCACCAGGACGGTGCGCAACCCGGCCTCGAGCCCGCTGACGATGTCGGTGTCCATCCGGTCGCCGATCATCACCGTGGTCTCGGAGTGGGCGTCGATGCGGTTGAGCGCGCTGCGCATCATCAGCGGGTTGGGCTTGCCGACGAAGTAGGGGCTGCGGCCGGTGGCCGTGCGGATCAGCGCCGCCACCGAGCCGGTGGCGGGCAGCTTGCCCTGCGGACTCGGGCCGCTCTCGTCGGGGTTGGTGGCGATGAAGCGCGCCCCCTCGTCGATGAGCCGGATGGCGCGGGTGATCGCCTCGAAGGAGTAGGTGCGGGTCTCGCCGAGCACCACGTAGTCGGGGTCGCGGTCGGTCATCACGTAGCCCACCTCGTGCAGGGCCGTCGTCAGACCCGACTCCCCCACCACGTAGGCGGACCCACCCGGGCGCTGGTCCAGCAGGAACTGCGCGGTGGCGAGGGCCGAGGTCCAGATCGCCTCCTCCGGCACGTCGATGCCCGAGCGCTGCAGCCGCACGCGCAGGTCACGCGGGGTGAAGATCGAGTTGTTGGTGAGCACCAGGAAGGGGATCTCGCGCTCGGTGAGCGCGGCGATGAACTCCCGCGCGCCGGGGATCGGCTCCTCCTCGTGGACCAGGACGCCGTCCATGTCGGTCAGCCAGGTGTGCACGGGTCGTCGCTCGGTCATGCCCCCATCATGGCCTCATCGCCGCGGGAGCAGGACCGCGAGCGGCGCGCCGGGGGCCGGCCGATCCTCCATCATCCCGCCGAGACCCTCGACGATCAGCCGCGCGCGCCGCAGGTAGGGGTCCTCCGGCTCCTCCCCGGCCACGAGCCGGTCGGGCACGAACTCGTGGTCGCCGGAGAGGCGGATCCGCAGCGTCGTGGCGTCGCCCTCGAGCACCAGCCGGACGTCGCCGCGCCCGTGCTCCAAGGTGTCCTCGAGCAGCATGTCGAGCACCGTCTCGACCGGGCCCGGTGTGAAGAGCAGCTCGTGCTGCCCCTCGACGGCGGCCGAGAACCCGCGCTCGCGCTGGCCGAGTGCCGCCGCCCAGCGCTGGGCGGTGAGCGTCGCGACGTCGCGCAGCGGGATCTCGGCACCCGCCATGATCGCCGAGGTGCGGGAGAGCTCCACCAGCTCGCCGGCGGCGGCGTCGAGCTCCTCGACCGCCTGCAGGCCGCGGGCGGCCGCGGCCCGGGCGTCGGCAGACACCTCGGGGTCCGAGGTCAGCTCGTCGAGCGAGAGCCGCAGGCTGGTAAGCGGGGTGCGCAGCACGTGGGAGGCGTGCAGGGCGAAGCGCTGCTCGCGCTCGAGCCGGTCACGCAGCTGACCCGCGCTGCCGCCGAGCGCGCGGGCGATGGCCTGGGCCTCGGGGTTGCCGGAGGTGGGCAGGTCGAGGTCGAAGCGGCCGCGCCCCAGGGCGGCCGCCGCCTCGGCCAGCTGGCGGAAGGGCCGCGAGAGCGAGCGCGCGATGGCGTAGCCGACCAGGCCGGCCACCGTGCCCACGCCGAGCACGATCAGCGCCTGTGTGACCGGGGCCGCGTCGAGCAGGTCGAAGGGCGTCGGCGCGGCCCGCTCCACCAGCACGTAGCCGTCGGCCACCGGCAGCGTCGCCCTGACGGTGTCGTCGCCGTCGAAGTCCGTGCCCCGGACCTCGACGGGCTCCTGGCCGTCGAGGACGACGGCGAAGCGGTCGTCTGCTCCCGCCAGGTCCTGCAGCGGTGCGAGGTCCGGGGCTCGGCCCTGCGCCAGCTGCTCCTCGACCAGGGCGGCCAGCAGCGCCGCGTCGGCGCCCACCTGTCCCGAGACCCGCTCGCGGGCCTGGCCCTCCTGCACGTAGCCGGTGAGCAGGGCGGCCGCTGCGAGCAGACCCAGCGTCAGGACGACGAAGGCGACGGTCAGTCGCTCACGCATCGGGGCCTTCGAGCCGGAAGCCCACGCCGCGCACGGCGACGACCTTGTCTGTCACCCCCACGCCGTCGAGCTTCTGGCGCAGGCGGCCGATGGTGACGTCGAGGGTCTTCGTGGAGCCGTACCAGTTCTCGTCCCACACGTCGGCCATCAGCTTGCCGCGCGACACGACCTTGTCGCGGTTGGCCGCCAGGATGCTCAGGACGTCGAACTCCTTGCCGGTGAGGGGGATCTCGTCGTCCCCGGAGTACACGCGACGGGCGGCCACGTCGATGCGCAGGCCGCCGTCGGGCACCTCCTCGGCACTGGAGCCCAGGCCGTTGCCGGTGCGGCGCAGCAGCGCGCGCACCCGCGCCTGCAGCTCGGCCAGGCCGAACGGCTTGGCGAGGTAGTCGTCGGCGCCGTAGTCGAGGCCCACCACCCGGTCCAGCTCGCCGGCGCGCGCGGTGACGATCATGATCGCGCCCTCGTAGCCGACCTCGCGCCCCTTGCGGCACACCTCGAGACCGTCCATGTCGGGGAGCCCGAGGTCGAGGATGACGACCTCGACGTTGCCCAGGCCCATCTCCTCGAGCGCCTTGGCGCCGGACTCCACCCAGACGACCTCGTAACCCTCCCGCTCCAGGGTCCGCACGAGGGGGAAGGCGATGTCCTCCTCGTCCTCGACGACCAGAACCCGGTGAGCCATGGGCAGAGCATAGGACCTGCGCGCGAGCAGAGGTGCCGAACGCGCCCGAGGCTCAGCTGCTGGTGCCGGCACCCACGGTCGGCCGGGCGTCGGCGACCACCCGGGGGCCGCGTCGCCGACCGTCGGCCGCGACCGGCCGGGGCCCGGGACGCACCAGGCCGAGGGCGGCCAGGACGACCGTCGCGAGCAGGGTGAGCAGGCCCCAGACCCACCCGTCGGCGTCGACGAGCAGGGGCAGACCGACCAGCGGCACCGCGAGCTCGACCCGGGCCAGCGTGGGGTTGGCCCGGGTCGAGACGGTCACGGGCTGCGCGGCCCGGTCGGCCTGGGTGCGCACCTCACCGGGTGCCAGGCTCACGACACGGTGGGTGAGCAGCGCCTCCCCGTCGGCCCGCTCGTCGGCGCCGGGCCGGGGCACGGTGACGACGTCGCCCACCTCGAGGTCGCCGGCCGGCACGCGACGCTCCAGCAGCAGGGTGCCGGGGCGCAGCGTGCCGCCCATCGCGTCGGAGGAGACCACGTAGCGCTCCAGGCCGAGCATGGTCGGCAGGACGACGAGCAGCGTCACGGGCGCGAGCACGAGCGCCACCACGAGCCGGCGCGTGCGCACGGCGTGGCGGCGCGTCGGCGGCTGCGTCGCGATCTCCATGCTGGTGCTCCTCGGCGGGTGGCGGGTGACGGCTGAGCCGATCGCCCCCACGACCGTTCGCAGGACGGCCCGTCCGGCGTTCCCCCCAGATACGCCGGACGGGCCTCCTTCCCCCGAGACGCATGCCTCGACGGCGCCCGGTGCCGCTCGAGGTCCCCCCGACCTGCGAGCGGAGCACCGGGCTGCGGAATCCGGCCCCGCCGGAGCGGCGCCGGAGATCTGCGATGACAAGAACGTTAGGGGAGCCGCCACCACGGCGAGGTCACGTCGTCACCACGCCTGGTCCACCAACCGGTAACAGTTGGTGACGATGCCCCAGCGGGTATCTCTTCCCCCGCCGACAGGGGCTACGCCTCGGCGAACAGGTCGCCCAGCTCGGCCACGCGCCTCAGCACCTGGTCGGGGGCGAGCTGCTCGAGGCCGAGCTCGTCCTCGGCGCCGGCGGCCACCTCCTCCCAGGTGACCGGCGCCGCGACCCGGGGCCGCTCGCGGCCGCGCAGCGAGTAGGGCGCGATGGTGGTCTTCGAGCCGGCGTTCTGCGACCAGTCCAGGAACACCTTGCCGCCGCGCTTGGCCTTGGTCATGGTCGCGGTGACCTGCCGCGGGTGAGCGGCCTGCAGCTGCTCGGCCACCTCGCGGGCGAGCGTCGTCGCCTCCTCGGGCGGCAGCCGGCGCGGCAGCGTGGCGTAGAGGTGGAGGCCCTTGCTGCCGCTGGTGACCGGTCGCGCCTCCAGCCCGCGCTCGGCCAGTGCCTCGCGCGCCAGCAGCGCCACCTGGCAGCACTCGTGCAGCCCCGCCGGCTCCCCCGGGTCGAGGTCGACGACGATCCGGTCGGCGTTGCGGGGACGCCCGTTGCGGCCCACCCGCCACTGGTGCACGTGCAGCTCCAGCGCGGCCAGGTTGACCAGCCAGGTGAGCGTGGCGAGGTCGTCGACCACCGGGAAGGTCAGCTCGGCCTCGCCCGTGCCGCTGCGCGACCCCGTGGTCGGCACGCGCACCGTGCGCACCCACGACGGCGTCCCGGACGGCGCGTTCTTCTCGAAGAAGCTGGCACCCTCCACGCCGTGCGGCCAGCGGATCCGGGTGACGGCGCGATCGGCCAGGTGCGGCAGCATCACCGGCGCCACCTGGGCGTAGTAGTTGAGCACCTCCCCCTTGGTGGTGCCGGTGCGCGGGTAGAGCACCTTCTCGAGGTTGGTCAGGCGCAGGGTGCGCCCCTCGACGTCGACGTGCACCTCGGTGCCCTCGGCCGCGGGCGGCGTCACCGGAGGGTCCCCTCGGCGAGGTCCTCGGGCGCGAGGTCCTCGCGCAGCCCGCGGAACGAGGGCTGTCGCAACCGCTGGTAACCGGCGCCGTGCGTGTCGACGTCGACCACCAGCCGGGGCTCCACCCAGTGCGTCCCCGCGGCGTCGACGCGCGGCACCTCGTCGTGGAAAGGGCTCTGCTCGCGGGCCAGGTCGACGACGAGCGCACCGAGCGCCCGCCCGGCGCGTGCCCCGATGCCGCTGCCGACCCGGCCCCGGTAGGCCAGGCCCGCCGGCGTCGGCTCACCGACCAGCAGCGCGGCCAGACGGTCGCTGGTGCCCTCCTGGGGTCGCCAGCCGCCCACCACGTAGGAGCGCCGGTGCCGGTGCGCGCGCTTGAGCCAGTGCGGGCTCCGTTCCCCCGGTCGGTAGCGCGAGTCGCGCCGCTTGCTCACGATCCCCTCCAGCCCCTGCTGCGCGGTGGCCTCCCACAGCATCTCGCCGTCGTCGTAGGCGGGCGGCACCTGCCACGCGCCACCGTCGAGGGCCTCCTCGAGCAGCGCACGGCGCTCCTGCAGGGGGCGGGCGGTGAGGTCGTGCCCGTCGAGGCGCAGCAGGTCGAAGGCCATGAAGGTCACCGGCACCTGCTCCACCAGGCGCGCCACGGTACGCCGGTTGCGCACGTGCATCCGCTCCTGGAGGACCCGGAAGTCGGGCACCCCGCGAGCGTCGAGGGCGATCACCTCGCCGTCCACCACGAGGTCGCGGCCCGGCAGCGGCGAGACGGCGACGTCGGGCCAGGCAGGGGTCACGTCGTTCTCGTTGCGGCTGGTCAACCGCGCCGCGGGAGCCCCCGCCGTCACCTCGGCGAGCAGCCGCATGCCGTCCCACTTCACCTCGTGGGTCCACGCCTCGCCGCGAGGGACCTCCGTGGCGGGGGTGGCCAGCATGGGACGCATGGGGTCATGATGCCGGTCCCGGCGCCACGCGGGGCGGCTCCCACCGGCGTGGGGCGCCGCCGGCGGGGATACTGGGCACCAGCCATCCATCCGGCCACCCAGAGAGGCTCCCCCATGCGTGCGATCTGGAAGGGTGCCGTCTCCTTCGGTCTGGTGAGCGTGCCCGTCAAGCTCTACGCGGCCACCGAGAGCCACGACGTCTCGTTCCGGCAGGTGCACGTCAGCGACGGCGGGCGCATCAAGTACCAGCGCATCTGCGCCATCGACGGCGAGGAGGTGCCCTACTCCGACATCGCCAAGGGGTACGAGACCGAGGACGGCGAGGTGGTGATCCTCACCGACGACGACCTCGCCGAGCTGCCCACGACCTCCTCGCGCGAGATCGCGGTGGAGAAGTTCGTGCCCTCCGACCAGATCGACCCGATGCTGTTCGAGAAGAGCTACTACCTCGAGCCGGAGAAGACCGGCGCCAAGCCCTACGCGCTGCTGCGCCAGGCGCTCCTGGACGCCGACCGGATGGCGGTGGTGACCGTGGCCCTGCGCCAGCGCACCACCGTGGCGGTGCTGCGGGTGCGCGACGACGTCATCGTCATGCAGACGATGATGTGGCCCGACGAGATCCGCACCCCCGACTTCTCGGTGGAGACCGGCGAGGTCAAGGACTCGGAGGTGAAGATGGCCACGATGCTGGTCGAGACGCTGGCCGGCGACTTCGACGCCGCGGAGTTCGAGGACGACTACGCCGGCGCGGTCGAGGCGCTGGTGCGCACCAAGATCGAGGGCGGCGAGATCAAGCGGACGCCCACCTCCACCAAGACCTCCGGCGAGGTGGTCGACCTGCTGGCCGCGCTGCAGCGCTCGGTCGACGCGGCCAAGCAGGCGCGGGGCGAGTCCGGCAGCCCGGGCGCCGACGACGCCGACGACGCCGCGCCCGCGAGGAAGAGCGCGAGCAAGAAGACCACCGCGAAGAAGCCGGCGGCGAAGAAGTCCCCGGCCAAGAAGACCGCCGCCAAGAAGACGACGGCCAAGAAGACGACCAAGAAGGCCGCCGCCAAGAAGGCCAGCTGACGACAGTCAGCGAACGATGGTCGGCTGACGAGGCTCAGCTGCGCTGCAGGTAGCCCTGCTCGGTGGCGAGCCGGGTCAGGTGGTGGGAGTTGCCGGGCTGGTGGCCGATCGCCTCGAACTTGTCGCGGACCCGGGACAGGTGGGTCTTGACCGCCCCTTGGCTGCAGTCCAGCAGCGCGGCGACACCGCGGTAGTCCAGCCCGTCCGAGAGCGCCTGCAGGATCTCGACCTGCCGGTCCGACAGCTCGGCCACCGCCCGCTGGTCGGTGAGCAGGGCGTGCGCCAGGGCGCCCGAGCAGAAGAACTCCCCCGCCGCCACCGAGCCGACCCCCTCGACCACGGAGTCGAGCGGATCGCTCTTGAGGGAGAGTCCGCTCGCGCCCAGGGAGACCGCGGCGCGCAGGGGCACCGGTCGTTGCTCGGTGGTGTACAGCAGCACCCGCGTGCGGGCGGTCAGCACCGGGATGTGCGCCAGCGAGTCGCCCTCCTCGAGCCAGAGGTCGAGCAGCACCACCGTGGGCTCCGCGTCGAGGGCCAGCAGCTCCTCGACGGTGCCGGTGGAGGCCACCACCTCGATCTGGGGCGCCACCGCCGAGATCCGCGCCGCCACGCCCTCGCGCACCACCTCGTGGTTGTCGACGGTGGCCAGACGGATCACCGGGACACCTCATCGCGCACCCGCGCTCCGGGGCGAGTCGGCTCTTCGGTGGACACACGCAGGACGGTGAGTCCGGGCGCCTGGGTCACCGTGACACCGGGCACCGCCCGGCCGGGGTCGGCCACCGCGGGCACCACCGCCACCCGCGCCGGGCCGCCCGGCGTGCGCGGCGGGGTCAGGGTCACGCGGGCGCCCGACCGGACCTCGGCCAGCACGCCGACGAGCGCGTCCCACGCCGCCGCCGGCACCTCGACGAGGTCGGCGCCCGTGCGGATGTCGACGTCGACCCCGGCGTGCCGGGCCTCCCGCACGGCGCGGCGCGCGTGCCCGGGCATCGGCTCGGCCAGGTTGAGGTCGTCGCGGCACCGGGCCTCCAGCAGCCGCGCCGCCCGGGTGCGTCCCGGCCACTCCTCGCCGTGCGCCAGGGACTCCAGGAAGGGCACGACGTCGGACTCCAGGTGCGCCAGGTGCGCGTGTCGCGCCTCCTCCGAGACGCGCAGCCACACGCGGTCCTCCTCCTGGCGCCGCAGCGCGGCCGCGGTCGTCGAGATCCGACGCTCGGCACGCCGCAGCCAGTAGCCGGGCAGCGTGGCGACTGCCACCTGCCAGACCGGCGTCACCAGGGCGCCCACCGGCGCCGTCAGCGCCACGGCGGGGTCCCGGGCCGCGACCACCAGCACCACGACCACCTGGCCGGTCAGGCCCAGCAGCGCCCACCGCCATCCGCGGTGGAAGGCGACCAGGGCGAGCCCGATGCCGACCGCCCCCACCACCCACGAGCGCAGGTCCAGCAGCGCGCCCGGGGGCTGGACGGCCAGCCCGACCACGGTGGTGCCCCAGGCCGCGGCCAGCAGCAGCACCAGCAGCGCGGGGTGCGGACGGCGCGCGTCGACGCTCACGGCCAGCACACCCAGCAGCGTGACGACCGCGACGACCATGGCGACCCCGGCCGCGGGCGAGTCGCCCAGGTTGCGCAGCCCGACGTAGGTGTTGGCCACGCCGGAGGGCAGCACCAGGGCCGCGTTCGTGGCGCTGGTGCGCCCGGCGAGCAGACCGGTCACCCGTGCGGACGGTGCCGTGGCGCCGCGGGGCGCGTCGGTCCGGGGGGCCGTCCACTCCAGGCGCACCACCGTGCCGCGACCGCCCTCGCCGCGGTGCACCTCGGAGCGACCACCCACCTGGTGCATGCGCTCGCGGATCGAGCGGCGCAGCCCGTAGCCCTCGGGGAGCGGGTAGGGCAGGCCGCGCCCACGGTCGCGCACTTCGACGACGCAGCGGCCGGCGTCGCCGCTGATGACCAGCTCCGCCTCCTCGACGCCGGCGTGCCGCGCCACGTTGCGCAGCGCCTCCCCGGTGGCCGCGGTGATGGCGGCCGCGACCCGCGGGGGCGGCAGCGCCGCCCAGTCCTCGCGATGAACCCGCACGCGCACCGGTGCCAGCTCGACGAGCTCGTGCAGCACCGCTCGCTCGTCGCCGAGCTCGGGGGTGCGCGCCAGGTGGGTGAGTGCCGAGCGCGCGGAGGACCGCAGCTGCTCGGGGGGCACCCCCAGCTCGACGCACCGCAGGGCGCTCACCACCCGGTCGTGGAGCACCCGGCGCGACTCCTCGGCCGCCAGCTCGGCGGCCTCGAGCGCGGCCCGGGCAGCCGCCAGCTCCGCGACCTCGCGGTCGGCGGCGTCCAGCTCGAGGGCGTTGCCGCGCAGCAGGTGCCGCAGCACCAGCAGGGTGAACGTGGTGCCCGCCGCAAGGACCCAGTCCTGCAGCATGTCGGGCAGCGCGCGGTCGGTGGTCACCGCCCCGATCACCAGCGCCGCCGGGCACGTGGCCGCCACCAGGAGGCAGGCCGTGCGCAGGCGGGGCACGAAGACGATCGCGACCACCTGCACCGCCTGCGCGGCGTTGGCGGGCAGCAGCACCACGGCGAAGGTGGGCAGCTCCGGGCTGGCCGCCGCCACCGAGGCGGCCACGAGGCCGAGCCCCCCGGCCGCGACGGCCCGCGGGAGCAGGCCTCGCGGGCGGTAGGAGCGCGCCAGGCACAGCGCCGCCAGTCCCAGCTGCACCGCGAGCAGCACCAGGCAGGAGAGCAGTGCCGTCCCCGGCCGCGTGACCCGCAGGGCAGCGATCGCCGACACGGCCGCGTGGGCGGTCAGGATGAAGGCGCCCAGCCGGGCAGCGACCGTGTCGATGGACAGCGTCCAGGTCACGTCCCTGCGCACGGGCACCCCCATCACCCGGCGCCCGGTCTCGACGCCTCCAGCCGCGGCCGAGGATCCGGCCGGTCGGCAGGACACTAGTCGCGCGCGAGAGATCCGCGCAGCGATTCCGATGCACCTGCGCCGTGTCGAACCCGCTGGTTCAGTCCACCGTCTCGCCGACCTCCAGGGCCGCCCGGCGCGCGGAGCGCCGCAGCGCCAGGGACACCTCGGCGACGACGGCGCGCGCCAGGTCGCGCGCCGACTCCCCCGGCACCTCGGGCACCAGGTGGTGCACCACGCCGGCCTCCAGCAGGCTGCGCGCACCCACCCGCTGCGCCCGCGCCAGCTCCGCGGCGTGGGCGGTGTCGCCGTGCACGATGATGCTCGCGCCCTCGGGCGGCAGCGGCGAGAGCCAGGCGTGCTCGGTGGCCACCACCACCTCGGCCGGCAGCAGGGCCAGCGCGCCACCGCCGCAGCCCTGGCCCAGCAGCACCGCCACGGTCGGCACCTCGAGGGTGGTCATGGTGGCGATGCAACGCGCGATCTCACCGGCGATCGCCCCCTCCTCCGCGCGGGCGGAGAGCTCGGCGCCGGGCGTGTCGATGACGGTCACCAGGGGCAGACCCAGCTCGGCGGCCAGCCGCATGCCGCGGCGGGCCTCGCGCAGCGCGGCGGGTCCCATCGGGTGCTGCGCGTCCTGCCGGCTCCGGTCCTGCCCGACGACGACGCAGGGCTGGCCGTCGAGCCGGGTCAGGGCCACGACGACGGTCTCGTCGCGCTCGCCCTCGTCGGTGCCGCGCAGGCGCACCGTGGACTCCCCGCCGTGCCGCAGCAGGTGCCGGACGCCGGCGCGGGACGGCTCGCGGGTCTGCGCGATGGAGTCCCACACCTCCTGCTGCGAGGCGGCCTGCGCACCCGCCTCGAGCGGTGTCCGGTGCGGCAGCTCACCCCGACCGGCGGCGTCGACCAGCACCGCGAGGGCACGGTCCACCAGCTCGGGCAGCTCCTCGGCCGGCACGACGGCGTCGATGACGCCCTTGGCGGCGAGGTTCTCGGCCGTCTGCACGCCCTCGGGAAAGGGCTCGCCGTGCAGGCCCTCGTAGACCTTGGGGCCCAGGAACCCGACCAGCGCACCCGGCTCGGCCACGGTGATGTGGCCCAGCGACCCCCACGAGGCGTAGACGCCGCCGGTGGTGGGGTGGCGCAGGTGCACCAGGTAGGGCAGGCCCGCGGCGCGGTGCGCCATCAGGACGCGCGAGATCTCGACCATCCGCACGAAGGCCGGGGTGCCCTCCTGCATGCGGGTGCCGCCGGAGGCCGTCGAGGCCAGCACCGGCAGCCCCTCCCGGGTGGCCCTGCGGACGGCGGCGACGATCCGGCCGGCCGCGGCCCGGCCGATCGAGCCGGCCAGGAAGGCGAACTCGTTGACCACGACGGCGACGGGTCGGCCGCGCACCGTGCCGCGCCCGGTCAGCACCGACTCGTCGGTGCCCGCCCGCTCGGCCGCCCGCGCCAGGGCGGCCCGGTAGTCCTCGGGCAGGTCGGAGACGTCGATCGGCTCGTCCCAGGGCTCGAAGCTTCCCGGGTCGAGCACCAGGTCCAGCAGCTCCGGCGCGCTCCAGCGCCGTCGCTCGCTCACTGCGGCGACTCCGTCCCGGGGTCGCGCAGCCACTCCCGCAGGGCCGGACCGTGCTCGTCGAGCAGCGGCGGCGCCTCGTGCCGGCTCCGGGTGACCTCGACGCCCTCGCCGTCGAAGAAGCGCAGGGGCGGTCCCGGCAGGGTGACCGCCCCGAGCGTCGGGTGGTCCACCTCGGTGAGCAGCCCCTGGCTGCGGGTCTGCTCCCAGGCGTAGACCTCGTCGAGCGTGCGCACCTTGCCGGCCGGCACGCCCACCTCGGCCAGGCGCGCCAGCAGCGGCTCGGCGTCCCAGTCGGCGAACGCCGCCTCGACCACCTCGATGACGCGCTCGCGGACGGCGACCCGCTCGGGGTTGGTGGCGAGTCCCTCGGCGTCGGGGTCGAGGCCGAAGCCGGCGCAGAAGCGGCGCCACAGGCCCTCGCTGCCCAGCGCGATCTGCACCGCACCGTCGCGGCAGCGGAACAGCCCGTAGGGGGCGATGGAGGGGTGGTGGTTGCCCTGCGCCACGCCCACCTCCCCGGCCACGGTCCACCGGGTGCCCTGGAAGGCGTGCACGCCCACGACGGCGGCCAGCAGCGAGGTGCGCACCACCCGTCCGCGACCGGTCCGTGCCCGCTCGTGCAGGGCGGCGAGGACGCCGTAGGCGCCGTACATGCCCGAGAGCAGGTCGGCGATCGGCACCCCGACGCGCTGCGGGTCCTCGGGGCCGGAGCCGGTGAGCGACATCAGGCCGGCCTCGCCCTGCGCGATCTGGTCGTACCCGGCGCGGCCACCCTCGGGACCGTCGTGGCCGAACCCGGTGATCGAGAGCACCACCAGCCGCGGGTTGCGCGCCACCAGGCTCTCGATCGAGAGGCCGAGCCGCTCGAGCACGCCGGTGCGGAAGTTCTCCACCAGCACGTCGGCGCGGTCCACCAGGCCCAGCAGCACCTCGCGGTCGCCGCCGGGGGCGTCGTCCTTGAGGTCGAGGGCGATCGACTCCTTGTTGCGGTTGGTGGAGAGGAAGTAGGTCGACTGGCGCCCACCGTCGCTGCCCTCGACGAAGGGCGGGCCCCACCCGCGGGTGTCGTCGCCGGCGCCCGGCGCCTCCACCTTGACGACGCGCGCGCCCAGGTCGCCGAGCATCATCGTGGCGTGGGGGCCGGCCAGCGCGCGGCTGAGGTCGACGACGAGCACGCCGTCGAGGGGTCCGGAGGAGAGGTTATGGTCGGTCATGGAGGTCACCATCCCGGGAGCACGAGGGCGGCCCACACCAGCAGCGGACCGACGAGCACGACGATGACGCTGTAGGTGAGGATCTGCTTGTAGAAGACCCGCTCCTCGATCGTGTCGGGCCGGTTGGCCAGCATCAGCGCGCCGTTGGTGCTGAAGGGGCTGACGTCGACGATCGTGGAGCTGATCGCCAGCGCCGCCACGAACAGGGCCGCGTTGACGCCGCCCTCCCCGATCAGCGGCACGGCGATCGGCACGATCACCGGCAGCAGGGCGGTGGAGGAGGCGAAGGCCGAGACCACGCCGCCCACGTAGCACAGGATCAGCGCGCCGATGGCGATCGCGCCGAGGCCCGCGGCCCAGGTGCCGACGAACTCGGGGCTGCCCGCGGCGGTGAGGACGCTGGCGTAGGTGCTCACACCGGCCACGAGCAGCACGGTCGGCCACGCGATCTGCTTGACGGCGTCCTTGTGCTCCTGGGCGTTGAGGATGGCCAGCGAGACCGCGGCGGTGATGGCGACGAAGCCGATGTTCTTGTCGAAGGCCAGCGCGATCACGGCGACGGCGACGAAGGCGACGAGCGTGAGCACCTGGTCGCGCTTGACGCCGGCCGCGGCGGTGCCGGTGGGTGCGCTGGTGCCGTAGCCGCGTGCCGGCACGGTGGCGCCACCGCGGTGCAGGTCGTCGTCGATGGAGTTGCCGATGGAGCCGGGGTCGGTGCCCTCGCCGGCGTCGATGCGCCGGCTCATCAGCTCGCGTCCGCCGAGGGCGATGAAGAGGATCACGGCCATGATCAGGTTGACCACGAAGCTGGCGAGGAACAGCAGCACCTCGTTGACCGGGAGGCCGGCCTCCTCCATCACCGAGTTGGTGATGGTGCCGTAGATGCTGATCGGGCTGAACCCGCCGCCCTGGGCGCCGTGCACCACGAACATGCCCATCATCAGCGGGTTGATCTTGTAGCGGCCGGCGAAGCCGAGGGCGATCGGCCCGATGATGGCGCAGGCGGCGGGGCTGGCGGCGCCGATGGCGGTGAGCAGCGCGGTGACGAGGAACATCACCCACGGGATCAGCGCGACGCGCCCACCCACGGCTCTCACCGCTCCGCGGACGATCAGGTCGACCGTGCCGTTGTTGCGCGCGATCGCGAACAGGTAGGTGACACCGATCAGCGTGAGGATCAGGTCACCGCTGACCCCCGCCAGGATCTCCTTCTCGTCCAGGCCGAGGGAGTACATCCCCACGAGCCAGGCGGCCACGTAGGCCAGTGCTCCCATGTTGATCGGCAGCAGCGTGCCGATCACGAACAACGCCACCAGGGCGATGATCGCCACCCATTCCGGACCCATCTCGAACTCCTTGCTCCTCGCACCCGCCGAGGCCCGCGCCGGACGTGACGGGGCTCACTGCTGGATCAGTGGCCTAGCCAATAGGTCAGTGAGCCGGTTGTCAATAGGATGCGCGCATGAGCGGCTCCTTCCCCCAGCGGCTGATGCGCACCCGGCTCTACGAGCAGGTGGCCGAGCAGATCACCCAGTGGATCGCCGACAACGGCCTCACCACGGGCGACCGCCTGCCCCCCGAGCGCGAGCTCGCCACGCGGCTGGGCGTCTCGCGGGCCACGCTCAGCCAGGCGCTGGTGGCGCTGGAGGTGATCGGCGTCGTCTCGGTGCGCCACGGCGACGGGACCGTCATCTCCGGCGACCCCGCGCCCGCCCGGCACGCCCGCATCGTCGACGCCATCCGCGCCCACGCCGACCGGCTGCCCGAGATCATCGAGACCCGTGACGCCCTCGAGACCAAGATCGCCGCCCTGGCCGCCCAGCGGCGCACCGACGACGACCTCGCCCGCATCGACGACGCCCTGGCCGCCATGGAGGCCGACATCGACGCCGGCGGCCGCGGGGTCGAGGGCGACGAGCGGTTCCACGGCGCCGTCACCGCCGCCGCCCACTCGCTGCTGCTGGCCCGGCTGATGGACGAGATCGGCGACCTGATCCGCGAGACCCGCATCGAGTCGCTCGGGCAGCCCGACCGGCCCCGCAACTCCCTGGCCGGCCACCGCGCCGTCGCCGAGGCCATCCGTGCCGGCGATCCCGCCGCGGCCGCCACCGCGATGCACGAGCACGTGACGATGGTCAGCGACGTCGCCCTGCTGCGCGAGCCCGGCGAGTCCGGCGAGCCCCGGGAGTGAGCCCGCTCGAGCAGCTGGCGGTCCTGGCCGCCGGCCTCGGCGCCGGGGTGCTCACCTCCACCGTGGGCGTCGCCTCGCTGCTCAGCTTCCCCGTGCTCCTCGCGGTGGGGCTGCCGCCGGTCGTGGCCAACGCGTCGAACACCGTCGGCATGCTGCCGGGTGCGCTCAGCGGCTCCTTCGGCTACCGCCGCGAGCTGCGCGAGCACCCGCGGATCACTGCTCTCGTTCTCCTGACGTGCGCCGTGGGCTCGGTGGCCGGGGCGGTGCTGCTGCTGGCCCTGCCCCCGGGTGTCTTCGAGGCGGTCGTGCCGTGGCTCGTGCTGGGCACGTGCCTGCTCGTGGGCGCTCAGCCGCGGATCACCGCGCGGCTCCGCGCGCGGCACGCCGCCCGCGGCCTCGAGCCCGTCGAGCGCACCACCATGTCGCCGGTCACCACGTTCTTCGCCACCCTGACCGGCCTCTACGGCGGCTACTTCGGTGCCGGCTCCGGCGTGATGATGGCGGCGGTGCTGGGCCTGGGCCTCGACATCGAGTTCCGCATCGTCAACGCGCTCAAGACGCTGGCCGTGATGGCGGCCAACCTGGTGGCCACCCTGATCTTCGTGCTGGTCGCCGACCTCGACTGGCGCGCCATCGCCCTGCTGGCGCTGGGGTCCGTGGCGGGCGGCTACCTGGGTGCGCTGGTGGGGCGGCGACTACCTGCCACGCTGCTGCGCGCGCTGATCGTCGTCGCCGGCCTGGTCGCGTTCGTCATCCTGGTCCAGTGAGCCACCCGGCAGCGCGGCCTGGCCCCGGGCGGCGGCGGAGTCGGGCACGGCCTCGTGGAAGCGCGCCATCACGGCGTCGCTCAGCCGCGGTGCGAGCAGCCCCAGGGCCTCGCCCGCGTAACCGACCAGCGGCCCCCAGGAGACGGGCCGGTCCTCCAGTGCCCGCAGCACGTGGCGCCCGGCCTGCTCGGCACTCATGCCGGTGCGGTCCTCGACCGACCCGGTGGGCACGACCATCGCGGTGCGCACCAGCCCGAAGCGCATGTTCGTGAAGGTCACGCCGTCGCTCCAGGTCTCCCGGGCCGCGATCCGCGACCACGTGTCCAGCGCGGACTTGGAGGCCAGGTACGCGCTGAACTTGGGCGCCTTGAGCTGCACGCCCCAGCTGACCACGTTGACCACGTGACCGGAGCCCTGGGCGCGCATCGCCGGCAGCAGGCCCAGGGTCAACCGCACGGGCGCGAAGTAGTTGATCGCCATCGTGCGCTCGACGTCGTGGAACCGGTCGTAGGAGAGGTCGAGCGAGCGACGGATCGAGCGACCGGCGTTGTTGACCAGGTGGTCGACGACGCCGTGCTCGGCGAGCACCTGCACCACGAGCGCGTCGACCGCCTCGAGGTCGGTGAGGTCGCAGGGATAGGCGTGGGCGGAGCCCCCGCTCGCTGCGATGAGGCCCCGCACGCGCTCGAGGTCCTCGGCACGCCGGGCGACGAGCAGGACCCGCGCCCCGGACGCGGCGGCCGCCACCGCCGTCGCCTCGCCGATGCCGGAGGAGGCGCCGGTGACCAGCACGGTGCGCCCGGCCACGGGGCTCGGGAGCGGGTGCCCGACCACGCGCGCCGCCAGGCCGGCCGCCCGGCGGGCATGCGCGAGAGGTGTCTGGAGCAGGAGGCTGATCTGGCTCACGTGGACTCCCAGCGGAACAGGCGCGCCGCCACCAGGGTGACGACGACGGCGAAGCCGGCCAGGATCCCCAGCGCCGGCAGGGCGGCGGCCGGGCCCTCGCCCCGCACCATGACGTCGAGCATGCCCTCGTTGAGGTGCTTGAGCGGCAGCACCTCCGAGAGGGTGCGCAGCCAGGCCGGGGCGGCGTCCAGCGGGAAGAACGAGCCGGACAGGAACGCCATCGGCAGCACGATGAAGTTGGCGGTGTTGACCGCCCCCTCGACGGTGGTCGCGACCGCCCCGGCGAACAGGCCGATCGACATGAAGCACAGCGTGCCCACCACCACGAGTGGCACGGCCATCCACCAGGCACCGTTGAGCTGCAGGCCGAAGGCCCCGGCCGCGAGGCCGACGAACACGGCCAGCTGCACGAAGGCGATCGCCATCGCGACCAGGATCCGCGCACCGACGACCGTGCGGGTGCTGACGGGGGCCAGCTGCAGGCGCCGCAGCAGCTTGGACTGGCGCCAGCCCTGCAGCGTGGCCGCCGCCCCGAAGGCGGCGCTCATCGCGACCGCCCAGCCCAGCAGGCCCGGCGTCACGAACTGGATGGTGTCGAGCGAGTCGTCCTCGACCCGCTCGGTCGCGAGCGCGAAGGGCGGCGGCTCACCGGCCGCTGCCGCCAGCCGGCTCACGTTGGCGCCCTGCACGAAGGAGGCCAGCGCGCTCTGGGTGATGCCGGCCTTGACCTGGTCGGTCTGGGTGTAGTGCGCCACCAGCGTCTCGCCGCTCATCTCGACGGCGACGTCGGCGTCGCCGCGGCGCACCTGCGCGATCGCGTCGGCCAGGTCGTCGTCACGGGTGACCTCGAAGGTGTCCTCGAACGCGGCCCGGGCGTCCTCGGGCAGGTCGTCGATCAGCGACACCTCGCCGACCTGCACCATCTCGACCTGCGACTGCCCCTGGCTGCCCAGCAGGCCACCGAAGAGCACCAGGAACATCAGGGGGAAGACCAGCGCGAAGAACACCGAGGCCTTGTCGCGCCAGAAGCCACGGGCGATCGCCACGGCCATCGCCAGGAACGGGGAGCGGGTCATGCCCGGTACTCCCGCCCCGTGAGCTCGAGGAAGACGTCCTCGAGGGTGCCGGTCTGCACGCGCACGCCGTCGAGGCGATCGCGCTCGGCCAGGTGACCGATGACGGCGCCCGGCTGGCGCGTGGTGAGCACGACGCCGTCGTGCTCGACCTCGACGCGCTCGACTCCCGGCAGGGCCGCGGCGTCCTGCGGCGTCAGCACGCCGGGGGCCACGGTGATGCGCGCGGGGGCGTCGAGCCCGCGCACCAGGGCGGCCGGCGTCCCCACCTGCAGCAGGCGACCGGCGTCCATGATGGCGACGCGGTCGCAGAGCACCTCGGCCTCGTCCATGTAGTGCGTGGTGAGCACGACCGTGCGGCCGGAGTCGTTGAGGCCGGAGAGCAGGTCCCACAGGTTGCGCCGCGCCTGCGGGTCGAGGGCGGCGGTGGGCTCGTCGAGGAAGACCACCTCGGGGTCGTGCACCAGCGCGCAGGCGATGGAGAGCCGCTGGGCCTGGCCGCCGGAGAGGTCCTCGACGCGGGTGTCGGCCTTCTCGACCAGGCCGACGCGCTCGAGCCACTCCCCCACCCGCGCCGCGGGCACCCGGTAGAGGGAGGCGAAGGTGGCCAGCTGCTCGCGGGCGGTGAGCCGCTCGAAGAACGAGGAGGCTTGCAGCTGCACCCCGATGCGGGGAAGCAGGCGGGCGTTGCGCGGCCAGACCGGCTCGCCCAGCACCTGCACCGAGCCGGCGTCGGGGCGGCGCAGCCCCTCGATCATCTCCAGCAGGGTGGTCTTGCCGGCGCCGTTGGGGCCCAGCACGCCCACGAACTCACCCTCGGCCACCTCGAGGCTCACGCCGTCGACGGCCTGCAGGGAGCCGTAGGTCTTGGCGAGGTCGCGCACCTCGATCGCGGGCATGCGGTCGACCCTAGTCCCGCTCTAGGCGAGCACGGGGAAGGGGCGCACCCGCTCGAGCTGGGCGGCCAGCGAGACCAGCGTCGTCTCGGCATCGGGCCGCCCCACCAGCTGCACCGCGGTGGGCAGACCGTCCTCGGCGACACCGCACGGCACCGAGGCGGCCGGGTTGCCGGCCACGTTCCACAGCGCCGCGTAGGCGATGGCCGGCAGCGAGCGCAGCGAGGCGGCCACGGTGCCGCGCCCGTCGAGCACACCCACCCGCGGCGGACGGTGCGCCGTGGCCGGCGTCATCAGCACGTCGACGTCGTCGAACACCCGGTTGGCCTTGCGCTCGACCTGCTCGCCGGCCCGGATGGCGGCCTCGACGACGCGCGGGGTCACCCAGGAGCCGAGCCGGTAGGTCTCGCGGGTGCGGCGCTCGAGCCGCTCGTAGTGCTCCACGGCCTGCGCCTCGGTGCGGATGCCGGCGAAGAACTGGGGCACGAACGCTGCGGTGGGGTCGGGGTAGCGGGGGTCGACCTCGCGCACGTCGTGGCCCAGGTGCGCCAGCGCCCGCGCGGTCTCGTGCAGCACCTGCACGTGCAGCGGGTCGGGGCGCACGCCCTTCGCGACGGGCCGCGCCGACCAGCCGATGCGCAGCCGCCCCGGGTCGAGGCCGGCTGCGTCGGCGAACGAGCCGGTGGGCCCGGCGTGCCAGCGGTCCACCGGCAGCGAGCCGCGGATGACGTCGTAGACCCGCGCGCTGTCGAGCACCGTGCGGCTGAGCGGACCCACCGTGCCCAGCGCCCACCACAGGTGCTCGTGCGGCGCGGTGGTCACGCGGCCCCGCTGCGGCTTGAGCCCGAACAGCCCGCAGAACGCGGCCGGGATGCGGATCGAGCCGCCGCCGTCGCCGCCCATGGCCACCGGCACGACGCCGGCGGCCACCGCCGCCGCGGTTCCCCCGCTGGAGCCGCCCGGCGACCGGGTGCGGTCCCAGGGGTTGCGGGTCAGCCCGCGCGAGGCGGACTCGGTGTAGGGGAAGGCGCCGAACTCCGGCATCGTCGTCTTGCCCACGACCACGGCTCCGGCGGCGCGCAGCCGGCGCACCACCTCGGCGTCGGCGGCGGCCGGCGTGGTGTTGGCCTCGCCGCCGAACGTCGTCACGCAGCCGGCGACGTCGAGCTCCTCCTTGATCGCCATCGGCACCCCGTGGAGCGGTCCGCGCTCGGCCTCCGGCAGCGCGTCCAGCGCTGCGGCCTCGGCCCGCGCCCGCTCGGCCAGCACCACCGAGAAGGCGTTCAGCCCCGGGTCGTGCTGCGCGAGGCGCGCGAGCGCCCGCTCCACCTGCTGGGTCGCCGTCTCCATCCCTGGAGCCTAGTGTCGCGCGCGGCCTCGGGTACGCGCCCGCCCTCAGGAGAGCAGCCCGCGCACCACCCGCAGCCCCACCGACACCCGGGCCAGATCGGCGCTCTCGTCGGCACAGATCTGGTGCAGCGTGTCGGCGGCGCGACCCACCAGGTCGCTGTCGGCCTCCTCCCACAGCGCGATGCGCGCCGGGGCCGGCTGGTCGGCGTCGGTGGTGCGCAGCACCTGCGTGGTGAGGTCGGCGTGCACGCTGTGCAGGTCATCGCGCATCGAGGCGCGCGCCATGGTCTGCCACTGGTCGTCGCGAGGCAGCGCCAGGATGCGCTGCACCAGGGTCGGCAGCCCGAGCCGCTCCCCGAGGGCGAAGTGCACCCGGGCCACCGCGTCGACCTCCAGCTGCTGGGCCGCGGCGATCTCGACGACGTTGAGCAGCATGTAGGCCGGCGGCAGCACCCCCACCTCGACGGCGAGCTCCTCGGCGACGCCGTCGCGCACCAGCCGGTCGCGGCGCTCCTCGAACGCGGCCAGCTCGCGGCCGACCATCAGCTCGGGCAGGCGTCCCATCGCCGCCTGCACCGGCTCGGCGAAGAACTCCACCGTCCCGGCGCTGTCGAGCGGAGGACGCCGGTTGGTCACCAGCCAGCGCGATCCGCGCTCCACCAGTGTCCGCATCTCCACCCGCATGCGCGTCTGCACCGCGGCGTCGAGCCGGTTGTCGAGCTCGGCCAGACGGCGACGCAGCGGGAGCGAGCCGAAGATCTCGCGTGCCACGAAGTTGGCGCGGGTCAGCTCGGCCGCAGACGCCCCGGTCTCGGCCGCCAGCCGCGGCCAGTAGGTCATGCCGGCGCCGTTGACCAGGTCGTTGACCACCTGGGTCACGATGATCTCGCGCCGCAGCGGATGATCCTCGGCCTGCTGGGCGAAGCCCTCGCGGATCTGTCGGGGGAAGTACTCGCGCAGGTCGCGGTCCAGGTAGGGATCGTCGGGCAGGTCGGAGGCCAGCAGCTCCTCGGCCAGCACGATCTTGGTGAACGACATCAGCGTCGCGGCCTCGGGCGGCGTCAGCGCCTCGCCCCGGTCGAGGCGACGGCGCACCTCCCGCGAGGTGGGGAGCCCCTCCAGCGCGCGGTTGAGCACGCCGTCGGCCTCCAGCTTCTTCATCCAGGTCTCGTGCACGTGCAGCAGCGTGCGCCGGTTCTGCCCGGCGTTGGCGAGCGCGAGGTTCTGCTCGTAGTTGTCGGCCAGCACCAGCTCGGCCACCTCGTCGGTCATCTCGGCCAGCAGCTGGTTGCGCTGCTTGCCGGTGAGGTCGCCGGCCGCGACCACCCGGTCCAGCAGGATCTTGATGTTGACCTCGTGGTCGGAGGTGTCGACGCCGGCGGAGTTGTCGATGAAGTCGGTGTTGATCCGGCCCCCGGCACGACCCGAGGAGGTGAGCGGCCCGCCGCGCTGGGTGTACTCGATGCGACCCAGCTGGGTGAGTCCGAGGTTGCCGCCCTCGCCCACGCAGCGCGCGCGCAGCTGGCGCCCGTCCACGCGGATCGCGTCGTTGGCCTTGTCCCCCACCTCGGCGTGCGTCTCCGCCGCCGACTTCACGTAGGTGCCGATGCCGCCGTTCCAGAGCAGGTCCACGGGGGCGCACAGGATCGCGCGCATCAGCTCGGCCGGCGTCATCCGCTGCACGGGCCCGTCGGGCCCGTCCTCGATGCCGAGCGCCTCGCGCACCTGCGGGGTGATCGGGATCGACTTCGCCGAGCGCGGGTGCACCCCGCCGCCCTCGGAGATGAGCGCGCGGTCGTAGTCCTGCCAGCTCGAGCGCGGCAGCTCGAAGAGCCGTCGCCGCTCGGCGACGGCGACCGCCGTGTCGGGGTCGGGGTCCAGGAAGATGTCGCGGTGGTCGAAGGCGGCCACCAGCCGCGTGTGCTCCGAGCACAGCAGCCCGTTGCCGAAGACGTCGCCGGACATGTCGCCGATGCCGACGCACGTGTGGTCCTCACGCTGACAGTCCACGCCCATCTCGCGGAAGTGCCGCTGCACCGAGACCCATGCTCCGCGGGCGGTGATGCCCATCGCCTTGTGGTCGTAGCCCACCGAGCCGCCCGAGGCGAACGCGTCGCCCAGCCAGAACCCGTAGTCGGCCGCCACCCCGTTGGCGATGTCGCTGAACGTGGCGGTGCCCTTGTCGGCCGCCACCACGAGGTAGGAGTCGTCACCGTCGTGGCGGACGACGTCGCGCGGCGGCACCGTCCGGCCCTCGACGAGGTTGTCGGTCACGTCGAGCAGTCCCGAGATGAAGGTGCGGTAGCAGGCCACACCCTCGGCCAGCCAGGCGTCGCGGTCGACCGTCGGGTCGGGCAGGTCCTTGGCGAAGAAGCCGCCCTTGGCACCGACCGGGACGATCACGGTGTTCTTGACCATCTGGGCCTTGACCAGCCCCAGCACCTCGGTGCGGAAGTCGTCGCGCCGGTCGCTCCACCGCAGGCCGCCGCGGGCCACGGAGCCGAAGCGCAGGTGCACACCCTCCACGCGCGGGCTGTAGACGAAGATCTCGAAGCGCGGCCGGGGCTCGGGCAGGTCGGGGATCGCCGAGGGCTCGAGCTTGAGCGCGACGTAGCGGCGCGGCCCGCCGCCCTCCTCGTCCGGGGCGGGCTGGAAGTAGTTGGTGCGCAGGGTGGCCAGCACGTGGGTCAGGTAGGAGCGCAGGATCCGGTCGTGGTCGAGGCTGGCGACGTCGTCGAGCGCGGCGGTGATGCGCCGCTCGACCTCGGCCTGCGCCTCGGCCCGCCGGGCGGTGCCCTGCTCGTCGTCACCGGACGCAGCCGGGTCGAAGCGGGTCTCGAAGAGCCGCACGAGCAGGCCGGTGATGTCGACGTTGCCGCGCAGCGCGTCCTCGATGTAGTCCAGCGCGAACGGCGACCCGCCCTGGCGCATGTACTTGGCGTAGGCGCGCAGCAGGGTCGCCTGGCGCCAGGTGAGCCCGGCGGTGAGCACCAGGGAGTTGAAGCCGTCGATCTCGGTGTAGCCGTCCCACACCGCGCGCAACGCCTGCTGGAAGAGCTCGCGCGCATCCTCGCGCAGGGCGCCGCCGTAGCGCAGGCCGAACTCGTACACGTGCGAGGGCCGGGGCAGGCCGGTGAGCGTGTACGGGCGCTCGTCGACCACCTCGACGCCCATGGAGGTGAGCATCGGCAGGATCTCCGAGAGCGAGAGCGGTGCTCCCACCCGGTAGACCTTCAGGCGCGCCTCGCCCTCGGCGGCGTCGAGCGGCTGGTACAGCGAGTGGTCGATCCCGTCGTCACCCTCGATCGCCTCGAGACGACCCAGGTCGACCGAGGCAGTGCGGCCGGAGAAGTCCTCCTTGTACCCCTCGGGGAACGACTCGGCGTACCGACGCCCGAGGACCGCACCGGTCTGCTCCCCGTACTGGGCGACCACGGCGGCCGTGAAGTCGTCGCGCCACGTGCGGGAGGCCTCGGTCAGCCGGCGCTCGAGGTCGGCGGTGTCGACCTCGGGGAGCGACTCCCCCTTGCGCATCCGCACCACGAAGTGCACGCGCGCCGTGGTCGACTCGTTGATGCGCACGGTGAACTCGACCGAGTCGGCGTCGAGCCGTTCGGTGAGGATGCGCGAGAAGCGCTCCCGCACGCTGGTGTTGTAGCGGTCGCGGGGCAGGTAGACCAGCACCGAGAGGTAGCGGCCGTAGGTGTCGCGCCGGATGAACATCTTGACCGCGCGCCGCTCGCGCGCCTGCATGGCCGCCGCCGCCATCGGCGCCAGCTCCTCCACCGGGGTGTGGAACAGCTCGTCGCGCGGGTAGGTCTCCAGGGTGTCCATCAGGGACTTGCCGGCGTGGCTGCGCAGGTCGAAGCCGCTGCGCGCCAGCACCGCCGCGGTCTTCTCGCGCACCAGCGGGATGCGCAGCAGCGACTCGGTGTAGGCGGCGCTCGAGAAGAGCCCCAGGAAGCGCCGCTCCCCGGTCACCTCGCCGTCGGGACCGAAGGTCTTGACGCCCACGTAGTCGAGGTAGGCGGGGCGGTGCACCGTGGCGCGGGAGTTGGCCTTGGCGAGCACCAGCAGCGTGCGCTCGCGCGCCTTGGCCCGCACCGGTTCGGGCAGCCGCCCGAAGTCCTCGGTCATCTCCTGGTCGGCGCGCAGGATGCCGAGGCCGGTGCCGGGCACGCCGCGCAGGTGGTCCTCGCCGTCGATCTGCGCGAGGCGGTACTCGCGGTAGCCCAGGAACGTGAAGTGCTCGTCGGCCAGCCAGTCCAGCAGCTCGGCCGCCTGCCGCACCTCCTCGGGCTCCAGGGGTGGCGGGTCGGAGCGCAGCTCGGCGACGATGCCGCGCACGCGCTCCTGCATCTTGTCCCAGTCCTCGACCGACTCGCGGACGTCGCGCAGCACCCGCTGCAGGTCCTCGACGACGGCCTCGGGGTCGTCGTCGTCGTGCAGGCGGTCGATCTCGACGTGCATCCAGGACTCGCGCACGGCGTCGCCGGCCGGGGCGCTGGCGCCGTCGGCCACAGGCAGCACCTGCTCCATCTCCCCGGTGATCGAGCGGCGGACGTCGAGCTGGGGGTGCACCACCAGGTGCACGTCACGCTTCTGGCGCGCGAGCTCCATGGTCAGCGAGTCCACCAGGAACGGCATGTCGTCGACGACGACCTCGACCACCGTGTGACCGCCCGCCGACCAGCCGTGCTCGCCCAGGGTGGGCGTCAGCACCCGCACGTTCGCGGTGCCCTGGGGCCGGTGGGCCGCGAGGCGGTGGTGCGAGGCGAGCGCGCCCCACACGTCCTCCTCCGAGCGCTCGGCCAGGTCCTCGGGGGCGACGTGACGGTAGTAGGCCCGCAGGAGGTCCTCGACCTCGGCGTGCGGCGGCCCGCCGCTGCCGGTCCCGTGCCGCGCCGCCTCGGCCGCGCGGGTGATGAGCTCGTCCAGGTCCTGATCCTGCGTCGTCATTGACACACGCCGACACTAGGTCTCCCCCGGCAGCACCCACAACCTGCCGCGCTACGGGCCGGTAGCCCGTCACCGGGCCGTTCCCGGAGCCCACCCCCGGGGGTATCCCCAGCGGCCGCCTGGTCCCGAATGACCATCCCGACATGGTCATTTCTGACTACTCGCGCGTAGCCCGTGCGGATCCGGCTCGTTGGGCACCACATCGCCCCGGGCACCGCGCAGAGACGGTGGCCCCCCACCCGACACCGGGCGAGCCGAGCAGGAAGAGCCACGCCGTGCGCCTGACGCCCCACCGCCCCTCCCGCACCCCGCACCCACTGCACCGGCAGGGGGCGCGACGCCGCGCCCTGGCCGCCGGCGCCGCCACCGTGCTGGCCCTCGGCCTGACCGGTGCCGGCTCCGCCGCCGCGACCGCCGACGAGCCGGCCACCGCGGCTCAGGCCTCCGGTCTGGCGCGTGTCTCGCCGTTCCTCGCCGACCAGCTGCAGAGCCTCACGGGCCGCGCCACGGTGATGGTGCACGGCACCGACCTCGCCGCCGCGCGCGCCGCCGTCGCCGACGCCGGGCTCGCGACCCGCACCGAGTTCGAGCAGATCGGCGTGGTGGTCGCCCGGGGCACCGCCGACCAGGTGCAGGCCGTGCGCGCCGCGGACGGCGTCACCTACGTGGAGGCCGGCGAGGCGCCCATCGCGCTGGCCACCGAGACCTCCCACCAGGCCACACGCGGCCTGGCGGCCGAGCGCACCCTCACCGGCGCCGACGGCACCGCCCTCACCGGGCGCGGCGTCAGCGTCGCCGTCATCGACTCCGGTGTCGACCCCACGCACCCCTCGTTCCGCGAGCCCGGGGGCGGCAGCGCCGTGGTGGCCAACCTCAAGACGATCTGCGACCCCTTCGAGATCATCTGCGAGGTCACGAAGGTGCCGACCTTCCTCGACACCGACACGCTGTCGGTCGGCGGCCACGGCACCCACGTGAGCGGCATCGCCGTGGGACGCCGCGTCACCCTCTCCGACGGCGAGCAGGTGCAGGGCGCCGCCCGCGACGCCAAGCTGGTCTCGGTCTCCACCGGCGCCGCGCTGCTCATCGTCGGCGCCGACGCCGCCCTCAACTGGGTCCTCGAGAACCACGAGGCACCGTGCGGCCCGGGCGTCCCCGCCGCCACCTGCCCCCCGATCAAGGTCACCAACAACTCCTACGGCCCCACCGGCGGCGGTGAGTTCGACCCCGAGAGCGCCACGGTCAAGCTCCAGCGCGCGCTGGCCGCCGAGGGCGTCGTCACCGTCTGGGCCGCGGGCAACGACGGCGGCGACGGCTCCACCTCGCTGACCAACCCGCCCAGCCAGGACCCCACCGGCGGCATCCTCGGCGTCGCCTCCTACGACGACCTCGGCACCGGCACGCGGGACGGCAACGTCTCGGAGTTCAGCTCGCGCGGCCAGGTGGGCCGTCCCAGCACCTACCCCGACATCTCGGCTCCCGGCTCGGACATCACCTCCTCGTGCCGCCCCTACCTGCCGATCTGCTCCACCGGCCTGGACTTCCGCAACGGCCCCGGCCCGCTGGCCATCGGCACGTTCAACACCATCAGCGGCACCTCGATGGCGGCGCCCCACGTGGCCGGCATCGTGGCCCAGCTCTACCAGGCCGACCCCGGGGCCACGCCTGCGGAGATCGAGGCGGCGCTGACCTCCAGCGCGCACAAGTTCACCGACGGGCTGCCCTACGCCGGCGGCACGAGCGCCGACAAGGGCCACGGCCTGGTCGACGTCGTCGCGGCCGTCGCGGCGCTCACCGGCAGCTGACCGGCAGCCGATCCGACCCGACCCGGGGGCTGCGCGCGCGACTCGCACTCACAGCTGCGAGCGCAGCTCCCACAGCAACGGGTAGTACTGCAGCGGCAGCCGGCTGCGCAGGTAGCCGGCGCCGCTGCTCCCGCCCGTGCCCGACTTGACGCCGATCATCCGCTCCACCATCACCACGTGCCGGGCCCGCCACGAGGCGGCGAGCTCGTCGTGCTGCAGCAGCGCCTCCGCCAGCGCCCACACCCCGGCGTGGGTGGAGCGGTCGTGGGCCACCTGTCGCAACGAGGCGGCGACCTGACCGTCGTCGGACGACGGGAGGCCGGCGTCGGCCAGCACCTGCACGAAGGCGTCCCACAGCGAGGGCTCCTCGAGCCGCCGGTCCAGCCGCACCCGCTCCTCGGCGGTGAGCCCGCGGAAGCGCTCCACGTAGGCGGGGTCCTTGGCGCCGGAGAGGAACTCCAGCTCGCGGAACTGCACCGACTGGAACCCGCTGGCCGGCGCCAGCCGCTGCCGGAACTCCAGGAAGTCCTGCGGCGTCATCGTCTCCAGCACGTCGACCTGCTGGACGAGCACCCGCTCGATCACGTGCACCCGCTGCAGCAGGTGCTGGGCCCACCACAGACGCCCCGCGGTCATCGCGTCGCGAGCGGCGACCACCTCGTGGAGCAGCTGCTGGAACCAGAGCTCGTAGACCTGGTGGATGGTGATGAACAACAGCTCGTCGTGGGCCGGCGGGTCCGACTCCAGGTGCTGGGCGTCCAGCAGCTGGGGCAGTCGCAGGTAGCTGCCGTAGGTCAGCTGCGCTCCCTGCTCGCCGAAGGAGACGAACGATTCCGGCGCCTGCTGCGCACCCCGATCCGGACTCACGTGGCGCATTCGACCACGAGCGGCCGCAGATGAACCATGATGGGCGCCGATGACTCCCTGCTCCCTCACCCTCCGCGCGGGCGCCGCCGTCGCGGTGACCTCGCTGCTGCTCGGCGCCTGCGGGGGCGGCGGCGACGACACCGCCACCCCCGCACCCGCCGAGGTCCCGACGTCGCTCACCGGGTTGGCTGCCGACTCCGCGGCCACCCAGGCGCTCAACGACGCCCTCACCGGCCTGCGCGTGGGCAACACCGGCACCTTCGACGCCGTCTACACCTACGCCGACCAGCGCTTCGACTACACCGGTGTCTACCGGCTCTCTCCGGCCGAGCAGCGCCTCACCTTCACCGCAGACCTCGGCGAGGCCGGCGACGGCGAGCCCGTGGAGTCCGAGACGGTCAGCGACGCCGGGGAGTTCTTCGTGCGCCTGCCCGCCGACGGCGACATCTCCTCGCGCTGCTGGGTCACCGGCGAGCCCGCCCGGGTCACCGAGACCGTGGGGCTGGAGTTCAATCCCGGCTTCGAGAAGCTGCCCGGCGTCGTCGTGCTCGCCTCCACCGCCGTCGGCATCGCCGAGGACCCCCAGGTCCGCGACGGTCTGCTGGGCAGCGTCGACCTCACCACCGCCACCGCCCTGATCAGCCCGCGACTGCCCACCCTGCTGGGACTCACCGGCCAGGAGCGGGTGCTCGCGCGCCTCACCCTCGACGACGGCGTCCTGCGCGACCTGCGCGTCGAGGGGCCGGCCCTGCTGGCCGCCCTGCAGGAGGCCGGGGTCCAGGCCGACCCCGCCGAGCTCGAGCGGGTCTTCGCCGCCGAGGCGCCCATCGAGATCACCTTCGACAACCCGGGCAGCAAGGTCGTCATCGAGACGCCCGCCCCGACCGACGTCGTCGACCTCGACGCCGCGGACGCCGCCGAGCAGCTGTCGGCCTGCACGCCATGATGGGCGCCATGACGACGCCGGCGACGACCCCGTGAAGACCTTCGGCACCGAGCACACCTACCCCGCGACGCCCGAGCAGGTGCGCGCCATGCTGGCCGACCCCGCCTTCCGCGAGCGCGTCGCGCACGCCCAGGGCGTCGTCGGCGTCGAGGTGCAGGTGGACCCGCCCGACGCCGCGGGGTCCCCGGCCGTGCCGTTCACCCTGGTGTGCCGCACCGAGCAGGACACCTCCGGCCTGCCCGCGATCGCCCGGAAGTTCGTGGGCGCCACCACCACCTCGGTCGTCACCGAGACCTGGCACTCCCCCGAGGCGGCCACCGTGACCATCGAGGCGCCTGGCCAGCCGATCAGCTCCAGCGGCACGGTCACCCTCACCCCCGAGGGCACCGGCACGACCCACACCGTGGAGGTGAAGGTCACGGTGAAGATCCCCGTGGTCGGCGGCAAGCTGGAGGCCCTGGTCGTGGACGCCCTCGCGGCCGGGTACCGCATCGAGCACGAGACCGGCACCGCCTGGCTGGAAGGAACCCGATGAGCAAGCGCCTGACCCACGAGATGGTCTACGACGCCCCCGTGGAGGCCGTCACGGCCATGTTGGCCGACCCCGCCTTCCGCGAGGAGGTCTGCCGCTACCAGGGGGTGCTGCGCCAGGAGATCAGCGTGGAGCGCGTGGGTGAGACCCTGCACGTGACCATCGACCAGTGGCAGTCCACGGCCGGCGTGCCCTCCTTCGCCAAGAAGATCGTCGGCGAGGAGACCAACATCGTGCAGAAGGAGATCTGGACGACGCCCGTGCTCGGCGACATCACCGTCGAGATCCCCGGCAAGCCCGGTGACATGACCGGCACCGCGCGGGTCGAGGAGAAGGGCGGGCGCACCGTCGAGACCGTCGACCTCACCATCAAGGTCGGCATCCCGCTGGTCGGCGGCAAGATCGAGGGGCTCATCTCCGACCTGCTGCTCAAGGCCCTCAAGGCCGAGAACAAGGTCGGGCGCGACTACCTGGCCCGCTGATCCGGGGCCGGCTCGGCCGGCTCGGCGTCCGGCAGCCCGGCCGCGTCCTGGCGGCGCCTGATCCAGACCACGACGCCTAGCAGCACGAACGGCCCGAAGGCGAGCACCAGGGTCAGCCCGGTCTCGAACGGGTGCAGCGCGCCCAGGTGCTGGACGACGACCAGCAGCGGCGCGAGCAGGGGATCCACAGCCCCCAGGCTACGCCCGTGACCCACCCCGCACGCACACGGTCAGGTCATGGGCACCGGCTCCACAACATCCACACAACACGGTCTCCGGGCGCGGCTACTCGGCGCCCATGTGCGGGTAGCGGTGGTCGGTCGGCGCCACGAAGGTCTCCTTGATCGAGCGCGGCGAGGTCCAGCGCAGCAGGTTCAGCGGCGCGCCGGCCTTGTCGTTGGTGCCCGAGGCACGGGCCCCGCCGAAGGGCTGCTGGCCGACGACGGCGCCGGTGGGCTTGTCGTTGACGTAGAAGTTGCCCGCGGCGAACCGCAGGGCCTCCTGCGCCCAGGTGATGGCGGCGCGGTCGCGCGCGATGATCGCGCCGGTGAGCGCGTAGGGGGCGATCGACTCCATCTGGAGGGCGACCCGCTCGAAGCGGTCGTCGTCGTAGACGTGCACGGCGAGGATCGGCCCGAAGTACTCGGTGGAGAACATCTGGTCGGCCGGGTCGGTGGACTCCACCAGCGTGGGGCGCACGAACCAGCCCACGGAGTCGTCGGTCTGGCCGCCGGCGAGCACGGTCAGGTTCTTGTTGCGCTTGGCGCGGGTGATGGCCGAGCGGTGCTTGGCGAAGGCCCGCTCGTCGATGACGGCGCCCATGAAGTGGGAGAGGTCGGTGACGTCACCCATCGAGAGGTTCTCGATGTCCGCGACCAGCTGGTCCTTGATCTTTGTCCACACCGAGCGGGGCACGTAGGCACGCGAGGCGGCGGAGCACTTCTGGCCCTGGAACTCGAAGGCACCGCGCACCATGGCGACGCGCAGCACGTCGGGGTCGGCCGAGGGGTGGGCCAGGATGAAGTCCTTGCCACCGGTCTCGCCCACCACGCGCGGGTAGGAGCGGTAGGAGGCGATGTTCTCGCCGACGGTGCGCCACAGGTGCTGGAAGGTCGGTGTCGACCCGGTGAAGTGGATGCCGGCCAGGTCGGGGTGGGCCAGCGCCACGCGCGAGACCTCGACGCCGTCGCCGGGCAGCATGTTGATGACGCCCGGCGGCATGCCGGCCTCCTCCAGCAGCTCCATGGTGAGGGAGGCTGCGAGCTGCTGGGTGGGCGAGGGCTTCCAGATCACCGTGTTGCCCATCAGCGCCGGGGCGGTGGGCAGGTTGCCGGCGATGGCGGTGAAGTTGAACGGGGTGATCGCGTAGACGAAGCCCTCGAGCGGACGGTGGTCGGTGCGGTTCCACACGCCGGGGCTGTTGGCCGGCGGCTGCTCCTCGAGGATCTGGCGCGCGTAGTGCACGTTGAAGCGCCAGAAGTCGATGAGCTCGCAGGCGGCGTCGATCTCGGCCTGGAAGGCGGTCTTCGACTGGCCGAGCATGGTGGCGGCGTTGATGCGCTGGCGCCAGGGACCGGCGAGCAGGTCGGCGGCCTTGAGGATCACCGCCGCTCGCTCGTCGAAGGGCATCCGGCGCCAGTCGGCGGCGGCCTCCCCGGCCGCCTTGACCGCGGCCTGGGCGTCGCGCACCGTGGCGGACTTGAACGTGCCCAGCACGTGCTGGTGGTCGTGGGGCTGCACGACCTTCACCTCGGGCCCACCCCCGTTGCGGTGCCGGCCGTTGATGACGGCGCGCAGCGTGTGCTGGCGACGCTCGAGCTGGTCGATCTGCGCCACGAGCTCGGCCCGTTCGGGGCTGCCGGGGGCGTAGGTCAGGTTCGGCTCGTTGGTGGGAGCCGGCGGGTGGGTGATGGCGTCCATGCCGAGACCCTAACCAGCCGACGGCGCCGCGCCCACCCGGCGCGGGCGACGGTCAGCGCTCGCCGAGCAGGTCGGGGATCTCCTGGGCCGCGAACCAGGCCAGGTCGTCGTCGGGGTCGGCGTCGTCGGCCAGGTCGGCGTGCACCGCCTGCAGCTGCTCAAGGGCCACCGTGCCGTCGGGGTCGGTCACCTCGGCCACGACGACGACGCGTCGGCCGGCGCCCTGCAGCAGCGCGTGCGAGGCCTCGGCCGCCGCCGTCAGCGCCGCGTACTCCGACTCCTCGTCCTCACCGGGCGCCACGTAGCGCTCGGTGCTCTCGGGCAGGTAGCCCTGGTCCACGAAGCGCGCCAGGTCCTCCAGCGTGGTGGGCAGGTACACGCGCGTCATCGTCGGACCGTGCTCATCGCGAGGTGCTGCCGGTGGTCGAGCCGGAGTCGTCGCCGTCGGCGGGTGCGGGGGTGCCGGGACGCGTGGGTCGCGACGCCTTGCCCGTGCGCGAGGGCTTGCGCCGCCCGCGGGGCGCACGCTGGCGACCGCCGGAGGCCTCGGTGAGCTCGGTCAGCGCCTCGGTGATGCAGGTGCCCAGCAGGTCGGCGTCGGGCAGGCGGTCGCGGTCGGCGGTGATGCCGTAGAACACCGACCCGTCGTAGGAGGTGACGCCGATCGCCAGCGGGTGGCCGGGCAGCAGCGGCGGTACGGGGTAGCTGCCCACCATCCGCGCCCCGGCCGCGTAGAGCGGCGACTGGGGTCCGGGGACGTTGGTGACGCTGAGCTGGAAGCCGCGGCGCAGCTCCTCGAAGGCCACCCGCGAGCCCATGGCGTGGAAGGTCGTCGGCGCGAACCCGGCGATGCCGGCGAGCCGGTTGGCGGCCACGGCGCGGCCACCCTCCTTGTGCGCGGTGAAGCTGTAGGAGACCTGGTGCAGCCGCACCAGGGGGCTCGGCTCGCCGACCGGCAGGTCAACGTAGTGCGGCGCGATCATGCTGCCGAGCGAGGTGGCCTCGAGCTCCTCGTCGATCACCGAGACCGGCACCACGGCGCGGATCTTGCGCAGCCCGCCCAGCGACTCGGTGCGGGTCATCAGCCATGCCCGCAGCGCACCGGTGATGGTGGCCAGGATGACGTCGTTGACCGTGCCTCCGTGGGCCTTGCGCACCGCGCGGTGGTCGGCCAGGGAGGTGTCGACGGTGATCACGCGACGCTGCTGGGAGAGGGCGCCGCTGATCGGGGTGGGCCGCTCGGGACGGCGTCGGGCCAGGGTGGCTGCGACGGCGCGCGCGCGACGCGTCGAGGCGTCGGCCGTGCGCAGCACCGCGCTGGTGGTGCTCTGCAGCGAGTCCAGCAGCACCGCGGGCTCCGTGAGCGTCTCGCGCACCGCCCCCGCCACCAGCCCGGCCGGGCTCGGCGTGCGCCGTGGCGCCCACTCGTCGGGCTCGAGCTGCTTGGGCTCGGCGGAGTGGTCGAGCAGCAGCTGGCCGATGTCGACGGTCTGGACGCCGTCGACCAGAGCCTGGTGGGACTTGGAGAGCAGCGCCAACCGACCCCCGGCCAGCCCCTCGACGAGGTACATCTCCCACAGGGGGCGGCCGCGGTCCAGCGGGCGCGACACGATCCGCGCCACCAGCTCGCGCAGCTGCTCGGAGGTGCCGGGGCGCGGGAGCGCCGAGCGCCGCACGTGGAAGTGGAGGTCGAACTTGTCGTCGTCGACCCACACCGGGTTGGCCAGGTGGCCGGGCACGGTGCGCAGCCGCTGCCGGTAGCGCGGCACGAAGGAGATGCGGTCGCGGATGAGCTCGATCAGGCGGTCGTAGTCGAAACCCGAGTCCCCCGGCTCGAAGATCTCCACCGTGCAGTTGTGGCACGGCGAGGTGGGCGTCTCGGCCACCAGGAAGGCGAGGTCCCGCGTGCGCAGCCGCTCGCTCATCCGGTGCTCCTCCTCGTTCTCGCGTGGCTGGCCGTCGGACGCCCGTGACCGGGCCCTCCGCGGCTCCCCCATGGGCCACGTGGGGGTGATTGTGGCAGACAGCGTCCGGCACCGCCGGGCCAGTCCGGCCCGGTGCGGTTCAGCCGTCGAGGGCGTCGACCAGCGGGACGACGGCGCGACTCAGCGCCGACTCCCCCGACTCCACCAGCAGCCGCCCCGCGACCAGCGCGCGGTCGGCCGCCGTGCGGTCCTCGGGCAGGAAGTGCAGCCCGGCCGGTCGCACGAACCCGCTGACGAGCCCGGCCACCTCCGCCTCGGACCAGCCGAGCGTGGCCCGCATGCGGTTGACCACCACGTGGACGGCCAGGTCGGGACGCAGCTCGGCGAGGGTCACCAGCCCGCGGGCCAGGCGCGAGAGGCCCACCGGGTCGGCGGTCCCCACCACCACGACCTCGTCGGCCACCTCCAGCGCGGCGCGCGTCATCTGGTCCCGGCCCGGCCGCAGCCCGGCGTCGGGAGCCTCCTCCTCGAGCCCGAACCCGGTGTCGACCACCACCTGCGCCCACGTGGCCGCCACCTCCAGCAGGTGCTCGGTGACGCCGGGCCGCACCTCCACGTACCTGTCGGGGCGCGGCAGCCCGGTGATCACCGAGAGGCAGTCGTCGACGCCGCGCTGCACCGTCAGGAACCGCTCCTCGAGCGTGCCGGCGGTGCTCAGCCGTGCCGCGGCGAGCACGCCGGAGACCTCGTCCATGATGCCGAGGTGCTGGGCGACGGCACCGCCGTAGGGGTCGGCGTCGACCAGGATCGTGCGTCGGCGACGCCGGGCCAGCTCGCCGGCCAGGGCAGCGGCCACGGTGGTGCGACCCGGGGCGCCCCCGGGGCCCCAGACGGCCAGCACCCGCCCACCGCCGGGCGCCGGCGGCACCGGGGGCAGTGCCTGGTCCAGCGCCCGCGTGGCGACGTCGTCGCCCGGCGGCGCCGAGGGCGGCACCGGGGTGGGGTCGGCGAGCACCAGCTCGGGCAGGTCGCCGAGCCGGTCGTCGGCCACGATCCCGTGCACGCCGACGCGCGAGGCCCGGTCGCGGCCGGCCTCGGCCAGACCCGCGGGCACCACCGCCACCGGCCGGACGCCGTGGCGGCGCAGCAGGTCCACCGCGGCGGCGTCCAGGCCCGGCGAGTCGAGGCCCAGCACCGCCACGTGCGCCTGCCCGGCCGAGGCGGTGGCGAGCAGGTCGTCGACGTCGACGCAGCGCTTGAGCACCACGATCCCCGGGTGCTCACCCAGCACGCGCAGCGCCGTGGACTCCCACGCGGCGCCCGAGGCCACCACCAGCACCACGATCATCGCGCCGACCCGCTCATCCGACCTGCACCACGGCCACCACCGGCGCGACCACGCGACCGCGCGCCTCGAACCAGGCGCGGGCCTGCTCCTCGGTGACCGCGACGTCGAGGGTGCGGTTGCCGGTGCCCGAGAACGCCTCGCCCGGGCCGGGCGCCTCGAGCACTCCGACCTCGGCCAGGACGGGCTCCCCCGGATCGGCGGCGGCGTCCTGGCCGCCCTCCGCCGGCTCCCCCGACTCGTCGAGCAGGTACACGTCCACGACCGCGCCCGCACCGACCGCGGCGGGCACCTGCTCCTCGGGCACCGCGATGCGCAGCACCGCCCGGTCGGACTCCTCCGCGCTGCCGATCGCCGCGCGCGGCAGCAGCTCACCGGCCCCCACCCCGCGCGTCAGCACCAGCTCCGCGGGCAGTGTCTCCTCCACGGGCACGTAGCGCGCCAGGTCGGCGTCGTCGGCGAACCGCACCCGTCGCGACTGGAGGTCACCGGCCTCCAGCTGCGTGCCGGCGGCGGCGTCCTGCCCCACCACCCAGACCGCGACCGTGTCGTCGGCCGAGGCCAGCACGCGCGACCCCGCCACGACCGAGGCGGCCACGATCGCCACCCCGAGCCACAGGCGCGGGTCGCGCCAGCCCGGCCGGGCCGCGCGCGTGGCCGGCGGCGGGGCCGCCCGGGCGCCCGGGGGCGAGCCCGCTGGCGAACCTGGTGGCGGCGAGGTGGCGGTGCTGGGCGCGCTGCGTGAGGCGCCCGGGATCCCGAGATCTCTGGACACCCCGCCATGATGCCCATCCGAGCGCCCGCTGGCACCCCGTCATCCACAGGCTGACGGCTCAGTGGTCACGTCCGTCACGGGAGGTGACTGGTGTCTCGCTGGTCGTTGTCCCGAACGGCGCTCGTTGGGTGAGTCAGCGGGTTTCCACCCGTCGGTGCGCCGCTGGGTGCCCGATCCGTGAGTCAGCGGGTCTCGACCCGTCGGCGCGCCGCTGGGTGCCCGATCCGTGAGTCAGCGGGTTTCGACCCGCCGGCGCCGCTGGGTGCCCGATCCGTGAGTCAGCGGGACGGTCCTATAGATGTCAAGGGGTCATGAGGTCGGTCCGTAAGGCTCGGTAGACGGCGCGGGCGAGGTGTCGTTTGAGGCACCGGATGATCTCGGGATTGGAGAGTCCTTCGGCGCGTCGGCGC
>NZ_BAABIM010000005.1:0-272297 GCF_039542785.1 Nocardioides nanhaiensis
CTTCGTGGAAAGGGAAGAGATGACCTTCCAGGTCGGGCGGACAAAACAGTGATGAGACTGTGCAGACCAAGGTCCTATGAGGTCACACCCGCCCGGCCTGGTCATCAGATCGAGCACCCGGTCCAGGGGCCGACAGGTCCCGCTTGAGGACAACCACCAGGGGCGTCAGTTTCGACTTAAGTCAGACCCCTGGACCAGGTACCTACATCCTCACTGTTTCGACTCGCTCCCCACGAGCTCGCGGGCTCGCTCGTGTCGCTCGCTCAACCACCGACGCGTGAGGAACTACTCGCTGCGCTCGCAGTCCCTCATGCAGTCCGGATGCGGGCGCGGGCGTTGCGGCGCTTGAGCGCGCGGCGCTCGTCCTCGCTGAGGCCTCCCCAGACACCGTGGTCCTGTCCCGCCTCGAGAGCCCACGCGAGACACTGCTCGCGCACGTCGCATCGTCGGCACACCTGCTTGGCCTCCTCGATCTGGAGGATGGCCGGTCCGGTGTTGCCGATGGGGAAGAACAGCTCCGGATCCTCGTCGAGGCATGCGGAACGGTGGCGCCAATCCATGGGTGAGTGGCTCTCTCTCATCTCAAGAACGTGCAGGCAGGGGTGCTCAGGCCTGCGGGCGCGCGTGTACGTCGGAGTGTGAACGTTTTCACGAGCGCGTCCACCAGACTCGCAACATATCGCGCGGGTATCAAGGGTCAACGATGGTTTCCTGGGTCACAACCAGACCACCGGCCACCGTGTTCCCCTCCCGACGGCGACCCATGCACCCCTCGACGACCCCTCCGGCCGGCCCTGGGAGCACGACGGCGCCGGTAGGCTCGCCGTCGTGTCCGGCCACCAGGAGACCCCCGCCCCGCTCGTCGTGACCGCCTCGCTGGTCGCCCTCGAGGGGCTGGCCCTGCTCGGGATCGCGGTGGTGGAGCTGGCCGACCTCACCGGCGACCGGGTCTCGCTCGGCATCTCGGTGGCGGTGTTCTTCATCGTCTACGGCGCGCTGCTGCTGGTGGCCGGCCTGGCACTGGTGCGCCGCGCACCCTGGGCCCGGGGACCTGCACTGATGAGCCAGCTCATCGCCCTGGGCGTCGCCTGGTACCTGCGCGACGCCCCCCTTCCTGCGGCCGTCGTGGCCGTGACCGCGGTGGTCGCCATCGCCGGCATCGTGCATCCCGCGAGCATCGAGGCACTCGAGTCCGAGGCGGGCTGACCCGCGTCCTCTCGCCTCAGTCCTCGGCCTCGAGCGAGGTGCGCAGCTGGGTCAGGGTGCGGTTGAGCAGGCGGGAGACGTGCATCTGCGAGACCCCGATCTCCTCGGCGATCTGCGACTGCGTCATGTTCTTGAAGAAGCGCAGCAGCAGGATCCGCTTCTCCCGCGGGTCGAGCTGGTCCAGCAGGGGCTTGATCGACTCGCGGATCTCGACGTTGGCCAGGCCCTCGTCGTCGACGCCGATGACGTCGAGCATGCTCCCGGGACCGTCGTCGGAGTCGTCCGAGGAGGCGTCCAGGGAGAGTGTCGAGTAGGCGTTGCTGGACTCCATCCCCTCGACGATCTCCTCCACCGTGCAGCCGATGCGCTCGGCCAGCTCGCGCGGAGTGGGGGAGCGGCCCAGCGACTGGGTGAGCTCCGCGGTGGCGCTGCCGATCTGCATGCGCAGCTCCTGCAGCCGCCGCGGCACGCGGATCGCCCAGCCCTTGTCACGGAAGTGGCGCTTGATCTCGCCGATGATCGTGGGCGTGGCGTAGGTCGAGAACTCCACGCCACGCTCGGAGTCGAAGCGGTCCACCGCCTTGATCAGCCCGATGGTGCCCACCTGCACGAGGTCCTCGTAGGGCTCGCCGCGGTTGCGGAAGCGGCGTGCGCAGTGCTCGACCAGCGGCAGGTGCAGGGTCACCAGCGAATCGCGGGCCTGCTCGCGGGTCGCGGTGCCGGCGTCGGCGTCGTGCAGGACGCCGAAGAACCGACCGCTGCGGTGGCGGGTCAGCTCGATGCCGGTGAGGCCCTGCTCACCCGTGTCCTCGTCCTGGCCGGGGTCCACCACGTCAGGCTCCGGCGCCCGTCGCAGGGTCGTGCGCAGGGGAGAGCGAGGAGGTCATCGTCATGGTCACGGTGTAGCGGCCGCCGGAGGTGTCGATGTCGGCGTCGGCCGCCAGCGTGGTGAGCACCTGCCAGGCGAAGCTCTGCAGGTCGGGCACCGCCCCGGCGGAGGCGACGCTCACGCTCAGCACCATCCGGCCCGGGGCGAGGTGGCAGGTGCACACCAGGTCCGAGCCGGGGTCAGCCTGCTCGAGCACCATGGCGTTGGCCTCGGCCACGGCCATCCGCAGGTCCTCGATGTCGTCGATGGTGAAGTCCAGGCGCGCGGCCAGCGCCGCGGTGGTGGTGCGCAGCACGGCGGCATAGGCGCCCTCCGCGGGCAGCCGCACCTCGACCTGCGCGCGATCGCCGGCGGGGGAACCAGGACCGGGGAGCTGCTCGGAGCCCGCGGCGTCCTCGGGGAGTGCTGTCATCTGCTCACGACCTCCGCGTCGTGCGGACCGGCCACCCGCGCCTCGGGCGGCCCCGCGGGGCCGACCCTATGCCACGCGCGACCGGCAGGACCGGTGCGACCGGCACCGACGACGGACGCCGCCCACCTGCTGGCCATCGAGTGGCAGCGGGTGGACGGCGTCCGGGTGTCTCAGGTGGGCGGTCAGCCCTTCTTGGTCTCCCAGAAGATCTCGGCGATCTCGTCGATCTTCGCGAGCAGCTCGTCGGCCTTGGCGGCGTCGAGCTCACCCTTGGTGCCGCTGGCGCCGGCCAGCTTGGTGGCCTCGTTGACCAGCTGGTGCAGCTGCGGGTACTTCTCGAAGTGCGGGGGCTTGAAGTAGTCGGTCCACAGCACCCACAGGTGGTGCTTGACCAGCTCGGAGCGCTGCTCCTTGATGACGATGGCGCGGGTGCGGAAGTCCGGGTCGTCGTTGTCGGCGACCTTGGCGATGATGCCCTTGATCGACTCGGCCTCGATGCGGGCCTGGGCGGGGTCGTAGACGCCGCAGGGCAGGTCGCAGTGGGCCGAGACCTCGACGGTGGGAGCGAACAGGCGCGCGAACATGCGGTTCTCCTCGGTTGCACGGGTGGGACGCAGATGGGACGGGAGCCTGCGCGGGGCAGGTGTCCGTCGGTGACACTACTCCGCATGCGGTACCCCCTGGGGCCAGGTCCCATCCGACTCCGGACGCCCTCGGACGGCGGCGCGTGACCCGCCGGCTCGGCCTCGCCCGGGTGAGCGGGGAGTCGATGGGTCCGGTGCTGCGGCCCGGCGACCGGTTGCTGGTGCTGCACGGGCAGCGGCCCCGGCCCGGACAGGTGGTGGTGGCGCGCTTCGCCGACGGGACGTTGGCGCTCAAGCGTGCCGTCGAGCCGCGCCCCACGGCCTCGGGGGAACCGGGCTGGTGGCTGCTCAGCGACGACGCCGCCCGCGGCGTGGACTCCCGCCACCGCGGCCCGGTGCCCGAGCGGGAGGTGCACGCCGTGGCGCTGGCACGGCTGTGGCCCCGGCCCCGCCTGCTGCGCCCGCTGTGGAAGGATGCCTGACCGTGCCCGAGACCGCCCCCGAGCCCGAGCTGGCCCCCGTCGTCGACGCCGAGGAGGCCGCGCACCCCCGCGCCGGCGAGCCGGTCTTCGACCTGCACGTCGGCGGCAAGATGCAGACCCTCGCCACGGTGCCGCTGACCGGCGCCGACGACCTCTCGCTGGCCTACACCCCCGGCGTCGCGCAGGTGTGCGAGGCGATCGCCGCGGACCCCTCGCTCAGTCGGCACTACACCTGGGTGCCCAACACCGTCGCGGTCGTCACCGACGGCACCGCGGTGCTCGGTCTCGGGGACATCGGTCCCGCGGCCGCCATGCCGGTGATGGAGGGCAAGTGCGTGCTGTTCAAGCAGTTCGGCGGCGTCGACGGCGTCCCGATCTGCCTCGACACCACCGACACCGAGGAGATCATCGAGACCGTGGCGCGCCTGGCGCCCAGCTTCGGCGGCATCAACCTCGAGGACATCTCCGCGCCGCGCTGCTTCGAGATCGAGGAGCGGCTCAAGGAGCGTCTCGACATCCCGGTCTTCCACGACGACCAGCACGGCACCGCCGTCGTCGCCCTGGCGGCGCTCGAGAACGCCCTGCGCCTCACCGGCCGCTCCTACGCCGAGACCCGCGTGGTGATCAGTGGCGCGGGCGCGGCGGGTGTCGCGATCGCCAAGATCCTGCTCGAGGCCGGCATCGAGGACATCGCGGTCACCGACCGCAAGGGCGTGGTGCACTCGGGTCGATCGGACCTGACGCCGGTGAAGCGCGCGCTGGCCGAGCTGACCGCCGACCGCACCGGACGCTCCGGGTCGCTGGCCGAGGCGCTGGACGGCGCCGACGTCTACCTCGGCGTCTCCGGCGGCACCGTGCCCGAGGAGGACGTCGCCCGGATGGCGCCGGAGGCGATCATCTTCGCGATGGCCAACCCCACGCCCGAGGTGCACCCCGACCTGGCGCACCGCTACGCCCGGGTCGTGGCCACCGGCCGCTCGGACTTCCCCAACCAGATCAACAACGTGCTGGCCTTCCCCGGCATCTTCCGTGGTGCCTTCGACGTCGGCGCCACCGCCATCACCGAGGGCATGAAGCTGGCCGCGGCCCGGGCCCTGGCCGACCTCGTCGGCGACGACCTCTCGGAGGCGTACGTGATCCCCTCGCCGTTCGACGCACGCGTGGGTCCCGCGGTGGCGACCGCCGTCGCCGAGGCGGCGCGTGCGGAGGGTGTGGCCCGCCGCTGACGCAGCCGTCGGTGCGGTCGGTAGGTTCGCCCCATGGAAGCTGTCTACGTCACGTCCTTCTCCGCCGACGAGCCCCTCTCCGGGCTGGTGGTCGGTGACCGCCCCGAGCCCGAGGTGCCCGAGGGGTGGACCACCGTCACCGTCAAGGCGGCCTCGCTCAACCACCACGACCTGTTCTCGCTGCGGGGCGTGGGGCTGAAGGAGGAGCAGCTGCCGATGATCCTCGGCACCGACGCCGCCGGCCTCGACGAGGACGGCAACGAGGTCGTGGTGCACGGCGTCATCAGCGACCCCGCCTGGCGCGGCGACGAGACCTTCGACCCGCGCCGCTCGCTGCTGAGCGAGCGCTACCAGGGCACGATGGCCGAGCGGGTCGCGGTGCCGCGCGCCAACCTGGTGCCCAAGCCCTCCTCCCTCTCCTTCGCGGAGGCCGCCTGCCTGCCCACCGCCTGGCTGACCGCCTACCGGATGCTGTTCACCCGCGGCGACCTCAAGGCCGGTGACACCGTGCTGGTGCAGGGTGCCGGTGGCGGCGTCGCCACGGCCCTGATCACCCTGGCCCGTGCGGCCGGCCTGCAGGTGCTCGCCACCTCGCGCGACGAGGCCAAGCGGGCGCGGGCGCTCGAGATCGGCGCCCACGAGGCCTTCGAGTCCGGTGCGCGCCTCCCGGTCAAGGTCGACGCCGTCATGGAGACCGTCGGTCGCGCCACCTGGTCGCACTCCATCCGCTCGCTGCGCCCCGGCGGCAAGCTGGTCATCTCGGGCACCACCTCCGGCCCGAAGCTCGACGACGCCGAGCTGACCCGGATCTTCTTCCTGCAGCTGAGCGTCATCGGCTCCACGATGGGCACGCGCGACGAGCTGGCCTCGCTGGTGACCATGCTCGACGCCACGGGCACGCGCCCGCTGGTCGACCGCACCGTGCCGATGGCGCAGGCGGCCGAGGGCTTCGAGGCGATGGCCGGAGGCGACCTGTTCGGCAAGATCGTCTTCACCCGGTGACCCGCGCCGCCGGCACCGGGGCCGGGGAGCAGCGCCCGCGCACCCACCTGCTCACCGGTGCCGGCTCCGGCATCGGGGCCGAGCTGGCCCGGAGCCTGCACGCGCGCGGCGACCACCTGGTCCTGCTCGCGCGCAGCCAGGCCCGCGCCACCGAGCTGGCCGACACCTTCCCCGGTGCCTTCACGGTGGTGGCGGACCTGGCCCACCCGGACTCCCTCGAGCTGCCCGACCTGGACCCGCTCGACTCGGTGCTGCACGTGGCGGGCGTCGTCGACCTGGCGCCCGTGGCGGAGCAGACCACGGCCCAGCTGCGCGAGCACGTCGACGTGAACCTGGTGGCGCCGGCGGTGCTCACCCGCCTCACGCTGCCGCAGGTGCGCGCCGCCCGCGGCACCTACGTGTTCGTCAACTCCTCCGCCGGCCTGGACGCCAAGCCCGCCTGGTCGGCGTACGCCGCCTCCAAGTTCGGCCTGCGCGGCTTCGCCGACTCCCTGCGCGGCGAGGAGGTCGAGCACGGCGTGCGGGTCACGACGGTCTTCCCCAGCCGCACCGCCACGCCGATGCAGGAGAAGGTGCACGAGCAGGAGGGGCGCACCTACGACCCCGCGCAGTGGATCGACCCCGGCGTGGTCGCCGAGACCGTGCTGCACGTGCTCGACCTGCCTCCCGGTGCCACGATCCCCGAGGTCACGCTTCGACCCGTCAAGCCGTTCGGCGGGTAGGCCGCTCGGCTCGTCAGCTCGACCGTGAACGCCAGTTGAGGGCGCCCACCAGCACCATCCGCAGCTGGGTGCGCGCGGTCTCGGCGATGGCCTTCTCGTGCGAGGCGGGTGCGTTGAGCAGCGCCTCCGCGGTGGAGACCATCGCCCCGACGATCAGCTTGGAGAGGCTGCGCAGGTCCTCGGCCGACCACGGGTCGGTGCCCGGCAGCTGGTCGAGGTCGGTGGCCAGCTCGCGCTCGAAGAGCTCGATCTGACGGCGGATCTCCTCGCGGACCGAGAGCGGCCCCGCGGCCCGCTCGCGCACGATGAAGGCGAAGTGCTGGTGCTGGCCGCGCACGTGCTCGACCAGGACGTCGACCGAGCGGTCCACGATGGCGGCGAACGTGGGGTCCCCGCGCCGGACGTCGCGCAGCATGGCGCGCAGCGAGACGAACGACTCGTCGACCAGGGCCAGACCCAGCGCCTCGATGGAGTCGAAGTGCCGGTAGAAGGCGGTGGGCACCACGCCCACCTGCTTGGCCACCTGGCGCAGCGAGAGGGCGACGAGGCTGGAGTCCTCGCACAGGTCGAGGGCGGCGTCGAGGATGGCCCGGCGGGTGCGCTCCTTGCGCTCGCCCCGCGTCTCGCCCGTCGCCGCCGTCATGAGAGCCATCCTAGTGACCGCTATCTCGCCTCGATCGGTGGACGTGTGTCCACCATTACGCCACGTCGCTCTTGACCGGGACACAGCGTCCCGGGCACAGTTTCGGTGTACAGACGTACACCATTGCGACCGACAGGAGTCACGCATGAGCCTCACGGCACCGCTCGCCGGCCTCGGCCAGAGCGTCCTGCGCTCGCGGGCCCTCGCCGCGCTGACCTCCCCGCACGGCGTCGACCGCTACCTCGAGCAGATCAACCCGATGTGGGCCGCCACCGAGGTCCGCGCCCGGATCGTCGACATCCACCGTGAGGTGGACGTGCCCGGGCACCCGCCCGTGGCCACCCTCACCCTGCAGCCCACCTCCACCTGGCGCGGCCACCGCGCCGGCCAGCACGTGCAGCTCGGCGTCGAGGTCGAGGGCGCGCGGCGCACCACCCGCGTGTTCACCATCTCCAGCCCCGACTCGCGCCCCGGCGACCGCTTCCAGGTGACGATGCGCGCCAACCCCGACGGCGTCGTCTCCCGCTGGCTGGTCGAGAGGGCCACGCCCGGCACCACCGTTCACCTCTCGCAGGCCCAGGGCGAGTTCGTGCTGCCCGACCGGATGCCCGAGCACGTGCTGTTCATCTCCGGTGGCTCCGGCATCACCCCGGTGATGTCGATGCTGCGCTCGCTGCAGCGTCGCACCCACCGCGGCCGGGTGACGTTCCTGCACTACGCCCAGAGCCCCGAGCACCAGATCTTCGCCGAGGAGCTCGCCGAGACGGCGCGTACCGGCCACGGCGTCGACCTGCACCTGATGCACCCCGAGCTCGGCGACCCGAACCTCTCGCCGGCCTTTCTCGAGCGGCTCGTGCCCGGCTACCGGGAGGTGCCCACCTGGGCGTGCGGCCCGGCACCGCTGATCGAGGGAGTGCAGGCCGCCTACGACGGCTCCGAGTCGTTGCAGATCGAGTACTTCAAGCCGCCGCGACGGGCCTCGGCCGACGACGCCGAGGGCGCCGTCTCCTTCACCCGTTCCGGCAAGGAGGCGCCCAACACGGGCGCGAGCCTGCTGGAGCAGGCCGAGGCGCTCGGGCTCAAGCCCGAGTCCGGCTGCCGCATGGGCATCTGCTTCTCCTGCGTGGCCACCAAGACCGACGGCACCGTGCGCAACGTCCTCACCGGCGAGGAGAGCTCCTTGCCGGACGAGGAGATCCGCGTGTGCGTCAGCTCGCCCGTGGGCGACTGCTCCGTCGAGCTCTGACCCGCCGGCGCACAGTCCGCACACCTCCGACCACCCGAATCCACCCGACACCGCCCACCACGCTTGTCGACGAAGGGAGCACCACCGATGCCCACCCCGACCCGTCCCCGCCTCACCCCCGAGCAGATGGAGCAGTTCGGCGACGAGATGGACGCCATCCGCCAGCGCGTGATGGCCGACCTCGGCGAGGCCGACGCCACCTACATCCGCAAGATCGTCAAGGCCCAGCGCGGCTTCGAGGTCGCCGGCCGCGCGCTCTTCTACCTGCCTCCGGCCTGGCCGCTCGCCGTGGCCGCGCTGAGCGTCTCCAAGATCCTCGACAACATGGAGATCGGCCACAACGTCATGCACGGCCAGTACGACTGGATGGGCGACCCCGGTCTCAACTCGCGCATGTACGAGTGGGACAACGTCTGCCCCAGCGAGCAGTGGAAGTACAGCCACAACTACATCCACCACACCTTCACCAACGTCCTGGGCAAGGACCGCGACATCGGCTACGGGATCCTGCGGATGGACGAGGACCAGAAGTGGCACCCCTACTACCTGGGCAACCCCGTCTACGCGTTCCTGCTGATGATGTTCTTCGAGTGGGGCGTGGCCATGCACGACCTCGAGGTCGAGAACATCGTGGCCGGCAAGCGCAAGATCGAGGAGAACAAGGCCCTCCACGCCGGCATCATGCGCAAGGTCAAGCGCCAGGCGCTGAAGGACTACCTGCTCTTCCCGGCGCTCACCGGCCCGCTGTTCCCCATGACCCTCGCGGGCAACGCCGTCGCCAACCTGGTGCGCAACGTGTGGGCGTTCAACATCATCTTCTGCGGCCACTTCCCGGCCGGCGCCGAGACCTTCACCGCCGAGGAGTGCGAGAACGAGACCCGCGGACACTGGTACTACCGCCAGCTGCTCGGGTCGGCCAACATCACCGGCGGCCCGCTCTTCCACATCCTGAGCGGCAACCTCAGCCACCAGATCGAGCACCACCTGTTCCCCGACATCCCGGCCCGGCGCTACCCGGAGCTGTCGGCGGAGGTCCAGGAGATCTGCGAGCGCTACGGCCTGCAGTACAACACCGGCCGCCTCTCCAAGCAGCTGTTCAGCGTCGCGAAGAAGATCTGCCGCCTCGCGCTGCCCGACCGCAAGGCCGACGCCCCCGTCGACCGGGCCGGCGTGACCGAGGACGCGTTGGCAGCCTGACCTCGACGGGGGAGGATGACCCCATGCCCGATCACCTTTCCCGTTCGGAGATCACCAAGGACGCCGTCCAGGCGAGCGTCCAGGCCGCCGCCGGCACCGTCGGCGACGTCGTCGGGATCGTCACCCGAGCCGTCGCCGACGTCGCCGGTGCCGTCGGCGGTCTCGCCACCGAGGTGTTCGAGATCCGTGAGGCCGCCCGCAAGGCGGGTCGGGAGCACGGCGAGGACTGAACCTCGTCGGGTGCCGGCTCGGTGGTGCCGGCTTCGTCGGCTCGGCCTCGTCCCTCGGCCGTGCCTCCCGCGCCTGGACTGCTGACCGGGCTGCGGGGATCTCGACGCGCCGCTCGCGCGTTCCCGGGCTCACGCGCGAGGGCTTGCTCGATCTCGTTCGGGTGTGACGGGGAGGCGCGAGCGCCTCCCCCTCACCCGAACGACATCCGGAAGGCGTGCATGCGGGCCGAGGCGAGCTGTCGCGCCCCGCGGAGGAAGCCCAGCGGTCCGTCGGGGGCGAAGTCCCACGAGGCACGGCAGGGCAGGGTGCGGGCCGACCCCTTCATCGTCGCGCGCCGCTCCTGCCCGTCGGTGTCGTCGATGCCCGGCTGCCAGGTGTGACCGGTGAAGGGCAGCCGCGGCGCCAGGCGGGAGACGTCGGAGAACCGCGCCTCGGCGACCGGGCGGCGCTCGATGCTCGCCGACCACGCCGCGCGGCCCAGCGGGCCGGACCAGGTGGACTCGAGGTCGAAGTCGGCCAGGCCCTTGGGGATCGCCCAGAGCTCGCGTCCTCCCGCCACCGAGGCGGGGGAGTCGACCCAGATGTCGGTGATGCTCACGCGCCGGCCCCGACCGCCGGCGGGATCGGCGACCGGACGCGCCACCAGCAGCTCGCGGTAGGTCAGCGGGCTGCCCTCCTCGTAGGAGACGAAGGCGGCACCGTAGATGCCGGCCGGACGCAGGTCGTCGACGGCGTGGGCGACCTTGAACAGGGTCAGCCACAGCGAGCCGACCATCGGCCACGGCGCCGGCGGGTAGGTGGTGCTCTCCGGCCCGGGCGTCGTCCCGGGGGCCTGCGCGTGCTCGGTCATGCCGGTCAGGGTAGTGCTGGTGGCGCCGGGGCGGGAGGCGTCCCACCAGTCACCAGGTCGCCGCCGAGGTCGTCACCGACCTCCTGGATCTCCTCCGCCAGCGCTGCCGGCAGGTCCGCCAGCGACTGCGCCGCCGGACGCCGCGGTACCAGTGCCGCCATCGCCTGGTCGATCGCCCGCGAGACGTCGATGGTGCGCGCCGCCATCACGTAGGGCTTGGTCACCTCGCGCGCCACGTAGCGGGCCACGAACCGCCGCAGCTCGCCCTCGACGTTGGCGGCGTGCTTGGTGACCGAGGCGCGCAGACCGCGCGCCTCCAGGCGGCAGCCCACCTGGTGGGCGTGCGGCGGCTGCACGTCGAGATCGATGGCGAGGTCGGCGCGGGCGTGCGCGACGACGAGCAGCGGCACGGTGAGCTCCGCGTCGAAGCGGTGCCGGTCGACGCCGAGGTCGAGGGTGAAGCGCAGCGACACCGGCAGCCGCACGCGGAAGGTGGCGGGCTCGTGCGCGACCCGCTCGCCGGTCGCCTCGCCGATGCTGCCACGGGCGGTCACCTTGACCACCCGCCCCGGGCCCACCCCCATCGGGCCCACCTCGACCGGCTGCCCCGCCAGCACGTTGATGCCGCCGACCACCCGGTCGGCCGAGACGGCGGCGCGGAAGAACTCCTCGCCCCAGGCGGCATAGCTGACCGTGGGCGGCGCGGACGTGGCAGCGGGGTCGTCGGACGTGACCGGAGGCACGTCTCGCAATCTAGCGCCTCCCGTAGGATCGGGGGGTGCATCGTCACCGGGCCTCTCGGGGCCGGTTCTGGGGGTGGGGACTCGGGGGTGCTCGGGGCCCTGCCCTGGTCGTGCTCCCCGCAGCCGTGGTGCTGGTCGTGCTGGTGGGCCTGCTCGGCGCCGCCCAGCACGGGCGTGAGGCCGTGGCGCCGCGGGCCACTCCGCAGGCGGCCATGAGCCGGGTGGACGGCGACGTCGACCAGGCCACCTGCCGCCTCCTGGGCCGGGTCTGGGGCGACGGTGGCTGCCGGCGCGACCGCTGCCTGCGCGCGGTCGACACCGTCCGCCCCGCCGCGAACGCGGAGGTGTGCCTGCGCGGGGGACCGGGCGGAGCCCAGTACGGCAATCCCGTGCCCGAGGCGACCTGTCGCGCGCTGCACCGACGCTTCCTGCCGGAGGTCAACCTGTGCGCCGCGGTGGCCGACCGCAGCCGCCCCCTCGTGCGGCGGGCCGCGCCCTGCGTGGCCCCGCGCACCACCTACGTGGTGCACAGCGAGCGCGAGGGCGACTGGGACGAGTGCGTGGCGCCGCAGGTGGCCAACCGCCTGGAGCGGCTGGCACTGCGCTCCGGCACGCCCGTCGGCGCCTACATCGCCCTGCGGTCGCGCAACCTGTGCGCGCTGCGCCCGGGCTTCGAGTTCCGTGCCGGTCAGTGTCGCGCGACGCCCGCAGGCGGCGCGGCCCGTGCCGCGGTCGGCGCGACGCCGCAGGGCGTGCTGCTGCTGGGTGACTCCGTCGCCTGGCGGGCCGCCGACGAGCTCGGTGCTCTGCGCCCCGCCTGGCGGGTCGACGCCGTCCCCGGCCGGTTGGTGCAGGCACTGCCAGGCCGTCTGGCCCGTCAGCTGCGCACGGGCGGTGTCCCGTCGACGCTCGTGGTCGCCCTCGGCACCAATCCCGGCCACCACTGGGTCCTGGACGACTACCTGGACGCCGTCGCGGTGCTGCCGGAGTCCACGCGGATCGTGTGGGTCCTGCCGCACCGCGAGACGCAGCAGACGGCCACCAACACCGCCTACGCGATCGCGGAGGTGAGCCGGGTGCAGCGCGCGATGGCGGGCGCCGCTGCCGCGCGTCCCGGATCGTGCCTCGCCGAGTGGGGCGACGAAGTGGCCCGCAGCCCGGAGCTGCTGGTCGACGGCGTGCACCCGACCCGCGAGGGTGAGCAGGTCTGGGCCCAGCTGGTCACCCGCGCCGTCGACAGCTGCGCCTGACTCCTCAGCGGGGGTCCCGGCGGGGTCGGGGTCAGGGGAGCAACGGCCGCGGGCCCGACGTCAGAGGTCGTCGTCCTCCGGCCGGGCCAGCCACGTCGCGAGCCGCTCCACCGCGGTCTCGAACTCCGGGTGGACGTCGACGAAGGCCTGCAGCTGGTCGGCGACCCACGCCAGGGTGACCTCCTCGTCACCCCGGCGCTTCTCGAGCTCCTCGATGCCGCGGTCGGTGAAGTACACGGTCGCTGCCCTGGTCAGTCGTGGGGTCGTCGTCGGGTCAGTCGCCGAAGGCCTCGGCGATGAGCGCCTTCTGCTCCTCGGTGTGGCGCTTGGCGGTGCCGACCGAGGGGGAGGAGCTCGCGGCGCGGGTCACCGGCGTCACCTGCGCGTCGACGTGCGGCCACACGTCGAGGGCGTAGGTGGGCCAGGGGCCCATGTTGCGGGGCTCGTCCTGCACCCAGCGCACCGACTTCAGGTGGGGGTAGCGGGCGATCTCCTCGCGGATCGCGTCCAGCGGCTGCGGGTAGAGCTGCTCGACGCGTCCGATGGCGAAGCGCTCGCCGTCCTCGCGCTTGGACCGCTCGACCATCAGGTCCCAGGTGACCCGGCCCGAGCAGAGCAGCAGGGTGTCGACCTTGTCCTGGTCGGCGGCGTCGTCGCCGATGAAGGGGCGGAAGGTGCCGGAGGTGAAGTCCTCGGGCTTCGAGGCGGCCTCCTTGCGCTTGAGCATCGACTTGGGCGTGAAGACCACCATCGGCCGGTGCCGCTCGCTGAGCGAGTGCTGGCGCAGCAGGTGGAAGTAGGAGGCGGGCGTGGAGGGCTGGGCCACCACGAACGCCTCGTCCGCACCCATCATCAAGAAGCGCTCGATGCGCGCCGAGGAGTGGTCGGGGCCCTGGCCCTCGTAGCCGTGCGGCAGCAGCAGGACGACGCCGGACTGCTGGCGCCACTTGGTCTCACCGGCGGTGATGAACTCGTCGATGACCGTCTGGGCTCCGTTGACGAAGTCGCCGAACTGCGCCTCCCACAGCACCAGCGCCTCGGGCCGGGCCACCGAGTAGCCGTACTCGAAGCCCAGCGCCGCGTACTCGGAGAGCAGCGAGTCGTAGACGTGGAACTTGGCCTGGTCCTCGGTCAGCGAGCTCAGAGGCGTCCACTCGTCGGCGTTGCGCCGGTCGATGATCGTCGCGAAGCGCTGCACGAACGTGCCGCGGCGCGAGTCCTGGCCGGCCAGGCGCACCGGGCGGCCGTCCATCAGCAGCGAGCCGAAGGCGAGGATCTCGCCGGTGCCCCAGTCGATGGGACCGTCGGTGATCGCGGTGGCGCGACGCTGCAGCTGCGGCATCACCTTGGGGTGCACGGTGAACCCCTCGGGGGGAGTCACGTAGGCGTCGGAGATGCGCTTGAGCACCTCGCGGCTGATCGCGGTGTCGGTGTCGATCGCGGGCTTGTCCGGGTAGTCCGGGACCGTGGTCCAGTCCGAGGGCTGCGAGCTGGCCTCGCGCACCTCGGTGAAGACCCGCTCCAGCTGCTGCTGGTAGTCGCGCAGGACCTGCTCGGCCTCCTCGATCGTGATGTCGCCACGACCGATCAGGGACTCGGTGTAGAGCTTGCGCACCGAGCGCTTCTGCTCGATCAGGTCGTACATCAGCGGCTGGGTGTAGGAGGGGTCGTCGCCCTCGTTGTGCCCGCGGCGGCGGTAGCACACCAGGTCGATGACGACGTCCTTGTTGAACGTCTGGCGGTACTCGAAGGCCAGCCGCGCGACGCGGATGCACGCCTCGGGGTCGTCGCCGTTGACGTGGAAGATGGGTGCCTGCACCATTCGGGCCACGTCGGTGCAGTAGAGCGAGGAGCGCGAGCTGCCCGGCGAGGTGGTGAACCCGACCTGGTTGTTGACGACCAGGTGGATGGTGCCGCCGGTGCGGTAGCCGCGCAGCTGGCTGAGGTTGAGCGTCTCGGCCACGACGCCCTGGCCGGCGAAGGCGGCGTCGCCGTGCACCAGCAGCGGCAGCACGGGGAAGTCGACGCCGCCACGGTCCAGCACGTCCTGCTTGGCGCGGGCGATGCCCTCGAGCACGGGGTCGACGGCCTCGAGGTGCGAGGGGTTGGCGGCCACGGAGACCTTGATGGTGTCGCCGGTGCCGGCGGAGAACTCGCCCTCGGCGCCCAGGTGGTACTTCACGTCGCCGGAGCCCTGCACGGTGCGGGGGTCGATGTTGCCCTCGAACTCGCGGAAGATCTGGCTGTACTTCTTGCCCACGATGTTGGCGAGCACGTTGAGGCGGCCGCGGTGGGCCATGCCGATGGTGACCTCGTCGAGGTCGGCCTCCGCCGCGGCCTCGCAGATCTCGTCGATCACCGGGACGGTGGTCTCGCCACCCTCGAGGCTGAAGCGCTTCTGACCCACGAACTTGGTCTGCAGGAAGGTCTCGAAGGCCTCGGCCTGGTTGAGCTTGAGCAGGATGCGCAGCTGCTCCTCGCGGGGCGGCTTGGTGTGCGGCTGCTCGACGCGCTCCTGGATCCACCGGCGCTGCTCGGGGTCCATGATGTGCATGTACTCGATGCCGGTGGTGCGGCAGTAGGAGTCGCGCAGGATCCCCAGGATCTGGCGCAGCTTCATGAACCGGCGACCCTCGCCGCCGAAGGAGCCGGTGGCGAACTCGCGGTCGAGGTCCCACAGGGTCAGCCCGTGGCTCTCCACCTCGAGGTCGGGGTGGGTGCGCTGGCGGTACTCCAGCGGGTCGGTGTCGGCCATCATGTGGCCGCGCACGCGGTAGGCGTGGATGAGCTCGAGGATCCGCGCCTGCTTGCTGATCTCGTCGTCGTGGGAGGTGGCGATGTCGGCCGACCAGCGGATCGGCTCGTAGGGGATGCGCAGCGAGCGGAAGACGTCGTCGTAGAAGTCGTCGCCGCCGAGCAGCAGCTGGTGCATCCGCTTGAGGAACTCACCGGACTGCGCGCCCTGGATCACGCGGTGGTCGTAGGTGGAGGTCAGCGTCATGACCTTGCTGATGGCGTTGCGGGCGATGGCCTCCTCCGAGGCGCCCTGCCACTCCGGCGGGTACTCCATGGCCCCGACGCCGATGATGGCGCCCTGACCCTTCATCAGCCGCGGCACCGAGTGCACGGTGCCGATGCCGCCGGGGTTGGTGAGCGAGATCGAGGTGCCCTGGAAGTCGGTGACGGCGAGCTTGCCGTCGCGGCTCTTGCGCACGATGTCCTCGTAGGCGGTCCAGAACGCCGCGAAGTCCATGCTCTCGGCGGCCTTGATGCTCGGCACGAGCAGCTGGCGGGTGCCGTCGGACTTCTTGACGTCGATGGCCAGCCCGAGGTTGACGTGGGCGGGGGTGATCAGGTTCGGCTTGCCGTCGACGACGTCGAAGCCGACGTTCATCTCCGGCATGGAGACCAGGGCGCGCACCAGCGCGTAGCCGATCAGGTGGGTGAAGGAGACCTTGCCGCCCCGGGCGCGGGCGAGGTGGTTGTTGATGACGGTGCGGTTGTCCCACAGCAGCTTGACCGGCACCGAGCGCACCGAGGTCGCGGTGGGGACGGTCAGCGACTCGTCCATGTTCTTGGCCGTGCGCGCCGGGGCGCCGCGCAGCACCGTGAGCGTGGGCTCGTCGGAGGCCGCCGCCGGCTCCGGAGGACGTGACTCCTTGGGCATCGGGGAGCTGGTCCCCTTGGCGGGCTCGGCGGCCTTGGACGCCGGGCGCGGGGTGGCCTGCGGGGCCGGCTCGGACTTCTTCTCGGCCGACGCCGGCGCGGGCTTCTTCTCCGCTGGCTTCGCGGCGGGCTTCTCGGCCGCCTTCGCGGGAGCCTTCTCGGCCGCCTTCTCGGCAGTCTTCTCGGACGGCTTCACAGGAGCCCGCTCGGGGGCCTTCTGGGGCCGGCCGTTGCCGGACCCGTTGCTGCCGGCCTGCTCCTGCTGGCCGTGCTGGCCGTTCTCACCGCCCTGGTGGTCACGGAAGAACCGCGCCCACTCCTCGCCCACGCTCTGCGGGTCGGCGTCGAAGCGCTCGCGCATCTCCTCGACGAGCCACTCGTTGGCGCCGAAGTCGGCGCCGGAGGGCTCCAGGGAGCCCGAGGTGGAGGTGCTGGTGGACTGGCTGCCTGACGACTGCGGCACGACGTGCTTCGCCTCTTCCGATGAGTGCGCGGGTGGTGATGAGCAACATGCTGACCGGCGCGTGGGCGGGGAGCGGAGCGGCACCACGGGCGGACAGACCCAGGCTAGTCCCTCGCCGAGGCAAATACCCGGGTGAGGGGGCGGTTTCGGGCACGCTGGTGCACGCAGGCAGGGTGTGCCACTGCTCGATGGCCGGTGGTGACCCCGCTCGCCGGCCCTGACCAGCCAGGACGTGACCAGGAGAGCCCCCCGGATGAGACCCCCGGAACGACCGATACGACCACTGCGCACACAACGACCGCTGCGGGTCGCGCGCGTCGTGGCCGCCGTCACGTCGGTGCTCGCGGCCGTGGTGCTGCTGGCCGGCTGCTCCGGCGGGGCCGAGGAGTCGGGTGGCCCCGAGACCCCCGCCACCTCGGCCCCCGCCGAGACCGGGCCCCCTCCGCTGACGACCCGGGCGGAGCTGGCCAGCGTCGTCGGGCGGCTGCCCGCCGCCGACCGCGACCGCCTGCAGGAGCGGGTCGTCGCCGTCGTCGACGACTGGATCGACGCGGCGTTCACCGAGGGCGAGTACCCGCGGGCAGCCGACGAGGTGCTCGACGGCGCGTTCGCGGGATTCACGCCCGTGGCGCGCGAGCGGGCGCTGCGCGACCGCGCCCTGATGAGCAACGCCGACCTCGCCGACCGGCTCGACGGCGTGCGCGCCACCCGGCGGCAGGTGCGCCTGGACGTCCTCGCGGTGCGCGGCCGCGCCGTCGGCGTCACCGCGCGCACCGTGCTCGAGCTGCAGCTGAGCGGCCAGGTGCAGCGCCGCGACCGGGTGAGCGCCGACCTGTTCCTCACCTACGTCCCCGGCGCGGACGGTGCGAGCGGTGGCTGGCGCGTCTTCGGCTACGACGTGGCGCGGGGGCGGGCATGAGCGCGGGGCAGGCGCCAGGCACGCTGGCGCGGGTGCGACGCCTGGTGACGCTGGCGGTGGTGCTCACGGTCAGTGCGCTGCTGGTGCCCGACGCCGCGCCCCGCCCGCCCCAGGTGGCGCTGGTGCAGGTCGACCGCGCCGCGGGCGTGGACCCGGCCGCCGGTGCCGACGAGGTGGTGTGGATCCTCGCGGTCGGCTCCGACGCCCGTCCGGGCGAGGACATGCTGCGGGTGCGCGGCGACGCGCTCCAGCTGGTGGGCCTGCACACCCGCACCGGTGCCGCGACGACGATCGGCATCCCCCGCGACTCCTACGTCTCGATCCCGGGCTACGGCTCGGACCGGATCAACGCCGCGCTGTTCTACGGCGGCCCGCGCACGATGGGCGACGCCGTGGGCGAGCTCGTGGGCATCCGGCCCGACTACGTGATGGTCACCCGCTTCCCGCTGTTCGAGGACCTCGTCGACGACATCGGGGGCATCACCGTCCGCAACCCGCGGGCCTTCCGCGACTCCGACCTCAAGCCGCTGGGCTTCGAGGCCGGCCGGATCCGGCTCGACGGCTACGGCGCGATGGCGTTCGCCCGCATCCGCAAGGAGCTGCCCGGCGGCGACTTCGACCGCTCGGCCAACCAGCAGATCGTGCTGCGCGGCATCCGTGACGCGATCGCGGCCCGCAGCGACGAGCCCGGCTTCATCGCGCGCGGCGTGCAGAGCGTGCTGCGCAACCTGAGCACCGACCTCCCCCCGGGTGAGCTCTTCCGGCTGGCGCAGACGGTGGCGCAGGTCGACCCCACGAAGATCACCGGGTGCGTGCTGCAGGGCGGGATCGGCGACATCAACGGCGCCAGCGTGGTGATCCCCGACGTCGCCGCGGCCCGGCGCTACGGCGAAGACGCGCGCCGCGACGCGGTCATCTCCCGGTGCTGAACCTGCCGCCGGACCTGCCGCCGGGCCCGGTGATACCGGATCAGCGTGCCTGCTGAACTAGAGTCCCCCGACGTGCGGAGCAGGGCGCAGAGCGTGATCCATGGGGGCTTCCGGGCCGACATCCAGGGCCTGCGCGCCCTCGCGGTGGGCCTCGTGGCGCTCGACCACGCGAACGTGGGCCCCTTCACCGGCGGCTTCGTGGGCGTCGACGTCTTCTTCGTGATCTCGGGCTACCTGATCACCTCGCTGCTGCTGCGCGAGGCAGACCGCTCGGGCACCGTCTCGCTGCGCGAGTTCTACGCCCGCCGAGCGCGCCGCATCCTCCCCGCGGCGCTGCTGGTGATCCTGGCGACCATCGCCCTGGCCGTGCTGTTCCTCGACGGCGGCGCCGCGCTGCTGGTGGGGGAGCAGGCGCTGTGGGCCACCTTCTTCGCGGCCAACGTGAAGTTCGCGATCGACAGCACCGACTACTTCGCCGCCGACCAGCCGGCCTCGCCGCTCCAGCACTACTGGTCGCTGGCGGTCGAGGAGCAGTTCTACCTCGTGTGGCCGCTGCTGCTCCTGGGCGTCCTGGTGCTGCTGCGGCGCCGGTTCGGCGGGCCGCACCGACCAGCGCTGCTGGTGCTGGTGGTCGCGGTCACGGCCTCCTTCGCCTGGTCGCTGTACGCCACCAGCACCAGCCCGCTCAGCGCCTACTTCTCCACGCCCGCCCGTGCGTGGGAGCTGGGTCTCGGGGCGCTGGCGGCAGCCGCGCTGCCCTGGATCTCGCGCGTGCGGCCCGGTGCGCTGGCCGCCGGCTCCTGGGTGGGGTTGGGCATGGTCGTGGTGGCCGCGCTCGCCTACACGCCCGCCACGGCGTTCCCGGGCTACGCCGCCGCCCTGCCCGTGGTCGGCGCGGTGCTGCTGATCATCGGTGGGGCCGGCTCCTCGATCACCACGTGGGGTCCGCAGCGGATGCTCTCGCTGGCGCCGCTGCGCGCCGTCGGCGACTGGTCCTACTCGCTCTACCTGTGGCACTGGCCGCTGATCATCGTCGCCGAGTACCGCTACGGCGAGGTCTCGGGCCTGCGCGGGGTGCTGGTGCTCGCGGTGGCCACGGTGCTCGCCGCGCTGACCTACCGGTTCGTCGAGACCCCCTTCCGGACCGCCGGGCTGCTCACCCGCCCCACCCGCGGTCGCACCCGCTCGTTGCTGCTCTACCCGGCCATGGTGATGGTGGTCGTGCCCTCGGTGGCCGCCGCCAACCACGTGGTGCGCGCCGGTCTGGACGACGGCGGCTCGGCGATCTCGACCGAGAACTACGGCCAGGCCGACGACGCCCCCACCGCCGACTTCAGCGAGGACCCCTACCGCGCACTCGTGCAGGCCTCGGTGCTCGCCGCGCGCAACGGCATGGAGGTGCCGGCCGGGCTGGACCCCGACCCGCTGGTGCTGAAGGAGAACATCCCGCCGCTCGGCGACTGCGAGTACTTCGGCGTCCCCACCGAGGAGCTGGGGCTCTGCCCGCGAGGCGACCTCGAGGGCGACAAGACGATGATCCTGATCGGGGACTCGCACGCCCGCCAGTGGATCCCCGCCCTGGAGCGCATCGCCGAGCAGCGCGGCTACGTGGCCTACTTCCTGGTGCGCGAGGGCTGTCCCGCCGTCGACCAGACGCCGTGGCTGGCCAACGGCACGGGGCCCAACGAGGCGTGCGCGGAGTTCCAGGACTGGGCCGCCGAGCAGGTGCGCGAGATGCGTCCGGAGATCACGCTGATGGGCACCGACGCCAACGAGCGCGGGTACGCCGACGAGAACGGCGAGCAGGTGGTCGACGACGCCGGCGTCGAGGCGATGGTCGAGTCCGGCATGGAGGCGCAGATCGAGCGGATCCAGCCCTACAGCGGTCGCACGGTCATCCTGGGGGACCCGCCGATCCACGAGATCAGCCCGGTCAAGTGCCTCACCGAGCGCGACCCCACCCTGCGCGGCTGTCTCTCGCCGCCCGAGGAGCGCTCGATCGTGATGGCCGACGCGACCCGCCGCGCCGCCGAGGCCACGGGGGCGGAGTTCCTCGAGACCGAGCAGTGGTTCTGCTGGGACGACGTGTGCCCCACCGTCGTCGGTGACCTGGTGACCCATCGCGACGTCGAGCACATCTCGATGCCCTACTCGGAGTACCTGGCCCCCGAGATCGCCCGCAAGCTCGACCTCGGCGAGGTCACGCCCCCCTGATCAGGGCGCGCCGCGCGGCTCGCGCCAGTCGGGGGTCTGCTCCTGCTCCAGCTCGTCGACGACCAGCAGGTCGCGGCGCAGGTGGCCGGCGCGGTAGGCCGCCCTGGCCACCATGTGGCTGGCCACCACGCTGGTGGCCATCTGGGTGATCGCCACGAGCAGCAGCAGGCCCAGCACGGCGGGCTGGCGCAGGCACAGGGCGGTGCCGGTCAGGGCCAGCAGCAGCCCGATCACCTGGGGCTTGGTGGCCGCGTGCATGCGGCTGAGCAGGTCCGGCAGGCGCAGCACGCCCAGGGCGGCGACGAGCGCGAACCCCGCGCCGGTCAGCAGCAGCACGCCGCCCACGACGTCCAGCACGGTGCTCACCGCCCCTCACCCCGCGTCTCGTCACGGGCTTCGCGCTCGGCGTCCTCACCGTCCACGTCGTCGCTGCCGCTGGCGAACCGGGCGATGCTCACCGCACCGACGAACCCGGCGGTGCTCAGCGCCAGCAGCACCGGCAGGGCGTAGACCTCTCCGGTCGCGACCGTCACGAGGCAGACAGCCACGATGGTCAGGGCCATGACGACGTCGAGGGCCACGCTGCGGTCCAGGATGGTCGGGCCGATGGTCAGCCGGGTCAGCAGCGGCACCAGTGCCACACCCAGCAGCACGGCGGCAGCGGCCAGCAGCACCTCCAGCGCGCTCACCGGGTCACCACCTCCTCGTCGGGCACGAACGCGGCCAGGAACCGCTCCTCGACCAGGCGCGCCTGCGCCCGGTAGCGCTCGACGGCCTCCGCGTCGGGGGTGTCGAGCACGTGCAGGTAGAGGGTGTGCGTGGAGCGGCGCGCCTCCACGACCACCGAGCCCGGCACCAGCGAGAGGATCGAGGCGATGCCGGTGAGGGCGAAGTCCGAGGTGGTGCGCAGCGGCAGGGCCACGACGGCGTTGCGCAGCGGTGCGCGGCGCACCACCACCCACGAGACCTCCAGGCTGGCGCGCACCACCGAGGCCAGGAAGACCACGACCAGCCGCAGCAGCGGCCAGGGTCGCACCCGTGCGTGCAGCCGCACCGGCGGCAGCGGGAAGGCGAGGCAGGCGAGCACCGCCACGATCACGCCGGAGAGCACGAGCTTCACGCTCACCGACCCCCACAGCAGCAGCCACGCGACGGTGAGCCACGCGACGGCGGCCGGCTGGACGGCGCGGTGGCGCGCCGGTCGCGTCGACCCGTCGCGCCGGGTGCGGGTGCGCGGGCTCACGGCGCCCCCTCGGGCAGCACGGCCTGCACGTAGGCGGTGCGGTCGAGCAGGTCGTCCGCGGCGCGGTCGGTGTAGGCGAAGAGCGGGCCCGCCACCACGGTGAGGGCCACGCTGAGCGCCACCAGGCCTGCCGTGGGGCCGACCATGCTGATCGGCATCGTGCGGGTGTCCTCACCGGCCTCGATCAGCTGGTGCAGGTCGCGCACGGGGGTGTCCTCGTCGCGCAGGGCGCGGACCTCCTCGAGGTCGGTGCTGGACACCAGCCCGCCGGGGCTGTCGGGGTGGTGCGACCGTGCGGCACCGGCCCCCCGCGCCCGGCGGCGGCCCCGCCCTCCTCCCTGCTCCTGCTCGGCGGCCTCGGCGACGACCGAGCCGGCCTCCTGCCACGCCTCGTGCGCCTGCTCCGGGGTGCGCCAGAAGGCCACGGCCCACGTCTTGGCGACGGCGTAGAGGGTGAGCAGGCTGGTGACGACGCCGCCGGCGACCAGCACCCAGGCCAACCAGGTGCCCTGCTGCTGGGCGCCCTGGAGCAGGCCGACCTTGCCGATGAACCCCGAGAACGGCGGGATGCCGGCCAGGTTCATGGCCGGGATGAAGAACAGGACGCCGAGCAGGGGCGCGAGCCGCGCCAGGCCGCCGATGCGCAGCAGCGAGGTGCTGCCCGCGCGGCGCTCCACGAGGCCCACCACCAGGAACAGGGCGGTCTGCACGGTGATGTGGTGGACGATGTAGAAGATCGTCCCCGAGACCCCGGCCCGGTTGGCCAGCGCGATGCCGAGCACCAGGTAGCCGATGTGGCTGACGAGCGTGAAGGAGAGCATGCGCTTGATGTCGGACTGCGCGATGGCGCCCAGGATGCCCACGAGCAGGGTGAGCAGCGCCGCCCACAGCAGCAGTCCGGTCAGGGGGCTCTCCGGGAACAGCAGCGTCTGCATCCGCAGGATCGCGTAGACGCCGACCTTGGTGAGCAGGCCGGCGAAGACCGCGGTGACCGGGGCGGGGGCGGTCGGGTAGCTGTCGGGCAGCCAGAACGAGAGCGGGAAGACCGCCGCCTTGATGCAGAAGGTGGTGAGCAGCAGCAGCTGCAGCATCAGCGAGACGTGGTCGGGCAGGTCGGCGATGCGGTCGGCCAGGTGGGCGAGGGTCAGGGTGCCCGTCGCTGCGTAGACCACCGCGATCGAGATCAGGAACAGCATCGAGGAGAGCAGGTTGACCAGCACGTAGATCGTGCCGGCGCGCACCCGCGCGGCGGTGCCGCCCAGGGTCAGGAGCACGTAGCTGGCGAAGAGCAGCATCTCGAAGCTGACGAAGAGGTTGAACAGGTCACCGGCCAGGAAGGCGTTGGCGACGCCGGCGACCAGCACCAGGAAGGTCGGGTGGTAGACCGAGAGCGGTGCTCCCTCGTCGTCCTCCGTCATGCCCTGACCGATGGAGTACAGCAGCACCGCGAGGGTCACCAGGGCGCTGATGAGGAGCATCAGAGCTGCGAGCCGGTCGGCCACGAGCACGATGCCGAGCGTCTCCGGCCAGCCACCCACCCACTGCACCTGCGGCCCCGAGCGGTCGGCCTGCACCAGCAGCACGCCGGCCACGCCCACGATGGCGAGCAGCACGGTGATGCTCACCCAGCGCTGGATCCGGGGGTGCTGACCCAGCACCAGCGACAGCCCGGCGCCCAGCAGGGGCAACGCCACGGGCAGTGGCACGAGAGCGCTGGTCATCGCTCGGCCCTCCTGTCGTCCGGTGCTGGGGCGCCCTGGCGCGGGTCGTCGCCCTCGGGCTCGGTGTCGGTGACCGCCGAGTAGGCCTCCGAGGTCACGTCGGCGTCGGCCAGACGGCGGATGGTGGCGTCCTCGACGTCGTCCTGGACGTCGTCGTGGCCGTTGAGCTGCCAGCTGCGATAGGCCATCGCGAGCACGAACGCGGTCGTGGCCAGCATGATCACGATCGCCGTCAGGACCATCGCCTGCGGCAGGGGGTCGGCCAGCGGCTCGGTGGGCGCGGTCTCGTCGAGGACCGGCGCCGCGCCGTTGCGCCCCCCGGCCACCAGGAAGCTGAGGCTGACGCCGTTGCCCATCACGACCAGACCCACGAGCACCCGCGACAGGCTGCGCTCGAGGATGAGGTAGGTGCCGCAGCCCATCAGGCCGGCGGCGATCAGCACGAGGGCGAGGTTGACGCTCACGGGGCGCTCACCTGCGCCTCCGGGGTCGTGGCCTCGGTCTCGGCCTCGCGCCGCTCGCGGACCAGCTGCCGGTCGATGTGGGAGCCCAGCGCGCGCAGCAGGTCGAGTGCCAGACCCACGACCACCAGGTACACCCCCACGTCGAACAGCACCGAGGAGACCAGGTGCAGGTCGCCGACCAGCGGCACGTGCACGTCCACGACGGCGCTCTGCAGCACCGCGCCGCCGACGGCGATCGGCAGCAGCGCGGAGACCGCCGCGACCACCAGGCCGGCGCCGATGAGGCGGCCGGCGTCGACCGGCGCGGCCTCGTCGAGCTCGTACCGGCCGCCGGCGAGGTAGCGGATCACCAGCGCCAGACCGGTGACCATGCCGGCGGCGAATCCGCCGCCGGGCTCGTTGTGGCCGGCGATGAGCAGGTAGATCGAGAAGACGATGACGGTGTGGAACAGCAGGCGGGTGACGACCTCGAAGATGATCGAGCGGTTCTCGGGCGCCATGGTGCGGGGGGCAGGCAGCCAGGCGCGGCGCCCCGGGCGGGTGGCCTGCTTCGCGACACCGGCGGGGTAGGGGATCTCGTGGACGCGGCGGATCCCGGCGCCGCGGTGGCGCACGAAGACCAGGCTGGCCACGCCGGTGGCAGCCACGACCAGCACCGCGATCTCGCCGAGCGTGTCCCAGGCGCGCACGTCGACCAGGATGACGTTGACGATGTTCTCGCCGCCCCCGTAGTCCAGAGCCTCCTGGGGCATGGTGGCCGAGACCGGCGTCGCCGTGCGCGCGCCCGCGGCCACCAGCATGAAGCCGGCGCCGACGACGGCCACGCCGACGCTCAGGACCACGCGCCAGTAGCGCTGGCGGCTCAGCGGGCGGTCGGTGAAGTACTCGGGCAGCCGGCGCAGCGCGAGGGCGAAGATGACGACCGTGATCGTCTCGACCAGCACCTGGGTGAGCGCCAGGTCGGGTGCGCCCTGCATCACGAACAGCAGCGCGGTGCCGTAGCCGGTGGCCCCGGCCAGCAGCACCGCCCGCAGCCGGCGTCGCGACCGGACCGCCATGACCGCCGCGACCAGCACGCCCACGCCGACGGGCACCTGTGCCGGCAGGTCCCAGGCACGGACGGTGATGTCGCGCCACCCCTGCAGCAGCGTGGAGCCCGGCAGCAGGACGACGACCAGCAGGATGATGCCGAGGTAGGCCGCCGCCGAGCCGCGCTGCACCACGGCCGTCACCTCGACGGCGGCGCGGTCGAGCAGCCGGATCGAGGCGCGGTAGGCCCGCTCCAGGGAGAGGTCGTGGGCCAGTCGCGCCTGCCAGCGCTCCACGGGGGTCCGCGCGGCCACCAGCAGCACGCCCCCGAGGATCGCGACGACGGTGGCCAGCAGCGGGAGGCCCACGCCGTGCCACAGCACCAGCTCGGGCTCGTGGGCGCCCACGGGGAGGGTGCCGCCCACCCCGCCCAGGGCGCGGGTCAGCGGCCCACCGGCGAAGCCGAGCGCCACGCAGCCGAGAGCCAGCAGCACCGGGCCGGCGACGAACCCGGCTCGGGGCGGCCTGACGGGGGAGGCGGGCGCGGCGGGGGAGCGGTCGGCGTCGACCTCTCGGGTGCCGAAGGCGCCCCACACGAAGCGGGCGGAGTAGGCGACGGTCAGGGCCGAGCCCAGCACGGTGCCGGCGAGCAGCGGCCAGCCGGCGGCTCCCTCGAGCCCGGTGCCGTCGCCCTCGGCGGCCACGTCGACCAGCGCGACGAAGACCGACTCCTTGGCCAGGTAGCCCAGCAGTGGCGGCAGCCCCGCCATCGAGGCCGCTGCCACCGTGCCGGCCACGGCGACGACCGGCATCCGCTGCCGCAGGCCGGTGAGCCGGCGCAGGTCGCGCGTGCCCGCGCACCGGTCGATGACGCCGACGACGAGGAACAGCGTGGCCTTGAACAGCGCGTGCGCCAGCAGCAGCGCGATGCCCGCGACGAGGGCGCTGCGCGAGCCCACGCCGACCACGAGCACCAGGAAGCCCAGCTGGCTCACCGTGCCGTAGGCCAGCAGCAGCTTGAGGTCGTGCTGGCGCAGGGCGCGCACACCGCCGAGGAGCATGGTGGTGAGCCCGAGGACCAGCAGCACGGGACGCCACCCCGGTGTCGCGGCGAAGGCCGGCGCCAGCAGGGCCACCAGGTACACGCCGGCCTTGACCATGGAGGCGGCGTGCAGGTACGCGCTGACCGGGGTGGGGGCGGCCATCGCGCCGGGCAGCCAGAAGTGGAACGGCACGAGGGCCGACTTCGAGATCGCCCCCACGAGCAGCAGGTGGACCGCCACCGTGACGGCCGCGCCGGAGGGCGGGTCGGCCAGGATCTGGCTGATCCGGTGGGTGCCGGCCTCCTGGCCGAGCACGATGGCGCCCACCAGCATCGCCAGGCCGCCGAGCGTGGTGACGATCAGCGCCGTCAGCGCGGACTGGCGGCTGGAGCGCCGGGTGGGGTCGTGGCCGACGAGCAGGAACGAGAAGACCGTGGTGGCCTCCCAGAAGACGTAGAGCAGCAGCAGGTCGTCGACCAGCACCAGCCCCAGCATCGCGGCCATGAAGGCCACCAGCACGCCCGCGAAGCGGGGCACGCCCACGCTGTCCGCGTGGAAGTACCAGCCGCAGTAGGCCAGCACGACGGCGCCGATGCCGAGCACCACCAGGGCCATCACCCACTGCAGGGGGCCCAGCTGGAAGGCCAGGTCCATCCCGATGCTGCCCACCCAGGGGTGGACCTCCTCGAGCGGGTCGCCGTCGAGCACGCGCGGGCCCTGGGCGGCGATCCACACCGCACCCGCCAGGGGCGCCAGGGCGATGACGCCGAACGCGCGGCGGCCGAACCGCAGCAGCGCCCAGGGGCAGGCCGCCGCCACCACGAGGAGGGCAGCGACGAGCAGCAGCAAGGGCACGACCTTCGAGCGAGCGAGGCGGGGAGAGGCGTCCGGCGACGCCGTGCCGCGGGTGGGGCGGCACCGCCCACAGTACCCACGGCGACCGCGGCCGACGCCGGCGCGCGGCGGCGTACCCGGGGTCGTGCGGTGCACGTCACAGGCACCGTCAGGGATGTGGGACAGCGGTGCACGTCGCAGCGTGCTGCTGCGCGGCTGGTGGGTGCCTCCGGCAGGATTCGAACCTGCGGCACCTGGTACCGGAAACCAGTGCTCTATCCCCTGAGCTACGGAGGCATCGGCTCGTCGTCCCCGGCGGGGTGCGTCGATCCGGGTGCGGACACTACCGGTCGCCACTGGTGAGGGGGAAACCGGAGGCCGCCGATAGGCTGACCGGCGTGAATCCGGCCCAGCTCTCCAGCGCCGTCGTCGAGGCGCTCGGCGCCCTCGTCGACGAGGGCGCGCTCGCGTTGCCCGACGGCGTGCCCGCCGAGGTGACGATCGAGCGTCCCCGCGAGAAGGGGCACGGCGACTACGCCACCAACGTGGCGCTCAAGCTGGCCAAGCGCGCCGGCACCAACCCGCGCGCGCTCGGTGAGCTGCTGGCGCAGCGGCTGCTCGCCCACGAGGGCATCGCCGCCGCCGAGGTGGCCGGCCCGGGGTTCCTCAACCTGACCGTGGCCGCCGACGCCCAGGGTCGCGTGGCCGCCGACATCGTGGCCGCGGGCGCGGCCTACGGCGACACCGCCACGCTGGCCGGCCAGGCCATCGACGTCGAGTTCGTCTCGGCCAACCCGACCGGGCCGCTGCACCTGGGCCACACCCGCTGGGCGGTGCTCGGCGACGCCATCGGCCGCGTGCTGGCAGCGGCGGGTGCGACCGTGACGCGCGAGTTCTACATCAACGACCGCGGCGTGCAGATGAACCACTTCGCCGACTCGATCATCGCCGTGGCCCAGGGGCGCCCGGTGCCCGAGGGCGGCTACCACGGGGCCTACGTGCACGAGCTCGCCGCCGCGGTGGCCCAGCAGCACCCCGGGGTCTTCGAGGGGCCCGACGACTCCGCGGAGGAGCGCCGCGTCGCCGTCCGCGAGGCCGGCTACGCCCTGCAGCTGAAGGCCCAGCAGACCTCGCTGGCGCGCTTCAACACCCACTTCGACACCTGGTCCTCCGAGCGGGCCCTGCACGAGTCGGGCTCGGTGCCCGAGACCCTCACCCGGCTGACCGAGCTCGGTCACGTCTACGAGGAGGCGGGCGCGCTGTGGATGCGCACCACCGACTTCGGTGACGACAAGGACCGGGTGCTCATCAAGTCCGACGGCGAGCTCACCTACTTCGCCTCCGACACCGCCTACTACCTCGACAAGCGGGCGCGCGGCTTCGACCGCTGCATCTACCTGCTGGGCGCCGACCACCACGGCTACGTGGGCCGGCTGCGCGCCATGGCGGCCTGCGTGGGCGACGACCCCGACCAGACCCTCGAGGTGCTGATCGGCCAGCTGGTCAAGATCATGCGCGACGGCGAGGAGCTGCGGCTCTCCAAGCGGGCCGGCACCATGGTCACCCTCGACGAGCTCGTCGACGAGATCGGCACCGACGCGCTGCGCTACTCCCTGGCCCGCTACCCGGCCGACTCCCCGCTGGTGCTCGACGTCGCCGAGATCACCCGCGCCTCGGCCGACAACCCCGTCTACTACGTGCAGTACGGCCACGCCCGCACCTGCGCGCTGATGAACAACGCCGCCCAGCTGGGCGTCACGCTGCCTGGCACGGACGCGAGCGAGGCTGTCGACGCCTTCGACCCGGCGTTGCTGAGCCACGAGCGCGAGCGCGACCTGCTGCGCGCCCTGGCGGACTTCCCCCGGGTGGTGGCGAGCGCCGCCGAGCTGCGCGAGCCGCACCGCATCGCGCGCTACCTGGAGGACACCACCTCGGCGTTCAACAAGTGGTACGACACCCGCGAGTGCCGGATGCTGCCCCAGGGCGAGGAGCCCGTCGGCCCCCTCAACCGTGCGCGGCTGCTGCTCGTCGTGGCCAGTCGCACCGTGCTGGCACGCGGTCTCGACCTGCTCGGGGTCACCGCCCCCGAGCGCATGTGAGGGGTGCCGCGATGACGCACGAGGCCGGCTGGGCGCACGCGCCCGGTGCCCTGCGCGGCCCCTCGTGGCTGCGCGAGCCCGTCGACCCCAACGCGCTGGTGCCTCACCTGTGGTCGGCCACCGCTCACAAGGACGCCTCCGGCGACCTCGTGGTGGGCGGCGTCGCCCTGCCCGACCTGGCCGCGGAGTTCAACACCCCGGCCTACGTGCTCGACGAGGCCGACTTCCGGGCCCGTGCCCGCGCCTTCCGCGAGGCGTTCGCCGAGTACGACGTCTACTACGCGGGCAAGGCGTTCCTGTGCACGGCGGTCGCGGGTTGGATCGCCGAGGAGGGGCTGCACCTCGACACGTGCTCGCCCGGCGAGCTCACCGTCGCCCTGCGCGCGGGCGTCGACCCGGCCATGGTCGGCTACCACGGCAACAACAAGAGTCTGCCCGAGCTGCGCCGCGTCGTCGACGCCGGCGTCGGCCGCGTCGTCGTCGACTCCTTCGTCGAGATCGAGCGACTGGCCGCGGCCGCCGCCGACCTCGGCCGCACCCAGACCGTGATGGTGCGCGTCACCGCCGGCGTCGAGGCGCACACCCACGAGTACATCGCCACCGCCCACGAGGACCAGAAGTTCGGCTTCTCGATCACCTCCGGCGACGCCTTCGAGGCCGTGCGGCGGGTGCTGGACGCCGAGCACCTCGAGCTGGCCGGCCTGCACTCCCACATCGGCAGCCAGATCTTCGACTCCTCGGGCTTCGAGGTGGCCGCGCGACGCGTGCTGGCGCTCCACGCCCGGGCGGCGGCCGAGCTCGGCGTCGAGCTGCCCGAGATGGACCTGGGAGGCGGCTTCGGCATCGCCTACACCACCCAGGACGACCCCGCCGAGCCGGCGCGGCTGGCCGCGGAGATGACCGCGATCGTCGAGCACGAGTGCCGTGCGCTCGGGCTGGCACGGCCGCGGCTCTCCATCGAGCCCGGCCGGGCGATCGCCGGGCCGGCGATGTGCACGGTCTACACCGTCGGCACAGTCAAGCCCGTGCGCCTGGACGGGGGAGCGGTGCGCACCTACGTGAGCGTCGACGGGGGCATGAGCGACAACATCCGCACCGCCCTCTACGACGCCGACTACTCCTGCACCCTCGCCGGCCGTCGCTCCGAGGCGCCGCCGGTGCTGGCACGCGTGGTGGGCAAGCACTGCGAGGCCGGCGACATCGTGGTCAAGGACGAGTTCCTGCCCGGCGACGTCACGCCCGGGGACCTGGTGGCGGTGCCCGGCACGGGCGCCTACTGCCGCTCGATGGCCTCCAACTACAACCACGCGCTGCGTCCGCCGGTGATCGCGGTGCGGGACGGCGTCGCGCGCGTGCTCGTGCGACGCGAGACTGAGGACGACCTGTTGGCGACGGACGTGGGTGCGTGATGAGCGAGGGTGGGCCCGTGCTGCGGGTGGCGGTGCTGGGCTGCGGATCGGTGGGCTCCCAGGTGGTGCGGCTGCTCCAGGAGCAGGCCGAGGACCTCGCGGCCCGAGTGGGCGCGCCGGTCGAGCTGGCCGGCGTGGCGGTGCGCCGCATCGACGCGCCGCGCGAGGTGGAGGTGCCCCCGGGGCTGCTCACCACCGACGCCGCGGGCCTGGTGGCGCGTGACGACGTCGACCTGGTGGTGGAGGTGATCGGCGGCATCGAGCCCGCGCGGTCGCTCATCCTGAGCGCGCTCGAGCACGGCGCCAGCGTGGTGACGGCCAACAAGGCCCTGCTGGCCGAGGACGGCCCCACGCTCTTCGAGGCCGCCGAGAAGGCCGGACGCGACCTCTACTACGAGGCGGCGGTGGCCGGGGCCATCCCGATCCTGCGGCCCCTGCGCGAGTCGCTGGCCGGTGACCGCGTGACCCGGGTGCTGGGCATCGTCAACGGCACCACCAACTTCATCCTCGACAAGATGGACTCCACCGGCGCCGGCTTCACGGAGTCGCTCGAGGAGGCCCAGGAGCTCGGCTACGCCGAGGCCGACCCCACGGCCGACGTCGAGGGCTTCGACGCCGCCGCCAAGGCCGCCATCCTTGCCAGCTTGGCGTTCCACACCCGTGTCACCGCCTCCGACGTGTACCGCGAGGGCATCGCCGACGTCACCGCTGCCGACGTCGCCTCGGCCGCCGACATCGGCAGCGTGGTCAAGCTGCTGGCCATCGCCGAGCTCAACGACGACGCCGTCAGCGTGCGCGTGCACCCGGCGATGATCCCGCGCAGCCACCCCCTGGCCAGCGTGCGCGAGGCCTACAACGCGGTGTTCGTGGAGTCCCAGGCCGCCGGCCAGCTGATGTTCTACGGTCCGGGTGCCGGCGGCGCGCCGACCGCGTCGGCCGTGCTCGGCGACCTGGTCACCGTCGCCCGCAACCACCTCGCCGGCAGCCGCGGCGTGGGGGAGTCGGCCTACGCCCAGCGCGCGGTGCTGCCGATGGGGGAGACCCGGACGCGCTACCACGTGGCCATCGACGTCGACGACCGCGCCGGCGTGCTCGCCACCGTGGCGATGGCCTTCTCCGAGCACGGGGTGAGCATCCAGACCGTGCGCCAGGAGGGCCGCGGCGCCGACGCCCAGCTGGTGGTGGTGAGCCACGAGGCCACCGACGCCCAGCTGAGCGCGACCGTGGAGCAGCTGCGCGGCATGGAGATCGTCCGCGAGGTCACCTCGGTGATGCGCGTCGAGGGGAGAGACGAGTGAGCAGCCAGGAGCAAGCCGCTGCGGCGGGCCGGTTCACCGGCGTGCACCAGTGGCGCGGCGTCATCGAGGAGTACCGCGAGCTGCTGGAGATCCCGGCCGGCGTCGAGGCCGTCACGCTGCGCGAGGGCGGCACGCCGCTCGTGGCCTCCGAGTGGCTCTCGGGGGTCACCGGCGCCGAGGTCTGGCTCAAGGTCGAGGGCAACAACCCCACCGCCTCCTTCAAGGACCGGGGCATGACCACCGCCATCTCGGTCGCCAAGCACGACGGCGCCCAGGCCGTGGTGTGCGCCAGCACCGGCAACACCTCGGCCTCCATGGCCGCCTACGCCGCCAAGGCCGGGCTCAAGCCCCTCGTGCTCGTGCCCGAGGGCAAGATCGCCGCCGGCAAGATGGCGCAGGCGATCCTGCACGGAGCCCAGGTGATCATGGTCCGCGGCAACTTCGACGCCTGCCTCGCGCTGGCCCGGCAGCTGGCGTGGGACTACCCCGTCGAGCTGGTCAACTCCGTCAACCCGGTGCGCCTGCAGGGTCAGAAGACCGCTGCCTTCGAGGTCGTGGACTTCCTCGGCGACGCGCCCGACCACCACCTGCTGCCGGTGGGCAACGCCGGCAACATCGCCGCCTACTGGCTCGGCTACACCGAGTACCAGCGGCTCGGCCGCTCGACGCGGCTGCCGCAGATGCGCGGGTTCCAGGCCGAGGGCGCCTCCCCGCTGGTCACCGGGGAGCCGTTCCCCGACCCCGAGACCAAGGCCACGGCCATCCGCGTGGGCAACCCGGCCTCGTGGAAGCTCGCCGAGGCCGCCGTCCACGAGTCCGAGGGCCGCTTCGCCGCCGTCACCGACGAGCGGATCCTGGCCGCCCAGCGCGAGCTGGCCTCCCGCGACGGCGTCTTCGTGGAGCCCGCCTCCGCGGCCGGGGTGGCCGGCGTGCTGCAGGACGTCGCCGCGGGTGTCAGCTACGCGGGCACCCGGATGGTCGTCACGGTCACCGGCCACGGGCTCAAGGACACCGTGACGGCGCTCGAGGGCATGGGCCCGGTGGTCGACACCGTGGTGGACGCCGACGTGCGTGCCGCCGCGGCCGCCGCCGGCCTGGCCTGACGCGGTGGGCGACGTCGTCCGCGGGCCGGTCCGCGTCTCGGTCCCGGCCACCTCCGCCAACCTCGGCCCCGGCTTCGACTCGCTCGGGCTGGCGCTCGACCTGCGCGACGAGCTCGAGGGCGAGGTGCTCGCCCAGGGGCTCGAGGTCGAGGTGCACGGGGCCGGTGCCGAGCAGGTGCCGCGCGACGAGCGCCACCTGGTGGTCCGCGCGATGCGGGTGGCCTTCGAGGTGCTCGGCGTCGAGCCGCCCGGGCTGCGGCTCACCTGCCACAACGTCGTGCCGCACGCGCGGGGCCTGGGCTCGAGCTCCGCGGCGATCGTCGGAGGGCTGGCACTGGCGCGGGCGCTGGTGACCGACGGCGCCGAGCGGCTCGACGACCAGGCGCTGGTCGCCCTCGCCACCCGCATGGAGGGGCACCCCGACAACGTCGCCCCCGCGGTGCTCGGTGGCTTCGTCATCAGCGGGACCGACGACGACGGCCGCGCGTACGCCGTGCCGTCGGCGGTGGCGCCGGATCTGGAGACCGTGGTGCTGGTGCCCGCCGATCCGGTGAGCACCGAGATGGCCCGCGGCCTGCTGCCGGCCACGGTGCCGCACGCCGAGGCCGCCGCCGACGCGGGGCGCGCAGCCCTGCTGGTGGCCGCACTGGCCGGGCGACCCGACCAGCTCCTGCGCGGCACCCGCGACTACCTGCACCAGCACTACCGGCGCCCCGCCATGCCGGCCTCGCTCGACCTGGTCGAGGCCCTGCGCAGCGATGGGGTGCCCGCCCTCGTCTCCGGCGCCGGGCCCACCGTGCTCGCCTTCGTCGGCGTGGGCGCTGCGGTGCCGGCCGAGGCTGTGCTCGCGCGCTGTCCGCAGGGGTGGACGGCCCACCACCTGGCCGTCGACCGCCGCGGCGTCCTCGTCGTCTGAGCGCCCGCGCGCTGCGTGGTCGGTGCGCCGGACGGCGCGTCAGCCGGGTGGTACTGTGGCGCCGCGCCGGCGCTCTGCCCGGCGCCGCACCGTCTCGGCGATCTGGCGGTCGGTGCGCACGACGTTCATCCGGAGCCCTCGTCCCGTCCTCCCGGTCGTGCACGATCACGTGTCCCACCGGGCCTGCCGCACGGGCCGCACTCCCTCGCAGCCGTCAAGGACCCACGTTGACCGACACCCTCGACACCCCGTCCCGCAAGCGTGGCGGAGGTCTGAGCTCCCTGCTGCTCGCCGACCTGAAGAAGCTCGCGGGTGACCTCGGCATCGCCGGGTCGGGCTCGATGAAGAAGGCGCAGCTCGTGGACGCCATCAAGGCCCACCAGTCGGGCGGCCAGTCGGGCGGCCAGTCGGGCGGCCGGTCGGGCGGCTCGAGCCGTCCCGAGGGCGAGCGACCCGCCCAGGCGCCGGCCGCGCCGGTGAGCCCCGAGCCCGAGCGTTCCACCGACCGACCCGCACGCACCCGGGTCCGCGACCGGGCCGACTCCGCGGCGGCGGCCCAGGCCCCGCAGGACAGGCCGCAGGACGCGCCGCAGGTCAGGAAGGACAAGCAGTCCGACCAGGCCGACGCCCCGCAGGGCAACCAGCCGACGCAGGGCAACCAGGCCAAGCGGGACAACCAGGTCAAGCAGGACAACCAGCCCAAGCAGGACAACCAGCCCAAGCAGGACAACCAGCCCAAGAAGGGCAGCCGGCCCCCGCAGGCCAACCAGCAGGCCGACGCGAAGCAGGCCGATGCGAAGCAGGCCGACGCGAAGCAGGCCGACACCAAGCCGGGCAAGCAGGGCCAGAACGGCCAGAACGGCCAGGGCAACCAGAACGGCCAGGGCAACCAGAACAAGCAGCAGCCCGAGGCCAAGAACAACCAGAGCAGCCAGAGCAACCAGAGCAACGACGCGGAGGACGACGACGAGGACGGCGGCAGCCGCCGCAACCGTCGGCGCCGCGGCCGTGACCGCAACCGGCCGGTGGCGGCGGGACAGCGGGGGAGCGAGCCGGACACGACGATCCTCGAGGACGACGTGCTCGTGCCGGCGGCGGGCATCCTCGACGTCCTGGACAACTACGCCTTCGTGCGCACCAGCGGCTACCTGGCCGGCGCCGACGACGTCTACCTCTCGCTGTCGATGGTCCGCAAGTTCGGCCTGCGCCGCGGCGATGCCCTGGTGGGGCAGGTGCGCCAGCCCCGGGAGGGCGAGCGCAAGGAGAAGTTCAACCCGATGGTGCGCATCGACAGCGTCAACGGTGCCGAGCCCGACCAGGGCCGCACCCGCGTCGACTTCGACAAGCTGACGCCGGTCTCGCCGGCCGACCGGCTGCGGCTGGAGAACGAGCCGGCGAACCTGATCGGCCGCGTCATCGACCTGGTCGCGCCGGTGGGCAAGGGGCAGCGTGGCCTCCTGGTGGCGCCGGCGGGCGCTGGCCGGACGCGGGTGCTGGCCTCGGTAGCGGCCTCGATCACCGCCAACAACCCCGAGTGCCACCTGATGGTGGTGCTGCTCGACGAGCGGCCCGAGGAGGTCACGGAGTTCGAGCGCACCATCAAGGGCGAGGTGATCGCCTCCACCTTCGACCGTCCGGCTTCGGACCACACGATGGTGGCCGAGCTCGCCGTCGAGCGGGCCAAGCGCCTGGTCGAGCTGGGCCACGACGTCGTGGTGCTGGTGGACGGGCTGACCCGGCTGGGTCGGGCCTACACCCAGTCGGTGCCGCCCTCGGGTCGCGCGCTGCCCGGTGGGGTCGACGCGGGGTCGCTGCACCCGATCAAGCGCTTCTTCGGTGCCGGTCGCAACCTGGAGAGCGCGGGCTCGCTGACGATGCTGGCCACGGTCGCCGTCGAGACCGCCTCCTCCACCGACGAGGCGATCTTCGAGGAGCTGGCCGGCACCGGCACCTGGCAGCTGCGGCTGCGCTCGGACCTCGCCGCGCAGCGCATCTTCCCGGCCATCGACCTGCGAGCCTCGGGCACACGGCGCGACGACCTGCTGCTGGGTGTGCAGGAAGCCGCCATCGTGGGGGCTCTGCGGCGTAGCCTGGTGGAGCTCGCGCCCGACCAGGCTCTCACCCAGCTGCTCGACCGCGTGCGTCGCACGCGCACCAACATCGAGCTGCTGACCCAGGTGGAGGCATCTGGGGCCGGGAAGGAAGTCTGACGTGGCGAAGATCGTGGTGGCCGACGACGACGTCGACATCCGGGAGCTGGTGGAGTTCAAGCTCGCCTCGATGGGTCACGAGATCGTCGCGGTGGCCGACGGCGCCGCCGCGGTCGACGCCTGCCGTGCCGAGCACCCCGACCTGGCGGTCCTCGACGTGATGATGCCGGGGGTCTCCGGTCTCGACGCCGTGCGCACCATCCGCGCCGACGCCGTGCTGGGCTCGCTGCCGGTGATCCTGCTGACCGCCCGCGCCCAGGAGTCCGACGTCGAGACCGGGCTGAGCTCGGGGGCCGACGAGTACATCACCAAGCCGTTCAGCCCCCGCGATCTCGCCGCCCGCGTCGACCAGCTGCTGGAGCGAGCAGCCGGACGCGGTCAAGCGAGCCGTGGCTGACCGAGGCACGAGGTCAGGCACCAGCGAGACGAGGTTGAGCAAGCCCCGCGACCGAGGAACGAGGTCGCGACGGGCGCGTCGAAACCCGGTGCGCCACCCAGCAGCACCCCACCCACCACTGGGAAGATTTCCGCCCCACCGCGGCGTTGACTAGCATGACCCGCTGGCTCCGGTTCACGTCCCACGCCCCGTGCGGACGACCCGGCGGCCGTCACCTGAAGGGAAAGCCCATGAAGAAGGACGTCCACCCGGACTACACCGAGACCCAGGTCACCTGCACCTGCGGCGCCTCGTTCACCACCCGCAGCACCTCCAGCTCGGGCACCATGCGCGCCGACGTGTGCAGCCAGTGCCACCCGTTCTACACCGGCAAGCAGAAGATCCTCGACACCGGCGGCCGCGTCGCCCGCTTCGAGGCCCGCTACGCCAAGGCTGCCAAGAAGTAGCACCGACCGAGCGCCGGCTCCCCGTCCACCGCGGCGGGGGCCGGCGCTCGTCGTGTCCCCAGCCACCACCTGCCAGCAGTCACCAGCCACCACCAGCCACAGGAGTCGCCGTGTTCGAGGCCGTCGAGGCGCTCGCCGCCGAGCACCGCGAGCTGGAGGGTCGGCTGGGGGAGCCCGAGACGCACGCCGACGCGCGCCTGGCCAAGCGGCTCAACCAGCGCTACGCCGAGCTCACCGCGATCGTGCGCACCCACGAGGAGTGGGTGCGCCTGGGCGACGACGTCGAGGCCGCCCGCGAGCTGGGGGCCGACGACGAGGCGTTCGCCGAGGAGGCGACGTCGCTGGCGCGGCGACGCGACGAGGTCGCCGAGAAGCTCCGGCGGCTGCTGGTCCCGCGTGACCCCGCGGACGACAAGGACACCCTGCTGGAGGTGAAGTCCGGCGAGGGCGGCGAGGAGTCCGCGCTGTTCGCCGGCGACCTGCTGCGGATGTACACCCGCTTCGCCGAGCAGCGCGGCTGGGCGGTGGAGATGCTGGACGCCGCCGAGTCCGACCTCGGCGGCTACAAGTCGGTCACGGTGGCGGTCAAGGCCCGGGGCGCCGTCGAGCCGGGTCAGGCGCCCTTCGCCCTGCTGAAGTTCGAGGCGGGCGTGCACCGCGTGCAGCGGGTGCCGGTCACCGAGTCCCAGGGCCGGGTGCACACCTCGGCGGCCGGGGTGCTCGTGCTGCCCGAGGCCGAGCAGGTCGACGTCGAGGTGCACGACAACGACCTGCGCATCGACGTCTTCCGCAGCAGCGGCCCCGGCGGCCAGAGCGTCAACACCACCGACTCCGCGGTGCGCATCACGCACGTGCCCACGGGCATCGTGGCCACCTGCCAGAACGAGAAGAGCCAGCTGCAGAACAAGGAGCAGGCGCTGCGCATCCTGCGTGCCCGCCTGCTGGCGGCCGCCCAGGAGGAGGCCGACGCCGAGGCCAGCGAGGCGCGCCGCAGCCAGGTGCGCACCGTCGACCGCTCCGAGCGCATCCGCACCTACAACTTCCCCGAGAACCGGATCTCCGACCACCGCACCGGCTACAAGGCCCACAACCTCGACCAGGTGCTCGACGGTGACCTGCAGCCGGTCATCGACAGCTGTGTCGAGGCCGACCTGGCCACGCGGCTGGCCGCCCTCGAGGACGCCTGAGCGTGGGCGCCCCGGAGCGCCGGACGCTGCTGCGCGAGGCTGCCCACCGGCTCGCCGCCGCCGGCGTCGCCAGTCCCGAGCACGACGCCGCCGAGCTGCTCGCCCACGTGCTGGGCACCTCGCGGGGAATGCTGGTGATGGTCGACCAGGTCGGCCCCGACCAGGTGGCGCGGTTCGAGGCGCTGGTGGAGCGCCGGGCCGGCCGCGAGCCGCTGCAGCACCTGACCGGCGTCGCCTGGTTCCGCACCACCTCGCTGGCGGTGGGGCCCGGGGTGTTCGTGCCGCGACCGGAGACCGAGCTGCTGGCCGGTTGGGCGATCGAGCAGGCCGGAGCGCTCGCCGACCCCGTCGTGGTCGACCTGTGCACCGGGTCCGGCGCCGTCGCGAAGTCGATCGCACAGGAGGTGCCGGCCGCGCGGGTGCACGCCGTCGAGCTGGACCCTGCCGCGCACGCCTGGGCCGAGCGCAACCTGGCGGGCACCGGCGTCGAGCTGCGACTGGGCGACCTGGCCACCGCGTTCGACCACCTGCTCGGCGAGGTCGACGTGATCACCTGCAACCCCCCGTACGTGCCCCTGGAGGCCTGGGAGTCGGTGGCGGTCGAGGCGCGTGACCACGACCCGCACCTGGCCCTGTTCTCCGGTCAGGACGGCCTGGACGCCATGCGCCTGCTCGAGCAGCGGGCGGCGGCGCTGCTGCGGCCCGGGGGAGTGGTGGGCGTCGAGCACGCGGAGGCCCAGGCGCAGAGCGCGCCGGCGGTCTTCACGGCGACCGGGCGGTGGGTCGAGGTGCGCGACCACCACGACCTGGCGCGACGACCGCGCTTCCTGACCGCTCGGCTCGCACCGGGTTCTGGCACGATGGCCGGGTCATGAGCCAGTCACCCGAGATGGAGTCCCCGCAGCCAGCCGACGAGGGGTCGGAGGAGCAGGCGCGCCTGCTGCCCACCGGCACCGAGGAGGAGCGCGAGGCCGCCGTGCAGGCAGCCACCCTCGCGGTCCAGCGCGGCCGCCTGGTCGTCATCCCCACCGACACCGTCTACGGCCTGGCCGCCGACGCGTTCGACCCCGAGGCCGTCGAGGACCTGCTGGCCGCCAAGGGCCGCGGGCGCGAGATGCCCCCGCCGGTGCTCATCAGCAGCGCCGGCACCCTGGACGCCCTGGCCACCCGCGTGCCCGACTACGCCCGCGCCCTGGTCGAGGAGTTCTGGCCCGGCCCGCTGACCCTCGTGGTGCACCAGCAGCAGTCGCTGCAGTGGGACCTCGGCGACACCCGCGGCACGGTGGCGGTGCGCATGCCCGACGACGACCTGGCGCGCGAGGTGCTCGAGCGCACCGGTCCGCTGGCCGTCAGCTCGGCCAACCTCACCGGCCAGCCCGCCGCCACGCAGGCGGCCGAGGCGGTGCGGATGCTCGGCGACGTCGTCGCGGTGGTGGTCGACGCCGGCCCCTCGCGCGGCGGCGAGGCCTCCACCATCGTCGACGCCACCGGCCCGCACGGGCGGGTGCTGCGCGAGGGCGCGCTCTCGCTGGCGCAGCTCAACGCCGTCCTCGAGCCGCTGGGCGCCACCATCACTCCCGAGGGTGCCGCCGGAGACACGGGCGAGGACGTGCCCCAGGACGAGGAGCCCCGGCCCGACCCGGCCGGGTAGCCCACGTGCGCGAGTACCTGCTCGTCTTCCTGGTGGCCGGCGCGGTCACCTACCTGCTGACCGTCGTGGCCCGCGAGATCGCGGTGCGCACGGGCGCCGTCGCCAAGGTGCGCGACCGCGACGTGCACGCCGAGCCGATCCCCTACCTGGGCGGCCTGGCGATGCTCGGCGGGCTCACGGCCGCCTACGCGGTGGCCACCCAGCTGCCGTTCCTCTCGCGCAGCCAGCCGTTCGTCTTCGAGGACGCGCGGACGGTGATCTTCGCGGGCGCGCTGGTGTGCGGCGTCGGGATGATCGACGACATCTTCGACCTCGACGCCCTCACCAAGCTGGGCGGCCAGGTGATCGCGGTGGGTCTGCTGGTCTACAGCGGCATCCAGTTCCGCTGGTTCTACGCACCGGACGGCAACCAGTTCTCCCTCGACCCCGCCCAGGGCGCGCTGCTCACCGCGCTGCTGGTCGTGGCCACCGTGAACGCGGTGAACTTCGTCGACGGGCTCGACGGCCTGGCCGCCGGCGTCATCGGCATCGGGGCGCTCTCCTTCTTCCTCTTCTGCTACCAGCTCACGGTGCTCAACCAGGTCACCCGGGCCACCACCGGGGCGCTGCTCTCGGCCGCGCTGGCCGGGGCGTGCGTGGGCTTCCTGCTGCACAACTTCCACCCCGCCCGGCTCTTCATGGGCGACTCGGGCTCGATGCTGATCGGGGTGGTGCTCTCGGCCACCTCGATCACCGTCACCACCCAGTTCGCCCTGCCCGACCTGGCCCAGGGGGAGGCGGGGGCACGGGCCAGCCTGGTCCCGATGCTGCTGCCGATCGCCCTGCCGATCCTGATCCTGATCGTCCCGATGGCCGACCTGGTGCTGGCGGTGCTCAGGCGCACCCGGGCAGGCCGCTCACCCTTCGCGCCGGACAAGCAGCACCTGCACCACCGGTTGCTCGAGATCGGGCACTCCCACCGCCGCGCGGTGCTGATCATGTGGCTCTGGGCGGCGCTGATCGCCTTCGGCACCGTGGTGGCCAGTCTCTACACGGGCCCGCGGATGTGGACGGCGCTCGGGGTCATGACGCTCGTGACGGTCGCCCTGACCTTCGTGCTGCCCGTGCTGCGCAAGCCGGTGCTGGTCGGCGACACGGTGGATTCGGAGCCTGCCGACACTTTGTGATAGTTTTCACGAGCGCGCCGGACGGACTCCCGACCGGCACCACGAGCGCCGACGACCACCCACAGAACGGCCGCCGACGATGACGACCGAGCAGACCCGACGCCCCCCGGGCGCCCCCAGTGGGGCGTGGTCCGCCCTGGTGCGGGCAGCCCTGGTGGCCGCGGTCGGCGGTCTGCTGGTCAGCGCGGCGGGATTCGTCCTGTCCGGCTCGTCGGCGGGTCTCGGAGCACTCGCGGGCACCGCGTTCGTGCTGGTCGTGCTGGTGGTCGGCGCCTTCGGCGTCCACTGGGTCTCGCGCACGATGCCCGCTGTCTCCCTGATGTTCGCCCTGCTCACCTACACCTTCCAGGTGGTGCTGATGGGGCTGCTGTTCGTGGTGCTGCAGAACTCCGGGGTGCTCGACGGTCCGCTGGACCGGACCTGGTTCGCGGCCACGATCATCGCGGGCACCGCCGTGTGGGTGGTGGCCCAGGTCGTGACCACCACCCGCCAGCGCATCCCGGTCTACGAGCTCACGGAGGCGGGTCGGTGATGACGCGCCACGACTGCTATCGTCCGGTTCGCCATGAGCCAGCCCGACACACCGCGCGGGGACCCCTGGATGGCGTTCGGGTACCTGACCTCGGGCGTCCTGCTCTACGGAGCGATCGGCTGGGGTCTCGACCGCTGGTGGGGGACCGGGTTCATGGTGGTCGTCGGCATCCTGCTGGGGGCGGGGCTGGGGCTCTACCAGACCTTCGCGCGCTTCCGGATGGTCGAGGAGGAGCCGAGCGCCCCTCCTCCCGATGCCCCCGGCAGCACGAGGCCAGCACAGCAGTGAGCAGCACCGTGATCAGCACCGTGAGCACCAGCAGAGCACGCACAGTCATGACGAACGCGACGAGCCAGGAGACCAGGTGAGCCTCATCATCAGCGCCGCCGACGGCGAGGGATTCACCCCCCCGGGACCCGCGGACTTCAACCTGCCCCCGATCTTCGAGTTCGGCAGCGGCACGGGGGAGTTCCTCGGACAGGCCTACATCCTCGGGATCACCAAGCCGATGGTGCAGATCGTCGTCGCCGCGATCCTGGTCTTCGTGGTCTTCTACGCCGCCTCGCGCAAGCGGGCCATGGTGCCGGGCAAGCTGCAGTTCGTGGGCGAGGAGGCCTACGGCTTCGTGCGCAACTCGCTGGGCCGCGACATCATCGGCAGCCACGACTTCCAGCGCTTCGTGCCCTATCTGTTCGCGCTGTTCTTCTTCATCCTGGTCAACAACCTCATGGCCTCGGTGCCGGGCTTCCAGTTCCCGACGTTCTCGCGATCGGGCATGGTCTACTCCCTGGCCATCATGAGCTGGGTCATCTACAACGCCGTGGGCATCCACAAGCACGGCTTCGTGGGCTACCTCAAGAACCAGTGCGTGCCGTCGGGCATCAAGGGCCCCATGCTCCTGCTGCTCGTGCCGCTGGAGTTCATGTCCAACATCCTGGTCCGGCCGGTCACCCTGGCGCTGCGTCTGTTCGCCAACATGTTCGCCGGCCACCTGCTGCTGATCCTCTTCGCCCTCGGCGGCGAGTACATCCTGCTGCACCTCTCGATCGCCTACGCGCCGGTCGGCATCCTCGCCTGGCTGCTGTTCATCGCCGTGGCGTTCCTCGAGCTGCTGATCCAGTTCCTGCAGGCCTACGTCTTCGTCCTCCTGAACGCCATGTACATCCAGGGCGCGCTGGCAGACGAGCACTGATCCATCCGCATCACCTGCTCCACTCGGGTCAACCGGACCCACCGAAGTAGGAACAACCGAAAGGAAATCGCCGTGGACGGCAACCTCAACATGATCGGTTACGGCCTGGCCGCCATCGGCCCTGGTGTCGGCATCGGCCTGATCTTCGCCGCCTACATCAGCGGCGTCGCCCGTCAGCCGGAGGCCCAGAGCCGCCTGCAGTCGATCGCCATCCTGGGCTTCGCGCTCGCCGAGGCGCTCGCGATCATCGGTATCGCCCTCGCGTTCGTCCTCTAACCCACCCGGCGCGCAGCACCCGGAAGGACCTGCCATGCAAGCACTGAACGCACCCACCGTGGTGCGGGCGGCCGAGGAGCTCAACCCCCTCATCCCGCACCCGATCGAGATCGTCCTCTCGGTCGTCGTGTTCGGCATCCTCTTCTTCGCCGTGAAGAAGTACGTCGTCCCGAACTTCGAGGCGACCTTCGCCGAGCGCACCTCGGCAATCGAGGGTGGCCTGGCCGCAGCCGAGACCAAGCAGGCCGAGGCCGACGCCAAGCTCGCCGAGCTGGAGAAGCAGCTCGCCGACGCACGGCACGAGGCCGCGCGCATCCGCGAGGAGGCGCGCGAGCAGGGTGCCGCGATCGTGGCGGAGATGCGGGAGCAGGCCCAGGCCGAGTCCACGCGCATCGTCGAGCACGGCAAGACGCAGATCGAGGCCGAGCGCCAGCAGGCGGTCACCTCCCTGCGGGCGGAGGTGGGCACCCTGGCCACCACGCTGGCCGGTCGCATCGTGGGCGAGAGCCTCGATGACGACGAGCGCCAGAGCCGTGTCGTCGAGCGGTTCCTGGCCGACCTCGAGTCCGGTACGCCGGGCCGGAACTGAGGGGGACTGATGGCCTTCCGAGGTGCTTCCGCCGACGCCGTCGCCGCATTGAGCGGCGAGCTGGAGACCATGGACCCGCGCGGTTCGGCCGACGTCGCCGGTGACCTGTTCACCGTGGCCGACACGCTGCGGGCCGAGGGTGCGCTGCGGCGCTTCGCCACCGACGCCTCGCTGCCGTCGGAGGCCAAGTCGGGCCTGGTGGGCGAGGTCTTCGGAGGCAAGGTCGACGAGGCGACGCTCACGGTGCTCCGATCGGCGGTGACCCGCCGCTGGACGGTCGGCCGTGACCTGCCCGACGCCCTCGAGCACCTCGGGGTGGTCGCGGTGGTGCGGTCGGTGGGCACCGACACCGGTCGCCTGGCCGACGAGCTCTTCGCGTTCGCGCAGGCCGTCAAGGAGAACCCCGAGCTGCGTGACGCGCTGGCCGACCCCGTGCGGTCCCCGTCCGACAAGCGGGTGCTGCTCGACTCCCTCCTGGGAGGCCGGGCACTCCCCGCCACGATCACGCTGGCCGGTCAGTCCCTCGCGGGCAGCCACCGCACCGTGACCGCCGCGCTCACCGAGTACCAGAAGGTGGTCGCGTCCGTGCAGTCGCAGGGTGTCGCCACCGTCCGGGTGGCGCGGCCCCTGCCCGACGCCGAGGTGCGTCGTCTGGGCTCCGCCCTGGAGGCGCAGTACGGCCACCCGGTCCACATCAACCTGCTCATCGACCCGTCGGTCATCGGCGGGATCCGCGTGGAGATCGGCGACGACGTCATCGACGGGACGGTCTCCAGCCGGCTCGACGACGCCCGACGTCGGCTCGTCGGCTGACCACCCGCTCACCCAGACACTCGAAGACAGAAGAGAGAAGGCACCACAATGACGGAGCTCTCCATCCGTCCGGACGACATCCGCGACGCGCTGCAGAAGTACGTCGCGGAGTACAAGCCGGACGCGGCCAGCAAGGAAGAGGTCGGCCACGTCGCCGAGGCCGGTGACGGGATCGCCCGCATCAGCGGCCTGCCCTCCTGCATGGCCAACGAGCTGCTCGAGTTCGAGGACGGCACGCGCGGCCTGGCCCTCAACCTCGACACCCGCGAGATCGGTGCCGTCGTCCTCGGTGACTTCAACGGGATCGAGGAGGGCCAGCCGGTCAAGCGCACCGGCGAGGTGCTCTCGGTGCCCGTCGGCGACGCCTACCTCGGCCGCGTCGTCGACCCGCTCGGCAACCCGATCGACGGTCTCGGCGACATCGAGACCACCGAGCGTCGCAACCTGGAGACCCAGGCGCCGTCGGTGATGCAGCGCAAGTCGGTGCACGAGCCGCTGGCCACCGGCATCAAGGCGATCGACTCGATGACCCCGATCGGTCGCGGCCAGCGCCAGCTGATCATCGGTGACCGCGCCACCGGCAAGACCACGGTGGCGATCGACACGATCATCAACCAGAAGCAGTACTGGGAGACCGGTGACCCCGACAAGCAGGTGCGCTGCATCTACGTCGCCATCGGCCAGAAGGGCTCCACGATCGCCTCGGTGCGCGGCGCCCTCGAGGAGTCCGGCGCGCTGGAGTACACCACGATCGTGGCCTCTCCCGCCTCCGACTCCGCCGGCTTCAAGTACCTCGCCCCCTACACCGGCTCGGCCATCGGCCAGCACTGGATGTACGAGGGCAAGCACGTCCTGATCGTCTTCGACGACCTGACCAAGCAGGCCGAGGCCTACCGCGCGGTGTCGCTGCTGCTGCGCCGCCCGCCGGGTCGTGAGGCCTACCCCGGTGACGTCTTCTACCTGCACAGTCGGCTGCTCGAGCGCTGCGCCAAGCTCTCCGACGACATGGGCAAGGGCTCGATGACGGGACTGCCCATCATCGAGACCAAGGCCAACGACGTCTCGGCGTTCATCCCGACCAACGTCATCTCGATCACCGACGGGCAGATCTTCCTGCAGTCGGACCTGTTCGCCTCCAACCAGCGCCCGGCCATCGACGTGGGTGTCTCGGTCTCGCGGGTGGGCGGCGCGGCGATGACCAAGGCGATGAAGGCGGTCACCGGCTCGCTCAAGGTCGACCTGGCGCAGTTCCGCGCCATGGAGGCGTTCGCGATGTTCGCCTCCGACCTCGACGCCGCCTCGCGCCAGCAGCTGGCCCGTGGGCAGCGCCTGATGGCGCTGCTGCGCCAGCCGGCCTACTCGCCCTACCCGGTCGAGGAGATGACCGTCTCGCTGTGGCTCGGCACGACCGGCCGCCTCGACAACGTCCCCACCGATGACGTCCTGCGCTTCGAGGCCGAGTTCCTCGACTTCCTGCGCCGCTCGCACGAGGGCATCCTGTCGGCGATCCGTGAGTCCTTGAAGTTCGAGGACGACACCGACAACGCCGTCGCCGATGCCTACACGTCGTTCCTCGACCAGTTCGAGACCTCCGAGGGGGGCTCGATCAAGCCCGGGCACGAGGCTGACGCCGAGGCCCTCGAGGACGACGAGCTCGAGCAGGAGCAGATCGTCAAGCAGAAGCGGGGCTGACCCATGGCCCTCTCGCTGCGTGAGTACCGCGCGCGGATCAGGTCGACGGAGTCGATGAAGAAGATCACGCGCGCCATGGAGCTCATCGCTGCGTCCCGCATCATCAAGGCGCAGCAGCGGGCGCAGGCGGCCGCGCCGTACGCCCGGGAGCTGACGCGGGCGGTCTCGGCGGTGGCGACGTTCTCCAACGTGGACCACCCGCTGACCCGCGAGGAGGAGAATCCCCAGCGCGCCGCCGTGCTGATCGTGACGAGCGACCGCGGTCTCGCGGGCGCCTACTCCTCCAGCGTGCTCAAGGAGGCCGAGCGCCTCGCCGAGCGCCTGCGCGAGGAGGGCAAGGAGATCGACTACTACATCACCGGACGCAAGGGCGAGGCGTACTTCAAGTTCCGCAACCGCCCCATCGTCCGGGCGTGGACCGGTGCCTCCGACCAGCCGTCCTACGACGTGGCGGCCGAGGTGGGTGCGGCGTTGATCGAGACGTTCCTCAAGGAGCAGGATGAGGAGGGCGACGTCGACGAGGTCCACGTCGTGTACACCCGGTTCCGCTCGATGCTGCTGCAGGAGCCGACCGCGGTGCGCTTGCTGCCCCTCGAGGTCGTCGAGGGCGAGGAGGCCCCGGAGAAGTCCGAGGTCCTGCCGCTCTACGAGTTCGAGCCCTCGGCGGAGGCGGTCCTCGACGGGCTGCTGCCGCAGTACGTCCAGAGCCGGATCTTCTTCGCACTGCTGCAGGCTGCGGCCTCCGAGCTGGCCGCGCGCCAGAAGGCGATGAAGTCGGCCACCGACAACGCCGACGAGCTCATCAAGAAGTACACCCGCATCGCCAACCAGGCCCGCCAGGCCGGCATCACCCAAGAAATCAGCGAGATCGTCGGCGGCGTCAACGCGCTGGCCGACGCCTCAGCCGGGAGTGAGTGAGAGAGACATGACTGCCACTGTTGAAGAGACCAAGGACACGACGTCCGGCAGCACGGGCCGCGTGGCCCGGGTGACCGGCCCGGTCGTCGACGTCGAGTTCCCCACCGACGCGATGCCAGAGATGTACAACAAGCTCGAGGTCGACCTGGAGCTCGACGGCGAGACGAAGACCCTGGTCCTCGAGGTCGCCCTGCACATCGGTGACGGCATGGTTCGTGCCATCTCGATGCAGTCGACCGACGGCTTGGTGCGCGGCTCCACCGTGACCGACACCGGTGGCCCGATCTCGGTGCCCGTGGGTGACATCACCAAGGGCCACGTGTTCAACGCCGTGGGTGACGTCCTCAACCTCGAGGAGGGCGAGGTCTACGAGGTCAACGAGCGGTGGGGCATCCACCGCAAGGCCCCGGCCTTCGACCAGCTGGAGTCGAAGACGACGATGTTCGAGACCGGCATCAAGGTCATCGACCTGCTCACGCCCTACGTCAACGGCGGCAAAATCGGTCTGTTCGGTGGTGCCGGCGTCGGCAAGACGGTGCTGATCCAGGAGATGATCGCCCGCGTCGCCAAGGACCACGGCGGTGTGTCGGTGTTCGCCGGCGTGGGTGAGCGCACCCGTGAGGGCAACGACCTCATCGAGGAGATGACCGAGGCCGGCGTCATCGGCCAGACGGCCCTCGTGTTCGGCCAGATGGACGAGCCGCCGGGCACCCGGCTCCGCGTGGCCCTCTCGGCGCTGACGATGGCGGAGTACTTCCGCGACGTGCAGAACCAGGACGTGCTGCTCTTCATCGACAACATCTTCCGGTTCACCCAGGCTGGTTCCGAGGTCTCGACCCTGCTGGGCCGGATGCCCTCCGCGGTGGGCTACCAGCCCAACCTGGCCGACGAGATGGGTCAGCTCCAGGAGCGCATCACCTCGACCCGAGGCAACTCGATCACCTCGATGCAGGCGATCTACGTGCCCGCGGACGACTACACCGACCCCGCGCCGGCGACCACGTTCGCGCACCTCGACGCCACCACCGAGCTCTCGCGCGAGATCGCCTCGCTCGGCATCTACCCGGCTGTGGACCCGCTGACCTCCACGTCGCGGATCCTCGACGCCCAGTACATCGGGCAGGCGCACTACGACTGCGCCATCCGGATCAAGCAGATCCTGCAGCGCAACAAGGAGCTGCAGGACATCATCGCGATCCTCGGTGTCGACGAGCTCTCCGAGGAGGACAAGGTCATCGTCTCCCGGGCCCGCCGCATCCAGCGGTTCCTCTCGCAGAACACCTACGTGGCCAAGCAGTTCACCGGCATCGAGGGCTCGACCGTCTCGGTGGGCGACACCATCGAGGCGTTCAACAAGATCGCCGACGGCGAGTACGACCACGTGGCCGAGCAGGCCTTCTTCATGTGCGGCGGTCTCGACGACGTCGAGCAGAAGTGGTCCGAGATCCAGAAGAGCCTCTGATGGCCGACGCGCTCCAGGTCGAGCTGGTGGCCGCCGACCGGACCGTGTGGTCCGGCTCGGCGACCATGGTCATCGCGCGCACCGTCGAGGGTGACCTCGGCGTGCTCAAGGGCCACGCGCCGCTGCTCTCGCTGCTCACCGACGCGGTCGTGGAGATCACCGGCGAGGAGGGCGACGTCATCGTCGCCGCCGTCGACGGTGGCTTCCTCTCCGTGGCTGCCGACCGCGTCTCCATCCTCAGCGAGCGTGCGCTGCTGGCCGAGGAGATCAAGATCGACGAGGCGCGTGCCGAGCTGGAGGAGGCCCGTGGCCTCCCGACCGGCGACGAGGCCGAGCTGCGCATCCGCCGCGCGGAGGCCCGCATCCGGGCCGCCGAGCGGGCTGCCTGACCGGCACGCACGCACCACCACGCAGGGCCCGGGGAGACCTCCCCGGGCCCTGCGTCGTCCCCGGCCGCCCACCGGGACCTCGCTCGCCCGCTACCGATAGGCTGCGCGCGGACCAGTGAGGGAGGTAGACGAGGATGCCGCTGTGGCAGTGGATCGTCGACATCGCCGGCGGCCTCCTGCTCCTGCTCGTCCTCTACGGCCTCGCGCTGGTCGTCCGTCGCCGTCTGCTGGGTCGCCACGGCGGGACCTTCGAGCTCAGCCACCGCGTGCGCACCGACCGGCCAGGCCGGGGCTGGGTGCTCGGCGTCGGCCGCTACTCCGGCGAGATCCTCGAGTGGTACCGGGTCTTCTCCCTCTCCCCACGACCCAAGCGCGTCTGGCAGCGCGAGCAGCTGAGCTATGACGGCCGTCGTGAGCCCATGGGCGCGGAGCAGACCTCGCTCTACCCCGACCACCTGGTGATCTGCTGCCGCAGCGACGACGGGGAGGTCGAGCTGGCGATGAGCGGTGGCTCGTTGACCGGCTTCCAGTCCTGGCTGGAGGCCCGCCCTCCCGGCACCGACTGGTCTCGGTGACGGCTCGACACGGCGCTCGCGAGGCCGTGGCCGTGGTCTTCGCGCTCAACGGGCTGCTCGTCGCCAGCTTCATCTCGCGGGTGCCCGACGTGCGCTCGAGCCTCGGGCTCGACAACGGCGCGCTCGGGCTCCTGCTGCTGGCCATGGCGGTGGGCTCGCTGGCCGCCCTGCCGCTCAGCGGGCGGCTGGTCTCGCGGTTCGGCGGCACCGCGGTGGTGCGTGCGGGTGCCGTCGTCGCCGCGGTGGGCGCGACCGCCGCCGGTGTGGGTGTCCAGGTGTGGGGCTCGGTGGTCGCCGTCGCGGTGGCGCTGCTGCTGCTCGGCGCCGGCATCGGTGCCTGGGACGTGGCCATGAACCTCGAGGCCGCCGAGGTGGAGCGTCGGCTGCGCCGCTCGATCATGGCGCGCTTCCATGCCGCCTTCAGCCTCGGCACCGTGGGTGGGGCCGGCCTCGCCGTGCTGGTCACCGCCGGTGACGTCGGCCCGGCGCTGCACCTCGCCGTCGTCTCGCCGCTGGTGCTGGCGGTGACCTGGTGGTCGGCGGCGCGGTTCCTCCCGGCGCGCGCGTCGGCCGGGTCGGCGTCATTCAACGAGAGCGGGAGCGGGAGTGCCGGGTCGGCCTGGCTCGAGCCGCGCACGCTCGCGATCGGCGTGATGGTGCTGGCCTTCGCCGTCACCGAGGGATCCGCCAACGACTGGCTCACGGTGGCGCTCATCGACGGGCACGACGTCGAGCACTGGGTGGGCGTGGCCGGGTACGCCCTGTTCGTGACGGCCATGACGGTGGGGCGGCTGGTCGGACCGTGGGCGCTGGACCGGTGGGGGCGCCCGCGGACCCTGTGGGCGACGACCGCCCTGGCGCTGGTCGGTCTGCTGCTGGTGGTGCTGGGCCAGGGGGTGGTGCTGGTGGGCGTGGGAGTCCTGCTGTGGGGCCTGGGCGCCTCCCTGGGGTTCCCGGTCGGCATGAGCGCCGCCTCCGACGACCCTGCGCGGGCAGAGGCCCGGGTCTCGGTCGTCGCCACGATCGGCTATGCGGCCTTCCTGGCCGGTCCGCCGCTGCTGGGGTGGCTGGGCGACGCCGTCGGCACCCTGCGCGCGCTGCTCGCCGTCGCCGTCCTGCTGGTGCCGGCGGCGGTGGCGGTGCTGGCCGCGCGCCCGCCGCGGGCGATCTCGGAGCAGGACGGCCCGCAGGTCACCGCCCGGGGCTGACAACCTTCTGCCGGGGCCACCCCCTTTCCACGGGTGAGGAGGTGCCGCGGTGGCGACGGACGGAGTGCTGGTGCAGCAGGACAGGACGGACGGGGCGGGCGACCGTGCCGACGACGGGTTCGACGCGTTCGTCGTGGCCCGCGGCGACGCGCTGTGGCGCACCGCGTGGTGGCTGACGGGCGACGCCCACCTGGCCGAGGACCTGGTGCAGACGGCGCTGGCCAAGAGCTACCGCGCCTGGCGGCGGGTGGGCCCCGGCGGCTTCGAGGCCTACGTCCGACGGGTCATGGTGACGACGCAGTCCTCGTGGTGGCGTCGTCGCTGGCGGGGGGAGCGACCGACGGAACGGCTCCCGGAGGCGGCAACCTCCGGCGCCGACCTCGACCTGCAGCGCGACCTGGTGACGGCGCTCCGGTCGCTGCCGGCCGGCCAGCGGGCCGTGCTGGTGCTGCGCTATCTGGAGGACCTCACCGAGCAGCAGACCGCGGAGACCCTCGGCGTCACCGTCGGCACGGTCAAGAGCCAGGCCTCCCGGGCGCTGCGCACCCTGCGTGCCTCCGGCCTGCTGCACCACCCGAGCGACCTGGAGGACGACGATGAGTGACGACACCCCCGACCCGCTGCGCGACGCCCTGGCCGGCGGCGCGCCCGCTCCCGACGTGGCCGCAGTCGACCGACTGGCCGCCGTGCACCGACGTCGTCGCGCGGCGCGGACCCGGCTGGTGGCGGCCGGCGGGCTCGCGGTCGCGGCCGTGGTGGTCGGCGCCGTCGTCGGCTGGGGTCTGATGGGGGAGCAGGGTGAGGAGACGGTGCCCGCGACCGGTGTGGACCGCTCGTCGGAGGCGGCGCCGGACCTGACCTGCCCGCCCGACGGCGTGCTGCCCGGTGCGCCCGACCCCCGGGACCCCGAGACGGGTCAGGAGACCGAGCTGCCAGCCGACCCGGTGTCCGCCCGGCTGTGCCCCGGTCCCCTCCAGCTGGTTCCGCAGCCCCCGGGGGAGGGCAGCGGTGAGGAGGCGGCCGTCGAGGCGGGCACGGCGGCCGAGTTGGTCGCGGCCGTCAACGCCACTGACCCCCAGGACCCTGCGGTGACCATGTGCACGAGGGACGCCGGCCCGGACCACCTGCTGCTGCTCGGGTACTCCGACGGCACCGTGGTGCCCGCCGGTGTGGAGAGCTTCGGCTGCCGCTGGGTCTGGGTCGGCGGCACACCGCGCCCCGCCGCCGACGCGGTGCTCGACCTGATGGATGTGCACGGCATCTCGTGAGGACCCGCGTACCGAGACCCCCGCACTCGACCGCCGACCCCGACCACCGCACTTTGGTTGAAGAAAACTGTTACTAGTTTGTTGCTCTCAGCCCGGTAGATAACCCCTGATCACGGGTCTTCCATGTCGGTGGTGAGTGCTTGGGTAGACCCATGACCACCACGGCTCCCGACCTCGCCGAGGTCTTCGCGCGCGAGGAGCGCGAGCGTGGTGAGCGTGAGGAAGCGTTGCGGATGGTGCGCTCGGCGAGGAGCAACCGGATGCGTTCGGAGGTGGACGAGCTTCGGATGATCGTGGAGTGGGCCAAGGTCAACCGGTTGGACGCCGACCACCTCGATGGCGAGCCCGACCCCGACGCCGTGATGAGCGACGAGGAGGTCGCCGAGCTCGAGGCAGCGCTGGGCGACCAGGGGTTCTGCGACCGCTGGCTCTCGGTTGCCGGGCCGGGCGCACCGGTCGTCAGTGAGTTCGCGGTGATGGAGCTCGCGAGCACGCTGAGCATGGGCACGGATGCTGGGTTGACGCTGGTGGGGCGGGTGCTGGAGCTGAAGTACCGACTCCCGCGGCTCTACCGGCGGGTCGAGGAGCTACAGCTCCCGGTCTGGAAGGCCTTCGAGCTCGCCGACCTCACCCAGCCGTTGAGCGCGGAGGCCGCCGACCACGTGGACCGGCAGGTCGAGGCCGTCGCCGGCAAGATCGGCAAGCGCCAGATGGAGCGGTTGGTCGCCGAGACCCAGGCGCGGTTCGACCCCGCCGCCGCAGCGGAGGCTGAGAAGGACAAGCGGGAGCGGCGGTTCTTCGACATCGGCGAGTCCCGCCGCACCCCCGACACAGCCGGCACCCTGGAGTCGCTGGCAGGCACCGCGCCGGTCTCCGGCTGCCTGGACGCCGCCGACGCTGCCGACCTCGAGGCAGCGATCCGGCACACCGCCCGCGCGCTGGGCAAGGCCGGGTGCGAGGACTCGTTGGACGTCCGCCGTGCCGCCGCCGTCGGCGAGCTCGCCCGCAACCAGCTCTCCCTGGACCTCGAGACCGGCGAGATCCAGGACTCGAAGTCTGTGAGCCACGGCCGAGGCGTCGACCTGGTCGTGCACCTCTCCGACGAGTCCACCGCCGCCGGGTTCATGGTCGGCCGCCTGGAGAGCACCCAGACCCCGGTGAGCGCGGAGGTGATCCGCGAGTGGTGTGGCACCGCCGGCAGGATCACCGTCCGGCCCGTGATCGACCTCAACGGTGCGGTGCACGTGGAGCAGTACGAGGTCCCCGACCGGATCAAGCAGCGCACCCGGTGGACCGACCCGCGCTGCGTGTACCCGCACTGCAAACGGCCGGCCGATCGCTGCGACTGCGACCACATCCAGCCGTTCGAGCAGGGCGGCGCGACCTGCACTTGCAACCTCGCCCCGCTCTGCCGGCGCCATCAACGGTTCAAGACCCACGGCGCCGTCACCTACCGACGCATCGGGCCGGGGGCGTACGAGTGGGAGTTCCAGACCGGGATGACCATCGTCCGCGACCACCTGGCACCCACGAACCCCAGTGGCCCAAGCCACCACCGCCCGAGGACTGGGAAGCCGAACCACCTGACGACCTCGTCTTCGTCTGACCCTCCGTCACCGGTGATCGAGACAGTCACCGGGTGGGGTCGGCGAGCCTCGTGGTGGCGGTGGTGACCTCCAGCGCGGCCGGGGGACTGGCGATGGTCACGCTGCCCGGCACCGGCTGGGCGGGGCCGCCGTCGACGCGGTAGGTGGCGGTGTAGGTGGTGGCCACGGTCGGGCGGACCTGCTGCGCGCGCTCGTAGGTGTGGGTGACCTCCAGGCGGGGGTAGGGCGCGCCGGGGGTGTCGGTGGTGACCGTGCTCCCGTCCCCGAAGCTCCAGGTCCAGCGGAACGGGGTGATCGCCAGGTCGATGCGCCGCCCGAGCAGCGTCACCGTCCGCGACAGCGGCTCGGCGGGGGTGTGGAAGTTGGTGGCCAGGTTGACCAGCGTGACCCCGTCGACCGGCTCGATCACCAGGGGGGTCGCCGGCAGCGGCACCCGCTGGAACGCCTGCGTGATCATGCCGGGCGTGAGCACCGGCGCCACCGGGGTCTCCTCGACCGGCTCGGGATCGCAGCCCGCGGAGTAGTTGGTCCCACCGCAGAACGCGTCCCTGATGTCATCACCCAGGTCGACGATCGGAGTGGACGAGGTATCGCCAGTGTCAGTCTCTGACTGCGTGTCGCCTGTGAACTGGTCGTTCACGCCGACGTTGAAGTCGCCATCGCCCGGTGCGACCACGATTGGATCCTTTGCCATGGCCAGCGCCGGCGTAGCGATCAGAAGAAGCAGCAAAGCGCGCGCGAAGCCGGAACTCACGGGATTCGCAGACCCTCGGCAACTAGGCCAGCCTGAGCGTCTCTTTGGACAGCGATCTCATAAGTGAGCTCACCGGCCTCGACGATTTTCGTCACTGCCCCGCTACTGTCCAGCCAACGCTGCTGAGCGGATCTGATATCGACACGCCAAACTGCTCCGATAGGCGAGTTCTCAATGAAGGTGGCATTTTCAACCACGTATTCCGCTCCCTCAACACGCCCTCCATCTGCATAAGCCGCACGCACATTGTCAGCAATGGTCCTGCAGTTCTGGCATGAGTTTCCCGACTGATCCAACCAACTCTGAGGATCGCCAGTGGCAAATGAAGTAGACATCAGCGCGAAGTAGTTCTCGATGAACTCGCTCTCGCCGGCGCGCGCTGGAACGTTGGAGTCTGCCGTTGTGGGCGCGTCACTGCTCGTTACCGACTCACTCGGCTCCGCGAACCTCGGCTCCGGCTCGTCGGAGCAACCTCCGACGAGGGTGACGACAGCGAGCGTGGCCACGGTGGCCAGGCGGCGGCGAGCAGCAGGCTTCACGATCAGGTCCTTCCCGAGAGGTCTCGGAATCTACCTGCGACGCCGCGTCGGGTGAAGCCTCTCCGGCCGGGCTGTGGACAACCTCGTGACGCATGTGAATCCTCGCGACACGAGGGACAGGTGCGGCGTCGGTGACGGGACCGAGGAGGTCAGGCCGGCGTGTCGCCGCGCTCGCCGCCGGGGAGCCACAGCACGTCGCCGGCCTCGCGGTTGGCGTGGCGGGCGAGGATGAAGACGAGGTCCGAGAGCCGGTTGAGGTAGGTGATCGCGAGCTTGTTCATCGTCTCGGCGTGCACCTCCCACGCGGCCCAGGCGGAGCGCTCGGCGCGGCGAACCACGGTGCGCGCCACGTGCAGGTGGGCGGCGCCGGCGGTGCCGCCGTTGAGGATGAAGGAGCGCAGCGCCGGCAGGTCGGCGTTGTACTGGTCGCACCAGCCCTCGAGCCGGTCCACGTACTCCTGCTCGATGCGCAGCGGCGGGTACTCGGGGTCGGCCACCACCGGGGTGCAGAAGTCGGCGCCGACGTCGAAGAGGTCGTTCTGCACGTGCGTGAGCACCGCGACGACGTCGTCGTCCAGCCCGCCCGTGGCGACGGCGACGCCGAGGTGCGCGTTGGCCTCGTCGACGTCGGCGTAGGCGGCCAGCCGCAGGTCGTTCTTGCTCGTCAGGCTCATGTCGCCCAGTCGGGTCTCGCCGCCGTCGCCGGTGCGCGTGTAGATCCTGGTGAGGTTGACCATGACGCGAGGGTAGCGACCACCCGCCGACCACCGATCGTCACCTGCGCGTCGCCGGGTGCTTGCCGGCGTCTCGCCCGCAGGACGCCGACCGCCCGTCGACTCGGGCTCATGCAGACATCTCGGAGAGCACTTCTGTCCGCTGCCGGGGCCGGGGGCCTGGTCGCAGGCGCCCTCGCCGGCACCCACCCCACGCACGCCGCAGCGCCCGTGCGGCGCGACCTGCGTCGTCACGCGGCGGCCCGCTTGCCGCGCAGCCCCTTCACCCTCGGTGTGGCCTCGGGCGACCCGGCGCCCGACGGCTTCGTCGTCTGGACCCGCCTGGCCACCGACCCGCTGGCCGACGACGGTCTGGGTGGCATGCCCTCGGTGCGGGTGCCCGTGCGCTGGGAGGTGGCACGCGACGAGCGCTTCCGGCGCGTCGTGGCGCGCGGCACCGCCCACGCCGGTCCGGAGTCGGCGCACGCCGTCCACGTGACCCTGAGGCACCTCGAGCCGGGCCGTGAGTACTTCTACCGGTTCGCGGTGCAGCGCTGGGTCTCCCCGACCGGTCGCGCCCTGACGACGCCGCGCCCCGACCAGCGCCCAGCGAGCCTCTCGATGGCCTTCGCCTCCTGCTCCAACTATCCGGCGGGCTACTTCACCGCCTACCGCCACCTGGCGGAGGAGCGGCCGGACCTGGTGCTGCACCTGGGCGACTTCCAGTACGAGCAGGCCGCCGCAGCGAACGCCATCGGCCGGCCGCACGTGGGCCCCGAGACGGTCACGTTGGCGAACTACCGCCAGCGCCTGGCCCAGTACCGCACCGACCCGGACCTGCAGGCGGCCCAGGCGGCCGCGCCCTGGCTGGTGGTGTGGGACGACCACGAGGTCGACAACAACTACGCCGACGACGTGCCGGAGCGGGTGGCCGAGACGCCGGGCTTCCTCGACCGCCGGGCCGCGGCCTACCGCGCCTACTACGAGAACATGCCGCTGCGAGCCACCTCGGTGCCGCGCGGGCCCGACCTGCAGCTCTACCGCCGCGTGCAGTGGGGGAGCCTGGCCACGTTCCACATGCTCGACACCCGGCAGCACCGCTCCGACCAGGCCTGCGGCGACGGCTTCAAGAGCTGCCCCGACGCCGACGACCCCTCCCGCTCGCTGCTGGGCGCCGAGCAGGAGCGCTGGCTCGCGGACGGGTTCGCGCGGTCCCGCGCGCGCTGGGACCTGCTGGGTCAGCAGGTGTTCTTCGGCCGCCGCGACAACGACCCGGGTGCAGCCACCACCGTCTCCATGGACGCCTGGGACGGCTACGCCGCCACGCGGAGGCGCGTCGTGGAGTCCTGGGAGTCGGGCCGCGTGCGCAACCCGGTGGTGCTCACCGGCGACGTGCACGCGCACTGGGCCTCCGAGGTGCTGGCCGACTGGGCGGACGGCGACTCCCGCGTGCTCGGCTCGGAGCTGGTCACCAGCTCGATCACCTCCGGCGGGAACGGCTACGACGAGCCCACGGGCACGCACCCCTGGGCGGCGTGGAACCCCAACCTGCGGTTCTGGACCAACCTGCGCGGCTACGTGCGCACCACGATCACCCCCGCGTCGCTGCGCGCCGACTTCCGGTGCGTCCGCGAGGTGACGACGCCCGGCGCGGAGGTGTTCACGCGCCGCAGCTACGAGCTGCGTGACGGCGAGCGCGGGCTGCGGCAGGTGGCCGACTCGCCGTTGCCGTCCGCGTCGCTCTCGGTGCGCCGCCTGCCCGACGAGGAGCAGATCATCCGCGACACCATCCGCGAGGAGACGGGCTACTGACCCCCGACGCCAGCAGCCGGCCCGGGGCGGGGCCCCGGGCCGGCCGGATCAGTGCTCTCGGCTCACTCGTCGCCGTCGATCGAGGTGAGGTCGCCGTACCGGTCACCCCGGACGGCGTCGCGGGGAACCGCGCGCTCGAGCTGGGCGAGGTCCTCCTCGCCGAGCTGGACCTGCAGCGCGCCGACGTTCTCCTCCAGGTAGCGCACCCGCTTGGTGCCCGGGATCGGTGCGACGCCGAGTCCCTCGGCCGGGCGCCCGGCGTCGGCCTGGGCGAGCACCCATGCCAGCGCGAGCTGGCCCGGGGTGCAGCCGAGCCGCTCGGCCACGGTGCGGACCGCGGCCACCAGCTGCAGGTTGGCCTCGAGCGCCTCGCCCTGGAAGCGCGGGAAGTAGGCGGTACGCCGTGAGTCGCCCTCGGCCAGCTGCTCCTCGCTGGTGATGGCGCCGGTCAGGAGACCGCGCCCGAGCGGCGAGTAGGGGACCAGCCCGATGCCGAGCTCGCGCAGCACCGGCAGGATCTCGTCCTCCAGGTGCCGGGTGAACAGCGAGTACTCCGACTGCAGCGCCGTGATGGGCGCGGTCGCGGCGGCGCGACGGATGGTCGCCGCCGAGGCCTCCGAGAGCCCGAGGTGACGCACCTTGCCGGCCTGCACCAGCTCGGCCATGGCGCCCACGGTCTCCTCGATCGGGACCGTGGGGTCGACCCGGTGCTGGTAGTAGAGGTCGATGTGGTCGACCCCGAGGCGCTGCAGCGAGGCGTCGCAGGCCGAGCGCACGTACTCCGGCTTGCCGTTGATGCCGAGCCTGGTGCCGTCGGGGAGGCGCTCGTTGCCGAACTTGGTGGCCAGCTGCACCTCGTCGCGCCGGTCGGCGATCGCGCGGCCGACGAGCTGCTCGTTGGTGAAGGGGCCGTACATGTCCGCGGTGTCGAGGAACGTGACGCCGAGGTCGAGGGCGCGGTGCAGGGTCTGCACCGCCTCGTCCTCGTCGCGCGTGCCGTAGAACTCCGACATCCCCATGCACCCCAGCCCGAGGGCGGAGACCTCGAGCGCGGAGGAGGTGGTGGAGTCGCTTCCGAGAGTGCGTCGATCAGTGGTCATGCCCACCAGCCTGCCCCTGCTCGCAAGACGCTGCGTGCGACCTCTCCCAGATTCCTGCGGAACCGGCGCAACCTGGGAGGGTTCCGGCGCGTCTAGGTGGGTAGAGGAGAGTCGACGACTCGGGAGGCCCCCCATGCAGATTCTGACCGACGGACGTCACCTGGTGCTCCGAGGTGACTTCGACGCACGCTCGACCGACCGCGTGCGCGCCGTCGTCTACGAGCTGCTCGAGACCGGCGACGACGACCTCGTCGTCGACCTCACCGACGTCGACAGCGTCGACCTCACCGCGCTGCGCGTGCTCGCCGTCGCCACCCGGCAGGCCGCGCGCTCGGGCCGGCCGGGTCGTCGCCTGCAGCTGCGCGGGTGCAACGGGGCCGTGCGGCGGCTGCTGCACCGCAGCCACCTGATCCGGGTCGTGCACCTCGAGCGCGCAGCACCCGTCCCCGCCTGAGCGCCTCCTGACCGCGCCTGGCCCAGCCGGCGCGCGGGGGCACCTGGCACGCTGGAGCGATGACCGACCGCACCGCGCGCATCCGGCTCGCCGTCCTGGTGGCGCTGCCCGGCCTGGCGCTCGCCGGCGCCGGGCTGTTCCACCCGCACAGCCTCAGCTACGAGACGTCGTGGCGCTGGTTCTCGCTGCACGTGCCGGGGCTGCTGGTCTTCCCCCTGGTGGGTGTGGCGCTGATGGTGCTGGTGCGCGGTCGTCGCGACCCGCTGGCCTGGGCCGTGCGCGTGGGCGCCTACGTGTACGCCACCTTCTACACCGCCCTCGACGTGATCAGCGGGATGGCTGCCGGCTGGGTGACCCACGAGCTCGGCCCCGGCGTCGAGCGGCCGGAGGAGGTCAGCCTGCTGTTCCGGCTCGGCACCCCCGTCGGGGAGGTCGGCTCGTGGGCGCTGCTCGCGACCACTGCCCTCCTGGTCGTCGACCTGCTGCGACGACGCCGGCTGCCCGCCGCGGGGGCGGGTCTGGTGCTGGTGGTCGGTGCGTGGCTGGTGCACGTGGACCACATCTTCTCGCCCGTCGGGGTCGTGGGCTGCGCGCTGCTCGGCCTCGGCACGGCCGCCGTCGCGCTGCTGGACGTGTCCGATATCCCACACGGTGAAGCGGTTACCAAGCGGTAGCGCTCGTCCTACCCTCTGCTCATGAGCGAGCAGGACACCCCGGCACCCGTCAGCGAGACCGCCGTGCCCGAGCGGCCGCAGAAGGACCGCCCGTGGGTGATGCGCACCTACGCCGGCCACTCCACGGCCGAGGCCTCGAACGCGCTGTACCGCGGCAACCTCGCCAAGGGCCAGACGGGTCTCTCGGTGGCCTTCGACCTGCCCACCCAGACCGGCTACGACCCCGACTCGGTGATGTCGCGCGGCGAGGTCGGCAAGGTGGGCGTGCCGGTGCCGCACCTGGGCGAGATGCGCAAGCTCTTCGACCAGATCCCGCTCACCGAGATGAACACCTCGATGACGATCAACGCCGTCGCGATGTGGATGCTCGCGATGTACCAGGTGGCCGCCGAGGAGCAGAACCCCGACCTCTCGCCCGAGGAGGTCGCCGCCCGTCTGGCCGGCACCACCCAGAACGACATCATCAAGGAGTACCTCTCGCGGGGCACCTACGTGTTCCCGCCCGAGCACTCGCTGCGGCTGATCGCCGACATGATCGCCTACACCGTCCACCAGATCCCGAAGTGGAACCCGATCAACATCTGCAGCTACCACCTGCAGGAGGCCGGGGCGACGCCGACCCAGGAGCTGGCCTACGCGCTGTGCACCGCGATCGCCGTCCTCGACCAGGTCAAGGCCTCCGGCCAGGTCGCGGAGGAGGACTTCCCGCAGGTCGTCGGTCGGATGTCGTTCTTCGTCAACGCCGGAGTGCGGTTCGTCGAGGAGACCTGCAAGATGCGCGCGTTCGTGCAGCTGTGGGACGAGATCACCCGCGAGCGCTACGGCGTCGAGGACCCGAAGATGCGCCGCTTCCGCTACGGCGTCCAGGTCAACTCGCTCGGCCTGACCGAGGCCCAGCCCGAGAACAACGTGCAGCGCATCGTGCTGGAGATGCTCGGCGTCACGCTGTCGAAGAACGCCCGTGCGCGGGCGCTGCAGCTGCCGGCCTGGAACGAGGCGCTCGGCCTGCCGCGCCCCTGGGACCAGCAGTGGTCGCTGCGCCTGCAGCAGGTGCTCGCCTTCGAGTCCGACCTGCTCGAGTACGAGGACATCTTCGACGGCAGCCACGTGATCGAGGCCAAGGTCGCCGAGCTGGTCGCCAGCGCGAAGGCCGAGATGGACCGCGTGCAGGCGCTGGGCGGCGCCATCGCCGCCGTCGAGTCCGGCTACATGAAGCAGGCCCTGGTGAGCGCCCACGCCGCCCGGCGCGGTCGCATCGAGTCCGGCGAGGAGATCATCGTCGGCGTCAACCGCTACGAGACCACCGAGCCCTCGCCGCTGACCGCCAACCTCGACGACGCGATCATGGTGGCCGACCCGCAGGCCGAGGCCGCCGCCCTCGCGTCCATGGAGGCCTGGAAGGCCCAGCGTGACGACGAGCAGGTGCGCGCCGCGCTCGAGGCGCTCGCGACCGCCGCCAAGACCGACGAGAACCTGATGGGGGCCACGCTGGACGCCGTCCGCGCCGGCGCGACGACGGGGGAGTGGGCCGCCACCCTGCGCGAGGTCTTTGGCGAGTTCCGCGCCCCCACCGGCGTCGGTGGCGCCGTCGGCGTGGCCGAGGCCGGCGCGGAGCTGACCGCCGTGCGCGAGAAGGTGCAGCGCACCGGCGAGGAGCTGGGCGGACGGCTGCGGCTGCTGGTCGGCAAGCCCGGGCTCGACGGTCACTCCAACGGCGCCGAGCAGGTGGCCGTGCGCGCCCGCGACGCCGGCTTCGAGGTCATCTACCAGGGCATCCGCCTGACGCCGGAGCAGATCGTCTCGGCCGCCGTGGCCGAGGACGTGCACTGCGTCGGCCTCTCGATCCTCTCCGGCTCGCACATGGAGCTGGTGCCGGCGGTGCTCGAGGGCCTGCGCGAGGCGGGCCTGGACGACGTGCCGCTGATCGTGGGCGGCATCATCCCCGACTCCGACGGTCGCCGGCTGATCGAGTCGGGCGTCGCGGCGGTCTACACGCCGAAGGACTTCGGGCTCACCGAGATCATGGACGGCATCGTCGAGCAGATCCGCCGCGCGCACGACCTCGACGCTTGAGTAGCCCGGGCTGCCGGGTGCCGGCGTCCGGACGACGAGAACTGGGTCACGGTTTGGTGAGCCTGACCTAACCCGCGTGCTAGCGTCGCCCTCGTGGGCAAGAGCAAGAAGAAGACCGGCAAGGGCACGGTGGCGAAGCTGCCGAAGACCAAGTGCTGCGTCTCCAAGAAGAAGTGCAGCCGCTGCCCCCTGCGCATGCTCAAGGAGGGCACCCTCCCCGAGGGCTACACCGTCAAGCGCCGTGTGCTCGTGCGCGAGGACGGCAAGAAGGTCTCCAAGAAGAAGCTGGCCAAGGCCGCCTGAGTCCGCCCGGGCTCTCCGCGAGCGGTCGGGCGCCGGTCCGTGGAAAGGTAGGGCCATGCCCGCACCGAGGTTCGCCGAGCAGCTCAACGCCCAGATCGGCAACGAGCTCGCCGCCCACAACCAGTACCTGGCCATCGCCGTGCACTACGACGCGCTCACCATGCCGCGCATGGCGGCCTTCTTCTACGCCCAGGCGATGGAGGAGCGCACCCACGCGATGATGATGGTCCAGTACCTGCTCGACACCGACGCCGACGTCGTCGTCCCCGGCGTCGAGGCACCGGTCCCGGCCTTCGACGACGTCGTCTCGCCGGTCGCGCTGGCCCTGCAGCAGGAGAAGCGGGTCACCGAGCAGATCAACGGGCTGCTGCGCACCGCACGCGAGGAGTTCGACTTCGCCTCCGAGCAGTTCATGCAGTGGTTCATCAAGGAGCAGGTCGAGGAGGTCGCCACCATGACCGACCTGCTGGCCGTCGTGACCCGCAACGCCGACGACGTCGAGGACATCGAGGAGTACGTGGCCCGCGAGTCCGGCGGTGAGGGCGCCGACCCGACGGCGCCGCGGGCCGCGGGCGCGACGGCCGGCTGAGGCCGGGCTGGTGGGGCGCATGGGCTCGGGGGGAGGGGCCGCGCGCCGAGTCGTCGTGGTGGGGGCCGGCGTCGTCGGCCTCACCTGTGCGGTGCGGCTGCTCGAGGAGGGGCACCGCGTCGACGTGCTGGCGCGCGACCTGCCGCGCGAGACCACCTCGGTGGTGGCGGCCGCCCTCTGGTACCCCTACCTGGTGCTGCCGCGCGCGCGGGTGACGACGTGGGCGGCCTGCTCCTACGACGCGTTCGGCCGGCTTGCCGGGCAGCCCGGCTCCGGGGTGCGACTCCTGCCGGGCACCGAGGTGCACCACACCCGCACGCCCGACCCCTGGTGGCGCGGGGCAGTGCCCGACCTGCAGCGCGTGGCCCCGTTGGTGCTGCCCGGCCCCTACCGCGACGGCTGGAGCTTCGCCGCGCCCGTCGTCGACATGCCCGTGTACCTGACCTGGCTCACCGCGCGCCTGCACGAGCTGGGCGGCAGCCTCACGCGCCTCAACCTGGCCGCGCTGCCGCAGTCCACCGGGCCCGACGACGTCGTCGTGGACTGCTCGGGCATCGGCTCGCGGCTGCTGGCGCACGACCCCACCACCACACCGGTGCGGGGCCAGGTGGTCGTGCTCGAGCAGTGGGGCCTCGACCGGTGGTGGCTCGACGGCAGCGGTCCCACCTACGTCGTGCCCCGCGAGCACGAGGTCGTGGTGGGTGGCACCGAGGAGCCGGGCGACTGGAGCCGCACACCCTCGCCCGAGGCCGCGCAGTCGATCCTGGACCGGGCCGCGAACCTGGTGCCGCAGGTGCGCACCGCCCGCGTGCTGCGCCACAAGGTCGGGCTGCGGCCGGCCCGCCCGCAGGTGCGCCTGGAGCGCGAGGGCGCCGTCGTGCACTGCTACGGGCACGGGGGCGCCGGCGTCACGCTCAGCTGGGGGTGTGCCGAGGAGGTCGCGGCCCTCGTGGGGCCGCCGGCCTGACCAGGCCCCGTGCGGCGCGGATCAGTCGGGCGAGTGCCGGCGGCGCACCCACAGCGCCGGCGGCAGCGCTGCGACGACGCCGATCGCCGTCCCGGCCAGCAGCCCGACGTCACCGGCCACCGCGGCACCGAGCACCGCACCGAGGGCGGCGAGCACCAGCACGATCCCGGCGAGCGCCAGCCGGTGGAAGAGCTCCTCGAGGAAGAGGCTGCTGAACGACCGGCCCGGCCCCGGGCCGCCGCGTGCGTGCGAGCCGGCCCCCTCCAGCGGCAGCACCTGCACGACCGCTGCGGGGTCGAGCGCGCCGTAGAGGTGCGGGAAGGTCTCGGCCCCGGGTCCGGCGCCGGGTGGTGCCTCCTCGACGACGGGCACGTCGAGCCGGTCGCCGTCGATGACCAGCAGCACCAGCGGCTCGGTGACCTCGGCGTAGAAGCGCTCGCGCACGCCCTGCCACTGGTCGGCGCGGCTGGCGTGGATGAACCCCTCCTCCGCCAGCGTCACCCCGTAGGTGGAGGTCGTGTACCGCCCGCTGCGGCGCGCGGCCTCCCAGTCCGCGCGGGTGGCGATGTGGAAGAGGCGCACGGCCGGCACCCTAGTGCGGAGCCCGACCGGGGCTGGGGTCAGGACGGGTCGGGGAGGCGGCGCAGCACCTCGGCGAGGGTGGTGTCGATCGTGTCGAAGCGCGCGGTGTGGGCATCGAGGGTGGCGGTGTGCGCGTCGAGGGTGGCGGTGTGCGCGTCGAGGGTCGCGGTGTGGGAGTCCAGGGTGGTGTCGATCGCGTCGAGACGCGCCGTGTGGACGTCCAGGGCGGTGCGGACGTCGGTGAGGAGGTCGTAGATCGCCTCGACGTCGTTCTCCAGCCGCGTCGTGCGGCGCGCGAGGCCCTGCTCACCGGTCATGGCGACCACGGTAGGCGGGCCACGGACCGGCCGCCAGCCCCGCCAGCCCCGCCAGCGCAGCTGTGGAGAACCGGCTCAGAACAGCCGGTCGGTGGGGTCGTCCATGCCGCGCAGCGCGTCGTAGTCGACGACGGCGCAGGTGATGCCGCGGTCCTCGGCCAGGGTGCGGGCCTGCGGCCTGATCGCCTGGGCGGCGAAGATGCCCTGCACCGGGCCCTTGCGGGTCAGGGCCGGGTCGCGGTTGAGCAGCTCGAGGTAGCGGGTCAGCTGCTCGACGCCGTCGATCTCGCCGCGGCGCTTGATCTCGACCGCGACCGAGACACCGGCGGCGTCGCGGCACATCAGGTCGACGGGGCCGATGGCGGTCGGGAACTCGCGGCGCACCAGCGTGAGGCCGTCGGCGAGCGTGGCGGGGTGCTCGGCGAGCAGCTCCTGCAGGTGCTTCTCGACGCCGTCCTTGCGCAGGCCGGGGTCGATGCCCAGGTCGTGGGTGGAGTCGTGGAGGACCTCCTCGAGGAGGATGCGCAGGGTGTCGGGCTCTCCCTGCGAGGTGGCCTTCGCGGTGACCACCCACTCGGCGACGCCGTCGTCGTTGACGCCCTCGCGCACCGTGCAGGGGGGCGACATCCAGTTCAGCGGCTTGTAGGAGCCGCCGTCGGAGTGGATGAGCACCGAGCCGTCGGCCTTGAGCATGAGCACCCGCGTGGCCGGGGGCAGGTGGGCCGTCAGCCGGCCCGCGTAGTCCACCTGGCACCGCGCCACCACGATTCGCACCTGCGAAATCGTGCCAGTTAACCTCCCTCGGTGACGAGGCGGGGTTGGCTGGTGCTGCTCGTCCTGGTGCTGATGGCGGCACCGGGGCTGTGGGTGGCGTCCTCGTCGTCCCACGAGGCGCTCCCGGCGGTCGGTGGTCCGACCGCGGCGGGGGAGACGGGTGACACGGGCGAGGCCCGCCGCACTCCGTGGAACGCGATCGTCGTGGTCGTCGACGACATGGACGACTTCACCTGCGCCGACGCCGCGGCCTACCTGCCGCGCAGCGCGCCGTGGCTGGTGGACCAGGGGCGCTGCTTCGAGGACGCGACCGCCGCGAGCCCGGTCTGCTGCCCCGCCCGCGCGGTGATCTCCACCGGCCAGCTGCCGCACAACAACGGGGTGCGCCGCCAGAACGAGGCGATCCGCCTGGTGGGCACCGACACCGTGCAGCACGACCTGGCCGGGGCCGGCGTCGCCACCTACGGTGTCGGGAAGTTCCTCAACGGCCTCAACCCCGGGCTGATCGCCAGCGGCGAGTTCGACTCCGGGTTCGAGCAGCACGACTTCTGGCCCAACCCCAGCTACTACACCTATCCGCTCTACGACGACGAGGGCGAGCCCTACCGCCCGGAGGAGCCGGTGCACACCACCGTGCGGGCCGGGGAGAACCTGCGCAGCTTCGTGGCCGAGCAGGACGACGAGCGCCCGTTCTACGCCTACGCCGCGTTCTTCAGCCCGCACGACCGCACCGGTGGCGGCCCGCGCGGACGTCGTCTCCCGGTGCCGACGCCGGCCAACGTGGGCCGCGAGGTGCCGCCGTTCGCGTGGCAGCCCGAGCGCGACACCCGCGACAAGCTGCTGCCGTTCCGGGCGCTGGAGGAGGGGCGCGCCTACTTCGAGGCCAAGCAGGCCACCCGGGTGCGCTCGCTCTACGACGTCGACGACCAGATGGCGCTGACCTTCGCGCAGCTGGAGGAGCAGGGGCTGCTCGACACCACGATGGTGCTCTTCACCAGCGACAACGGCTACGCGCTGGGGGAGAACGGGTGGCACGGCAAGGCGGTGCCCTACAGCGCGTCGGTGGACGTGCCGATGCTGGCCTACGTGCCGACCGCGATGACCGAGCGGGGTGTCGACGACCGCGAGGTCGACCTGGTCGACATCGCGCCGACGCTCTACGACCTCTTCGACGTCGAGCCGGCGCACCTGCTCGACGGCCACTCGCTGCTCTCGGACTACGCCCGGACCCGCGGCCGGCTGCTGAGCTTCGCCAACGAGCGCTCGAACTTCGTGCTGCAGGAGTCGGGCTACGCGCCCTTCCGGGTGCCGACCTGGGCGGCCCTGCGCACCAAGGACCACCTGCTGGTGGAGTTCTACCGCTCGGGCCGACTGCTGGAGCGGGAGTTCTACGCCGACCCGTTGGACCAGGAGAACCTGCTGTGGCAGGACCTGCCGCGCGCCGAGCGAACCGCCCTGTGGCAGCGGATCCTGCCGCTGGTCAAGGACCTGCGCGCGATGCGCACGTGCGCCGGCACGATCGAGCAGGGCTCACCCAACCCCTGTCCCTGACCGGGGCGTGACTACCCGTGACCGGCGGTCAGGTTACCGGCCGGTATCGACCTGCGAACGAGCCCTGCGGGCCCGAAATCGGCGTGCCATGATGCCGCCATGACGCAGACGGTCCCCGCCCCTGACAGCAGCCCCGGCGACGCCTCCGACGCCGCGCGCACCTTCGGCACCATCGGCGTGGTGGGCCTGGGCACCATGGGCGCCGGCATCGCCGAGGTCTTCGCCCGCAACGGCCACACCGTGGTCGGCGTCGAGCTCGACGACGCAGGCGCCGCGCGCGGTCGCCAGCACCTGGAGAACTCCACCGCGCGCGCCGTCAAGCGCGAGAAGCTCACCGAGGAGGAGCGCGCCGAGCTGCTCGGTCGGATCAGCGTCACCACCTCGTTGAAGGACCTCACCGACGCCGACCTCGTCATCGAGGCCGTGGTGGAGTCGGCGGAGGTCAAGAAGCAGATCTTCCGCGAGCTCGACGACATCGTGGCACCCGAGGCGGTGCTGGCCACCAACACCTCCTCGCTCTCGGTCACCGAGATCTCCACGGCCAACAGCCGCCCCGGTCGCGTCGTCGGCATCCACTTCTTCAACCCCGCGCCGGTGCAGAACCTGGTCGAGATCGTGCGCACCGTGGTGACCGAGCCGACCGTGCTCGCCGACGTGCAGGCGCTGGTGCAGCAGCTGGGCAAGAGCCCCGTGGTCTGCGGCGACAAGGCCGGCTTCATCGCCAACACCCTGCTCTTCGGCTACCTCAACCACGCCGCCTCGATGTTCGAGGCCAAGTACGCCAGCCGCGAGGACATCGACGCCGCCATGCGGTTCGGCTGCGGCTACCCGATGGGCCCGCTGGCGCTGCTCGACCTGATCGGCCTCGACACCGCCTACGAGATCCTCGAGACGATGTACCGACAGGGCCGCGACCGGCTCCACGCGCCCACGCCGATCCTCAAGCAGATGGTCACCGCCGGCCTCCTGGGCCGCAAGAGCGGTCGCGGGTTCTACACCTACGAGGGCCCGGACAGCCCCGTCGTCGTCGCCGACGACAAGACCCCCTCGGCCGACGAGGCGCCGCAGCTGCGCCACGAGATCAGCCAGGTCGGCGTGGTGGGCACCGGCACCATGGCCGCCGGCATCGTCGAGGTCTTCGCCAAGGCGGGCTACGAGGTGCTCTACGTGGGGCGCAGCCAGGAGAAGGTCGAGGGCGTCCGGGCCCAGATCACCAAGAACTTCGACAAGCAGATCCAGCGCGGCCGCGCCACGGAGGAGAAGAAGGCCGAGGTGCTGGCCCGGCTGACCGGCAGCACCTCCCTCGACGACCTGGGGTCGGTCGACATCGTGGTGGAGGCGATCGCTGAGGACCTGGCCGTCAAGACCACGCTGTTCGAGAACCTCGACGAGATCTGCAAGCCCGGCGCGATCCTGGCCACCACCACCTCCTCGCTGCCGATCATCTCCTGCGCGCAGGCCACCAAGCGTCCCCAGGACGTCGTCGGCATGCACTTCTTCAACCCCGCGCCGGTGATGAAGCTGGTCGAGGTGGTCTCGACGGTCTCGACCTCCGAGGAGGTCACCGAGACCACCCGGGCGCTTTGCGCCAAGGTCGGCAAGGTGGCGGTCTCGTGCGCCGACCGAGCGGGCTTCATCGTCAACGCGCTCCTCTTCCCCTACCTCAACGACGCCGTGAAGATGCTCGAGGCGCACTACGCCACCGCCGACGACATCGACCTGGCCATGAAGCAGGGCTGCGCGCTGCCGATGGGCCCCTTCGAGCTGCTCGACGTCGTGGGCAACGACGTCTCGCTGGCGATCCAGCGCGAGCTGTACCTGGAGTTCCGCGAGCCGGGGCACGCGCCTGCGCCGCTGCTGGAGCACCTGGTGACCGCCGGCTACCTGGGCCGCAAGACCGGCCGCGGCTTCCGGGACTACACCCGGCGCTGACCCGCCGCCGACCTGCCGTCGACGACCACGCCCCCGTCGGGAACATCCGGCGGGGGCGCGGTCGTTCACCCGCCATGACCTACGTCGTGACGGCCGCCAGTGGACAGCTCGGACGAGGCGTGGTGGAGCACCTGCTGCACCGCGGCGTGCAGCCGGGGGAGGTGCTGGCCACCGCCCGGCGCCGCGAGGCGCTGGACGACCTGGCCGCCCGCGGCGTGCGCACCGCGCGGCTGGACTACGACGACGTCGAGGCAGGCGTGCTGGCGGCCGGCGACACGGTGCTGCTGGTCTCCGGCAGCGAGGTGGGTCAGCGCGAGCGCCAGCACGGCGCCGTCGTCGAGGCCGCGCGCGCGGCCGGGGTGGCCCGACTGCTGTACACCAGCGCTCCGGCCGCCTCCGAGACCGCTCTCGTGCTCGCCCCCGAGCACGCCGCCACGGAACGGCTGATCGCTGCCAGCGGGGTGCCCGCCACCGTGCTCCGCAACGGCTGGTACACCGAGAACTACCGCCAGGCCTTCGACCAGGCCGCAGCCACCGGCGAGCTGGTCACCAGCACCGGCCACGACGCCCGCGTGGCCAGCGCCGCGCGCGACGACTACGCCGAGGCGGCGGCGGCCGCGATGCTCGAGCCCGCGACCACCGGGCAGGTGCTCGAGCTCTCCGGAGACGAGGCCTGGACCTTCGACGAGCTGGCCGAGACGTTCGGCCGGGTGCTCGGGCGCGAGGTGGTGCACCGGGCCGTGGGTCCCGGCGAGCACCAGGAGATGCTCCAGCAGGCGGGGCTGGACGAGGGCACGGCGGGGTTCGTCGTCGCACTGGACCAGAACACCGCCGCCGGGCTGCTGGCGGAGCGCACCGGGGAGCTCGCGACGCTGATCGGGCGTCCGACGACGCCCATGCCGCAGACGGTGGCCGGCTGGAGCTGACCGGGACCTCGGCTCAGCCGCGCGGGTAGCCCCGCCGCACCGTGCGGTCCAGGATGCCCAGGGTGGCGCGCAGCGCGGTCTCGGAGATGACCGGGAAGATCCCTGCCTCGCGCCACTGCGGAGCTATCTCGCTCCAGTCGTAGAACGAGGTCACCCGGGTGCTGCCGGCCTGCTCGCCGTCCAGGGGCTCGAGCCGGTAGCCGTAGACGTGGCCGATCTGGGGGCGCACGCGGCCCAGGATCGTCCAGCTGACCAGTCGCGCCGGCTCCAGGTCGCGGATGGTGACGGTGACGTCGTAGGTGCCCATCTCGGGGAAGTCGCCGAGCGCCTCGCGGTCCATGTGCACGACGAAGGTGTCGCCCGGTGCGGTCACCGCGTCGCCCTCGGCGCTCTGCAGCATCCCCGAGGAGTCGATGGCCACGTGGCCCTGGGGGTCGCACAGCACGGCGAAGATCGCCTCGGCATCTGCGGCGATCACCCGCGAGGTCTCGATCCGGTCGGTCGTCATGCGGCGAGCCTGGCACAGCCGTCGTCGCCGCGCCTGAGAGCGGCTCAGGATCGCCTCGTACGGTGGAGTGCATGGCCGGACTGATCGTCACCCTGCTCGTGCTGGCCGCGCTGGCCGCGGTCGTCGTGGTCACCCGACAGCGCAGCCAGCAGCGCGCGGCCGAGCTCAAGGAGGCCGAGCTCGCCCCGGTGCGCAAGCTCGCCGAGGAGGACATCACCGCCCTCGGCGTCGAGCTGCAGCACTTCGACACCGAGGTGGCCGGGCACGAGCTCGACGCGGGCGCCAACGCCGACTACCAGCGCGCGCTCGACGCCTACGACTCCGCCAAGCGGGCGGGTGACCGCATCGAGCAGCCCGAGGACGTCAAGCACATCACCACCATCCTCGAGGACGGGCGCTACGCGATGGCCTGCGTGCGCTCCCGGGTGGCCGGGGAGCCGTTGCCGGTCCGTCGTCCGCCGTGCTTCTTCGACCCGCGCCACGGCCTGTCGGTGCGCGACGTCGAGTTCGCGCCCCCGGGCGGCACCCCGCGCGACGTGCCCGCGTGCGCCCTCGACGCCGAGCGGGTCGAGGCCGGCGCGGAGCCCGACAGTCGCATGGTCATGCAGGGCGCGCAGCGCGTGCCCTACTGGCAGGGAGGCCGCGCCTACCAGCCCTATGCCGCAGGCTACTTCGGAGGCTTCGCGCCGATGGACTGGATGTTCATGGGCCTGATGTTCGGCGCCTTCAGCGGCTTCGGCGGTGGCTTCGGCGGCTACGACGCAGGCATGTCCGACGCCGGCGGTGGCGACGGCGGTGGTGACATGGGTGGCGACGGCGGCGGGCTGTTCGAGGGCTTCGACGGCGGCGGCATGTTCGACGGGTTCTAGCCCGCCGCTCCCACCGCTCCCGACTATGTGACCGGTGCCGGGTAGCCGGCCTCGACGGCCAGCGCCATCACGCGCTCGTTGAGTCGCTGCCAGGCGGGGGAGTCCGCGGCGCTGTGGTCGGCGACCACCTGGTACCCGGCGCGGTCCTCGCCCCACTGGTCGGTCTCCTGGGCCGCGCGGTCGACCGGGTAGTGGCGCTGCAGCAGCTCCACGGTGCGGCGAGCCAGCTCCTCGACGGCGTCGTCGTCGGGGTCCAGGTCGCGCACCGCCTGGAAGTCGAGCAGCAGCCGCACGTAGTCGGGGTCCTCGAGCGCCGTCGCGTGCTCGGCGATGCTCTCGGAGAGGACGCCGGGGTAGACGGCGTCGACCAGGATCCAGCCGTCGCGGTTGAGCCGGAGGAAGTCGTCGTCGAAGCCCAGCTCGCGCATCCGCCGGTGCATCCGCACCGCCTCCGGCGGCAGGCAGATCTCCTCGGGCGCGTCCAGCAGTCGCAACGCGCGTCGCACCTCCTGCAGCTCCCGGATCCGGGCGCGCAGCTGGCCGTCGAGGTCGCGACGGACCGGCTCGAAGGTCTCGGCGTCGGCCTCGAGCAGCTCGCCGACCCTGCCCAGCGGCACACCGGCGGCGGCCAGGGTGCGGATGCGCACCAGGTCGACGACGTGCTGGCCCGCGTAGCGGCGGTAGCCGGAGGCGTCCCGCGGGGGCTCGGCCAGCAGCCCGATCCGGTGGTAGTGCCGCACCGCGCGCACGGTGACCCCGGCGTAGTCAGCGAGCTGGCTGATCGTCAGCACCGGCGGCCTCCTGAGGCGTGGGATCGGTGGGTGCCGGGGTCGGGTCCCGGGGCGCGACCACCGTACGCATCGCCCTGCTGGTGAGGGAGAACAGCGCCACCACCGACCAGCACGCCACCACGACGACGGCCGCGGTGCCGAGCGGGACCCGGGTCAGCAGCAGCGCGGCGAGGCCGATGCCCAGCGGGCTCGCCACCAGCGCGAGCGCGTTGAACAGCCCCAGCACCCGCCCGCGGACGTGCTCGGGCACCAGCTCGGTGAACGCCACGAGGAAGATCGGGCTCAGCATGCCGCTGCCCACACCCAGCACCGCGGTGCCGGCGGCCACGACCCAGAAGCCCTCGAGCACCGCCACGAGCGCGAGCCCGAGCGTCTGCAGGCCCACGCCGACCACGTACGCCAGGCGTCGCGAGCGGCGCGCGGTCACGGCGTAGCCGACCGCACCGAGCACGCTGCCCACCGCGAAGGCCGACATGGTCAGCCCGAGCAGGCCGGGCGAGTCGAGCGCGGCGAAGTGCGCGGGCAGCAGCAGCGCCACCACGGGGGCCACGACCACGGCGCTGCCGAAGGAGATCAGCAGCAGCGCGCGCAGCACCGGGGAGCCTGCCACCGTGGCCAGGCCGCCGACGTCGTCGCCCTCGGCCGGGGTGGCGCGACCCACCAGGGGCAGCGCGAGGGTGCAGAGCGCGGCCGCCGCGGAGCAGCCGGCGGTGAGCCAGACCACGTCGACCGGGTCCAGGACGGCGAGCAGCAGCCCGGCCAGCGCAGGGCCGGTCAGGAAGGCGAGACCGAAGACGGCCTGGCGCACCGAGGCCAGCGTGTCGAGGGCGACCCCGCCGGTGGCCGCGACCCGTCCCATCATCGTCTCGCGGGCAGTCATGCCGGGCACGTCGAAGAGCGCCCCGGCGATGCCGAGCACCACGAACCAGCCGACGGTCAGCCCGGCCACCAGGTCCACGACGGCGAGCGCGGCGACCGCCGTCGCGCTGCCGACGTCGGCGAGCACCGCCATCCGGCGCTGCCCGACGCGGTCGACGAGCTGACCGCCCAGCAGCGCGGCGAGCACCGCAGGTACCCCGGCGGCCGCCGCCACCAGACCCGCCACCGAGACCTCGCCGGTGCGTTGCAGCACGAGCCACGGCAGGACGATGCCGATCGCGGCGTTGCCGAACAGCGAGAAGCCCTCGGCGGCCACGAACAGGGGCACGGCCAGGCGGTTGCTGCCGACGACGGGGGCGGGTGCGGTGCTGCTCATGACCGCATCGTCGAGGGTTGACCCTGGGTCAGGGTCAAGCCGTGGCCGGGGACGGGGCCGTACGCTGCCGCGGTGAGCTCTCGTCCCGGCCGACCGACGGCCGCCCTGCTGGTCCCCCTCCTGGCTGCCCTGCTGACCCTCCTCGTCCCGCAGACCGGCGCGGCGGTGGCCGCCGAGGTGCGACCGCTCCCGGCGGGGGTCGACGTCGACTACCAGCTGGGCGGACCGGTGGCGCCGGACGAGCGGGTGGGCATCGTGGTGCGCGACCGCTCGGTCGCCCCCGCGCCCGGTCCGGGCCGCTACAACGTCTGCTACGTCAACGGCTTCCAGACCCAGCCCGACGAGCGGCGCTTCTGGCAGGCGCGGCCGGGTCTGCTGCTGCGCGACGACGCCGGCCGTCCCGTCGTCGACGAGGCGTGGGGCGAGTGGCTGCTCGACCTGCGCACCGCGGCCACCCGGCAGCGGCTGGCGCGCATCGTGGACCGCTGGATCCGGGGCTGTGCCCGCGCCGGGTACGACGCCGTCGAGCTGGACAACCTGGACTCCTTCACCCGCTCGGGCGGGCTGCTGCGCCGTCCGCAGGCCCTGGCCTACGCACGCCTGCTGGTGCGTGCCGCGCACCGTGCCGGCCTGGCCGTCGGCCAGAAGAACCTCGCGGGCCTCGACGGCACCCGGCTCGGCTTCGACTTCGCCGTCGCCGAGGAGTGCGGTCAGTACCGCGAGTGCCGGGCCTACACGCGGTTCTACGGCACCCAGGTGATCGTGGTGGAGTACACCGGGCGCGGCTTCCGGCGCGCCTGCGCCGAGGTGGGTGCGCGGGTGCCGGTGGTGCGGCGCGACCTCGCCGTCAGCCCCGGTGGGATCAGGCGCTGGTGCTGACCCCGGGTCAGCGCGTCGGTGAGAGCGCCTCGCGCAGCAGCATCGGCGCCACCGGTCCCCAGTCACGGACGTCCTGCTCGTCCATCGTGGGATAAAAGCTGAGCCACGGCTCCAGCCCCTGCAGCATGCCCAGGCGCAGTGCGGCGGGCAGGGCGGCGCGCAGGGCCGAGGGTGGTGCCAGGTCGCTCCACACCTCGAGCGCCGGCTCGGCGAGGTCGAGCACGGCGGGGTCGGTGGCTGGTCGCTGCAGGTGCTCGGCGAGCGCGCCGAGCGGACGCAGCAGCGCACCCAGCGGGCCTGCCACGACGGCGTCGGCGAAGTCGAAGAACGCGATCCGACCCTCGATCGCCACCGCGTTGCCGGGGTGCAGGTCGTTGTGCTGGACGGTGAGTGGCAGCCCCAGCGCGCCCACCTGCTCGTCCCAGCGCTCCACGCGTGGCAGGCTCGCACGCAGCCCGGCCGCCTCGTCGGCGCCCACGTGCCGGGGGTCCTCGGCAGGCAGGGTCGAGAGCTGCTCGAGCGCCTGCTCGGCGTAGGCGGCGTGGCTGCCCGGGGCGAGGAGGCGAGCCCCGCACGTCTCCAGCGCGGGCGAGGCGGCAGCGGCCCGCTGCAGCACCGCACCCTCCACCATCACCTGCACCAGCAGCGCGGCGTCCGGACCGGACGCTGCACCTGCCTCGGCGAGTGTCGGACCGGCGTCGGCGGTCAGGAGCCGGCGCTCGTCGTCGTTGCACGCCAGCAGGGGCACGACCGCCGCGGGCCGCGCCGCGACGAGCAACCGGTGGACGGCGGCCTCGGCGGCGTGGCCGGGGCAGGTCTGCTTGGCCCACACCACCCCGGCGGCGGTCCGCATCCGCCACACGGTGGCCCAGGGCCGGTGCTTGCGCACCTCCACGTCGTCAGCGCCGACGGGTCCGTGCACCCGCGACACCCAGGCCCGGGCCTCCTCGGTGGCCGGCGGTGCGGTCACGGTCTCACCCGCTCAGGTGCCGGCGGCCTGGCGGGCCCGGTAGGCCGCCACGGCGTTGCGGTTGCCGCAGGTGGTGGAGCAGAAGCGGCGCGAGCGGTTGCGGGAGAGGTCGAGCACGACGCCCTCGCAGTCGTCGTCGGCGCAGACGCCCAGCCGCGACATCTCGTCGGCGCGGATGACGTCGATCATCGCCATCGCGGTCTCGACGACGATCCGGGTGGCCAGCGGCTGGTCCTGGGCCACGGCGTGGACGTGCCAGTCGAAGGCGTCGTGGCGCACCAGCTGCGGCACCGCCCGGTGCTCGGCCAGCATCTGGTTGACCAGCTCGACGGCGTCGTCGCGACTGGCGGTGAGCAGGGCGTGCAGACGGGGCCGCGCCGCCCGGACGTCGTCGAGCTCGGCGCGGGTGCGGTCGTGGCGCCCGGTGTAGGCGTGGGTCTCGAAGACCTCGGTGAGGGCCTCGACGGTCTCGAGCGTGTCCGGCTCGAGGGCGGAGTTGGCGAGCACCACGGCCACCTGCAGGGCGATCTCGGTGTCATAGGCGAAAACCACGTTGACAGGTTACACAACCGATCGCTAGCGTCATTACCCATGAGCACCGTGACCCATGACGCCGCCGCGACCGCGGCCGTGCCGCCCGCCACCCGGACCGCCGCCGGGCTCGGTTTCGCGCTCGTCAGCGCGATCTCCTTCGGCCTCTCCGGGGCGCTGGCCCGTGGTCTGCTCGACTCCGGGTGGACCCCGGGCTCGGTGGTGCTCGTGCGCATCGCACTGGCCGCGGTCGTCGTCGCCCCCTTCGGCCTGCTGGCGCTGCGCGGGCGCTACCACCTGCTGCGCCGCAACGCGCGCACCCTCGTGCTCTACGGCCTGCTCGCGGTCGCCGGCGCCCAGTTCTGCTACTTCTCGGCCGTCCAGTACATGCAGGTGGGGCCCGCGCTCCTGATCGAGTACACCGCCCCGGCCGCCGTGGTCGTGTGGCTGTGGCTGCGGCACGGGCAGCGCCCCGGGCCGCTGACCCTCGCCGGTGCGGGGCTCGCGGCGCTCGGCCTGGTGCTGGTGCTCGACGTGCTCTCCGGCGCCGACGTCAGCCTCCCGGGTGTGCTGTGGGCGCTGGCGGCCATGGTCGGCGCCGCCTCGTACTTCATCATCTCCGCCGACACCTCCGGCGGCCTGCCGCCGCTGACCCTCGCCGGCGGTGGCCTGGTGGTCGGTGCCCTCGCGCTCGGTCTGCTCGCCCTCGTCGGGCTGCTGCCGATGAGTGCCAGCACCGACGACGCCGTCTACGACGGCACCGCCGTGGCCTGGTGGATCCCCCTGGTGGCGCTGGGGCTGGTCACCGCCGCGCTCAGCTACACCACGGGCATCGCGGCGATCCGCCGCCTCGGCTCGCGCGTGGCCTCCTTCGTGGCCCTCTCCGAGGTGCTGGCCGGCGTCGCCTGGGCCTGGCTGCTGCTCGACGAGCTGCCCAAGCCCGTGCAGATGCTGGGCGGCGTCCTGATCCTGCTCGGCGTCGTCGGCGTCAAGCTCGGGGAGCGCACCACGGTGCGGCCCGAGGTGACGCCTGCCTGACGGTTTCGGCCGGGACGCGGCGGGGGAGGGTGCCGTCGTGAGCGAGTCCTACGAGGTCTACCCCGCCGGCGGCCGCGAGCCGGCCCCGGAGCCCGAGCCCCGCGCGGGCGGCGACGGCGGGGCCGGCGGCACCGGGACGCTCTGGTACGTGATGGTCGAGTACTCCAACCAGGGACAGGCCAAGCCCCCGACGGTGGTCAAGATCGTCGCCGGCCCCTTCGACGGGCGCGAGCAGGCGCGCGACGCGGCCCGCGAGGAGGCCGTCGGCTTCCGGCCACCCGACCCCATGTCGCCCAGGAAGCGCGTGGTCTACCGGCTCTCCGACGACGAGCTGATGACGTTCGTGGAGGGCGCCATGAGCACGTTCCACTTCCGCACCTTCACCGCGGAGCTGCTCGGCTCGCGCGACGAGTAGCGGCTCTCGGGCGCTCGCTCAGAACGACCGGTCGGCCGCCCGCAGCCGCGCCACCGCCGCGTCGGGGCCGAGCAGGTCGACCTCGTGCACCTGCTCGCGCCCGAGCAGGAACAGTGCCAGCTCGGAGGGGCGGCCACGCACGGTCACCGGGTCCTCGCCGCGCACGAGGGTGCGCGAGGCGTCGGCGTCGGAGCGGGCCAGGCGCACCGGCACGCCCGCGCGGCGCACCAGCAGCGCCGCCATCGGCCACAGCCGGCGCCACACCAGGTCCTCGTCGGGCTCGGGGAGCACTCGCGGCGTCCAGCCCGGTCGGGCGCGCCGCACGTCCTCGTGGTGGACGAGGAACTCGATGCTGTTGGCGAGCGACTCGACCGGCGGCAGCGCCCACGGGGTCAGGCCGGGGGAGCGGACGGCGGCGACCAGGCGCCGGTAGTCGCGCCGTGCGATCCGGCTCATGGCCTGTTCGGCGAGGCCCTCCAGCGGCGGCACCACGATGCCGACGGCGCCGATCGGCCGTCGCTCGCGCACGAACAGGTGGGCCGCCAGCTGACGGGTACGCCAGTCACCGCACAGCGTGGGCGCCTCGGGTCCCAGGTCGAGCAGCAGGTCGCAGAGCGCGTGCCGCTCACGGCGGGCGAAGCGGGGGGAGGCCATCTGAGGAATCTATCCACGCACGCATAGGTTGGGCGGGAGATGAGTGAGCAGCAGCGGGCCGGTCGCGGGTCCACCTCGGCCGGGTTGCACGTGCTGGGCGTGGCCATCCGCCGCGAACCCTGGGTCTTCGCCGCCTCCACCGCCGGAAGCGTCCTGTTCGGCGCGCTCACCGTGGCCGACGCCTGGGTGCTCGGCTGGGCCACCGACCACGTGGTGCTCCCCTCGCTGCGCGACGGCGAGGTGCGGCCCGGGATGCTCTGGGCGGTGCTCGGCCTGTTCGTCGGGGTCGCGCTGCTGCGCGCCGTCGGCATCGTCGCGCGCCGCCTGGGCGCCGGCATCATGCAGTACCGGATGCAGGCGCACACCCGCCGCGCCGTCACCCGCCAGTACCTGCGGCTGCCCATGGAGTGGCACCAGCGCCACCCCACCGGCGAGCTGCTCAGCAACGCCAACGCGGACGTCGAGGCTGCCTGGTCACCGATCGCGCCGCTGCCCATGGCGGTCGGCACGGTCGCGATGATGGTCATCGCCGTCGTGCAGATGTTCCTCGCCGACGTCGTGATGGCGCTGATCGGTCTGCTCGTCTTCCCGGCGGTCGTGGCCACCAACGTCGTCTACCAGCGGCTCTCCCAGGGCTGGGCCACCCGCGCGCAGGAGCTGCGCGCCGCGGTCAGCGAGATCGCCCACGAGTCCTTCGACGGCGCCACCGTGGTCAAGACCCTGGGTCGCGAGGCCGAGGAGACCGCGCGGTTCGCCGAGCGCAGCCACGAGCTGCGCGACGCCAACATCCGGGTCGGTCGCATCCGCGCCGCCTTCGACCCCGTGCTGGCCGCGCTGCCCGGGCTGGGCGTGCTCGTGGTGCTCGCCGTCGGCGTCTCCCGGGTGCAGAGCGGTGCCACGAACCCGGGAGACGTGGTGACGGTGGCCTACCTGCTCACCATCGTCTCGTTCCCGATCCGTTCCATCGGCTGGTTGCTCGGCGAGTTCCCGCGCAGCGTCGTGGGCTACCGCCGCGTCACCCGGGTGCTCGCCGCCACCGGCTCGATGACCCACGGCACGGTGACGCTGCCCGACGACGGCGAGGGGGCCCGCCTGGGGCTGCACGGCGTGCACTACGCCCACGAGCCCGAGCAGCAGCTGCTCGCCGGGCTGGACCTCGTGGTCGAGCCCGGCCGCACCGTCGCGCTGGTCGGCGCCACGGCCTCGGGCAAGAGCACGCTCACCACGCTGCTGAGCCGCCTCGTCGACCCCCGCGAGGGCGCCGTCACGCTCGACGGCGTCGACCTGCGCGACCTGGCTCCCGGCGAGCTGGCGCGGGTCAGCGCGCTGGTGCCGCAGAGCGCCTTCCTCTTCGACGACACCGTGCGCGGCAACGTGACCCTGGGTGCCCCGGTCGACGACGACGCCGTGTGGGCCGCGCTGCGCACCGCGCAGGCCGAGCAGTTCGTCGCCGCGCTGCCCCACGGCCTCGACACCCCGCTGGGGGAGCGTGGCACCTCGCTCTCGGGCGGCCAGCGCCAGCGCATCTCGCTGGCCCGGGCCCTCGTGCGCCGCCCGCGGCTGCTGGTGCTCGACGACGCCACCTCCGCCGTGGACCCCGAGGTGGAGGCGCGGATCCTCGCCGCCCTGCGCTCCGGGCCCGGCCGCGACCTGGGCACCACCGTGCTGGTGGTGGCCTACCGCAAGTCCACCATCGCGCTGGCCGACGAGGTGGTGCACCTGGCCGGGGGAAAGGTCGTCGACCGCGGCACGCACGAGGAGCTGCTGGTGCGCGACCCGGCCTACGCGCGCCTGGTCAACGCCTACGAGCAGGACGCCGAGCCGGCGGGGGCGCTGTCATGAGCGCGACATCGACCTCGGGCAGGACCGCGGGCACCGGGACCGCGACGGCGATGGACTCCGGGGAGCAGATCCCCGCGATGGAGACCATCCGCCGTGGGCTGCGCTACTCACCCGAGCTCACCGAGGGCATCCGCGTCACGCTGCTGTGGGCCGTGCTCGCCTCGGTGGGGCAGGTGGTGGTGCCGATCGCCGTGCAGCAGACCCTCGACCGCGGCCTGGGCGCCGAGACCGGCGAGCCGGACCTCTCCTTCGTGGTGCTGATGGGCGTGGTGGCAGCAGGCGCGGTGGCCCTCACCGGCGTCGCCTCGTACCTCATGACCTCGCGGCTGTTCACCACCGCCGAGCGCGGGCTGGCGACGCTGCGGATCCGAGCCTTCCGTCACGTGCACGACCTGCCGGTGCTCACCCAGACCACCGAGCGCCGCGGTGCGCTGGTCTCGCGGGTCACCAGCGACGTCGACCAGGTGAGCCAGTTCCTGGTCTTCGGCGGCCTGATCTTCGTGGTCAGCATCGGCCAGATCCTGCTGGCCACCATCGTGATGCTCGTCTACTCCTGGCAGCTGACGCTGGTCGTGTGGCTGTGCTTCGCGCCGCTGTTCGTCTCGCTGCGCTACTTCCAGCGCCGGCTCTCCGAGGCCTACGGCGTCGTGCGGCGCCAGGTCGGCGTCATGCTCTCGGCCATCTCGGAGCCCGTCGTGGGCGCTGCGGTCGTGCGCTCCTACGCGGTCGAGGACCGCACCCAGGAGCGCATCGACACCGCGATCCGGACCCACCAGCGCGCCAGCACGCGCGCCCAGGGCTTCACCGCCTTCTCCTTCTCCCTCGGCGGGATCTCCGCCGGGCTGGCCAACGCGGGGGTGATCATCGTCGGCGTCTGGCTCGGGCTGGCAGGCGACATCACCGCCGGCGGCATCCTGGCCTTCGCCTTCCTGGTCACGCTCTTCGTCGGGCCCGTGCAGATCGGCACCCAGATCCTCACCGACGCGCAGAACGCCATCGCAGGCTGGCGCCGCGTCATCGGCATCCTGGAGACCCCCGCCGACCTGGTCGACCCGGGCGAGGCCGGTGCCGACCTCCCGCGAGGACCGGTGGGCGTGCGCTTCGAGGGCGTGGGCTTCGCCTACCCAGGCGGGCCGCCGGTGCTGCACGGCATCGACCTCGAGGTGGCGCCGGGGCGGCGCGTCGCCGTCGTCGGCGAGACCGGGTCGGGCAAGTCGACGATCGCCAAGCTGCTGACCCGGCTGATGGACCCCACCTCCGGACGGGTGCTGCTGCACGGGCTCGACCTGCGCGAGGTGCGCGCGCAGTCGCTGCGCCGCAGCGTGGTGCTGGTGCCGCAGGAGGGCTTCCTCTTCGACGACACCCTGGCCGCCAACGCACGCTACGGCCGGCTGGACGCCACCGAGGAGGAGATCCGCACCGCGGCCGAGGAGCTCGGGCTCGGCGACTGGCTGGCCGGGTTGCCGGCGGGCCTGCAGACCCAGGTGGGCCAGCGCGGCGAGTCGCTCTCGGCGGGGGAGCGGCAGCTGGTGGCGCTGCTGCGCGCCCACCTGGCCGACCCCGACCTGCTGGTGCTCGACGAGGCCACCAGCGCCGTGGACCCGGCCCTGGAGATGCGCATCGGCCGTGCGCTCGAGCGGCTGATGTCGGGCCGCACCTCGGTCACCATCGCCCACCGGCTCTCGACCGCCGAGGCGGCCGACGAGGTGGTGGTGGTCGACGCGGGACGCATCGTGCAGCGTGGTCCGCACGCCGAGCTCGCCGTCCAGGAGGGCACGGTCTACGCGCGGCTCTACCGGTCGTGGACCGCCCGCCGCGGGGACCGGCCCGGGGCATGAGCCCGGTGGGCCACACTGGAGGGATGAGCACCCCGACCTCCCAGATCCCCGCGACCCCGGGCCTGGACCCTGCCATCGCCGCCCGCCTCAAGCGCGCCGACGACGGCACCGGGCGCGGACTGGTGCCCGCGGTGGTGCAGCAGCACGACACCGGCGAGGTGCTGATGCTGGGGTGGATGGACGACGAGGCGCTGCACCGCACGCTCACCACCCGGCGGGCCACCTACTGGAGCCGGTCGCGCCAGGAGTACTGGGTCAAGGGCGAGACCTCCGGCCACCGCCAGCACGTGCACGAGGTGCGCCTGGACTGCGACGGCGACACCCTGCTCGTGCGCGTGGACCAGGAAGGGCCGGCCTGCCACACCGGCACCCGTACCTGCTTCGACGACGGGCTGCTCGATGGCTGACTCGCCCGCGCCTGACTCACCCGGCTCACCTGACCGGTCCCGGCGGCGCACCTTCGGCCCGGTGGTGCTGGTCGGCCTGGCCTCGGCCGGCGCCCTGGCCGTGGCCGGGGCGCAGCCGTGGCAGAGCCCCGACACCGACTCGGTGACGGCCCAGATCACCGCCGCCGCCGCCGGCGGCAGCGCCCTGGAGGCGCCGCTGGTCACCGCGCTCGGGCTGGTGCTGCTGGCCGCGTGGGGAGTCGTGCTGGTCACCCGCGGCCGCGTGCGTCGGGGGGTGGCCGTGCTCGGGACGCTGGCGGCCCTCGGTGCCGCCGTGGCCGCCGTCGTCTCCCTGGTGCTCGACCCGGCGGCGCCGTCCACCGGGATCGGCGGTGCGGAGCTCCCCGCGCGACTGACGGCCTCACCGACCGGCTGGGCGTGGCTCGGGGTCGTGGCCGCCGTCGTGGCGGTGGCCGCGGTGGTGGTGGCGGTGCGCGAGGTCCCGCACTGGCCGGAGATGGGCAGCCGCTACGACGCGCCGGGCGAGCGTGCCTCCGCCTCGGCCTCGGCCTCGGTGGTCGGGTCGGCGGAGCCGGGCGACCCGATCGAGGAGCGCTCCAACCTCGACCTGTGGAAGGCGATCGACGAGGGACGCGACCCGACGCGATGACCCGACGAGTCCAGCGGCCGCGCGCCCACTAGGATCGTGCCTGCAGTCCCGCTCGCCCGACACGTCGACTCCGCAGGAGGAGCCCCCCATGTCTGACAATCACGGCAACACCCCGGCAGCCTGGGCTGCGGTGGTCGTGGCCCTGGTGGGCTTCGTCGTGGGTGGCATCGGCCTGATGCTGCAGCCGGTGAGCATGCCGATCTTCTGGGTGGGTGTCGCCATCACCGTCGCCGGCGGCCTGCTGTTCCCGATCATGGCCAAGCTCGGTTTCCACGACACCACCACCCGGCACTGACTCCTCGCCCGCCCGGCAGTCGGCGCGTGGCGTGTGCCACCGTCACCGGCCTGGGGTGACCGGCGACACCGTGACAGACTGGACGACGGGCCCCTCGCACCTGGGGACCCAGGCGGCCACCGGCCATCGGCCGGGCCGCCACCACCCGCCACTCGAAGGACGCTGAGACCCATGTCCGTGCTCGACGAGATCGTCGACGGCGTGCGCGCCGACCTGGCCCACCGCGAGGCGCAGGTGCCGCTGGCCGACCTCCGCGCCGCCCTGGCCGACGTCGACCCGCCGCGCGACCCGATGCCGCACCTGCGTGCCCCCGGCTCGAGCGTGATCGCCGAGGTCAAGCGACGCTCGCCCAGCAAGGGCGACCTGGCCGAGATCGCCGACCCGGCCGCGCTCGCTGCGGAGTACGCCGCCGGAGGAGCCGCCGCCATCAGCGTGCTCACCGAGGAGCGCCGGTTCGGCGGCAGCCTCGCCGACCTGCGGGCCGTGCGCGCCGCGGTCGACACCCCGCTGCTGCGCAAGGACTTCGTGGTCACCGAGTACCAGGTCGTCGAGGCGCGGGCCGCCGGCGCCGACCTGGTGCTGCTCATCGCCGCGGCCCTCGACGACGACCTGCTGCGCCGGCTGCACGACCTGGCCGGTGAGCTCGGGCTCACGGTGCTCCTCGAGGTGCACGACGAGGCCGAGACCGAGCGCGCCGTCGCGCTGGGCACCGAGCTGGTCGGCGTCAACGCCCGCAACCTCAAGACCCTCGCGGTCGACCCCGACACGTTCGGGAGGCTGGCCCCCCACGTGCCCGACGACCGGGTGCTCGTGGCCGAGAGCGGCATCGCCGGTCCGGTCGACGTCAAGCGCTTCGTGGCCGAGGGTGCCCGTGCGGTGCTCGTGGGCGAGGCGCTGGTGCGCGACGGCGCCCCGCGCGAGACGGTCGCCGCGATGACGGGCATCGAGGCATGACCGCCCCGGTGCAGGTCCCGGGTCGGGCTCCGGGCCGCTTCGAGGCCGACGCCCTGGGCTGGTTCGGCGGTGCCGGCGCCGCCGCGGAGGCCTTCGGCGGGCGCTTCATGCCCGAGGCACTCGTCGCGGCCCTCGACGAGCTCACCGTCGCCTGGCAGGAGGCGATGGCCGACCAGGCCTTCCTCGCCGAGTTCGACGCCGTGCTGCGCGACTACGCGAACGTGCCCAGCCCGCTCTACGACGCCGAGCGGCTCACCGAGCGCATCGGCGGCGCCCGGATCCTGCTCAAGCGCGAGGACCTCAACCACACCGGCGCCCACAAGGTGCGCAACGTGATGGGCCAGGCGCTGCTCACCAAGCGCATGGGCAAGCAGCGCGTCATCGCCGAGACCGGCGCCGGCCAGCACGGCGTCGCGAGCGCCACCGCCGCCGCCTACTTCGGCCTGGACTGCACCGTCTACATGGGCGAGGTCGACACCCGGCGCCAGGCACTCAACGTGGCCCGCATGCAGCTGCTCGGCGCCGAGGTCGTGCCTGTCTCCTCGGGCAGCGCGACCCTCAAGGACGCCATCAACGAGGCGTTGCGCGACTGGGTGGCCTCGGTCGACCACACGGCCTACCTGTTCGGCACCGCGGCGGGCCCGCACCCCTTCCCGAGCATGGTGCGCGACTTCACCCGCGGCATCGGTGACGAGGCCCGGGCCCAGTGCCTGCAGATGATCGGCCGGCTGCCCGACGCCGTCGCGGCGTGCGTGGGCGGCGGGTCCAACGCCATCGGCCTCTTCACCGCCTTCCTGGAGGACGAGCAGGTGGCCGTGCACGGCTTCGAGGCCGGCGGCGAGGGTGTGGCCACCGGCCGTCACGCGGCCACCATCGGCGCCGGCGCCAGCGGCGTGCTGCACGGCGCGCGCACCTTCGTGCTGCAGGACGAGGACGGCCAGACCGCCGAGTCGCACTCCATCTCGGCCGGGCTCGACTACCCCGGCGTGGGCCCGCAGCACGCCTTCCTGGCACGCAGCGGGCGCGCCACCTACTCGCCGGTGACCGACGCCGAGGCCATGGACGCCATGTCGGTGCTGGCCCGCACCGAGGGGATCATCGCCGCGATCGAGACGTCGCACGCGCTCGCCGGTGCCTACGAGCTGGCTCGCGAGCTGGGCCCCGACGGCGTCGTCCTGGTCAACCTCTCGGGTCGCGGCGACAAGGACATGGAGACCGCCATGGACTGGTTCGGTCTGGGTGACCGCCGACCCGACGCCGAGGCCGCGCGCGAGGACGGCGACACGTGAGCACGGCCATCGGCACCACCACCGGACGCGCCTTCGAGGTCGCCCGGGCCGAGGGTCGTGCCGCCCTCGTGGGCTACCTGCCGGCCGGGTACCCCGACGTGCCGGGCAGCGCCGAGGCGCTGCGGGTGATGGTCGAGGCCGGCTGCGACGTCATCGAGGTCGGTCTGCCCTACAGCGACCCGGTGATGGACGGCCCCACCATCCAGGCGGCCGCCCAGCAGGCGCTGGAGAACGGGTTCCGCACCCGCGACGTGCTGAGCACGGTGGAGGCCGTCGCCGCCACCGGCACGCCCACCGTGGTGATGACCTACTGGAACCCGGTGGAGCGCTACGGCGTCGAGCGGTTCGCCGCCGACCTCGCCTCGGCCGGGGGAGCGGGGTTGATCACCCCCGACCTGACCCCCGACGTCGCTCCCGTCTGGACCCGGGCCGCCGACCAGCACGGCCTCGACAAGGTCTTCCTGGTCGCGCCGTCCAGCACCGACGAGCGGATCGCGATGACCACCGCGGCCTGCCGCGGGTTCGTGTACGCGACCGCCGTGATGGGCGTCACCGGCGCCCGCACGACCACCAGCGGGCTGGCCGCGCCGCTCGTCGAGCGTGCCAAGCGCCTCGCGCCGTCGCAGCTGCCCGTGGGTGTCGGGCTCGGCGTCAGCACCGGTGACCAGGCCGCCGAGGTGGCCGCGTTCGCCGACGGCGTCATCGTGGGCTCGGCGTTCGTGCGGGTGCTGCTCGACCACGCCGACGACCGCGCCGGGGGGCTGCGCGCCCTCGCCGCCCTCACCGCCGAGCTGGCCGAGGGGGTGCGCCGTGGTGAGCCGACCCCGGCGTAGCGCCGTCGCCCTGCTGGCGGCGAGCCTGATGACCCTCACCGCGTGCAGTGGTGGCGCCAGTGCCGACGACTTCAGCGGCACCGCCCTCGACACCCCCTACGAGGTCTCGCCGCTCCCGCTCACCGACACCGACGGCCAGCCGTTCTCGCTGGCCGACGACACCGACGCCGAGCTGACGCTGGTCTTCTTCGGGTACGTCAACTGCCCCGACATCTGCCAGACCGTCATGGGGTCGCTCGCCCAGGCCATGACCCGCCTCGACGACGCCGACCGCGAGGCGATCGACGTCGTCTACGTGACCACCGACCCCGAGCGCGACACTGCCCCGGTGATCCGGGAGTACCTCGACCGGCTCGACCCCTCGTTCATCGGTCTCACGGGCACCCTCGACGACGTCATCGAGGTGGGCAACAGCATCGCGGTCGGCGTCGACCGCGTCGACCCGGGCGGCCACACCACCAAGATCATGGGCATCGACCCCGAGGACCGCTCCCCGGTCTACTGGGACGACGACACCACCGGCGCTCAGTTCGCGGCCGACATCCACACCCTGCTGGGCGGCTGACGCGGGTGGCTGCGCCAGACTGAGGGGGTGATCTCCTCGCTCGTGCAAGCCTCCGCGGTGCTGCCGCTCGCCATCCCGAGCCCGGCCGAGGGCGTGTGGTACCTCGGCCCCGTGCCGATCCGGGGGTACGCGCTGGCGATCATCCTCGGCATCGTCATCGCGATCTGGATCGGGGAGAAGCGCTGGGTGGCGCGCGGCGGCCGCCCCGGCGACGTGCAGGACCTGGCCGTGTGGGCGGTGCCCTTCGGCATCGTCGGTGCCCGGCTCTACCACGTGATCACCGACCGTGGCCTGTACTTCGGCGAGGGCCGCGACCCGGTGAGCGCGCTCTACGTGTGGCAGGGCGGGCTCGGCATCTGGGGCGGCGTGGCGCTGGGGGCGCTCGGCGTGGTGATCGGCGCGAAGGTCAAGGGCATCCGGCTGCTGCCGATCCTGGACGCGATGGCGCCAGGCGTGCTGGTCGGGCAGGCCATCGGTCGCTGGGGCAACTGGTTCAACCAGGAGCTCTTCGGCGGCCCCACCGACCTGCCCTGGGCGCTGCGCGTCAGCGACGAGACCGCCCGCGCCGCCGGCTTCGACGCCGGGACCACCTTCCACCCCACGTTCCTCTACGAGTTCGTGTGGAACCTGGCGGCGTTCGCGCTGGTGATCTACCTCGACCGCCGGCTGCGACTCGGGCACGGCCGGGTGGTGGCGCTCTACGTGATGACCTACACCGCCGGTCGCGGATGGATCGAGAACCTGCGCATCGACCCGGTCGAGCTGGACGACGTGGGTGGCCTGCGGCTCAACGTCTGGGTCTCGATCGTGTGCTTCGTGCTCGCCGCGCTGTTCTTCGTCTGGCAGGGCCGCCGGCGTCCCGGGCGTGAGGAGCAGGTGTACGTGACCGGTCGCGAGCCGGTGGACGAGGCGTCCCGCGACGTCGACGACACCCCGGAGACCGAGCCCGCGACGGGGCCCGCGGAGGACCCGGTCGAGGACCCCGGCAGCACCGGCGTCCAGCGCACCGACGACACGCGCTGAGCCGGTTCACGCGGTGGTAACCTGGAGGCTCCGCCGCGTGGGTCAACGAAGTCCTGTGCGCCCAAGCTGCACCGCCGGTCCGCTGGCTCGTGCACCGACGACGACGGGAGAACCCCAGTGCCCTACCCGCACGCGTTCCCGCCGGCTCAGGGTCTCTACGACCCCGCCTTCGAGCACGACGCCTGTGGCGTGGCCTTCGTGGCCACGCTCACCGGCGAGGCCAGCCACGACATCGTCGCCAAGGCGCTGACGGCGCTGCGCAACCTCGACCACCGCGGCGCCGCCGGTGCCGAGCCGAACTCCGGTGACGGCGCCGGCATCCTGATGCAGATCCCCGACGCGTTCCTGCGCGAGGTGGCCGCCGAGGCCGGCATCGAGCTGCCCACCCCGCGCGCCTACGCCGCGGGCACCGCGTTCATCCCGGGCGACCCCGACGAGGTCGAGAAGACCCGCGGTCGCATCGAGGAGCTCGCCGAGGCCGAGGGCCTCACCGTGCTGGGTTGGCGTGACGTGCCGGTCGACCCCGAGATCCTCGGCTCGACCGCGCGCGGCGTCATGCCCACCTTCAGCCAGCTCTTCGTCGTCGCCACGGGCCAGCGCCTCACCGGCATGGGCCTGGAGCGCCTGGCGTTCTGCCTGCGCAAGCGCGCCGAGCGCGAGACCGACGTGTACTTCCCGTCGCTGAGCTCGCGGACGCTGGCCTACAAGGGCATGCTCACCACCGACCAGCTCGACAAGTTCTACCCCGACCTGCGCGACGAGCGGATGGCCTCGGCGCTGGCGGTCGTGCACTCGCGGTTCTCCACCAACACCTTCCCGAGCTGGCCGCTCTCGCACCCCTTCCGGTTCATCGCCCACAACGGCGAGATCAACACCGTCATGGGCAACCGCAACTGGATGCGGGCCCGCGAGGCGCTGCTGGACTCCGACCTGATCCCCGGCAACCTAGAGCGGATCTTCCCGATCTGCACCCAGGGCGCCTCGGACTCCGCCTCCTTCGACGAGGTGCTGGAGCTGCTCCACATGGGCGGTCGCTCGCTGCCCCACTCGGTGCTGATGATGATCCCCGAGGCGTGGGAGAACCACACCGAGATGGACCAGGCGCGGCGCGACTTCTACTCCTTCCACTCCGCTCTCATGGAGCCGTGGGACGGCCCCGCGTGCGTGGTGTTCACCGACGGCACCCAGATCGGCGCGGTGCTCGACCGCAACGGCCTGCGCCCCTCGCGCTACTGGGTCACCGACGACGGCCTCGTGGTGCTGGCCTCCGAGGTCGGCGTGCTCGACCTCGACCCCGCCACCGTGGTGCGCAAGGGCCGCCTCCAGCCGGGTCGGATGTTCCTCGTCGACACCGAGGAGCACCGGATCATCGAGGACGAGGAGATCAAGGGCGAGCTCGCCGCCGAGCACCCCTACGGCGAGTGGCTGCACGCCGGGCTGATCCACCTCGACGACATCCCCGAGCGCGAGCACGTCGTCCACACCCACGCCTCGGTCACGCGGCGCCAGCAGATCTTCGGCTACACCGAGGAGGAGCTGCGCGTCCTGCTGACCCCGATGGCCAACACCGGCGCCGAGCCGATCGGCTCGATGGGCACCGACACCCCCATCGCGGCGCTCTCCGACAAGCCGCGGCTGATCTTCGACTACTTCACCCAGCTGTTCGCGCAGGTCACCAACCCGCCGTTGGACGCCATCCGCGAGGAGCTCGTCACCTCGCTCAACGGCACCATCGGTCCGGAGTCCAACCTGCTGGAGCCCACCCCGGCCTCGTGCCGCCAGGTGGTGCTGCCGTTCCCGGTGATCTCCAACGACGACCTCGCCAAGATCCGCCACATCAACCGTGACGGCGACATGCCCGGCTTCATCACCCACGTCTCCCGCGGGCTCTACCCCGTCGAGGGCGGGGGAGCGGCCATGGCCGAGCGGATCGAGGAGGTCTGCCGCGAGGTCAGCGCCGCCATCGCCGAGGGCGCCCGGATCATCGTGCTCTCCGACCGGCACTCCACCGCCGAGCTCGCGCCCATCCCCTCGCTGCTGCTCACCGGTGCCGTGCACCACCACCTGGTGCGCGAGAAGACCCGCACCCAGGTGGGGCTGCTCGTCGAGGCCGGCGACGTGCGCGAGGTGCACCACGTGGCGCTGCTGGTCGGGTTCGGCGCGGCCGCCGTCAACCCCTACCTGGCGATGGAGTCGGTCGAGGACCTCGCCCGTGAGGGCCACTACGTCAAGGCCGAGCAGGAGAAGGCCGTCGCCAACCTGGTCAAGGCGCTCGGCAAGGGTGTGCTCAAGGTGATGTCCAAGATGGGCGTCTCCACCGTGGCGTCCTACACCGGCGCGCAGATCTTCGAGTGCATCGGCCTCTCCCAGGAGGTCGTCGACCGGTACTTCACCGGCACCACCACCAAGCTGGGCGGCATCGACCTCGACACCATCGCCGAGGAGGTCTCCCGGCGCCACGCCTCGGCCTACCCGCGCGGCGGGATCCTCCCCGCCCACCGCGAGCTGGCGATCGGCGGCGAGTACCAGTGGCGCCGCGAGGGCGAGCCGCACCTGTTCGACCCCGAGACGGTCTTCCGGCTCCAGCACGCCACCCGCACGGGTCGCTTCGACATCTTCCAGCAGTACACGCGCGCCGTCGACGAGCAGTCCGAGCGGCTGATGACGCTGCGCGGCCTGCTGCGGTTCAAGGACGCCGGCGCCACCGGGCGCCAGCCGGTCCCGATCGAGGAGGTCGAGCCGGTCTCCGAGATCGTCAAGCGCTTCTCCACCGGCGCGATGTCCTACGGGTCGATCTCCAAGGAGGCGCACGAGACCCTCGCGATCGCCATGAACCGGCTGGGCGCCAAGTCCAACACCGGCGAGGGCGGCGAGGACGCCGACCGCCTCTACGACCCCGAGCGCCGCAGCTCGATCAAGCAGGTCGCCTCGGGTCGCTTCGGCGTCACCTCGGAGTACCTCACCAACGCCGACGACATCCAGATCAAGATGGCGCAGGGCGCCAAGCCCGGCGAGGGCGGGCAGCTGCCCGGCAACAAGGTGTACCCGTGGGTGGCCAAGACCCGGTACTCCACGCCGGGCGTGGGCCTGATCAGCCCGCCGCCGCACCACGACATCTACTCCATCGAGGACCTCGCCCAGCTCATCCACGACCTGAAGAACGCCAACCCCGAGGCCCGCGTGCACGTCAAGCTGGTCTCCGAGGTGGGCGTGGGGACCGTGGCCGCGGGTGTCAGCAAGGCGCACGCCGACGTCGTCCTGGTCTCCGGGCACGACGGCGGCACCGGTGCCTCGCCGCTGACCTCGCTCAAGCACGCCGGCGGCCCCTGGGAGCTCGGCCTGGCCGAGACCCAGCAGACGCTGCTGGTCAACGGCCTGCGCGACCGGATCGTCGTGCAGACCGACGGCCAGCTCAAGACCGGCCGCGACGTGGTGGTCGCGGCGCTGCTGGGCGCCGAGGAGTACGGCTTCTCCACCGCCCCGCTGGTCGTCTCGGGCTGCATCCTGATGCGGGTCTGCCACCTCGACACCTGCCCGGTGGGGGTGGCCACCCAGAACCCGGTGCTGCGTGAGCGGTTCTCCGGCAAGGCGGAGTACATCGTCAACTTCTTCACCTACATCGCCGAGGAGGTGCGGGCGCTGCTCGCCGAGCTCGGCTTCCGCAGCCTGCAGGAGGCCGTGGGCCAGGTGGGCTCGCTCGACGTCGCGCCCGCCGTCGACCACTGGAAGGCCAAGGGTCTCGACCTGACGCCGATCCTGCACGCCCCCGACACCAGCCACTTCCCCGACCAGGACCTCTACCGCACCAAGAGCCAGGACCACGGCCTCGAGCGGTCCCTGGACCGCACCGAGCTGGTGCCCCTGTGCGAGCCCGCCCTCGAGCGGGGCGAGCCCGTGCGTGCCCAGGTGGCCGTGCGCAACGTCAACCGCACCGTCGGCACGATCCTGGGCCACGAGGTCACCAAGCGCCACGGTGGCGAGGGACTTCCCGACGGCACGATCGACCTCACGCTCGTGGGGTCGGCGGGCCAGTCCTTCGGCGCGTTCCTGCCCCACGGCATCACCCTGCGCCTCGAGGGCGACGCCAACGACTACGTGGGCAAGGGCCTCTCCGGCGGCCGCATCGTCGTGCGGCCCGACCGGGCGGCCACGTTCCGCGCCGACGAGCAGATCATCGCCGGCAACGTCATCGCCTACGGCGCGACGCGAGGTGAGATCTTCATCCGCGGCGGCGTGGGGGAGCGGTGCTGCGTGCGCAACTCCGGCGCCTGGGTGGTCACCGAGGGCGTGGGCGACCACGGCTGCGAGTACATGACCGGAGGCCGCGTGGCGGTGCTCGGCAAGACCGGGCGCAACTTCGCCGCAGGCATGTCCGGTGGCGTCGCGTGGGTGCTCGACCTCAAGGACTTCCGGGTCAACAAGGAGCTCGTCGAGCTCGGCCCGGTGGTCGGCGAGGCCGCGCAGGAGCTGGAGCAGATGGTGCGTCGTCACCACGAGGAGACCGGCTCCGAGGTGGCCGCCGCGCTGCTGGAGGACTGGGAGACCTCGCTGACCCGCTTCACCGAGGTCATGCCCAGCGACTACCGCAAGTCGCTCGAGGCCAAGGCGAAGGCCGAGGCCGACGGGCTGGACGAGAACGAGACCGCGCACGCGATGATGGAGGCACTCCATGGCTGATCCCAAGGGATTCCTGAAGGAGGGGCGCCAGACCGCGCCCCGTCGCCCGGTCGAGGAGCGCATCCACGACTGGGACGAGGTCTACCCGGGCGGGATGGGCCGCGCGCTGCTGCCGATCATCACCACCCAGGCCAGCCGCTGCATGGACTGCGGCATCCCGTTCTGCCACCAGGGTTGCCCGCTGGGCAACATCATCCCGGAGTGGAACGACCTGGTCTGGCGCGACGACTGGGAGGGCGCGATCGAGCGCCTGCACGCCACCAACAACTTCCCGGAGTTCACCGGGCGGCTGTGCCCGGCTCCCTGCGAGACCGCGTGCGTGCTCGGCATCAACCAGGACCCCGTGACGATCAAGAACATCGAGGTCTCGATCATCGACAAGGCGTGGGAGACCGGCCTGGTGCGCCCCCAGCCGCCGGAGTGGCTCTCGGGTCGCACCGTCGCCGTCGTCGGGTCCGGTCCGGCCGGCCTCGCCGCCGCCCAGCAGCTGACCCGCGCCGGCCACACGGTCGCCGTCTACGAGCGCGCCGACAAGATCGGCGGACTGCTGCGCTACGGCATCCCCGAGTTCAAGATGGAGAAGAAGCACCTCGACAAGCGGCTGGACCAGATGCGCCGCGAGGGCACCATCTTCCGGGCCGGCGTCGACGTCGGCGAGGGCGACCTCACCGCCGAGCGGCTGCGCGAGCGCTACGACGCCGTCGTGCTGGCCATGGGTGCCACCGCGGCCCGCGACCTGCCGGTGCCCGGCCGCGAGCTCGCCGGCATCCACCAGGCCATGGAGTTCCTCCCGCAGTCCAACCGAGCCGCCCTCGGCGAGGAGGTCGAGGGCCAGATCATGGCCACCGGCAAGCACGTGGTGATCATCGGCGGCGGCGACACCGGCGCCGACTGCCTGGGCACCTCCACCCGCCACGGCGCGGCGTCGATCACCCAGCTGGAGATCATGGGCGAGCCGCCGACCGAGCGGCCCGACGGCCAGCCCTGGCCCACCTACCCGATGACCTTCCGGGTCTCCTCGGCCCACGAGGAGGCCGGCGACCGGGTCTACGGCGTCTCCACCCAGGAGTTCCTCGGTGACGAGGACGGACAGGTGCGCGCGCTGCGCCTGGTCGACGTGGAGTTCAAGGACGGGCGCCCGCAGGAGATCGAGGGCACCGAGCGCGAGATCCCGGCCGACCTCGTCCTGTTCGCGATGGGCTTCGTCGGCCCGGAGAAGCAGGGCCTGGTCGAGCAGCTCGGCGTCGAGCTCGACGAGCGCGGCAACGTCAAGCGCGACCTGGGCTACATGTCCAGCGAGCGGGGCGTCTTCGTGGCCGGCGACGCCGGCCGTGGGCAGAGCCTAATCGTGTGGGCGATCGCCGAGGGCCGCGCGGCCGCGGCCGCCGTCGACGAGTTCCTCACCGGCTCCACCACGCTGCCCTCCCCGATCCCGCCGACCGCTCGTCCGCTGATGGCCTGAGCAGGGGCGCCGGAGCGCAGCGACTGCGCGCCCTCGTCGGTGGTGGTCGAGCAAGCGACCACGACCGAGCCCGCGAGGTCGTGACGAGCGCGTCGAGACCTGGTGAGCGACGTGCCCGCGTCGTGCCCACTCACGGCGGCCCGTGTTGGAACGATCCAATGCGCTAGGCTGCGTGGGTGCGGAGAGCCAAGATCGTGTGCACCCTGGGTCCGGCCACCAGCTCGGAGCGTCGTATCCGTGAGCTGGTATACGCGGGGATGGACGTGGCCCGGCTCAACATGAGCCACGGGTCCCACGCCGACCACGCCGAGAGCTACCGGCTGGTCCGCGAGGCCGCCGACGCCAGCGGACACGGCGTCGGGATCTTCGCCGACCTGCAGGGTCCCAAGATCCGGCTGGAGACCTTCGCCGAGGGGTCCGCCCACCTGACCCGCGGGCAGGCGTGGACGATCACCACGCGCGACGTGCCCGGCGACGGTGAGGTGTGCGGCACCACCTACAAGGGCCTGCCCGGCGACGTCGCGGTCGGCGACCCCATCCTCATCGACGACGGCAAGGTGCGCCTGCGGGTCACCGGCGTCACCGACACCGACGTGAGCACCGAGGTGCTCACGGGCGGTCGGGTCAGCAACAACAAGGGGATCAACCTGCCCGGCGTCGCGGTCTCGGTGCCGGCGCTCTCGGACAAGGACGAGGAGGACCTGCGCTTCGCGCTCAGCCTCTCGGTGGACTTCATCGCGCTCAGCTTCGTGCGCGACGCGCACGACGTCGAGGACGTGCGCCGGGTGATGCGCGAGGTCGGGGTGATGCTCCCGGTGATCGCCAAGATCGAGAAGCCGCAGGCCATCGACAACCTCGACGAGATCATCGCCGCCTTCGACGGGTTCATGGTCGCCCGCGGCGACCTCGGGGTGGAGTGCCCGCTGGAGGAGGTGCCCTTCCTGCAGAAGCAGGTCATCGAGAAGGCGCGCCGCAACGCCAAGCCGGTGATCGTGGCCACCCAGATGCTCGAGTCGATGATCACCAGCCCCTCGCCCACGCGGGCCGAGGCCAACGACGTCGCCAACGCGGTGCTCGACGGTGCCGACGCCGTGATGCTCTCGGGCGAGACCAGCGTGGGGGAGCACCCCATCCACACGGTCGAGACCATGGCGCGCATCGTCTCGGCGACCGAGCGGCACGCGATGGAGGACGTCGGGGTCGGTCACTTCGACCAGATCGACTGGGACCCCCACACCACCGGCGGCGTGATCGCCAAGGCCGCCGAGGAGGTCGCCCGCCGCGTCGGTGCCCGCTACGTCGTGGCCTTCACCCAGTCCGGCGACTCCGCCCGCCGTCTCTCGCGGTTGCGCAGCCACGTGCCCGTGCTGGCCTTCACCCCCGAGGCTCGGGTGCGCTCCCAGCTCTCGCTCACCTGGGGCGTGGAGACCTTCAAGACCCACGGCGTCGAGCACACCGACGAGATGGTGCGCCAGGTCGACGAGCAGCTGCTGCAGATCGGCCGCGTGCAGGAGGGCGATCGCGTCGTCATCGTGGCGGGCAGCCCACCGGGCATCCCGGGATCCACCAACGCCCTGCGCATCCACCGGATGGGCGACGCCATCAACGAGGTGGCCCCCGCCTACCGCAAGGGCTCCACGCCTCCCGCCGTCACCGCTTGAGCCCGATCAGGGCGTCCAGCGACGCCACCGCCTCGCGCCGCGAGACGCTGATGGTGCGCGGTGCCGACTGGCGCCACGCGACGTCGACGAGGTCGAGCGCCCAGCAGCAGAGCTCACGGATGTCGGCGGACGCATTCACGAACTGCCAGCGCGGGTAGTCGTAGCGCTTCAGCTCGCCGGCGACGGGTTGGCGGGCCCAGTTGCGCACGCGACAGCCGTCGGAGTGGAAGAGCCCGCGCAGGAGAGGTCCCGGGTGCTCGGCGACGACGGCCAGCTGCCACGGCTCGAGCCCGATGGATCGCTCGTGCTTGCGGCCCTGGCCGTGCTGGGGGAACAAGCACGGCCAGTGCCGCCAGCCCTGCTGCACCACGGTGCAACCCGGTGCGGGCACCCGGAAGACCGAGCGGTGTGGATGCACCGACAGCATCAGCGCTTCGACGTCGTCGATGATGCCCGGGTAGAGGTTGTCGCAGGAGACCCGCAGGACCGTCGACCTGCGGAAGCGGGAGATGCATCCGTCGCCCAGGTAGTAGCCCAGCAGCGCCGCGTAGGCCTGCGCCAGGCGCTCGTCGTGCGGAAGGGCGCGCTCGACCGCCGGGCGCGGGCAGTCCGACAGCTCGGGTGCGGACTCCCAGGACCGGAGCGTGGAGCGGTTGACGCCGAGCAGACGGGAGACCTCGGACCACGTCCGTCCCTGCGCCCGCAGGGCCCGCGCTCGGTCACGCACGCTCGAGGGATACATGGGTCGATGCTGCCGTCGACCACCGACACCGATCGACGGGCGTAGTGCCCCGGGTGGGACTCGAACCCACACTGGACGGTGTTTGAGACCGCGTTCTCTGCCGATTGGAATACCGGGGCTCGGCGGCTCGGAATCCTAGCCGACGGCAGGTGCGGTGCTGGCGTAGCAATCTCTACTGATCTTATGTACTTTAAGCCCATGACTTCCGCCCGACGCCCTGTGCAGGTGCTGTGGTCGACCGTGACCGGCGCCGTTGCCGGGTGGTCGGTCGGCAGCCACGCCGTCGCCACCGACAACGCGCGCGCCGCGGCGACGGAGTGCAGCCGTCTGCGCGTCGAGCGCGAGGAGGTGGCGCGCTACCTGGCCGAGGTCGCCCGCCCGGCGGCGGTCGGGGTGGCGGCGGACGGCCTGACCCGCGCGCGGAGCCGCAACCACTAGCCTGGGCGCGTGAGCGCCACCTCGCCGAGCACCCCGACCCCGCGCACCGTCGTCATCGCCGAGGACGAGGCCCTGATCCGCATGGACCTGGCCGAGATGCTGGGGGAGGAGGGCTACGACGTCGTCGGACAGGCCGGTGACGGCGCCCGGGCCGTCGAGCTGGCCCAGGAGCTGCGGCCCGACCTGGTGATCCTCGACGTCAAGATGCCCGTCCTGGACGGCATCGCCGCGGCCGAGGCGATCGCGGCCGAGCGGATCGCCCCGGTGGTGATCCTGACGGCCTTCAGCCAGCGCGACCTCGTGGAGCGCGCCCGCGATGCCGGCGCCATGGCCTACCTGGTCAAGCCGTTCACCAAGAACGACCTCGTGCCGGCCATCGAGATGGCGGTCAGCCGCTTCGGCGAGGTGGCCATGCTCGAGGCCGAGGTCGCCGACCTGACCGAGCGCCTCGCCATGCGCAAGGCGGTCGATCGCGCCAAGGGCATCCTGCAGGAGCAGCTCCAGCTCTCCGAGCCCGACGCGTTCCGCTGGATCCAGAAGACCGCGATGGACCTGCGCCTCTCGATGCGCCAGGTCGCCGAGGGTGTCGTCGAGCACGGCCCCTCGATCGCCGGCTCCTGACCAGGCGTCCCGACCAGGGTCCCGGTCCGATCCCGACCACGGGAGCATCGCCGTCAGGTCACGACTGCATCACGACCCGGCGCGCCAGCCCCACGCGGCGCTCTGGACCGCCAGCATTCCCCCCGGGTGTGGATAGAGTGCCCGGCAGCCGTCGCCCCGGAGGGGCCGGAGAGGGAGGATCACGTGGTGGGTCGCACACCATCGGCGCGCAGCGCCGGTACGCGCGGGAGGGCACGAGGGGTGGCACCGGCCGCCTGGCGCGCCGGACTGCTCTCGCTGCTGCTGGCACCGATGCTGGCCGTGCTCGCGGGCACCCTGCTGGCACCGGCCGCCTCGGCGTCGGTCGCCCAGACCGTCTCGGTCTCCTGCCTGCCCCAGCCCGACCAGCAGGGCTGCATCGCCGGCACGCTCGGCGGGCGCAACGACCCCGTCGAGGGCGCTGACCTGACCCTGGTCGACGAGGCCGGCACGGAGGGCGACACCGTCACGACCGGCGAGGACGGCAAGTTCGCGTTCACCATCACCGAGCCCGGCGCCTACACGGTGCGCCTGGACGAGGAGACGCTGTCCGACGACTTCGAGCTGCTCGGTCCCGCCGAGGTGAGCGTCAACGTCAACCTCGGCGCCAACGCGGCCGCGTTCTTCGAGATCCGCCCCGACAACTTCGAGGCCGGCGGCTCGAGCCGCGGGGAGCGCATCGTCCAGGGCGTCGCCAACGGCCTGAAGCTCGGTCTGCTGCTGGCCCTGGCCAGCCTGGGCCTCTCGCTCATCTACGGCACCACCGGGCTCTCCAACTTCGCGCACGCCGAGCAGGTCACCCTGGGCGGCGTGGTCGCCTACGGGCTGGTCAACGTCGGCGGCATGAACCTGTGGCTGGGCATCGTGGTCACGGTGCTGATCTGCGGGGCCACCGGCTACCTGCAGGATCGGGTGCTGTGGCAACCACTGCGACGGCGGGGGTTGGGCCTGACCCAGATGGTCATCGTCACCATCGGCATGGCGCTGGCCGCCCAGTACGCCTTCCAGTACTTCATCGGCGCCTCGAACCAGAAGGTGGTCGTGCGGGACTTCGGCACCACCACGATCGGCCCCATCACCGTCACCAACCAGTCCTGGATCGCGATGGGCGTCTCCATCGTGATGATCGCGCTGGTCGGGTTCGTGCTCCTGCGCACCCGGATCGGGCAGGCCACCCGGGCCGTCTCCGACAACCCGGCCCTGGCTGCCGCGTCGGGCATCGACGTCGACCGGATCATCCGACTGGTGTGGACCGCCTCGGCCGCGCTCGCCGGTCTCGCCGGCGTGTTCTACGCGCTCGCGGTCAGCAACGGCATCCGCTGGGACACCGGCATGCAGATCCTGCTGCTGCTCTTCGCCGCCGTCACCCTGGGCGGGTTGGGCACGGCCTTCGGCGCCTTCATCGGCTCCATCATCATCGGCCTGATCGTCGAGCTCGCCAGCCCCCTCGGTGCGCCCGGTGACCTCAAGTACGCCGTCGCGCTCGTGATTCTGATCCTGCTGCTGCTCGTGAGGCCGCAGGGCATCCTGGGCAAAGCCGGCCGGGTCGGCTGAGGGGGAGAGGACCACTCATGGACACCATCATCAGCATCCTCACCGCGATGCTCAGCGAGGCGATCGCACCGACCACCGCGGGTCTGGCGATCGCCGTCATCGGCCTCAACATCCACTTCGGGTACACCGGCCTGCTCAACTTCGGCCAGGCGGGCTTCATGCTCCTGGGCGCCTACGGCTTCGCCATCACGATCAAGAGCGGTCAGCCGATGTGGCTGGGCATCTTCGTGGGCCTGGGGGCCGCGATGGTCTTCGCCCTCATCCTCGGCGCCCCGACCCTGAAGCTGCGCGGCGACTACCTCGCCATCGTCACCATCTCTGCGGCGGAGATCATCCGCTTCACCGGACGTCTCTCTGTGCTGCAGGACTTCACCGGCGGCGCGCTCGGCATCCGCAGCGCCAACTACCGCGGGCCCTTCGTCGACCTCTCGCCGTTCAGCAAGGACCCCTCGGACCAGTTCACGCTGATGCCGATCAACTACACGGACTTCGGTGGCTCCAACGCCGTGCGAGTCGCGGCACTGCTCGTCGCCGCAGCCCTGCTGGTGGGCGCCATCGTCGTCTTCCGGCGTGGCCGCGCCGCGCTGGCCGAGAGCGGTGAGAAGCGGACGCCGACCTCGAGCCGCGTGATCATCTCCGCCCTCTCGCTGGGCGCCTTCATCGCCCTGTTCTTCGCCATCCCGCTCTCCTTCCCCCAGACCGGCAACGACGGCTGGTGGTTGCGCCTGGTCGGGTGGAGCCTGGTGGTCATCTGCTCCCTGCTGGTGCTGCTCCTGGTGCGCAGCCCCTGGGGCCGTCTGCTGCGCGGGGTGCGCGAGGACGAGGACGCCATGCGCAGCCTCGGCAAGAACGTCTTCGCGATCAAGATGCAGGCACTGGTCATCGGCGGTGTCCTGGGCGCCCTGGGCGGCATGATCTACGTGCTTCCCAGCACCGTGCAGCCCGACAGCCTCGGTCGTCAGGTCACCTTCCTGGCGTTCACCGCCCTGCTGCTCGGCGGTGCGGCCACGATCTTCGGTCCGCTGCTCGGCTCGATCCTGTTCTTCTCGCTGCGCATCGGCATCCGGGAGGCCGGTGACGCCTACATCCCCAACAGCATCATGAACAGCCAGCAGGCCGACCAGTTCGCGTTCATCGTCGTGGGCGTCGCGCTGATGCTGCTGGTGATCTTCCGGCCACAGGGCATCCTGGGTGACAAGAGGGAGCTGCGCATCAATGTCTGAGAACCCCACCGGAGTCACGACGCCGGGCGCCGGCGGCGCCGGCAGCATGGCGGACCCGGCTGCCCGACGCACGCTGATGGCCGATGTCGAGGCGCAGCCGGGAGCCGGCAAGCCCGACCCGATCCTCGTGGTCGACCAGATGACCCGGACCTTCGGCGGCATCACCGCCGTCCAGGTCGAGCACCTGGAGGTGCAGCGCGGGATCATCACCGCTCTCATCGGGCCCAACGGCGCCGGCAAGACGACCTTCTTCAACCTCATCACCGGCTTCGACAAGCCCTCCTCGGGCCGCGACGCCAGCTGGAGCTTCGACGGTCGCAAGCTCGACCGCACCTCGGCCTCGCGCGTGGCCAAGGCCGGGATGGTGCGCACCTTCCAGCTGACCAAGGCCCTCTCGCGGATGACCGTGATGGACAACATGATGCTCGGCGCCTCGGGGCAGCGCGGTGAGAACCTCGCCGCCTCGATGATCCGGCCGCTGTGGCGCAGCCAGGAGAACCAGGTCGAGGAGAAGGCGGTCGAGCTGCTGGGCCGCTTCAAGCTGCACGAGAAGCGCAACGACTTCGCGGGCAGCCTCTCGGGAGGTCAGCGCAAGCTGCTGGAGATGGCACGCGCGCTGATGACCGACCCGACGATGATCATGCTGGACGAGCCGATGGCCGGCGTGAACCCCGCGCTCACCCAGTCGCTGCTGGGTCACGTGCAGTCGCTGCGCGACGAGGGCATGACCGTGCTGTTCGTCGAGCACGACATGCACGTGGTGCGCCACATCTCGGACTGGGTGGTGGTGATGGCCGAGGGCAAGGTGGTTGCCGAGGGTGACTCCTCGACCGTGATGAGCAACCCCGCCGTCATCGACGCCTACCTGGGCGCGCACCACGACACCGACCTGGGCGACGACTCGCTGCTCGAGGCCGACGTCGCGGAGAAGTACGCGGCCGAGGCCGAGGAGATCGAGGCCGAGGAGGCCCACCACGAGGGCCACGACGGCGCCCACCGAGGCGAGGAGAAGTCATGACCGAGACCGCGACCGGCTCCGGGACGACGGCCGCGCCCGGCGCGCCCGTGATCGAGGTCAACGACCTCGTGGCCGGCTACCTGCCCGGCGTCAACATCCTCAACGGCTGCAGCATCGTGGCGCACCCCGGCGAGATGGTCGGCATCATCGGCCCCAACGGCGCCGGCAAGTCCACCCTGCTCAAGGCCATCTTCGGTCTGGTCAAGGTGCACTCGGGCAGCGTCACCCTGCAGGGTCGCGACATCACCAACCTCAAGGCCAACAAGCTCGTGCAGGCCGGTGTCGGCTTCGTGCCGCAGACCAACAACATCTTCCCCTCGCTGAGCATCGAGCAGAACCTGCGCATGGGGCTGTTCCTGCGCCCCAAGAAGCTCAGCGAGCGGCTCGACGCGATGTGGGAGCTGTTCCCGGTGCTGCACGACCGGCGCGCGCAGACCGCGGGCGGGCTCTCCGGTGGTGAGCGTCAGTCGCTCGCGATGGCGCGAGCCCTGATGATGGAGCCGCAGGTGCTGCTGCTCGACGAGCCGTCCGCGGGTCTCTCTCCGGTGCGTCAGGACGAGACGTTCCTGCGCACCCGGATGATCAACAAGACCGGGGTCTGCGTCGTCATGGTCGAGCAGAACGCCCGGCGCTGCCTGCAGATCTGCGACCGCGGCTACGTGCTCGACCAGGGCAAGGACGCCCACACCGGCACCGGCCGCGACCTCGCCAACGACCCCAAGGTGATCGCGCTGTACCTCGGGACGCTGGCCAAGGACGTCGACGGCGCCTGACCCGCGCCGACCGCGACACCACCACGAACGCCCGGCTCCCCCGTGGGGGGCCGGGCGTTCGTGCTGTCCCGCCTGCCCGTCGTCCCCCTGCGGGAGCCGGGCTGCGAGGAGCGGCGGAGCGAGCGGTGCGGGGGGACGGTCATCCCTGCACACCCCCTGCACGCTCACGACGCACAAGACCCCCCGGACCGTGCGGTCCGGGGGGTCTCGTGCTGCCGGGCGGTCGTGGCCCCGGCGGGGTTCAGCGGGTCAGGAGGTGCCCTCGACCGTGCTGGTCAGCTCGTAGCTGTTGTCCTCGAGGTACTGGTAGATACCCACGAAGGCCGAGGACGGGTCGTTCTGGTCGTTGATCGGACCGATGCCGGAGGGACCGACGTACCGGATCTCGCTGCCCTCGTCGATCAGGGTGAGGCACTCCTCGAAGGTCGAGCACTCCTCGCCGTCGGTGGCACCCGACACGGCGGCGAAGTTCTCCTGCACCGTCGCGGAGTCGTTCGAGCCGCCCTTGGCCGCAGCGAGCGCGGCAAGGATGGTGGCGTCGTAGGACTCGGCCGAGTAGGAGTAGTCGTTGAGCGACTCGCCCTCAGCGACCTCGTACCACTGGCTCACCCGGTCCTTGAAGTCCTGCGAGGCGTCGGCGCCCGGGATGGTGCCCTGGGCCCCGGTCATGATGCCGGCAGGCAGGTCCTCGCTGTAGTCCGAGGTGTTGCCGTCGGTGAAGTAGGTGTTGGCCATGTCCCAGCCCTGCGCGTCGAGCTCGGGCACGATCGCCTTGGTCTCGTCGAAGGCCAGCACCACGATGGCGTCGGGGCCGGCGGCGATCGCGTCGGCCACCTCGGAGGTGAAGGTGGTCTGACCGGCCGGGAACTCGTTGCCGTCGCCCTTGCAGCCGTAGACGCAGGAGCCGCCGGAGGCCGTGACGGTCTCCTCGACGACGTCGCGCAGACCCGTGCCGTAGGTGTCGTTGAAGACGATGAAGGCGATGTTCTGGAAGCCGTCCTGGCTGATCAGCGTGCCGAGGGCCGAGCCCTGGACGCCGTCCGGCGGGGCGGTGCGGAAGTAGAACGGCGAGATGCCGCTCAGGGCGACCGCGGTGTTGGCCGGGGAGACCTGGGTGACCTGGGCGTCGGTGAAGGTGTCGACGACGGCCTCGGAGACCGAGGACGACGCCGCGCCGATGACGACCGACGGGGTGCCGCGCACGAGGCCGCGGGCCGAGGCCTGCACGATCGAGAGGTCGGTGGAGTCACCGGAGTCCTCGATCTGGTGGCAGGCCTGCGCACCGTTGACGCCGCCGGCGGCGTTGATGTCGGAGACGGCCAGACCCACGGCCGCGATCTCCGGCGGGCCGAGGAAGGCCAGGTTGCCGGTGATCGGCAGGATGCCGCCGACCTTGAAGGTGTCCGCGCTGGTGGCGCTGCCCTCGCAGACGTCGTTGGTGGGCTCTGCCCCCGCGTCGCTGGACTCCGAGGTCGACTCGGAAGCGGCGGGCTCGTCGGCCTCGTTGGTGTCTTCACTGCCGCCGCAGGCGGCGAGCGTCAGGCTGAGGGCGGCGGTGCCGGCCATCAGCTTGACCCAGGAAGCTGTCGTGGATCGATTCACTGCGTGAACCTTTCTTGTCGGGTGCTTACAACCGCTGGTCCCGGCCCGAGGCAGGGTCTGAGCCCCCACACCGTAGGCCCGGGGGATCCCCGCCGGTGCGACGGAACACCCTCGTTAGCGAACCGTTACCAGCGGGGGTCAACCGTGACCTCGCGGCACCCGCTCGACGAGCGCCGACGGGTCAGTGGACGGCGGCCGCGACCTGGACGAGCAGGGGGGCCACGAGCAGCGCCGGCAGCAGGTCGGCGACCGCGATCTCGCGGATCCGCAGCAGCCGGAGGGCCACCCCGACGAGCAGCAGCCCGCCGCAGGCCGTGACCGCGGAGAGCTCGGCGGCCGGCAGCACGTCGCCGAGCAGCACGCCCAGGACCGTCAGGCTGCCCTGCACCACCAGCACGGTGAGCGCGCTGGCCGCCACGCCCCACCCGAAGGAGGAGGCGAAGGCCAGCGCCGCGAACCCGTCGAGGGTGGCCTTGAGCAGCAGCTGCTCGGGGCCGTTGCCGAGCCCGTCGTTGAGCGAGCCCAGGATCGTGAGCGGGCCGGTGCAGAAGACCAGCGAGGCCACGACGAAGCCCTCCACGAACCGCTCGCGCTCCTCGCCGGCGGCGCCGCCGGCCAGCCGGCGCTGGAGCCAGGCGCCCAGCGACTCGACCCGCTGCTCCAGCCCGAGCAACGAGCCGACCAGTCCGCCGAGCACGAGCGAGCCCAGCACGATCAGCAGCGGAGCGCTGGTGCCGACCCGCGCTGCGAGGGCGGGGTCCAGCACCGCGACGGCGGAGGTGGCGGCGATGAGGAGCGTCGTCAGCCCGAGCGCGTCGGTCACCAGGTCGCGGGTGCGGGCGGGCAGGCGGTTGCCCAGCAGCCGCCCCAGCACCGAGCCCAGGAGCACCGTGACCACGTTGACGGCGGTGCCGATTCCGGGGACCACGACACCCCTTTCGATGCTGGTCGGTCGTGTTCGTTTCCTGCCCGGCGGCGGCCTACCTCGTGCTGACAGCCGGGCGGGGCGAGCGTAGTCTCCATCCCGGACCAGCACTGCTCCCGGTCCTTCCCGCTGGTGGTCTGTCGAAGGTGGTCGCGATGAGTCGTTCGCTGGTCTCGCTGCGTCGGGCGACGGTGGCGGATGCGCCTGTCCTGGCCGAGCTGTGGGGCGAAGCGCTGCGGCGCGTCGACCACGCCGAGCAGGTCGCCGACCTGACCCGGGTGCTGACCGAGGCGGAGCGCGACGCCAGCGGTGCCGGCGCTGCCAGCGGTGTCAGCCGGGTCCTGGTCGCCGAGTACGACGGCGAGGTGGCGGGAGCGGTGCTGCTGCGCGTCTCCACGCTCAGTCCGCTCAACCTCGAGCCCTGCGTGCAGGCGGTCTCCCCGCACGTCTTCGCGGCCTTCCGGCGACGCGGTGTCGGGCGGGCGCTGATGGACGGCGCGGTGGTCTTCGCGGAGGAGCGCGGCATCGACCACGTCATGACCGCAGCCAACTCGGTCTCGCGCGACGCCAACCGCTTCATGGCCCGGCTGGCCCTGGGCCCGCACGCGATGCTGCGGGTCGCCCCCACCGCGGCGGTGCGCGCCAAGCTCACGACCTCCCGGTCGGCCATGGCCACCTCCGCCCGCGCGGAGCGGCGTCAGGTGACCCGCGTGCTGGCCGCGCGACGGTCGATGCGGCGCGCCCAGGCCCAGGCGCAGAGCCAGGGCTGAGGCACGCCGCCCGGTCCTCACCCGTCGGCGGGCTCCTGGAACTTCGACTGCACCTGGTCGGTGGAGATCAGCGCGCAGGTGATCCGTGAGGTGCACACGCGACGGTCGCGCTCGTCGGTGACGACCACCTCGACGCTGACCATCGAGCGCCCCCGGTGCACCGGTGTGGCGGTCCCCGTGACCAGCCCGCTCGTGGCGGAGCGGTGGTGCGTGGCGTTGATGTCGACACCGACGGCGAGCTTGCCCAGCGGCTCGGCGTGCAGGGCGGCCAGGGTGGAGCCCAGCGTCTCGGCCAGCACCACCGAGGCGCCGCCGTGCAGCAGCCCGTACGGCTGGGTGTTGCCCTCCACCGGCATGGTCGCCACGATCCGCTCCGCGGACACCTCCAGGAAGCGCACGCCCATCTTCTCGTTGAGCGCGCCCATCGGCATCCGCTCCAGCAGCTGCGCCGCATCGGCCGTCACCGCGGCGTCGGTCGGGTCCGTCGTCTCCTCGCTCATGCGCCGAACCTAACCCGCGGCGGTGTCGGCGGCCCGGGCTAGGGTGACGGCCGTGCCTGAGAACGCGCCGCAGCCCGGCTCCCGCCTGCTCCTGCTCGACGGCCACTCGCTGGCCTACCGGGCGTTCTTCGCCCTGCCGGTCGAGAACTTCTCCACCACCACGGGCCAGCACACCAACGCGGTCTTCGGCTTCGTCTCCATGCTCATCAACGTCCTGCGCGACGAGCAGCCCACCCACGTCGGCGTCGCCTTCGACGTCTCGCGCCAGACCTTCCGCGCCGAGGAGTACGCCGAGTACAAGGCCAACCGCTCCGCCTCGCCCTCGGAGTTCTCCGGGCAGCTCTCGCTCATCGAGGAGGTGCTCGACGCGCTGCGTATCCCCTTCCTGAAGAAGGAGGGGTTCGAGGCCGACGACATCATCGCCACCCTGGTCACCCAGGCGCTGCGCGAGGACTCGGGCATCGACGAGGTGCTCATCCTCACCGGCGACCGCGACTCCCTGCAGCTGGTGAGCGAGCGCTCGACGGTGCTCTACCCCATGCGGGGGGTCTCCGACCTCGCCCGGATGACGCCCGAGGCGGTGCAGGAGAAGTACGGCGTGCCGCCGCAGCGCTACCCCGAGCTCGCCGCGCTGGTGGGCGAGACCTCCGACAACCTGCCGGGGGTCCCCGGGGTGGGCCAGGGGTACGCCGCCAAGTGGATCAACCAGTTCGACGGCCTCGACAACGTGATCACCCACGCCGACCAGATCGGCGGCAAGAAGGGTGAGTCGCTGCGCGAGCACCTCGGCGACGTGCTGCGCAACCGGCGCCTCAACGCGCTGGTCACCGACCTCCAGCTCGAGCTCGGGCCGGCCGACCTGCTCAAGCAGCCGTGGGACCGCCAGCGCGTGCACACCCTCTTCGACAGCCTGGAGTTCCAGGTGCTGCGCACCCGGCTCTTCGACTCCCTGGAGTCCCAGGAGGAGGTCGAGGAGGGCGGCTTCGAGCTCGACGGCGCCCTGCTGGGCGAGGGCGAGGTGGCCGCGTGGCTGGCCGAGGTCGGCGAGGCCGTCGTCGGCGTGCACGTGCGCGGCGAGTGGGGGGCGGGCACCGGTCGGGTCGAGGGGCTCGCGATGGCCACCGCCGACGGTCGGGCCGCCTACCTCGACACCACCGGCCTCGGCGGCGAGGACGACGCCGCGCTCGCGGCCTGGCTGGCCGACCCCGCGCGACCCAAGGTCCTCCACGACGCCAAGGGCCCGGCGCTCGCGCTCGCGGCGCACGGGTGGTCGCTGGCCGGCGTCACCAGCGACACCGCGCTGGCCGCCTATCTCGTCCGGCCCGACCAGCGCTCCTACGACCTGGCCGACCTGACGCTGCGCTACCTCAAGCGCGAGCTGCGCCAGGAGGCCGTGGGCGAGGAGCCGGGGGAGCAGGGCGAGCTGTTCGCCGGCGAGGGCGCGGAGGCCGGGCACGCCGTGGCCGCCACCGCGATGCTGCATGCGCGGGCCGTGCTCGACCTCGCCGAGGCACTGGCCGAGGCGGTCGAGGAGACCGGCGGCCAGGAGCTGCTCACCCAGGTGGAGCTGCCGCTGATCGGCGTGCTGCGAGGCATGGAGGAGGTCGGCATCGCCGTCGACGCCGACCACCTGGGGGCGTTGGAGGCGCACTTCGCCACCGAGGTCGGCGCGGCGGCCGAGGCGGCCTACGCCGTCATCGGCAAGGAGATCAACCTCGGCTCGCCCAAGCAGCTGCAGGTGGTGCTCTTCGACGAGCTGGGCATGCCCAAGACCAAGCGCACCAAGACCGGGTACACCACCGACGCCGACGCGCTCACGGCGCTACTGGCCAAGACCGGGCACCCCTTCCTCGAGCACCTGCTGCGCCACCGCGACGTGATCCGGTTGCGGCAGACCATCGAGGGGCTGCTCAAGACCGTGGCGCCCGACGGTCGGATCCACACCACGTTCAACCAGATGATCGCCGCCACCGGCAGGCTCTCCAGCACCGACCCGAACCTCCAGAACATCCCGATCCGCACCGAGGAGGGGCGTCGCATCCGCGAGGGCTTCGTGGTCGGCTCCGGCTTCGAGTCGCTGATGACGGCCGACTACAGCCAGATCGAGATGCGGATCATGGCGCACCTGTCCGAGGACGCGCTGCTCATCGAGGCGTTCCGGTCCGGCAGCGACTTCCACTCCATCACCGCCGCGCGGGTCTTCGACGTGCCGGCGGCGGAGGTAACCCTCGAGATGCGGGCCAAGATCAAGGCGATGAACTACGGCCTGGCCTACGGTCTCTCGGCCTTCGGCCTGGGCCAGCAGCTCGGCATCGAGCCGGCCGAGGCCCGGGGCCTGATGGAGGAGTACTTCGAGACCTTCGGCGGCATCCGCGACTACCTCGACGGCATCGTCGACGTCGCGCGCCGCTCGGGCTACACCGAGACCATCCGCGGCCGACGCCGCTACCTGCCCGACCTGGTCAGCGACAACCGGCAGCGGCGCGAGATGGCGCAGCGGATGGCGCTCAACGCCCCGATCCAGGGGTCGGCAGCCGACCTGATCAAGATCGCCATGCTGCGCGTGGATGAGCAGCTGCGCACCCAGGGGCTCACCTCGCGGCTCCTGCTGCAGGTGCACGACGAGCTCGTGCTCGAGGTCGCCCCGGGGGAGCGCGAGGCGCTCGAGGAGCTGGTGCGGACCGAGATGGCGGGAGCCGCCGACCTCACCGTCCCGCTCGACGTCAGCGTCGGCACCGGTGCCAGCTGGCACGAGGCCGCCCACTGACGTGGGAGCCGATGCCACCGAGGTCGTCGGTCTCTACGGCGATCCCGACGCCACCTGGTCGATCGCGGTGGACCTCGGCCTGCTCGCGGCGGTGCGCCCGGAGGACCTGGAGGAACGTGCTGCGGCGATGGTGGCCGCGCACCTCCACCTGGGGCCGACGCCGGAGGTGCTGGTCAGCGACGTCGAGGACGAGCGTCAGGCGGCGGTCGTGCAGGCCTACCGTCCGGGTGATCCGCTGGTACGCCTGGTCCTCGCCCCCGACGGACGCCGGCTGCTGGTGGCCGCCCACCACGGGGCGGTCGACGGACTCGGTCTGCTCGGGGTGGCGCGGACGGTGCTCGACCTCGACCTGCGCTGCGGAGCCCGCGGCATCGGCGACCGGTCATCGCCGACCGGGTTCCTGCTCTCCAGCGTGCGACGGGTGGGAGAGGCCCTGCTGGCCCCGCCGCTGCGGTTCGGCGGCGACGGGTCGCCCGCCGAGGTGGGCGAGCACGTGACGGCCCGGGAGCTGCCCCCGACGCGTCGTGGCACCGCGGCCCTGGCCACCTCCGTCCTGGCCGCCCACCGGCGGCTGCACCCCGGGGCACGGGGGCGGGCGGTGCTGGCCGTGGGGGCCTCCCGCCGCACCGATCCCCGCCCGAGGCCCGACCGCCAGACCGCCTACCTTCGGCTGCGGCTGCCTCCGGGCACGCCCGGCGAGCAGGTGGCCGCCGCGTTGGCCACCGTGCCGCCGGAGCCTGACTTCCCCGAGACCTCGGCAGGGGGGCTCGGGCCGCTGGCCACCCGGGCGCTGCGCGGGCGCCTGGGCGCCACGGCCACGCTGAGCAACCTCGGGTCCGTCGAGGGCCAACTGCGCTCGGTGGCGATGTACCCGGCGCTCAACGGACCGCGGGCGGTGGGGGTGGGGCTGGCCAGCACGGCACTCACCATGACGCTGACCCTGCGCACCCGACGCAGCGACCTCGACCGGGCCGGGCACGACCGGCTGCTCGCCCTGATCGTCGACGAGCTGCTTCGGGACCAGTAGGGGTCAGGACGGCTCAGTCGGGCTCAGTCGGGCTCAGTCGGGCTCAGCAGGGCTCAGTAGGGGTCGTAGGGGGAGTCGTGACCCACCAGCCGGGCCACGGGCCGCAGCCGCAGACGTAGCAGCACCTTGATGCCGACGTTGCGGACCCACCACGGCAGCTCGGCCACCATCCGGACCCGGTCGGCGCGCCGCGGCGGGCGCACCCGGAACAGGGCGAGCGACCCGGCCCGGCGCTCGTAGGAGAGCGTGCGCGAGAACAGCACGTGGCGCAGCAGCCCCAGGGTGACGCCGATGGAGGAGAACGCGTCATGCACGAGCACGGCGGCTCCCGGCGGCAGGTGCACCGCCCAGCGCAGGTCGTCGGAGAGCGTCCAGTAGTCGTGCTTGCCGTCGATGTAGAGCAGGTCGAGCGGGCGGCTCCAGCCGGGCCGGGCGCGGGTGGAGTACTCGGGCACCAGCTCGACGTACTCGGCGACCCCCGCCTGCGCCACGTGGCGCTCGAACTTCTGCCGGGTGGTGGCACCGCCGAACAGGCGGCCCTCCACGAAGGGGTCCATCGCCACCAGGCGCGAGCCGCGGCGGCCGAGCGCGGCGGCGAGCACGACCGTGGACCGTCCCTGGTGGCTGCCGATCTCGAGGGCCACGGCGCCGGGGTCGAGCGCCTGGGCCTCGTCGTGCAGCAGGCGCGCCTGGTCGCGGGTCAGCCACCCGGGCACGGTGTCGGCGATGGTCCAGGCACGCTCGAACGTCGCGTCGTCGGCCGGGGTGGGCTGGGACAACCGGGCACCTTCTCTCGTGGGGTGGGTCGTGGTGCTGTGGTCCGGCGTGGTCGGCCGGTGCGGCCGACCACGCCGCGAGCACGACCTGTGACGGCGGCTACACTCCGCCCGTCAATCTAGTAGAGCCGTGGCCGGGGTAGCGGGGAGGGCACCATCGCAGGGTGGTCGGGCTGGTCGGGTCACGCCCGGGGACGCCTGGTCTGGGTGGTGCTGCTGGTGGGGTCGTTCCTCCAGCAACCCGGGGCGACGACGTGGGACACCAAGCTGGACCTGACCGCGGACCCCGGGGGGTTCCTGGCCAGGGCGCTGCACCTGTGGAACCCCGAGGCCTCCTTCGGAGAGCTGCAGAACCAGGCCTACGGCTACTTCTTCCCACACGGCCCGTTCTTCTGGCTCGGTGACGCCCTCGGAGCGCCCGACTGGGTGGTGCAGCGGCTGTGGTCGGGGCTGCTGCTGGTGGTGGCCTACGAGGGCACCCGGCTCGTGGCGCGCCACCTCGGGCTGGGCCCGGTGGCCGGGGTGCTGGCCGGACTCGTGTACGCGCTCTCCCCGCGCATGCTCGGTTCCTCGGGGGTCCTGACCGGCGAGGTGCTGCCGGGGGCGCTGCTGCCCTGGGCGGCGGTGCCGGTGCTGGCGTTCGCGGCCGGGCGGCTGAGCGCTCGCCAGGCGGGTCTGTGGTCCGGCGTCGCCGTGCTCTGCATGGGTGGTGTCAACGGCGCAGGGACGCTGGCGGTGCTGCCTCTGCCGGCGTTGCTGGTGCTGGCGCAGTGGCGACGACGACCGGGGGGCCGCGCGCTCGCCGGCTGGTGGGCGGCCGGGGTCGCGGCGGCGTGCGCGTGGTGGGTGGTACCGCTGGTGGTGCTGGGGCGCTACAGCCCACCGTTCCTCGACTTCATCGAGACCGCGGCCGCCACCACCTCGCCGACCGGGTGGGCCAACGACGTGCGCGGCGCCGATCACTGGTTGGCCTACTACGCGATCGGCGACCAGGCCTGGTGGCCGGGCGCCCGGATGATGGTGACCGAGCCGTGGCTGGTCGTGGCCGGGGGGCTGGTGGCCGCGCTGGGTCTGGCGGGTCTCGCCCACCGGGAGATGCCGTGGCGCCGGGTGCTGCTCGGGGTGGCGGTGCTGGGGCTGCTGTGCCTGACGGCGGGGAACCCGGGCCTGCTGGGCTCCCTGGTGGACGCGCCGGTGCGCGCCCTGCTCGACGGCCCGCTGGCGCCGCTGCGGAACGTGCACAAGGTGGACCCGCTGGTCCGGCTGCCGCTGGCGCTGGGCGCCGGGCACGCCGTGGTGGTGCTGGCACGGGCGTTGCCCGCGACCGCCGGGGACGGTGCGCGACGCCTGGTGGTGGTCGCTGCGGCCGGTGTGGTGCTCGTGGCCGGCGCCCCCCTGCTGACCGGTGACCTGCGGATGCCGGGCTACGACGCACTCCCGGACGCCTGGGCCCAGGCGTCCGCGCACCTCGAGGAGGCGTCCCCGCAGGGGACCAGGGCACTGGTGGTGCCGGGCTCGGGATTCGGACTGCAGACGTGGGGCTGGACGGTGGACGAGCCGATGCAGGCCGTGGCCGCCACCCCGTGGGCCACCCGCAGCCAGGTCCCGCTGGTCCCCGGGCCCACGGCCCGCTTCCTCGACGTGGTCGAGCGTCGGCTGGCCTCCGGCGAGGGCAGCCCCGCCCTGGCCGACCTGCTGGCCCGTGCCGGGGTGTCGCACGTGGTGCTGCGGCGCGACCTCAACCCGTTCGTGGCGGCCACCGCGTCGCCGGAGCGCACCGAGGTGGCCCTGGTGGCCTCGCCCGGCATCGAGAAGGAGGCCTCCTTCGGCTCCAGCGGCTTCGGCGAGCAGGCCCTGATCGACGTCTTCAGGGTCGAGCGTGACGTGACCCCGGTGACGGTGGTGGAGGCCGGGGACCTCAACGAGGCGGCCGGCACGCCCGACGACGTGCTGACGGCGCTGGAGGCCGAGGTGCTCGACCCCACCCGTCTCGTGGTGGGGCCACCAGGTCAGGCGCAGGGCGGTGTGGACACCGACACCGACCCCGCCACCGACCCCGCGACCGCGGCCGACCAGCTCGTCGCCGACGGCCTGCGGCGGGTGGAGCGCGAGTTCGGCCGCGTCCACGACGCCGTCAGCCAGGTGATGTCGGCCGACGAGCCGTGGCGCAGCACCCGGGCCTCGCGCGACTTCGCCGGCCCCGCCGGCACCCGCCTCGCCACCGCGGAGTTCGACTCCGGGGTCCGCGTGACGGCCTCGACCTCCGAGGGCTACGCGGAGGAGCTGGGTGCCGTGCGGCCGGAGTTCGGGCCCCACGCCGCCTTCGACGGCGACCTTGCCACGGAGTGGCACAGCGGCGCACTGCGCCGCCCGGACCGCCAGTGGTGGCAGATCGACCTGCCCGCCGACCTGCCCGAGACCCTCGGGGGCCAGGTGATGGCCGTGCACCTCGAGCTCGGGGGCTCGGCGGCCCGGGTGACGCGGATGCGGGTCTCCTTCGGGTCCGGGGGCGGACCGACCACTGAGTCCACGAGCGTGCTCGGGGTCCCGGACGACGGGCTGCTGCTCGTGCCCCTGCCCCGCGAGCCGATCAGCTCGGTGCGGCTGGCGGTGGTCGAGGCCACCGGACCCGAGGCGGAGGTGGGCCGGGTGATGGTGCGCGAGGTGGTCCTGCCCGGGGTCGAGCCCGGCCGCAGCACCGTCCTGGCGGGGACGCTGGGGCCGCAGACCTCGCTGGCGCTACGGCTCGACCCGCCGCGACGCCCCTGCCTGGACCTCGGGTTCGGCCCGCTCTGCGACGTGTCGGACGCACGCAGCGGTGAGGACGCCGGACGCCTGGACCGCACGGTCGAGGTGGCCGAGGGGGGTGGGTGGACGGCGTCGGGTCGCGTCGTCGCGGTGCCCGGGCCCGCCAGCGCTGGCCTGCTCGCGCCCGTCGACCGCCGGGCGAGGGCCCGCGCGTCGAGCGTGCTGGGCGGCGACCCGGCGGTGTCCGGGCAGTTCGCTGTCGACGGCTCTCCCGGCACGGCCTGGCTGACCGACCCGCGCGTCGAGCGCGCCTCGCTGAGCCTGCGGTGGAGCGGTGGCCCGCGCACCGTCACCGGCATCCGTGTCGTCCCCGCGGGCGGTGCGGCCGCGGCGCCGACCACCGCCGTCGTCATCGCCGGCGGCGAGCGCCGGGTGGTTCCGCTGGCCTACCTGCAGTCCTTCGAGCCGCTGCGTACCTCCGGCTTCCTGCGGGTGCTGCTGCTGCGTCCGACGAGCAGCCTGGGCGTGCCGATGGGTGTCGCCGAGGTGGAGGTAGCCGGCCTCGAGGGGCTCGAGGCCGCCCCGGACCTGGAGGCGTCCACCGGCGCGGTGTGCGGCCTGGGTCCGCAGGTGGTGGTGGACGACGAGGTGCGCGACACCGCCGTGTCGGGCACCCTCGACGACGTCCGGCTGGGGCGTCCGCTCGACTGGCGGGTCTGCGACGGGCCGATCACCCTGGCGCCGGGACGGCACCGGATCGTCGTGGAGCCCACGGCCCAGTTCCAGCCGGTGGTCCTGGGCCTGCGTCCGACCGCGACCCCCACGTCGAAGACGACGGTGACGACGCGGACGGTCGAGATCGAGCGGTGGGCTGCGGCCGACCGCAGCGTGCGGGTCGGTCCCGGCGAGGAGGCCGTGCTGCGCGTCTCGGAGAACCCGAACCCGGGCTGGGAGGCCACGCTGGAGGGTCGCCGGCTCGCACCGGTGACCGTGGACGGCTGGCAGCAGGGCTATCGGGTGCCGGCCGGGGAGGGCGGCGTGGTCAGCCTGCGCTTCGCGCCCGACGGCACCTACCGACTCGGGCTGCTGATCGGTGCCCTGTTGGCGGGCCTGCTGGTGCTGACGGCCCTGGGGGGCGGTCTGCTCGAGCGGCGCCGTCGTCCCGCCGGCCCTGTCGAGGGGTCCGCGGGACCGGCGGTGGCCGCGCCCACCGCCGCGCCCCGGCCGCTCACCCTCGCCACCGGTCTGGTGCTGCTGGTGGCGGGGGGCCCGGTGGCCGCCGCCGGTCTCGCCGCGGCCTCGTGGCGACGTCGGCTCGGCTGGGCGTGGGCGGTCGGCGGGGGCCTGGTGGGTCTCTCGGCCGTGCTCAGCGTGCTCTCGCCGGGCCTGGCACGGGGTGCCCCCGGGGTGGGTGCCGACGCAGCAGCGGCCGCGGGGGTAGGCCTGCTGGTGGGCGCGGCGCTGCTCGACGGCGGCGACCGCGCCGGCGGCTGGCGGCAGGCCACCGGACGTCGGCTGGCCCGGGCGGCGGCATGGCTGCGCGCCCGGCCGACCCTGCTCGTCGGCTTGGCACTGGTGGGCGCGCAGACGGCGCTGCGCGCCGTGGTGGTGTCGGGGTCCTACTTCTGGCAGGACGACTTCCTCCACCTCGACCTCTCCCGCACGCTCGGGCTCTCCTTCGATTACCTGGTGCGTGACTACTCCGGCCACCTCGAGCCGGGGCAGTACCTGGTGATGTGGGCGATCGGCCGCGTGGGCGAGGGATCGTGGGTGCCGGCCGTGGTGACGCTCGTGGTGCTGCAGGCCGTCGCCTCGCTGCTCCTGCTCGCCCTGCTGCGCAGCCTGTTCGGCTCCTCGCCGTGGGTGCTGGTGCCCTTCGCCGCCTACCTCGTGACGCCGCTGGGTCTGGCGACCGCCACCTGGCTCGCCGCCGGTCTCCAGGCCTTCCCGCTGCAGATCGCGATGCTGGGTGCCGCTCTCGGTGCTGTGCGCTACCTGGCCACCGGACGCCGTCGGTGGGCGGTGCTCTCGGTGGTGGCCCACGCCCTGGGCCTGGCGTGCTGGCAGAAGGCCGGCGTGGTCCTGCCGTTCCTGCTCGCGCTCGAGGTGCTGGTGCTGGCGCAGGGCCTGCCGCTGCGTGCCCGCGGGCGGCGACTGTGGGATCGACGCTGGTTCTGGCTGGGCCACGCCGGCCTGCTGGCGGCGTACGTGGCGGTCTACCTCTCGGTCACCGGCTCCGGCGACCTCGGTGCCCCAGCCGACCGCAGCCTGCTCGCCACGCTGCACGACATGCTCGTGCGCACGCTGCTGCCGGGCCTGTTCGGTCTGCCCTGGGGTCAGGAGGGCGCCGGCAACACCATCTACCCCGACACCCCAGCGGTGGCGCAGGCGGTGGCGGCGGCACTCCTGCTGGGGTTGGTGGCAGCCAGCGTGGTGAGGTCGGGTCGAGCCGCCTGGGCGGGGTGGCTGCTCGTGGTCGGCTACCTGGCGGCCGACGTGGCGCTGGTGCTGCTGGGCCGGGGCGCCTACCTGCTGCTCGTGGCTCGCGACCCCCGCTACGTCACCGACGCGCTGCCGGTGATCGTGATCGGCGTCTGCGCTGCCTTCGCCGCGGGCCGTCCCGCTCGACGTCCTGCTCGAGGTCCCGCTGGAGGTCCCGCTCGAGGTCCCGACGCGAGCCGAGGCCCGCGCGCGCGACACCTGCTGCCCACCCTGCCCTGGCTGCTCGTGCTCGTCGTCCTGACCAGCGGCCTGGTCTCCACGCTGCGGTTGGCGCCGACCACCCAGCACCCCCAGTCCGAGAGCTACGTGCGCACGCTCACGCAGGCCCTGGTGCGGGAGCCGGGTGCGGCCGTCCTGCTCACCCCGGTGCCGGCGGACGTGGCGGTCTCGGTGAACGCCGAGAGCCTGCTGCGGGCCGTGGGCCGCGAGCAGCGCTTGGACCGCCCCGGCGCCGAGCCGCGGCTGATCGGTCCGGGCGGCGACCTCGTGCCGGCTCGACTGGCCGCGCCGGACGTGACCGCGCAGGGCCCGACACCCGGGTGCGGGTGGTCGCTGGGCGAGCAGGAGACGTCGTTGACGGTGCTGCCGCCGGCCGAGGACCCCACCGCGCGCGTGCTGCGCCTGAGCTACGTGGCGGCTGAATCCGGGGTGCTGCTGGTCGAGGTGGACGGGCAGACCCAGGCCGTCGCGCACGAGGCGGGGCTGGGGGAGGTCTACGTGGTCGTCGGGAGCTCCGTCGGAGCGGTGCGTGCCCGGGTGGAGCCCGAGGCCGAGGTGGCCGCGACCGACCAGCTGACCGACCCGGCGACCGACCGGGCGGCCGGCCGGTTCTGCCTGGCCGAGCTCCAGCGCGGCACCGCGGTGCCGGCCGGCTGAGCCTCCGCTCGGTGCGACTCAGCCCAGCGCACCCTGGAGCCACCGCCACCGGCGGCGACGCAGGGATCAGCCGGCGTCCAGCACGCCGGCGACGGTGGTTGCCGTGGCCTCCCACGTGAAGCCGACGGCGCGCACCTTTGCCTTCTCGCCCAGCTCGTGGCGCAGCCCGTGGTCGGTGAGCAGCCGGTCGACCTGGGCCACCAGGTCGGGCAGGTCGAGGGCGAGCAGGCCGGTGACGCCGTCGAGGATCGACTCGCGCACGCCGCCGGCGTCGGCATAGGCGACCGAGGGCACGCCCACGTGGGCGGCCTCGACGATGGAGAGGCCCCAGCCCTCCTTGACCGAGGGGAGCAGGTGGACCCAGGCGCCGCTGAGGACCTCGAACTTGGTGCGCTCCTCGACGTGGCCCAGGAAGGTCACCGCCTCGGCCAGGTCGAGGCGGTCGCGCTCGGCCAGCAGCTCGTCGTGCCACCAGCCCGAGCCCATCACCGTCAGGTGCAGGCCCGGGTGGCGCGCCCGGAGAGCGGCGACGGCGTGCATGGCGTGCTCGACGCGCTTGTGGGGCACCAGCCGCACCAGCATCACCAGCTGAGGGGCGGTGCTCTCGGGGCGTTGCTCGAAGGGCGGTACCGGGGGAGTGCCGTTGAAGGCCAGGGTGATGTCGGCGGCGCGGACGCCGAGCTCGGCGAGCTCGGTGCGGGTGACGTCGGAGACGGCCACGTAGCGGCAGCCGCGGTTGACGCGGGGCGCGACCCGCGACTCCATGAACCAGCCGAAACGCGCCAGCGGCGCCGCCAGGATCGACCACTGCTCGCGGTGCACGTGGTGCACGAGCACGGTGACGCGGGCGCGGGTGAAGAGCCGGGCCAGGAACGGCATGCCGTTCTGCACCTCCAGCACCTGCTCGACGCGGCCCAGCGGACCCAGCCGTCCGAGTGCGAGCAGGAGCGCCGCCCACAGGTAGACGGTGAGGTGACCGCCGCGGCGCACGTAGCGCAGCCCCTCGCGCACCTCGGTGCGGGCCGCGCCCGGGTAGCGCGCGGTCAGGACGGTGACGGGGCGGCCCTCGGCCGCCAACCGGCGCGCCACCTCGGTGACGTACAGCTCGGAGCCGCCACCCTCGGGGTGCCAGCAGTCGCGCCAGTTGAGGACGACGAGACGACCCCTCCCGGCACGCGGTGTCGCGTGCGTCGAACGCACCATGGTGTCCCTCCCTGAACGCCCTGGGCGTGACGGAGGTTACAGCAGGGTGAACACCCGTGGGGGCTTCTCGGGACCGGTGAGGGTCACGGTTCGGTGACGGGCTCCTCGGGCACCTCGCGCGCCGTCAGCACCAGGCTCACGGTCAGCAGCACCGCGAGCAGGACGGCGTCGACGACCACCACGACGACGAGCAGCGACTCCACGGAGTCGGCGCCGAGCCCGGCCGCGACCAGCGCCACCAGGGCGACCCAGGGCACGTAGACCGAGCGTCGGCCCTGGCGCGCGAGCACCGAGTAGACCAGCAGCTGCAGCATGGCCAGGCAGGTGCCGAGCACGGCGAAGAGCCACAGCAGGCCCTGGATCTCGTCGTACTGGGCGCCACCCACGAAGACCATGGCCAGCCCGGAGAGCACCCAGGCCCCGGCGGTGGAGACCGCGCCGATGCCGGCGACGGCGAGGAGCCCGCGCACCAGGGTGCGGCGGCGCTCGCGCACGGTGGACATGGCCGGGAACGCCACCACCACCACGAACTGGGGCAGGAACAGCACGGCCTTGGTCATGATCAGCCCAGCCGCGTACAGCCCGGCCTCACGGCCGTCGAGCACGTTGCGCGCCACGATCACGTCGACGTTGCTGAGCGCGAAGAAGGCCAGCAGCGCCTGTGAGCTGCGCGCCACCTCGCCCAGGAGCGAGGGGGTGGAGGGCAGGTCGTGCGGGGTCTCGAGGTGCCGGGGGCGGCGCAGGGCGATCGTCCCGACCACCACCGGGGCGATCGCCCCGATGGCCACGCCGAGCACGGCGGTCGCCTCGCCGGGCTGCCAGAGCACCAGGGCGGTGCCCACCACCAGCCGCGGCACGCCCGCCGCGAGGTAGACCAGCGCCAGCGGGCCCCAGCGCCGCTCTCCCTGCAGCACGCCGGCCTGGCCGCCCATGATCGTGAGGGGCACCGCGATGACGCCGACCAGCGCGGCGCTGGCCAGGCTCTCGAGCCGCAGCAGCCAGTTGATGAGCGGGGAGGCCACCAGGAGCACGACGCCGAGCACGAGCGCTGAGCGGTAGGTGACCCGCAGGACCGCGCGCTCGATGCCCTCGACGTCGCCCGGCTCGGCCGAGATGCGCCGGGCGGCGGTGGCCTGCACGGCCAGCGACATCACGCTCACCACGAGCAGCACGTTCATGAGCGCCGCGAACGCGCCGTAGTCCTGGGGTCCGAGCACCCGGGCGGTGATCATCTGGAAGCCGTAGGTGGCCACGTTCATCACGGCCATGGCGACGGCGATGGCGGCGCCGGTGTCGCGGGCGCGGGGGCGCTCGCGCGGCTCCGTGGAGGGAGCGGAGCGCGGTGGGGTCGCCTCGGTCACCGCGCCAGGGTACGCAGCAGCCCGCGGGGGTATGTTCACGCGGTGCGCCCCCTCGTCGTGCTGTGGTCGGTGCTGCTCGCCGTCCTGCTCGTGGGAGCCGGTCTGGGGCCGGGCTACGTGCTCACCTACGACATGGTCTGGGTGCCCGACCTGGTGCTGCGCGCCGACGTGCTCGGCGTCGGGTCCGCGCTGCCGCGGGCCGTGCCCTCCGACGCGGTCGTCGCGGTGCTGGACGAGCTGCTCGGCGGCTGGCTGCTGCAGAAGGTGGTGCTGCTCGCGCCCCTGGTGGCCGGTGGTCTCGGCGTCGCCCGGCTGGGGCGGGCGCTGCCCCTGTCCGGCGTCCTGGTGGCGGTGACCATCTACCAGTGGAACGCCTTCGTCGTCGAGCGGTTGCTGATCGGTCACTGGCCCGTCCTCGTGGCCTACGGCGTGCTGCCCTGGGTGCTGCTGGCGGGGGAGCGGTGGCGCCACGAGGGTCGGCTGCCCCGGGTGCTGCTGGTGCTGCTGCCACTCGGCAGTCTCAGCGTGAGCGCCGGCCTGGCGACCTCGGTGGCGCTGCTGGCGGCCGCCGCGGGTCGCCGGCCAGGTGGCGCGCGGCGGTCCGCGGTCGCCGTCGCGATGCTGGTGGCGGCCAACGCGCCCTGGCTCGTCTCGGGTGTGCTGCACGCCGGGGCCGGGCTCACCGACGCCGACGGCGCCCGGGTCTTCGCGCTGGCGGGCGAGGGGTCTGTGCCGGCCCCCCTGGCCGCGCTGAGCCTCGGCGGCATCTGGAACGCGGAGGTCGTGCCGCCCTCGCGGGGCGGGCTGCTGGGATGGATGGCGCTGGTCATGGTGGTGCTGCTCGCCGCGCTCGGTGCCCGGCGCGCGGCGGTGGCCCTGGGGCGTCGCGCCGTCCGGGCCCTGCTCGTGTGCTGGGTGGTGGGCACCGGGGCGGCCCTGCTCACCTGGGCCGCCCCCGGGGTGGTCGGCTGGCTGGCCGCCACCGTTCCCGGCGGAGGCGTGCTCCGCGACGGCGGCCGGCTGCTCGTGCTTGCGGCGCCCGCACTGGCCCTGGTCTGCGGCGCGGGGGCGGCACGCGTTGCCGCCCTCAACACCGGGGTGGTGCGGGTGGTGGTGGCCGGCGGGCTGGTGCTGCTGCCGGTGCTGCTGCTCTCGGACCCGCTGACCACGAGCCGGTGGCGCCTGCACGCCGCCGAGTACCCGGCCGAGTACGAGGCCGTGTCGCAGGCCGTGCGCACCTCGCTCGTGCCGGGCGACGTGCTGGTGCTCCCGCTCAGCAGCTATCGCCAACCCGGCTGGAACGGCGACCGCAAGGTGCTCGACCCGCTGCCGCGCGTGCAGCCCCGCGAGCCGGTGAGCAGCGACGAGCTCGTCGTCTCCGGCACCGTGGTCGCCGGTGAGGACCCGCGGGTCCGCGCGGCGGCCCGCGCGCTGGCCGAGCCGACGGCGGCAGCGCGCAGGTCCGCCCTCGCGCAGCTGGGCATCGGGCTGGTCGTCGTGGACCGCACGGCGCCGGGCCCGCCGGTGCCCGCCGAGCTGCGGCGCGGGGACCTCGTGCGCGGTGAGCTGCTCGCCCTGACCCGCATCGTGGCCACCAGCGCGACGCCGGTGCCGGCCTCGTGGACGGTGGCGATGAGTGTCGCGTGGCTCGCCTTCCTGGGCGGACCGCTCGCGGCGGTGGCGCTGCTCCTGCGCCGCGCGCCGGCGCTGGCGCGCCAGGTGACAGGTCGGTCACGATCCTCCGCGTGATGCCCCCCGTGGCACCGTGACGTCTGTTACGGTGCGGCTCGCACCACTTGGCCGCGCGTGGGAGACGCGCCCGGCCGCGGTGCGGGACACCAGGGAGGGTGTGGACACAGTGGGGATCTCAGGCATCGCAGGTCTGGTCGCAGCACTCGTCGTCGGCGGGGCCGTGGGCACCGCGACGATCGTGGGTGTGGTCAACAGCCAGACCAGCCCGCCGAGCCAGTCGCCGGCCAACGTCGAGCAGCCGGCCATCGAGTACGGCACCACCAGCTGACCGCTCGGCGAGCCGCGGCGCGAGCCCGCCGACGGGCGACGCTGCGTCGCTCCGTCCGGCTGCTGCGCGACTTCCGCCACGAGCAGGACGACCCCGACCGCTTCTACACCGCGCTCGCCGCCGACTCGGTGGAGCAGCTGGCCGACTACGTGGCGCTCGACGGCGCCCTCCTGCTCGACGTCGGGGGAGGGCCGGGTTACTTCCGCGACGCCTTCACCGCGGCGGGTGCCCGCTACGTGGCGCTCGACGCCGACGTGGGCGAGCTCTCCGGGCTGGGCGACATCGACACCCGCACCGTGATCGGGAGCGGGATGCAGCTGCCCTTCGCCGACGGCTGCGTCGACGTCTGCTACTCCTCGAACGTGCTCGAGCACGTGCCGGACCCGGGTCGGATGGCCGCGGAGATGCTGCGGGTCACGCGGCCCGGCGGCACCGTCTACCTCAGCTACACCCTCTGGTTCGGCCCCTGGGGCGGCCACGAGACCGCGCCGTGGCACTTCCTCGGTGGCCATCGCGCACGAGGCCGCTACGCGCGCCGCCACGGGCACGAGCCCAAGAACCGCTTCGGTGAGTCGCTGTTCGCCGTCCGTGCCGCCCCGGCGCTGAGGTGGGCGCGCGAGCAGGAGGGAGCCGGTCTCGCCGAGGTGGTGGCGGTGCGCCCGCGCTACAACCCGTGGTGGTCGTGGTGGCTGCTGCGGGTGCCGGCGCTGCGCGAGCTGGTGACCTGGAACCTGGTGCTGGTCCTGCGCCGCAGCGACCGCGGGTAACCCCGCCGGTAACCCCGCCGGTAACACTGCGGACACAAGTTCGCGAGGGACGCGCCACACGGCAGTGACGTGCGTTACTGTGCGCCGACCGATGCCTGGGGAGGGATCGGCACCTGGTCGTCCTGGGAGGGGCACACCGTGCGCAAGAACATCGGCATCGTCGTCATCGGACTCAGCGGATTCCTGCTGCTGATCGGGCTGCTCACCGTCGCGTGGGCGCCCGGCAAGCTGGAGAAGACGCCGCTCGACGTCGACTCGGTGACGCGCCTGGAGGGCACCGTCGCCAAGGTCGACTCCTCGACCGGTGAGCTGGGCGAGACCCAGCCGGTGCTCGCCACGAGCATCACCAAGATCGACTCCAACGCCAGCGACGACGACGTGGCGGTGTGGACCAGCACCTCGTGCGTCGTCATCGACGAGGACGACCCGGCCGACTGCCTCGAGGGGACCGACCCGCGCCTGGTGACGGCCAGCACCGACGTCTTCGCCACCGACCGGGTCACCGGCCTCGCCGTCGCCGGCGACCGCTACCTGCCGGCGGGCGCCAGCAGCGGCGAGGGCCTGCGCAACAAGTGGCCCTTCGACGCCGAGAAGCGCACCTACCCCTACTGGGACGGCACCCTCGGCGCCGCGGTCGAGGCCACCTACGACCGCGAGGAGACCATCGAGGGCGTCCAGACCTACGTGTACCTGGTCGAGATCAGCGACGCCGACGCCGAGATCTCCGAGGGCCTGCAGGGCACCTACTCCTCGGTCAAGGAGATCTTCGTGGAGCCGATCACCGGCTCGATCCTGAACCAGACCGACGACCAGCAGCGCTACCTGGCCGACGGCACCCAGGTGCTCGACCTGCAGCTGGCCTTCACCCCCGAGCAGATCGAGGCCGGTGCGGCCGACACGAAGGACAACATCGCCGGGCTGAACCTGATCACGCGCACCGTGCCGATGATCGGCTTCATCGGCGGCGCGGTGCTGCTGCTGCTCGGCCTGTTCCTGGCCACGCGCGGCGGCACCCCGCCGGCCTCGCGCACTCGCGCCACGCGCCGCGAGCCGGTCGGCGTCAAGTAGCTCAGGCCGCGGCGGGGCCCAGTGTCGCGCCGAAGACCGCGGTGCCGGGCGTGATCCGCCCTCGCAGCGCGGACCAGCCGCCCCACACGCGCTCGTGGCCCTCGGGCCACTCCGGCTCGAGCAGGTCGGTGATCACGAAGCCGTGGCCCGCGAGCAACGCCACCCAGTCGCCGAGCGTGCGGTGGTGCTCCACGTAGGTGGCGCGACCGGTGTCCGGGTCGGACTCCACGTAGGGCGTGCGGTCCCAGTAGGACTGGCTGGCGGTGAGTCCCTCGGAGCCGGGGTGGTCGGGGAAGACCCACCGCGTCGGGTGGGTGATCGAGAACGCGAACCGTCCGCCGGGGCGCAGCACCCGCACGGTCTCCGCCAGCGCCGCGCCGAGGTCGTGCACGAACTGCAGCGCGCCGAAGGAGCAGAAGACGACGTCGAAGGTGGCGGTGCGGAAGGGCAGCGCGGTCGCGGTGGCCCGCACCGAGGGGACGCTCAGCCCGGTGGAGTCGTCCAGTCGCCGGGAGTGCTGCAGCTGGCGGTGGGAGAGGTCCAGGCCGATGCTGCGCGCGCCCTGGCTGCGCACCCACCGCGAGCACTGTCCGGCTCCCGAGCCGAGCTCGAGCACGTCGCGTCCAGACAGCGGGCCCAGCACCCCCGCCTCGGCCTCGGTGAGGCCCTCGGGCCCCCACACGAAGCCGACGTCACCGAGGAACTCCCCGTGGGTGGCCTGGTACTCGTCGGCGTAGCGGTCCCAGTCCGGGCCGTTGGCGCTGCGCGACTCGGCCTCGTCGACCGGGCGCCGGTCCACGTGCACGGGCGGGTTGGGCCACTGCTCGTCCACGCCCGGAGCCTACCGAAGCTAGCGGGACACGACGACGGGCACGGACCTCGGGTGAGGTCCGTGCCCGCCTCCGCCCCGCCAGGGTGCGGGTCAGGCAGGCGCCGGCGGCCCTCTGGGGGGTGAGGGCGGCCGACGCCCGCGTCTGTGGGAACCCCCGTCAGGGGTTCTTCGGCGTGCTGCGGGGGTCGAGCGGGTCGCTGCCCGCCTCGACCTCCACGCCGTCGCGCACTCCGCCGCCGTCGGTGTCGCGGTCGCAGGGGTTGGTCCGGAACCGCTTCACCTCCTGGCCGTCGGTGAGCTTGTCGCGGTCGGAGTCCTTGCGCCGCGGGTCGGTGGCGCACCGGCCGTAGCGCTTGTTCTTCGACCCGGTGACCTCCTGCTTGTCGGTCAGCCCGTCGCGGTCGGTGTCCTTGGCCCGCGGGTTGGTGCGCAGCCGGTTCACCTCCCGCCCGTCGACCAGCCCGTCGCGGTCGGTATCGCGCAGCAGCGGGTTGGTGCGGTGGCGGTTCACCTCGGCGCCGTCGCGCAGGCCGTCGCGGTCGGTGTCGGCGTTGCGCGGGTCGGTGCGGCGAGCGATCTCCTGGCCGTCGCCGAGACCGTCGTTGTCGCTGTCGGGGTTGCGCGGGTCCGTCGGCCGGTTGCCGTAGCGCCCGTTCTCCGAGCCGCGCAGCTCCTGCAGGTTGGTCAGACCGTCGCCGTCGAGGTCCTCCTGGCCGTCCTCGACGCCGTCACCGTCGGTGTCGGGATCGGTCGGGTCGGTGCCCAGGAAGGCCTCCTCCTCGTCGGTCAACCCGTCGTTGTCGCGGTCCGGGCCGGTGTCGTCGTCCGCCCCGTTGTTGGGGTCGGTGCCGTCCACGGTCTCCTGGCCGTCGGTCACGCCGCCGTCGTCGGTGTCGGGGTCGAGCGGGTCGGTGGCCTCGTTGTCGAAGTCGTCGTTCTCGGAGCCGGTGACCTCCTCGAGGTTGGTCAGCCCGTCGGCGTCCGGGTCCTCGACGCCGTCCATCAGGCCGTCACCGTCGGTGTCGGGGTCCTGGGGGTCGGTGTCGGTGAGGGTCTCCTCCTGCTCGTCGGTCAGGCCGTCACCGTCGGAGTCGACCGGGGGCGTGCCCGGGTCGTCGTCCGCCGGGTCGTTCGGGTCGGTGCCCGCCGTCGTCTCGGCGCCGTCCTCCACCCCGCCGTCGTCGGTGTCGGGGTCCTGCGGGTCCGTGGCCTCGTTGCCGAAGTCGTCGTTCTCGGAGCCGGTGACCTCCTCCAGGTTGGTCAGCCCGTCGGCGTCCGGGTCCTCGGCGTCGTCATGGATCCCGTCGTCGTCGGAGTCGGCGTCGTTCGGGTCGGTGCCCGTCTCGTCGACCTCCTGGCCGTCGGTCAGGCCGTCGTCGTCGGAGTCGGCGTCGGTGGGGTCGGTCGGCTCGTTGCCGTAGAGGTCGTTCTCCGAGCCGGAGAACTCCTCGAGGTTGGTCAGGCCGTCGCCGTCGTTGTCCTCGGCGCCGTCGTTCACCCCGTCGTCGTCGGAGTCGGCATCGGTCGGGTCGGTGCCGACGATCTCCTCCTGGTCGTCGGTCAGGCCGTCGCCGTCCTCGTCGTCACCCGGCGGGTCCACCTGCCCGCACTCGACGCCGCCCGTGGGCGCGGTGGCCGCGGCACTCATCGGCGAGACCCGCAGGGTCACGTCGGCCAGCTCGGATCCGAGCAGCTCCACCCGGACGTTCAGGGAGACGACGGCGTCCAGGGTGGCGCTGGCGGCGGCACCGCTCGAGGTGTCCTCGGGGTCGAGCAGCGTGGCGGTCACGTCGGCGGTCGCGAGACCCAGCACGTCGAGCTCGTTGGTCGTGAACGTGCCGCCCTCGACGTCGTTGAGGGTGACGGCGTCCTCGCCCGCCACGCGCACCACGACGGTCGGGTTGCTGTACTGCACCGCGGTCGTCGCGCCGTCGGAGGCGGCCAGCAGGCGCACGGGGTCGGCCACCTGCACGGTGACGGCCCCGGCGAGCAGCGAGATGTCGCCGATCTCGGAGGTGGTCTCGGTGGCCACGGTAGAGCCCCTGCCGGCGACGTCGACCAGGCTGGTGCGGCTGGTGGTGGCCGAGGCGCCCACCTGGGCGACCGCCTGGCTCTGGCCGGCCACCGACAGGTCGACGACCTCCGCGGAGGCCAGCTGCGTGCTGGCCGAGGAGAGCTCGCGCACCCCGCTGACGGCGGGCACGCAGGCGTCGGCGCCCGACCAGGCGGCGCTGGTGCTGCCGGCGATGACGCCGAGATCCAGCAGCGGGGACAGGTCGGCCGGGACCAGCTCGTAGCTGTCCGAGGCGCTCGGGGGTGCCACGGAGCTGGCGCCGTCGACCGGCAGGCTGCCGCCGCCGAGCCCCAGCGCGAGGTTGAGGCTCTCGGCCGTGGCGTTGTCGGTGGCGCGGGTGCTGTCCGCGTCGGCGGCCGCGTGGCCGATGCCGACGTCGGCCAGGTCGGTGCCGAGCAGGTCGGCGTCGACGGTGACGATGTCGGCCGCGCCGGCCGCGGTGTACGGGGCGGGCAACGGATCGGCCTGGGCGGCGGTGGCGCCGGACAGCGCGAACGCGAGCGCCGTCGAGGCCGTGGCCGCCGCCGCGAGGGCAGGGCGGAGCGTCATGGGGGGAGGTCCTTCGTGGGGGGAGGGAGCAGTGGCGGGGAGGGGACCGGTCAGGACGCCGGCGGCCGGGGTGAGGCCTGGGGGGAGTGCCGGTCGGGTGGGTCGCGAGGGGGGTGGGGGGAAGCGACCCGTAGCGGCACCGTACCCGGTCTAGACGCCACGATGCGAGGTCCTCGGCAACTATTTACCGAGGACCCCGCATCAGGGTCGTACGCGCTGGGTAACTTCTTCGCTGCTCAGCGCAGGGCGCGGACCCCCAGTCCCGGGTTGTCGGTGAAGAAGCCGTCGATCCCGGCGCGCAGGAAGACGCGCAGCTCGCCGGCGAGGTCACCCGGCGCGTTCGGGTCGCTGCCGCGCCGGAACTGCGCAGGCAGGAACTGGTTCTCCACCCGGAACGTGTAGGGGTGCACCAGCAGGTCGAACCGGTGGGCGTCGTCGACCACGGCCGTGGGCCGCAGCAGACGACCCTGGGCGTCGCGCGGGACCACCTGGTCCTTGCACGGGCCGAGGCCGTCGGCGTAGCGGCTCACCTGGCGCAGCCCGGTGCGGCTCACCAGGTCGGCGTAGGTCCGCCGGTCACCCCGCGCCACCAGGTCGTAGGGCGCACCCGAGCAGCCGGTCAGCTGCACCAGCGGCAGGTCGGTCATCCGGTCGAGGTCCTTGAGGTTGCTGGTCTCGAAGCTCTGCAGGAACACCCGGTCCGGGGTGTCGCCGAAGCCGTTGCGCTCCAGCTCCTCGACCAGCGGCTCCTCCATCGAGAGGCCGAGCCCGTCGAAGTAGGTGGGGTGCTTGGTCTCGACGTAGACCCCCACCGGGCTCCCGTCGCAGGTGCGGGAGTGGCGGGCGAGGTCGAGCACCTCGTCGAGCGTCGGCACGGCGTACAGGCCGTCGAAGCGGGTGTTCTGCGGGCGGGTGCCGGGGATCCGCTCCTTGGCGCGGAGGGTCTTGAGCTCCGCGAGGGTGAAGTCCTCGGTGAACCAGCCGGTGTAGCGCACGCCGTCCACGGTCTTGGTGGTGCGGCGCGCGGCGAACTCCGGCCGGGTGGAGACGTCGGTGGTGCCGCCGATCTCGTTCTCGTGACGGGCCACCAGCGCACCGTCCTTCGTGGGCACGAGGTCGGGCTCGATGAAGTCGGCGCACTGGCGGATCGCCTCCTCGTAGGAGGCCAGGGTGTGCTCGGGCCGGTCGCCGCTCGCTCCGCGGTGCCCCACCACGAGCCGGCTGTTCGGCTCGGGTGCGCGCTCACGGCGCAGGTCGATCGTGATCAGCTCGGTGTCGTCGGGCGTGCCCGGTCGGCGCGCGTCGTCGCCGGGGTAGTTGTTGTCGTTGGCCACCAGCAGCTGGCCGTCACGCAGACCCAGCACCACCTCGACCGAGACGAACGGGAAGCTGAACGGGTCGGAGACGCCGTAGGCACCCGGGTCGGCGGCGACGCCGATGCGATCGGGGTTGGCGATCCTCGTGAGGTCGACCAGCAGCGTCTTGACCAGGTTGCCCGCGGCGTCGGTGCGGCGCAGGTCGACCTCGTAGAGGCGCTTGGTGACGGCGGCGGCGCCGTCGTAGTTGTCGCGCTCGAGCACCACCATCCGGTGCTGGTCGCGCATCCAGGCGTCGCCGACCAGGTTCGGGGCCTCGTCGACCTCGTAGCTCCACGTCCGGCCGGTGTAGCGCTGGGTGCGGGTGTCGAGCTCGTGCACCACGCGGCGGCGCTGGTCGGTGTCGGCGCTGAGAGCGCCCTCGAGCACGGGGTAGAGGTAGCGCCCGTCGGGGCTGCCGGTCATCGCCTCGAAGCCCTTGCTCGCCGGGAGGGTCGGCGTCTGGCCCGGTGCCAGGTCCGGGCTCTGCGGCGACGTGACGCCGGGCAGGGGGATCGGAGCGTCGAGCACCACGCCGTTGCGCGCCACGTGCAGCACGTAGGGCCCGAACTCCTCGCCGATCCAGAACGTGCCGTCCGGGGCGGCCACGAGCGACTCGATGTCGAAGTCGGCGCCGGTGAGCAGCCGCTCGCGCGTGCTCTCGTTCTGGATCGGGAACGGCACCTCGCCGCGCGGGTCGCGCAGCGAGACGAAGCGCTGCACCCGCACCTCGCCCGGCCCGCCGTCGGCGCGCTCCCAGAGAGGCCTGACGCGGTAGATGCGCAGCAGGAAGTCCGCGGAGTTGGTCTTCGCGCCGAAGCCGTTGTCGGGCTGGGCCCAGTAGGTGCCGTCACCGGCCTCGACCATGGCCGAGAACCCGGGCACGACCTGGCCGTCGAAGGGGCCCTGACGCCCGTTCGCCGGCGTCACCTGCGCACCCGAGGGCGGACCGGCCGCCAGGTAGTCGGCCGAGAGCGTGGCCCGGCCGGTGAGGGTCGGCACGGTGATTTTGCCGGGCTTGCCGGGCTTGCCGGGCTTCCCGGGCTTCCCGGGGTCCGAGGGCTTCGAGGGCCGCTCGGGCGGTGCGGCGTCCGCGGGGGAGAGGGGGCCCAGCAGCGTGGCGCCGAGGGCAGCGGAGGCGAGCAGGGAGGTGAGCAGGGTGCGGCGGGGCCGCCCCTGGCGGGAGGTGATCCGAGACATGGCGCCAGCCAACGCGGGCCGGGCGACCGCGTGGCGACGTCGGGGCGAACGCACCGTGACACGATCGCGCTCGTGGAGGGACTCGAGAGCCTCGGCCTCACCGCCCTGACGCCGCTGGAGGGCGGCTGGTCGGGTCGCACGTTCCTGGCGGCGGGTGGCGGCCCGGACGGCGACCAGGTGGTGCGCATCTACCCGCCCGGTGACGACGCCGCCGGCCGCGGCGAGGCTGCGGCCGAGGTCGATGCCGCGCTGCTGCGCCTGGTGCGCGGCCTGCTGCCGGTGCCCGAGGTGCTGGAGGTGCGCCGCCCGCTGCCCGAGCACGACCAGCCCGGCCTGCTGGTCACCTCGGTGCTGCCCGGGGTGCGAGGCGACCTGCTGCTGCCGACCCTCGACGACGACGGCCAGCGTCGTGCCGGGGCCGCCGTCGGCGCCGTCGCCGCGGTGCTGGGCGCGATCCCCATGCTGCGCGAGGGGCCGCTCGTGGACGCCGACCTGCGGATCGGCTCGTGGGAGGGGCCCGACTGCCTCGCGGACTGGGTCGAGCAGAGCCTCCCCGCGCTCGCGCACTGGTCGCAGGTGGAGCAGGAGGCACTGCGCGGGCTCGCAGCCGACGTCGAGGAGCTGCTCGCCGACGTCGACCGCGTCTGCCTCGCGCACAGCGACCTCAACCCCAAGAACCTGCTGCTGGATCCGGCGACCCTCGCCGTCACCGGGGTCCTCGACTGGGAGTTCGCGCACGCCGGCCACCCCGCCACCGACCTCGGCAACCTGCTGCGCTTCGAGAGCGGGCCGCGGTGGGCCGCGTACGGCGACGCGGTGCTGGACGCGTACCGCGAACGCCACGGCGGTGACCGCGACGAGCTCGTCCTGCGCGCCCGGGCGGCCGACCTGCTGCCGCTGCTGCTCCTCGCGACCCGGCGCGGCGAGAACCCGGTGGCGGACCGGGCCCACGACCTGCTCCTCGCCATGGCGCGCGACGAGCGGCTCGACGTAGCGTTCGACGGGTGAGCATCGAGGTCCGCCCGGCCCGGGTGTTCGACGACGTCGCCACCATGCTCGGGCCCAAGAGGTCGCCGGACGCCAACGTCTGCTGGTGCCTGAGCCACCGCGTGGACTCCCGGACGAACAAGGAGCTGGTCGGTCGCGCGCGAGGCGAGCACGTCGCCGACCTCGTCGGCGCCGAGGTGCCGCCGGGGGTGCTGGCCTACGACGGCGAGGAGGTCGTCGGGTGGGCGGGTGTCGCCCCGCGCGCCGGTCTACCGGTCGCGCGGTCGACGGTGATCCCCACGGTCGACGACGAGCCGGTCTGGTCGGTCTTCTGCGTGCGGGTGCGGCCGGGACACCGCGGCCGGGGCATCACCCGACACCTGGTCGAGGGTGCCGTGGCGCTCGCGCGTGAGCACGGCGCGCCCGGCGTCGAGGCCGTGCCCGTGGACAACCGGGGTGAGAAGGTCGACCTCACGATGGCGTTCGTGGGCACCCGGGCGCTCTTCGAGTCCTGCGGCTTCACGGTGGTCTCCAAGACGTCCTCGGTGACCGCCGGGCACCCGCGCGTCGTCATGCGCAGGAGCCTGGCGTGAGCCCCGCTCCGTGTCCCCGACCCGGGCATTGGACGCGCTCGCGAGGCCGCGCGTAGACTCAGGCGTTGCGCCTGTGGTCTGCCTGGGTTCCAGACGGAGCGGACCCTCGCTCGCTAGTGCATGAGCCTGCCCCGCCCGCTCCCTCGGAGCGTGCCGGCGGTCGTCATCGGTAGTGAACACCGACCTCGGGCGCGTCCGCACGACTTCTGCCCACCCAAGGATCCCTTTCCCTTATGACGAGCACCATCATCCCTCTCCCGGACTACGACGCGCCCCAGGTGGCGATCAACGACATCGGGTCCGAAGAGGACTTCCTCGCGGCGATCGACGCGACCATCAAGTACTTCAACGACGGTGACATCGTCGACGGCACGATCGTCAAGGTCGACCGGGACGAGGTCCTGCTCGACATCGGCTACAAGACCGAGGGCGTCATCCCCTCGCGCGAGCTGTCCATCAAGCACGACGTCGACCCGCACGAGGTCGTCGAGGTGGGCGACAAGGTCGAGGCCCTGGTCCTCCAGAAGGAGGACAAGGAGGGTCGCCTGATCCTGTCCAAGAAGCGCGCCCAGTACGAGCGCGCCTGGGGCACGATCGAGCAGGTCAAGGAGGAGGACGGCGTCGTCGAGGGCACCGTCATCGAGGTCGTCAAGGGCGGCCTGATCATCGACATCGGCCTGCGCGGCTTCCTGCCCGCCTCGCTGGTCGAGATGCGCCGCGTGCGCGACCTGCAGCCCTACGTGGGCCAGACGCTCGAGGCCAAGATCATCGAGCTCGACAAGAACCGCAACAACGTGGTCCTCTCGCGCCGCGCGTGGCTCGAGCAGACCCAGTCCGAGGTGCGCCACGGCTTCCTGACCCAGCTGCAGAAGGGCCAGATCCGCAAGGGCGTCGTCTCCTCGATCGTCAACTTCGGTGCGTTCGTCGACCTCGGCGGCGTCGACGGCCTGGTGCACGTCTCCGAGCTCTCGTGGAAGCACATCGACCACCCGAGCGAGGTCGTCACCGTCGGCGACGAGGTCACCGTCGAGGTGCTGGACGTCGACATGGACCGCGAGCGCGTCTCGCTGTCGCTGAAGGCGACCCAGGAGGACCCCTGGCAGCACTTCGCCCGCACCCACCAGATCGGTCAGATCGTGCCCGGCAAGGTCACCAAGCTGGTGCCCTTCGGCTCGTTCGTCCGCGTCGAGGAGGGCATCGAGGGCCTGGTGCACATCTCCGAGCTGGCCGAGCGCCACGTGGAGATCCCCGAGCAGGTCGTGCAGGTCAACGACGACGTCATGGTCAAGATCATCGACATCGACCTCGAGCGTCGCCGGATCTCGCTCTCGCTCAAGCAGGCCAACGAGACCGCGGCCGCGGGCGACGTCGAGGACTTCGACCCCACGCTGTACGGCATGACCGCCACCTACGACGAGCAGGGCAACTACGTCTACCCCGAGGGCTTCGACCCCGAGACGGGCGAGTGGCTCGAGGGCTACGAGGAGCAGCGTGCGGTCTGGGAGGACCAGTACGCCAAGGCCCACGCCCGCTGGGAGGCCCACGTCAAGCAGCAGGCCGAGGCCAAGCAGGCCGAGGTCGAGGCCGGCGAGGCGACCTCGTACTCCTCCGGTGGCGACGACGTCGCCGAGGAGGGCGACGGCGGCTCGCTCGCCTCCGACGAGGCGCTGCAGGCCCTGCGCGAGAAGCTCACCGGCGGCAGCAACTGACCTGTCGCTGAGGCTCCTCGAGCCTCACTGCACCATCACCACGGCCCGACTCCCGTTCGCGGGGGTCGGGCCGTGGTGCGTCCTGGGGCGCGACGTGGGCGGATCAGCGGCGGGCGGGCGGCAGGAACTGCGCGTCCTCGTGGTGCGAGCGGGGTGGGGCGTCCGGGCCGGCGCCGTCGTGGCGCAACGCGGAGACGAGGGCGGCGGCCGCGCCGAGGAAGGCTGCGGTCCAGAACAGGGCGGCGATGATGGTCATGGCAGTAATCGTGCGCTCGTCGCGATCCTGCCGCGAGTGGCAGGAAAGTCAGGGTGAGTCGATTTCCTGCCACATCTGTGTCAGGATCGCTGTGTGCACACGGTGGCAGTGATCGTCCAAGACGGAGCCGAGCCCTTCGGCCTCGGCTCGCTGGTGGAGGTGTGGGGCGAGCCGGCCCACCCCGAGGACGGCACCCCGACCTTCGACTTCCGGGTGTGCACACCCAGCCCGGGCCGCGTGCGCGGGCGCTCCGACTACGACCTGCACGTGGAGCGGGGGCTCGAGGCCACGCTGGACGCCGACCTGGTCTGCCTGGCGCCCAAGTACCGCTTCACCCACCACGACGACGCCGTGCTCGAGGCGGTACGCGCCGCCCACGACCGCGGCGCGATCCTCTACGCCCACTGCTCCGGCACCTTCGAGCTCGGCGCCGCCGGGCTGCTCGACGGGCACGAGTGCACCACGCACTGGCGCTACACCGACCTGTTGGCCCGCACCTATCCGGAGGCCACGGTCCTGCCCGACGTCCTGTACTGCCACGACGGCCGGGTGCTCACCGGTGCCGGCTCGGCGGCCGGCATCGACGCCTCGCTGCACCTGGTGCGGGAGAAGTTCGGTGCGGCCGTCGCCGCGGCCACCGCCCGGCGGATCGTGGTGCCGCCGCACCGCGACGGCGGTCAGGCCCAGTACATCGCCCGCGCCGTCCCGGACTGCGACGCCGAGACGCTCGGCCCGCTGCTGGCGTGGGCGCGCGAGCACCTCGAGGAGCCCCTCGACGTCGAGACGCTGGCGCGGCGGGCGCTGATGTCGCCACGCACGTTCGCGCGGCGCTTCCGCGACGAGACCGGCACCACCCCGCACGCGTGGGTCACCGCGCAGCGCGTGCTGGCCGCCGAGGAGCTGCTGGAGCGCTCGTCGCTGAGCGTCGACCAGATCGCCGACCGCGTGGGCTTCTCGAACGCCGCGACGCTGCGCCACCACTTCGGGCGGGTGCGCGGCGTCGGGCCGGCCGCCTACCGCCGCCAGTTCGCCTGTTGAATGGGAGCGAGCGCGGACGGCGTCGCGAGCGAAGGTTGAGCAAGCACCGCGGGTGAGCTCGCGAACCCGCGTCGTGCGCGTCGTAACCCGCCGACTCAGCGAGCGCGCAGTCGTGGTCCTCTGCCGCAGAGATGTCGACGCGCGCCGCAACTGGCCACGGAGCTACTGCCGGTCCCGGTGCGCGTGCCGCATCCCCAGCCGCACGCCGGCGGCGATGACGCCGATCCAGACCGCGATGCCGGAGCCGACCGCCAGCGCGTAGCCCAGGTAGGCCAGGGCGTCGACGGCCCCGTCGAGACCGATGGCCACGAGGACGGCGCTGACGAGCACACCCAGCACTCCCAGCCCGATCCACATCGCCGGCGGTGCCGGGGGAGGCAGGACGGAGGGGCCGTCCCAGTCGTTGCCGTCCCAGTAGCGCTTGCGCCCGTTCCCCTCCGGGGCGGGGTACCAGCCTGCCGTCCTCGTCTGGTTCATGGCGAAAGGGTAGGTGCGGCCGGGGGTCCGACGTGCGCCTGAGGAGGTGGCGGCAGGACTTGTCGGCCTGTGGTGCATCTCGTGGGCCATGGGTGTGGCCCACGTGTGGGGATCTCGCCGGCCGACCGGGTAGGTCTGAGGCGGATGGGACGTGTGAGGCGACCACCCCGCGGTCGGGGCTCGCCGGCCCTCAGAGCTCCGAGCGGAGCACCTTGCCCGTGAGGGTGCGGGGGAGGGCGTCGGTGAACCGGTAGCGCTTGGGGCGCTTGGGCGGGGCCAGGTGGGTGCGCGCCCAGGCGTCGAGCGCCTCGGGCGTGGCCGAGCCGACGACGACGGCGCAGACGCGCTGGCCCCAGTCGGGGTCCGGCTCGGCGTGCACGGCCACGTCGTCGACGCCGTCGAGCTCGCCGAGCACCTGCTCGACCTCCATCGGGTAGACGTTCACGCCGCCGGAGATGATCAGGTCGTCACGGCGCCCGTCGAGGAACAGGTAGCCCTCGTCGTCCAGCCGACCCGCGTCGCCGACGGTGAAGGCGGGTCCGGCGGGCGTCTCGCGCCAGGCACCGGCTGTCTTCTGCGGATCGTTGAAGTAGCTGAAGCGGGCGTGCGCGGGCACCGTGCACCAGATGGTGCCGTCGTCGTCGAGCAGGAGGGAGCGGCCCGGGCGAGCGCGGCCCACGGTGCCGGGGCGCTCCAGCCATTCCTCGCTGCGGCAGGCGGTGAACTGGCCTTCGGTGGACCCGTAGAACTCCCACGTCGAGCCGGGTGGGAAGACCTCGATCAACCGACGCTTCAGATCGGTGGGGCAGGGCGCTCCCGCGTGCGCGACGAGGCGGAAGCAGTCGAGGTCGGGCCAGCCGTGCTCGTCCCAGTGGGCGAAGAGGCGTTGCAGGTGCGTCGGCACGCAGAACATGCTGGTGGGCCGGTCGCGCTCGATCGCCGCGGTGACGGCGACCGGGTCGAACGGCCCCGGGATCGTGACCGAGCCCCCGGCGAGCAGCGTCCCGAGCGCGAACCGCAGCGGTGCCGAGTGGTAGAGCGGGCTCAGCACCAGGTTGGTGTCGGCGGCGGTGAAGCCCCACAGGTCGCGCTCCTCGGCGAGCAGTGCGTCGGCGTCGTGGTCGTCGAGCAACCCGCTCCAGACGCCCTTCGGGGTGCCGGTGGTGCCGCTGGTGCAGTGCATCGGACGTGCCCGCGGCACGCCCCGGTCCGGGGTGGTGACGGCGGCTAGACCGGCAGCGTCGGTGACCACCACGGTCGGATCCAGGGGCGCCAGGATGCGGGTTCGCTCGTGCTCGGTGAGCCGGGGGTCGAGCGGGATCGGCACCACGCTGCGGGCGAGCAGCGACCAGACGGCCTCGAGGTAGGCCGGCGACCCGGGCACGAGCAGCGCGACGCGGTCGCCCTCGCGCAGCGGGGTCATCGGGCGGGTCAGGCGAGGTCGAGGTCGGCGGCCAGCAGGTCCACGACGGCGGCGAAGTGGGCGTCGGGGTCGAGCACGGACCCCTCCAGCTGCCCGAAGACCTCGAGCGAGACGTGACCGACGAGCGCGGCCCACACGGCCAGCGCCCGGACGGTGGAGGCGGGGGAGAGAGCCGGGTCGACGGACTCCGAGACCGGCTTGACCGAGGCCTTCTCGGCGGCGGGGACCCGTGCCGGGCCTCCGCGCCGGCCGGCGAGCTCGGCGTCGCCCGCGAGCTGCAGGAGCACCAGGGTGGCGCGGGCCGCTGACGTCGTCGTCTCGGCCGACCCCGCGTAGCCCGGTACGGGGCTGCCGTAGCACAGCGCGTACTCGTGGGGGTGGCTGCGCGCCCAGTCGCGCAGGGCGTGCGCGGCCGCCCGGAACCGCTTGCGCAGGTCGCCGCGCCGCACCCCGGCGTCGGCGGCCTCCACGGCCTCGCCCAGGTCGTCGTGCGCCTCCGCGATCAGGCCCGTGAGGAGCGCGTCCCGCGTGGCGAAGTAGCGGTAGACCGCAGAGCTGACCATGCCGAGGTCGCGGGCGACGGCGCGCACCGAGAGTGCGGCCGGACCGACCTGTGCCAGCTGGGAGCGCGCGCTGTCGAGGATGGCGGCGGTCAGCTCGGCGCGAGCGACCTCACGTGCGGTCTGGGGGGCGTCGGTCATGGGGCCATCCTGCCAGTGCGCCCAAGAGCAGCGCCCGTGGACGAGAGCACTGCTCGCATCCGTGGCTGGTTCGCTCCCGGGCAGGAGAGCGCTGCTCCGCACCGGGCGCGGGCCACAGGTTGTCCTGGATCAGCGACCGTCAGGGTCTTGACAGCAGGAGGTCCACGGTAGATGTTTGGCCTAGCCCATTGGTCTACTCGGGACCGGGCGCCTCGACCCTCTCGGGAGGACATCGTGCTCCGACGCCCCCGCGCGCTGCTCGCCGGTCTCGGCGGACTCGCCGGCGCCGCCCTGCTGGCCAGCCTCCTGGGCGCCTGCCCGGCCACCTCGGCCGCCCCTGACACGCGGCCTGACACGCGGCCCGACACCCGGCCCGGCGCGGCCTGCACCACCGATCCCGCCCGCCCGCTGCGCCAGGTGCGCGGCGAGTGGATCGCCAGCGTGGCCAACATCGACTGGCCCTCCCGGCCCGGGTTGAGTGCCGCGCAGCAGCGCGCCGAGCTCGTGAGGTGGTACGACGAGGCCGCCGCGCGCGGACTGAACACCGTGGTCCTCCAGGTGCGTCCGACCGCCGACACCTTCTGGCCGAGCCGGCTGGAGCCGTGGAGCCGCTACCTCAGCGGCACCCCGGGCGAGGACCCCGGGTACGACCCGCTGGCCTTCGCCGTCCGCGCCGCCCACGCACGCGGCCTGGAGCTGCACGCCTGGTTCAACCCCTACCGGGTGGCCATGGACACGAACCGGGCGGCACTGGCGCCCGACAGCCCGGCCGCGCGGCACCCCGAGTGGGTCCGCGAGTACGGCGGCAAGCTGTACTACGACCCGGGCGTGCCGCAGGTCCGGGAGCTCACGACGCGGGTGATCCTCGAGGTGGTGCGGCGCTACGACGTGGACGGCATCCACTTCGACGACTACTTCTACCCCTACCCGGTGGCCGGCCAGGACTTCCCCGACGACGCCACGTTCGCCGAGCACGGGGCGGGCTTCGCCGACACCCCGGAGGGCCGCGCCGACTGGCGTCGTCACAACACCGACCTGCTCGTCGAGGGGCTCGACCGGCGCATCCACGCGATCGCCCCGCACGTGCTCTTCGGGGTCAGCCCGTTCGCCGTCTGGCGCAACCAGGCCACCGACCCCGAGGGATCGGCCACCACCGCCGGCGCCGAGACCTACGACGACCTCTACGCTGACACGCGCCGCTGGGTGCGCGAGGAGTGGGTCGACTACATCGCGCCGCAGGTGTACTGGAACATCGGCTTCGCAGCGGCCGACTACGCCGCGCTCGTGCCGTGGTGGGCCGACGTCGTGCGCGGCACCGACGTGCAGCTGCAGATCGGCCAGGCCACGTACAAGCAGGGCGTCGAGCCCGCGCAGAGCCCCGCCTGGCTCGACGCCCGCGAGATGAGCCGCCACCTGACCTTCAACCGGCAGCACCCCGAGGTCGTCGGCGACCTGTACTTCTCGGCCAAGGACGTGCGCGCCAACAGGCTGGGGCACATGGACGTCGTCCAGGCCGACCACTACTCCCGCCCGGCGCTGCTGCCGGTGACGCAGGGGGTGCCGGGACGCGCTCCGCGACCGGTCGGGCGTGTGGAGGCCGAGGACACCGCGGACGGCGTCGCCGTGCGCTGGCGCGCCGTGCCCGGCGCCGAGCGGTACGCCGTCTACCGGGTGCCGGGACGACGCGCGGACCGCTGCGACCTCGCCGACGCCACGCACCTGGTGGGCGTCGTGACCCGGCCCGGGTTCCGCGACGACCACACGAGCGGCCGCAGGGGCAGCACGTACGTGGTGACGGCCCTCGACGAGGCACACCGCCAGAGTGCGCCCCGTGCGGCCCGGGTGCGCCCGTGAGCACCCTCGACGCCCCGGCACCTGCCGGCTCCGCACCCACGACCCAGGCGCGGTTGCGCGCCAGCCTCGAGCGCCTGGTCGCCGAGCGCGGCCCGGGAGACCTGCTCCCCGCGGAGCGGGTGCTGGCCGGTGAGCTCGGGGTGGCCAGGATGACCCTGCGGCGGGCGCTGGACGCGTTGGTGGCCGACGGTCTGCTGGTGCGCCGTGCCGGTTCCGGCACGTTCGTGGCCGGCACGAAGGTCAACCAGCGGCTCGCCGCCACGTCGTTCTCGGCCGACATGCGCGCGCGAGGGCTGCGCCCGGACAGCCGCACCGTGCACGCCCGCACGGCGCCGGCGGGAGCGATGCTCGCGGCGGTGCTCGACGTGCCGCCGGAGACCCCCGTCCTGCACGTGCGCCGGCTGCGCCTGGCCGACGACGTGCCGATGGCCCTGGAGGACCTGCACGTGCCGGCGACGGTGGCCCCGGGCCTGCGTGCCGAGGACCTCGACGGCGCCTCCTACTACGACCTGCTGGCGGCCCGGCACGGCACCCCCGTCGTCTCGGGCACCCAGACCGTGGAGCCGGCGCTCGCCGCGGACGACGAGGCGGCCCTGCTCGACGTCACCGCGGGTGACCCGGTCTTCCGCTTCGAGCGCACCACCCGCGTGGCCGACGGCCGCGTCGCGGAGTTCGTGCGCTCCACCTACCGCGGCGACCGCTACCGGATCGTCGTCGACATCTTCCCGCCGGCGCCCGCCGACGGGAGCTCGGTGTGACCTCGGGTCACACCGCACGGAGAGAGGAACCAGCATGAGGGTGACCAGCACGGGCGCGCGCGGCGCGCGAGGTGTGGCGCGAGGTGTGGTGGGCGGTCTGGCGGCCCTGGGCCTGATGACCGCGTGTGCGGGCGGCACCGGCGGTGACGCCGAGATCAGCACCGCCGACGGCGAGGTGGACGGCAGCGGCAAGACGCTCACCGTCTGGATCATGGAGGGCACCAACCCCGACGCCGAGCCGTACTTCGAGGAGGTCGGGGCGGCGTTCGAGGAGGAGACCGGCGCCGAGCTCGACGTCCAGTTCGTGCCCTGGGCCGAGGCGCACGACAAGTTCGTCAAGTCGATCGCGGGCGGCACCACGCCCGACGTCGCCGAGGTGGGCACCACCTGGACCCCCGAGTTCGCCGACGCCGGCGCGCTCGTCGACCTGACCGGCGCCGTCGAGGACGCCGGCCTGGCCGACGGCCTGGTCCCCGGCCTCGTGGAGGCGGGCACCGTGGAGGACGAGCTCTACGGCATGCCCTGGTACTCCGGCGTGCGCTCGGTCATCTACCGCACCGACCTCTTCGAGCAGGCAGGCGTCGAGCCGCCGACGACCTGGGACGAGCTCGTCGAGGTCGGCGAGGCGCTCGAGCAGCAGGACCCGGAGATGCTCGCGTTCCCCGTGGCCGGCGACAGCGAGTTCGGCGTCGCGCCCTTCATCTGGGGCAACGGCGGCGAGCTCGCCGTCGAGGAGGACGGCTCGTGGACCAGTGCCGTCGACAGCCCCGAGGCGGTGGAGGGCATCGAGTTCTACACCGGCCTGGCCACCGAGCACGGCTTCTCCAGCCCCGCCGCGACCACCTGGGACGAGGCCGACCTCTCCGACGCCTTCGCGCGCGGCGACGTGGGCATGATGGTGGCCGGCAGCTGGACGCCGGCCGCGCTGCTGGAGGCCAACCCCGACCTCGAGGGGAAGATCGGCGCCTTCCCGATCCCCGGCCCCGACGGCGGGCTCTCGCCCTCGTTCCTGGGCGGCTCGCACCTCGGCATCTTCAACACCACCGAGGACCCCGACCTGGCCTTCGCCCTGGTGCGCCTGATGAGCACCGGCGAGCTGGCCGAGAAGTGGGGCGACCAGTCCGGCTACTTCCCGGGCACCACTGCGCTGCTGGAGGAGATCGAGGCCGAGGGCGACCCGCTCGTGGCTCCGTTCGCCCAGCAGGAGCGCGAGGCCGGCAAGTCCGTGCCGGTGACGCCCCTCTACGGCCAGGTGCAGGGCAAGAAGACCGTCTCGGCGATGCTGCAGGAGATCCTCTCGGGCAAGGCCGACGCCGCCACCGCGGCCGAGCAGGCCGCCGCCGAGATGGACGAGATCTTCCAGCGCGGCTGAGGGACCTCGGGACAGCACAGGAGAGCGATGACGACGACGCAGGCCGCCCCGCGGCAGGAGCCGGGCGCCCCGGAGCCCCAGGAGAGGTCACCGTCCCCGGCTCGGGGGAGCGGCGGCGGCCGCCTGACGCCGCCCTGGTTGCCCTGGCTGCTGCAGGCACCGGCGCTGCTGGTGCTGGGCGGCCTGCTCGTCTACCCGCTGCTGTGGGTGGTCACGCTCGCCTTCCAGGACTTCAACCTGCGCGAGCTGCGCACCGGCGGGTTCCACTGGAGCGGGCTCGACAACTTCCGCGAGATCCTGGGCGACTCGACGCTGTGGCAGGTCGCGCTGCCCAACACCGTGGTCTTCGCCGCCGTCAACGTGGCGCTCACCGTGGTGGTGGGCACGCTGGTCGCGATGCTCCTGCTGCGGCTGGGGCCCTGGCTGCGCGGGGTGCTGACCGGCGCGATCATGGTGGCCTGGGCCATGCCGGCCGTCACCGGCACCTACGTGTGGGTCTACATCTTCGACACCAGCGACGGCATGGTGATGCGACTGCTCTCGACACTCGGGCTGGCCGACCCCGACACCACCAACTGGTTCACCGACCGGGCGGCCTTCTTCGGCATCGCCACGCTCAACGTGGTGCACCACGGCTTCCCGTTCGTGGCGATCACGGTGCTCGCCGGCCTGCTCACCGTGCCGAAGGAGGTGCTGGAGTCCGCGGAGCTCGACGGCGCGGGGGCCTGGCGCCGGTTCTGGCACATCACGTTCCCGCTGATGAAGCCGATCTTCGCCGTCGTCGTGGTGCTCTCGACCATCTGGGACTTCAAGGTCTTCACGCAGATCTACCTGATGCCCGGCGGCAGCGGCACCAACCGCGAGGTGCTCAACCTCGGCACCTGGAGCTACGTCACCGCGCTCTCGCAGAACCGCTACGGGTCGGGTGCGGCGATCGCGGTGGTGCTGACGCTGCTGCTCCTCGGCATCACCCTCGTGTACCTGCGCACCCTGTTCAAGCAGGAGGAGCTGTGACCACCACCGCCGTCCCACCCGCCCCGACCGCCCCGGACGGTGCCCCCGCCTACGCGACCGACGGTCGCGGCGGCCCGCGTGCCCCGCGGCGCAGGCTGCGCGGACGACTCGGCAACGCCGTCGGCTTCGTGCTGGTGCTCGCCTTCAGCGTCGGTCCCGCACTGATCATGTTCAGCACCGCCTTCGACGCGCGCGCCAACGACGGCTCACGCTCGCTGCTGCCCTCGGACCCCTCGCTCTCCAACTTCCAGACCGTCTTCGGGGAGGCCGGCTTCGGTCGCTACCTGCTCAACTCCGCGATGGTCGGGGTCGGCACCGTGCTCGCCTCCGGGCTGCTGGCGCTGCTCGCCTCGGTGGCGGTCGCGCGCTTCCGCTTCCGCCTGCGCACCACCATGCTGGTGCTCGTCCTGGTGATCCAGATGGTGCCGCTCGAGGCGCTGGTGATCCCGCTGTTCATCCAGGCCAGCTCGCTCGACATGCTCGACTCGCTGATCGGCCTGACCGTCGTCTACGTGGCGTTCTCGCTGCCCTTCGCCATCTGGATGCTCCGCGGCTTCGTGGCCGCGGTGCCGGTGGAGCTGGAGGAGGCCGCCTACCTGGACGGCGCGTCGTGGCGCCAGATGTTCTGGCACGTGCTGTTCCCGCTGTGCCTGCCGGGCCTGATCGCCACCAGCGTGTTCTCCTTCATCACCGCGTGGAACGAGTTCGTCTTCGCGATCACGTTCCTGGGCGACGAGGACAAGTTCACCGTGGCCGCGGGTCTGCGCCAGTTCTTCACCCAGTACGGCACGGACTGGGGGTCGGTGATGGCGGGCTCGACGATCATCACGGTGCCGGTGATGGTGCTCTTCGTCATCGTGCAGCGGCGCCTCAGCGAGGGCCTCGTCGCAGGTGCGGTCAAGGGATGAGCAGGTCTGCGTCGGAGGACCTGCGCCGCTTGGCGCTTGGCGTGGTGCTGCCCGGCTTCCTCGGCACCGACCTGCCGCAGTGGCTGGTCGAGGCACTCGGGGAGGGACTGGCCGGGGTGTGCCTGTTCGGCCAGAACGTGCGCGACGACGCCCAGGTGACCGCGCTCTCCGCCGCGGTGCGCGCGGCCCGCCCGCGGGCGCTGGTCGCCTCCGACGAGGAGGGTGGCACCGTCACCCGGCTCGACGCCGCCTCCGGGTCGCCGTGGCCGGCACCGGCGGCGCTGGGCGCGATCGACGACCCGGCGACCACGCGCGAGGTGGCGCGGCGGCTCGGGACGGCCGCGCGGGAGCGCGGCGTCGACCTCGTCCTCGCGCCGGTCGCCGACGTCGCCAGCGAGCCCGACAACCCGGTGATCGGCGAGCGTTCCTTCGGCGCCGACCCGGCGCTGGTGGCACGGCACGTGGCGGCCGCTGTCGAGGGCCTCCACGCGGCGGGCGTGGTGGCCTGCGTCAAGCACTTCCCCGGGCACGGCGCCACGCGCACGGACTCCCACCTCGAGCTGCCCGTCGTCGAGGTGGACGAGGCCACCTGGCGGGCCCGGGAGCTCCCGCCCTTCCGGGCCGCGGTGGAGGCCGGTGTGCGGTGCGTGATGACGGCGCACGTCGTGCTGCGAGCGCTGGACGACCGGCCCGCGACGCTGAGTGCGCGCGTGCTCGGCCTGCTGCGCGACGAGCTCGGGTTCGACGGTCGCGACCAGGTGGTGGTGACCGACGCCGTCGACATGCGTGCCATCTCCGAGGGCGTCGGTCGTGCTGCCGGAGCGGTGCTCGCCCTGGCCGCGGGCGCCGACCTGGTCTGCCTGGGCAACCCGGCCTACCCCGACCACTACGACGACGGAGCGGCGCTGCACGAGGTGGTGGAGGCCGTGGTGGCAGCCGTGGAGGCGGGCGAGCTGCCGCTCCCGCGGCTCGCGCAGGCGGCCGCCCGCGTCGCGGCGTTGGCCGACACCGCGTCCCGGCTGGTCCCCGAGGCCCTGCCCGCGGACGACCTGGCGCACGACCCCGCCGCTCTCGCGCTGAGCGTCGAGGGCGACCCGCGGCTGGGTCGCGACGCACAGATGCTGGTGGTGCAGCCCGAGACCTCGATGGCTGCCGGCGCCCGGGCCTCGACGCTCACCCTGCTGGAGCCGAGCGCCGTGCAGGTCCACGACGTCCGGGAGGCGGAGGCGCACGCCCTCGCGGCCGGAGGCGACCTCGCGGTGGCGGTGGAGGGGCGCAGCACCCCGGGCACCCGCGCCGTCGTGGCTGCCGTGCTCAGGAACCGGCCCGACGCGGTGGTCGTGCACCTGGGCCCCGACGACCACCGGGGCCCCGCCCGCCGTCACGCCGTCGTCAGCCACGGGGGCGGACTGGCCTCCGCCCGCGCGGTGCTGCACCGGCTGGGTCTCGAGGCCAGCGACGACCACACAGCGAGGAGCACCCGATGACGAACCAGATCGAGAGCAGCGCTCTTGCCGTGGGCGTCGACCTGGGGAAGACCGGGTGTCGTGCCGTGGCGGCCGGCCGGGAGATGGTCGCCGGGCCCGGGTCGCCCGGGCTTGCCGAGCCCGGCGGAGCACGTGCGGCAGCTGCCGCCGTCGGCGCTGTGCTCGACCGACTCCTGGTGGCTCTGGACCACCACTCGAGAGCGCCGCTCTCGGTGTGTGTCGGTGCCGCCGGGGCGGAGGCCGCGCCGGCGGCGACCGCCCAGCTCGCGGAGCTGCTCGGTGCCGCGACCCCGGGCGCACGCATCGCCGTCACCTCCGACGCCGTCACGGCCCACGCGGGCGCCCTGGCGGGCGAGCCCGGCACGGTGCTCGCCGTGGGCACCGGCAGCGTCGCCCTCGGCCTCGACGCCGCGGGCCGTGCGACGCGTACCGACGGCTGGGGCCCGTGGCTCGGCGACGACGGCAGCGGCGCCTGGATCGGGCGCGAGGCCCTCCGGGCGGTGCTGCGCGCCCGGGAGCGCCGCGGCGCCGAGACCGCCCTCACCGCGGCCGCCACCGCGCGCTTCGGGGACCTCCCCGACCTGCCCGCCACCCTGGCGGCCTCGGGGGAGCAGGCCCGCACCACGGCCGCCTTCGTGCCCGAGGTGCTGGCGTGCGCCGCCGCGGGCGACGAGGTGGCCGGGGAGGTGCTGCGACGGGCCGTGACCTGCTGGGTCGAGCTCGCGCTGCCGGCGGTGCGCGGCACGGGCACCGGCGAGCTGGTGCTCACCGGTGGCCTGGCGCAGGCGCCCGCGTTGGTCGACGCCTTCGGTGACGCGCTGGCCGCGAGGGCGGGTGACTCGGAGGTCGTGCTCCGGGCCGCTGTGGGCGGGTCGCACGACGGAGCGCTGCTGCTGGCCGCGCGCCGCGACCTGCCGCACGAGCCCGCGGTGCTGCGGCAGCCGCCGCTCGGCCCCGCGCCGACGGTGGTGCAGGCCGACCGGACCGACCAGGCCCACCAGGTCGACGCGCTCGCGACCGAGCAGGTGCGCCCCGACCTCGCCGACCTCGACGCGCGCGAGCCCTCCGAGGTGGTGCGGCTGCTGCTCGATGCCGAGGCGACGGTGCCGGCCGCCCTTGCCGCAGCGCGCACGGCGCTCGTCGCAGCCGTCGAGCTCGCCACGGAGGCGCTCACCGGAGGTGGACGGATCGTCTACGTCGGCGCCGGGACCCCCGGTCGTCTCGCCGCCCTCGATGCGGCCGAGTGCCCGCCCACGTTCGGCATCGACCCCGCCACCGTGGTGGCGCTCTGCGCCGGCGGCGAGGCGGCCGCCCGCGAGGCGGTCGAGGGCGCCGAGGACGACGCTGCGGCGGGTGCCGACGACGTCGCCGGCCTCGACGTCGGCCCGCGCGACCTGGTCGTCGGCATCACGGCCTCGGGTCGGACGCCCTACGTCCTGGCGGCGCTCGCGGAGGCCGCACGCCGCGGCGCGCGCACCGTCGCCGTCGTCAACAACCCGGGGAGCGCGGCTGCCGCGGCGGCCCAGGTGGCCGTGGAGCTGCTGACCGGGCCCGAGGTGCTCGGGGGCTCGACGCGGCTGAAGGCGGGCACGGCCCAGAAGATCGCACTCAACGCCCTCTCCACCGCGGCCATGGTCGGGGCCGGGCACACCTACGGCGCGTGGATGGTCGACGTGCTCGCCAGCAACGAGAAGCTGCGCCGCCGGGCGGCGCGGATCCTGCGCGAGGCCACCGGGGCCGACGACCAGCGTGCGCGGGCCGCCCTGGAGCAGTCCGGGTGGCGGACCAAGACCGCGCTCGTGGCACTGCTGGCCGGCCTGCCGGCGGACCGGGCACAGGCGCTGCTCGAGCGGCACGGCGGTCGCGCCCGTCGGGCGCTGCACGAGCACGAGCAGGCAGCGGGAGCCGCGCGGTGATCGTCGTCTCCGTCGCCTCGGGCACCTCGGCCGACGGCATCGACGTCGGGGTCGTGGGGTTCGGGCCCGCCGGTGGCGAGCAGCTCGAGGTGGAGGTGCTGGACGCGCGCACCGCCCCCTGGCCCCGCGGGCTGCGGGAGCGGCTGCTCGCGCTGCTGCCACCCGGTCGCACGACCGCCGCCGAGCTGTGCTCGCTCGACACCGAGGTCGGCCAGGCACTGGCCGCCGTCGCCGCGACGGCCTGCCGGTGGCTCGCGGACCGGGGGGCGACGGCGGACCTGGTGGTCTCGCCCGGTCAGACCGTCCACCACGAGGTGGTCGACGGGCACTGCCTCGGCACGCTGCAGATCGGTCAGCCCGCCTGGATCGCCGAGGCGACCGGTCTGCCGGTCCTCTCGGACCTGCGTGCCCGCGACGTCGCCGGGGGTGGGCACGGCGCCCCGCTCGCAGGCGTGCTCGACGCGCTGTGGCTCGGCCCGGTGACCGCAGGCCCGCGGGTGGCGGTGAACCTGGGTGGCATCGCCAACCTCAGCGTGGTGACGAGCACCGGGGTCGAGGCGTGGGACACCGGGCCGGCCAACTGCCTGCTCGACGTCGCCGCGGCGCGCGCCAGTGCAGGGCGGCTCACTCACGACGTCGACGGTGCGCTGGCGGCGGCCGGGACCTGCGACCCCGCGCTGCTGGACCGGTTGCGCGCGCACCCCTTCCTGCGCGCCGCCCCTCCCAAGAGCACCGGTCGCGAGACCTTCAGCGAGTCCTGGCTCGACGGCGTCCTCGACGCCCACCTGCTCGACGGGGTGCTGACGCGCGAGCGACGGCCGCTGCGCTGGCCCGACGTCCTGGCCACGCTGGTGGAGCTCACGGCCTCCACCGTGGCGGAGGCCGTCACGCCGCGGGGTCCGGCCGAGGTGGTCGTGTCGGGCGGGGGTGCGCGCAACCCGGTGCTCATGGCGGCCCTGGGGCGCCACCTCGACGGTGTGCCGGTGGTGACCAGCGAGCACCACGGCCTGCCCGCGGACGGCAAGGAGAGCGTGCTGTGGGCGCTGCTCGGCTGGTTGGCCTGGCACGGGGTGCCGGTGACCACGGGCGAGCACCGGCCCCGGGTGCCGGGGCGCTTCAGCCCCGGTGCGCACGGCCTGGGCCTGCCACCCCCGCTGGCGGCGGCGACGTGGCCGGTGCGGCTGTCGGTGCGGGCGTGTGGTGGACCGGGCACGGCCGACGCGCGTGACGAGCGTGACGAGTACGAGCGAGACACCTCGGAGGTGGTCTGAGTGGGCACGACCGGAGTGAGCCGACGGCTGGGTGTCGCCCGGGCGCTGGTGGGTGGTCGGTTGGTGGGCGGTGACGTGGAGGTGACCGACGGCGTCGTCACGCGGGTCGGCCTGCCTCCGGCAGTCGGTGGCGGCACAGCGGCCCCCGGCCTGGTCGACCTGCAGGTCAACGGCTTCGACGGCGTCGACCTGATGGGTGCCGACGCCGACGCAGTCCGTCACGTGGCGCGGGCGCTCGCCTCCCACGGGGTCACCGCCTGGTTGCCGACGCTGATCACGGCCGAGCCCGCCGCGACCGAGCGTGCCCTGCGCGTGCTGGGAGAGGTGGCCGCGGCCGGGCCCGGACCGGGGGAGGCGCGCGTGCTCGGCGTGCACCTGGAGGGGCCGTTCCTGAGCGCGCGCCGGCTGGGCACCCACCCGCCCGAGCACCGTCGCGACCCCGACCCCGCGCTGCTGGCGCGGTGGCTCGACCTGGCGCCGGTGGTGGCGGTGACCCTGGCGCCCGAGCTGCCGGGGGCGCTGGCGACCGTGCGGCGGCTGGCTGCTGCCGGCGTCCGGGTCTCCCTGGGGCACTCGCAGGCCACCGCGGCCGAGGCGCACGCGGGCTTCGACGCCGGGGCGAGCGCGGTGACGCACGTGTTCAACGCGATGAGCCCGCTGCACCACCGCGAGCCCGGGCTGCCGGGGGCGGCCCTGGCCCGACCGGGGGTGCTGGTGCAGCTGGTGGTCGACGGCCACCACCTCGCCGACGACGTCGTGCGCGTGGTGTGGGCCGCGGCCGCGGGCCGCACCGTGCTGGTCACCGACGCCACCGCGGCCTCGGCGCAGCCCGACGGGCGCTTCGCGCTGGCCGGCGTCGACCTGACCGTGCGTGACGGTGCCGTGCGCAACCCGCAGGGTGTGCTGGCCGGGAGTGCGTTGACGCTGGACCGTGCCGTGCAGAACGCCCGCGCCCTGGGGCTGGGGGAGGCCTCGGTGCTGCAGGCGGCCACCGCCAGCCCGGCCGCCTGGCTCGGACGCGCCGACGTCGGGGTGCTCGAACCCGGGGCCCGTGCCGACCTCGTGGTGCTCGACGAGGCGCTCGCGGTGCGCCAGGTGCTGCTGGCGGGTGTGCCTCTCGAGACTGCGCCGCAGGAGGTGCCCGCGTGAGCAGCCTGCTCGAGCAGGAGATCGCCGAGCAGCCGGAGGTGGCCGCACGGCTGCTGGACCGGGTGCGCCCCGACCTGGCGGCCTACGCCGGGCTGCTGCGCTCGCGGGGGAGCCGAGGCCTGGTGACCGTGGCCCGGGGCAGCTCCGCGCACGCCGCGCACCTGGGCCGCACCCTGGTCGAGGTCAGGCTGGGACTGGCGTCCGGGGAGGCGACGCCCAGCTCGACGACGGCCTACGGACGCACGCCCGCCTGGGACGACCGGGCCGTCGTGGCGGTCTCGCAGTCCGGGGCCTCGCCCGACGTCGTCGCGGTGGTGACCGCCGCGCGGGCGGCGGGCAGGCCCACGCTCGCCGTCACCAACGACCCGGCCTCACCGCTGGCCCGCGCCGCCGAGGCGGTGCTCGACCTGGGCTGCAGCGAGGAGCGCTCGGTGGCGGCCACCAAGACCTACACGGCCTCGGCGCTCGCCCTGGCGCTGCTCGTGGTGGCCCTCGACGACGGCCGCGGTCTCGCCGAGGCCCAGGCGGTCCCCGACGCCCTGGCTGCGGCGGTCACGGGCACCGCCCGGCTCGAGGAGCTCGAGGAGGCCGCGGCCCTGCTGGCCGCGCACGACCGCGCGGTGGTCGTGGGGCGCGGCTACTCGGCGGCGACCGCGCGGGAGACGGCGCTGAAGCTGACCGAGCTGACCGGCACCCTCGCCATGCCGTTCACCCCTGCCGACCTGCTGCACGGACCCGTGGCCGCCGTCGGGCCCGAGGTGCCGGTGCTGCTGCTCCCGGGTGCCGGCCCGGCGGCTGCCGGGGTGCGGGACCTGCTGCCGGAGCTCGCCCGCCGTGGGGCGCCCGTGCTGCAGGTGGTGTCCGGGCCGGAGGAGCCGGGGCTGCCGACGACGATCGAGGTCCGGCTGCCTGCGGCGGCCGGGGTCGCGGACTGGCTGGAACCGGTGGTGGGTGTCGTGCCCGGCCAGCTGCTCGCGTGGCGCACCGCCGAGCGCCGCGGGGTCGAGGTGGACCACCCCGGTGGCCTGACGAAGGTGACGCTGACGCACTGAGCGGTGCCCCCGGGACCTGCGAGGAGCCGCGTAGGGTCGCGGCATGCGCGTGGGACTCACCGGTGGTGTCGGATCGGGCAAGAGCACCGTGGCGGCCGAGCTGGCCGAGCTGGGGGCGGTCGTCATCGACGCCGACCAGCTGGCCCGCGAGGTGGTGGCGCGGGGCACCCCCGGGCTGGCGGCCGTCGTCGAGGAGTTCGGCGAGCAGCTGCTCACCCCCGAGGGCGACCTGGACCGACCGGCCATGGGTGCGCTGGTGTTCGGCGACGAGTCGCGGCGCCGTGCGCTGGAGGCGATCGTGCACCCGCTGGTCTTCGAGCGCTACGCCGAGCTGGAGGGCGCGACCGGTCCCGACGACGTGGTGGTGCACGACATCCCGCTGCTGGTCGAGTCGGGACGCGCCGAGGAGTTCGAGGCGGTGCTCGTCGTCGACGTGCCCGACGCGGTGCGGATCGAGCGGCTGGTGCGCGACCGCGGGTGGACCCGTGAGGACGCCGAGAGCCGGATCGCGGCGCAGGCGGCCCGCGAGGAGCGGCTCGCCGTCGCGACGCACGTGATCGACAACGCCGGCACGCGCGAGGAGCTGCGCGAGCGGGTCCGCGCGGTGTGGCGCGAGCTCGACGACGCCGCACGGGTCACAGATCCAGCGTGAGGAACGCCGAGCTCGGGTCGGGGGAGTAGCCGCCGAAGGGCAGGCACTCGACGAAGCCGTGGGCGCGGTAGAGGGCGCGCGCCGGCGCGAAGAAGGGCTGGCTGCCGGTCTCGAGGCTCAGCCGCGCGTACCCCGCGTCGCGCGCCGCGCCGAGCACGTGCTCGAGCATCCGCCGGGCCAGCCCCTCGCGGAGCCGGTGCGGCGCGGTGCGCATCGACTTCAGCTCGGCGTGGCCGGCGTCGAGGTGGCGCAGGGCGGCGGTGGCCAGCACCTCGCCGTCGGCGGGGTCGTCGTACCCGGTCCAGAACCGCATGCCGGCGCCGCGCAGGCCCTCGAGGTCGAGCGCGTGCACGCTCTCGGGGGGTGAGGTGGCGCGCATCTGGGTCAGGTGGGCCTCCAGGAACGCCACCACCGCCGGGTCCTCGAGCCCGTCCTCCACGATGCGCACGGCAGCAGGGTAGGCCGTGTCACAGGCACGGGCTCCCGGTGGGAGCCGCGGCCCGACGCTGTGGCAGCGTGCGCGCGTGAGCACCCCGACCCGTCGCTGGCTGGTGCTCGTGGGCATCGTCGCGCTGGCCTTCAACCTGCGACCGGCCGCCGTCAGCGTGGGCCCGGTGCTCGACGACGTCCGGGCCGGGCTGGACATGTCGGCCGCCGAGGCGGGCCTGCTCACCTCGCTGCCCGTGGTGGCCTTCGCCGTCTTCGGTGCGCTGGCCTCCCGACTGGCCCGGGCAGTGGGGCCGCACCGGGTCGTGCTGGGCTCGCTCGTGGCCGTGACGGTCGGCCTGACGGCCCGCAGCCAGGTGGAGCACGTCGGCGCGTTCCTGCTGCTCAGCCTGGTCGCGTTGGCGGGCATGGCCACCGGCAACGTGGTGCTGCCGGCCCTGGTCAAGCGGCACTTCCCGGACTCGGTGGGCCGCGTCACCGCCGCCTACACCACCTCGCTGGCCGTCGGCCTGACGGCGGCGTCGGTGCTCACCGTGCCCGTCAGCGACGACTGGCGCACCGGGCTCGCACTGTGGGCGGTGACGGCGGCCGTCGCCGCGCTGCCCTGGCTGGGTCTGCTGGGCCTGGACCGCGGTGCACGCGACGCGGAGCGGGAGGAGGGGACCCCGATCACGCTCGCCCAGGTCGCCCGCACGCGGCTGGGGTGGGCGATGGCGCTGCTCTTCGGGCTGCAGTCGCTGCAGGCCTACGCGATCTTCGGGTGGTTCGCCGCGATCTACCGCGAGGCGGGCTTCTCGGGCACCACGGCCGGGCTGCTGCTCGGCGTCATCACCGCCACGAGCATCCCCACCTCGCTGGTGGTGCCGCGGCTCGCCGCCGCCCGCCCGGACGCGCGACCGCTCATGGTGGGCTTCGTCGTCTGCTACGTGGTCGGCTACCTCGGGCTGGCCTTCGCCCCGGCACCCGGAGCGGTGGCGTGGGCGGTGATGATCGGCCTCGGGACGGCGAGCTTCCCGTTCGTGCTGACCCTGATCGGCCTGCGAGCACGCACCGCCGCCGGGACGGCGGCCCTCTCGGGGTTCACCCAGCCGGTGGGGTACCTCGTCGCGGCTCCGGGGCCGTTCCTGGTCGGACTCCTGCACGACAGCACCGGCAGCTGGACGGTCCCGCTGCTGGTGCTCACCGGCCTGACGCTGCCGCTGCTGGCCGCCGGCCTGGTGGCGGGTCGCCCCGCTGCCATCGAGGACCACGTGCGCTGAGCCTGGAGCCCGCAGACGAGGCGACCCCCGCGCCGGGGGGACGCGGGGGTCGAGTCGGTGGAGCGGTGGAGCCGGGTGGGCCGGAGCCTCAGGCGGCGAGGTCGGGGTCGCCGAGGCGACGCAGCTTCTGCAGCGCCTCGCGCTCGAGCTGGCGCACCCGCTCGGCGGAGATGCCGTGCTTGGCGCCGATGTCGGCCAGCTTGTGCTGGCGGCCGTCGGTGAGGCCGTAGCGCGAGCGGATGATGTCGGCGGCGCGGTCGTCGAGCTGACCGACCAGGCTGTTGAGCCGGTCGCGCGACTCGACGTCGAGCACGGTCAGGTCGGGCCCGGGCGAGGTCTCCTGCGCCATCAGGTCGCCCAGAGAGGTGTCGCCGTCCTCGTCGACCGGGGTGTCGAGGCTGACGTGCTCGCGGCCCCACGAGATCAGGTCGATGACGCGCTCGACCTCCATGCCGAGCTCGGCGGCGATCTCCTCGGGCTCGGGCTCGCGGCCCAGCTGGCGCTCGAGCGTGCGGCGGGCGCCGCCGACCTGGTTGAGCTCCTCGACGACGTGCACGGGCAGCCGCACGACGCGGGCCTGCTGCGCGATGCCGCGGGTGATCGCCTGCCGCACCCACCAGGTGGCGTAGGTGGAGAACTTGTAGCCCTTGGTGTAGTCGAACTTCTCGACCGCGCGGATGAGCCCGGTGTTGCCCTCCTGGATCAGGTCAAGCATCGGCATCTGGGCCCGGCCGTACTTGCGCGCGATCGAGACGACCAGACGCAGGTTGGCGGTGATGAAGGTGTCGACGGCCTTGCGGCCCTCCTCGGCCAGCCACTCGAGCTCCTCCTGGGAGGCGCGCAGCGGGGCGCCGCCCTTGCGGCGGCCCACGCGACCCTCCTTGAGCAGGGCCTCGGCCATCAGACCCGCCTCGATGGTCTTGGAGAGCTCGACCTCGGTGGCGGCGTCCAGCAGGGGGTTGCGGGCGATCTCGTCGAGGTAGAGCCCGACGCTGTCGCGTCCCTCGATCTCTCGGGTGGCGCGCGGAGCGGTGCGTGTAGCCATTGGGGGACCCTCCTGGAACTCGTGGACGAGGCGTTGCCGACGTCTGCAAGGTCAACGTCTGGCCGCCGTCGTGGATTCCCCAGTACCCACGGTGACGCCCTTCACCGACCGGTGATCGGCCTGCATTTCGGCTCTGTGCTAGGCCTTCGAGAGCACTGACGATCCGGATGGGTCCAGAGTTGCCTCCGGGCCGGAATCTCAGTGACTTCTCAGTCCCGGAGGGGGGTTCTCAGTCGCGGTCGGCCAGGCCCATCCGGTCGAGGATCCACGCGAGGCTGAACGCGCGGTCGTGCCAGGCCTTGTAGCGGCCCGAGACGCCGCCGTGCCCGGCCGACATCTCGGTGCGCAGCAGGACGTCGGCGCCAGGTGCGCGCTCGCGCAGCCGGGCCACCCACTTGGCGGGCTCGACGTAGAGCACCCGGGTGTCGTGGAAGGAGGTCTCGGCGAGGATCGGGGGGTAGGGAAGGTCGGCCACGTTGTCGTAGGGCGCGTAGGAGGCCAGGTAGTCGTAGACCTCGGCGTCGGCCTCGGGGTTGCCCCACTCGTCGTACTCGGTGACGGTCAGTGGCAGCGAGGCGTCCAGCATGGAGGTCAGGTTGTCGACGAACGGCACGGCCGCCACGATCCCGCCGAAGGCGTCGGGGGCCTGGTTGGCCACAGCGCCCATCAGCAGGCCGCCGGCCGAGCCGCCCTCGGCCACCAACGTGCCCGGGGTGCTCCACCCCGCCTCCACCAGGTGGCGAGCGCACGCGGCGAAGTCGGAGAAGGAGTTCTGCTTGGCCATCAGCTTGCCGTCGTCGTACCAGCGCCGCCCCATCTCGCCGCCGCCGCGCACGTGCGCGATGGCGAAGGCCGCCCCGCGGTCGAGCATCGAGAGCCGCGCCACCGAGAAGTAGGGGTCGATGGAGATCTCGTAGGCGCCGTACCCGTAGAGGAGCGTCGGCACGGGCCCGGTGCGGCCGCGTCGGGCGACCAGCGAGATCGGGACCTGCTCGCCGTCGGGAGCCGTGGCCCACAGGCGGTGCTCCTCGTACTCCTCGGCGTCGAAGTCACCGAGCACCTCGGCCTGCTTGAGCAGGCTCAGCTCGCGGGTGCGCACGTCGTAGTCGAAGACCGACGCCGGGGTGGCGAGGCTGGTGTAGCCCACTCGCACGACCGGCTGGTCGAAACCGGGGTTGCCGCCGGACTCGACGGTGTACACCTCGCGGTCGAACTCCACGAGGTAGTCGTCGGTGACGCCGCGCGGCTGCTCGGCGGTGCCGCCCAGCTCGAGGATGCGCACCTGGGTGAGCCCCCGGCTGCGCTGGTGCACGACCAGGTGCCCGGCGTGGGCGTCGACGCCCTCGAGCCGGACGGCGGGGTCGTGCGCCACCAGCGGGCGCCAGTCCTGCGGCTGCGTCGGTGCCACGGGGGCCGAGCCGATCTCGAAGTCGGGCCCGGTCGCGTTGTGCAGCACCAGCAGCAGGTCCTCCCCGTCGACGACGGCGTGCTCGAGGGAGTACTCCAGGCCCTCGCGACGCGGGCAGAACACCCACCAGCCGGCCTGCGGGTCCTCGGTGTCGTGCACCAGGTACTCCGAGGTGGTCTTGGAGCCGGAGGCGACCATGAGGAAGCGCGCGGTGCGGCTGCGTCCGACGCCCACCCAGAAGCGCCCGTCCTGCTCGTGGTGCACCAGCTCGTCGTCGGCCTGGTCGGTGCCGAGCCGGTGGCACCAGATCTTGTCGGCGCGCCAGGTCTCGTCGACGGTCGTGTAGTAGAACGACGTGCCGTCGGGGTGCCAGGTGACGCCGCCGAGCGTGCCGGTGACCTCGTCGGGGAGCAGGTCGCCGGTCTCGAGGTCCTTGACCCGCACGGTGTAGCGCTCGTCGCCGACGACGTCGACGGCGTAGGCCAGCAGCCGACCGTCGATGGTGATGCTGGAGCCGCCCAGGGAGAAGAAGTCGTGCCCCTCGGCGAGCGCGTTGAGGTCGAGCAGCACCTCCTCGCCGGGGAGCGCCGGCTGGTCGGGTGTGGTGTCCTCGGCGGGACGCGGCGGCGTCCAGTCGTCGGGGTCGGTGACCGGGACCCGGCAGGAGGTGCCGTACTCCAGGCCCTCGAAGGAGCGGCCGTAGTACCAGTGGCCGCGGTTGCGCGTCGGCACCGACAGGTCGGTCTCGCGGGTGCGGCCCTTGATCTCCTCGAAGAGCCGCTGTCGCAGGCCGGCCAGGTGGGCGGTGGCGGCCTGCGTGTGGGCGTTCTCCGCCTCCAGGTGCGCGACGACCTCCGTGGAGTCCTTCTCGCGCAGCCAGTCGTACTCGTCGGTGCGGGTGCGGCCGTGGTGCTCGGTGGTGACGGGCCGTGGTGTGGCGCGCGGCGGGGTGGGGCGGTCGGGCTGCTCGGAGGCCATGCGGGCGACGCTAGCCCGCGCACGTGACCACCCGCGCGCCAGGCTCGGGTAAGGGCGCCCTAAGTTACCGGGGTGACCGTCACCGCGCCGACTGCTCGGCCCACCTCCGGGTGGGGCGTCCTGCGCCGCGCCCTGCGCCGGCGTCGTCGGCACCTGGCGCCCTACGTGCTGCTCCTGTGCTCCTGGCAGCTGTGCGAGGCGCTGGTGCCGGTGCTGATCGGCGTCACGATCGACCGCGGTGTGGCCACCGGCGAGGCCGGCACCTTCGGGCTGTGGGCCGGGGCGGTGGCGCTGCTGTTCGTCGTGCTCAGCTACAGCTGGCGCTTCGGCGCCCGGGTGGGGCTGCGTGCCATCGAGACCGAGACCCACGAGCTGCGCATGGAGGTGGCCGAGCACGCCTTGGACCCGCGCGGCGCGCGCGCCGACCGACTGGCCGGCGAGACGCTGAGCCTGGACACCTCCGACGCCGAGGAGGTCGGGCAGGCGCTGCGGATGGTCGGGTACGGCGTCGCGGCCGCCGTGGCGCTCGTGGTGACCGCCGTGGTGCTGCTGCGCATCGACGTGCTGCTCGGCGTGGTCGTGCTGGTGGGGGTGCCCCTGACCCTGGGTCTCACGCAGCTGGCCACCCCGATGGTGAGCAGGCGCAGCCGCGAGCAGCAGGAGCGCGCCGCGGCCTCGGCCGGGGTGGCCGTCGACCTGGTGCGCGGTCTGCGGGTGCTGCACGGTGTGGGGGGCGAGGCCGCCGCGAGCCGGCGCTACCGCACCACCAGCGCGGCGGCACGCGACGCCGGCATCGGGCTGGCGCGGGCGCGGTCGGGTCTCTTCGGGCTGGCCTCGGGCCTGAGCGGGCTCTTCCTCGCGGTGGTGACGCTGCTCGCGGGGCGGTTGGCGCTCGAGGGGCAGATCAGCGTCGGTGAGCTGATCGCCATCGTGGGCCTGACCCAGTTCCTGGCCGAGCCGATCACGATCCTGGCCGACCTCAGCGCCCAGGTGGCCTCGGCGGTGGCGTCGGGGCAGCGGGTGGTGGAGTTCCTGGCCACGCCACTGGTGGGCACCGACGGCGGCATCGAGCCGGCGTCCGCCTCAGGTGTCGGCGTCGGCGCGGGTGCAGCGGCCCTGGCGGTGCCGGAGCGAGGGCTTGCCTCCCCCCCGGGCGAGCTGCTCGGTCTGGTGGTCCCGGACCCCACGGAGGCCGGGGCGCTGCTGGCGCTGCTCGCCGGGGACGTCTCGCCGGAGGAGGCGGGGGCGACCGTGCACCTGGAGGGCCGCGCGGTGCACGCGATGCGGGCCGAGGAGCGCCGGGCGCGCCTGGTGGTGGTGCCGCACCGCGCCGACCTGCTCGAGGGCACGCTGCGCAGCAACGTGGACCCCTGGGGCCGGCACGGCGAGGAGGGGGTGCGGCGGGTGCTGCGGGCCTCGGCCGCCGACGACGTGGCCGCACTGCGGGCGGGCGGGCTGGAGCAGCAGGTGGCGGCCGACGGTGGCACCTACTCGGGTGGCCAGCGTCAGCGGGTCGCCGTGGCGCGTGCGCTCGCCAGCGACGCGCCGGTGCTGGTGCTGCACGAACCCACCAGCGCCGTGGACTCGGTGACCGAGCAGCGCATCGCCCGTGGCCTGCGCAGCCTGCGGACGGGTGGTGGCGAGCCCGGCGCGGTGCGCACCACCTGGCTGGTGACGAGCAGCCCGGTGCTGCTCGAGCACGCCGACCGGGTCGTGCTGGTCGAGGACGGGCAGGTGCGGTGCGAGGGCACCCACCACGACCTGCTGGCCCAGCCGGGCTACCGAGCGGCGGTCCTGCGATGACGGCTCCTCACGGTTCGGTGACCGGCCGGCGGCTGCTCGAGGTGGCCGGGGGCCGCGAGACCCGGCGACTGCTGGTGGCCCTGCTGGCCCGTCGGCGCGGCGCGTTGGCGGCCAGCGGGGCCGGCTTCGCCGTGCTGGGAGTGGCGCAGCTGGTGGCGCCGCTGCTGATGGGTCGCACCGTCGACGTCGTGCTCGACGACGGCGCCGCCACCACGATCACCGGTTTCGCCGTCGCGATCGCGGTGGCCGCCGTGGTCGCCGGTCTGGCGACGGTGCTCGCCCAGACCGCCCTCGCCCGCGCCGCGCAGCCGGCCCTGGCCGACCTGCGCGAGCAGGTGGTCGACCGCGTGCTGCACCTGCCGCACCACCGGGTGGAGGAAGCGGGGGTCGGCGACCTGGTGAGCCGGGTGGGTGACGACGTGCGCACCGTCAACCGGTCGCTCGAGACCGTGGTGCCCCTCCTCGCGGGTGCGCTGGTGGCGGTGGTGTTCACGCTCGGCGGGCTCCTGGCGCTGGACTGGCGCCTGGGGCTGGCCGGAGCCGTGGCGCTGCCCATGTACGCCCTGGGTCTGCGGTGGTACCTGCCGCGGTCGGGCCCCTTCTACCGCCGCGAGCGTGTGGCACAGGGGGAGCGGGCCGAGGCCCTGGTGACGGGGCTGCAGGCGGCTCCCACGCTGCGTGCCTACGCGCTCGAGCGCCAGCAGCTGACCCGCATCCGCGAGGCCTCCTGGGCGGCGGTGCGCATCAGCATCGAGGTCCTCCACATGCTGACCCGGTTCTTCGCCCGCAACAACCGGGCGGAGTGCGTGGGTCTGCTCGCGGTGCTGACCACGGGCTACCTGCTGGTACGCGCGGGATCGGCCTCCGTGGGCGAGGTGACGGCCGCCGCCCTGTTCTTCCACCGCATCTTCAACCCGCTCGGCATCCTGGTCTCGCTCTTCGACGAGGTGCAGTCCGCCGGTGCCTCGCTGACCCGCCTGGCCGGGGTGGCCCTGGTGCCCGCGGCCGAGGAGCCGACCGCCGTCGCCGTGCCCGCGGGACCGCTGGAGGTGCGCGGTCTGACCCACGCCTACCTCGAGGGCGAGCCCGTGGTGCACGACGTCGACCTGGCCGTCGCCGACGGCGAACGCGTGGCGCTCGTGGGTGCCAGCGGCGCCGGCAAGACCACCCTGGGTGCCGCGGCCGCCGGGGTGCTGCGGCCGACGGCCGGTGAGGTGCTCGTCGCGGGCGTGCCGCTGGAGCGGATCGGCCGCGCGGGGTTGCGGGCACACGTCGCACTGGTGAGCCAGGACGTGCACGTGTTCTCCGGGACCGTGCGTGACTCGGTGACCCTGGTGGATCCCGCGGCCGACGACGAGCGGGTGCGCGGTGCGCTCGAGCGGGTGCTGGCGCTGGGCTGGGTGCAGGCGCTGCCCGCCGGGCTCGACACCCTGGTGGGTGAGCACGGCCACCCCCTCACCCCCATGCAGGCCCAGCAGCTGGCCCTGGCTCGCGTGGAGCTGCTCGACCCCCGGTTCGTCGTGCTCGACGAGGCCACCGCCGAGGCGGGGTCGGCCGGGGCGCGCGACCTCGAGCGCGCGGCCCTGGCCGTGACGCAGGGTCGTGGTGCGCTGGTGATCGCGCACCGCCTGGGCCAGGCGGCCCAGGCCGACCGCGTGGTGGTGATGGACGAGGGACGGGTGGTCGAGCAGGGCACGCACGAGCAGCTGGTGGCCGCCGGTGGCCGCTACGCCGAGCTCTGGGAGGCCTGGTCGGGATGACCTGAGCCCGGGCCGCGACGGCGCCGGGTCTCGGCGTGGCAGCCGGCCAGGGGCTCAGGCTGGGAACAGCCCCTCCTGGGGCGGGGGAGCCGCGTGCTCGAGCAGGTGGGCGACCACCCCCGCCAGCCCGTGCTCGGGGTCCACCGACCGGGCCCGGTCCACGGCGCACCAGGCGAGCGCGCCGTGGCCGGAGTGCCAGGCGGCCAGGGCGAGCAGCGCGGCGGGCTCGGCCGCCCAGGGCTGCGGAGTGCGTTGCAGGACCTCGCGCCACAGCCGCAGGTGCGCGCGCGCCGAGCCGCGGTCGAGCCCGGTCATCGCGGCGTCGCGCACCTGGGGCCAGTGCAGGGCCACCAGCAGCTCGGAGACCTCGTCGTCGGTGGGCCTCCAGTCGCGCTCCGGCGAGGCCAGGGGCTGGTCGGCCACGCAGCGGCCCACCAGGTCGGCCACCCAGTCGATCATCAGCCCGAGCGTCTCGAGGTGCTCCGGCGGAGCCGGCGAGGGGGTCCTCGTCGGTCGGGGCTCGAGCCGATCCGCCACGGGTGCGCTCCGCGAGGGCACCGGTGCCAGGGAGGCCGCCAGCTCCTCGCGCGAGCCGAGCACGACCTCGCCACGCAGGACGGCCTCGGCGAGGAGCGGGTGGCCCCGCAGGTCGACCTCGTGGCCGTCGGGCGGCACCAGGGCTCGCGCGGGGCCCACGAGAGGCCACCACCGGTCGCCGTCGGCGCGCACCACGTCGACGATCCGCACCTCGGTGCGGGCCAGCACGGTCTCCAGTCGCTCGCAGACGCGACGCGCCAGGCGCGGGTCGTCGGTGTAGACCACGAAGAGCAGCCGTGGAGCGCCGTGCCGGCGGGCGATGCGGACCAGCTCGTCGACGTCGGCCACCAGCGTCTGGCGGGCGGTGAGCCCGGGGCGCGGCCCGAGGTCGAGACGGGCGTGGAAGTTGCGCGGCGCGCCGACGGTGAGCATCACCAGGGAAGCGGCCGGACGGAAGCCGAAGAGCACCGGCACGTAGGCGAGCACGTCCTCGACGCTGCGCAGTGTCGTGGGGCCCGCGGGCCGGTCGGGAGCGGCCGCCGGACCGGGCGGTGGGATCCGCCGCAGGGGTCGGACGGTGGGGACGGGGTCGGGTTCGATGTGGGTCATGGGGCCACGCTCGCCCGCCGCAGCAGGTCGCGCGCGTCCTCGCCCTCCGGCTGTGGATGACCCGGGGCAGGACCCGGCGCTGTGGACGGTTCGTGGGTCGATCCGGCACCCGTTCCCGCACCGCGGGGGAGCAGTCGGCGCCGCGGGATAGCGTGCGGGGGTGCGGCAGCAGGCGTCGGTCCTCCACCTCGACCTCGACGCCTTCTTCGCCGCCGTCGAGCAGCGCGACAAGCCCTCGCTGCGCGGCAAGCCGGTGGTGGTCGGGGGCACGGGTGGTCGCGGGGTGGTCTCCACGGCCTCCTACGAGGCCCGCGTGTACGGCGTGCACTCCGCGATGTCCACGCGCGAGGCACGCGCCCGGTGCCCGCACGCCGCCTACCTGGGCGGGCGCTTCCACGCCTACCGCGCTGCCAGCGCGCAGGTGATGGCGGCGCTGCGCGAGGTCTCGCCCCTGGTGGAGCCGCTCTCCCTCGACGAGGCCTTCCTCGACCTCGCGGCCGGTCCGCAGGCCGAGGGCCGCGATCTCTCGGTGGCGGGGGTCGCCGAGCTCGCCGAGCGGCTGCGCGCCCGGGTGCACGAGGTCACCGGCGGCCTGACGGCCTCGGTCGGGGTCGCCACCTCCAAGTTCATGGCCAAGGTGGCCAGCGACCTCGACAAGCCCGACGGGCTCGTCGTCGTGGCGCCGGGCACCGAGCGCGAGCTGCTGCGGCCGATGGCGGCGACGGTGATCCCCGGCGTCGGGCCCGCCACCGCCGACCGGCTGCGCCGGGCCGGCATCCACACCGTGGCCGACCTGGAGGCCGTGAGCCTCGAGGAGCTGGTCCGGCTGCTGGGCCGGGCCATGGGGGCCGGTCTGCACGCGCTGGCGCGCGCGCAGGACGACCGGCCGGTGGTGGCCGAGCGCGAGGCCAAGTCGGTCAGCGTGGAGGGCACCTACGAGACCGACCTGACCGACCGCGCGCTGATGGAGGGCCTGCTCACCCGGCAGGCGCGGCAGGTCGCCGAGCGGCTGCGCAAGCACGGGCTCTCGGGCCGCACCGTGAGCATCAAGGTGCGGCGCCACGACTTCACCACGCTCTCGCGTTCGAGCACCCTGGCCTCGCCCACCGACGCCGCCACCACCATCGCGCGCACGGCGCGCGGCCTGCTGGCCGACCTCGACACCTCGGGCGGCATCCGGCTGCTGGGGGTGGGCGTCTCGGGTCTGGCCGACTGGATCCAGGAGGACCTCTTCGCCGACCTCGAGCGCGCCGAGCAGGCCGAGCAGGAGAGCGCCGACGAGGAGGTGGCGCAGGTGCCGGCCGAGCTGTTGAGCCGGCGCACCACCTGGAGCCCGGGCAGCGACGTCGAGCACGACGAGTGGGGTCGGGGCTGGGTGTGGGGCGCGGGCCGCGGGGTCGTGACCGTGCGGTTCGAGACCGCCGAGACCCCGGCCGGGCCGGTGCGCTCCTTCGCCATCGACGACCCGCGGCTGCGGCCGTGGCTCCCGCCGGAGCTGCCCGACCAGCCGACCGACGATCCGCTGCTCCCGGGCGACCACGGCGAAAACCGGTCGCCCGGCGGGGTGCCGGGGTCCTAGCGTCGTCGGTCGTGCGCATCGAGACCCTGGACACCGCCGACGACGCCCGCCTGCGCCAGGCCTACGACCTGCACCGGCGCGCCCACCTGCTCGGTCGAGAGGGTCGGCCGTTCTGGAGCTGGGAGGAGATGCGCGGTGAGTTCCGCACCGCCGACCCCGGCGAGCGGCTGGTGGTGCTGGGCGGCTACGCCGCGCCCGATGGCGAGCAGGCGGTGACGGCCGCGCCGGGGACGCTGCTCGGCATCGCCTACGTGTGGCTGCCGCTGCTCGACAACCTCGACAAGGCCTGGCTCTCGGTCGACGTCGACCCGGCGCACGCGCAGCGGGGGGTAGGGACGCAGCTGGCGGGCGCCCTCGTCGAGCTGTGCCGCGCCGAGGGTCGCCGCGAGGTCCTCGGCGAGGTCAAGATCCCCTTCTCCGAGCGCGAGACCCACGGCTACCGACGGTTCGCGGAACGGCTCGGCGCGACCTTCTCCAACGTCGAGGTGGTGCGCTACCTCGAGCTGCCGGTGCCGGGGGAGCGCGTGGAGCAGTGGGCGGCGACGGCGGCCGAGCGCGCCGGGGGCTACACGATCGAGACCCACGTCGACGTCGTGCCCGACGAGCTCGTGCCCTCGCTCTGCGTGCTGCTGGGCCAGCTCGGCGTCGACGCCCCCACGGGCGCCGTCGACTGGGAGGAGGAGGTGATGACACCGGACCGCTTCCTCACCCTGCGCGCCGAGCTCGTGGCCGCCGGCCGCACGATGCTCGAGACCGTGGCGCTGACGCCGGAGCGCGAGGTGGTGGCGCAGTCGACGCTGGCGGTCCCGGTGACCGGGCGCACCGACGTCTCCCAGTGGGGCACCTTCGTGCACCGCGAGCACCGCGGTCACCGGCTCGGGCTGGCGGTCAAGGCGGCGGCGCTGCGGCACCTGCAGGAGCACCACCCCGACATGCGCCGCATCGTCACCCAGAACGCCGAGACCAACGACCACATGGTCGCGATCAACGAGCTCATGGGCTTCGAGCCGGTCGAGACCTCCACGGAGATGCTGCTGCGCCTCTGACCCGGCCCGAACCGAGGCCGTAGGGTCGCGCCATGGGCGAAGAGGTCGACGCACAGGAGTTCACCCGGGCCGACCGGACCCGGCACCGGGAGAAGGTGCGGCGCTGCCTCGACGTGTTCGCGCGGATGCTCGCCGACTCCGCCTTCGACACCGACGACCCGATGACCGGGCTCGAGGTCGAGCTCAACCTCGTCGACGAGCGCGGCGACCCCGCGCTGAAGAACGCCGAGGCGCTGGAGGCGATCGCCGACCCCGACTTCCAGACCGAGCTCGGGCTGTTCAACATCGAGGTCAACGGTGCGCCCGCGAAGCTGCGCGAGCGCGGCCTGGAGCGGTTCGAGGACGACCTGCGCCGCAGCCTCAACGACGCCGAGGAGAAGTCCGCGCAGGTGGGAGCCCACCTGGTGATGATCGGTGTCCTGCCGACGCTGGCCGAGGGCCACATGTCGGTGGCCTCCCTCTCGGGCAACCCGCGCTACAAGCTGCTCAGCGAGCAGATCCTGGCCGCGCGCGGCGAGGACATCAGCATCGAGGTCGACGGCGTCGAGCGGCTCAGCACCTCGGCCGACTCCATCGTCCCGGAGGCCGCCTGCACGAGCATGCAGCTGCACGTGCAGACCTCGCCCGACCAGTTCGCCGACTACTGGAACGCCTCCCAGGCCATCGCCTCGGTGCAGCTGGCCGTCGGTGCCAACTCGCCCTACCTGCTGGGCAAGCAGCTGTGGCGCGAGACCCGGATCCCGCTGTTCGAGCAGGCCACCGACACCCGCAGCGAGGAGCTCAAGGTCCAGGGTGTGCGGCCGCGGGTGTGGTTCGGGGAGAGGTGGATCACCTCGGTGTTCGACCTCTTCGAGGAGAACGTGCGCTACTTCCCGGCGCTGCTGCCGGTCAGTGACGAGGAGGACCCGCTGGAGGTGCTCGAGGCCGGCGGCACGCCCAACCTCTCCGAGCTGCGGCTGCACAACGGCACGATCTACCGGTGGAACCGGCCCATCTACGACGTCGCCGGGGGAGTGCCCCACCTGCGTGTGGAGAACCGCCTGCTCGCCGCGGGCCCCACCGTCGTCGACATGATGGCCAACGCCGCCTTCTACTTCGGGCTCGTGCGCACCCTGGCCGAGAGCCAGCCGCCGCTGTGGTCGCAGATGTCGTTCAGCGCCGCGGAGGAGAACTTCCACGCGGCGGCCCGCTACGGCATCGACACCCACGTGTACTGGCCCGGCCTCGGGCAGGTGCGCGCCACCGAGCTGGTCGTGCGCCGGCTGCTGCCGATGGCGCGCGAGGGCCTCGACGCGTGGGGCGTGGAGCCCGAGACCTCCGAGCGGCTGCTCGACGTCATCCGGCAGCGCTGCCTGCTGGGCACCAACGGTGCGGAGTGGTTCGTGCGCCGGATGGCCGCGCACGAGGCCGCGGACCTGGAGCGCTTCGACGCGCTGCGGGCCACGCTGCTGGAGTACCGGGAGAACATGCACACCAACGAGCCGGTGCACACCTGGGCCTGACCCGCCGGGCCTACGCGGGGGAGGGGCGGTCGGTCTCGCGCCGGTCGCGCAGGCGCTGCCAGGTGCGGCCGGCGCCGGTGACGGGGTCGCGCCACGCCCGCCGGTTGACGACGACGAACGGCAGGTAGCGGCCCAGCTCGCCGCGGGCCGCCCGGACGGCGGCGTGCCAGGCCAGGTCGTCGTCGCGGGTCTCGGTGAGGTCGCCGGGCCGCGCCAGCCACGCCAGCGTCTGGGCGTTGCCCGCGGGCCGGTCGTGGGTCCCCGCCCGGCTGCGGCGCCACAGCGCGTGCACCACCTCGGTGCGCAGCGCCAGGTCCAGTGGACCCTCGTTAGGTTCGGCGCAGAAGGTGGCCACGACGCCGCCGGGCGTCCCGAGGTGCAGCACGGGGGCGAAGGTGCGACGCCGCTCGTTCGTGGCGTGCTCCAGGACCGCTCGCCGCAGGCGCACCTGCAGGGGGCGGGGGACGGGCTCGACGATGCCGGGGCGCACGCCCCCAGGCTGCCCCACCGGCGCGTCGCGCGCGCGGGCTCTCCACAGGGGGGCCCGCGCCGAGTACGGTGCGCACATGGCTGACACCGTCGTCGTCGGATACGTCCCCAAGCCCGAGGGCGAGGCCGCCCTGGCCAGCGCCATCAGTGAGGCCGAGCTGCGCTCGGCGCGCCTGGTGGTGGTCTACTCCCACCGCGGTGGCCCGGGCTTCGACCGCGCGGCCTCCGCGCAGGCCGACGACGAGGTCGCCGCCGTCACCAGCACGCTGGAGAAGTCCGGCGTGGCCTTCGAGGTGCGCCAGCTCGTGCGCGGCTTCGAGCCCTCCGAGGACCTGATCAACGTGGCGCAGGAGGTCGACGCCCAGCTGATCGTGATCGGCCTGCGCCGGCGCACCCCGGTGGGCAAGCTGATCCTGGGCTCCAACGCGCAGCGGATCCTGCTCGACGCGCACTGCCCCGTGCTCGCCGTCAAGTCCTGATCCCGGGCTCCGACGACGGGTTCGCCTCGCCGCGCGCGGACGCCGTCACCGGGTTCGCGCCCACCGAGGAGCTCTCGGCGTTGCGCAGCGGCAGCCCGATCCGGCGGTGGGAGCGGGCGCCCACGGCCAGCCCTCGCGGGGCGCTCGGGCCTCTCGGGCCGCTCGGTCGGGTGAGGCAGGATGTCGCCATGGCCATCCACATCACCGGCGACGACGCCGCCGACCAGGTGCTCACCGACAGCCCGTTCGCGCTCGTGGTGGGCATGATGCTCGATCAGCAGTACCCCATGGAGCACGCCTTCCGGGGGCCGGCGAAGGTGCTGGACCGGTTCGGGAGCCTCGAGCCGGCCGCCATCGCCGAGGCGGACGCCGAGGAGTTCGCGGCGCTGTGCGCCACCGCGCCGGCGATCCACCGGTTCCCGGGATCGATGGCGGCCCGGCTGCAGGACCTGGCACGACTCGTCGTCGAGAAGTACGACGGCGACGCCTCGCGGCTGTGGACCGAGGCCGAGAGCGGCAAGGACCTGTTCAAGCGGGTCCAGGAGCTGCCCGGCTTCGGCAAGCAGAAGGCGCAGATCTTCGTGAGCCTGCTGGCCAAGCAGCTCGACGTGCGGCCGGAGGGATGGGACGCGGTCGTGGGCGACTACGCGCTGGAGGGCTACCGCTCGGTGGCCGACGTGACCGACGGCGACTCGCTGCAGAAGGTGCGCGACTTCAAGAAGCAGAAGAAGGCCGCGGCCAAGGAGAAGGCCGTTTGACCTGCGGTTTCACGCATCGAAGCCGTCCGCAGTCCGCAGAGAGTCCGCAGGAGCAGCCAACGGCGCCAGCACGGCGTCCATGACGTCGCGGGTCCGATCGTCGTCGCCCGGCCACAGGTGGGCGTAGGTCTGCAGCGTGATGACCGCCGACGCGTGTCCCAGCCGCTCCTGGACCTGCTTCACCGACGCGCCACCCGCGATGAGTGCTGAGGCGTAGAAGTGCCGCAGGTCGTGCGCCGTGACGTCGACGCCGGCCGCGCGCGCCGCGCCCTCGGCCACGGTGCGCCACCGCCGGTACCTCAGCGGCTCGCCCAGCTCGTCGGTGAACAGTGGCCCGTCGCTCGGGTAGGTCGCCAGGTGGGCCGCCAGCGCCTCGACGACGACTGACCCGACCGGCACCACCCGGCGCGACTTCCGCGACTTGGGCGGGCCCAGGGTGCCGTCCTGGCGGCGCTGCCGCTCGATCGACACACCGACCGGCGGAGGAACTCGACGTGCTCAACGTCGAGGCCGAGCGCCTCTCCGACGCGCGGTCCGGCGCCGGCGACCAGCACCGCGAGCGCGCGGTAGCGCTCCGGGAGCGCGTCGCGGAAGGCCTCGACGTGCTCGATCGTGGGCGGGACGACGGGGGCCGCGTCTAGCTGGGGGAGCGTGATCCGGCGGCATGGCATCGCCGAGATCAGCCGATCGTCGACCGCGGCCGCGCACACCTGCGTCAGCACGTGATGGATGCCGTGGATCGTGCCGGGGGAGAGGCCCTTCGCCTCGAGCTTCTTCACCAGGCCCTGCACCATCGTCGGCCGAATGGCCGACAGCGGCGTCGCGCCGAGCTCGGGGAGGATGTGCAGCCGCAGCGCGTTGTCGACGATCCGCGCGGTGCCCTCGCTCGACACCTGGACCGCTTGCCACTGGCCAGCGTAGGTCTCGAGCGTGACCTTGCCGGCGCGGGGATCGACGTAGTCGCCTCGCACGACCGAGGCCGTGACCTGGTCGAGCCACCGCTGCCCGTCGACCTTGCGCTCGAAGTGGCGAGCGTGCTCCTTGCCCGCTGCGTCGCGGTACCTGGCCCGCCAGCGGCCGTCCGGGCGCTTCTTGATGCTCGCCATCAGATCAGGCCGGCTTCGCGTGCCTGCTGCACACGACGCGAGGCGGTGCGTCGGGAGTAGCGCATGAGCTTCTCGACCGCGCTGGTCGGTGCGTTGGGGTGCTCGGAGTAGATCCGAGCGACTTCCTCGAGCTCTGCGCGGGACGGACCGCGGCCAGGCGCATGGATCGCGCGCTCGATGCTCTTTCGCAGCCGCCGGGTCTCAGCCTCATCCGCTCCGCCGAGGGCCCCACCCCCAGGCGGCGTGGCGAAGTCGAGAAAGGCGGTCTCGGCGATGCCGTCGATGAACAGAGTCTTCAGGTCGCTGGTGCGGATCGCGCGGCCGTCCGGCTTCGCCGTCACCGTGAAGTCCACGCACTCAGGTCGGCCGTTGCGCACTTCGAAGTGGAGCGCTGCGTTGGGCTCGCCCAACTCGCCGGTCATCGTGACGCGGAGCCGCTTCGGCACCAGCACGCCGTCGACCAGCTCCTCACTGCTGAAGTCCCAGTGATTCTCGATCTTGCCTCGCAGTGTCATCTGCCCTGCCTTCCTAACGTGCGCCATTGGCGCGTGTGCCAAAGGCCCTATGCCAAGTGGCATAGGCAACTGTGCCAACGCCATGCCACGCTGTCAATCCCAGCAAACGTAATACGGGAAGGAGCTTCAGCGATGGGACAGCAGTTCATGACCACCGAGGAGGTGGCCGAGCTCTTGCGCAGCTCACCGGCCACGCTTCGCTACTGGCGCCACGTCGGCCGCGGCCCGCGCAGCTTCAAGGCGGGCCGACGTGTGCTGTACGCCCGCGAAGATGTGCACGCCTGGATCGCCGACGCGATGGCGACACCGGGAGGCAACGATGCCGCCTGACAACGAGAGAGGCCGCCCCTGCCAGGGCGGCCCCACGACCTCGACGCCATCGAAGATCCCGACCACGGTAACCGACCAGCCCGCGGCTTGGCGTGACGACAAGCCGTGTACCGGGCGCCCCAGCTGCACCTGCACCACCTGCCAAGCCGTCGATCGGATGCTGGCCCACGACCGTGCCTGACGCATCTGCCCGTGCGAACGCTGCGCCGACGACCGCCACATCGCCGCCGTGATCAGCGAGCTGTTCGAGCGAAAGCGAGTCGAGGAACAGGCGCGGCTGGTGTGCCCCTGCCCCGACTGCGTCGACGAGCGCCGGCATGCCGCGGCCCGGGACGCCGCCCACCTGCACGAGCGCACCACCCACACCGGCCAGCTACTGACCTGCGGCTGCTGGAACTGCCTGCTCGGCGTCCCCATCGGCCAGGACCCGCACTGGGCCTGGGACCCGATCTACGACCCCTACTGCCGACCCACCTGGCAGCTGGTGCTCGACGACCAGGCGGTGAGCTGATGACCTGGACCCGCCTCAGCGAAGACTTCATGGACCGCCCCGAGATCTACCGCCTCTCCCGCTCAGCACGACTACTGCACGTCGAGGCCCTGGTCTGGTGCAACAAGCGCGGCACCGACGGGCACATCGACGCCGGCGCCGTCCGCCGCATCACCGACGCCCCCGACTGGCAAGCCCTCGCCACCGAGCTCGAGGCATCGGGAGCCTGGTCACCCGACGGTGACGACGCATGGACTCTGGACTGGTCCGAGCAAGAGGACGCCGCCGACGTCCGCACCCGCCGCGACGCCAGGGCAGAGACCCAGAAGCGGTACCGCCAACGCCAAGCAGCGCACCAGCGAGGCGACCACAGCCTGTGCGATCCGCGGTACTGCCCAGCAGGCGTGACCGGTAACGCAACCAGTCACGCGACCAGTCACGACACAGGTCACAAGACGACCCCCCGTCCCGTCCCGTCCCGACCCGAAGGGGAGGGACAGGGACAGGGCGCAGGCACCGGCTCCGCTGACGCTCCGCCGGGCCGCGCCCCAGCGAACCAGCACGACACCGACACCGACTGGGACGCGGCCATCGAGACCGCCACCGGCCACCGCTACCGCCCCGACCAAGACGGCCGCTGCACCTTCATCCAGAAGACGCGAGTCATCGACCCAACCGTCTGCGGCTACCGCGCCGAGGATTGGCGACACGGCCACAAACCCGAAGGCGACGCATGCCCCTGCGGACACCCCTCTCACCACCCCGTGCACTACGCCGGCGAGCAGGCGACGTCGTGATACCGGGGGAGGGTGGCTCGCATCTCCAATGCCCACGGCGAGGGACCGCCGCAGTCTCGCCGGATCTCTCTCCGGACCTCGGACAAGTTCGGTGTCCGGCTAAGTCGGCCGCTGCTTGCAGAGCGGCAGGCCCCGTGGCGCCTCGTTTCTGGAGCTGGCATGACCGCTTAGCGTTGCGTCACGCTAACTACCTGGGGCTGGCGCTGTTCAGGCGCGTGGATCAGGACGACGTCGTGGCGGGCGCGTCGTGAAGCCGCAGAACCAGCTGCTGGCGGCTCACCTCGCCCGGGCGTTGGCCCGCTATGTGCCCGAGGCGACGCGGGAGGCCAAGGCGAGCGGCTCGGCCGTCCCTTCGGAGCTGGTGAACTTGGCTGAGTTCTTCGCAGATTGCGCCAGGCCGCGACAGGACGCGACATGGAATGCGGTCTCGCCGCCGACGATGGACGCTGCGGGTATGACGAACCGACTGCTCCTCACCAAGCGCGAGGCGGCCTCCCTGCTCGCGGTGTCGGTCCGACAGCTGGAGCGCTTGGTGGCTGGCGACGCAATCCGCACCGTTCGTGTAGGTGGCGGAGTGCGGGTGCGGCGAGCAGACCTCGACGCCTACGTCGCGGGCCTCGCGGCGCCCGCCAGCAGTTTCCGAGGAAGCGTGACAGCGAAGGACCAGGCCTCATGACTCGGCTCAGCAGCAAGGACGCCACGGCCGTCACCGTTCCCATCGCCTCGAGCGAGGCGGACGCTGGCGGAGGTTTCACCGCCATCGCGTCGACGGCCAGCATCGACCGCGACGGTGAGGTCATCGCTGTCGGCGCTTTCAACCCGCTGCCGGCCACTGTTCCGGTGCACGCCGACCACGTCGCCTCGGTCGACACGATCGTCGGCCGCGCTCGCCCCCGCTACGACGCAGGTCGGTTGCTCGTCGACGTGACGCTAGGCAGCGGCGCCCGTGAGCAGGACGTGCGCCGGAAGATCCGCGAGGGGCTGCTGGACTCGGTCTCGATCGTCTTCATCGGACATCGCTGGGAGATCATCGAGGGTGTCCGCACCTGCACCGCGGGGGAGCTGCTGGCCGTCGATGTCGTGACTGTCCCGTCGCAGCGAGACGCCCGAATCCTCGGGGTTCGCAGCATGAGCACGCCGGCAGCTGACCCGCTCGCATCCGTGCGCGCACTCCGGCGCCTCGTTCTCGCAGCAGACGCCGAGATCGTCCAGGCCAAGGCGGCGCTGATGCTCGCCCGTCATGCCACAGCCGACGGCACGCCGCCGCTACGACACGCCAGTCCATCGACAGCGCCTCCCGCCTGGGACGCCCATGTGATCCACGCCCTGACACCCAACACCTGAGGAGAAGCGTTATGACCACCACCACCCCGCCCCTGGTCCGCCTCGGCACCGACCTCCGGTCGCAGAAGGACCGCCAGGGCCACGAGCAGTACTACGAGGTCGCGCTCTTCTTCGAGAAGCGGCGCCCGGCGCGCTACTGGGTCCAGTTCCCCGGTCAGGACCCCCAGCCGGCGTTCGACACCAGCGCCCGTGACCCTCAGCCCGTGCCACTGGGACGGGTGCAGGGCCGCGGCTTCCGCTCAGGCAATCACACGGCGGGGAAGAGCGATCGTGACCAGGTGCTGCATCGCTTCGCCTCGTCGACGACACACGCCGGCCGCCCCTCGATGTCTCGACCGCAGGCCAGCGCGCACGCGAACACCCAGCTCGACTGACCTTCGACCCGCGCCCCAACGACCCTCGGAGGGAGGGCTGAGTCATCGCCGGCCCTATCCGCATCGCGATCCTGGCCAACGGCCTCCAGGCGCGCCGCGAGCTCGGCACCACGGCGACCGCGGCCGACCGCATGGGACAGCGGTTCTCCCGCGCCGGCGCGCTCATCCGCTCCGGGCTCACCATCGGCGCCGTCGGTGCCGGCGTGCTCGGCAAGGCCATCGTCACCCAGGCCAGCGACGCACAGCAGTCCCTCGGCGCCACCGAGAGCGTCTACGGCCGCTACGCCAACACGGTCATCCGGCAGTCGAAGAACGCTGCCGACGCCGTCGGGCTCTCGGCCAACGAGTACCGCGAGCTCGCCAACGTCACCGGCGCGATGCTCAAGTCCTCCGGCCTGCCGCTCAAGGAGGTCACCACCCTCACCGCCGACCTCACCGGCCGCGCGGCCGACCTCACCGGCCGCGCGGCCGACCTGGCCGCCACCTACGGCGGCACCACCCGCGAGGCCATCGAGGCCGTGTCCTCGCTGCTGCGTGGTGAGGCCGACCCGATCGAGGCCTACGGCGTCTCGATCAAGCAGGCCGACGTCAACGCCCGCCTGGCCGCCAAGGGGCTCGACGAGCTCGAGGGGTCCGCGCGCAAGCAGGCCGAGCAGCAGGCCCGGATCGAGCTGCTGTTCCGGCAGAGCGCCGACGCCGCCGGCCAGTTCGGCCGCGAGTCCGACACTCTCGCTGGGCAGAGCCAGCGCCTCAAGGCCGAGCTGCAGGACACCGCCGCCGAAGCCGGAACCGCGCTGCTCCCCTCGCTCACCGACCTGGTGAAGTACGGCCGGTCCACCGTGGTGCCGTGGCTGGGCGAGGCTGCTGACTGGCTGGCCACCAACAGCGACGAGATCGGCAACACCGCCAGCCAGATCGGCTCGGCGCTCCTGCCCAGCCTTAAGGCCTTCGCCGACGTCGGCGGAACCGTGCTCGACGTCATCACCGCCATCCCCGAGCCCGTGCGCAACGTCGCCGCCCAGGTCGGGATCGCGGGCTTCGCGTGGGCCAAGCTCAGCCCGGTCGTCATCGACAGCGTTGGGGCTCTCGGCGAGTTCAGCACCAAGGTCCGCGACGCCGAGACCCGAGCCGCCGCGATCGGCCGGGTGTCCCGCCAGGCTGCTGGCGTCGGCGGCCTTCTCGCCTTCGCCGCCGGCGCCCAGCAGACCGACTCCACGATGGGCACCTTGCTCACCACTCTCGGCGGTGCCGCCACCGGGTTCGCCATCGGTGGCCCCATCGGCGGCGCCGTCGGGGCGCTCGCAGGCCTGACGACCGGGCTGCTGCAGAGCAGGGACGCCGCCGACGACGCGCGCACGTCGGCCGAGGACTACGCGGCCGCTCTGGACCAGGTGACTGGCGCCGCGACAGAGCAGAACCGCGCGATGATCCTCACCGACCTGCAGCAGGCCGGCACGATCGACGCGCTGCGCGGCTACGGGATCAGCGCCCGAGAGGCCGTTAATGCAGCCCTCGGGCAGGCAGACGCGACTGAGCGCGTGAACCTCGCGCTGCAGGGCGAGGAGGCGCAGCTGCAGGCCAACCGGCAGGCACTGGCCGACGTGCAGCGGGAGTACGCCAACCTCTCCAGCTCCGAGCTCGAGGAGCGCGGTGGCGCGCTGATCGCCGACGAGGCGCGCATCAAGGGAGAGATCGACACCATCCGGAACGGGATCTCCACCCTTCGAGAGGTTGCCCGCCAGCACCAGGACACAGCGCAGTCCACACGGGCAGCGTCTCGCGCCACCACCGACTACAGCGCGCTGATCGGGAAGATCCCGAAGCGCGCCTACACGCGCATCGACGAAGTCGGTCTGCAGCCGACCGCGCGGGGGGTCGCACGGCTCACCCGCCAGTACAACCTGCAACCGAAGGAGGTCCGCACGGTCATCACGACGCTCGGCATCGACACCTCGGTGAAGAACGTCCGGCGCCTGGCCGGCCAGCTCGACGGCGTCGGGAAGAAGAAGCCCAAGTCGACGGTCGAGGTCAACACCAAGGGCGCCAAGGGGCAGCTCGACAGCTGGCTGTCCTCGCTGGGCAAGAGCATCCGGTCCGGCGTCCGCGAGGCCGACCGCGGCGGCAACGAGATCAAGCGCGGCCTGGAGAAGGGCCCGAAGGGCGCCCGCGCCGACCTCGGCCGCTACAAGAGCGACGTGTCGTCCGGCGTGGCGTCCGCACGCAGCACCGCGAGCTCGGGCGGCCAGTCGGTGGGCAACGCGCTCCAGTCTGGCGTACTCGCGGGCTTCGCCGGCACCCAGAGCGCTCTGGCCGCACAGGCCGCTGCAGCCGTCCGTGCTGCAGTCGCGTCGGCGAAGGCAGCGGCGAAGATCAAGAGCCCCTCGCGAGTGATGCGTGACGAGGTCGGCGCACAGCTCGGCCGCGGCCTCGAGCTCGGCATCGCTGACCGGAAGGGCAAGGCCAAGAACTCCGGCCGCAACCTGATCCGGTCGCTGCTGTCCGGTGTCGACGACGGCGCCGACGGCATCTCGAAGTCGGTCGACCGGCTGACCAAGCTGATCGAGAAGCGGGTCAAGGGCAAGGGCGAGGAGAAGCGCGAGCGCGCGATCCTCAAGAGCCTCAGCGACGAGTTCAAGCAGCTGCGCAAGAACGGCGCCCAGCAGGAGAAGAACAACCGCCTGCTGGTCGCCGCCCGTCAGCGCCACAAGGACCTGGTGGCCGCTGCGAAGCAGTACGGCACCGAGATCCGCGACAGCTTCGTGCAGTACGGCTCGGTCACCGCGCTCGGCCAGGGCGAGGGCTTCGGGTCGCTGGAGCAGATGTTCCAGATGTGGGAGGCCCGCGCCGAGGCAGCCGAGCGGTTCGGCAAGAACCTGCTCTCGCTCGCCTCGGCAGGCCTCTCGCGCACGGTGCTGGAGGACATCCGCAACGCGGGCGTGGAGGGCGGTGCGGGCATCGCCGAAGCGCTGCTGGCCGGCGGCAGGGAAGCGATCGGGCAGGCCAACTCGCTGGCCGACCGGTTCGCCCAGGTCGGCGGCGGCGTGGGCGACAAGCTGCGCGACCGCTACCACTCAGCGGGCATCGCCTCGGCCGACGCGCTGGTGCGCCAGCTCGAGCGCCAGCAGGCGAAGCTGGACCGCATCGCGCAGCGCATGGGCCGCGAGCTCGTGAAAGAGGCACAGCGCGCCATAGGTGGCCGCCCGCAGCCGCCCAGCGCCCGCGAGACCTACGCTCGCAGCCAGAGCGCGCGCCAGCAGGCCGGGGCCGCTCCGCAGCGGCTGCACCTCACCGCACAGGAGCTCGACCAGCTGCAGCGAGGACGGCAGATCTCGCGCGACCTGCGCGCGTGGGAACGAGCAGGGGGGACCCGATGAGCAAGTACGACGAGATCCTGAAGTCGATCACCGACTACGCCGACACCCTCGAGATAGCGGCTAAGGCCGGCGAGGAGATCACGGTCGACGTCTGGCGCGTGGTGGAGCAGCAACGCCTGCTCGCGCTCGTCCTCCAGGAGACCCTGGCCGAGATCGGTGAGGTCGTCGGAGACGTGGTGCGCGAGCAGGCGGTGCCGCTCATCCGCCAGGCGCTGCAGGAGGCGCTCAGCGAGGACGACGCCGGGGACTAGGTCGCCCTCACGCCGTCGTGACACAGCTAGCTCTGGTGGTCAGGTCACGCTGCTCGTGGCGGCGTGAGGGGCATTCGCCGGCTGATGGCCTATCTCTGCAAGATCTGCACACGTCGCCGAGCCGCGACCTAGCCTGCCGCCATGAGTGACAGAGTCCTTCTCGTCATCGGCGCCATCGTGGTCACCGTCGCCACCGCCATCGGCGGGTTCGCCGTCGGCCGCATCACCGAGAACCCACGCGACTCCGAGGTCTACCAGGCCCTCGACGACAAGCACTTGCGCACCGTCGAGAAGCGCAAGACCGCCGAGGACGAGCTGAAGGTGGCGCAGCAGCAGGTGGAGAACATCCTGGGCTCAGTCCCTGCACGCGAGGCAGCGCTCGAAGAGGGCCAGGCGTTACTCACGAAGGCCCAGCAGAAGATGAAGCGCGAACAGACCACTCTCGAGGAGGCCACCGTCGCGGTGTCAAGGCGCGAGCGCGCCGTCGGCATAGTGGAGCGCGAGATCGCCCGCAACACCATCCCGGGCGACGGGGTCTACCGGGTTGGGCAGGACATGAAGCCCGGCACCTACCGGACCAGCGGCGGCACCAGCACCCCCTGCTACTGGTCGATCAACGCCGACGCCAACGGCGCCGACATCATCCAGAACAACATCGGCGAGGGACCGGCCCTGGTCTCGGTCAGCGAGGGACAGTTCTTCGAGACGACCCGCTGCCAGGAGTGGACCCTGCAGCAGTAGCTCGCGGCGCTAGTCAGCGCGGGAGGTCCAGTCCTCGCGGGCGTTCAGCCCCCGCGGATCAGCGCGCGCTCCGCACTGTCCTGCAGAACCTCGTGATCGACGTCCTCGCGGCGCTCGTGCTCGTCGTGCTCCCCGTCGTCACCACCGCCGAGGGTTGGGACGACGTCGAGTGGAGCGTCCTCGGTTTCCTGCTGGCCAAGACGGCCGCCGTGACGGCGCTGTCCTACGCCATGCGCGTGTGGCTCGACCGCTCCGGGCTGCCGACGCCGCTGCCACCCGAGGACACCGAGCCGACCGTCCCCGCCCCCGACGTCGTCGCTCAGGTCAGCCCGGCTGGCGGCCTGGTCGCCGGCCAGGGCGCGGCAGCCATCCCCACCGGTGCACCCGTCGACGTCACCGCCATGACCTGACCCACCCCGCGCGCAGCTGCACCCCCGTCGCCCCCCTGGGCGGCGGGGGCGCTGATCTGCGTTCAACAGGCGACGCGCGGCAATTCGGTATAGCCTCCGCGGATCGGAACCGCGACTCGAGGGGGTTGAGGCCGCGGTGGACCTCTCCGCGTTGATGCTGAACGGCAACCTTCTGCCGGGCAGGTGGCCAGCGACGCCGCAAGACATCGAGACCTACTTCGTGAACGGGCTCTCGGATCGACGACAAAGAATCTGGGCGGATTGGCTCGAGCTGACGCAAGCTCTGAGGGAGGCAACGCTCGACCAAGTTGCAACGGCGTGGTTGGGCGGCAGCTTTTTCACGGACACGGACGAGCCCGGAGACATCGACTGTGTCTACATCGTTGACTGGGTCGTGCTCCTGGCGGCGAGGGCACACGCGGACGCAGCACAGTTCCTTGAGGTGGTTGCAACGAGCCAGGCGTGCGATGCCTTCGACCTTCTGGTGGACTCCTACATACTCGAGTGGCATCCCTTCGCTGGCGTGCAGCCGCCACAGGCTGCGAAGGACTATCTTGAGAGGCGCGGGTACTGGGATGACCTGTGGTCTCGGCGACGTTCTACCGACCAGCGAGAAGACTCGCTGCCAGTCCACGGCTACTTGGAGGTGACGCTAGATGGCTTCCTCTGAGCCTGGCGCCCTCAACAGGTTGCTGGCACGAGCACGTAGCCTTCCCGAGCCCACCTGGGTGGGTCCGGGGGACCTGAGCCGGATGAGCTTTGAAGCGATCGTCACCAGGCGCGGTGAGATCAGGGACCGGGCCAGTCACGGGCGAGTCCGTCTCACCGGTCCCGGAGTCCGTGAGCACGCTGCCGATCTCGACGAGGTTGGCCTTGTGGCCACGCTCTGGCAACGGTGCATTACTGCCGTCGGCGCAGCTCTCGAGGGCACGCGCAGCGCATCGGGTCGAATCCCAGAGATCGTCCGTATCCGAACTCAGCTATCACTACAAGCGGGCTTTGCGCCCGGCTCAGTGCTGCTGGATGTGGTTCCAAAGAACCCCCCTATGGAGGAAGTCGCGCCCGAGGGGGAGCGACGGATGTTCGATGAACCCCGTCCGTTGGCCGATCGTGCCAGCGACACACTGCTGCAACTGCTGAGTGTTGCGGCCGCCGACGACTTCCAAGCTGGTGAGCGCTTGAGAACTGAGCTGGCGGAGCTCGGCCCACGCGTCGCCTCGTCGCTGCGAAACCTTGCCGACGTCCTACACAAGGCGCACTTCGACGTTGAGGCGTCTTGGGAGGAACCGGGAGCAGCGACGCACCGCACCCGAGTCACAGCTGGCCAATCTGGTTGGCTTACAGACTTCGTCCGCGGCCAGGACCTCGACGCCTACGAGACCGAAATCGCCGGCACTGTTCGCACGGTGAGCGACATGGCGAAGTGGGCAATCGAGACTCCCGAGGGCATGGAACACGTGAGCGCAGCGCAACTGCCTCCCAAGGAGGTGCGCAGCACATTGGTGGGCCAAGCAATCACGCTCGCCGTGCAAGTACGAGTGACCGAACGACCCGACGGTTCAACATGGCGCAACCTGACCGCGCTTCGGGTCCTGTCGCGAGAATGAACGCTGCCCAGCGACCTCCCGATCCGACGTGGATCAGCTACGTCGCCGCGGCCGACCTCGCCGGCGTCAGCCACACCACCATCCTCAACGCGATCCGCCGCGGCGAGCTCGGCCACCGCCCCACCATCGGCCGCCGCCTCTCAGTGAACCGGGCCAGCGTCGTCGAGTGGACCGCCGGCCGCGCCCGCGCCGCCGAGGACGCCGCCGAGCGAGCCCGGGAACGGGCGCTCGCGCACGCCGACACCCTCCCGCCGGCGTCCGACCACGACTGGCTCACCGGCCCCCAGGCCGCCGAGGTCCTCGGCGTCACGAAGAAGCGCGTCTCCCAACTGGTGCAGGCTGACCTGCTCCCACACGTCCGGAAGGGCCGGCGGACGTGGTTCGGGACTTCCGACGCGACCAGCTCGAGGTTGTCGCGGCCGCGCGCCGCGTCCGGTTTCACGGGGATGATCTCGCCTGAGGCGATCCGAGTGCCCTTGGGCAGCCCCCGGACCGTGCAGTCTGCTTAACACGTGCCCGAGGGCCTCCACGTCGGTACCCGAGTGCCGATCCCACACGCGGTCGGGTTGGTCACCCGGTCACCTCAGGGCGCTCACGGGGCACGTTCCGGCACTCTGGCATTCTGGACGCTGTGAACGACCCGGACTCCCCGCGCTCGCAACAGCAGGGTGACCGTCTCGCCGAAGCGGTCTCCTTGCTCGCAGCAGAACTCACCGCCGCGCCTGACCAGGACATCACCGCCGACCACGTCTGCCATGCCGCGGTCAAGCTGCTTGCCCCCTGCACCGCGGCGTCAGTGACCATCCGCGAAGGCCGCCACAACTTCCAGACGCTCAGCTCGAGCGACCAGACCTCACTCGATCTCGACTCCCTGCAGTACCGCCTCAGCGAGGGCCCCTGCTTTGACGTGGCCAGCGCACGCGTCGATGGAGTCTGGAGTGACGACCTCCGCGAGGAATCCCGCTGGCCTGAGTGGACTCGCCACGCCCTGGACGCAGGTGTGCACGGAGTCGTGGCGGTTCCGCTCCTGGCCGGCAACCATCGGCTCGGAGCGTTCAACCTCTACTCCCACGACCCCGGCGCTTGGACCGAGGACGACTACCACCTCGCGCAGCTCTTCACTGCTCACGCCACCGTGCCCCTGTCCTACGCCCACGAGGCGGACGGCCTCAGCACCGCGATCAGCAACCGCCACACCATCGGCATCGCCCAGGGCATCTTGATGAGGGACTACGACCTCGACGTCGCCGCGGCGTTCAAGGTCCTGCAGACCCTGTCCGCCGAACGCAACGTCAAGGTCCAACAGCTCGCGCAGCAGATCGTCGCCGAAGCTGAGCAATCACGCGGACGGTAAAGTCACCTCCTAGGCGCGGCCTTCGCTGATCGCATCCCCATGTGTCCCGCGAGGGCCGCGCCGCTAGAGTCGCCTCGGGCATTAGCGACGTCGGTGGCCGGGTGCACACTCGGGCCCGTGATCCTCCACGCCTCCCGCCGCCCCCACGGCGACACCACCGCCGACCCCGTCGAGTGGACCGTCGAGGCTTCCGACTACGCCGCCGCTCTGCAGCAGGCCCGCGCCGACGTCCCTAAAGGCTGGGACCTGCTCCACGTCCGCACGCAGGGCTGAGCCTGTCGTGGGTGGGTGGGCGCCGAAGCGCGGCGAGCACGGCACGATGGCCGAGCGGATCGCCCGCACCCGCGCCGGTCACGAGCAGCCCGTTGATGACCCGGCGTCGCTCCGGCCGCCGCGCAAGATCCGGCCCTGTTGGGTGCGCGACGCCGACGATCCCCGCGGCCACCACCCCGCCCTCCTCCTCGACTGGCGCCAGGACCCCACCGGCGTGTGGATGGGCCGCGTCTGCCACCAGCTGCTCGCCGACGACGGCTGGATCGTTGCCGAGGAGTGGCTGCCCGGCGACCGGCTCCGCCCTGCCTGACCTGTCGGTGACTCGTCCGAAGGGGGGCTGACGCCGAGAGCAGTTGCGTGGCAGAGTCCGCGCCATGGAAAACATGACTGACTTCGCGGTCGCCAGCCACGCCCTCGCAAACGCCTCCAGTGCTGGAGCTGACCGCGAGGTGCTTCAGGTGCTCGAGGAGCAGGCGAAGAACGCTCTGCGCCTGGTGATCAGCGAGCTGAATGGACAGCCCGGCATCCACTGAAAGCTGCCCCGCCGGTCGGCCGCGTTCGGCGTGACTGTCGATGCTCACCTCTTGCGCCGGCGCGGTGTCGGTGGGCTGACCTAGCCTCCTCGGCATGACGATCGACGTGGAGAATCAGCGCGGCTACTGCGGGCACTGCGAGCAGCCCTCTGGCTTTACCGCCCGACGAGTCGAGACGATTCACCCGTCCAGCGGGTATGGCGGACGCCTCCAGCCCAACGACGTGCAGCCAACAGCCACGATTGAGCACCTACTCGAGTGCACGTACTGCAAGGACCTGACGCTCGTTGTGGAGCGCAGACGGTGGGACATGGCGACGAACGAGGTCGTCGACAGGGTCACCGTGGTCTACCCGAAGCCTCCTCCTCGGCCCGTGCACCCGTCGGTGCCAACGCTTGTCGCGAGCCTCTTCTCAGAGGGCGCCGAGGCCGAGGCCGCAGGCCTGCTGCGCGGCGCAAGCATGCTCTACCGGTCCTGCGTCGAGGCGATGGCGAAAGAGCGAAGTGCCGAGGGCCGCGATCTCTACCAGCGGATCGAGGCAATGAAGTCCACGAAGGCGCTCGAAGCCGACTTGGCCGACGCCATGCACGAGGCCCGGCTGCTGGGCAACGACACTACGCACGACGGCATCGCCTACTCGGCTGAGGAGGTGGCCGACGTCGCCGAGCTTGTCAGCGAAGCGCTGCACCTGATCTACGTGCAGCCAGCGGAACGCGCGCGGTTCAAGCAGCTACGACAGGCGCGACGCGACAGCGCAAGGCGCGGCGGTGCGGCACGGCCATGAGCGTCAGGCCGGCGGGGGGCTCTCGAGCCACGCCTCGAAATCGCGGACCCGGTACAGCTCCTTCCCGACGCCGTTGCCGTGCCTGTCGCGGCTGAGCTTCTTTGCGCTGAGGTCGCCACGGTTCTTGGCTCGACGGATGGTGTCTTCGCTGACAACGCATGTGGGAGCAGCCTCGACTTGAGTCACCGCCAGGCGGGGAAGTGGCAGTGTGGCTCACGGTCGCGGACGGTCATTGCAGCTAGCGCCGCCCTTCCCAGTAGCGCGCGCTGCGTGCTGTCTGACCGGGTAACGCCCCCGGCACCCGCGGTTCGCGCTGGTCCGCTGGCGTCAACACGGTGTGCTCGGTGAGGACCGCTTCGAGCTGTGCCTCGGTGTAGCGGATCTGATTGCCGATCCGGACGTGCGGCCAGCCGTAGCGGAGGCGCCAGGCGGCGGCTCGTGCGGGGCTGACAGCGAGGATCTCGGCGACCTCGGCCTCGGTCAGGACTCGCATGCGCTTAGTGTGCGGCCTCGATCCATGCTTCGAGGTGCTCTCGTCTGATCCCCCAGCGTCCCCGCGGTGACCGCTGGCTGCCCTCCAGGTCTCCTCGCTCGAGCGCCTTGCGCAGGGTGTCCGGGTGAACGCCCGCCAGCTCGGCGCCCTGCCTGACCGTGAAGATCAGCCGGCCGGCGTGCGTCAGGGGAGGAGCGGACCCCGCCCGCTCAAGGACGGCGACGCGATCGGCAAGCTCGGCGACCTGGCGCCGAAGATCGGTCGTCGCATGGTCGACGAGCTGCTGCAGCAGCAGGGCGGGGTCCGCGGTGCTCATCCCGGCAGCCTGAGCCAGTCGTCGCCCCACAGCAGCAGCGGGTGCAGCCCCACGGCCGCCGCGAACTGGTCTGCCGCGCGCAGTGTGATCCGCCCGGTTTGCGTGGCTCGCACGTAGGCCTGCTCGAGACCGGTGGTGTGTGCAAGTCCGCTGGCCGTCAGCCCTCCGCGCAGGGCAATCTGGCGCAGCAGCGGCTCGGCCGGCAGCCCCGTCACAGCAGCCGCCCCTCGGCCAGCTGCACCTGGTAAGTCAGCGCCAGGGCCAACTCCTCGGCGTCGGTCAGCCCCAGCGTGAGGATGACCGTCGACTCCTTGTTGAGGTAACGGATCAGCCGGATGCGTGGAGCTCGCTGGCCGACCTGCTCGAGCGACACCTCGACGGATGCTGCGAGGACGCCCTCGGCGCAGAGCGTGCCGCGGTAGGCCGAGAGTGCCACCTCGAGGTCCCAGGTCGGGGTGTGCAGCGCCGAGAGGGGGTGCCGCGGGTCGATGCCGTGGCGGGCAGGGTCGTGCGCCAGGCCGCACCAGCTCGGACATGGCCGCTGCTCTGGGTGCTGCTCGCCGGAGCGGTACTCGATGGGGCGCAGGCCGAGCTTCTTCTCGAACTCGGGCTGGCCGGCGCCTTCCCCGGCGCCGGTCTGCTCGTTGGTGGATGATTCGGTCATGGTTCTTCGTGCCTCCGTTGCACATGGGATCTAGGCCCCTGGCCGGTGTGTCCGCACCGGTCGGGGGCTGCTCGGTTCGAGGGCGGCAGTCCGCAGAAAGTCCGCAGCACAACCGTCGTGGTCCAACGCTTCCCAACGCTGGTAGTCGCGTCGTCGCAGGTCAGCGCGCGGCGGCCCTCGACAACCAACGTCAGCCAACGCACGGGCCGCCAAGAAGCAGAAGAAGGCCGCCGCCAAGCAGGCGTGAGCCGGGCACCCGCGCGATGCTGCCCTCCGTGCGCTGAGGTGACGTTGAGCGGTGCCTGAGCGTTCGCTGAGAGCGCCGTGCGCTCGCGGGGCGGTGTCGGTTCACGACCCTCACCCACGGCGTGCCACAATAAACGTGCGGCTCTTGACACCTCCGGTGTTCGTCGCGCCCACAGTCAGACATCGACCGTCCTGGTGGCGGTCCAGTTCCTTCCGACGAGAGGTGTTCGTGTCCTCGAACGCGCGCAAGGTCCCCGCTGAGGTCCTCACCCACCCGGCCGTCACCGCACTCATCGATGCCGGTGCCGAGAGTGGTGCGGTATCGCCCGAGGCGGTGCGTCGCGCCAGCGACGACGCCGGCATCGAGCCCCAGCACCTCAAGGGCTTGCTCGCCCACCTGAGCTCGGTCGGCGTCTCGGTGGCGATGCCGCCGGCCGCTGCCCGTGGCCGCGTGGCCGCCGCGCCGGCGCCCACGAAGAAGACCACCTCCGCCCCGGCGAAGAAGGCGGCGGCGAAGAAGGCCGCACCGGCCAAGAAGGCGGCCCCCGCGAAGAAGGCGGGGGCCACCGCCGCTGCGACGCCGACGGCGGCCGCCGAGGTGGTGGGCCCCGACGGCAAGAAGGTCCTGCCCGACGTGCCCGACGAGCAGTTCGAGAAGGACGTCAAGGCCGACCCCACCATCAAGGAGGACGAGAAGTCCGCCTCCTTCGTGGTCTCGGCCGCCGACGACACCGACGAGCCCGAGCAGCAGGTCATGGTGGCCGGCGCCACCGCCGACCCGGTCAAGGACTACCTCAAGCAGATCGGCAAGGTCCCGCTCCTCAACGCCGAGATGGAGGTCGAGCTGGCCAAGCGCATCGAGGCCGGTCTGTTCTCGGAGGAGAAGCTGGCCAAGGGCGGCAAGATCTCCCCCAAGGTCCTCGAGGAGCTCGAGTGGATCTCCGAGGACGGCCGCCGCGCGAAGAACCACCTGCTCGAGGCCAACCTGCGCCTCGTGGTCTCGCTGGCCAAGCGCTACACCGGTCGCGGCATGCTCTTCCTGGACCTCATCCAGGAGGGCAACCTGGGCCTGATCCGTGCGGTCGAGAAGTTCGACTACACCAAGGGCTACAAGTTCTCCACCTACGCCACGTGGTGGATCCGCCAGGCCATCACCCGCGCCATGGCCGACCAGGCCCGCACCATCCGCATCCCGGTGCACATGGTCGAGGTCATCAACAAGCTGGCCCGCGTCCAGCGCCAGATGCTGCAGGACTTGGGTCGCGAGCCCACCCCGGAGGAGCTCGCCAAGGAGCTCGACATGACCCCCGAGAAGGTCATCGAGGTCCAGAAGTACGGCCGCGAGCCCATCTCGCTGCACACGCCCCTGGGCGAGGACGGCGACTCGGAGTTCGGCGACCTGATCGAGGACTCCGAGGCGATCGTGCCCGCCGACGCCGTCAGCTTCACGCTGCTGCAGGAGCAGCTGCACGCGGTGCTCGACACCCTCTCCGAGCGCGAGGCCGGCGTGGTCTCCATGCGCTTCGGCCTCACCGACGGCCAGCCCAAGACCCTCGACGAGATCGGCAAGGTCTACGGCGTCACGCGTGAGCGGATCCGCCAGATCGAGTCCAAGACCATGTCGAAGCTGCGTCACCCCAGCCGCTCGCAGGTCCTGCGCGACTACCTGGACTGACCGACCCGCCGGGCCCAGGCGCGCGCCCCGTCATCGCCGGCGTGAGAGCGTGGCCCGAGACGCGCACGCGTGAGCCGATCGGGAGGCGGGACGCATGGCCCTGTGGGGACGACGAGACCGACGTGGCGACGACGCCGCGGGCACCGGGCCCGCACCGGGCGCGGACGGCTGGGCCGAGGTGGCGTTCCGGCGTCGTCGCGTGCGCTTCGCCATCGACGACCCCGGCGACTCGGTGCAGAAGCACCTGGTCCGTGGCTCCTTCTACGAGCCGGGGCTGCTGCGGCGCCACGTGGAGATGGTGCCGCGCGGCACCACCGTGGTCGACGTCGGCGCCAACGTGGGCAACCACTGCGTCTTCTACGCGCTCTCCGGTGCCGGGCGGGTCTACCCCTTCGAGCCCAACCCGCGCGCCAACCTGCTGCTGCGCCGCACCGTGGCCGCCAACTCCGGTCTGGACGCCGTCGACCTGACCCACGTCGACCACGGGGTGGGCGCGGAGCCGGCCGAGCTGTTCCCCCACACGCCCGGCCGGCGCAACCTGGGCAGCACCCGGCTGGCCGAGCGCGGTGAGGCGGGGGAGGCGCCGGTGCAGGTCGTGCCGCTGGACTCGCTGACGCTGCAGGGGCGCGTCACGCTGCTCAAGATCGACGTCGAGGGCATGGAGCTGGCCGTCCTCGCCGGAGCGGAGCGCCTGGTCGCCGAGCACCGTCCGGCGCTCGCCATCGAGGTCGACGACGAGAGCCAGGACGCCTTCTGGGACTGGGCGGAGCACTGCCGGTACCACGTGGTGCACGCGGTGAAGATGTACCGGCGCAACATCAACTACGTGTGCATCCCTCGCGGGTCGGGTCGGTCGCCCGCGATTCACCTGTAGCGGGTAGATTCGTTACATGGCTCGAGCGAGACGGCGCAACATCGCCACCGGCATGGACAAGATCGTCACCGACCTGGTGACGCGCTGCGAGGACCCCCTGCGCGACCTGGACGCCTACGACCGGCTCGAGGAGATCGACCTCGACCGGGTGCCCGGCTGGCTCGAGGACGTGCGGGTGGCCGAGCGCAGCCTGCAGCGGTTCCGCCAGCAGCTGGAGGCGCTGGTCGGGGAGCGGCGCTGCGGCTGGTGCGACGAGCCCATCTACGGTCGGCCCGACCGCGCCTTCTGCTCCACCCGCTGCCGGGTGGCCAACCACCGTGCGAACAAGAAGCAGCGCGAGGCCGCCGACGCCTGAGCGGGGCTGGGGGCAGGTTCACCTGCCTCCCGCCGTGACGCGGTCGATCGTTCACCCGCGAGGGTGAATGTCGTGACGTCGATCGGGTACCGATGGCTCGTCCACGACTGATCGCCGTCGTGGGCGACAGCACCAGCAGCACCGGCAGCACCACAGCACCACAGCACCGCACGTGCACGACCTGGGACGGCCCCGCGGCCGCCCCCGCACCGACCCGCGGTCGGTCCACCTCGGTGGCCCGGCCGGTCCGGACCTGGAGGGGGCCTCATGACCGCACCGATCCTCGCCTGCGACGAGCTCACGCTCGACGAGGCCGACCCGGTGGCCGACGCCTGCGCACACATCGCGGCCGCAGCGCTCACACCCAGCCCCGTGGGTCGGGTGGGTCTCGAGCTGGAGCTGCACCTGGTGGACCTCGCCGACCCCGGCCGTCGACCGGACTGGACGCGGGTCCAGGAGCTGCTGGCCACCGTGCCGCCGTGCCCGCACGGCAGCACCGTGACCGTCGAGCCCGGCGGTCAGGTGGAGCTCTCCACCCCGCCGGCCCCCGACCTCAGCACCGCCGTGGCGTGGCTGCAGGCCGACCGCGAGGTGCTGCGGGAGGCCACCGGGGCGCTCGGCCTGGGTGCCGCGCCGCTCGGCGCGGACCCGGCCCGCCCCGTGGAGCGCAGCAACCCGAACCCGCGCTACGTCGCGATGGAGGAGCACTTCGCCAGCCGCGGGTGCTCCCTGCCCGGCCGCTCGATGATGACGGCGACCGCGGCGCTCCAGGTCAACCTCGACGCCGGTCCGCCGGCCCTGTGGTCCAGTCGCCTGGCGCACCTGCGGGCGCTGGTGCCGATGCTGGTGGCGGCCTCCTCGACCTCGCCGTGGCTGGGCGGGCGTGCCTCTGGCTGGCACTCGATGCGCCAGCAGTGCTGGGACGGCATCGACCACGGCCGCAGCGACCCGATCCCGGTGGGGGAGCCCACCGTGGCGTGGGCGCTCTACGCCCTCAACGCACCGGTGATGCTGCTGCGCCAGCCCGACGGCACGGTGCCGGTCACCGAGCGCATCACCCTGGGCGACTGGCTGCGCGACCCCGCCCGGCTCGGGCGGGCAGCCGACCGGGCCGACCTCGACTACCACCTGACGACGCTCTTCCCGCCCGTGCGCCCCCGCGGCTACCTGGAGCTGCGCTGCCTCGACGCGCTGCCCGACCGCTGGTGGCCGGCCGTGGCGAACCTCGCCGTCGTCCTGGCCGACGACCCGGTGGCCGCCGACGCCGCCGCCGAGCTGTGCGCGCCCGTGGCCGGCGCGTGGGCCACCGCGGCCCGCGACGGCCTGGCCGACCCGGCGATGCGTCGCGCGGTGGCCGGGTGCACCGATCTGGCGGCGCGCCGCGCCCCGGCGGCGTTGCGCGCCCAGGCCGAGGCGCTGGCCCAGCTGGCCGCCGACGGCCGCAGCCCGGCCGACGAGCTGCGTCGTCGCGCCGAGACCGACGGCCCGACCCGACTGCTGGAGGAGGAGGCCCGTGCGTGAGCAGGCCGCCCGCGGACTGGAGACCGCCCGCGCCCGCACCCTGGCGCTGACCGACCTCGACGAGCGTGAGCTCACCACCCAGCACAGCCCGCTGATGAGCCCGCTGGTCTGGGACCTCGCGCACATCGGCCAGCAGGAGGACCTCTGGCTGCTGCGCGGTGGCGACGCCCGCCGTCAAGGCCTGATCTCGGCGCAGGTCGAGAGGCTCTACGACGCCTTCGAGCACCCCCGCGCCACCCGGGTGAGCCTGCCGCTGATGAGCTCGCGCGAGGCGCGCGGCTACCTCGGCGAGGTGCGCCACCGGGTGCTCGACGGGCTCGACCGCGCCCCCGAGGAGCAGCTGTTCGGTTACGGCATGGTCGAGCAGCACGAGCAGCAGCACGTGGAGACCATGCTGGCCACTCACCAGCTGCGCGACGGCGAGCCGCTGCTGGGCCACGGCGCCCCGCTGCCGGCGGGTCGCGAGGTGCCCGCGGCACGCCGCGAGGACGCCGTCCTGGTGCCGGCCGGCCCCTTCCGCCTGGGCGTCGACGGCACCGAGGAGCCGTTCTCGCTCGACAACGAGCGCCCGGCGCACCAGGTGGACCTGCCGGCGTTCCGGATCGCGCGGGTGCCGGTCAGCAACGCGCAGTGGCGCGAGTTCATGGCCGCCGGCGGCTACGACGACCCCGCCTGGTGGTCCGAGCGCGGCTGGGCGCACCGGTGCGAGGCAGGGCTGGAGCGCCCGCTGTTCTGGGCCGCCGACGGTTCGCGACGCCGCTTCGGCGTCGTCGAGCAGGTGCCCGACGACGAGCCCGTGCAGCACGTGAGCTTCTTCGAGGCCGAGGCCTTCGCCACCTGGGCCGGCGCCCGCCTGCCCACCGAGCAGGAGTGGGAGAAGGCCTGCACCTGGGACCCCGCCGCCGGGCACGACGGCGCACCCGAGGGTCGACGGCGCCGCTGGCCGTGGGGGGAGTCCGCTCCCACCCCGGCGCTCGCCAACCTCGGCGGCACGGCCTTGCGCCCCGCCCCGGTCGGCGCCTACCCGGCCGGCGCCTCCGCGTACGGCGTGGAGCAGATGATCGGGGAGGTCTGGGAGTGGACCTCCTCGGGCTTCGAGGCGTGGCCGGGCTTCACGCCGATGCTCTACGCCGACTACAGCGCCCCGTTCTTCGGCGGTGACTACCGTGTGCTGCGCGGCGGCTCCTGGGCCGTCGACGGCGCCGCGGTGCGCCCCTCCTTCCGCAACTGGGACCACCCCCAGCGCCGACAGATCTTCTGCGGCCTGCGCCTGGCCTGGGACGCCTGATGTGCCGCCACCTCGCCTGGCTGGGAGAGCCCCGCAGCCTGGCGGACCTGGTGCTCGCCCCCGAGCACGGGTTGCTGCGACAGAGCTACCAGCCGCGTCGGCAGTCCCACGGGCTGGTGAACGCCGACGGCTGGGGGGTGGGCTGGCACGACCCCGCGCACCCCGACCACCCGCACCCCGTGCGCTGGCGCTCGGCGCAGCCGCTGTGGAACGCCGCAGCGTTCGCCGCCGTCGCGCCGCTGCTGCACGCCGGGTCGGTGGTGGCCGCCGTCCGCTCGGCCACGGTGGGCATGCCGCCCGACGAGACCGCCGCCGCACCGTTCGCCGGCGGACCCGACGGTCGCTGGCTGGTCTCGCACAACGGCCGCGTCGACCGCTCGGTGCTGCCCTTCCGGCACGACGCGGAGTCGGTCTGCGACTCCGCCGTGCTGGCCGCGCACGTGCTGGCCCTGGGCCCCGACCGGCTCGCCGCCACGGTCATCGAGGTGGCCGCCGCCGACCCCGGTGCCCGGCTCTCCCTGCTCCTCGGCGACGGCGAGCGGGTGCTCGCCGTCAGCTGGGGCGACCCGATGGCCTACCTCGAGCGCCCCGACGGCGTCGTGGTGGCCAGCGAGCCCTACGACGACGACCCGCGCTGGGTCGACGTGCCCGACCGGCACCACCTCGAGGTCACCCCCGCGGGCCAGGTCGTCGTCACGCCGCTCGACCCCGCACCGCCCCCCACACCCGCTCCCATCCACTCCTCCCGAGAGGCAGCCACCCCATGACCCTCGCCCCGCCCGAGGTGCACCTCGACGCCGGCAGCCTGGCCAGGCAGATGGCGCACGACGTGCACGACGGACTCTCGAGCCGCCCGCTGACCCTGCCGCCGAAGTACTTCTACGACGCGCACGGCAGCGAGCTGTTCGACCAGATCACCCGGTTGCCGGAGTACTACCCGACCCGTACCGAGCGCGCCATCCTGGAGGCGCACGTCGAGGAGATCGCCGCGCTCACCGGCGCACGCACCCTGGTCGAGCTGGGCAGCGGCACCTCGGAGAAGACCCGGCTGCTGCTCGACACCCTCCGCGGCGCCGGCACCCTGCAGCGGTTCGTCCCGTTCGACGTCGACCCGGCGGTGCTGGAGCTCGCCAGCGTCGCGATCTCGGCCGAGATGCCCGAGGTCGCCGTCACCCCGGTGGTGGGCGACTTCGAGCGTCACCTGGGTCAGCTCGGCCTCGCCGGCGGCGACTCTCCGTGCCTGCTGGCCTTCCTCGGCTCGACCATCGGCAACCTCGACCCGGCGCAGCGCGCCTCGTTCCTGGCCGGCGTCCGCTCGGCGCTGACCCGCGACGACGCCTTCCTGCTGGGCCTGGACCTGGTCAAGGACCCCGAGCGCCTGGTGGACGCCTACGACGACGCGCAGGGCGTGACGGCGGCGTTCAACAAGAACGTGCTGAGCGTGATCAACCGCCAGCTCGACGCCGACGCCGACCTGTCGTGCTTCGAGCACGTGGCCCGGTGGGTGCCCGAGCACGAGTGGATCGAGATGCGGCTGCGCTCGACGATCGAGCAGCGCCTGCACGTGCGGGCGCTGGACCTCGAGGTGTTCCTGGAGCGCGGCGAGGAGATCCGCACCGAGATCTCCAGCAAGTTCCGCCGCGAGGGGATCGCCGCCGAGCTGGCCGCGGCCGGGCTGGACCTCGAGCACTGGTGGACCGATCCCGCAGGCGACTTCGCGCTGCTGCTCGCGCGGCCCGTCTGAGGAGGCAACCCACGGGTGGTGTCGTGCGTCTCCTGAGCAGACCCCACGTCCGCGACAGCCTGGAGGCACCGTGCCCGCCCTGACCGCCCGACTCCGGAACCGACCCGCCGCGCGCCGGTGGCTGCTGACAGCTGCCACCGGTGCCCTCGGCGCCACCCTGCTGACGGCCGTCCCGGCACACGCCGACGGCGTCCGCCTGACCGACCCCGCCGACGCCACCGCCTCGCTGGCCGACGTCCGCGAGGTGACCCTGCGCCACACCGCCCGCCGCGTGGTGGTCGTCGTCCGGGTCACCGACCTGCGCCGCTCCGCGCGCAGCGGCCCGGCGGGCGCGGCCGTCTTCTACGACACGAACCGGTCGGTGGCCGGGCCGGAGTGGCGCCTGACCACCGGACTCCACGACGGCACCGACTACCAGCTGGTGCGCAGCCGCGGCTGGAACGGCACGGTGGGGGAGCCCTCCTCGTGCGGCTACCGGGTGCGGCTGGACTACGCCGCCGACACGATGACCTCCTGGGTCGCCCGTCGCTGCCTGGGCAACCCGCCGCGGGTGCGGGTCGGCGTGCACGTGGTGGACCAACACGACCCCTCGCACCCGGTGGAGGACTGGCTGGGCGCCGCGCGCAGCTGGACCCCGGCCTTCGCACCCGGCTGAGCCGGGCCGGAGGACGGCCACCGCCCCGACCGGACCCGGACCGGGCCCCGCCGGGGCGGGTGTCGGTGTCGGTGAACGCGGCGGCGGTCAGTCGCAGAGCTCCTCGACGGTCTCGGCGGCCGCGACCGCGGCGTTGCGTGCCTGCTGGGCGGCCGTGGACGCCGCGCGGTGACGCTGGCCGGCCACCGTGAGCGCCCGGCGTGCCTGGGCGATCCGCGGGCGGGGAGCGCCACGGTCGAGCAGGACCCGCAGCTGGCGTTGCCGGGTGGCGAGGGTGCGCCGGGTGACGCCGACGGTCGCGATCGCCCGGTCGTACCCGGTCTTCGCGGCCGCGTAGGCCGTCTCGGCGTCCGCGCACTCGGTGGCCGCGTCCGGCACCCGGCCTCCGGAGCCGAACAGGTCCAGGGTCGCGTCGGAGCCGGGGAAGCCCGACGGGTCGGCGTCGCGGGCCTCCTCGGCCAGCGCCGTGATGGCCGTGCGCAGCCGCTCGCCGCCGAGTCGGACGTAGACACCCGGGTCGCCCTCGCCGCAGCCGTTGCCGAAGCTGACGACGCCGACCAGGCGCCGTCCCTGGGTGGAGGAGACGGTCAGCGGCCCGCCGCTGTCGCCCTGGCACGAGTCCTGGCCGAGCTCGAAGGCACCCGAGCACAGCATGAGGTCGGTGTCGTAGTTGTCGTAGGCGTCCGCACAGTCGGCGTCGGCGCGCAGCGGGAGGGTGACCTGCTTCAGCACGGGGCTGGCCGAGCCGCCCGGGCTCGTCGCGCCGAAGCCGGAGACCGTCGCCTGCCGGCCGGGCGCCCAGAGGGACTCCTCGCCCTCGCCGGCGATCGTGATGACGCTCGAGGCGGGAGCGGGGCTGCCCAGGGTCACCAGCGCCCAGTCGTCGGCCAACGTCTGCGCGTCGTAGCCGGAGGCGACGTGGACGTCGCGGACCCGCAGCGCGGTGCCACCGCTGTCGATGTCGCGGCGGCCGAGGTAGGCGTCGACGTCGGCGGCGGCGACGACCGAGCCGTCGTCGCCCACGACGCAGTGGGCCGCGGTCAGGACGATGCGTGGGTGCACGACGCTGCCGCCGCAGATCTGGTCACCGGGCTCGAGCAGCACCTGCCAGGGATGCTGGGCGGGGTCGGCCGACGAGCCGCCGACGATGCGGGGCTGGGGGTCGGCGGCGCCGGCGCCGGCGCCGGGCGCCATGAGCGTCGATGCCGTGAGCACGGCGATCGCGGCGGCGCCGACGAGGTCGCGGCGCAGGCTGCGCAGTGAGGGGGGAGGGGCGAGGGGGGATCTCATCCGCGGAACCTAGGCAGGGGCACCGGATCGTCGTGCGTTAACGGCGAAGCCCGGCTCTCGGTGCAACAACGCCGCGCAGGTGGTGGGTCCCCCTCACCCTGCGACGACGAGCAGGACCGCCGTGGCGCTCAGCAGCAGCCCCCACGCCTGACCACGGTGGACGCGCTCGCGCAGCACGGCGGTGGCCAGGAGCACCGTGAACGCGGGGTAGAGCGCGGTCAGCACCGCGGCCACGGTGAGGCTGCCGCGCTGGCTGGCGAGCAGGAACAGCACGGTCGCCCCCGACCCCAGCGCGCCGCACACCGCGCCCAGCCCGGCGGCGCGGTGTCGCGGCACCCAGGACACGCGCATGGTCGACGCGACCGCCACGACCAGCACGGCGGCCACCAGCTGGTTGAACGCCACCGGCAGCAACCCGGCCTCGGGCGGCACCTGGGCCAGGGCGGCGAACAACGTGCCGAAGCCGGCGCCGGCCACGATGCCGTCGAGCAGGCCGACGGCGGTGCGCGGTCCGCGCGTCGCGGTGATCGCCCCCGCGGCGGCCGGCTCGCGCGAGACCAGCCAGATGGCGGGCAGGGCCAGCACGACGCCGAGCCACACCAGGGTGGGCAGCCGCTGGCCGCCCACGACGTCGACCAGGACCGGCACCACCGCGGCCCCCACGGCGGAGACCGGCCCCACCACGCCCATCCTGCCGGTGCCGAGCCCGCGGTAGAGGAACGCCGTCCCGATGCCGTTGCCCAGGCCACCGAGCGCCGCCCACCCCAGGTCGGCGGGGCGCGGGTCACCGCCCAGCAGGAGCGCACCGAGCAGCACCAGGAGTCCGCCGACGCAGGCGCCGACCAGGGCCACCGACCACGGCGAGGTGCGCCGGGAGGCGGTGCCGCCCACGAAGTCCGAGAGCCCGTAGGCCAGCGCGCCCCCCAGGGCCAGCAGCACCGTCACGCCGACCAGCCTGCCGGATCGTCCCTCGGGGACGCCGACGGCCCCGGACCACTGTGGTCCGGGGCCGTCGAAGGCGTGCGGGGCCCCTGGGGGCCCGTGGTGCCGCCCGGGGGCGGCGGTGGCTCAGCTCCCGTCGGCGGGGGCGGCGGGCGAGCCGGTCAGCTTGTGAGTCTCGTCCACCACGGTGGTGGCGACCTCCTTGAGCTTCTCGCCGTGCTCGCGTGCGTGGTGCGCGCAGAACAGCAGCTCGCCACCGGACTGGAGCTCGACCCTCAGGTAGGCCTGGGCGCCGCAGCGGTCGCAGCGGTCTTCGGCCGTCAGGGGGGCGCTGGGGGCTACAGCAGTAGTCACGTCGGCCTCTTCTCTGTCTCGTCGGTGTCTGGTCAACCTATCGAGCGAGCCCAAGATTCCCGCGTCGAGGTGGTGAACGCCACGTCGCTGTGGCGGTGCTGCTGGGGTGCTGCCGGATGCTGCTGGTCGTGCCGGGTGGTGTTGGTGCTTCCCCGAGTGTTGCTCCTCCAACCCCATCGTGGGACGGAGGTCACGCGGTGTGGACGGTCGGAGTCGAATCGTGGCCGACCGGGTGCCCATCGTGACCCGTCCGGGCCAGGCGTGCCGTCCGATCGCTCCGGCGTGTCGCAGGTTAGATTCGGTCCCGAGGCCGCACCGGATGGGTGCGGTCGCGGTGGCCAGGTGTGGTGGGTGGTGGCGGGGTTCCTCCCCGATACCCAGACCGTGCGCGGCGCACCCAGCAGCACCCCCCGCACCTCCGCAGCACCGATCAGGAGCACCGTCATCGCCGACAACACCTACAACGCCGCGCACCTGCTCGTCCTCGAGGGTCTCGAGGCCGTGCGCAAGCGGCCGGGCATGTACATCGGGTCCACCGACACCCGGGGCCTGATGCACTGCCTGTGGGAGATCATCGACAACGGCGTCGACGAGGCGCTGGCCGGCTCCGCGCACCGCGTGGAGGTGACGCTGCACCCCGACGACTCGGTCGAGGTCACCGACGACGGTCGCGGCATCCCCACCGACAAGGAGCCCAAGACGGGGCTGCCCGGCGTCGAGGTCGTGGCCACCAAGCTGCACGCCGGCGGCAAGTTTGGCGGCGGTTCCTACAACGCCACCGGAGGCCTGCACGGCGTCGGCCTCTCGGTGGTCAACGCGCTCTCCTCGCGCATGGACATCGACGTCGACCGCTCGCCGAGCCGTCAGGGCCTCAGCTTCCAGCGCGGGGTGCCCGGCGTCTTCACGGGCGAGGGCCCGCAGGCCGACTTCGAGCCGCGCTCGGGACTGACCCGCAAGGGCCCGCGCGTCACCAAGGGCCGCTCGGGCACCCACATCCGCTTCTGGCCCGACCGCCAGATCTTCACCCGCGACGCGCGCTTCGAGATCGAGGGCCTGCTCGGCCGCGCCCGGCAGACCTCCTACATCGTCCCCGGCCTCGAGATCGTGATCCGCGACCTGCGCGGTGAGACGCCGGTGGAGGAGAAGTTCCGCCACGACGGCGGCATCGCGGAGTTCGTGGACTACCTCTCCCACGGGGAGCCCGTCACCGAGGTGCTGCGTCTGCAGGGCACCGACAGCTTCACCGAGACCGTGCCGATGCTCGACGACAAGGGCCACATGACCCCGCAGGACGTCGAGCGCGAGCTGACCGTCGACGTCGCGGTGCGCTGGGACACCGGGTACGAGACCGAGCTGCGCTCCTTCGTCAACGTGATCGCCACGCCCAAGGGCGGCACCCACGTCTCGGGCTTCGAGGCCGCGCTCACCAAGACCTTCAACGACTCCATGCGCGCTGCCAAGACGCTCAAGGTCAACGACGCCGACGTGGTGAAGGAGGACATCCTCGAGGGCCTCACCGCGGTGGTCACCGTGCGCCTGGCCGAGCCGCAGTTCGAGGGCCAGACCAAGGAGATCCTCGGCACCCCCGCCGTGCGCAGCTGCGTGCGCAAGGTCGTGGCCGGCGAGCTCAAGGCGTTCCTCACCTCCACCAAGCGCGCCGAGAAGGCGCAGGCCAAGCTGTTGATGGAGAAGGTGGTCGGGGCCTCCAAGACCCGGATCGCCGCGCGCCAGCACAAGGAGACCCAGCGTCGCAAGAACGCGCTCGAGTCCTCGACGCTGCCCTCCAAGCTCAACGACTGCCGCAGCTCCGACATCGAGCGCTGTGAGCTGTTCATCGTCGAGGGCGACTCGGCCATGGGCACCGCCAAGGCGGCCCGCAACTCCGAGTTCCAGGCGCTGCTGCCCATCCGCGGCAAGATCCTGAACGTGCAGAAGGCCTCGGTGGGCGACATGCTCAAGAACACCGAGTGCGCGTCGATCATCCAGGTGGTCGGCGCCGGCTCGGGTCGCACCTTCGACCTCGACGCCGCCCGCTACGGCCGGATCATCTTCATGGCCGACGCCGACTCCGACGGCGCCCACATCCGCTGCCTGCTGGCCACGTTGTTCTACAAGTACATGCCCGACCTGGTGCAGGCCGGCCGCGTCTACACCGCGGTGCCGCCGCTGCACCGCATCGAGCTCTCCAACCCCAAGAAGGGCATGGAGAAGTACGTCTACACCTACTCCGACGACGAGCTGCAGCGGAAGCTGGCCGAGCTGAGCAAGAAGAACGTGCGCTGGAAGGACCCCGTCCAGCGCTACAAGGGCCTGGGAGAGATGGACGCCGACCAGCTGGCCGAGACCACCATGGACCCCCGCCACCGGACCCTGCGCAAGCTCACGGTCTCCGACGCCGACGCCGCCTCGTCGGTCTTCGAGCTGCTGATGGGCTCGGAGGTGGCGCCTCGCAAGGAGTTCGTCATTACGCACGCAGGTGCCCTAAGTGACGACGAACTCGACTTCTGACTAGCCCCCTGACCTGGGGAAACGCGAAACACCCCGCCTAGCGAGGCTAGACGGGGTGCGCGCGGAGCGAGGATCAGGCGGGTTCGAACGCGTCGACCGCGCACCCCTCGCAGAACTCCTCAGGCTCCGTCGCGAGGACCTGCGCGTCGCGACGGACCTGCATCCACGCCTCGTCGCCGTGCTCCTCGCAGCGAACGAGCCAGACGTACCCGGCCTCGGGAACGTCCGCGTCCGAGCGGGCGTCCCAGGCCGAGACCCACACGCCTGCGGTCCGAGCCTTCTTGGTGTCGATGTGCTTCATGGTGTCCTCCGTCGCTCGGTTGGTTGTCTAGGTCAACTACTTGAGCGCGAACGTACGCAGCCACGTGACCGATGTACATACGCATGCGAGGCTCAGCGAGTGATGGCTGCTCTAATCGACCTGCTGCCTGTGGCTGTCGGTGCGCTGTTGGGTTTCGGGTTCAGTCAGTTCGGCAAAGCCTCCGAAGAACGTCGCAGTGCGGAGCGCGCGCGCCTGCTTGCGGAGAAGCAGCGAGTCGTGGAACTGCTCGTGTGCTTGACCGGCTGGCACGACAGTCTGCGGACCTACTTGCGCTATCGGTTTCTCGACCTAACCGACCCGGTCAAGCAGCAGTTCATGCAGAGCGTGTTGGACGACATCGCCACTGTCACGAGTGCCTTCGACCGCTTGTTCGCTGAGGTCGAACTGCTCGGCCCGCGCTGGCTGATCGACCGTGGCACGCTCGAACGGCTCGAAGAGCATGTGAGAGGCAACTACGGGGTTGTCACGAGAGTCATTGGTCTACGGGAAGAGGGCGTGGTCGATCACGTCGAGCGACTGCTGGAGAGTGGCGAGAGACTGAGTCGTGAACTGATTCGGGTCAGCCGTGAGGAGTTCACGCCTCGTCGTCGTCGTTTGGCTTTTTGGAAGGGACAGCCACCAGAGCCCCAAGAATTGCCATGAACGCGACGTTCAACTCGGGCGCAGGCTTGAACTCGGCGACGATGATCGGTGCGGTGAAGTTCATCGCCCACACCATCGTCACCACCGCGACGACAGCGTTCCGGACTCCTGTAGGCACGTCATGACTCGCGCACCACGGTCATCGTCGTGTGTGCCAAGTTCACCGTGGCTGACGTCGAGTTCGCAGTGTTGCGCGTGCGCGCGTAGATCGTTCGCGTGCCCGGCGCGAGTCCAGTGATGCGCCACGTCTGAGCGCCCGCAACGCGCATACCCGCTGGGCCGGACGTGATGAGCGCAGGGTCGGTCAACGCGACGTTGTCCACGACGAGTTCGATGATGTTGACCGTTCCCGCTGTGCTGATCACGACGTCCGCCTGCAACGTCACGCGGTAGACCGAACTCGTGTTCGCGGGGCTCAGGTCCGTCGTGATCCCAGGAAGCGACGTGTTGGTCGTCGCTGTGGTGCTGGACTTGGTGACGGCTGCTGTCTGGGTGACCTGCCGCGACGTCCACGTGTCGGTGTTCAGACGCGGCGCGTTGACGACCGGGGGAGTGGTCGTAGGAACGGGCGACGACGCAGGCGCAGCGAACCCGAACGTGACGAGCCACTTGCCCGGTGTGATGACGTGCTTCACCGAAGTGATGCGCATTGCCTCGTTGATCGCCGCTGCGGTGTTGCTGACGGTGACAACGTCACCGAGGTCAAGCAACGCGCGCGACGCGATGACCTGGCTGTGCGTCTTGACCGGCAACGTCACGGTGTTGATGCGACGCTTGGGGTTCGCGTTCGATGTCAGGATCGCGTTCGCGTAGTCCTGGAGCGCGGTGCCGGTCGTGGAGATGCCTTGCACCGTGAAGTCGGCGGCGAACATGCCCCACTTGTCGACGCTCTCCTGATCGACGTACGGACCGAACGCGGTCTCGACGGTCTGCCCGTCGATAAGGTTGAGGCGCAGCAGGTTGATGCGTACGACGTTGATCAACCGGTCGCTGTCGAAGTCGACGTTCAGGTCCGAGTAGTCCGCTTCCGCAAGGGTCGCGACAGACGTGTTGCTCAGCGCTGATCGACTGAACACGCGCAAGACGCCTGTCCGGTCGACCCACGCTTCTCCGCGCTGACTGTCGCGAGTGATGAGTACCTGATCCAACGCGCTAGCGGACTCGTTGCGCGCGACGACGGTGTACGCGTCGATAGACGTTGACGATCCGTCCACTGACCAGGGAAGGCGAAGCCCGTTAAGGACGCCGGGAAGTTCTGGAACGGTCGCGACACCTTCCGTGCGCGACGAGTTCGCGAGAACGCTGACGTTGTCGACCGCTGAGAGTTCGATCCTCGTCTGGCGGTTGGTTGGGATCTCCGGGTCTTTGAGTTCGTAGTCGACTTTGACGTTGAGGAGCGTTCCCACGAACAGCATCTGCTGCGTGTTCATCGTCAATGGGTCGAGCGCACTGACACGCACGCGACGTCCCTTCACGAGAAGCGCGTTTGTCGCGGGGTCGAGGTTGGCGTCACGCACGATGGCGCTGAGCGTTCCGAGGTTCAACGCTTCACGGTTGATCTCGATGTCCGTAGTCGAGCCCGTGATGGTGTCGTATGTCGGTGTCGCGAGCGGTGTGTACGCGAAGATCTGCGCGGCAGTGCCGTAGGCCATCGTCAGGTTCGACACGGTGACCCAGTCGCCCGCTGTTGTCGCGGACCCTGAGCGCGACACGAGCAGGTTCATCGCGACGAACCGTGTGCCGACAGGCGCGGTCACGGCGGGCATCGTCGTCGTGCCTGTCGTCGTGATGTGCGCTGTCGTGCCGACTGTGCCGATCAAGACCTTGCTGGCGTTGTAGCAGCGATACGACGCTTGCACCGTGACGGACGTCGAGTTGCGACCACCAAGCGCGATCTGTCCGCGTAGTTGGTAGTCGGTCGAGGACGTCTGCAACGGGACCTGTGCGTGATCACTGAGCGCGGAGCCTGTCGTCTGCGCGGTGAGAGTGCGGACCTCAAGCAGGACACCCGACTGAGAGACGCGCACGCCACTGGTAGGTGTCCATCCCCATCCGCCGCTGCGACCGTCATGGTTCGCTACGAGGTTGGCGAGCGTCGTCCAGTCCTTCTGGACCTCGAGGCGTACTTGCGCGTTCGTTGGGAAGTTCATCGTCCACCTGCCCGCTCAAAGTCGTTGAGCGCCTTCTTGATCTCGCGACCGATCGCGACCTTGTCAGCGGTCGGCGAGACATTGACCTGGATCGTGTAGTTGCGCTGGCCGCGCTCTGAGTCGCGACGTGACGTGTAGACGTCCTCAGCGCGAATGCGCGGCGTAGGCGTTCCGAAGCCGTTGACGAGATCGCGCGACAGTCCCTGGCCGACCTTGCGCATGTCGATCTGCCCGGTGCCGACCTGGAGTCCTTCGGTGAAGTACCGACCGAGTGACATCGCGACGCGCGACGGGCTCTTGATGCCGAGCGCCTTCTTGATCGCGTTCACCAGCGCTTGCGCCATGCGGCGGGAGGCCTGCTCTAGACGGCGAGACTGGCTCTCTAGACCCGCGACGAGTCCGCGCGCGGCGTCGACACCAGCCTGGTACATGTTGGTCGACGTCTGCGTGCCTAGTGCGTTCGCAGCGTTCTTCAACTCGTTCTGCAACGTGTTGAACTCCGCGACCGCTGCCTGACCGCCAGACGCGATGACCTGGGCAGTAGCGAACCCCGCCTCGGGTCCTGCCTGGACTAGCTGGTCGTAGATCGTCTTGTCCAACTTCATCGCGGCGAGACGCTTGAGCAGCGCCGCGAACTCCTTCACGCGTGCGATGCGTGCGCGGAGTTGATCCAGCATGTCGCTGGTGGAGAACACGGTGGTCAAGTTGGTGACAGCGCCGAAGCCCAGCATCGAGTTCGCGACGTTCCCCGCGTAGTCGTCGCGCTGCTTGAGTCGATCAGCGAGCAACTTCTGTGCTGCTGCGAGTTGCGTCGCGACACGGGCGACCTTGACGGCGTGGTTCTTGAACTCCTTGACGCGACCGTCCAGCAACTTGCGCAGTTGCTTCGTCTCGCGCTTGATGCGGTCCTTACCGAAGTCGGCCTTCTCCATGAGGTCGACCACCGACGACAAGACGTCGTTCATCGCGGAGACGGCGCCCTTCTTGCCGCCTGCGAATCCGAGGATGAGACCGCGCATGGTGTCGCGACCGATGTTCTTGAAGACACGTGACGGCGACTTGATGCCGAGCAGTGCCTTGGCTCCGTTGATCGCACCCTTGACGACACCCTTGGCGGCGTCGACCGCTTGACCGGCCATGGCCTCGATGCCGTTGATGAGTCCCCGGATCAAGTCGAGTCCTGCGCTGAACAGCCACGACCCGATTCCTGAAAGCACGCCAGTGACGCGACCCTTGAGGCCGGACGCGAGTTGGATGACACCGTTGATCGCGTCGCCAACCGCCTTGCGGATGCCGTCCCACGCTCGCGACGTCAGGTTCTTAACGGCGGTCCAACCAGCGCTGATGCCCGTTCGTACGACGTTGACGCCCTGGCGAACGATGCCCTTGATGATGTTCCAGACGCCCGAGATGATCGACTTGATGCCGTTCCAGACCATCGACCAGTCGCCGCGAATGGCTCCGGTGATGACCTTGATGACGCCGCGAATGACCTGCATCGCGCCACGGATAACGCTCGCGACGTTCTGGAACGTAGATCGAGCAAACGACAAGATCGTTGAGCCGAAGGTGCGCCACAACGCGCGGATGACGACGACGGCACGCTGCACGATGTTGCGCACGGCTTCGAAGGCAGCGCGGAACGTCTGCGCGAGAGACGCCAGCACCGGTCCGGCGTTCTGCTTGAGGAACGCGAACAGGTTGTTGATCGCGTTACGCACGGCCTCGTTGCGCTGATACAGCACGACAAGCGCGCCGACGAGGGCACCGATAGCGACGACGATGATGCCGATCGGGTTTGCGGTCATCGCGACGTTGAGCGCGATCTGAGCAACGGTGAACGCCTTCACCGCACCGCTGGCGATCAGCAGCGCAGCGCCCGCACCAGCGACGGCAGCGCCAATGATCTTGAACGTGTCCGCGTTGCTGCGCACGTAGTCGAAGACGTTGCCGATCTGGTCACCGAGCGTCGCTAGTGCGGAGCCGGCCGCCTTGATGCCTGCGGAGATCTGGTCGCCGTAGTTCGCGGAGAACGAGTCGAGTGCCTGAGAGGCCGCTGTGGCGAGTTTGGCGAGCGGGGGCAGCAGGACGGAGAAGATCGTCTCGCCCAGGTTTCCGAACGCGTTCTTCGCGGCCTCTGCCTGTCCTGCGGCGGTCTTAGCGAACGCTGCACCTGAGCCACCGAACTGGCGCTCAAGTTCCTTGAGGATGACCTTCTGCGCGCCCATGACGTTGCCGGACTCGGTCAGCGACTTGATCGTCTGCTTCTGACTTTCGGTGAACGACACACCGACACGGGTTAGCGCCGACACTCCCTTGACGGGATCGTTCAGCGCCTTGCCGAGTTGAATCGCTGCGGCCTTGGGCTCGGTGCCCATCGCGCGAGCGAGGTCGACCATCGATGTCGTCGTGCGGTCGAAGATCTGGTTCGACTTGCCGACGCCGTTGCGGATGTTCGTGAACGTCAGCAAGAGGTTCGCACCCTCTTGCGTCGACTCCGCCTCGGTGGCGGTCAGCCGCTCTAGCCGGTCCGCGAGGCCGGTGACGTCCTTCGCAGTGACGTTCGCTGCGCCACCTGTCGACTTGATGACGCTCGCTGTCTGCGCGCCGATGCGCTCGATGCGCGCCAGCGCTTCGACCGAGTCCTTCGCCCACGCGACGGTTGCAGCGCCCGCGACAGCGAGACCTGTTCCGAGAGCGACACCGGCGGTCCGACCCACCTTGCCGAGCAGCGACCCCATCGTCTGCGTCTGCTTCGACACAGAACTGAGTTCGCGCTTGGCTTGCGAGGCGTTTGCGAGAATCGCAATACGAATCGGACCAGCCACGGTGTCACCTCCTTCGGTTCGCTACGGTTATGAATGCGTCTCTTTCAAGCCGCGTGAGTTCGAGGTAGACGCTCGGCGGTTGCTTTGTCAGCAAGCACCAAGCCGCCTGGTCCTCTGCTCTCAGGCGCTCGCGGAGTTGCCTTTTCCCTCAGGCGTGTCCGGCGCGTCAGGGTCGATCTCTTCGAGTTCCGGCGCGAAGTGGTCTTGGAGTTCGCGCATGGGCATTTCCATTGCGACCTTGCGTGCCTCGTGCGCGTTGTCGCCGTCACGCATTCGCTGTACGAACACGAGGGCGCGCATAACGCGCATCGGCTTTGCCTGTCCCTCGCTGTAGATTTCGACGCCCATGTGCGCCTCGATAGCGATTTCCTCGAAACCGGTAAGGGTCTGGATCGTCTCGCTCGCTGTTAGCTTCTCGCTCATTCATCTACTCCCGGATTAATGCAGTCCGCGTGCGCGGATCTGCTTATTGATTTCGTCCTCAAGCATGTCGATTGCTTTCGGAGCCATGCGGTTATCTGTTCGTTGCATAAACGGATTCGGCGCGATACCGCGTGCGCGCCAGCCGTAATTGATCGGTCCCGCGTACGGAACCGACGAGCGTCCCGCCGCGACGACGGCCTTGCTCTTCGCGCGGTTACCTCGTACGTCTCCCGAGAGACGCCCAGATCGCTTTGGTGCCTCTTGGGCAGCGATCTGGGCGCCCTCTTGCGCGATCCGGGAGAACGCGTCTTTGAGGTCGTCGGTCTCGAAACCGATCTCTTGCAGTGCACGCACTACCTGGTTGAGGCCTTCGACCTTGAACCCAGCGGTGGACATCGTTAGCGTTGCTAACTATCAGGCAGTGACTCGGACAGGCTTCGCGGTGAAGGTCCATGCGCAGTCGAACGTGAAGCGCGCTGTCGATGACGCGTTCGCCTCGCCACCGAGGATGTCGCCGTCTGGCTCAGAGACGATGACGTTGCCGGTGAAGTGTGGCTGCGTCGGCGAGGCGGTTGTTCCGCCAGCGGGCTTGACGATGACGGCGACGGACGTTCCCGGCGCGGTGAACATCGTGTTCCACAGAGTCGCTGTTGCTGGGTCCTGGATTGCGGTGAACTCCAACTTGTATTCGCGTGCGCCACCAGAGGCAGCGTCCAAGAATGTCGTGATGTCGGAGTCTGCTGCTCCAGCGGTGATGCGGCAGTTGGTGACAACTGCTGTGTAGTCAGTGCCGCCCACGCTGAGCGTAAGGGCGCGCGTTCCTAGTACGGCCATTTCATTCCTCTTCTCGATAGCCTGAGATGATCAGCGCGAAATAAGAGCTTTTGCTGTCATTGGGCAGGGATATTTGCTGCGGGCTCATGGTCTGAATAGTCATGTGCTCGCTCAGGGCCTCGTGAAGAGGCTTGCTGTTCTTTTCTATGAATCGCTCCATGCCGTCGATTGACTGCGGAGCGATGACGATGACTTGCCAGTAGGCCATGCCACCGAAAGCGTTGGGATACTCGACGCGATCAAGTCGCACGTACGCGTGACCGGGTCGTGTGGTCTGCGTGTAGTACGGAAAACCCGTAATCCCCTCAACGCTGGAAGCGGCGTTTGCGAACAACTCGCGTACGGCGGCGCTCATCCGATCACCAGCCGTCTGTACGGCGCTTCAAGCCGACGAACTTCGGGGTCAGTCGAACCAACCCGCACGCCACCGAACTCGTCGTTCTGAGCGATGCCGATGGGAAGGTTCTTCATCTCCATGTGTCGGTGCACGCGTCGCATCAGCGCAGCGCGCAACGACTCGTTGTACGGCGTGACCCGACACCGCGTTGACTGGTCCGCTGTCTCAGCAGCGAGCGCGTCAACTACCTCCTGCTGGGGATAGCCAGCAGGTAGGTACGCCATGACGGCGGCGATGTCGGGTACGTCGGTCACTTGACTGTGACCTCGTCACCGTCAACTACGAACTTGCCCGGTGCGTCGTAGACGTACTGAGTGCCGTGCACGTTGAATGACGTGTCGTCAGGTCGAACGACAAGCGCGCCGTCCTTGACGTCGACAACGTCGCCAACCTTGGCGCTGGCCTTGCTGGGTGCCTTGTTCTCGGTCATCCCTGGTTCTCCTCTTCTGCGTGTACTGCCTCGACGTACTCGTGCTTGGCAGTGGCCTGCTCCTCAGTGAGGAAGCGGTCATCGGCGGGACGCACGTTTCCGTGGTCGTCGTAAGCGCGGAGTTCGCTCGGGTTGTCGTTGACAGCCCGGGTCTCCTCAACTTCCTTGCGGCGACTCATCAGGCGTCCGCGGTGGTGTAGTCGACTGGCTTGACGTCGGAGTCGCGCGTCACGGCGGTGGCGCAGTAACCCCAGATCGCCATGTCGATGGACTTCACCTGGTACTGGAAGTCGAAGCGGTCAGGCGCTGAAACCCAGCAGTAGACAGACGACGGCACGAACGAGAAGGAACGAGCGGCGTTGCCCGTGCCAAGCGCCCATGCTGCGCGGATGTCCTGGTTGCCAACCTGCACGCGGTCGAAGCCGCTTGATACCTGACCTGTGGCGTTTGTCGGGCCGAGGATCGGAAGTAGCGGACGACCGGACGAGTCCTTGGCCGCGATGAGTGCGGGGAAGAGCGAACCATCAGCAGCGAACGCGGTGAAGCGGTTACCGCCGCGCACGAACTGGAGTCCGGCGAAGTAGTTCGTCAGCGACCCGACGAGAGCAGAGTCAACAGCGCTGGCGAGGTTGAGTTCTGCGGTTGCGCTGGCCTGTAGTTGAGTAGCGATACGCGCCTCGATGGCCTCGTACCAACCGTTCAGCATCTCGTTCCAGATGATCTGGTCGGCCTGGGGTGATCCGCCCTGGTCGAGAACCTCACGGTTGATCTCGATCTTTCCGCTGAGCGCAGACGGTGTGACGGTCTGGTTGGTAGCGGAGAACGCGCCAGGTGTTGGCTCGACGCCCTGCGTGTGAGGACCAACAAGACCGGAAGCCGAGTTGAACTTGGGGATGGTGAACGGAGTCACCGAGTCGACGGAGCCGGTCGTCACGAGCTCGAAGAGAGGACGCGTGAACGACAGGTTCGGTACGTACAACTCTGGGCGGTTCTGCGTTGGGTTCAGGCTCGTCGCGTTGCCGGTCGTGACGGCGAACGCTGCCTTCAGGAACTCGTCGACGCGCTGACGTGCGACGGAGTCACCCTGCTGAGCGGCGCGCATGTCGAGTGACAGCGAGTGCTCGGCCTTGATGCCGTCGAAGCGGTAGGGAAGCGGCTCGTTGACCTCGAACTTGGGAGTCGGGTTAACGACCTCGGGGCCAGTGAATGCGTTGCGGAGTGCTTCGGTAAGCACGTCCATGGTGACCGGCTGAGCGGCCTCGTGTGTGACCTCAGTATCGGTCATGTTGGGGTTCTCCTTCGTGTTGTCGCGGGAAGCCGCGACGCTGGTGACCCGCGCGTCAGAGAACGCCGGGCAGGGGGTGAGCGAGATCTCCGCAAGAGGCGCGGACAGCGCGTGGTAGACGCCGTCGCGCTCCTCGTACTCGGTGATCTCGTTGGTGCCGATCGACAGGCCGTCCCAGACGCCGTCTTCAGCAAGAGCAAGCGCGTTATCGCCAGCAGCGCCGCGCGCGACCTTGAACGTGGCGAGAAGGCCCTCGTCGGTGTCCTCTAGTTCGACGGCCTTACCGATTGCCTGCGTCCAGTCGTGACCGGCAAGCAACTTCACGCGAGAGACGTCTTCGAACTTGAGGACGCCCTTGGCGAACTGCCACGTCAGACCGTTCGCCTTCGCTGTCTTGCCGTACGGCAGAGCGAGACCCTTGATCTCTCGCTTCGTTGTGTCGACGGAGAACGACGCGCCCTGCTGGGGCGCGTCGAACTTCATCTCGGTCTCGTACTTCGTCATGACGTGGCCTCCTGGGCAGGCGCGGCAGCAGGCAGCGCGCGTGGCGTGGCTGGTGCGGGTAGAGGCGGCTTGTTCTCAAGCGCGCGAATCTCGTCGGGCGCATACGCGCCGACGTCGAGACCAAGGCGGTAGGTCTCCATGCGGGTCTTGTCGTCTGAGCGCAAGAAGTCGGAGAGGTTGAAGCGCACTTCGTGTCCGCGACGTGTGACGTCGTTGAGGCTCAGACGCTGCTCAAAAGCACGCATGTACGGGCCAAGCGTGAAGTCGAGGAACGCTTTGCGGCGGTCCTGCTGGTTTGCGTACGTCCGGCTCGTCGTGGAGACGCCGAGTTCTTCCGGGTCAACGCCTGCGACGCGCGCGATCTCGAGGACAGCGTGCTGACGTGCGTCAGCGAGTTGAATCTCTGCGGGCGTGAACTGGACCGGCTGGTACTTGAGTGACGCAGGTACGTAAGCGGTCGACTTCGTCTTGCGGGCGTCGCGCCACGCGGTGAGAAGCGCGATGACGTCTTCGTCGTCGGCGGGGTCTGCGCCCTCGTTCGGTGCGAAGTACCCGGTCGGCATGGGCTCGTCGGCGTACAGCGCAGCAGCGGCGTCCAACTTGAGGCACGTACGGATCGCGCGTGCGCCTGCGACCAACAGCGCGTCGTTCGGGGACTCGAACTGAATCAGGTCGGCGGGGTTCACCTGGCGCCCGTCAACGCGGTAGATACCGGTCTCGGGCTCGTACTGGACGCGGTTCGGAGCCAGATGCTCAACGAACTTGGGGAACCCGTCGAACGCGCGCTCAACGACGCGCCACCAAGCGACGCCCTCGAACAGCATGTCTTCGACGGTTCGCGTCATCGTCACCATGCGCGGACGCCCGCGCTCTGGCTGGTCGAGTACGTCGCTTGTTCGCTCTGTCTTGTAGAGGTCGTGCACGTCGAGAGGGAGTTGACCCAGCGTGGACGCGATCAGATCGCGGGTTCGCTTGACGGCAGGAACCTGAATCGCTTCGCGCCGCGAAATGCGGGGTGCGGGCGCGATGGGGTCTGAATATGACGTGAGACCGAATACAGCGGGATCAATGGACGTCGCATCGACTGCGAAAGCGACAGAAGTGGGATTCGTCGCCGCTTCTACGACAGGGCTGGGGCGGCCAATGACAAAATCCCAGAATGCGCCCATGTTAGTAATACGCTAAACGGGGTTTTGCTAGTTACGCGGCAACAATAATGCGCGGCTTGCCAACAGAAGGCGCGAGGGTGCGCGCTAAATGAACCGCTCCGGCCGCTGCATAAACTGCATCGACATTTCCGCTGTCACGGCGCGCGAAACGCCAACCGTCGCCTGACGGCATCGCTACGGCCATCGCAGCGTGCGCATTTAGCAGCGGGTCGCTGCGGTGCATGAGGCGTCGACTCATGACCTGCTCGGCGAACCCCATGCACGTCGCGGCGACGTCGCTGGACTTGATCTCGCGCGCGTCCGCGACCGTGCGCAGGTCCGCTGCCAGTGCGGCGGCGGGTCCACCTGGGAACCACCCGAACGACCTCGGCGAGACGCGCTCCAGCAGGCCAGGGAGCGCCTGCCGTGCGGCGTCGGGGGAATCCCACGCGGCGACGACATCGACGCGCACGCGCCCGTCTTGCCCGACCGCTGCGGCGACGAGCGAGACGTGCGAGTGGTTCGGGGAGACGTCGAGGCAGACGGCGACCCGATCCCTCAGGCCGTCGAGAGTCAGCTGCGGATCGGCGCACCCCTGCCACGCCTGCAGGTCCAGGGCGGTGTTGATCGTGTCGACGCGCTGGCACAGGTGCTCGGTCCTGAACGCTCCCGGCGACATCGTCGCGGCGGCAGACGCCAGCACGCGCTCGGTGATGGTGTGGCCCAGGCCGGGGTTGGCCTGCGCCCACGCGGCGCGGTCGGTGATCTCCGCGCCGTCGGGTGCGCTCCACTCGAAGATGCCGGTGCTTTCGTCGGTCGACGTCAGCGCCATGTCGCGCAGCGAGTTCAAGACAACGCTCGCCTGCTCGCCAGCGTTCGTGATCGGCAAGATAAGCCCGCCAGACGCGGCGGTCGTCGCGCTGAGCGCCTTCCACGCGTCCTCGGACTTCTGCTCGCGCAACTCGTCCAAGATGAGCAGGTCAACGGTGAGTCCACGTCCGGCCTTGCCGTTCGCGGCGGTGATCTTGTAGCGCGCCTGATTGCTTAACAGGAACTGGTAGTCACCTGCCCCGCGTCGTGTCGTGGCGTGCATCTTCGCCAGCGACGGGTTCGCTTCGATGTACTCAAGCGCGCCCTCCCATGATTCGCGGGCGATGGAGAGGTTCTGAGCGACGCCGAGCACGAGCCGTGCGCGTCCCGAGTACATGAACCAGAGCGAGACGATCTTCAGCAGTTCGGTCTTGCCGTTCTGCCTGGAGATGAGAGTGAGGAGGATACGGAACCGAAACTCACCGGACGGCAACAGTTCTAGCGCGTGGATGAGCCACCACTTCTGCCAGGGCATCAACTGAATGCGGCAGAAGCGTTCCGCGAAGTCGATGACTTCGAAGCCCTTGCTGGTGTCCGGGGTGAGTTCGCGCAGCGGTTGCGTCCACAACCGCGGCGTCTCACTCCCCAGCAGCGGCGCCAAAGAACGCCTCGATGTCATCGTGGGCGGGATTACCCGTCCGTGCTGCTGCGCGGGCGCGAGGCGTGGCCTCTAGGGCGCTCAGGGCGGACAGAATCTTGCTGCCGTAATCCTTGAGCGGAGCGCCCGCGTCTACTTCGTTGCAATACGCGATCAACAGCGCGCGTAGCGCTGTGTCTTGCGGGTCATTCGGGATGTTTCGCAGTGTTTCGCGTGCTGCTGCCACCAGTCCTGGGGTTTGACTGGTAATACTCACTAATCAACGATAATCCGAGGTTTTACTGGTTGCGCGTGAAAAAGAACACGGGGCGCAGGTGTCCGGGTGGCCCGTACTAGGAAAAAACCCGTGCAGTTTACAGCGAATGTCTGACGACGATGCGCGCCCTTTTCTTGTTATCCCACGTCACCACGTACCCGATGCACGTGCCGTCCGGTGTGTCGATCAACGCCGGCGAGCCAGGCGTGTAGTCGAACGAATATCCCATCACTCGAAGGGGCGGGGGCAGGTGGCTTTCGCCTTCTTTGAGTGCTTCCCATAGCGTCGCTGCTGTAGCGCGCACTGGTAGTTCATACAGATCATCGGTCATTGTGTTCACCATCTTGTTCCTGGTCTTGGGATTGGATCGCCGTACTTCTCAGCAGTGGGATCTCCATACGCCAGGTTGCAGTCCTTACACGCTGCAATTAAATGCTTGGGATCGTCGCCGACTACACGTCTCGACTGCGTGTGGTGGACGTGGGTGGCGTGGCCCGTACATACGTTGGGTATCTGCAAGCGGCAGGCGTACCCGTCGCGAGCCAACACCAGCGCGCGCACCTTGCGCCACGCTGATGTTGACCCGCCCTTCCAATTACTACTCACTGTTCGATGACGTCGTCTTCGTGTATGTCACCGCCGAAGTTGAGCGTTACGCCAAACTCTTGTTCTTCGTCAGCGTGCGTACGAGACTCCAGGTTGTACTTCATCGTGGTGATAGCGAGATCACTGCCGATTACCTCGCCGTTCCGCACCAACGTCACCGGCCGGTCCGCATGAATTGACCCGCTGGTTACGACGCAGCCAGCGATGTCGCCGTACCTGCTGGAGCGAAGAACTGCTAATACCTTGGCGCTGTTGTTCTTGTTCTTGAATCTTGTGTTGCTCATCTACTTGTTTCCCTTCTTGCTTTGAATTGCTTGCTGTACAACTTCGGTCCCTACTGCTGCTGCGCCGAACACGAGTCCGGCATATACGAGGAGAGTGATCACCTGACACCTCCTCTCGCTGCTGACGCCGCCTTCAAGCGGAGTTCGTGGTAGTCACCGCGTCGCACGTTGATGCACGGCTGGTTGATGGGCGCACGGCACGCGGTGACCGGACAGGGGACCGCCAGCGTCTCGGCGCGGTATCCCAACCACCAGGCGTTGATCGCCCGCCAGATGCGGTCTGTGCACGTCCTAGGGCGGTCGCAGGCCTGGCTCGTGGGTGCGCCGCACGCGGGGCAGGGGACTGTCGTGTGGTTGCTCATTTCGAGGGGCTTCATTTCGGTGTTTGGTTTCTTTCGTCGGATCGGTGATGGTGGGTGAATCCCCTAAAGGGGGGGATTCACCACCACCACCCCACGAATCCCGGCGGGATTCATCGGGATTCATCAAAGGGATTCATCGCACGATGTCGGGGATCGAGTACCAGGAGCCGCGACCGTGGAGGTTCTCCTGGACGGTCAGGACGCCGGACTCGACGAGCCCCGCTAGCTGCTTCCGGATCGTTTCGTCCTTGCCCGTGACGGCGTTGCTGATGGCCTTGCCGGACACCGGCTCGGTCGACGTGCGCAGGACGTCGAGGATCGCGCTCTGGATGCGGGTCTTCGTCGCCTCGACGCGACCTCCCTGGCCGACGACGCGCAGCGACCAGTCGGTGGTGTCGCAGTCGACGGTCCACTTCTGCATCTCGACGCCGCGCGACTGCGCCGCGATGAGCCACCGCTGGGTCGCGGGCACGCCCTCGCGCTCGTTCGCAAGGCCGGAGCCGGACCAGGCCCAGGTGTTGTCGGCCCAGTCGCCAAGGCGCGACGCGCCTCGCGTGCGCTCGAAGCCTTCCTCGGCCTCGCCGTGCCCGGTGTGGGTCACCACTACGACCTCAGAGACCCCTGCTCGGCGCTTGATGAGGTCGACGGCCTTGTGCCACTCGCGCACGTCGTCGTTGGAGTTCTCCTCGCCCGTGAAGACCGCGCCGAACGGGTCGATGATCCAGACCTTGACCTGCCGCCGGGTCAGCCACTCGACGGCCCAGTCCTGCACGGCGGGAGCGATCAGCGGCGTCGAGAACCCGCGCAGGTGGAGAGCGGACGCGCGCTCCGGCGTCCGAATGTTCATCTTGCGGAGCATGTTGGTCGCGTAGTTCTGGTCGAGTTCGTAGTCCCACCACGCCACGCGCCCGTCAGGTGGGCGTACCGCGAACTGACCGAGGAACGGATCTCCGTCGCAAAGCGACTTCATCATGTTCATCATCAGCGTCGACTTGCCTGACTTCTTCTGAGCGGCGAGCAGCATGTTTCCGCCCTCGATCAGCAAGCCGTCGATCAGGTACTCCTGGGGCACTTCTGGTGCGGCCAGTTGCTCAGCCAGCGTCAAGAACTCGACGTTCGGTGCCTCGAATTCTTCAAGCGCCAGTTCCTGCGAGAACTCACGCTTGGCCTCGTGCGACTGGCGCAGGCCGTACACCTTCTGAGAGATCGCCTCGGCGTCGCGCACCTTCTGTCGTACGGCGATCTCCGCCAACTTGCGATCCACCGTCCCCTCTGCGGGGACCGGAGCGCCGAACATCTTCTCGATGTCGGCCTCCGTGACTTCAAAGTAGTCCTTATTCATCGGATATAATCTTTCTTGTGTTTGAAAGCTTCGGTTTTCTTACGTAGTGCGTATCGTGTAGGTGTCATGAGATAGCCCCCGACAACTTTGCCCTCCTCGGCGTCGGGGGCTTTCTCGCCTTTAGCGCTCATACGAGCGGATAGGCGTTTCGTCCCATACGACGTAGCCGCTGGGGTTGTTGCCATTGCTGGCGCGGTACTTCGACTCGCAGTGAGGAGCCTTGTGGCCGAGGCTTCCGCGCTTGCCAAGGTCAGCGCCGTGGTTGTGGCGCTTCGGGCACAGCGGGCACTCGACCGTCACGACGCGGTAGTCGCCGTACTCATTGCTCGGCCGAAAGACGGCGGAGACGACGTGGGCCTTCGGGTACTTAAAGTCGCTCATGAGTCACCTCGAACGATATTCGAAGGCGCGAACATGTGGTCGAGGTCCGACGCGCGTACACGCCACTGACTCCCGACTCGGAATGCGGGCAGGCGGTTATCCCGAATCATCTGGTAGACGGTTCGGGTGCTCAGGCCTAGGTATTCAGCGGTCTCTTTGACCGACAATAGATTCGACACGGTTGACAACTCTCTGTAGTAAAAGCGGAGCGTCGTTTTCGTGTCGTTATGTCGTGCAGGTACTACGTTATCCTAGAGTTTCTTCGATCTTCTTCGATGTGCCGCATTTTCCGCGCTATCACAACGAAAAAACTGCACGAGACTGAGAAAGCACTTCAGTCTGTGCAGTCGATCAGGCGTGTCGCTTGAGGTATCGCTCGGCCTGCCGCACAGTGCGCTCGGCCATCCACTGCCGCAGTTCCTCGCCCGTCCCGGGCGGGACGCTCGCGCGCATGCAGTCGCCGCACCAGGGCAGGGCGTCGCTGACGGCCACGCCGGTCGAGCACGTCCGGCACCCGCCGCCTGGGTGCTCCCAGATCAGTTCCATCTCCTCACCTCCCCTCTCTCTCTCTCTCTCGGTTGGGTGCCGCCAGGCTCGCACGCCGACCGCTGCACAACAGCGGGTCGAAGGAGGACAGTGAGCGCGTTTGCCCAGGTCAGAGGCGGTCTGACGTGATCTCAGGATTGATCGGAACCCCGTACAAGGTGTCGACGGTGTCGCCCGCCTCGCTGACGTCGACCACCGGGACGCCGTTCTGCAACTGCTCGACCTCGCCGGACTTCCAGACGAGCTCGACCCGCGTGAGGTCGATCGAGTTCCGCCCGTTCGTCGGGGCGGGCGCGATCACGACGGCGTCCAGGTGCCGCGCGAGGAGGGCGCGCATCTCGCCGAGGCTGAGTTGAAACAGTTCGCGGGCGTCGCGGTGAGCCCAGTTCGGGTCGACGGCGTTCACCGCTGCTTGCCGACGCTGGCGCTCGACCGCCTTGAGACGCTGCTCCGCCGCCGCGAGAAGGGGGAGGGCCGTCGCCAGGGTGATCTGCTTGCTGGTGACGGCGTCCTGCACCTGAGCGATCTCCGCGCGCGCCTCGTCCGCCTCGGCGTCGAAGTCCTGCGCGACCTCCTCGGGGGCGTCGCGCTTGCGGTCGAAGACCTCGCGAGCGACGACGGAGATCACGACGGGGTCATCGATCCAGTCGCACCGGATCGACACCTTGCCGCACCCGCCGTAGGTCGCCGCGCATCGGTAGCGCGACGCGCGGGCCGACGCGGGCGCGCCCTTCATCTTGCCGGAGCAGACCTTGCAGCGGGCGATCCCTGACAGCAGATGCTTGCGGGTGTTCGTCCCAGGCGGGGGAGCCTCCCCGACCGCTTGGACCGCGTCCCACACGACACGATCTACGAGCCTGGGGAACCCCTCATGGAGTTCGCCCACGACCTCGCCCCGGTAGCGCCTGAGACCGGTGTAGACGGGGTTCTTCAAGATGTTGACGAGCGTCCCGTGCCCGACGCCGATCGACTTCGAGATCGACCCGATGGACTCGCCCGACGCGCGACGGCGGAACGCCTCCCGGACCTTCGCCGCCTGCGCGTCATCGACGTTCCACGCGCGGTCGAAACCGAACGTGGCGTACCTGCCGCCCTGGGGGAGTCCGTTCTCCGCGCGCTGCTGCTTCTGGCGGGCGACGCGCTCGCCGATCCGCTCGGCCTCGGCGGCGTCAGCGGCGGCGAGCATCCGCGCCAGCATCCGACCGTCCGCTGTCAGCAGGTCGATGCGCCCCGTCACGAGGTGAAACAGGACCCCGTACCGCTCGGTCAGCACGATCAGGTCCTCCAACTCGCGCGGTCGACGCGTCAGGCGCGACGACGAGTAGGCGTAGACGTGCTTGATCTGGCCGGCCTCGATCAGGCTCACCATCCGAGCGAACGCCGGGCGGACCTTCGTGCTGCGGGTGGACGCGGAGATGTCGTTGTCGTTGAAGCGCAGGTCGTCCGGCACGTCGCGTCCGGCGAGGCGCAGGGAGTCCTCGGTCTGGCGGGTGACGCCTGCCTCGAGGCCCTCCTTGTCGTCGGAGATGCGGACGTAGATCGCTGAGTCGTTTGGCACGAGGACCATCGTATCCGCCGCGTGCTCTTTGTTACACAAGTACTTCATCGTGCAGGGTGCCTACAAGGTCGACGTCGAGGCGCTGGATGCCTGAGGGCCCCGGGGGACCCGTGCACCCCGCGGGGACCGTGGACCCCGCGGAGCGCGCCGACGAGGTGTGGCACCGGGCACTGCTGCCGCAACCGGTCTCGGACCTGCCCGGCGACGTCGCCCTCCACCACGCCCTGTCCTTCCACGGCACGGTGATGCGGGGCGGGCTCCTCAAGGCGGTCGAGGACGCGATCGAGGCGGGCGACGGCGAGCACCTCGACGCGGTCGCGAGCGCCTACCTCTGGCTGGGCGTCGGCGAGGTCGCCGATCTCGTGGGCCGGGTGCGAAGCGCCGTCGAGGCGGGCGGGACGCGTCGGCTGGCCGAGGCCGAGACGCTGGAGCGTGAGAGCCAGCAGGAGATCGACGCGGTGATGCCCGACGACGCGGCCCTGGAGGCCGTGCTGCTGGCGAAGGTGGTCGAGTCCCCGGGGGCCTTCTCCCCGGGCGGAGTCCCGCGCTTCTCCTGGGCGGACCACGTGCGGGACCAGGCCGGGGAGAGCTAGGTGCACGTCTCCGCACCCGGGTGGAGAGGCGTGCCCTCGCCTCCCGTCGGCCACAGCGTGGTCGGCAGCCGACCGCGATGCCTAGTCTTCGACCCATGAGCCCTCACCCCGTCGAGCCCCACGGACCCGTGGATCCCACGGTCGTCTCGCGCCCCGCGCTGGCCCTGGCCAGCTACCTGGGGACCGCGCTGCTCGTCGGGGGAGTCCTGTGCTTCGTGGCGGCGTTCGTCAACCACGACGCCTTCCGGAACACGTTCTACGACGACCTGGGCAACGAGGCGGTCATCGGCTCGAGCACCACGCTCCTGCTGGTCGTGCTGGGACTGCTGCTCGTGCTGCACGGCGCCGTCCTCCTGCTGTGGCGCGCGGCGTCGCGACCGCGGCGAACCTGACCACGGTTCGGGTGGTGGTGGAGCGCCGCTGGGGTACCGCTGGAGGAACAGGGCAGGTCGTCGACCTGCCCGCATCCCGCATTGGAGAACCCGTGAGCTACCAGCCCGCACCGCCGCAGACCAACCAGTCCAACGTGCTGTCGATCATCGGCATCGTGTGCGGTGTCGTCGCCGTGCTGTTCTTCCCGATCGTCTTCGGCCCGCTCGGCCTGATCCTGGGCGGCATCGGCAAGTCCCGCGGCGAGAAGCTCTCCACCATCGCGCTGGTGGTGGCCGCCGTGGGCATGGTCGTGGGCTTCCTGCTCGGCGCGCTGGTCTACAGCTCCACCCAGTAGCACCGGCGAGGGGCGCGGCTGCGCCGTGAGGCTCAGACCTCGCGGCGCAGAAGCCCCGTGTCGACGTCGTAGATGAACCCGCCGACCTGGACCGACTCCGGCACCAGGGGGTGCGTGCGCACCTTCGCGACGTCCTCCTTGAGGGTGTCGACCTGGTCGTCGACGGTCGGGAAGGACTGCCACGAGGCGTCCTGGCCGGCCGACTCCGAGACCCGGCGCCGCAGCTCGGCCTCGGTGCTGCTGGCCACCGCACAGCGGGTGTGCGGGACCACGAGCACGCGGTCGACGTTGAGCAGGTGGACGCCGAGGACGATCGCCTCGAGCGCCTGCGGCGTCACGCGCCCGCCCGGGTTGCGGAAGATCTTGGCGTCGCCGGGCTTCAGCCCGACCATGCCGAGCGGGTCGATGCGGCTGTCCATGCACGTCACCAGCGCCACTCCGGCCTTGGCGACGCCGTCGAAGCCCTGCAGGGCGAAGGTGTCGGCGAAGGCGCGGTTGGCGGTCAGCAGGTCGTCGAAGTCGTCGCTCACACGGCGCAGGTTAGCGCTGCGACCCCGCCCGTGGGATGTGGCGCCGATCTCAGCCGGTCAGCCGCCGGTGCGCAGCAGGTCGGAGGCGGCGACGCCGCGGGTGGCCGCGCCGCGGAAGACCGCCAGGGCCACCAGTCCGGCGATGACGGCGCAGACGGCGGCGCCGGCGAAGACCGCGTGCTCCTGGGGGATGCCGGCGGCTGCGAGCAGGTCGGTGTACTCCGAGCAGCGGGTGGAGCCACCGCCGCACACCTCGGCGGCGGTGGGGAGCGGGTTGCGCTCCAGCTCGAGGTAGTAGCGGCGCAGCCCGATCGCCGTGAGCGCCGAGATGCCCACCAGCATGCCGACCATCCGGGCCACCACCACCATGGCGCTCGCCAGGCCGTGCACGTCGTCCGCGGTCGTCGCCAGCATGGCGGCGTTGATGGGTGGCAGCGCGAGGCCGAAGCCGAAGCCGCAGATCACCAGCGGCACGGTGGCCAGCGGGCTCTCGAGGGAGTCGACGCCCCACTGGGTCATCCACACGAAGCCGGCGGCCGCCATCGCCATGCCCGCCGCCGTGACGGCGCCCGCGCTGTAGCGGCGGGTCAGGTAACCGCCCACGACGGCACCCACGGGCAGCGCCACCAGGAAGCGCACCAGCACCAGCGCCGCCATCAGCTGGGAGTCGCGGTAGGTGGTGGTGCGGGCGAAGAGCGGGATGTCGGCCACGGCCGCCATCAGCGCGGCGCCCATGAAGAAGCTGACGATCACCGACCCCCACGCCGCGCGCGCCGCGAGCGCGCCGCGGGGCACCAGCGGGTTGCGGGCCCGGCGCAGGTGCACGGCGAAGAGCACGAACGCGACGCCGGCACCCAGCAGGTACCACCAGCCCTGCTCGGCGAAGACCTCGACCTTCACGTCGGCCGTGGCGAAGGCGAGGATCACCCCGCCGAGGCCGAGCGCCAGCCAGGTGGCGCCGAGCAGGTCGGCCTCGCGCAGGCTGCGCCACCAGGAGGGGAGGTCGACGAGCGGGCGTCGCGCGGTGGCGCAGCGCACCACGAACAGCAGTGCCGCGACGACGGCGAGCAGGCCCAGCGGCGTCAACCACCGGCCCTCGCCGGCGACCGGGATGAACAGCTGCCCCCAGGTCATGTCGACGAGCAGGGAGCGCGGGCGCACGAAGACCAGCGACCCGGCCGCGAGAGCCACGGCCGCCAGGACCACCCCGACGAGGTCGGGCAGGCCACCGCGGTAGCGGGGCGGGCGCGTGGCAGCGGCGTGGTCGGGCCGGCCCTCGGAGGTGCGCAGCGTGGCGATGGCCGCGGCCAGCAGCAGGCCGACTGCCAGGTTGAGCGCGAAGATCGCCCGCCAGTCGGCGACGGCGAGCACCAGCGCGCCGAGCACCGGTCCGAGCACGCTGCCGGCCTCCTGCACGGCCGAGACGACACCGAGCGGCACCGCGCGGCGCTCCACGGGGTAGAGGTCGGCCACCAGCGCCAGCGTGGCGGGCACCAGGGCACCGCCGCCGACGCCCTGCAGGAAGCGGCCGGTGACCATCGAGGGCAGGTCGTAGGCCAGGGCCGTGACCAGGGAGCCGAGGGCGAAGACCACCAGGGCCATGACCAGGACCGGGGTGCGACCGCGCAGGTCGGCGATGCGCCCGATCAGCGGCAGCATCGCCACGTAGCCGAGCAGGAAGCCCGAGATGATCGGCGCCGCCCGCTGCAGCTCCTCGGCGGAGATGCCGACCGAGCCCACCATCTCCGGCAGGGCCAGCACCACCACGTAGGTGTCCGCGGCCGCGAAGGCCACCGCAACGGCGGCCAGGGTCAGCAGCAGCAGCGCTGGGCGCCGGTCACCCCCGATCGGGGCCGCCGCCGGGGTGGTCACGGGACCGCGGGAGCGGTGATGTCCTGCTCGGTGCCGTAGTCGGTGAAGCGCAGCGAGTAGGTCATCGGGTCGGTGTCGGGGTAGAAGACGCCGGTGAGGTCGGCGGAGCGCAGCTCGCCGTCCTCGAAGCCGTAGGAGGCGTCGAAGTCACCCTCGGCCGAGGGGATCACGCTCTCGACCGCCGAGCCGGGCACGGTGCCGGCGACGGTGCGCAGCACCTGCGAGGGGTCGTCGGGGTTGCGTTCCTCGCCGGAGTCCTCGAGGTCGGTGGTCTGGTCGAGCAGGGTGACGAAGCCGCCGTCGGCCGCGAGCAGCTGGGCCGGGTCGGGGGCGCCGTACTGGGCGGGGTCGACCTGCTGGAAGCCGGGGGTGAGCGGCACCTGGGCGTAGACGACGTCGTCGACGGCGACCACGGGCACCTGCACCGGGTTGCCGGCGAGCACGACGGTGATCGAGCCCTCGAAGGCCGGTGCGGAGGTGACGACGCCGTCGGCGGCGCTGAGTCCGGTCACGCCCTCGGGGAGGTCGTCGGTGGTGAGCGCCAGCTGCAGTCCGCTGGTCTCGCCGAAGGCGTCGCCCGCGTCGGCCAGCAGGTCCTCGGCGGTGGCCTCGTCGCCGCCTCCGCCGCCGCCCCCTCCGCCGGCGTCGTCGCCGCTGCACGCGGTGAGCGCGACGGCGAGGGCCAGGGCCGTGAGCGGGGCGGCGATGATCCTGCGGGGCGAGCGGGCCCGACGGGCTCCGGGCGTGGTGCGCATGCGCTCAGCCTTCCACATCGGCGGGTGACTCCACGGCGGTGGCGAACGGCGCCAGGCGTGGGGCGAGCGGACCGGCGACGGCGACCACGGGCTGGCTGCCGGGCACACCCGAGCCGTCGCGGCGGCCGGTGGGCTCGGGCAGCTCGACCGGGGCGCCGCTGGCGGCGGCCGCACGGGCGGGCGCGGTGCCGGCCCAGGCGAGCACCAGCGTGTCCTCGCCCTTGAGGAAGCGGTGGCAGCGCACGCCGCCGGTGGCGCGCCCCTTGGCCGGGTACTCGCCGAACGGCGTCACCTTGAAGGCACCGGGCTCGGTGCCCGGAAGGGCCGTGGAGGAGCCCGATGCCGTGACGACGACCGAGCCGTCCGGCGCGGCGGGGTCGACGGCGCCGAACCACACGACCCGCTGGCCGGCGGCGAGCTTGATGCCCGCCATGCCGCCACCCGAGCGGCCCTGGGGGCGGACGAGGGAGGCGGAGAAGTGCAGCAGGCTGGCGTCGGAGGTGATGAAGCACAGCGACTCCTCGCCGGTGACCAGCTCGAGGGCGCCCACCACCTCGTCACCCTCGCGCAGTCCGATGACCGGCCACTCGTCGCGACCCAGCACCTCGGGGTTGACCCGCTTGACGACGCCCTCGCGGGTGCCGAGCGCCAGGCCGGGCCCCTCGGCGGTGATCCGGCACAGCGCCAGCGCGCGCTCCCCGGCGGCGAGCGCGAGCATCTCGGTGAGTGGCAGGCCCCCCTGCAGGTGCGGGTCGTCGGCCTGGGGCGGCAGCACCGGCAGGTCGAGGACGCCGAGCCGCAGCAGCCGGCCCTGCGACGTGAGCACGCCCACCTCGCCGCGGGCCGTGGTGGCCACCGCGGAGACGACGACGTCGTGGTTGGCGCGGTTCTCGCCGGCGCCGACGGGTCGCCCCGAGGAGGTGCGCGCCAGCAGACCGCTGGAGGAGAGCAGCGCGAAGCACGGGTCGTCGGGCACCTCGAGCGGCACCGCGGAGGCGGTGGCAGGGGTGCCGGCGGACTCGAGCAGCACGGTGCGACGCGGGGTGCCGTAGGTCTTGGCGATCTCCGCGAGCTCGTCGGAGACGACCTTCCGCAGCAGGGCGTCGTCGGCCAGGATCGCCTCGAGCCTCTCGATCTCGGCGTCGAGCTCGGACTTCTCCTTCTCCAGCTCCAGGGTCGAGAAGCGGGTCAGGCGGCCCAGCTGCATCTCGAGGATGTAGTCGGCCTGGGGCTCGGTGAGCTCGAAGACCGTCATCAGCTTCTCGCGGGCCTGGCCGCGATCGTCGCTGCCGCGGATCAGCTGGATCACCTCGTCGATGTCGAGGATCGCGATGAGCAGGCCCTCGACCAGGTGCAGGCGACGCGCGGCCTTGTCGCGGCGGAACCGCGAGCGACGTCGGACGACGTCGAAGCGGTGCTGCAGGAAGACCTGGAGCAGCTCGACCAGGCCCAGCGTGCGCGGCTGGCCCTCGACCAGCGCCACGTTGTTGATGCCGAAGGAGTCCTCCAGCGGCGTCTGCCGGTAGAGCTGCTCGAGCAGCGCCTCGGGGACGAAGCCGTTCTTGACCTCGATCACCAGCTGCAGGCCCTTGGCCCGGTCGGTGAGGTCCTTGATGTCGGCGATGCCCTGCAGCTTCTTGGACTGCACGAGGGTCTTGATCCGCTCGACGACCTTCTCGGTGCCCACGCCGTAGGGCAGCTCGGTGACGACGATGCCCTTGCGGCGCCCGATGGACTCGATGCGGGCGGTGGCGCGCATCTTGAAGGTGCCGCGGCCGGTCTCGTAGGCCTCGCGGATGCCCTCGAGCCCCACGATCTTGCCGCCGGTGGGCAGGTCGGGGCCGGGGATGAACCGCATCAGGTCCTCGACGCCGGCCTTCGGCTGCTTGATGAGGTGGCGCAGCGCCTGCACCACCTCGACGAGGTTGTGCGGCGCCATGTTGGTGGCCATGCCGACCGCGATGCCGGCCGACCCGTTGACCAGCAGGTTGGGGATGGCGGCGGGCAGCACGCTGGGCTCGAGCTCGCGGCTGTCGTAGTTGGGCCGGAAGTCGACGGTCTCCTCGTCGATGTCGGCCGTCATCGCCACCGCGGGCGGCGCCATGCGGCACTCGGTGTACCGCATCGCCGCCGGAGAATCGTCAGGAGATCCGAAATTCCCGTGGCCGTCGACCATCGGCAGCCGCATCGACCACGGCTGCGCCATGCGCACCAGGGCGTCGTAGATGGCGCCGTCGCCGTGCGGGTGCAGGCGGCCCATCACCTCGCCGACGACGCGGGCGCTCTTGACGTGCCCGCGGTCGGGGCGCAGGCCCATGTCGTTCATCGTGTAGAGGATCCGGCGCTGCACGGGCTTGAGGCCGTCGCGTGCGTCGGGCAGGGCGCGGGAGTAGATGACCGAGTAGGAGTACTCCAGGAACGAGGCGCGCATCTCGTCACCGATGTCGATGTCGAGGATGTGCTCCTCGAAGTCGTCGGGGAGGTCCTGCTTGGTGGAGCGGCGAGCCATGGGGGCCATTCAACCGCCCGGCACCGACAGCGCTGCCGGTGGCACGCCCGGAAGGACGCGGGGATCCTCGGCGCAGGCTAGATTTTCACCGTGACCACGCCCCCCACCCCGCACGAGCCCGCCCCGAGCGGTGAGGTGGGCGAGGACGAGCCGCCCCCCGCCCCGACGCACTGGGAGGCCGACGTCCTGCTGCGCGACGGCCGCACCGCCCACATCCGGCCGATCCGTCCCGAGGACGCCGCCCTGCTCGTCGACTTCTACGCCCGCGTCTCCGACGAGTCGAAGTACTACCGGTTCTTCTCGCCCATGCCGGTGCTCTCCGCACGCGACGTCAAGCGCTTCACCCAGGTCGACCACGTGCGCCGGGTGGCGTTCGTGCTCCTGCTCCAGGGCCGGATGATCGCCGTCGGCCGCTACGACGCCGACCCGAAGACCGAGGAGCCCGAGGCCGAGGTGGCCTTCCTCGTGGAGGACGAGCACCACGGCCGCGGCATCGCCCAGCTGCTGCTCGAGCACCTGGCGCAGGCCGGGCGCGAGCGCGGCATCGAGACCTTCCACGCCGAGGTGCTGCCGGACAACAACCGGATGATCCAGACCTTCCGCGACGCCGGCTACCACGTGGCCAGCGGCTACGAGGACGGCGTCATGGTGCTGGAGTTCTCCATCGACCCCACCGAGACCGCCATCGGGGTGATGCGCGGGCGCGAGCACCGCGCCGAGGCCGCCTCGATCGAGCGGTTCTTCAACCCGCGCTCGGTGGCCATCATCGGCGCCAGCCGCCGCCAGGACACGATCGGCCAGACGCTGGTGCGCAACCTGGTCACCGGCGCCTACACCGGCCGGGTCTACGTGGTGAACCCGACGGCGGCCGCCGTCTCGGGCATGCCGGCCTACAAGTCGGTCAACGACATCCCCGACGACGTCGACGTCGCCATCGTCGCCGTGCCGGCCGAGGCCGTGCCGGACGTCGTGCTCGACTGTGCTGCCAAGGGCGTGCACGGGATGATCGTGATCTCCTCGGGCTTCGCCGAGACCGGCGACGAGGGCCGTCAGCGCCAGCGGCACCTGCTGGGGCTCTCGCGCTCCTACGGCCTGCGGCTGATCGGCCCCAACTGCCTGGGCATCATCAACACCGACCCCGGCGTCTCGGTCAACGCCTCGCTCTCCACGATCATGCCGGCCCGCGGCCGCGCAGGCTTCTTCTGCCAGTCCGGTGCGCTGGGAACCGCCATCCTGGAGAAGGTGCGCAACCGGGGCCTGGGCCTCTCCACGTTCGTCAGCGCCGGCAACCGCGCCGACGTCTCCGGCAACGACCTGCTGCAGTACTGGGAGGAGGACGACTCCACCGAGGTCGTGCTGCTCTACCTGGAGAGCATCGGCAACCCGCGCAAGTTCTCGCGGATCGCGCGCCGGGTCTCGCTGCGCAAGCCGATTATCGCGGTCCGTTCGGGCCGCGCCACCCAGGGTGTGCCCATGGGGCACGCGGTGCGCCGCATCGAGGCGCCCGCGCAGGCCGTCGACGCGATGTTCCGCCAGGCCGGCGTCATCCAGGTCGACACGCTCGAGGAGATGTTCGACGTCGCGCAGCTGGTCGCCCACCAGCCGCTGCCCCGCGGGCGCCGGGTCGCCGTCGTCGGCAACTCCGACGCGCTCGGCCTGCTGGCCGCCGACGCCGCCGCGGCCGCCGACCTGGTGGTCGGCTCCTCGGTCTCGCTGGGCGCCGAGGCCACGGCCGAGGACTTCGAGGACGCACTCGACGCCGCCATCGACGACCCCGAGATCGACTCGGTGATCGCGGTCTACATCCCGCCGCTCAACGTCTCCGGCGAGGACGTCGCCAACGTGCTGGCCGCAGTGGGGGAGCAGTCCGACAAGCCGCTGGTCTCCTCGTTCCTGGGTGCCGAGGGGGTGCCCGAGCTGCTCCGGGTGCCGGACGTCGCCGGCTCCACGGCCGGTCGCGGCTCGGTGCCCTCCTACCCGGCCGTCGAGGCCGCGGTGCGGGCGCTGGCGCGCGTCGTCGAGTACGCGCTGTGGCTGCGCACCCCCGACGACCCGGCGCTCGACCCCGCCGTCGTCGACCTCGACGCCGCCCGCACGGTGGTGCAGGAGGCGCTCTCGGCCAGCCCCGAGGGAGCCGTGCTCGACGCCGGGCAGACCCGTCGGCTGCTGGGCGCCTACGGCATCGAGGTCTGGGAGTCGCTGCCCGTGGGCACGCTGCGCGAGGCGCAGGCCGCGGGCAAGGCGCTGGGCTGGGACGTCGTGCTCAAGGCCAGCGCCGAGTCCTACCGGGAGCGCCCCGACCTGGCCCACGTGTGGCGCAACATCGACTCCGCGACCCAGATGCGCGACGCCTGGCGCTCGCTCAACGAGATCATCGACCGCCCCGAGAACGCGGCGTTCGTGGTGCAGCGCACCGCGCCGCCGGGCGTGCCGGTGGCGGTCCGCAGCATCGAGGACCCGCTGTTCGGCCCGGTGATCTCCTTCGGGATCGCCGGCCCGATCATCGAGCTGCTCTCCGACAAGTCCTACCGGATCCCGCCGCTGGGCCACCGCGACCCGGCCGCCATGGTGCGCGAGGTGAAGGCCTCCCCGATGCTGTTCGGCTACCGCGGCTCCGAGCCGGTGGACGTCGGCGAGCTGGAGCGGCTGATCAGCCGGGTCGCCCAGTTGCAGAACGACCTGCCCCAGGTCTCCCACTGCCAGCTGCCGCTGGTGCTCGCCGGCGGCGCCGGCGCCTCGGTGCTCACCGCGGCCGTCAAGGTGGCGCCCGTCAATGACCGCCCCGACTCGTTCGTGCGGCGGATGCCGGACCTGGTGGACACCATCCCGGGCTGAGTGACTGTTGTGCCGGGTCGGTGTCTTGTGGTGGATGTGCCCGCGCCGGTAGCACGGCCGGTCTCCCCGTCAAGGACCTCACTGCGTTCGGCCGCTTCGCGGTGGCCTGCGGCCATCCGTTGACGGCGAGCCTCGTCGGCCGTGCTGTTGGCCGGCACTGGGGCGGCGGCAGGCCGCCGCCCTCCAGGCGCGGGCCCCTCCGGGCCCGCCCCTGTCCCGCGTGGTGAGACCCGGACCGGACTTGTCGGCCCGAACCCTCACTTGTCGGCCAACGCGTTGGCCGACAAGCTGCACAACGGGCCGACAAGTCCCCGGTTGGTCCCGCATCCCGAGACAGATGACCCGATCAGGGCCTGGTGCGGGCCCGGAGGGCCCGCGCCCTGCGGGGCGGCGGCGGAGCCGCTGCCCCTGAGTGCCGCCCCAGCCGTCCGGCCGAGGCTCGCGGTCAAGGATCGGCGGAGCCGACCGCGTAGCGGGAAGAGCGCAGCGGAGCTCCTTGACGGCGAGAGTCGGACGGCTACGCGGCGCGCGCCCACACCCAGCACAAGACACCGACCGCACCGCAGCCCGCCGCCCGCAGCCCGAAACCCGGTGCGAGGCGGTGCCGCCAGCCGCCATCATTGGCCCATGCCCAGCCACAGCCAGTGGGCCGCCTTCCTGGTGGCCAGCATCCTGTTCATCCAGGTGCCGGGGCCCAGCCTGCTGTTCACGCTGGGTCGTGCGCTCACGGTGGGGCGGCGCGACGCGCTGCTCTCGGTCGTGGGCAACGCGCTGGGCCTGGTGGTGCAGGTGCTGTGCGTGGCGGTCGGGCTGGGCGCCGTGGTGGCGGCCAGCGCCACCGCCTACACCGTGCTGAAGGTGGCCGGCGCCGCCTACGTCGTCTACCTCGGCGTGCAGGCGATCCGGCACCGGGGCGACGCGCGGGCGGCGCTGCTGGCGGGGGAGCGCGCTCCCGAGCGCACGGGTCGCTCGCTGGCCACGGGGTTCACCGTGGGCGTCACCAATCCCAAGACCATCGTGTTCTTCGTGGCCTTCCTGCCCCAGTTCACCGACCCCGGCGCCGCGGCCGCGCCGCAGGTGGCCCTGCTCGGGCTGGTCTTCGGGCTGCTCGCCGTCTGCTCCGACAGCCTGTGGGCCCTGGCAGCCGGTCGGGCGCGCGACTGGTTCGCCCGGGAGCCGCAGCGCCTCGACCACCTGGGCGCCGCGGGCGGCGTGATGATGATCGGGCTGGGCGCCACCCTGGTGGCCGCGGACGCGTGAGGTCGGTGACACACTGAGCCGCATGCCGAGGTCCCAGCGCCCCTCCGAGGTCCACGACGAGCACGACCAGAGTCGTGATCTGCGCCGCGCCATCGACCGCACGGGCTACTACCCGGAGGTGGTGGCCGACGGCGTGCAGGGCGCGGTCGGCGGCGAGCCCGTCGCCGCGTACTTCGTGCACCACGAGCCCACCTTCGAGCGCGACGAGGTGCGTCGTCACCAGAGCGTCGTCGTGCTGACGCCGAGCCGGCTGATCCTGGCCCACACCGACGAGCACGCCCCCGACGACCTGCTGCCCGAGCCCTACACCTCCACCTCCACCGAGTCGGTGCGGCTCAGCTCCATCACCTCGGTGGTGGTGACCCGGATGACCGCCAACCCGACCTCGGGCCCCAAGCGCCCGGCCGAGGCGGTGCTCACCATCGGCTGGGGCGGCGTGGCGCGCGTCGACCTCGAGCCGGCCGGCTGCAGCGACCCCGAGTGCGACGCCGACCACGGCTACACCGGGGTGCTGAGCTCCGACGACTTCTCGCTGCGGGTCTCCGCCGCGGCCGACGGCACGGACGCCGTCAACGGCCTGCTGGCCTTCGCCGACGCACTCTCGGCCCGCACGCACGCCGGCTGACCCGACGGTGACCACCCCCGCGGAGGCCGCTTTCGTCGAGCCGCGCTACGGCGACCGCTCGCTGGGCGACGTCCTGCCGGCGGTCGGACGCGCCCTGGGACTCGGCGTGCCCGGGCCCACCGGCCTCGAGCTGCCGCCCGCCTCGGCCTACGTGGTGCTGCTGGTCGACGGTCTCGGGGCGCAGCTGCTCGAGCGGCACGCGCACGCCGCGCCCTACCTGGCCTCGCTCCTGGCGGGTGACCACGGGCAGGAGCCGATGACGGCGGGCGTGCCCTCCACCACGGCCACCAGTCTGACCTCCCTGGGCACGGCGCTCACCCCGGGCACGCACGGCTTGGTCGGCTTCACCGCGCGCGTGCCCGGCAGCGGCGAGCTGCTCAACCACCTCTTCTGGGACCGCGACGTCGACCCGCTCGAGTGGCAGCCGCATCCCACCGCCTTCAGCACGCTGCGTGCCGCCGGCGCCTCGGTCACCGTGGTCAACCAGCGCGCCTTCGATGGCACCGGCCTCACCGTCGCCGCCCACCGCGGCGCCACGTTCGTGGGTGCCGACAAGGTGGGGGAGCGGATCGCCGCCGCCGTGCACGCCGCCCGCGAGCGGCCCTCGCTCACCTACCTCTACGACGCCGACCTCGACTGGACCGGGCACCGGTGGGGCGTGGCCTCCAGCCAGTGGCTCATGCAGCTCTCGATGATCGACGCCGAAGCCGAGCAGCTGCGCGAGGCGCTGCCTTCCGACGTGCGCCTGGTGGTGGTGGCCGACCACGGCATGGTCGACTCGCCGGCCGGCAGCCGCGTCGACGTCGACGACCACGCCGAGCTCTCCGACGGCGTCAGCCTGCTGGGCGGCGAGGCGCGCTTCCGGCACCTGTACTGCCGGCGGGGGGCGCAGGACGACGTCGTCGCCGCGTGGTCGGCGGTGCTCGGCGAGCGCGCCGACGTGCTGAGCCGCGAGGACGCGGTGCGGCGCGGGTGGTTCGGTGCCGTGGACGCCGCCGTGCTGCCGCGCCTGGGCGACGTCGTCGTGGCCTGCCGGGGCGACCTCGCGGTCGTCTCCACCACCCACTTCCCCTACGAGCACTCACTCGTGGGGCTGCACGGGTCGTTGACGCCTGCGGAGATGCTCATCCCAGTGCTGGTCGACTGACCACACCCTCGCGCCCGTGCTCGGCGAAGGCGGCCTCGAGCGCGCGCCGGCGCACGTCGTCGAGGGGCCGGTATCGACGTGCGGCGGCGTCCCACTCCCACACGGGGTCGGCGGTGGTCCACAGCTCGCGGCGCAGGCGCGGCTTGTCGACCTTGCGCGTGGCGGTGACGGGCAGCTGCCGGCTGACGCGCACGAGCGTGGGGCGTGCCTTGGCGTGCAGGTCGGGCTGGGCGTCGACGAACGCGGCGAGCGCCGCCGGGTCCAGGCCACGCTCGGCCGAGGCGTCGTCGAGCTGCAGGCAGGCCATCACCCGGTCACCGGTGCGGGGATCCGGCGCCGGGTAGACCGCCGCCAGCGCGACGCCGGGCAGCCGCGCCAGCACCCGTTCCACCGGGGCGGCCGCGAAGTTCTCGGAGTCCACGCGCAGCCAGTCGGCGGTGCGCCCGGCGAACCAGAACCAGCCCTGCTCGTCGACGTAGGCCAGGTCGCCGGTGTGCACGTCGTCGCCGCGGACCTTGTCGGCCGTGGCCGCCGGGTGGGCGTAGTAGCCCTCGAAGCGCGCCGCCGCTCCGACGGCGACGATCTCGCCGACCGCCTCGTCGGCGTTGAGCAACCGTCCCTCGGGCGAGAGACGGGCGGGTGGGCAGACCGAGCCGTCGGGTGCGCGGACCTCGCACGGGGTACCCGGGCCGGGAACCCCCAGGGCACCGGGCGGCGTCTCGGCGGTGCGGCGGATGGAGCAGACACCCTCGGAGGAGCCGTAGGACTCCACGACGGGGCAGCCGTAGCGACGGGTGAACTCGCCCTGGTCGCGGGCCGAGGCCTCGGTGCCGAAGACGAAGCGCAGCCGGGTGGAGGCCTCGCGGGGGTCCTCGGGTTGCGCCAGCACGTAGGCCAGCGAGCGGCCGACGTAGTTGGCGTAGGTGGCGCCGGTGGAGAGCAGGTCCTCGAGGAACCCCGAGGCCGAGAAGCGGCGCCGCAGCGCCCAGGTGGCACCCGCAGGCAGGCACGGACCCCAGGACGCCATGAGCGCGTTGCCGTGGAACATCGGCATCGCGTTGTAGGCGACGTCGTCGCGCTCGAGACGCAGCGGGGTGAGCTGGCACAGGACCGCGAAGCGCCCCGTGGAGCACACCACGGCCTTGGGGGCGCCGGTCGAGCCCGAGGTGAACAGCAGCATCAGCGTGGTCGTGGGGTCGAGCGCCGCGGCCGACGGCGCGACGGGTGCGTGGGCGTGGGTGGCCAGGGCGGTGGCGTGCTCACCCTCCCCGGTCTCGCTGTCGTCGCCGTCCAACATCACCACTCGGCGCGCGCCGTGGTCGACGCCGTCCAGCGCCAGAGAGTGCGAGGGGTCGACCAGCAGCAGGTCGACGTCGGTGGCTCGCAGGTCCGCGGCCAGGCCGGCGCCCCTCCGCGTGGGGTTGACCCCGACGAGGGTGGCTCCGCTCAGGGCGGCGCCCACCAGCAGGAACAGGTACTCCGGCGTGTTGTCGCTCAGCACCCCGACGTGCCAGGGGCGTTCCGAGCGCGGTTCGGTGCGCTGGCGCTCGGCGGTGAGCCACGCGGCCCGCACCGCACCCTGGGCCACCACCTCGCGCCAGGACCAGGTGCGCTCCTCGAAGAGCAGACCGGGAGCGTCGTCCTCGGCGCGGGCGAGCAGCAACGACGCCGTCGTCGCGTGCTCGGGCGCTGGCGTGGTGGGCTGCGCGTCCATCGCCCCTGCCTACCACCCACGGACTGCCACCGACCAGGGGTGCAGGTGGCAGGATGCGCGGGTGGCGGAGCTGACCTTCTGGACCGGGAGCATGGACTCGGGCAAGTCGACGCTGGCCCTGCAGACCAACCACAACCACGCTGCACGCGGCCGCGTCGGTCGCATCTTCACTTCCCACGACCGCGCCGGCGAGGCCGTCGTCTCCTCCCGCCTGGGCCTGACCCACGACGCCGAGGAGGTGCACGACGGCCTGGACTTCTGGCGCTACGCCGTCGACGCCCTGACCCGCGGCGCCCGCATCGACTACCTGATCTGCGACGAGGCGCAGTTCTACACCGCCGAGCAGGTCGACCAGCTGGCCAAGGTGGTCGACGAGCTGCAGATCGACGTGTTCTGCTTCGGCATCCTCACCGACTTCCGCACCCGCCTGTTCCCCGGGTCGGCCCGGCTGGTGGAGCTCGCCGACCGCACCGAGGTGCTCCAGGTCGAGGCGCTGTGCTGGTGCGGCAAGCGTGCCACCCACAACGCGCGCACCGAGGACGGCGTCATGGTCACCGAGGGCGAGGTGATCGTGGTGGGCGATGTCGACGACCACGCAGGTCCGCCCGCCGAGGTGGCCTACGAGGTCCTGTGCCGCCAGCACCACCGGCGCAGGCTGACCGCCGCGCGGGCGCACGCCGTCAGCCTGGCGCCCGACCCGCTGCCCTTCGGCTGACGCCGGGTCGCTTGGCAGGATGGGGGCCATGGCCTCCCCGCTCATCTCCACCGCCGAGCTCGACGAGCTGCTCGGGCAGCGCGATGCCGTCACCGTGCTCGACGTGCGGTGGCGCATGGGCGGGCCCCCGGGAGCGGAGGCGCACGCGGCCGGTCACGTGCCGGGCGCTGCCTACGTCGACCTCGAGCGCGACCTGGCCGCCCCCGCCGCCTCACCGGTCGACGAGCGCGGGCGCCACCCGCTGCCGACCCTGGAGGCCTTCGGCGCCGCGATGCGCCGGGCCGGCGTGCGTGCCGACCGGCCGGTCGTGGTCTACGACGACTGGCAGGGCCGCGCGGCGGCGCGCGCCTGGTGGCTGCTGCGCCACCACGGGCACGACCGCGTGCGGGTGCTCGACGGCGGGTGGTCGGCGTGGGTGGCCGACGGCGGCGCGGTGCAGACCGGCGCGGTGCTGGTGCCGCCGGGCGACTTCGAGCCCGGACCGGGGCGTCTGCCCGTGGTCGATGCCCAGGCGGCCACCGCCGTCGACGTGCTGGTGGACGCCCGCGAGCCCGAGCGGTACCGCGGCGATCACGAGCCCGCGGACCCGGTGGCCGGTCGGGTGCCGGGTGCGGTCAACCTGCCCACCTCGGTGAACCTGCGCGCCGACGGCCGCTTCCGCAGCCCGGTCGAGCTGGCGGCGCTCTACGCCGTCGAGGGCGTGACCCCCGAGGAGTCCGTCGCCGCCTACTGCGGCTCCGGCGTCACCGCCACCCACGACCTGCTGGCCATGGAGCTGATCGGCGTCACCGCGGCCCTCTACGCGCCCAGCTTCAGCGGGTGGGTCTCCGATCCCGAGCGCCCGGTCGAGCGGGGCTGATCACCCGGTGAACGAGTCCCACTACCGGTGATCGAGTAGCGCCGTCCCGAGGAACGAGGGACGGGGCGTACCGAGATCCCTGTCGGCCGGGCGCCCTCCGGTGAGGGGCCTGCTCGGTCTTGTTCTCGCGCATGCGGGGGTCTCGGTACGCCGGGTCGCGGGTTCGTTCCTCACCCGCGCCGGCTACTCGACCTTCGCGAACGACGTGACGCCGCTCGTTCCTCGCGGCGTCACTGTTCGCTCACCAGTGGACGCCCTTGAAGAGCCGGGCGAGCATGATCTGCTCGCTCTCGCGCGCACCCGCCTCGCCGGAGCCGACGGCGCCCTTGGCGGCTGCGGAGTCGGGGAAGACGTGGTAGGCCATGTTGAGCACCCGGAAGGCTGCCTTGGGGGCCACCGTGTGGGCGATGGCGCCGGCGTTGCCCAGCAGGGTGTTGATCTCGTGCGGCTTGTCGACGATGCCGCGGATCACCGAGTCGGCGGCCTGCGCCGGTGAGATGGTGGGGAACTTGTCGTAGAGCTTGGTGGGCGCGATCATCGGCGTCCGCACCAGCGGCATGTGGATGTTGGTGAAGGTGATGCCGTTGCCGACGACCTCGGAGGCCACCACGTTGCTCCACGAGTCGAGTGCCGACTTGGAGGCCACGTAGGCCGAGAACCGGGGCGGGTTGGTCTGGACGCCGATCGAGGAGATGTTGACGATGTGGCCGGACTTCTGGCGGTGCATCGCGGGCATCAGCCCCATCACCAGCCGGATGGCGCCGAAGTAGTTGAGCTGCATCGTGCGCTCGAAGTCGTGGAAGCGGTCCTGCGAGAGCCGCAGCGAGCGCCGGATGGAGCGCCCGGCGTTGTTGACGACGACGTCGACCGAGGGCAGGTCGTGGGTCAGCTGCTCGCAGAGCGCGTCGATGGCCTCGAGGTCGGAGAGGTCGCAGGCGTAGACGTGCGCCCTGCCACCGCGCAGCTCGATCGTCGCCTTGGTCTCCTCCAGCTTGTCCTTGCCGCGCGCCACCAGCACGGGCACGCCGCCCGCCTGCGCCACCTTCAGGGCGGTGACCTGGCCGATGCCGGAGGAGGCTCCGGTGATGACGACGTGCTTGCCCGAGAGCGCTGCTCTGATCTTGGGGTCGCGACCGGTGCTCTCGTCGAGGTTCTCCTCCCAGTAGCCCCACAGCGTGCGGGCGTAGGACTCCAGGTCGGGCACGGCGACGCCGGAGCCGACCAGTGCCCGCTCGGTGCGTCGGGAGTCGAACACCGGGCGGAAACCGGTGTGGGCCAGCACCTCTGCGGGGATGCCGGCCCGGCCGACGGTCTGGTCGAGCAGCGCCTGCACGGCGCGGTTGCGCAGCAGACCCTGGGCGAGGTTGCCCGGGCGCAGCTGGCGCGGCAGCAGGGCCAGGGGGCCGCGTGAGCCGAGGTCCACGGGCACCGCGAAGCGAGGTGCGCCGGCAGCGGCGCAGAGCGCGTTGACGACGTCGACCGTGGGCTGGGGCTCGGGGTTGACGAGGTGGAAGGCCTCGCCGTCGCGGTTGGCCAGGTGCGCGATGTGGTCCATCGCTTGCACCACGTAGTCCACCGGCACCACGTTGGTCTGCCCCAGGTCGACCCCCACCAGCGGCAGCCACCCCGGCAGCACGTCGCGCATGGCCTTGAGCAGCGGAAAGAAGTAGTAGGGACCGTCGACCTTGTCCATGGCGCCGGTCTCGGAGTGCCCCACGACGATCGCGGGCCGGTAGACGCGCCACGGCACCTGCGTCTGGTCGCGGACCAGCTGCTCGGACTCGAACTTGGTGCGGTGGTAGGGCGAGGGCAGGGTCTGCCCCTCGTCGAACATCGACTCGTCGAACATCCCGCGGAACTCGCCTGCGACCGCCACCGAGGAGACGTGGTGCAGGATGCCCGCTCCCAGGGCACCGGCGAGGTCGATGGCGTGGCGGGTGCCCGCGACGTTCATCGCGTCGTTCGTGGCGTCGTCGGCCGTCATGTCGTAGACGGCGGCCACGTGGAAGAAGTGGTCGACCGACCCGGCGTGCTCGGAGACCCACGCGGGGTCGACGCCGAGCGCCGGCTCGGTGAGGTCGCCGGTGACCAGGTGCACCCGCTCGGCGTCCGCACCCCAGCGACGGCGCAGGGTCTCCATCCGACCTCGGGACCCCTCGCGGACGAGCACGTGCACCTCGCCGGTGCGCTCGGCCAGCAGGTGCTCGACGAGGTGGCGGCCGATGAAACCTGTGGCGCCGGTCACGAAGTAGGACATGGGCGGAGCCTACGGCGTCCGCGGCCTCCGCGGCAGGCTCAGCCGGGGCAGATCAGACAGGCAGGTCAGGCAGGTCAGCGGTCGCCGCCGCCGAACATGATCTCGTCCCAGCTCGGCACCGAGGCCCGCCCGCGCTTCTTCTGCACCGGACGGCGGGGCGGCTCCTCCGCCGCGGGCTCGTCCTCGGTGGCGTCGCGATCGTCGTCGCGGTCCGCGGTCGGGACGGGCTGACCGGCGGGTGTCGCGGCGCTGCCGGCCGGCCCGAGGTCGAGGGCCGGCTGCTCCTCGGCGTCGGCGTCGACGCGCTCCGGGGCTGGGTCGGGGTCGGCGAGGATCTCGAGCACGTCGTCGCCGAGCTCCTCACCGGGCGTGACGTCGCTGCCCAGCGGTACCTCGTCGGCGACGGCGGCGAGCCTGCGGCGTCGCGCCGAGAGGTCGTCGTGCGCGGGTGCGGTCGCGACGGCACCGGCGGGCTCGGTGACCGTCTCGCCCACGAGCCAGCGGGCGTCGTCGTCCTCGAGGGTGACGAAGTTGCCGGGGACGTCGTAGCTGAAGGTGGCGATGCCCTGGCGCTCCGGGGTGGCGTAGCCGCCGATGAGGGTCCACCGCCCGTCCTCGCGACGCCAGGCGTCCCAGTCGACACCGCCGGGGTCGACGTCGCGGGCACGCAGGTGCGCGGAGACGGCCTCGCCGAGGGTGCGGGCACCCTCGCCGCCGCGGCGCAGCGAGGAGGCCATGGCGCGCTGGGCGACGTGCTCGCGCTCCGCCAGGACCGGGCCCGCGTAGACCATGATCTTCTCCACCGACGAGCCCGCGGCCTGGGCGAGTGCCTCGGCCGACTCGCCGGCGCGGATGCGGGCCTGGATGTCGCGGGGGCGCAGTGCGCTGTCCATGGGGTGCTCCTGGGGGCCGGGACGTGACGACCCACCGGCGGGGACGCCGAGGGCTGAGCGCAGGGCAGGGGTGACCGGGAGCGTGTGCTCGCGGCCCTCCTCGTCGACCAGGCGGAGCTCGCGGCCGTCGTCGCTCGCCCCGGCGAGCGTGAGGTGGGCCATCGTGAGCTCTCTGCGGTCGGTTGGGTGCTGGAGGGTGGTGCCTGCGGTTCTGCCCGACCCTACGCCAGCCGCAGGCCGGGGGAGCGGCACCGCGCGGGGCGAGCCCGCGGACCCCGGGTCGCCGACCGCGGATAGCCTGCGGCGGTGCCCACGCTCCTGGTGACCCTCGACCTCGTGGGCATCTTCGTCTTCGCCGTGGCCGGCGCGCTCGTGGCGGTCCGCAAGGAGCTCGACCTCTTCGGCGTGCTGGTGCTCGCGGGCGTGACCGGCCTGGGCGGAGGGTTCCTGCGTGACGTGCTGATCGGCGCCGTGCCACCTGCCGCGCTCGCCGACTGGCGCTACCTGCTGGTGCCGGTGACCGCCGGGCTGCTCACCTTCGTCTTCCATCCCGCGGTAGGGCGACGCGAGCGCGCCATCGACGTGGCCGACGCCTTCGGGCTCTCGCTGTTCTGCGTCGTGGGGGCCCTGAAGGCGGTCGAGTACGGCCTGGGCCCGCTGCCGGCGGCGCTGCTGGGCATGATCACCGCGATCGGCGGGGGCATGACGCGCGACGTGCTCGTGGGCCGGGTGCCGGTGGTCTTCCGCGGCGAGCTGTACGCGACGCCGGCGCTGGCCGGTGCCGCCGTGGCCGTGCTGGCCGAGCGGGTGGACTCCGCGGCCACCGAGGGGGCGCTGGCGGGTGCCGCGGTGTGCCTGGTGTGGCGGCTGCTCGCGATCCGTCGCCAGTGGCGGGCGCCGATGCCGCGGGGCCCCGCCAGCGTGTGACCGGGCGGGTGTCGGGCGGGTGTCGGGCGGGGTCGTGCTGCCGGGTGCCCTCGGGGGGTACCTGACCGCCAGGCCGCCGCGTCACCACCCCCCTACGTGCGGGGCTGCCGCCGCTGGTGGAGTCCCCTCCGTCACCCCCCTGACGCGGAGGGGGCTCCCTGGGTGCCGGACGACGCGGCGCTCTCCTCGTCGAGGCGCAGCACCGCGGCGAGCTGGGCCAGCAGCTCCTTCTCGCGGGTGCGACGGTCGACGTGCCACGCCCCGGCGCGCCGGGTGGGCTCGGGCGGGGGGAGGGGGATACCCGGCGTCATGGGCTAACTCCAACGGCGAAGGCAGCGGGGGGGCAGGCGAGGGAGGGTGCGGCGGAGCGGGTGGAACGGGGGGACTGGGAGAGCGGTGGAGGCCTACCGGGAGTCCGATCGCGCTTCCCCCCTCGGCGCTCCGGACTCCCGGCGTGGATCGTAACGTTGCACAAACCCTCCACGTCACGAACGGCGCGAGCTGGACCAGACCGGTTCGTTGTGGTCGACCCGTCCTCAATAGACCCGACGGGCGCAGCCGGCCTGCTCGGCGCGCGGGCTCAGCGGGTGACGAGGGTCGGCGCCGGAGCCTCGGCGAGGCCGAGGTGCTCGCGCAGGGTCGTGCCCGCGTAGGACTCGCGGAACAGCCCGCGGCGGCGCAGCTCGGGCACCACCAGGTCGACGAAGTCGTTGAACGTGCCGGGCGACTGGGCGCAGGAGAGCATCCAGCCGTCCGCCTCGCCGCCCCGGAACCCGTCCTCGATCTGGTCGGCGACGTCGGAGGCGGTGCCCACGAACTGGGGGAGCATGACGCCCTGGGCGTACAGCTTGCCCACGTCGCGCAGGGTCAGGCTGTCGCGGTCCGAGAGTCGCTTGGCGAGGTCGAAGAGCCCCTGGCTGCCGCCGACGCTGACCTGCTCGAGCGGGATGTCGAGGTCGTACTGGGAGAAGTCGTGGTCGGTGTGCACCGAGAGCGTCATGAGTCCCGAGATCGGGTCGGCCAGCTCGTTGTGGAAGGCCTGCTTCTCGCGCGCGATCGAGGCGGTCTCGGCGACGAAGGGGACGAAGGCCGGCAGGATCTTCACGTGGTCGGGGTTGCGCCCGGCGTCGCTGGCGCGGCTCTTGACGTCGTCGTAGTAGGCGCGACGGCCCTCGGGCGTCGGGTCGATCTCGAAGATCGCCTCGGCCCAGCGGGCGGCGAAGTCCTTGCCCTTGCCCGAGGACCCCGCCTGGATGAAGACCGGTCGCCCTTGGGGGGAGCGCGGCGTCGGCAGCGGGCCGCGCGTCTTGTAGAAGAGCCCGTCGTGGTCCGCGGCGTGGATCTTGGCCGGGTCGGCGAACACCCCGGACTCCTTGTCCTGCACGAGCGCGTCGGCGTCCCAGCTGTCCCAGAGCTTGATGGCGGCCTCGACGAACTCCTGCGCACGGTCGTAGCGCAGGTCGTGGTCGAGGGCCTGCTCGAGCCCGAAGTTGCGCGCCTCGCCCGAGCTCAGGGAGGTGACGATGTTCCAGGCCACGCGCCCCTGGCTGAGGTGGTCGAGCGTCGCGAAGATGCGCGCGAGCTCGAAGGGATGGAAGTAGGTGGTGCTCTTGGTGATCGCGACGCCGAGGTTCCGCGTGACCGCCGCGATGCTGGTGGCGACCAGGCTCGGGTCCAGCGTCGCGCTGGCCTGGGTGCCGCGCCGGACGGCTTCCCGGTAGTCCCCGCCGTAGTTGGTGGGCACCGCCAGCAGGTCGGCGAAGAAGACGAAGTCGAAGGTGCCGCGCTCCAGGATGCGACCGATCCGGTGGTAGTACTCGGGCGCCAGGAAGTCGGGGTCGGAGGCGGGGTGGCGCCAGGCGGCGTGCGAGTGGGTCACCTGGCTGGCGATCATGAAGCCGCCGAGGTGGAGCTGTCGGGTCATGTGTTCCTCCTGCTGGGGAGTGGACTCTGTTAATCAGTAACTTGACCAAAGTACTACAGATAAGTCGCCACCGGGTCTGCGGACCGTCGGTGGCGCGTGGAACGATGCCCACCGTTCCGGGAGGGCACCGGAGCGCCGAGGCCGCAGTCCGGACGTCAGGGAGGGGTGTCGCGATGAGTGAGGTCGCCGGTGAGCTGGCGCGCGTCAAGGACGCCTTCGCCCAGCCCACCCTCACCCTCCTGCACCAGCGTCAGGCGCCGGTCGTGATCAGCGTCTTCCGGGCCGCCTTCGGGCGCAGCAACACCCCCATCCCCACCGCACGGCTGCACGCCCAGGTGGAGGACCACCTCGCGCAGGTGCGCCTGGCCGGTGAGCCCGAGGGCGACCTGCCCAGCGGCAGCGGGCGCGACCTGTGCCAGCGCTGGATGCGCGGCCAGTGGCTGGTCCGCTCGCTCGACGACGCCGGTCACGAGGTGTACGCGCTCACCTCGCACGCCCAGCAGGCGCTCGAGCTGGTCAAGAACCTCACCCGCGACCGCGCGACGCTCAGCGAGCACCGCATCGCCACGATCCTCTCCACCGTCCGGCGCTTCAACGCCGAGGCCAACCCCGACCGGTCGGCCCGGGTGGGCATCCTCAACGCCGAGATCGCCCGCCTGCAGGCCGAGCGCGACCGGCTGGTCGACGGCGCCGAGATGGTGAGCGCCACCGAGGACTACATGCTCGAGGGCTTCACCGAGCTGCTCTCCCTGATCTCGGCACTGCCCAGTGACTTCGCCCGGGTCGAGGAGCGCTTCGCCCAGATCCGCGCGGAGGTGCTGGCCTCCTTCCGGGCCGAGGACCGCCCCGCCGGCGAGGTGATCGACGACTACCTCGACCGCGCCGACGCGTTGCTGACCGCCACCCACGAGGGCCGCGCGTTCGAGGGTGCGTTCGCGCTGCTGCGCGACGACGGCCTGGTCACCCAGCTGCGCGAGGACCTCACGGCGCTGCTCGAGCACCCGGTCTCGGACCGGATCCTGGGCGAGGCCGACCGGGGTGAGCTGCGCGGCACCGTGCGCCTGGTGCGCGACGGCCTGGACCGGGTGCTCACCCAGCGCTCGCGGGTCACCGCCACGCTCAAGGAGTACATCGTCAGCCACGACGCCGTGCGCGACCGCGAGCTCGAGCAGGTGTTGCGCCAGGTCGAGTCCGAGCTGATGGCCTGGATGGCCACCACGGGTCCGCGCGCCACCCACGACGTCGCGCTGCTGCCGGCCCGCGTCGGCGTCGAGCACCTGCGCGAGCGGTTCCACGACCCGGCCGACGACACCCCGCCCGAGCCCATCGCGACGACCTCCGGCGAGGCCGCGCCGGGGCTCTCGCTCGCCGAGCTCAAGGCGCAGGGCGGCCCTCAGCTCACGCCGCTGCGGCGCCGGCTCGAGGAGGCGCTGCACTCCTTGCACCCGGCCGCCTCCCTGGGCGAGCTCTTCGAGAGACTCGAGCCCTCGCTGCGCCGTCCGGTGGAGATCTTCGGGCTGCTGCACCTGGCCGCGCAGCACGGCTGGGACGCCGCGGGCGAGGCCGAGCAGTGGCGCGCCGTGCGCCCCGACGGCTCGCGCCGCACCTTCGCGGTGCCGCGCACCGACCTGCCCGACCCCGACCTGGACCTGACCGGCCAGCACCACCCGGAGCACGCATGAGCACCGACACCGACCACACCGACCTGCTCGACGACGGGCTCGACGACGGGCTCGACGACGGGCTGGGCACGCACCCCGACGAGGACGACCTCGCCCCGCTCGACGAGCGCTCGGTCTCGCTGTTCGAGGGCGACGAGGGCGGGCTCGAGCACGCCCAGCGGGTCGCGCTGGTGGCGCTGCTCAAGCAACGCTTCATCTCCGCGCGCACCCACCCGCGGGACTGGCAGGTGCTGGTGGAGCACGAGCGGGTCCTGCGCTCACGCCTCAACGACCTCTTCCTCGAGCTGCAGGTCGACCGCGTCCGCGAGGTGGCCTGGAAGCGCCAGGCCACCTCCGAGACCGGCGCCCGGTTCCCGACGCTGCTCTACGACGCCGCGTGGTCGCGCGAGGAGACGCTCGTGCTCGTCCACCTGCGCGACCGGCTGCGCGCCGGGCTGGCCAGCGGCGACGCCCGCGTCTTCGTCGACCGCGACGACATCCTCGACCACGTGCAGAGCTTCCGCCCCGCGCACGCCACCGACGAGGCTGGCGACGAGAAGCGGGCGCGCAACGCGGTGGCCGGGGTCATCAAGGCGGGGTTGCTGATCGGTGCGCCGCAGGACGACCGCTACGAGATCAGCGAGGCCGTGGAGCCGCTGCTGCCGCTGGAGGTGCTCGCCGAGCTGCTCGAGGCGCTGCGCCGCGCCAACGGGGCCGAGCCCGCGGAGGCGGCGCCGGCGGCGGAGGCCGACCTGTTCGAGGAGCCCGCCGACCAGCCCGAGCCGCAGGAGGCCCGATGAGCATCGACCTCGAGACCGAGCTGGACGCCGAGACCGGCGAGGGTCTCTTCGACCGCGCCGAGGTCGCCACCCCGGCCGACGGCACCGTCCAGTGGCGCGCGAGCCTGATGCAGCTGGTCAACTGGGGCGGCTTCGGCGGTCTCACCGCGGTGCCGCTGGGTGGCGACGCCACGATGATCAGCGGTGCCTCCGGCGTCGGCAAGAGCACCATCCTCGATGCCTACACGGCGCTGATGATGCCCTCGGACACCAAGTTCAACGGCGCCTCCAACGACGCCGTCGCGGGCCGGGCTCGCGGCGTGGGGCAGCGCAACCTGCTCAGCTACCTGCGGGGTGCGGTCGACGTCGTCGACGACCCCCGCACCGGCCGCCCGGTCGAGAAGCTGCTGCGCGGCAAGGGCGCCGACACCTGGGGGGCGGTGGCGATGACCTTCGTCAACGACCTCGGCGGTCGCTTCACCGCGCTGCGCACCTACTACGTGCCGCGGCGGGCCGCCCGCTCCAGCGAGGTGCAGATGCAGCTGGTCACCCACGAGGGTGCCCTCGACCTGGCCGTCCTCGAGGTCGCGGTCCCCGAGCGCTTCCACGCCACGACGCTCAAGAAGCTCTTCCCGGGGGTGCGGGTGCATCGCACCTACGCCGAGTTCTCCGCGGTCCTGCACGCCCGACTGGGCATCGGTGCCAACGGCGACGGCGCCAAGGCGCTGCGACTGCTCGCACGCATCCAGGCCGGCAACCAGGTGCGCAGCGTCGACGAGCTGTACAAGGACATGGTCCTGGAGCGACCGGCCACCTACGGGGCCGCCGACCGCGCCATCGAGCACTTCGACGACCTCGACGCCGCCTACGCCGCGATGCGCACCGAGGAGGCCAAGCTGCAGCTGCTCGAGCCGATCACCGCGCTGCACGAGCGCCGCGTCCGTGCGGGGGACCGCCTGGCCGAGCTCGACGCGTTCGGCGTCACCGCCACCGGCGACACCCCGCTGCGGCTGTGGCTGCTGCGTCACCACCTGCGGCTGCTCGCCGCCGCCACCGAGCGCAACCGGCAGGGCCGGGCGGCGACCTCCGAGCAGCTGGTGGCGGCCCGGGCGGAGGAGACCCGCGGTGCCGCCGACCTCGAGGCCGCCAAGGAGGCGCACCGCGCGGCCGGCGGCGGCGACCTGCAGGCGCTCGCCGCCCAGGTCGAGCACGAGCGGGTGCGGCGCGAGCAGCGTGCCGCCCGCCTGGCCGAGCTGGAGGAGCGGGTCTACCCCATCGTCGGCCTCACCGAGACCGACGCTCCCGACCTGGAGTCGGCGCTGGAGTCCGCGGCGGCCTTCGCGCTGCTGCAGGAGACCGCCCGCGAGCGGCTGGCCGCGGGCGAGGCCGAGCAGGCCGCCCTGCGCACCGAGCGCGACGAGGTGCGCGACCGGCTGGTGCCGTTGAAGAACCGGCAGGGCGAGCTGCGCCGCGAGCGCGAGTCGCTCGAGCACCGCGCGGGCCGGGTGCCCGCGCACCTGCACGAGATGCGCGCCCTGGTCGCGCAGGCCAGCGGCCTCGGTGTCGAGGAGCTGCCGTTCGTGGCCGAGCTGATCGACCTGCCTCCCGCCGAGGCGCAGTGGCGCACCGCCGTGGAGACCGTTCTCGGCGCCACCGCCCGGGTGCTGCTGGTGCCGGCCCACCGGCTCGGTGAGTTCTCACGCGCCATCGACGGCCTGCGGCTGCCGGGGCGGATCACCTTCCAGGGAGCCGAGCTCGACCTGCCCGACGCCGGCGCGCAGGACCCCGACCGGGTGGCCGGCAAGCTGCTGCACCAGGAGTCCCCGTTCCGCGGCTGGGTGCAGCGGCACGTGGCCGAGTCCTCCCGCAACGCGCTCTGCGTGCCCGACGCCGCCGGCCTGGAGGGACCGGGCCTGCGCGTCACGCAGGCCGGCCAGACCCGGCACGGGCGGCGCGGCACCCACGGCCGCTCCGACCAGCGCAACATCATCGGCTTCTCCAACGAGGAGGCGATCGCCGAGATCGACGAGCAGCTGGTGGCCCTCGAGCAGCAGCTCCAGCAGGTCGACGCCGCCCTGGCCGAGCTGGACCGTCGCGCCCGGGTGGGCGACCTGCGCCGCCAGGCGCACGACGCCATCGCCCTGGTGCGCTTCGACGACGTCGACGTGGTGGGCAGTGACCGCCGCATCGCCGACCTCGAGCAGCGCCGCAGCGACATCCTCACCTCCGACGACCGGCTGCAGGCCCTGCAGGCCCAGATCGACGGTCTCGAGCAGCAGCTCGACGCCACACGGACTCGTCGGTTCGGGCTCGAGCAGGAGCAGCGCCGGCTGGGCCAGGAGCACCTCGAGCTCGTGGACTCCGAGGACCTCGTGCAGGACCGGCTGGAGGCGATGGAGCGCGCGGGCAGAGCAGTGCTCACACCCGAGCAGGACACCGCGCTGCGCGCCGAGCTGGCGGCTGCCGTTGAGCCGGCCGACCCCGACGACCTCGACCGCTTCACCGAGCACTCGCACCGGCTCGCCGAGCGCCTGCGCGGGGCCGTCGGCGAGGCCGAGGCCGAGATCCGTCGCGCCGAGGACGAGCTGGCCGGCATCTTCCGGATGTACAAGTTCCAGTGGGACTCGCCCAACCTGGGCGCCACCGCCGACTCCTACGCCGACTACGCCCGCATCCTGGAGGAGATCCGCGGCACCGGGCTGGCCGGGCGCCGCTCGGAGTGGCGGCGCCGCCTCACCGAGTGGAGCGGGCAGGACCTCGTGCCGCTGGTGGGCGCCATGGCCGCCTCGGTCGAGGAGATCGAGGACCGCCTGGAGCCGATCAACGCCATCCTGCGTCGTCTGGAGTTCGGCGCCACCGGCGACCGGCTCCGGATCCGCCTGCGGCGGCTCGCCCCGGCGCACGTGCAGGTGTTCATGCGCGACCTGCGCGCACTCTCCGCCGGCACCACCGCCGAGCTCGCCGAGGCCGAGCTGGAGCAGCGCTTCGAGCAGCTGAGCCGGTTCATGGCCCAGCTGCGCTCACCCGCCCAGGGTGGTGAGGCGCTCAGCGACCGCGACCGGCTGCTCGACGTGCGCCGGCACGTGGAGATCAGCGCCGAGCGCTACGACCACCTCACCGGTGAGCTGCGGGCCACCTACCGCACGCTCGGCGAGAAGAGCGGCGGAGAGAGCCAGGAGCTGGTGGCGTTCATCGTCGGCTCCGCGCTGCGGTTCCGCCTCGGCGACGAGATGCGCTCGCGGCCCCGCTTCGCCCCGGTCTTCCTCGACGAGGGCTTCGTCAAGGCCGACTCCGAGTTCGCGGGTCGTGCCGTGCAGGCCTGGCGGGGGCTGGGCTTCCAGCTGGTGGTGGGCGTGCCGCTCGACAAGGTGACCGGCCTCGAGCCGCACATGGACGAGCTGCTCGCCATCACCAAGGACGCCGCCACCCACCAGGCGTGGATCACGCCGATCCGCGACGCCGAGCCGGCGCGGGCAGCCGGGCCCGCCTGAACGGGACACCGCCGTGCTGAGCCCCGAGGAGGCCCGGGCGCAGGTGCGTCGTCGGCTGGAGGCGCGCTGGCACAGGCTGCTGACCAAGGCGGAGCCCTGGTCGCCGCAGGTGCCCCTGGGCTCCTCGGGCCTGCGGGGGCGCACGCTGGCCGCGCAGTGGCCACAGGTGCACGCCTGGGCCCTGCGCTGGGTCGACGCCGAGCGGGCGTTGCCGCCGGGTGTGCGCCTGGTGCGGCGCGAGGACGTCCGGGTGCACGGCACCGTCCAACCGCTCCCGGCGCTCCTGGAGGTGGCCGACCTCGACGCCGCCGCCGCGCTCGCGGGGGAGGAGTGGCCGGCACGGTTGCGGGCCGCGCAGGCACGGCTCGCCCTGCTGCGCGCACAGCTGCCCGCGTTGCGTGACCGCCCGTGCGAGCCCGCGGACCTGGCCTCGCTGCTGCGGGCGCTCGAGCGGCGCGACGACCTGCACGTGGCACGGCTGCTGCGCGCCGCGCACTGGCTGACCCTCCACCCCACCTCGGGGATCTCCGCGCGCCAGGTGCCGGTCGAGGGGCTGGGCACCAAGTGGCTCGAGCTGCACGCCGGCGACCTGCGGCGCCTGCTCGGCCGCGAGGAGCTCGGGCTGGTGCACACCCGGCCGCGTCGCGTGCACCTCACCTACCTCGACCCCGGGCACCGTGCGGCAGGGCGCCGCCGGCACGACGTCGTCACCGAAGGCGACGTCGAGACGCTCGCCTACCGGCCCCGGGTCGTGGTGGTGTGCGAGAACCGCGAGAACGCCCAGGGGTTCGCACCCGTGCCCGGTGGGGTGGCCGTGGAGGGTGACGGCAACGGCCCGGGCCTGCTCGCCGACCTGGCGTGGGTGCGCGAGGCTCGACCGCTCTGGTACTGGGGCGACCTGGACGCCCGCGGGTTCGAGATCCTGCACGGCTACCGTGCCGCCGGCCTGCCGGCACGGTCGTTGCTGATGGACCTCGCCACGTTCGAGCGCTGGCAGCACCTCGGGGTGAGCCACGACGAGCGCGGCGCCGAGATCCGGCCGCGCACCGCGCGTGACCTGCCTCTGCTCGAGACGCCCGAGCGCGGGCTGTACCGCGGGTTGTGCTCGCCCGACTGGAACCGGCCGCGGCGTCTGGAGCAGGAGTACGTGCAGGTCGCCGAAGCCGCGGCGCTCGTCCTCTCCTCACTCGACGCGCTGGAGCAGTAGCACCCCGTCGCGCACGTGGGCGGTGTGACCCGCGTGCTCGCCGTCGGGGGCGGCCGCCTCGCGCTCGCGCACCTCGTCGAGGACGACCCGCCACCGCGCGTCGTCGTCGAAGCCGAGGCCGGCGACGTCCTCCCGCGGCATGTGCGGGTGCTCGTGACCCTCGCGCCAGGCCCACGGCGGCACGTCGTCCTGGCTCTCCATGACGTGCGAGACCAGCAGCAGGTGCCCGCCGGGGCGCAGCCGTGCGGCGGCGCGCTGCAGCACCTCGGCTCTTGGGAACTCGAAGGGGGCGTGGAAGAACGAGGCGGTCACCAGGTCGAGGTCGGGGAGGTCGTCGGCGGTGGGCTGCCAGCGGGCGAGGTCGCGCGCCAGCCAGCGCACCCGATCCCCGACGCCGCGCGCCTGCGCCGCCGCAGCGCCGCGCTCGACGGCGGCCTCGGCGATGTCGACGGCGGTCACGCGCCATCCCCGCTCGGCCAGCCAGACGGCGTCGCCGCCCTCGCCGCAGCCCAGCTCCAGCACCTCGCCGGGCTCGAGCGTGGACACCACGGACGCCGTGGCGGCATTGACCCGCCCCGACCACACCTGCTCGTGGCGTGCGTAGTGCCCGTCCCAGAACTCGGTGGCCGCACGCTGCTGCGCGTCGTCGAGGTCCTCGCCGACCAGCGCGCCGTTGACGGCGGAGCCGGTGAGGACGCCGGCCGCGCTCGACATGGGCACGTTGGCCATCGGGTTGACGAGGTTGCCGATGCCCCACACGCGCGGGTGGCTGGTGCGCCCCATCTGGTCGACCTGCACGAACTCGCCCACCGGGGTGGCCGAGCGCTCGAGCCCCAGGTCGGCGAGGAAGCCGTCGTGGGGCTCCATCGGCGCACCGACGAAGAGCGCGTCGAGCGCCACCTCGGTGCCGTCGTCGAGCCGGACACCGCGCAGCTCCTCGTCGTCGCCCAGGACCTCGGACACCGGGGTGTCGACGACCTCGACGGCAGCAGCGCGCAGCCGTTGCTGCACCGCCGGCGCCAGCGGCCCGAGCGCGCCGGTGAAGACGGTGAGGCGCGGCGTCCACTGGGTCAGCAGCTCGGCCTGGTGCAGGCCGACCTCCAGCAGGAGCAGGAGCCCGAGACGCTGCTCGCGGACCTCCCAGCCGTGGCAGTAGGGGCAGTGCAGCACGTGCCGGCCCCAGTGCTGCTGCAGACCGGGCAGGTCAGGCAGCAGGTCGCGGGCGCCGGTGGCCGCCACGAGGTGCCGGGCGGACAGGCGCTCGCCGTCCTCGGTGCGCACCTCGACGGTGCGACCCGCGTCGGCCACCGAGGCCGCACGGGCGTGGCGCACCTCGACGCCGTAGCGCGCCACCTCCTCCAGGCCGCGCGTGCGCAGCTCGTGCGGCGGGATCCCGTCGTGGCCCAGGACGGTGTGCATGTGGGCGGCGAACCGGTTGCGGGGCGTGTCGTCGTCGAGGACGAGGACGCGACGGCGGGAGCGTCCCAGGGTGAGGGCCGCGCTCAGGCCGGCGGGGCCGCCGCCGGCGACGATGACGTCGTACGTGGTGTTCTCCATGCGTCCACTGTGCGCGTCGTTCGCTGATGTGGCAAACTATCTTGCGGAAATGGCAAACAGATGACGTGGAGGAGCGGCATGGACGAGCTCGACCAGGTGGGACCGCGACTGCGTGCGGCCCGCCACGCGCGCGGGATGACGCTGGAGCAGCTGGCCGAGCTGGCGCAGATCTCGCCGAGCACCCTCTCGCGGCTCGAGAGCGGCAAGCGCCAGGCCAGCCTGGAGCTGCTGGTGCCACTGACCCGCAGGCTCGGCATCCGCGTCGACGACCTGCTGCCGCAGGAGGTGCCGGACCCCCGCGTCCGGAGGCCGGTGATCCACCGCGACGGCATGGTGATCGTGCCGCTCGCGCCCGAGGGCGCCTCGGTCGGCACCTACAAGATCACCTACCCGCCGCGCAGCGAGGCGCCGGAGCCCCGCGTGCACGACGGCTTCGAGTGGCTCTACGTGCTCAGCGGCAAGCTGCGGCTGGTGCTGGGCGAGCGAGAGCTGGTGCTGACCCGCGGCGAGGCGGCGGAGTTCGACACCCGTACCCCGCACAGCCTCTCGGCCGCCGGCGGCAAGCCGGCCCAGGTGATCAGCATCTTCAACCACGAGGGTGCCCGCCTCCACGTGCACGAGGCCGAGTAGCAGCGCCCGGGGTAACGGGGAGGCATGGAGCTCGAGGGTGCACGCACGCTGGTCGTCGGCGCAGGTGGCGGGGTGGGGGCACCGCTGAGCCGGGCCCTGGTGGAGGCCGGTGCCCGCGTCGTCGGCACCGGCCGCGACCCCGGGTCGCTGGACGAGCGGGTGCCGGGACTCGAGGCGGTGCTGGCGCTCGACCTGCTCGACGTCACCGCCGCGCGTGCCGCGGTGGACGAGGCGGCAGAGCGTCTGGGCGGGCTCGACGTGGTCGTGGTCGCCAGCGGCATCGCCGGGTTCGGCGCCGTCGAGGAGCTCGACGACGCCGTGGCCGAGCAGCTGGTCGCCGTCGACCTGCTCGGACCGATGACGGTGTGCAGCGCCGCGCTGGCGCACCTGGCCGACCCCGGCCAGCTCGTCGTGCTCAGCGCGATCCTGGCCGACCAGCCGATGGCGGGCATGGCCGCCTACAGCGCCACCAAGGCGGGGCTGAGCGGCTTCCTCCAGGCGCTGCGCAAGGAGGTGCGGCGCCGCCACGTGGGCGTGCTCGACGTGCGGCCCCCGCACATGGAGACCGGTCTGGCCGACCGCGCGATCGCCGGTGAGCCGCCGCGGATGCCCGCTGGGTACGACGTCGACGCGTTCGTCGAGCTGGTGCTGCGCGGCATGCGGGAGGACTCCTCCGAGCTGGTCTGGGACCCGCGGGAGAAGGGGCTCGTCCTGCGCTGACCGTGCGCCGGGTGAGTCACCTCACGACGCTGGAGCCGCGTCGGCGGAACACCCGGCGTGCTCACGGTGCTGTGCCTCGTATGCGAGCCATCAGCTACGACCAGTACGGCACCCCCGACGACGTCCTCACCGTGGGCGAGCTCCCCGATCCCAAGGTGGGTCCGGGCGAGGCCCTCGTGGAGGTGCGCTCCGTCGGGATCAACCCCGTGGACTGGAAGCTCGTCGGTGGTGGGCTCGACCCGCTCATGGAGGTGCGCTTCCCGGTGGTCCCGGGGTGGGACGTCTCCGGCGTGGTGCGCGCCGTCGGGCCCGACACGCCGGAGGTGGCCGTCGGCGACGAGGTGCTGGCCTACGCGCGCAAGGACTGGGTGCAGGCGGGCACGCTCGCCGAGCTGGTCACGGTGCCGGCCAGGGCCCTGGCCCGCAAGCCCGCCGAGGTCGACTTCGACCGTGCCGCGGCGCTGCCCCTGGTGGGGCTGACCGCCGCCCGCACGCTGATCGACCACCTGCACGTGGGGGAGGGCGATGTCGTGCTGGTGCACAACGCCGCCGGCGGCGTCGGTCGCCTCGGCGTCCAGATCGCCCGCGAGCTGGGCGCCGCCCGGGTCATCGGCACGGCGTCCGAGGCCAACCACGACCGTCTGCGCGAGCTGGGTGCCGAGCCCGTCACCTACGGCGAGGGCCTCGCCGAGCGCGTGCGGGGGCTGGCGCCCGAGGGCGTCGACGCCGTCGCGGACTTCGTGGGTGGCGTCTGGGAGGTCACGCAGGCGGTGCTGCGCGAGGGCGGTCGTCACGCGTCGATCGCCGACCACGGCGAGCCCGCGGTCGCCGACCACATCGTGTGGGTGCGACCGGACGGCGAGCGCCTGGCGTGGCTGGCCGGGCTGGCGGCCGACGGCCGGCTGGAGATCGACGTCGCCGGCGTGCACGAGGGCCTGGAGTCGGTGCCCGCCGCCTTCGCCGAGAACGAGCGCGGGCACGGTGGCGGCAAGCTCGTGGTGCGGGTCAGCACCGACTGACAGCACCGACTGACCTGTCGCGGCGTCCGGGGCGCTGTGCCATCGTGACGACGTGACCGCGATCGAGCTGCGCGACGTCGTCAAGACCTTCGGCGCGGTGCGCGCCCTGGACGGGCTCGACCTGGTCGTGGAGCCCGGTGAGGTGCACGCGTTCCTCGGCCCGAACGGCGCGGGCAGGTCGACGACGATCCGGGTGCTGCCGGGGCGCGCTGCGCGCCGACTCCGGCAGCGCACGCCTGCTCGGCGGCGACCCGTGGCACCAGGCGCCCGAGCTGCACCGGCGGATGGCCTACGTGCCGGGTGACGTCGCGCTGTGGCCGAACCTCACCGGTGGCGAGGTGATCGACGTGCTGGGGAGGATGCGCGGAGGCCTGGATCCCGCACGCCGCACCGAGATGCTCGAGCGCTTCGAGCTCGACCCGCGCAAGCGCTCACGCACCTACTCCAAGGGCAACCGGCAGGAGGTCGCGCTCGTGGCCGCCCTCGCGGCCCGCGCGGAGCTCTACCTGTTCGACGAGCCCACCTCCGGCCTCGACCCCTTGATGGAGGCGGAGTTCCAACGGGCCGTGCAGGAGCTGCGGGCCGAGGGCGCCACCGTGCTCCTGAGCTCGCACATCCTGGCCGAGGCCGAGGCGCTCGCCGACCGGGTGAGCATCATCCGAGCCGGCCGGGTGGTGCAGACGGGCTCGCTGACCGACCTGCGACAGCTCATCCGCACCACGGTGGTGGCCGAGACCGACCGGCCGGCCGACAGGCTGCACGAGGTTCCCGGCGTCCACGACCCTCAGGTCGACGAGCGCCGGGTGGTCTTCGAGGTCGACTCCCACCACCTGCAGGCCGCTCTGACGGCGCTGACGGCGCTCGGGGTCCGCTCGCTGACCGCCCACCCGCCGACCCTGGAGGAGCTGTTCCTGCGCCACTACGGCGACCGCGTCGCGGACCCGGCGTCGTGAGCGGGCAGACCGGCGTGCTGACCGGCACGTGGCCGCTGCCGCGGCTCTCCCTGCGACGCGACCGGCTGAGCCTTCCCGCCTGGCTGGTGGGTCTGGGTGGGCTCATCGTGGCCAGCGCCACCGCCGTGCCCGCGGTCTACGACACCCCGGAGAAGATCGCCGGCTACGCGCGGTCGGTGGGCAGCAGCCCGGTCAGCTACCTGATGTCGGGGCGCCAGGCCGGGCTCGACACGCTCGGCGGCGTCGTCGCCAACGAGATCTCGCAGGTGGCGCAGCTCGGCGTCGCCCTGATGGTGGCCTTCCTCGTCGTGCGGCACACCCGGGCCGAGGAGGAGAGCGGACGCGCCGAGCTGCTCCGCTCCACCGCGCTCGGTCGCCACTCGGCCGCCGTGGTGGCGATCGTGCTGGCGAGCACGGCGGCCGTGCTGCTCGGTGCCGTGACGACGCTGGCCATGCTCGCCGTCGAGGTCGACGCCGTGGGTGCGCTCACCTACGGCACGGGCCTGGCGCTGCAGGGAGCGGTCTACGCTGCGGTGGCGCTGCTGGTCGCACAGCTGGCCTCCTCGGCCCGCGGTGCCCTGGGGCTGGCGGGCGCCGCCGTCGGCGTGGGGTACCTGGTGCGGGGTCTCGGCGCGCTGCAGGACACGGCGCTGGTCTGGTCCTCGCCCTTCGGGTGGGCGCAGGGGCTGGACGCGTTCGGCCGTGAGCGCTGGTGGCCGGCGCTGCTGCTGGTCGGTGCGACGGCGGGGCTGCTGGCCCTCGCGGGGTGGCTGACGGCGCACCGCGACCACGGTGGCGGCCTGCTGGCGGCGCGCCCCGGTCCCGAGCGCGCCGCCGATCGGCTGGGCAGCCCGCTCGGCCTGGCCCTGCGTGCGCAGCGCGGCCTGCTGCTGGGCTGGGGAGCAGGTCTGGCCACGCTGGGCCTGCTCTACGGCGCCGTCCTGCCGACGCTGCCCGACCTCGTCGCCTCCAACCCCGAGATCGCCGACGTGTTCGGCGGCGCCGCCGGCGCCGAGCAGGCGCTCGTGCTGGCGTTCCTGCGCTACGTCCACGTCTTCCTGGCGCTGCTGGTGGCGGCCGCCGCCGTCGCCTCCGCCCTGCGCCTGCGTGCCGAGGAGGAGTCGGGGCGGCTCGAGCTGCTGCTCGCCACCCCGGCCCGCCGTCCGCAGGTGCTGCTGGCGGCGGTCACGGTGGCGGCGCTGGCCGTCGTCGTGCTGAGCGCCCTGGCGGGGTTGGGCCTCGGTGTGGGCGAGCTGGCAGCCACTCCCGGAGCCGGGGTCGCCGACCTCGGCACCCGGGTGGTCGACCAGCTGGCCTACGGGCCGGCGGCGGCTGTGCTCGCCGGCCTCGCCGTCGCCGTCGTCGGGCTGCAGCCCCGCTGGTCGGTGCTCGCGTGGGCGGCGCTCGCGCTCGTGGGCACCCAGGTGCTGCTCGGCGAGACCCTGCGGCTGCCGGACTCGGTGTCGGCGGCCTCGCCATTCGAGCACCTGCCGGGTCTGCCGGTGGAGCCGTTCACGGTGGCGCCCGGCGCCGTCGAGCTCGGAGTGGCAGCCGCGCTGGTGGTGCTGGGGCTGGTCGGCCTGCGCCGTCGCGACGTCGGGGGCTGAACCCGTGCGGTGCCGGGTCGAGGTGTCTCAGCGAGGGAGCAGCAGGTGGAGGGGGTGGCCGTCGGGGTCGGCGAGGACCCGACGACCTGACGCCGCGCCGCCGTCGCGCGGGGACGCGCCGAGCCCGACGAGCCGCCGCACCTCGGCCTCGCCGTCTTCGCCGGGCACCAGCCGCAGGTCGTAGCGCACCCGGTCCGCAGGTCCGGCCGGCCCCAGGGGCGGACCGCCCCAGGTGAGCTTGGTGCCGCCGCCAGGGGACTGGATCGCGGTCTCCTCGTCCTGGTCCCACACCAGCGGCCAGCCGAGCGCGGCCGCCCAGAAGTACCCGCACGCCTGGGAGCCGTCACCCGCGACGGCGCCCACCGGCCCGCACCCGGCCAGGAAGCGGTTGCCGGGCTCGATGACGCACAGCTCGTTGCCCTCGGGGTCGGCCAGCACGACGTGGCCCTCCTCGCCGGTCTGGCCGACGTCGTGGTGCCGCCCGCCGAGGGCGAGCGCGCGCTCGACCCGCGCCTCCTGGTCCTCGAGGGAGGTGCTCGTGAGGTCGAGGTGCATCGGGTTGGGCAGGGTCCGCTCCGCCATCGAGGGTTCGAGGCGCAGGGCGAGCCCGGCCGGGTCCTCGCCACGCACGGTCACGCGGCCCTCGTCGTCGACCTCCCGGCCGCGCCACCCCAGCAGCCCGCCCCAGAAGTCCGCCAGTGCCTCGGGGTCGCGGGCGAGCAGCACCAGCGCGTCGAGCGTGCTGGCCATGGCGTCTCCCGTGGGTCGGTGTCGACCCCGGTCTACCAGGGGAGCGAGACCCGCCGCCAGCGGGTTCCCGTGCTCAGGTGGGCAGGGCCCGCTGCAGGTCGGCACGCAGGAGTCGGCGTCCGGCCACCAGCCGCAGCACCACGGCGGCGGTCACCGCCTGCGCGGCGAGCAGGCCCACCAGCACGAGCAGCTGGGCGGAGGCGGCGTCGGTGGCCGACCCGCCGCCCAGCAGGACGCCGACGAAGGCGCCCGGCAGGGTCACGAGACCCACGGTGCGGGTCTGGTCGAGTCCGGGCACCAGGCCCTCGGCGGCGTGGGGCTGGAGCACCAACCCGGTCGCCTCCGCGGGGGTCAGACCGACCGCCAGCGCCGCCTCGTACTGCGGGCGCTGCAGCTCCAGCTCCTGGGCGGCGCGTCGGCCGGTGAGGGTGGCGGCGGCCATCGCGCCACCGATGACGATGCCGGCGTAGGGCAGCACTCCGACGGGGTTCAGCGGGAGCACCCCCAGCGCGAGCGTCACCGCGAGCACCGGAGCGACCCCGGCAGCGATCGCGAGCACCGCCCACGGTGCCTGGGCCGTCGACACCCCCAGCCGTCGCGCCGAGGTCGCCGCCGCGACCAGCAGCATGACCAGCACGAACAGGCTGGCCAGGACCAGGGAGCGCAGGACGGCACCGACGACCAGCGCGACCACGGCCAGCTGCAGCGTCGCGCGCGCGGCCGCCGTCACCTGCGCGCGGGTGACGCCCAACCCGGCGAACGCCGAGACGCCCGCCGCGATCGCGGCCAGGACGACGAGCGCGACCGCGGTCGCGACGTCGAGCTGAGGGGCGACCGCCAGCAGGCGGACGGGTGCGGGGTCGGTCACGTGCTCATCGTGGCGCGCCTCGTGCCGCCGGGCGAGGAGCCTCGCCCGGCGGCACGCTGACCAGCTCAGCCGATGGCGGCGGCCATCTCGTTCGGCTCGTGGCCGAGGTCGACGCTCGCGGTGACCTCACCGGTGGTCAGGTCGACGGCGTGCACCTGCTGGCGCGCCGGGTCGGCGACGTAGGCGACCTCGCCCTGCACGCTCAGCGCGGGGTGCGGGTTCTGCCAGTCGTCCGGGCCCTCCCAGGGCTCGACGACGGGGAAGGACTCGCCCACCTCACCGTTGGCCGGGTCCATCACGTGGATCGCGCCGTCGGTGCCCAGCAGGTAGGCCAGGTCGTCGGGCCCGCGCACGACGCCGCGCCAGGTGTACTCCACGCCCTCGGGCAGCGACACCGGCTCGAAGGTGCCGGCCTCGGTGTCGATGAGCGCCACCTGGTCGAGCAGGTAGCCCTCGGCGTCGGGGTCGGTCTTGTAGTCGCCGACGACGAGCGGGCTGGTCTCGGAGACGTAGGCGTTGCCCATCCGGCCGAACTCGTCGGGGGCCTGCAGCTTCTGGAACTCGCCGTCGCGGTAGAGCAGCGCGCCGTCCTCGCAGCCGAAGACCACCGCCTCGCCTGCCGCCGTGCCCTCGCCGTGGATGCCGGGGCACTCCTCGTTGCGGGTGACCTCGGTCCACTCCTCGCCCTCGGCCCCGGGCTCCAGCGCCACTGCCCCGGAGCGGGTCTCCTCGTCGCCGAGGGTGGTCAGCAGGGTGCCGTCCTCGAGCACGATCGAGACGCCGTGGTGGGCCTCGGGGGCCGTCCAGGTGGTGCCCTCGGGGAGCTCGCCGTCGCTCTCGAGCAGCGCGTCGGTGTCGAGGATGGTGGTCTCGCTGGTGCCGTCGGCGTAGAGCACGGTCTGCCCGGCGTGGCGCACCACGTGGCCGGCGGCCTCGGCGTCCACGACGGTGTCGGTGAGCTCGGGCTCGGCGGTGTCGAGCACCTGGAAGCCCGCGGTGGTGGTGAGGAGCAGGTGGCGGCCGTCGCCCACGGCGTTGAGGCGGGTGAACTCCTCGGTGTCGAACTTCTCGAGCACCTCGAGGGTCTCGCCGTCGAGCACGGCGACGCCGTCCTCGTAGGTCACCGCCACCCGGGGGGTCTCCGGCGTCGCCGACGCCGCGGTGGTCTCCTCGGCGCTGCCGGACTCCTCGTCGGTGGAGCCGCCGCAGGCGCTGAGCACCAGGGCGAGCCCGGCCGCCGCCGTCGTGGCTCGGAGCGTGCGTGTGTGTCGTCGTTCCATGCTGTTCCTCTGTCCTTCTGTTGGGTGGCGCTCCTCCTCGCTAGGAGGAGAGGCCGCTGGTGATGCGCTCGGTGTTGACCCGCTGCATCTGCAGGTAGGTCTCGGCGCCGCCGCCGGAGGCGGTCAGCGACTCGGTGAACAGCGGCACGACGTCGACCTCGACGCCGGCCTCGTCGGCGAGCACCTGGATCAACCGGTCCGGCTGGGAGGACTCGGCGAAGATCACGGGCACTCCCGCGGAGCGGACGGCGCCGGCCAGGTCGTCGAGGTCCGCGGCGCTGGGGGAGGCCAGCGTGGTGCCACCGGGGATGACCGCGCCGACGACGCGGAAACCGAAGCGCTCGGCCAGGTAGCCGAACACGTGGTGGTTGGTCACGAGGCTGCGTCGGTCCTCGGGGATGTCGTCGAAGGCGGCCACCATCTCGGCGTCGAGCTGCTGGAGCTCGGCGCGGTAGCTCGCGGCCTGCTGCTGCACGACGTCGGCGTCGAGCCCCTCGACGCGTGCGAGGACCGGCGTGAGCGCGTCGACGACGTCGACGACCCGCACTGGGTCGGTCCAGAAGTGCGGGTCGGGAGCCCCACCCTGCTCGACGCCGTACTCCAGGACGTCGACGTGGTCGCCGGCCGCGAAGGTCTGGACGTCGGTGTCGGCCGCCGCGTCGAGGTGCTGCTGCAGTCCCTCCTCGAGCCCGAGGCCGTTGGAGACCACCAGGTCGGCCTGGCGCATCTCGGCCGCCTCGCGCGCGGAGATCTCGAAGGAGTGCGGGTCGGCGTCCGCGCGCATCAGCACCGTCACCTGTGCCTCCTCGCCCACGAGGTTGCGCACGACGTCGCCGAGGATGTTGGTGGTCACCACGACGTGGGGACGGTCGTCGTCGGCCGAGGCGGTGCAGCCGGTGAGGGCCAGCGCGACGCCGAGGGCCAGCGCGAGCACCGCCGCGGCACGGCGGCTCATCGGCCGGTCTCCGCGACGAAGGCCGGGCTGGTGGGCGTGGTCAGCTCGCGAGCCACGCGGGCGGAGTCGGCGTAGTCGATCTCGAGCACCACGCCCTCGGCAGGCGCGTTGACGTAGGCCCGGCCGTCGTCGACGACCAGGCTCACGCCGTCACGGTGCTCGGGATCGCGCAGGCTCGGTGCCAGCAGGGGTGGGGTCGCGGCGAGCTGGCGGCCGGCGGCGCCGTCGTGGACGCGCACCCGCCCGGTGCGGTCGAGGGCGACGACGTGCTGGTCCTCGTCGTCGACGGCCACGACCTGCAGCAGTGGCTCCTGCGTGCGGTGCAGCTGCCAGGAGCGCTCACGGGTGTCGAGCAGCCAGAAGCCCTCGCGCCCGGCCAGGGCCGCCACCGTCGGGCGGTGCTTGCGTCCGTCGAAGGCGGTGGCGGGGGGAGCAGAGGCGCCGTCGGGGTAGGGGATCTGCTCCACGGCGGGGTCGTCGCCGTCGTCCGCAGCGGCTGTCCAGAGCAGTGCTCCGTCGGCGCAGCCGACCACCAGGCCGACCGTCGTGGTGATGCTGCCGCTCGCGGCGGGGCACGGGGTGCGGGTGCCGTCGACCGTGCTGCCGTCGGCGTCCACGAGCTCGACGTGCGTCACCGCGCCCGAGGCGTCGGGCACCGTGACGACGGCGCCGTCGTCGAGCGGGGCCACCAGGCCGTCGTGGGGCGGCAGGGTGAGCCGGAAGCGCTCGACGAGCTCTCCGTCCGCGAGGGCGGTGTTGTCGAGGAGCACGGCTTCGCCGCTGCGCGGGAAGAGCACGCCGGTGCTGCCCGCGGTCGCGAGCGGGCCGGTCGCCACGGTGGCCGGTCCGTCGCCGGGCACGGTGCCCAGCAGCCGCGGCTCGGCGCGGTAGTAGTGGGAGTGGTCCCCGTGGTCCCAGGTCCACACGCCGCTGTCGACGACCTCGACGCCCTCGTCCACGGTCGCCAGCACGTAGCGACCGTCGGTCGCGATCGCAGACGGTGCGGCGAGATCGCCGAGGGTGGAGGTCTCCTCGCTCAGCAGGTCGAGGGTGCCGACGCCGCCGTCGGTGTCGATGCTGAGCAGGTGCAGCTGGGGCTCGGCGACCTCCTGGGCGCCTGCGACGGCGCCGTGGTCGTCTCCGGTGGGTTCGGATCCCGTGGGGGAGGGGCGGCGTTCCTCGGCGGTCGAGCACGCGCTCGCGAGCAGCAGCGTCGTGACGGCGAGGACGTAGGTGCGGGTGCGCATCAGGAGACTCCGGTGGTCGAGGGGAGGGGGCGTGCGTCGCGCTCGGGCACCGGCGTCCGGGCCGTGGCCGAGGCGGGCCGTCGCGCGCGGGCGACGACCCGGCTCAGCACGGCGGAGGCGGCGGCGAGCATCACGGCGGTGTAGGCGATCGAGGACCCGGCGGCGGTGCCGGCGTGCCACGAGACGAGCAGTCCGCCGTAGACGGCCAGCACTCCCAGCGCCGCCGCGAGCGCCATGGTGGTGGGGATGCGCGTCGTCCACTGGCCGGCGGCCACGGCCGGTGCGAGCAGCAGGCCGATCACCAGCAGGGAGCCGACCGCCTGGTAGGAGGCGATGACGGCGAGGGTCACGAGCCCGACCAGCACGGCCTGCGCCAGGCCCGGTCGCAGGCCGAGGGTCTGGGCGATGCGCGGGTCGAAGGCCGCGGCCACGAAGGCGCGGTGGAAGGCCACCGTGACCACCAGCGTCACCACGAGCGCCACCGCGAGCATCACGAGGTCACCGGCCTGCAGGGCGAGGACGTCGCCGAAGAGCATCACCGTGGCGTCGGTGGCGAAGCTGCCGGAGTGGGAGACGATGATGACGCCGAGCGAGAGCATGGCGACGAACAGCAGGCCGATCGCGGTGTCGTAGGAGAGCCGGCCGCGGCGGTGCAGCAGGCCGATCGTCGCGCTCATGACCACGGCGCTCGCGGCGCCGCCGAGCAGGACGGGCGCTCCGGTCAGCGTGGCGAGCGCGACGCCGGGCAGCATGCCGTGCCCGATCGCCTCGCCCAGGAACGCCATGCCGCGGATGACGACCCAGGTGCCGACCACGCCGCAGACGACGGCGACCAGCGATCCGCCCAGGAGGGCGCGCTGCATGAAGTCGACGGTGAAGGGATCCGAGAGGGAAGGCACGGCGAGGACCGTACGGGTAATTGAGAACGATTACCAATTGCTATAGTCGCCGGCATGTCCAGGAGCCCTGATGCCGTGCTGGCACGCCACGTCTGCTTCGCGCACGGTGCCCAGGACGTCCTGCACGACGTCTCGGCGTCGGTGCCGCAGGGTGCGGTGACGGCCGTCGTCGGGCCCAACGGCGCCGGCAAGTCCACGCTGGTGGAGATCCTGGCCGGCGTGCGCGAACCCCGGAGCGGCACGGTCGAGCGGCGCGGTCGCGTCGCCCTGGTGGTGCAGCGGCCCAGCGTCCCCGACACGTTGCCGGTCACCGTCGCCGACGTGGTGGCGATGGGCACGTGGCCGCGACGTCGTCCGCGCGCCGAGGTACGCCGCGCCGTCGCCGAGACCGTGGCCCGCGTCGGGCTCGCGGGCTTCGAGCGTCGTCCGTTCGCCGAGCTCTCCGGCGGTGAACGTCAGAGAGCACTGCTCGCGCAGGGTCTCGTGCAGCGCGCCGACGTGCTCCTGCTCGACGAGCCCGCCGCCGGGCTCGACGCCGTCAGTCGTGACACCACACGGCGTCTGCTGGCCGAGGAGGCGCGGCGCGGTGTCGCTGTCGCGTGCGTGACCCACGACGACGAGAGCCTGCGGGCCGCGGACCGGGTCATCCGGCTCGACGGCGGGCGGGTCGTCGGCTGACGATGACCGGAGCGGCTGGGCCCGCGCGGACGGGGAGCCGGTGACCGCACCCGCCGGCCCGCCGCTTGGAGACGACGATCTCGGGGGAGGCGTCGTCGACGAACTGGTGGTCCGGACCGTGCGCACGTGACGCTGAGCTCGTTGGGTGCGCGGGGCCGGGCCGTCGCCGTGCCATGCTGGCCCGGCCGGGCGGTCGTCGCGATCGTCATGTCCACCTCGCCCCCCCCCCCACGAAGGGATGGCCCGCATGGCCGAGCCGCATCCGGACCAGGAGACGCAGCCGACAGGGGCGAGTCGTCTGACGCGCACGGTGCGCGGGGTGGGAGGCGGCGTGGGCTGCCTGCTGTTCCTGGCGCTGGCGGCGGTCGCCGTCGTCGGCGCGCTGGGCGCCTTCCTCGACGAACCCGCTCTGTGGATCGCCTTCGTGGCGCTCGTCGTCGCGGTGGCGGCTCTCAGAGCCGGCAGGAGATGATCACCGCATGACCGATCTCTTCGGGGACGACACGTTGTTCCTGCAGCGCGAGGGGTCGAACTACGTCATCGAGGGTGACTCCGGGCTGGTCGCGCGTCTTGATGAGCGCCCTCTGGAGACGAAGCAGGGGTTCCGGCACGTGCTGCGCAGCCTGGCCAACCGGCAAGCCACACCGCATGCCGTGCTCCGGATCAGCGACGCGGACGGTGCTCACCGCTTCGACCTCGAGGCCGCGCCCGGCGACCGGACGAACGCGCACCTGACGGTCAGCCGGCCAGGAGGTGATCCGGTCGGCAGCGTCGTCGCCTCCGGGGGCATGTTCACGGTCTTCCCGGTATTCGTGCTTCGGGACCCGACAGGAGCACCTCTGGGACGCCTCACGACTCGGGGAGCGCCATGCGCCTACGACGTGGCGGAGCGGGAGATGGCCCGAGTCACCTTCGGCAGCACGAGGCCGGTGATGGGAAAGCTCGTCTGCGAGGTGGAATTCGTCGGTCCCGTGCCCGAGCTGTCGCGGGTGCTCGTCGTAGCCGCACTGATCGGCTGGGAGCGGTCCCGGTGAGCGCGATCGGCACGAGCGGAGCGGGACACGTGCGCGACGCCGTGATCGTCGGCGCGGGCTTCGGCGGCATGGGCGCTGCCATCCAGCTCCACCGGTCCGGTCTGCAGGACCTGGTGATCCTCGAGCGAGAGGACGACCTGGGTGGCACCTGGCACGTCAACCGCTATCCCGGGCTGGCCGTCGACATCCCGTCGTCGACGTACTCCTACTCCTTCGAGCCGAACCCGCACTGGACCCGACTCTTCGCACCCGGGTCCGAGCTGAAGCGGTACGCCGAGCACGTCGCCGACACCTACGACCTGCGCCGCCACATGCGCTTCGGCATCTCGGTCGAGCGGTCCAACTGGGACGAGCGGAACCGGTGCTGGGAGGTCGAGACCTCGGAGGGGGAGGTTGTCCGCGGGCGCTACCTCCTCACGGCCACGGGGTTCCTCTCGCAGCCGAAGATGCCGGACATCCCCGGCATCGAGACCTTCGCGGGCGAGGTCGTCCACACCACCGCGTGGGACGACGACGTCGACCTGACCGGCAGGCGCGCCGCCGTCATCGGGACCGGCGCCACGGCCGTGCAGCTCATCCCGACGATCGCCGACCGGCTGGCCGAGCTGACCGTCTACCAGCGCACGGCGATCTGGGTGGCACCCAAGCCGGACCTCCCGGTGCCGAGAGCGGTGCGCTCGGTCTTCGCCGCACTCCCACCCACGCAGCGGGCCGTCCGGCTCCTCGGCTCCGCGGTGCTCGAGGTGATGATGGTCGCCGGGGTCCTCCACTACGGCAGCCTGCGCGGCGCCAACCGCATCGGGGAGACCGTGTGCCGCCGGCACCTCCAGCGGTCGATCAAGGACCCCGAGCTGCGCGCGAGGCTGACCCCGGACTACTCGTTCGGGTGCAAGCGCCCGACGTTCTCCAACGACTACTACCCGACCTTCACCAAGCCGCACGTGCGCCTGGAGACCGAAACCATCGCGAGCATCGACGAGTCCGGCATCACCACCGCGGACGGTCGCCGCACCGAGGTCGACGTCCTGGTGCTGGCCACCGGGTTCAACCTCTGGGACACCAACTTCCCGGCGCTGCGGGTGATCGGCCGCGACGGTCGCGACCTCGGCCGCTTCTGGCGAGAGAGTCGATTCCAGGCCTACGAGGGCATCGCGGTGCCCGGCTTCCCGAACTTCTTCTCCCTCAACAGCCCCTACTCCTACTCGGGACTCTCGTACTTCACGACCATCGAGTCGCAGATGCGGCACATCGGGAGGTTGTTGGAAGAGGTCCGGCGAAGAGAGGCGACGACCTTCGAGGTGACCGAGGCCGCCAACGCGGAGTTCCTCGCGCGGATGACCGAGAAGCTCGGCGACTCGGTCTTCACCCTCGGGTCGTGCGCCACGGCCAACAGCTACTACTTCAACCAGCACGGGGAGGCCACGCTGCTGCGCCCCACGACCACGCTCAACGCCTTCCGCGAGGCCGCCTCGTTCCCGCTGGACGACTACGCGTACGGCTGAGGCGCGGAGTCGCCCTCGGCGCGCAGTCGTGACGTGCCCGGACACGGGCGAGGCCCCCACCGCGGTGCGATGGGGGCCTCGATGCCGCTGAGCCTGGACTCAGATGTCGTAGTACAGCTCGAACTCGTGCGGGTGCGGGCGCAGCTGCACGGGGGCGATCTCGTGCGTGCGCTTGTAGTCGACCCAGGTCTCGATCAGGTCGGGCGTGAACACGTTGCCCACGGTCAGGAACTCGTGGTCGGCCTCGAGGGCGTCGAGGACGGCACCCAGGCTGGTGGGCACCTGGTCGATCTCGGCCATCTCGTCCGGCGGGAGCTCGTAGATGTCCTTGTCGATCGGGGCGGGCGGCTCGGTCTTGTTCTTGATGCCGTCGACGCCGGCGAGCATCAGGGCCGAGAAGGCCAGGTAGGGGTTGGCCGAGGGGTCCGGGAAGCGGCACTCGACGCGCTTGGCCTTCGGGTTGGAGCCGGTGATCGGGATGCGGACCGAGGCCGAGCGGTTGCGGCTGGAGTACACGAGCGAGATCGGGGCCTCGAAGCCGGGGACCAGGCGGTGGTAGGAGTTCACCGAGGGGTTGGTGAAGGCCAGCAGCGCCGGGGCGTGCTTGAGGATGCCGCCGATGTACCAGCGCGCGGTGTCGGAGAGGCCGCCGTAGCCGGTCTCGTCGTAGAAGAGCGGCTCGCCGTCCTTCCAGAGCGAGCTGTGCACGTGCATGCCGGAGCCGTTGTCGCCGAAGATCGGCTTGGGCATGAAGGTGACCGAGCGGTTGTTGTTCCAGGCGGTGTTCTTGATGAGGTACTTGAACTTCATCACGTCGTCCGCGGCTTTGAGCAGCGTGTCGAAGCGGTAGTTGATCTCCGCCTGGCCGGCGGTGCCGACCTCGTGGTGGGCGCGCTCGACGAGCAGGCCGGAGGCCTCGAGGTTCTTGACCATCTCGTCGCGCAGGTCGCCGTAGTGGTCGTAGGGCGCGACGGGGAAGTAGCCGCCCTTGAAGCGGGTCTTGTAGCCGAGGTTGTCGCCCTCCTTGCCGGAGTTCCACCAGCCCTCGACCGAGTCGATGTGGTAGTAGCCCTCGTTGGCCGAGGTGGAGTACCGCACGCTGTCGAAGATGTAGAACTCGGCCTCGGGGGCGAAGAACGCGGTGTCCGCGATGCCGGTGGTGTTCAGGTAGGCCAGCGCCTTGCGGGCGATGTTGCGCGGGTCGCGCGAGTAGGCCTCACCGGTGATCGGGTCGTGGATGAAGAACCCGAGGTTCAGCGTCTTGGCCGTGCGGAACGGGTCGAGGTAGGCCGTCGTGGGGTCCGGGAAGAGCGCCATGTCGGACTCGTTGATGGCCTGGAAGCCCCGGATCGAGGAGCCGTCGAAGGCCAGGCCGTCGTCGAAGACGGACTGGTCGAACGAGGACACAGGGACGGTGAAGTGCTGCTCGATGCCGGGCAGGTCGACGAAGCGCACGTCGATCATCTCGACGCCCTCGTCCTTGATGTACTTGAGCAGCTCTTCGCTGTTCTGGAACATTCGTCCTCCTTGGGCGCCGCCCGTGGCGGGGAGCGACCCGTGCTGATGACCGGGGAACCCACCGGGCGACGCTGCTCCGGTGAGTGACCGCCAAGTTATGGAGAGGCGGTTTCTCGACCGTATCGCCTTTGTTTCCTGCGTGTAACAGGTGTCCGGATGGGTTCGGCTTCAGGGCGCCTCCTAGCCTGGGAGCGTGAGCACCGCACCGCCGTTCGAGACCGCCTCCTGGGCGCGCCGGTTCCTGGCGCTGATCGTGGACTGGCTGGTGAGCACGCTCGTGGTGGTCGCCGTCGTCGGGTGGGCCGACTACAGCGCGGTCGGCAGTACCGCCCAGCTGTGGGTGCTGCCCGTCTACGCGGTGCAGGCAGCGCTGTTCACCTACCTGCTCGGCGGCTCCTTCGGCAAGATGGCCACCCGCTTGCGCACGGTGCCCGCCGACGGGCTGATGCGCCCGGTCAACCCGCTGCTCCTGCTGGTGCGCCAGGCGCTGGTGCTGCTCGTCATCCCGCCGCTGGTCTTCCGCCCCGACGGGCGCGGCCTGCACGACCTGGTGGCCGGCACGGCCACCGTCACGCTGCCGACCTACCAGGCGCTGATCGCGAAGGCCTACCCCCAGCGCTCCTGAGGACCCGGCGCCGAGCCGGGCTCAGCGGCCGCGGAGGTTGCCGCGCAGACCCTTCATGCTGGTGGGGACCGGACCCTTGGGGATCGGGATGTTCGAGCGCTGGGCGTCGAGGGCCTTGAGGCGGTTGAGGATGTCGGTCATCTCGGCGGGCTTGACCTGGCGGCCGAGCTTCTGCACGTGCTTGACCAGCTTGGGCAGCGGCACCTCGCCCTCGCCGCGACCGCAGACGACGTCGTGGATCGGCACCTCGGAGGCGACGCGCTCGTGCTTGCGGCGCTCGCTGGTCATCAGGTGGCGCAGCCGGGCGCCGTTGCCCTCGCCCACCAGGATGATGCCCGGAGGGCCCACCACGCGGTGCACGACGTCCTGCTGCTTGGTGAAGGCGACGGCGACGTCGGTCTTCCAGCCGCGGCGCAGCATCCGCAGGGCGGCCGCGGCGGCACCGGGCTGGCCCTCCATCTGCCCGTAGGCGGCCTTCTGGGCGCGCCTGCCGAAGACGATCATCGTGGCGAGCGTGCCGAAGAGCAGGGCGCCGACGATCGAGATGACGGTGCTGAGGGCGCCGTCGCCGGGGAGGACCACGAAGAAGAGCAGGAAGCCCAGGGTGGCGGCGACCACGAAGACGCCGACCAGCCACAGCGGCAGCCTGGTGTCGGTGCGCCGGGCCATCTTGTAGGTCTCGGCGAACTGCTGACGACGCCCCATCTTCGAGGGGTCGTTGGCCGCAGCGGCCTTGGCGGCCTTCTTCTCGGCGCGCGTCTGCTTGGGCTGCTTGCTGGGCTTGGCTGGGGGCTTGGTGGCCACGCTCGTGCTCTCGCTGCTCTCGTGCTCGTGGACCGGCCGGCTCAGGCCGGGGCGCCCTGGCGGGCGTCCATCGCCTGACGGTACAGGCGACCCGCCCGGTAGGACGAACGCACCAGCGGGCCGGAGAGGACACCCGAGAAGCCGATCTCCTCGGCCTCGGCAGCCAGCTCGACGAACTCCTGGGGCTTGACCCAGCGCTCGACGGGGTGGTGGCGCGCGGAGGGGCGCAGGTACTGGGTGATCGTGATCAGCTCGCAACCGGCGTCGTGCAGGTCGCGCAGCGCCTGCGAGACCTCTTCGCGGGTCTCGCCCATGCCGAGGATGAGGTTGGACTTGGTGACGAGCCCGAAGTCGCGGGCGGCGGTGAGCACGCCCAGCGAGCGGTCGTAGCGGAACGCGGGGCGGATCCGCTTGAAGATCCGCGGCACGGTCTCGACGTTGTGGGCGAGCACCTCGGGCCGGGACTCGAAGACCTCGGCCAGCAGGTCGGGCTTGCCGTTGAAGTCGGGGATGAGGTTCTCGACGCCGGTGTCGGGGTTGAGCTCGTGGATCATCCGCACGGTCTCGGCGTAGAGCCAGGCACCGCCGTCGGGCAGGTCGTCGCGGGCGACGCCGGTGATGGTGGAGTAGCGCAGCTCCATGGAGCGCACCGACTCCGCCACGCGGCGCGGCTCGTCGCGGTCGAGCTCCTGCGGCTTGCCGGTGTCGATCTGGCAGAAGTCGCAGCGGCGGGTGCACTGGTCACCGCCGATGAGGAAGGTGGCCTCGCGATCCTCCCAGCACTCGAAGATGTTGGGGCAGCCGGCCGACTGGCACACGGTGTGCAGCCCCTCGGACTTCACCAGGTTCTGCAGGTGCTTGTACTCCGGCCCCATCGTGGCCTTGGTCTTGATCCACTCAGGCTTGCGCTCGATGGGGGTCTCGGCGTTGCGCACCTCGAGGCGCAGCAGCTTGCGGCCGGCAGGGTCAGAAGGAGAGCCACTCACACGCTCGACTGTACGCCGCTACCCGTGGGTCACCAGACTCGGCGGAACGCCTGTTCGCTCACGGCGTGAGCAGCTGGATCCGCGGCGCCCGACCGGGCTCGGGGCGGGGCTCGTAATCGGGGGTCGGGGTGTACGGCTCCCACGCCAGGTAGTGGCGCAGGTGCCGCTCCACCACGGGGATCGCCTCCTCGACGCCGACGCGGCGGTCCAGCTCGGCGGAGAGCGTCGTGACGCCCGCGTCCGCGATGCCGCAGGGCACGAAGCGGTCGTACCAGCCGAGGTCGACGTCGCAGTTGAGCGAGAAGCCGTGCATGGTGACCCCGCGGCTGACCCGGATGCCCAGGGCGGCGACCTTGCGTTCGGGGCCGCGGTGGTCGGCGCGCAGCCAGACGCCGCTGCGGCCCGGCACGCGGGCGGTGGTGACGCCGAGCTCGGCGCACGCCTGGATCAGGGCCTCCTCGACGCGGCGCACGTAGTCGACGACGCGCACGTGCTCGGGCAGCCGCACGATCGGGTAGCCCACCAGCTGGCCGGGGCCGTGGAAGGTGATCTTGCCGCCGCGGTCTACGTCGACGACGGCTGCGCCACCCGGGTCGGCGGGCCGCTCGTGCGGGTCGGTGCGCTTGCCGGCGGTGTACACGGGCGGGTGCTCGAGCAGCAGCACGGTGCCCGGCCGGGAGCCCTCGACGACGCCGGCGTGCACCTCGCGCTGGAGGTCCCACGCGGCCAGGTACTCCACGGCGTCCTCGCCCAGGCCGGCGGTGCGGAACTCGAGCTCGCTCACGCGCTCCACACTACGCCGCCGTGGCGGGTGGGAGGTGCTCGCCGAGGAAGGCCAGCTCGCCGGGCAGCACCCGGCGGCGGTAGCCGGGGTCGTGGCCGCCGGGCTCGAAGGAGCTGACCACCTCGACGTCGTCGGGGAAGCCCTCGAGGTAGTCCTGCGTCGGGAAGTAGAAGGGGTCGGCGGTGCCGCAGTCGACCCGGACGGCGATGCCGGCCAGCCGCTCCTGCTGGCCCATGACGCTCGCCCCGGCGGCGCCCGCCGCGTCGACGGCGGCCGAGACCGCGCACACCGCCGCGACCCGGTCGGGGCCCAGCAGGCCACTCAGGTGCAGGGCGCCGTAGCCGCCCATCGACCACCCCAGCAGGCCGAACCGGTCCCGCGGGCCGCACGCCAGACCGCGCTCGGCGAGCAGCGGCAGCAGCTCCTGGGCGACCATCGCGCCGGCGTCCTCGCCGTCGGGCTGCTCGCGCCAGTAGGTGCGCCCACCGTCGGCGGCCGCGAGCGCGAACGGCGCGACGCCGTCGGCCACCGCCGCGGCGAGGAAGCGGGGCAGGTCGTACTCGGGCCCGCGCAGCAGCGCGGAGTCGCCGCCGGCGCCGTGCAGCGCCACCACCACGGGCAGCCCCGCGGGGTCGACGCCCGGGGGAGTCGTGACCCACCACGGCACCTCGACGCCGAGCCGCGCGGCGGAGGTGAAGGTGCCCTGCTCGACCGGGCCGGGCTCGACGTCGGGCACCACGCCGTCCTCGCCGTTGAGCCCCAGCCGCTCCCAGACGAACGGGCGGCCGGGCAGCACGCCCTCGACCACGCCGACGCCACCGGCGACGCCCGCGACCCCCACCCCGGCTCCGCCCAGCAGCAGGGCGCGACGACTCAGCACGGCAGCAGGGTAGGCGCCCGCGCCCCGCCGCCTGTGGATGAGCGCCGACGCCGTCGCCCGGATCGGGGTAGGAACGAGCCATGTCCCGGCACGCGCGCCGCCGCACCCGCCTGCGAGGGACGGGTATGCCGCTGCTGCCCGTCGTCACCCTGGCGCTGGCGATGCTCGGCAGCCTGGCGGCGCTCGTGGTGGGGGTGCTGGGCCCGGCGCCTCCAGGAGGCTCTCCCGAGCCAGCGCCGGCAGCGGCCCCCGGCCCGGCGCCCGACCTGGCCTCCGACATGGCGTCCGACGCCGTCCTCGTGCGCGAGGCCACCTCGGCGCTGCGCACCTGGGACCGGGCCCGGGCGCGTGCCTGGGCCAGCGCCGACCTCGCCGCCCTGCGCGGGCTCTACGCCGACGGCTCCGACGCAGGCGCGGTCGACGTGGCGATGCTGCGCCAGTGGCGCCGACGCGGCCTCGCGGTCGAAGGACTGCGCACCCAGGTGATCGCGGTCCGGGTGCTGGAGGTGGCGGCGCCCGGGGCCGACGGCCGCCCCGACCAGCTGGTGCTCGCCGTCACCGACCGGCTGGCCGGCGGGCACGCCGTGCCGGTGGCAGCCACCGGACGCCGGGCCGCCGCCGTCCCGCTGCCGACGGGAGACCAGCCGACCGACCGCGCGGTGACCCTGCGCAGTGACGACGGCGGGGTGTGGCGCGTGGTGGAGGTGCGGCCGCTCGGCCCCGAGGCCGACGAGCGGATCAGGCGGGGTCCGCGGGCTCCAGGGCCGCGCGGATGACGGCGTGCACGTCGCGGTCGGAGAAGTCGTAGCCGGAACCCTCGAGCATCGCGGGGCGGGTGTTGAGCGAGTTGAGCAGCTCCGGGGCCATGGCGCCGGCGGCCTTGTCGAGGACGACGCGGGGCACGGTGGCGACGGCGGGGCGGTGCAGTGCCTTGGCCAGCGCCTTGGTGAACTCGGCGTTGGTGGGGGTCACCGGGCAGCACAGGTTGGCCGGGCCGGAGGCGGTCGGGTGCTCGGCCAGGTGCACGACGGCGCCCACCCAGTCGCGCAGCGAGATCTGCGGCATGTACTGCTGCCCGTTGCCCAGCTTGCCGCCGCCGCCGACCTTGAAGAGCAGCCGCAGCTGCTGCAGCGGTGCGGCGCGGCGGTCCATCACCGGCGCGGTCCGCAGCACCACCAGGCGCGCACCGGCCTCGGCGGCCGGCTCGGCGACGGCCTGCCAGTCGCGGGTCACCGAGGTGAGCAACGCGTCGCCGCGTGAGTCGGCGCTCTCGGGCAACGGCTGGTCGCCGTGGTCGCCGTAGTAGGAGATGCCGTTGCCGGCCAGGAACGCCGGCTTGCGATCGGAGGAGGCGATGGCCGAGGCCAGCACCCGGGTGGTGGTCACGCGGGACTCGCGCAGCTCGCGGGCCCACTTCTGCGAGTGCGGGTTGCCCAGCGTCGGTGCGCCCGCGAGGTTGACGACGACGTCGGCGGTCTCGATCACCGTGCGGTCATAGACGCCGGCGTAGGGGTCCCACGTGGACTGCCCGGGGCCGGCGTCGGGAGTGCGGACGAGTGCCGTCACGCGGTGGCCGCGGGCACCGAGGGCGGAGCGCAGGTGGGTGCCGAGGAAGCCCGAGGAGCCGGCGACGACGACGTGCAGCGAGGTCATGCCAGGAGCCTACGGACACGTCCCGAGCGACGGCTCGGAGCGAGGCGGCCGGCGGCCGGGGGTATGAGGCGACCCTCCGGTGGGAACCGAGTCCGGAACGACCGGATGGGGAAGGCACGTCGAGACATGTGGGACTACCTGCAGCAGCAGCGCCAGGACATCGCGTTCAACACCTACCAGCACCTGTTGATCGTGGTGCAGGCGGTCACCCTGGCCACCCTGCTCGCCATCGCGGTGGCCGTGCTCGTCACGCGGGTGCGACGGCTCGAGCCCTTCGCCAACACCTTCAGCGCGATCGGGCTGACGCTGCCCTCCTTCGCCCTGGTCGGCCTGTGCCTCCCGATCTTCGGCATCAAGCCCTACACGGCCTTCACGGTCGTCACCTTCTTCGCGATCCTCCCGGTGCTGCGCAACGCGGTGGTGGCGTTCGACGGCGTCGACAAGACGCTCGTGGAGTCCGCCCGCGGGATGGGGATGGGGCCGGCGCGCGTGCTGCTGCGCGTGCAGCTGCCGCTGGCGTGGCCGGTGGTGCTGGCCGGGGTGCGCACCTCCACCCAGATGTCGATGGGGGTGGCGGCGATCGCCGCGATCGCGCTGGGCCCCGGTCTCGGCACCTACATCTACTCCGGACTCGCCCAGTACGGCGGGGCCAACGCGCTCAACAGCGCGCTGGTGGGCACGGTGGGCGTGGTGCTGCTGGCCCTCGCCGTCGACGCCGTGCTCGTCCTGGTCGGCCGTCTCACCATCTCGAAGGGCATCCGCGCATGAGCACATCCGAGGTCAGCGGCGATGTCAGCGGCGAGGTCAGCGGTGTCGAGATCGAGCTGGTCGACGTCGTCAAGCGCTACCCGGGCCAGGAGCGTGCGGCGGTCGAGGGCCTGAACCTGACGATCCCCGCCGGCGAGACCGTGATGTTCGTGGGTCCCTCGGGCTGCGGCAAGACGACCTCGCTGAAGATGATCAACCGGTTGATCGAGCCCACCTCGGGCACGATCACGATCGGGGGCAAGGACGTGCGCCGCCAGGACGCCGACGAGCTGCGGCGTGGCATCGGCTACGTCATCCAGGGCGGCAGCCTGTTCCCGCACATGACGGTCGCGGCCAACATCGCGCTGGTCCCGAAGATGCTGGGCTGGAGCAGCGCCCGGGTCGAGGAGCGTGTCGACGAGCTGCTGGACCTGGTGAGCCTGGACGCCGGCCAGTACCGCGACCGCTACCCCCGCGAGCTCTCCGGCGGCCAGCAGCAGCGGGTCGGCGTCGCGCGCGGCCTGGCGGCGGACCCGCCGGTGATCCTGATGGACGAGCCGTTCGGCGCCGTCGACCCGATCACCCGACAGCGGCTGCAGGACGAGCTGATGAGCATCCAGGCCGAGCTGCGCAAGACGATCGTGTGCGTCACCCACGACATCGACGAGGCGGTGAAGCTGGGCGACCGCATCCTGATCCTGCGCGAGGGCGCGCACGTGGCGCAGTACGACACCCCCGAGAACATCCTCGCCGCGCCGGCCAACCGGTTCGTGGAGGACTTCGTGGGGGCGGGCTCCGCGCTCAAGCAGCTCACGCTGACCCGGGTCTCGGAGGTGGAGATGCGCCCCACCACCACCGCCGTGGTGGGGGAGCCCAGCGCGGAGGTGCTGCGCCGCGCCGAGCAGGCCGGCGACACGGCGGTGGTCGTGCTCGACGAGCGACGCCGGCCCCGCGACTGGGTGTGGCTGCGCGACATCGCCGACCACGACCGCGTGCCGCCGCCGCGCACCGAGGAGATCCTGGGCGTCGACCGGCGGGCCACGCTCAACGACGCCCTCGACGACATGCTCACCTCCAGCCACGGCGGCGCCATCGTCACCGGGCAGCGCGAGGAGTACCTGGGCGTCGTGGACTTCGCCGCGGTGACCGCGCAGATCCAGCGACAGACCGAGCAGGCCGAGGCGGCCACCCGGTGACCGCGCTCGACGCCGAGCGCGAGCCCACCACGGCCACCGCGCCCGCGGCGGGGCCGGTCGGGCGTGCGGGCGGGAACGGACGGCGCGTCAGCCGCGAGCAGCTCGTGCTGCTGGTGACCATCCCCGCGCTGGTGGCCGTGGTGCTGGGCGGCTGGGTCGCGTGGCGGCTGACGGCGGAGCTCGACGCCGTCGAGGCCCGCCAGCTGGCCTGGGGCGCGATCTGGCGCCTGACCCGGGAGCACGTGCTGATCAGCGTGGTGACCACCCTGGTGGTGCTGGTGATCGCGTTGCCGCTCGGGGTGGCGCTGACCCGCAAGCCGCTGCGCCGCGCGGCGCCCCTGGTGGTGGGCATCGCCAACGCCGGGCAGGCGGCACCCGCAATCGGGCTGATCGTGCTGTTCGCGATCTGGCTCGGGTTCGGGTTCACCACTGGCGTCGTGGCGCTGACGCTCTACGGGCTGCTGCCGGTGCTGCGCAACACCATCGTGGGTCTGGAGGGCGTCGACGCGACGCTGGTGGAGGCGGGCCGCGGCATGGGCATGTCGGCCGCGGCGGTGCTCTTCCGCGTCGAGCTGCCCCTGGCCGCCCCCGTGATCATGGCCGGTGTGCGCACCGCCCTGGTGCTGGTCGTCGGCACGGCCACCTTCGCCACCTTCATCGACGCCGGAGGTCTGGGCGCGCTCATCCAGACCGGCATCACGCTCTACCGCACCTCGATCGTGGTCAGCGGGGCGCTGCTGGTGGCCTCGCTGGCGCTGCTCATCGACTGGCTGGGCCGGATCCTGGAGTCCGTCGTCCGGCCGAAGGGGGTGTGAGCAGTGCTCCCTTCCACGCACACCCGAGCTCCGCGGCGCTGGCGTCGAGCGGCCGCAGCGATCGCCGCGGGCACGAGCCTGGCCCTGGCCGGCTGCGGCCTGGCCACCTCCAACGGCTTCACCCCCACCGAGCAGCTGGCCGGCGACGTCGCCGACGTCGACCTGCAGGGTCTCAGCACCTCGGTGGGCTCCAAGAACTTCACCGAGCAGCTGATCCTCGGCAAGATCGCCGTGCTGCTGCTCAAGGCGGCGGGCGCCGAGGTCACGGATCTGACCAACATCCCCGGCAGCGACGCCTCGCGCCAGGCACAGGAGCAGGGCGACATCGACCTGGGGTGGGAGTACACCGGCACCGCGTGGACCTCCTACTTCGCGCAGACCGAGATCATCGAGGACGAGCAGGAGCAGTACGAGGCCGTGCGTGACCTCGACGCCGAGGAGAACGACCTGCGCTGGCTGCCCCCGGCGCCGATGAACAACTCCTACGGCTTCGCCACCACCCGTGAGGTCGCCGAGCGGCTCGGCATCGAGCGGCTCTCGCAGCTGGCCGACATCCCGCCGCAGGAGCGGACCTTCTGCGTGGAGTCGGAGTTCGCCAACCGCGAGGACGGCTTCGAGCCGATGCTCGAGACCTACGACGTCCCGCTGGGCGAGGGTGTCGACCCCGGCAACGTGCGCACGCTGCAGACCGGCGCCATCTACGCCGCCACCGCCAACGGGGACTGCAACTTCGGCGAGGTCTTCACCACCGACGGGCGCCTGCTGGCGCTCGACCTGGTGCTGCTCGAGGACGACGCCCCGTTCTTCCCCAAGTACAACGTGAGCCTGGTGGTGCGCGGCGAGGTGCTCGACGCCTACCCGCAGGTCGAGGACCTGTTCGCCGGTGTCACCGAGCAGCTCGACGACGAGACGCTGATCGAGCTCAACGCCCGGGTCGACGTCGACGGCGAGCGCCCGGTCGACGTCGCCCTGGACTTCCTGCGCGACGGCGGCTACCTCGAGTAGCGCGGGGTGGTGCGCGCAGCGGCGTCGCGGGTACCGGTCCGGCGTCCCCCGCGTGACGTGGGCGGTGAACGACAACGGCTATCGACTAGGTTGACTTCATGCGCGCGCGGTACTCCTCGGCCCTGCTCCTGGGCCTCGTCCTGGTGCTCCAGGTGCTCCTCGGTGCCGGGTCGGCGCAGGCCGACGAGAGTGGCGGGGCCGGTGGCGGGGCCGGTGACGGCGCCGGTGGCGGGCAGCTGGTGCGGGTCGGCACCGAGGGCACCTACCCGCCCTTCACGTTCCGCGACCCCGAGACCAACGAGCTGACCGGGTACGACATCGAGGTCGCCGAGGCGGTGGCCGCGGAGGCGGGGTGGCGCCTGGAGTTCGTGGAAGGCCCCTTCGACGCCCTCTTCCCGGCGCTCGACTCCGGGCGCGTCGACATGATCGCCAACCAGATCACCATCAACCCCGAGCGCGAGGCGCTCTACCTGTTCTCCACGCCCTACACCTACTCGCGCGGCGTCATCGTCACCGCTGCCGGCAACCCCGAGGGCGTCGAGTCGCTGGAGGACATCCGCGGGCTCACCGCGGCGCAGTCCGAGACCAGCAACTGGGCGCAGGTGGCCCGTGACGCCGGTGCGGAGGTGCGCTCGATCGAGGGCCTGGCGCAGGCGGCCGAGCTGCTGGCGCAGGGCCGGGTCGACGTCATCGTCAACGACAACATCGCGATCCTCGACTACCTGGCCTCCACCGGCTCGACCGACATCGAGATCGTGGGCGACGCAGGCGAGGAGGTCGGCGCCCAGGCGCTCACCTTCCGCCAGGACGACCCCGCGCTGCAGCAGCAGGCCGACGCCGCGCTGCAGCGCCTCACCGCCGACGGCACGCTGGCGGAGATCTCGGAGCGCTACTTCGGCGCCGACGTCTCGGTGGAGGGCGGCGCCGAGGTGACCGACGTCGAGGGGTCCGACACCCGCTCCACCGGCGAGGTCGTGGCCGACACCGCGTGGCCCATGCTGCGCGGTCTGCTCGTCTACACGATCCCGCTCGCTGCGGCCTCCTTCGCCATCGGGCTGCTGCTGGCACTGGGCACCGCGCTGGCGCGACTCTCGAGCAACCCGCTGCTGCGCTGGCCCGCGCGGTTCTACATCTCCGTGATCCGCGGCACGCCGCTGCTGGTGCAGCTGTTCATCGTGTTCTACGGGCTGGGCCAGATCGGGCTGAAGATACCGCCGGTCCCTGCCGCGATCCTGGCGCTCAGCCTCAACGTGGGCGGCTACGCCGCCGAAGTCATCCGCGCCTCGATCCTCTCCGTGCCGCGTGGGCAGTACGAGGCCGCCACCACCATCGGCATGGGGTACGCGCAGCTGATGAGGCGCATCGTGCTGCCGCAGGCCGCGCGCATCGCCGTGCCGCCGCTCTCCAACACGCTGCTCTCGCTGATCAAGGACACCTCGCTGGCCTCGGTGATCCTGGTGCCCGAGCTGCTGCGCCAGGCCACCAACGCCGCCTCCTCGAGCGGCCAGTTCCTGCCGCTGTACGCGTTCGCGGCCCTCTACTACTGGGTGGTGTGCTGGCTGGTCTCGCTGGCGCAGGATCCGCTGGAACGACGACTCGGGAGGTACGCGACGTGAGCGAGGAGCCGAGGACCAGCGCGCCGCTGGTGGAGGTGCGCGGCCTGCACAAGGCCTTCGACGAGCACGAGGTGCTGCGCGGCGTCGACCTGACCGCGCGCGTGGGCACCGCCACCGCGCTCATCGGCCCCTCGGGGTCCGGCAAGACGACGGTGCTGCGCTCGCTCAACGTGCTCGAGACCCCCGACGCCGGGACCGTGCGCATCGCCGACGCGGAGGTCGACTTCGGTGCCTCCGTCCCGAAGGTCCAGCGTCGTCGTGAGGTCGCGGCACTGCGGGCGCGCAGCGGCATGGTGTTCCAGTCGCACCACCTCTTCCCGCACAAGACGGTGCTGGGCAACCTGCTGGAGGGGCCGGTGCAGGTGCAGGGCCACGACCCCGACGAGGCGACGGCCGAGGCCCGCAGCCTGCTCGAGCAGGTGGGTCTGCGCGGCGTCGAGGACAGCTACCCGGCGCAGCTCTCGGGCGGGCAGCAGCAGCGCGTCGGCATCGCCCGGGCGCTGGCCCTGCACCCGCAGGTGCTGCTGCTCGACGAGCCGACCTCCTCCCTGGACCCCGAGCTGGTCGGCGAGGTGCTCGCCGTGGTGCGCGACCTGGCCGCGCAGGGCTGGACGCTGGTGATCGTCACCCACGAGATCCGCTTCGCCCGCGAGGTGGCCGACCAGGTGCTGTTCCTCGACGGCGGCGTGATCGCCGAGCAGGGTGGCGCGGAGGTGCTCACCGACCCGACCCACGAGCGCACGCGCCAGTTCCTGAGCCGGGTGCTCGAGGCGCGCTGACCCTGCCGGTCGCCGTCGGTGCCGTGCCTTACGGTGGCGGGGTGAGGAACCCATGAGCAAGGAAGCGGCCCAGCGGGCCATGCGCGAGGCCAACTACGCCCGTCGCAACGCACGCCCCGGCACGCCGGCACGCCGTCCGGTCGCGGCTCCGGCGCCCACGGCGGAGTCGACGTCGGAGCCCACGAAGGCCGCGAAGACCACCACGACGACGCCGACACCGGACGCCGTCCCGGCCGCCGAGCCCGGCCTGTGCGGGCACCGGTCGATGAACGGGCGCACCTGCACCCGCGAGGCGGGCCACGCCGCGAAGAGCCACCGCTACTCCTGACACCCGCCCGGCGCCCGGACGCACCACCGGCCCCGACCCGCGAGCTCGTCGCGGGGCGGGGCCGGTGGCGTCGTGCCGGACCGGTGCGGCTCAGACCTCGAACTGACCGGCCTCCAGGCGTGCCTTGACCTCCTGCAGGAAGCGGCCGGCGTCGGCGCCGTCGACCAGCTGGTGGTCGTAGGTCAGCGCCAGGTAGACCATGTGGCGCACCGCGATGGTCTCGCCGAGGTTGGCGTCGTCGATCACGACCGCACGCTTGACGACGGCGCCCGGGCCGAGGATCGCCACCTGGGGCTTGTTGAGGATCGGGGTGTCCCACAGGGCCCCGACGCTGCCCAGGTTGGTGATGGTGAAGGTGCCGCCGGAGAGCTCGTCCGGACCGATCTTGTTGGTGCGGGTGCGCTCCGCGACGTCGGCGATCTTCTTGGCCAGCCCGGCGATCGAGAGGTCGCCGGCGTCCTTGACCACCGGGGTGATCAGGCCCTTCTCGGTGTCGACGGCCAGCGCCAGGTGCTCGCGGTCGTAGTAGGTGATCTCGCCGGCCTCGGTGTCGATCGCCGCGTTGAGCGAGGGGTGCGACTTCAGCGAGTCGATCGCCGCCTTGGCGAAGAACGGCAGGTAGGAGAGCTTGACGCCCTCCCGCTCGAGGAACTCCGCCTTCACGCTGTCGCGCAGCCGCGCGATGTTGGTGACGTCGACCTCCACGACCTGGGTGAGCTGCGCCGAGGTCTGCAGCGACTCGACCATCCGCGAGGCGATGATCTTGCGCAGGCGCGAGATCTTCTCCGTGGTGCCGCGCTTGGGCGAGGGCGTGGAGCTGACGGCGGGGGAGCGCTGGGCGCTGCTGCTGGCGGCCGGTGCGGAGGAGGCGGCCGGCTGCGCGGCCGACTGCTGCTTCTCCTGCTGGGCCTTCGCAGCGTCGAGCACGTCCTGCTTGCGGATCCGCCCACCGACGCCGGACCCCTGCACGGTGGAGAGGTCGACGTCGTTCTGCGCGGCGAGCTTGCGCACCAGCGGCGTCACGTACCCGCCGCCGTCGCTCGCGGCACCGCCCTTGCCCGACGGTGCCGAGTCCGACGAGCCGCGGTCGGCGGGGCCGGTGCTGGTCTCGGCCTTGGGCTCGGACGGCTCGTCGCCGGTCGTGGTCGCCTTCGGCGCGGGCTTCTCCTCGGCCTTCGGCTCCGGCTTCTTCTCCGGCTCGGGCTCCGGCTCGGGCTCGGGCTCGGGCTCCGGCTCCGGCTCGGGCTCCGGCTCCGGCTCGGGCTCGGAGGAGCCGGACGAGGCGGGCTCACCGGAACCGATGACGGCCAGCTCGGCGCCGACCTCGACGGTCTCGTCCTCCTCGGCCTTGATCTCCAGCAGGGTGCCGGCGACGGGGGAGGGGATCTCGGTGTCGACCTTGTCGGTGGAGACCTCGAGCAGCGGCTCGTCGACCGCGACCTCGTCGCCGACCTGCTTGAGCCAGCGGGTGACCGTGCCCTCGGTGACCGACTCGCCCAGCTCGGGCAGCGTCACCGACGTGCCCTCGCCACCGCTCGACCCACCCGACCCGCCGGACCCGCCGGACGCCGCGGGAGCGTCCTCCTTCTCCTTCTCGGGGGTCTCGTCGCCGTCGGGCAGCTCGCCCTTCTCCTGGGCGATCTCCTCCTCCTGCTCGGCCTTCTTCTCCGCCTCCTGCTCGTCGGCGGGCTCGGCCTCGGGCGTCGCGGAGTCCTCGGCGTCACCGCCGCCCTCGCCCTCCTCGCCGATCATGGCGAGCACGGCGCCGACCTCGACGGTGTCGTCCTCCTCGGCCTTGATCTCCAGCAGGGTGCCGGCGACGGGGGAGGGGATCTCGGTGTCGACCTTGTCGGTGGAGACCTCGAGCAGCGGCTCGTCGACCGCGACCTCGTCGCCGACCTGCTTGA
>NZ_BAABIM010000005.1:272394-425659 GCF_039542785.1 Nocardioides nanhaiensis
TGAGCCAGCGGGTGACCGTGCCCTCGGTGACGGACTCGCCGAGTGCGGGGAGGTTGACTTCGGTGGCCATGGTGTTCCTTCTCTGTGGCGGTTCGCTGGTCGGTGCTGCGCTGTTCGGTGGGGCGTGTGCGGTCAGGAGTGGGCGTGGAGGGCCTTGCCGGCCAGGGCCAGGTGGGCCTCGCCGAGCGCCTCGTGCTGGGTGGGGTGGGCGTGCACCAGGGGCGCGACGTCGTCGGGGTGGGCCTCCCAGCCGTGGATCAGCTGGGCCTCCCCGATGAGCTCGCCGACCCGGTCCCCCACGAGGTGGACTCCCACCACGGGGCCGTCGGCCAGGCGCACCAGCTTGACCAGTCCCTGCGTGCGCAGGATCTGGCTCTTGCCGTTGCCACCCAGGTCGTAGGTCAGGGTCTCGACGGCGCCGTCGCCGTGCTGCTCGCGGGCAGCGGCCTCGGTGAGGCCGACCGAGGCGACCTCGGGGTGGCTGTAGGTGACGCGGGGGATGCCCGCCTCGTCGATGGGCTGCGGGGCGAGCCCGGCGATCTGCTCGGCCACCAGGATGCCCTGGGCGAAGCCGCGGTGGGCCAGCTGCAGGCCGGGGACGATGTCGCCGACGGCGAAGACGCCCTCGAGGTTGGTGCGGCAAAGCTCGTCGGCGAGCACGAAGCCGCGGTCCATGGCCACGCCCTGCTCCTCGTAGCCCAGCCCCTCGGTGCGGGGGCCGCGGCCCACCGCCACCAGGAGCAGCTCGGCCTCGAGCACGTCACCGCTCTCGAGGGTGACGGCGACGCCGCTCGAGGTGTGCTCGACGGACGCGAAGCGCGCCTCGGTGCGCACGGTGATGCCGCGCTTCTTGAACGTGCGCTGCAGGACCGCGGAGCAGGCCTCGTCCTCGGCGGCGACGAGCCGCGGAAGGGCCTCGACGATCGTGACCTCGGCCCCGAAGCTGCGCCAGACGCTGGCGAACTCGCACCCGATCACGCCGCCGCCCAGGACCACCACGGAGGCCGGTACCCGCTCGAGGCGCAGGGCGTGCTCGGAGGTGAGGACGCGCTCGCCGTCGGGCTCCAGGCCCGGCAGGGTGCGCGGCTGGGAGCCGGAGGCCAGCACCACGTGCGCACCGGAGCGCACCGTGCTGGCGCCGTCGGCGTCGGTGACGGTGACCTCGCGGGGGCCGGTGAGCCGGCCGGTGCCCTCGAGCACCGTGATGCCGCGGCTGCGGACCAGCCCCGTGAGGCCCTTGAACAGCCGCGAGACGACGCCGTCCTTGTAGGCGTTGACGCCTGCCACGTCGATGCCCTCGAGCGTGGCGTTGACGCCGAAGGCGGCTGCGCCGCGGGCGGCGTCGGCCACCTCGGCGGCGTGCAGCAGCGCCTTGGTGGGGATGCAGCCCTCGTGCAGGCAGGTGCCGCCGAGCTTGCCCTGCTCGACGAGCCCGACGGAGAGTCCGAGCTGGGCCGCGCGCAGGGCGCAGGCGTAGCCGCCGGACCCCGCTCCGAGGACGAGGACGTCGAACTCCGACCCACTCACGCCTGTGCCGCTTCCCTTCCACCGCCGGTCTCGGTCGCCTCCATCCTTGCACTACGCGAGCCCCTCCTGTCACACGGTGAGGTGACGCGCCGGTAGGACTCGCCGGTAACCCGGCCCGGCGGTCGCGGCCCGTCCTCCGGCGGCTGTTCGACCCACAGGGCACAATGGGCGCATGGGCATGATGGATCGCTTCCGCCGCGGCGCGCGCACCAAGATGAGCAAGCCGTCGCGCGACGGCTTCCGCACCGGCTCCACCACGGTGCGTGCCTCGGACCGCACCGACGAGGTGCACCTGCGCGAGTTCGTCGCCGAGCGGCACGGTGTGGAGGGGTTCGTCGAGCCCCGCACCGCCGTCAGCGACGTGACGCTGCTGCTGGTGGCCCACGACGGGGAGTGGACGCGGCGCCGGGTGCCCTCGGTCAACTGGGCCCACGACTTCTGCAACAAGCACCAGGTGCCCTCCTACGACGCTGCCGTGGTGGGCGTGCCGCAGCGCATGCGCGACTACAACCGGCGGATGAAGCTCGAGCAGGCGCGTCAGCGTCGCGAGGACCTCGGCGGCTGATGCTCGGGCCCTATGCCCCTCGGGGTATGTGACCGCCGGCGGCGTCGTGGCGATCCCACGACTACGTGGGAACGCCGGTCAGCGGGCCGGGCCCGGGAGACTCAGGCGCTGAGCCGCCGCGCGAGCTCCACCAGCGTGGTGACGCCGTAGCCGGTGCCGCCGCTGGTCACGTGACCGCGCGGGCCGCCCGAGTTGAAGGACGGGCCCGCGATGTCGACGTGCGCCCAGGGGCGCCCGGCGGTGAACTCGCGCAGGAACGCCGCGGCGAACAGCCCGCCGCCCCAGCGCACCCAGTCGTGCTGGGCCAGGTCGGCGACCTTGCTGGAGTGGATCCGCTCGCTCATCTGCTCGGGGATCGGCATCGGCCAGGCCTGCTCGCCGGCGTCGCGGGCGGCGTCGAGCACGTGGCCCACGACCTCGTCGGTCCCCATGACGCCGGCCACCTGGTCGCCCAGCGCGACCACCATGGCGCCGGTGAGCGTGGCGACGTCGACGATCACGTCGGGCTCCTGCTCGGTGGCCCGCACCAGGGCGTCGGCCAGCACCAGGCGGCCCTCGGCGTCGGTGTTCTGCACCTCCACGGTGGTGCCGCCGTAGATGGTGAGCACGTCGCCGGGCCGCAGGGCGTCGCCGGAGAGCATGTTCTCGGCCATGGCCGCGTAGGCGGTCACCGTGATCGGCAGCTCCAGCGCCGCGATGGCGAGGACGGCCTGCACGACGGCGGCGGCACCGGCCATGTCGGACTTCATCTCGCCCATGCTGGCGGCGGGCTTGATGGTCAGGCCGCCGGAGTCGAAGGTGATGCCCTTGCCGACGAGCGCGAGGTGGGTGCGCGCGTCCTTGGAGGTGTAGCGCAGCTCCACGAGTCGCGGCGGCGCCGAGGACCCCGCACCGACGCCCAGCAGGCCGCCGCAGCCCAGCTCGGCCAGCTGCGCGTCGTCGAGGACCGTGACCTCGACCCGCTGGCCGCGCCGCGAGTGCTCCTTGCGGTGCGCCTTGGCCGCCTCGACGACCGCGTCGGCGAAGGCCGGCGGAGTGAGGTCACCGGGCGGGGTGTTGACCCAGTCGCGGGTGGTGGCGACGGCGGCGGTCAGCACCTGCGCCTCCTCGAAGGCCGTGACGACCTCCTTGCGGCGCGCGAGCGTCGAGCAGACGACCAGCTCGGCGATCCCGGTGGTGTCGGGCTTGGACTGGTAGGTGGTGAAGCGGTAGGCGCCGAGCAGGAACCCCTCGGTCGCGGCGGCCACCAGCTCGGCGGAGCCGGCGGGGAGCGCCAGCGCCACCGACGCGGCGTTCGGCACGGCCCGGGCCGCCACCCCCGCGGCGCGGCGCACGGCGTCGACCTGCGCCTGGCCCTCGGCCACCTCGCCGAGACCGACGAGCACGAGGACGGGGGAGCCGATGGTGCGCGAGGTGGGCACCTTGAGCACCTCGCCGGCCTTGCCGGTGGCGGCCAGCGTGGCCAGCAGCGGCCTCCACGAGCGGCCGTAGGCCTGGGCCACCTCCTCGCCGCCGGGGGCCACCTCGGCCTGGCCCCGGCGCTGCTGCAGGCCGACGACGACGGCGTCGGCCTTGGTCTTGGCGGGGTTGGCGTTGCGCAGCGCGGAGGTGGTCACGCTCGCAGGATAGGTGGCGCCGCCCACCGGCTCGGCCGCCGGCTCGGCTGCCCCGGTGTCGCCCGGTGCCGCCCGGTGACGGGGTCGGCGCTGCGGTAGGTTGCGGCCATGGCCGCAGATCCCTCCCCGAGCCCGGCCGGCGAGACGCTGCGCTCGCCGCTGCACGACCGCCACGAGGCACTGGGTGCCAAGTTCTCCGACTTCGGCGGCTGGTCGATGCCGCTGGACTACAGCGGCGGCGCCGGTGGGGTCGTGGCCGAGCACACGGCGGTGCGTGAGCGGGTGGGGCTCTTCGACGTCAGCCACCTGGGCAAGGCGCTGGTCACCGGTCCGGGCGCTGCGGAGTTCGTCAACGCCACCCTCTCCAACGACCTCGGCCGGATCGGTCCCGGCCAGGCGCAGTACACGCTGTGCTGCGACGAGGCCACGGGCGGCATCGTCGACGACCTGATCGTCTACCTGCGCGACGAGACCCACGTGCTGCTGGTGCCCAACGCGGCCAACACCGCCGAGGTGGTCCGGCGGCTGGAGGAGGCGGCGCCCGAGGGCGTGCGCGTGCGCGACCACCACCGCGGGTACGCCGTGCTGGCCCTGCAGGGTCCGCGGTCCGACGAGGTGCTCGAGGCCGTCGGCCTGCCGGCCGGCCACGACTACATGAGCTTCGTCGAGGCGGGCTTCGCCGACGAGCGCGGCGAGGAGGTCGGCGTGGTGCTCTGCCGCACCGGCTACACCGGCGAGCGCGGCTACGAGCTGATCTGCGACGCCGACGCTGCCGGTGCGCTGTGGGACGCCCTGATGGCGGCCGGCGCCGAGCACGGCATCGCCGCCTGCGGGCTGGGCGCCCGCGACACCCTGCGCACCGAGATGGGCTACCCGCTGCACGGCCAGGACATCTCGCTCGACGTCACGCCCAACGAGGCCCGCCTGGGCTGGGCGGTCGGCTGGAAGAAGGAGGCGTTCTGGGGTCGCGAGGTGCTGCTGGCCGAGCGCGAGCAGGGCGCCGCGCGCCGCCTGACGGCCCTGGTCTCCACCGGCCGCGCGATCCCGCGGCCGCACATGGGGGTCAGCCTCACCGCCGACGTGCCGGTGGGCGAGGTCACCTCCGGCACCTTCTCGCCCACCCTGAAGAAGGGCATCGCCCTGGCGCTGGTCTCCCGCAGCGTCGACCCCGAGGCGGAGCTCGGCGTCGACGTGCGCGGGCGCCGCGAGGTGTTCACGCAGACCAAGCCCCCGTTCGTCGACACCTCGGTCCGGGAGGGCTGACCACGTGAACCTGCCCGAGCAGCCCAGCACCTTCCGCAGCGCCACCCCGGCCGAGCAGCCCTGGTGGTGGCGCCTGCTCGACGCCGAGGGCTCCGAGGTCGCCGTCGAGGGCCCCCTGGCCGACCAGCGCTTCCCCACCCAGGCCGACGCCGAGTCGTGGGTGGGCGAGTTCTACGCCGAGCTGGCCGAGGAGGGCGTCGACGCCGTCACCCTGCTCGAGCACGAGCGCGAGGTCTACGGCCCCATGTCCCTGCACCCCTGAGGGCGGCCGCCGTGCGCGAGTTCCGCCAGGTCGACGTCTTCTCCGACGCCGCACTGCGCGGCAACCCGGTGGCCGTGGTGCACGGCGCGGAGGGGCTCGACGACGAGCAGCTGGCCGCGTTCGCGCGGTGGACCAACCTCTCCGAGACCACCTTCCTGCTGACCCCCACCGCCCAGGGTGCCGCCGGTGGTGCCGACTACCGCTTGCGGATCTTCACCCCCGGCGGTGAGCTGCCCTTCGCCGGCCACCCCACCCTCGGCTCGGCACACGCCTGGCTGGAGGCCGGCGGGAGCCCCGCCGCCCCGGGGGTCGTGGTGCAGGAGTGCGGGGCCGGCCTGGTGGCCGTGCGCCACGAGGCCGGGTCCCCCCTGGCTTTCCGTGCCCCGCCGCTGCTCCGCTCGGGCGCACCGACCGCCGACGAGCTCGCGGCCGCACTGCGCGCGCTCCGCGTCGGGCCCGACGCGGTGCTCGAGACCGCCTGGATCGACAACGGTCCCGGCTGGCTCGGCGTCCTGCTGGCCGACCCGGGCGCCGTGCTGGCGCTCGAGCCCGACTGGTCCGCGTTCGGCGAGCTCAAGATCGGCGTCGCGGGCATCCAGCCCGACCCCGGGCCGGACGGGCCCCACGTGGAGGTGCGGGCCTTCTGCCCCCAGTACGGCGTGCCGGAGGACCCCGTGACCGGCAGCCTCAACGCCGGCCTCGGCCTGTGGCTGGGTGGGCGACGGCTGCCCCGGCGCTACATGGCCGCGCAGGGCACGGTGCTGCAGCGCGCCGGACGCGTGCACGTGAGCGTCGAGGACGCAGACGTCTGGGTCGGCGGTGCCACCCGGACGACGATCCGCGGCACGCTGGCCCTCTGAGCCACCGCCGCCGGGGTGGGCGGTGCCCGGGTGACCGGACAGCAGCCTCGAACGGTCACTGACGCACCGCTGCCCGGGTGGGTCCACGGGACCCGGCAGGCGGTCCGGCAGCACCGCGCCGGGGGCCGGGTGGACTACGCTCGGCGCGTGCGCCAGTACCTCGACCTCGTCCAGCGGATCCTCGACGAGGGGGTCGAGAAGGGAGACCGCACGGGCACCGGGGTGCTGTCGGTCTTCGGCCACCAGATGCGCTTCGACCTCGAGGCGGGCTTCCCGCTGGTGACCACCAAGAAGGTGCACACGCGCTCGGTGTTCGGCGAGCTGCTGTGGTTCCTGCGCGGCGACACCAACGTGCGCTGGCTGCAGGAGCGCGGCATCAGCATCTGGGACGAGTGGGCCGACGAGCTCGGCGACCTCGGGCCGATCTACGGCCACCAGTGGCGCTCCTGGCCCACCCCCGACGGGCGGCACGTCGACCAGCTCGCCGAGGTGGTGCAGGCGCTGCGCACCGACCCCGACTCGCGCCGTCACGTGGTCTCGGCGTGGAACGTGGCCGACATCCCGCAGATGGCGCTCGCGCCCTGCCACACGATGTTCCAGTTCTACGTGGCCCCCGCGGCCGACGGTGGGGCCGCGCGCCTCTCCTGCCAGCTCTACCAGCGCTCGGGCGACGTGTTCCTCGGCGTGCCGTTCAACATCGCCTCCTACGCCCTGCTCACCCACATGGTGGCCCAGGTGGCCGGCCTGCGGGTCGGGGACTTCGTGCACACGCTCGGCGACGCCCACCTCTACCTCAACCACCTCGAGCAGGCCCGCCTGCAGCTGACCCGCGACCCGCGGCCCCTGCCGCGTCTGGTGCTCGACCCGGCCGTCACCGCGATCGACGAGTTCGACCTCGAGCACGTCGCCCTCGAGGGGTACGACCCGCACCCGGGCATCAAGGCCCCCATCGCGGTCTGAGCGGGACGGGGCGAGATGAGCAAGCGCATCCTCTGCGTGGCCGCGGTGGCCCGCAACGGCGTCATCGGCGACGGTCCGCGCATCCCGTGGTCGGTGCCGGGCGAGCAGGCCGAGTTCAAGAAGCTGACCCTGGGCCACGTGCTGGTCATGGGGCGCACCACCTTCGAGTCGATCGGCCGCCCGCTGCCCGGCAGGACGACGATCGTGCTCACCCGCGACCGCTCCTGGCGCGCCGACGGCGTCGCCGTCGCCCACTCGTTCCTCGACGCGCTGGCGGTCGCGGCCGGCCACGACGGCGAGGTGGTCGTGGCCGGGGGTGCGCAGGTCTACGCCGAGGCCCTGCCGCTGGCCAGCGAGCAGGTGCTGAGCGTCATCCCGCTCGAGCCCGAGGGTGACGTGCGCTACCCGGCGTTCGCCGAGAAGGACTGGGTGGAGACCGACCGCGAGGTGTTCGACGGGTTCGAGCGGGTCTGGCTGCAGCGCGTCGGCTTCCGCCAGGACTGAGCACACCGCCTGACGGTCGGGCGTGGAGGTGCCTCCTGGCAGGCTGGGCACATGTTGCTGCGCGTGTTCACCGAGCCCCAGCAGGGCGCCACCTACGACGACCTCCTCGCGGTGGCGCTGGAGTCCGAGCGTCTCGGCTTCGACGCCTTCTTCCGCTCCGACCACTACCTGGCGATGGGCACCGACGGACTCCCCGGCCCCAGCGATGCCTGGATCACCCTGGCCGGCCTCGCGCGCGACACCTCGACGATCCGGCTCGGCACGATGATGACCAGCGCGACGTTCCGCCACCCCGGGCCGCTCGCGATCGCCGTCGCCGGCGTCGACCAGATGAGCGGCGGCCGGGTGGAGCTCGGCATCGGTGCCGGCTGGTACGCCGCGGAGCACGAGAAGTACGCCATCCCCTTCCCGGGGACGGGGGAGCGGTTCGACCGCTTCGAGGACACCCTGGCCATCGTCACCGGCCTGTGGGCCGCCCGGGGCCCCTTCTCCCACACGGGGCACCACTACTCGGTCACCGACAGCCCGGGGCTGCCCAAGCCGGTGCAGACGCCGCCGCCGGTGCTGATCGGCGGGCTCGGCAAGCGCCGCACCCCGGCGCTGGCCGCGCGCCACGCCGACGAGTTCAACCTGCCGTTCGTCGACGCCGACACCACCCGCGAGGCCTTCGACCGGGTGCGCCGCGCCTGCGAGGACGCCGGTCGCGACCCGGCGACGCTGCGGCTCTCCAACGCCCTCGTGGTGTGCGTCGGTGCCGACGAGGCCGAGTTCCGGCGCCGGGCCGCCGCCATCGGACGCGAGCCCGACGAGCTGCGCGAGAACGGCGTCGCCGGCACCCCCGAGGAGGCGGTGGCCACCCTGCGCCGCTTCGCCGAGCTGGGCAGCGAGCGCGCCTACCTGCAGGTGCTCGACCTCGCCGACCTCGACCACCTGCGGCTCCTGGCCGCCGAGGTGGCACCCCACGTCTGAGCGCCTGTCGAGGACCGTCCCTCCCGAGCGATAGCCTGGGCGCCATGAGCTCCACCGCCGCGGCACCCTACGGCCGGCTCCTCACCGCGATGGCCACCGCCTTCCACGAGGACGGCTCGGTCGACCTCGAGGGCACCGCGGCGATCGCCGCCCACCTGGTCGCCACGGGCAACGACGGCGTCGTCGTCAGCGGCACCACCGGCGAGAGCCCCACCACCACGGTGGAGGAGGACGGCGAGATCCTGCGCGCCGTCAAGGACGCCGTCGGCGACCGCGCCACGGTGATCGCAGGCGTCGGCACCAACGCCACCGCGCACTCGGCGGAGCTGGCGCGGCAGGCCGAGAAGGTCGGCGTCGACGCCGTGCTGCTCGTGACGCCGTACTACAACAAGCCGGGCCCGGCCGGCATGACCCACCACTTCACCGAGGTGGCGCGGGCCAGCGACCTGCCGGTGATGCTCTACGACGTGCCCGGCCGCACCGGCCAGGCCATCCCGCTCGAGGTCTACGAGCAGATGGCGCGCCTCGACGTGGTCACCAGCGTCAAGCACGCCACCGGCGACCCGACGGCCGCCGTCGCGCTGCGCCAGCTCGGCTACGCCGTCTACTCCGGCGACGACGCGCTGGTGCTCGGCTACCTCGCCCACGGTGCCGTCGGCCTGGTCTCGGTGGTGGGCCACGCGGCCTCCGCCGAGCTGGCCGCTCTCATCGACGACTTCCAGCGCGGCGAGGTCGCCTCCGCGCTGGAGCGCTACACCCGGCTGGCGCCGGCGTTCACCGCCGTCATGGGGGTCACCCACTACGGCGCCACCACCGCCAAGGCCGCCCTCGAGCTGCTGGGCGTGCTCGACAACCGCCGCGTGCGCGGGCCCCTCGTGCCGCTCGACGACGCCGAGGTGGCGGCGCTGCGCGCGGGGCTGGCCGCCGCCGGCCTGCTGACCTGAGACCCGATCCACCCGCGCGCACCGCGCACGTCACACGCATCTCGAAGAGGACCTGAGTGAGTCACCCGCACCCCGAGCTCTCCGCCCCGCCGAGCCTGCCGGAGGGAGCCCTGCGCGTCATCGCGCTGGGCGGTCTCGGCGAGGTGGGCCGCAACATGACCGTGTTCGAGTACGACGGCCGGCTGCTGATCGTCGACTGCGGTGTGCTCTTCCCCGAGGAGAACCACCCCGGCGTCGACCTGATCCTCCCCGACTTCGACGCCATCCGGCACCGGCTCGACGACGTCGAGGCGCTCGTGCTCACCCACGGCCACGAGGACCACATCGGTGCGACGCCGTACCTGCTGCGCGAGCGCGGCGACATCCCGCTGATCGGCTCGGAGCTGACGCTGGCGCTGCTCGACGGCAAGCTGCGCGAGCACCGGTTGCGCCACACCGTGCACCACAAGGTCTCCGAGGGCGACACGATGAGCCTGGGGCCCTTCGAGCTGGAGTTCATCGCCGTCAACCACTCCATCCCCGACGCCCTCGCGGTCGCCATCCGCACGCCGGCCGGTCTGGTGCTGCACACCGGCGACTTCAAGATGGACCAGCTGCCGTTGGACGGCCGGATCACCGACCTGCGCGCCTTCGCCCGGCTGGGCGAGGAGGGCGTCGACCTCTTCCTCACCGACTCGACCAACGCCGAGACCCCGGGCTTCACGCCCACCGAGAAGGCGATCACCCCGGTCATCGACCAGGTGTTCCGCGAGTCCCAGCAGCGCATCATCGTGGCCTGCTTCGCCTCGCACGTGCACCGCGTGCAGCAGGTGCTCGACGCCGCGGTCGCCCACAACCGGAAGGTCGCCTACGTCGGGCGCTCCATGGTGCGCAACATGGGCATCGCCCGCGACCTGGGCTACCTGCGCGTGCCCGCCGGCACCCTGGTGGAGGCCAAGGAGCTGGCCAAGATCGCGCCCGAGCGGCAGGTGCTGCTCTCCACCGGCTCGCAGGGCGAGCCGATGAGTGCGCTCTCACGGATCGCGCAGCGCAACCACGACTTCGTCCACATCGAGGAGGGCGACACCGTCCTGCTCGCCTCGAGCCTGATCCCCGGCAACGAGAACGCCGTGTTCCGGGTCATCAACGGGCTCTCCCGCTGGGGCGCCCGCGTGGTGCACAAGGGCAACGCGATGGTGCACGTCTCGGGCCACGCCAGCGCCGGCGAGCTGCTCTACTGCTACAACATCGTCCGCCCGCGCAACGTGCTGCCCGTGCACGGCGAGATCCGGCACATGCTGGCCAACGCCGCACTGGCACGCCAGACCGGCGTCGAGAACGTGGTGGTGGCCGAGGACGGCGTCGTCGTCGACCTCGTCGACGGCAAGGCCTCGATCACCGGCAAGGTCGACTGCGGCTACGTGTTCGTGGACGGCGCCTCGGTCGGCGACATCACCGAGTCCTCGCTCAAGGACCGTCGCATCCTGGGCGAGGAGGGCTTCATCTCCGTCATCCTGGTCATCGACTCCCAGACCGGCCAGGTGGTCGGCGGCCCGGAGATCCAGGCCCGCGGTTTCGCCGGGGGCGAGTCCACCTTCGACGAGATCCGGCAGCCGATCATCGACGCCGTCGCCGTGAAGGTGGCCGAGGGCGTCACCGACGAGTACCAGCTGCAGCAGGTCGTGCGCCGTGTCGTCGGCCGCTGGGTCAGTCGGGCGCACCGTCGTCGCCCGATGATCATCCCGGTGGTCATCGAGGCCTGAACCCGGCGGGGCGTCCCGTCGCAGACGTCGGCGCGGGCGGCTGGAGCGGCTCGGGCGGCGCGGACCCGCCGAGGCGGAGCACGTGGTCCACGTGCTCCAGGCCGTCCTCGACGTGGGTGATCCAGACGACGGCACGGCCGGCACGGTCCTCGAGCACCTGACCCGTCACCTCCCGGGCCGTCGCCGTGTCCAGGTGCGCAGTCGGCTCGTCCAGCACCAGCACCGGGTGGTCGGCCAGCAGCAGGCGGGCCAGCCCGATCCGGGCACGCTCGCCCCCCGAGACGTCGTCGCCGCCGCTGCCCAGGCGCGTGCCCAGGCCGTCGGGCAGCGAGTCGAGCCACGGCCCGAGCCGCGCCGCCCGCAGCGACGCCTCGACCTCGTCGTCGTCGGCGCCAGGTCGGGCCAGGCGGACGTTCTCGGCCAGGGTGGAGGCGAACAGGTACGGGTCGTCGTCGAGCAGCCCGACGACCTCGCGCACGTCGTCGGCCCGCAAGCCGGCCACGTCGGTGCCGCCCACGGTGTGGGTGCCGGTGCGCGGCGCGAGGAAGCGCAGCAGCACCGCGGCCAGGGTGCTCTTGCCGCTGCCCGAGGGGCCCACGACCGCGACGGCGTCGCCGGGCCCGAGCCCGAGCGTCACCGGCTCGGTGGAGGCCGCTCCCGGCCAGCCGGCGCGCACCCGGTGGAGGCGCACCTCGGTGCTCGCGGGAAGTGCCGCCGGGTGCTCGGTCTCCCTGACCGCGGGTGGCGTGCGGGCCAGCGACTCCAGGCGGTCCGCGGCAGCCCGCGTCGTCACCCCGAGCGCCCCGGCGTCCGCGACCGGTGTGACCACCTCGGCGAGCGCCAGCGGGACGAGCACGAGCAGCGCGGCGACCGGCGGCGCGAGGGCGCCGGCGGCCAGGGCCGGTGCGACCGCGGCGGCCACGGCTCCCAGGGCCAGACCGGCACCCAGCAGGGGCAGCCCCCGCGCCACGGCCAGCCAGCGGCCGGTCGAGCCGGTGGCCCGGTGCAGGAGGGCTCCGGCCTCCTCGACGCCGGCGAAGGCGCTCGACGCGGCCTGCCAGCGTCGCAGTGGCGCGGCGTCCGTGAGCGACTCCAGCACGCGGCGCGAGAGCAGTGCTCGCGCCTCGACGGCCGCAACGGCCCGGCGGCGGGCACCGAGCCGGGCGGTGACCCACGCCAGGAGGCCGCTGCCTGCCGCCGCGAGCAGCACCACCGCGGCCGCGGGTACCGACCAGAGGGTCAGCACGCCGGCCGCGAGCGCGCTCGTGCCCAGCCAGGTGACGAGGGGCTGGCGCACCCGCAGCTGCCGGTCCAGCAGCGCGTCGACGTCGTCGACCACCGAGGCGAGCAGGTCGCCGCGACGGCGGCCCAGCGCACCCGGCACGAGCGGGACCAGGTCGTCGTAGACCTGGGCCCGGCGTTCGGCGAGCAGTCGCAGCGCGGTGTCGTGGGAGAGCAGCCGCTCGGCGTAGCGCAGCACCGGGCGGGCGATGCCGAACGTGCGCACCCCCACGATCGCCACCATCAGGGTGAGGACGGGCGGCTGCTCGGCCGAGCGTGCGATCAGCCACCCCGCGGTGGCGGTGAGGGCGACGCCGGAGGCTGCGGCGAGGGTCGCCAGCAGCGACGCCGCCGCCAGCCGCGCCCCGGTGTGCGCGGCCGGACGCGCCGGTGGGAGTGTCGCGGCCGGTCGCACGGTCGTCGTCCGGCCGGGTGCGTGCGCCGCGTGCTCGGCGGGTGCGGGGGAGGGCGGCTCGGGAGCCATCAGCTCGACGACGACGTCGGCCGCGGCCACCAGGGCCGGCCGGTGCGCCACGACCACGACGCAGCTCTCGCGGGCCAGCTCCTGGATGACGCGCACCAGCACCGCCTCGGTGCCGGCGTCCAGGTGGGCGGTGGGCTCGTCGAGGAGCACGTAGCGGCGGTCGGCCACCAGCACGCGGGCGAGCCCCAGACGGGCCCGCTGGCCGGCCGAGAGACCGGCGCCGTCCTCGGTCAGGCGCAGGTCGAGCGTCAGGTCGAGGCGCACCCTCGCCAGCGCGGCGCGCAGCTCGTCGTCGGTGGCCGTGTGGCGGGCCACGCGGAGGTTCTCGGCCACGGTGGCGTCGCGCAGCCAGGGCCGCTGCTCCAGGTGGGCCACGTGGGCGCGCCACACCTCGGGGTCGATCGCGCCCAGGGCGTGCTCGCCCACCCGCACGCGGCCCGACTCCACGGGTAGCTCGCCGAGCAGGGCGGCCAGCACGGTGCTCTTGCCGCAGCCCGAGGGGCCGGTGAGCGCGGTGAGCCCGTGGGCGGGCACCGTGGCGCTGAGACCGGCGACCGCCGGCGCGGTCCGTCCCGGCCAGCGCAGCGTCACGTCGTCCAGGTGCAGGTCGCCGTGGGGCTCGCTACGTGCCGGGCCGCCGGGGTCGAGAGCGGTGCTCTGGGTGCGTAGGGCCTCGATGGCCTCGAACGTCGCAGTGCCCTCGGCGGCCGCGTGGAACTCTGCTCCCACGCGACGAAGTGGCCAGTAGGCCTCGGGTGCCAGCAGCAGCACCACCAGCGCGGTGCTCAGCCCCAGCCCGCCGTCGGCCAGGCGCAGGCCCACCGTGACGGCCACCAGCGCGACCGAGAGAGTGGCCACCAGCTCGAGCACGGCGGAGGAGGCGAACGCCAGGCGCAGCACGTGCCGGCTCGCCACTCGGTACCGCTCCGTCACCGCGCGGACCAGCTGCGACTGCGCTCCCGCGCGGCGGTGCGCCACCAGCGTCGGCAGCCCGCGGACGACGTCGAGGAAGTGACCGGACAGCTGCGAGAGCGCCCGCCACTGCTGCTCTGCGCGGTCGCGGGTGGCGAGTCCCACCAGCGCCGCGAACACGGGCACCAGCGGCAGCGTCACCAGGACCACGAGGGCGGCGGGCAGGTCCTGGCTGGCGATGGCCAGCACCGTGAGCGGCGGCAGCACGACGGCGACCACCAGCGCCGGCAGGTAGCGGGTCAGGTACGGCTCGACGGCGGCGACGCCGCGTGTGGCCAGGAGGGCCAGCTCCCCGGGCGGGGGCACGCCGGGACGCTGCTGCAGCCCCGCCTCCAGGACCAGCGACCGCAGGTGGCGTCCCACGCGCGCGGCCGCCCGGATCGCGGCCAGCTCCACCAGGACGCCGACCGCGGCACGGGCGGCGAGCACGCCGAGCACCCACCCGGCGGCGTCGAGCCAGCCGGTGCCGGTGGGGTCGGCGAGCAGACGGGTCACCAGGGCGGTGACGGCGAAGGCCTGTGCCACCACGAGCCCGCCCGTCAGCACCTGCCCCAGGACGACGACGGCGAGCGGTCGCGTCGCGGGGCGCAGGTGGGGGAGGAGTCGGGGGTCCAGGGGCCGGGGCATCGCGCGGGACCTCAGACCGGGATGTGGTGGACGGAGATGCGCTGCCGGAAGATCCAGTACGACCAGGCCTGGTAGCCGATCACGAACGGAGTCACGAGCACCGCGACCCACGTCATGATCCCGAGCGTGTAGGGCGTCGCCGCCGCGTTGGTCGTGGTCAGCGAGAAGGCGGCGTCGGTGCTGGAGGGCATCACGTCGGGGAAGAGACCGAGGAAGAGCCCGGCCACGGCCAGCGCGATGGCGACGAAGGTGCCGGTGAAGGCCCAGCCCTCACGGCCGGCGGCCAGCGCGACCAGCGCGGCCAGCAGGCCGCAGGCCGCCAGCGCGAAGACGACCGCCGAGGCGCCCGTGCCGGTGTGCAGCTGGGCCCAGAGCAGGAACGCCACGGCGACGACGGCGGTGCCGCTGCCCAGTCGCAGGGCGAGGGCGCGGGCGCGGTGGCGGATCTCCCCGTCGGTCTTGAGCGCGAGGAACACGGCGCCGTGGGTGAGGAAGAGCAGCAGGGTCGTGAGCCCGCCGAGCAGGCCGACCGGGTTGAGCAGGGTCAGCAGCCCGCCGGTGTACTCCAGGTCGGCGTCGATCGGGACGCCGCGCACGATGTTGGCGAACGCGACGCCCCAGAGCACCGCCGGGACCAGGGAGCCGATGATGATGGCGCGGTCCCACCACCCGTGCCAGGTGGCCTCGGGGCGCTGGTGGCGGTACTCGAAGGCGACGCCCCGGACGATCAGGGCCAGCAGGATGAGCAGCAGCGGCAGGTAGAACCCGCTGAACAGCGTGGCGTACCACTCGGGGAAGGCCGCGAAGGTGGCCCCGCCCGCCACGAGCAGCCAGACCTCGTTGCCGTCCCAGACGGGGCCGATGGTGTTGATCATGACGCGGCGCTCACGGTCGTCGCGGGCGAGCACCGGCAGCAGCATGCCGACCCCGAAGTCGAAGCCCTCGAGGGCGAAGTAGCCGATCCACAGCACGGCGATCAGCGCGAACCAGACGGTGGTGAGCTCCATGGCGGGGCCTCTCGTGGGCGGTGGGGGACCGGGGGTGCCGGCGGTCAGTAGGCGAAGGCGAGCGGGGCGTCGTCGTCCCGGCTCCCGCCGCCGGGGCCAGGCTCGGGCAGCGCGGGTGCGCCGGCGCGCACGGCGCGCAGGATGAGCCCGACCTCGACCACGGCGAGGGCCGCGTAGATGGCGGTGAGGCTGAGCAGGGAGATGGTCGCCTCGGTGACCGAGACACCGGGGGAGACGGCCCGGTCGGTGGTCATCAGCCCGAAGACGGCCCACGGCTGGCGGCCCATCTCGGTGAAGATCCACCCGAACGAGTTGCCGGCCAGGGCGCCCAGGGGGAGGAAGATCAGCAGGCGTCGGAACCAGGGGGAGGTCGGCGTGCGCCCGCGACGGGTCAGCCAGAGGACCAGACCGGCACCGGCGGCGGCGGCCATGCCGAAGCCCATCATGAGCCGGAAGGACCAGTAGGTGACCGGGATGACCGGCACGTACTCCTCGGGCGTGTAGTAGGTGGCTCCGGGGTCCTGCCCGTAGGTGGCGCGGTACTCCTCGCGCAGGTCGTTGATGCCCCGCACCTCGCCGTCGAACGAGCCGGTGCCGAGGAAGCTCAGCAGGCAGGGCACGGTGAGGGCGAACTTCTCCTCGCGGCCGTCGGGGGTGCCGAGGGTGAGCACCGAGAACGGGGCGCAGCTCTCGGCGGTCTCGTAGAGACCCTCCGCGGCCGCCATCTTCATGGGCTGCACCTCGGTCATCACCTTGCCCTGCAGGTCGCCGGTCACCGCCACGCCGAGCCCCGCGACGAGGGCGACCACGGCGCCCAGGCGGACCGCGCGCAGGTGCAGCGGACGGTCGGCCCGGTGGTCGCGGCGCACGTAGAGCCAGCCGGAGACGGCGACCACGGCCAGGCCGGCGGTCAGGTAGGCGGCGAGCACGACGTGCGGGAAGGTGACCAGCTGCACCTTGTTGAGGAGCACGGCACCGAAGTCGTTGAGCTCGGCCCGCCCGGTCGTGGGGTTGAACTCGTAGCCCACCGGGTGCTGCATCCAGGAGTTGGCGGCCAGGATGAAGTAGGAGGAGAACAACGTCCCGACGTGGACGATCCACATGCAGGCCACGTGAACGCCCCGCGGCAGCCGGTCCCAGCCGAAGATCCACAGGCCGAGGAACGTCGACTCCAGGAAGAAGGCGAGCAGCCCCTCGATGGCCAGCGGGGCACCGAAGACGTCGCCCACGAACCGGGAGTAGTCCGACCAGTTCATGCCGAACTGGAACTCCTGCACGATCCCGGTCACCACGCCGATGGCGAAGTTGATGAGCAGCAGCTTGCCGAAGAGCTTGGTCAGGCGGAGGTACTCGGGGTTGCCCGTCCGGATCCAGCGGGTCTCCAGCCAGGCGACCAGGGCGGTGAGCCCGATGGTCAGGGGCACGAAGAGGAAGTGGAAGACGGTGGTGGCGCCGAACTGGAGCCGGGCGATGTCGACGACGTCCACGGGGTCCTCCTGGAGACTCGACTACGACGTTGCGTAGTAGGTACTACGGAGAGTAGTACGGTCGGCGTCGTAGGTACAATCCCGTGCATGCCCTCCTCGCGCCCCGTCCTCGGCGACCTCGAGCGCGCCGTCATGGAGCGGCTCTGGACCGCCGGGGAGGCCTCCCTCACCGTGCGCGAGGTGCACGCGGGTCTCGCGCAGGAGCGGGAGATCGCCTACACGACCGTGATGACGGTGATGGACCGGCTCGCGCGCAAGGGCCTGGTGCTGCAGGAGCGTGAGGGACGCGCCTACGGATACCGCGCCCGCGGCTCCCGCGCCGAGATGACCGCGGAGCTGATGCGCGAGACCCTTGACGACTTCGCCGACCACGACCGCGGCACCGCCCTGGTGGCCTTCGTCGACGCCGCCAGCCCCGAGGACGTCGCGGCGCTGCGCCGCGCCCTCGCCGAGCTGGTGTGAGGGCTCCGCCGGGGCCCGGGGTGGGGACGTGCTGACCCCGGTCCTGCTCGGGGCGCTGGCGGTGCTGCTGGCGGGCCCGGCTCCCCGGCTGCTGGCGCGCGCCGCGGCGGTCCGCCACACCCCGCGCGCCGCGCTGGTCCTGTGGCAGGGCGTGGCCCTGGCCGCCGTCCTGGCCGCCCTGGGTGCCGGCCTCGCGCTGGCCACCCACCAGGCCTGGCGCCGGGCGCCAGACCCGGTGTCGGTGGCCGTCGCCGGCCTCGCGCTGCTCGTCACCGCGGTGGTCCTGGGGCGGTTGCTGCTCACCGCGCACCGCACCGGCACGCGGCTGCGCGCCCTGCGACGCCGTCACCGCCGCCACCTCGACCTGCTGGGGCAGCGCGACGAGGCGGTGGGGGAGGGGGTGCTCGTGCTCGAGCACGAGGTGCCGGTGGCCTACTGCCTGCCCGGCGTCGGCCGCTCGCGCGTGGTGCTCTCGGCCGGCGCGCTGGGTCGCCTGGAGCCCGACGAGCTGGTCGCGGTGCTGGCGCACGAGCGCGCACACCTGCGCGCCCGCCACGACCTGGTGCTCGAGGCCTTCAGCGTGCTGCACCGCGCCTTCCCGCGGTGGGTCTCCAGCGCCTCGGCCCTGGAGGAGGTGCGACTGCTGGCCGAGGTGCTGGCCGACCGCGCGGCCGCCCGCCGCGCCGGCCGCGCGCCGCTGGCCCGGGCGCTGGTGACCCTGGCCGCGGGTGCCGCTCCCGAGGGCTCGGTGGGGGCTGCCGACGACGTCACGGGGCTGCGCACGCGCATCGAGCTGCTGCGCGAGGTGCGCCGCCGTCCCGTGCAGGCAGCCCTGGTGCTGGCGGCTGCCGGGGCGCTGCTGGTGCTGCCGACGGCCTTCGTCGTCGGGCCGTGGCTCGGCGGGCTGTGACCTGAGGGAGAAACACGCACTCGTGTGGTGCGTGTGGCTGGTGTGACGGTGGCCTAGGTTGGGTGTCATGGCGACCCGTACGTCTTCCCCGCCGGGGTCGCGGAGCTCGAGCACGTCCTCGGACGGCGCGAGCACCCGACCTCGGAGCGCCCGGAAGCCTTCCAGCACCCGTACCTCCACCACGCGCGCCACGAGCGCACGCAAGCCTGCTGCGTCCTCGCGGGCCAAGAGCGGCGCCAAGGGGTCGACCCGGACCGGCAGCAAGACCGCGAGCAAGGGCCGGAGCACGGCCGCCCGGCCGGCGCCGCGCGCGGTGCGCACCGGGCCCGGCCCGATCGCACGCCTCTTCGGGGCCCTGTTCCGCGGCCTGGCCACGGTCTGGCTGGCGATCGCCCACGGCGTCGGGGCCACCGCGCGCGGTGTCGGACGCGGCGCCGCCGAGCTGGACCCCGCTCACCGTCGCGACGGGCTGGGCCTGTTCGTCGTCGGTCTGGGTCTGGTCTGCGCCGGTGCCATCTGGTTCGAGGTGCCCGGCGGTCTGATGGAGCTGGCCCGCACCCTGGTCGCGGGCACCGTCGGCAAGGTGGCCTGGTTCGTGCCCCTCCTGCTCGTGCTCGGTGGCTGGCGCGTGATGCGCGACCCCCAGCGCCAGGGCCCCGCCGGCCGCCAGGTCATCGGGTGGACCGCGCTCGCCTTCGGCGTGCTCGGCGTCGTGCACGTGGCCAACGGCAGCCCCCGCCCCGTCGCCGGCGACACCTCGGCGCTGCGCGAGGCCGGCGGTGCCGTCGGGTTCGTCGTCTCCTCCCTGCTGATGGACCTGCTGCGCACGCCCTACGTGGTGGTGCCGCTGCTCGTGCTGCTCGCGGTCTTCGGCGTCCTCGTCATCACCGCCACCCCCGTCTACCGGGTGCCCGACCGGCTGGCCTACCTGCGCGACCTCGCGCTCGGCCGCGGGGAGCACCAGTACGACGACGCGCAGCTGCACGACGAGACCGGTGAGATCGACCCCGACATGGGCGACCCCGCCTACGACAGCCCGGTCATCACGCCGCGCGAGCGCAAGAAGCGGGAGCGCGCCGCGGCCGCCGAGGCGGAGGCCGAGGCCGCCCTCGCGGCGATCGACGACGACGCGACCGGCGCGTGGCCCGCCCCGGGCGCCGGCGACACCGCCGAGCGGCCCAAGGTCACCGCCGACCCCCTCGACGTCGCCCTGGCGCAGGGTGCGGACGGCGGCGGGGCGACGCCGCCGCGCGCCGCCCGCCCGGCCCCCGTCGTCGTCGACGAGCCGGACACGGCCGGGGACCTCGAGCCGCCGCCGCACACCCCGATCCCGCAGCGCGTCGAGCAGCTCATGCTGTCGGGCGACATCACCTACTCCCTGCCCGAGAACGGGGTGCTGAAGGAGGGCTCGCCGCACAAGGCGCGCTCCAAGGCCAGCGACGCCGTCGTCGACCGGCTGACCCAGGTGATGGAGGAGTTCGCCATCGACGCGCAGGTCACCGGCTACACCCGGGGCCCGACCGTGACGCGCTACGAGGTCGAGCTCGGTCCCGCGGTGAAGGTCGAGAAGGTCACCGCGCTGAGCAAGAACATCGCCTACGCCGTGGCCTCGGCCGACGTGCGCATCCTGAGCCCGATCCCCGGCAAGTCGGCGATCGGCATCGAGATCCCCAACCTCGACAAGGAGATCGTCAGCCTCGGCGACGTGCTCCGCTCCGGCACCGCCCGCTCGGACCACCACCCGATGGTGGCCGGGCTCGGCAAGGACGTCGAGGGCGGCTTCGTGGTGGCCAACCTGGCCAAGATGCCGCACCTGCTGGTGGCCGGCGCCACCGGATCCGGCAAGTCCAGCTTCATCAACTCCATGATCACCTCGGTGCTGATGCGGGCCACGCCCGACGAGGTGCGGATGATCATGGTCGACCCCAAGCGGGTGGAGCTGAACGCCTACGAGGGTGTGCCGCACCTGATCACGCCGATCATCACCAACCCCAAGAAGGCCGCCGAGGCGCTCGCCTGGGTGGTGCGCGAGATGGACCTGCGCTACGACGACCTGGCCAACTTCGGGTTCCGCCACATCGACGACTTCAACAAGGCGGTGCGCGCGGGCAAGGTCACGGTGCCGCCCGGGAGCGAGCGCGAGCTGGCGCCCTACCCCTACCTGCTGGTCATCGTCGACGAGCTCGCCGACCTGATGATGGTGGCCCCGCGCGACGTCGAGGACGCCGTCGTGCGGATCACCCAGCTGGCCCGCGCGGCCGGCATCCACCTGGTGCTGGCCACCCAGCGGCCCTCGGTCGACGTCGTCACCGGTCTGATCAAGGCCAACGTGCCCTCGCGGCTGGCCTTCGCCACCTCCTCGCTCGCCGACAGCCGGGTCATCCTCGACCAGCCGGGCGCGGAGAAGCTGGTCGGCCAGGGTGACGGCCTGTTCCTGCCGATGGGCGCCTCCAAGCCCGTGCGCGTGCAGGGATCGTGGGTCACCGAGGCCGAGATCGCCCAGGTCGTCAAGCACTGCAAGGGCCAGCTGGAGCCCACCTACCGCGAGGACGTCACGGCGCCGACGCAGAGCAAGCGCGAGCTCGACGACGACATCGGCGACGACCTCGAGCTGGTGGTGCAGGCCATCGAGCTGGTGGTCTCCACCCAGTTCGGCTCCACCTCCATGCTGCAGCGCAAGCTGCGCGTCGGCTTCGCCAAGGCGGGCCGGCTGATGGACATCCTCGAGAGCCGCGGGGTCGTCGGACCCAGCGAGGGCTCCAAGGCCCGCGACGTGCTCGTCAAGCCCGACGAGGTCGACGCCGTCATCGCCACGATCCAGGGAGAGATGTGATGAGCGCACCCGACACGACGCTGCCCGAGACCGACCGCCACGGCGAGGTCGAGGAGACCGGGCCCGAAGCCAATTCCGAAGCCAATCGTGACGCCGGGCCCGACGCCGGGCCCCGCGAGACCTTCGAGGTGCGTCGCCGCGTCGGCCTGCCCGCCGTGCTCGGGGCAGCCGCCGCCGTCACCGGCGTCGCCTACCTGGCGCGGGCCTCCTCCGGCGGCTCGCTGCTCGAGTGGGCCGTCGGCGCCGTCATGGTGCTGGTGGCCGCCGCCTACGGGCTGGCGCTGCTGGACTCCCGGGCCCCCCTGATGGTGGCCGACCGGCACGGTGTGCGGCTGCGCCGAGGACGCGCCTGGACCGGCGTCGCCTGGCCCGAGGTGGAGCTGGTCGAGCACCTGCCGCGCCGCGGCCTGGTGCGCGACGGCTGGATCCTCGTCGCCCGCGCGCACGACGACGACCTGGTGGTGCCGCTCTCGCTCTCTACGCGGCTGGTCGACGTCGCGCCCGCCGAGGTCTCGGTGGCGCTCGACGAGCTGGCCGACGGGCTGACCGAGGTCGTGGAGATCGACCCCGCGCTGGCCGAGGAGCCGGCCGACGAGCCGGCCGACGAGCCGCTCGAGGACGAGGTCGAGGCCGGCGAGATCGGTGCGCTCGACCAGGACGTGACGGTGGAGCAGGAGCCGGAGGCTGGCGTGGTTGTCGCTGACGCCCCGGTCGTGGACCCCGCCGGCACGCACGACGGGCCCGAGCCCACCCGGCCGCTGCCGCCGCCGGTGCGGCCGGTGGTCGCCAGCCCGACGCCGTCGCCGCTGCGCGAGAGCCGACCCGCGGTGCGCGCACACGTCGAGGGCGCCACCGCGCGCCGGCTCGACCTGGACGAGGACCCCGAGGCCACGGCCGTGCGGCTGCCCGAGCACGTCGAGCCGCACCGCGGGAGCGATCCCGAGCTCGAGCAGCTGGCGCTCGACGAGCCCGACCAGTTCGTCGTCGAGCCCGCACCCGACCCGGTCATCGGTCCCCAGCTCGCGGGCGCGCGCACGCGACTGGGCCTCACCGTCGACCAGCTCTCCGAGCGCACCCGGATCCGGCCGCACGTCATCGAGGCCCTCGAGGTCGACGACTTCGCGCCGTGCGGGGGCGACTTCTACGCCCGCGGCCACCTGCGCACCCTGGCCCGCATCCTCGGGGTCGACGCCGAGCCGCTGCTGGCCACCTACACCGAGCGCTACGCCGACGCGCCGATCGACCCGCGTCGCGTCTTCGCCGCCGAGCTCGCCTCCGCCCGCGGTGGCGCGCTGCGCCCCACCCGGGGCCCGAGCTGGTCGGTGCTGGTCGCCGCGGTCATGGCCGTGGTGCTCGTGTGGTCGATCGCGCGGCTGGTGATGGACGACGGCCCGAGCGTGCAGCCGCAGGTGCGGGGCATCAACTCCTCCGGCGGTGTCAACAACGACTTCGCCTCGGCGGCCGAGCCCCTGCCCGTCGTCATCACCGCGGCCGGCGGTGGTGCGCGGGTCGTGGCGCGCGACGGCGCGGGCGAGATCGTCTTCGACGGCCAGCTCGCCTTCAACCAGTCGCAGTCCTTCCAGGCCGCACCCCCGGTGCGGATCAGCACCACCGACGGCTCGCTCGAGGTGACGCTGGACGGCGAGGAGCGCGGTGCCGTGGGCAGCACCGGGCAGCAGGCGCAGCAGACCTACGTGGTGCGCTGAGGACGGTCCAACGCCGGCGGGGGCGGATGTTGCTGCCGGTGCTGGTGGGCCTTCTGTGGCTCGTGAGCTCGGACGTGATCCCACGTGGACGTGGGATCACGGAACAGGGGGGTCAGAATTCTGGCCCCCCTGTTCCGCGTTCCCACGTGGACGTGGGAACGCCTCCTCGCCCCCAACACAGCACCACCAGCCCCAGCAACCCCACCCACCCCACCGACCGCGGTCCCCACGGTTCGCGGGAGGTGGCCACGGCGCGGCATACTCGAGCGGACATGACCTCCACGACCACCCCCGCCCCGATCGCCGTCGCCCTCCAGACCCTGGGTTGCGCCCGCAACGAGGTCGACTCCGAGGAGCTCGCCGGCCGGCTGGCGGCCGACGGTTTCGTGCTCGTCGACGACCCCGCCGAGGCCGACACGGTCGTCGTCAACACCTGTGGGTTCGTGGAGGCGGCCAAGAAGGACTCCGTCGACGCGCTGCTCGAGGCCGCGGACCTCAAGGAGACCGGTCGCCCGCAGTCGGTCGTCGCCGTGGGGTGCATGGCCGAGCGGTACGGCAAGGACCTCGCGGAGTCGCTCCCGGAGGCCGACGCCGTTCTGGGCTTCGACGACTACCCCGACATCGCTGCGCGGCTGCGCTCGATCGTGGCGGGGGAGGCCCACCACCCCCACACGCCCTCGGACCGCCGACGGCTCCTGCCGATCAGCCCGGTCGACCGCGCCGAGGCGCGCGAGGAGACGCCGGACTGGGTGCCCGCCGCCCGTCGCCGGCTCCACGACGGACCGATGTCGCCGCTGAAGCTGGCGAGCGGGTGCGACCGGCGCTGCACGTTCTGCGCGATCCCCGCCTTCCGCGGGTCCTTCGTGAGTCGCCGTCCCTCCGACGTGCTGGCCGAGGCCCAGTGGCTGGCCGCGCAGGGCGCGCGCGAGCTGTTCCTGGTCTCGGAGAACTCCACCTCCTACGGCAAGGACCTCGGCGACCTGCGGCTGCTCGAGACGATGCTGCCCGAGCTCGCCGCCGTCGAGGGTGTCGACCGGGTGCGGGTCTCCTACCTGCAGCCGGCCGAGACCCGGCCCGGCCTCGTGGAGGCGATCGCCGCCACGCCCGGCGTCGCGCCGTACTTCGACCTCTCCTTCCAGCACGCCAGCAACGCGGTGCTGCGCCGGATGCGCCGCTTCGGCGACCCCGAGAGCTTCCTCGGACTGCTCGAGCAGGTGCGCCGGCACAACCCGCTGGCCGGTGTCCGCTCCAACGTGATCGTCGGGTTCCCCGGCGAGACCGAGGAGGACCTCCAGACCCTCTGCGACTTCCTGGTCGCTGCCCGCCTCGACGTGACCGGCGTCTTCGGGTACTCCGACGAGGACGGCACCGAGGCGGCCGGCTTCACCGACAAGCTCGACGATGCCGAGGTGCTCGCGCGCGTGCGGCACGTCACCGACCTGGTGGAGGAGCTGACCGCCCAGCGCGCCGAGGAGCGTATCGGCGAGCACGTGGAGGTGCTCGTCGAGCAGCTGCACGAGGATGCCGAGGAGCCCGACCACGGGGATCACCTCGCCGTCGGCCGCGCGGCGCACCAGGGGCCGGAGGTCGACGGCGTCACGTACCTGGCCGGTGGGGGGTACCGGCGCGGCGAGCTCGTCCGCGCCGTCGTCACCGGCACCGACGGCGCCGACCTGCTCGCCCGCCCCGTCCGGGAGGAGACCCCGTGACCGACGCCGCCACGCCGTCCGAGGGCCGCACCGCGCCCCCCAGCAACTGGAACCTGCCCAACGCGCTCACCACGCTGCGCATCGTGCTGGTGCCGTTCTTCGCCTGGGCCCTGCTCGCCGACGGCGGCGAGTCGGTGACCGGCCGGTGGGTGGCGTTCGTGATCTTCGCGATCGCGATGATCACCGACAAGGTCGACGGCGACATCGCGCGCGCCCGCGGACTGGTCACCGACTTCGGCAAGATCGCCGACCCGATCGCCGACAAGGCGATCACGGGCATGGCCTTCATCGGCCTCGCGATCGTGGGCGACATCTGGTGGTGGGTCGCGATCGTGGTGCTCGTGCGCGAGTGGAGCGTGACCCTGCTGCGCCTCTCGGTGCTCAAGCACGTGGTGATCGCGGCGTCGCAGAGCGGCAAGATCAAGACCACACTGCAGGCGGGTGCCCTCGGCTTCCTGGTCATGCCGCTGCCGCACGGAGACGCGCACGGGGGTGCCTTCGACGCGCTGGGCCTGCCCGGCGAGATCGTCTTCTACGCGGCGCAGGTGCTGCTGGCCGGTGCCGTCGCGATGACGCTGTGGTCGGGGTATGAGTTCTTCCGCGACGTGTGGCGCCAGCGCGACTCGCTGCGCGGTGCCTCGACCGCCCGCCGCTAGCGCCCGCCGCCAGCCCACCGCCCGCCCGTCGAACGGACCGCGACACCGGCGATGCCGGGTGTTTGCCGAATTGTTGTCTTCGCCCCGTCGCCCCATCAAGAAACCTCCGGCAGGATGCAGGGGACCCGGGCGTCTGGACCCGGGTCGCCATCTCGTGTCTCAGGGGAGTCCTCGTCTTGCAACGACGTACGCGTTTTCGCGCGCTCGCACCACTCACTGTCCTGGCACTGACCGGCTCGACGCTCGCCGTCGGCTTCAGTGCCCCCGCCCAGGCGGCCGTCACCGACCTGGTGATCAGCGAGGTCTACGGCGGAGGTGGCAACTCCGGCGCGGTCTTCACCCATGACTTCGTGGAGATCCACAACCCGACCGACGCCGCCGTCTCGCTGAGCGGGCTGTCGCTGCAGTACCGCTCCGCGGCCAGCACCGCCGCGACCGGTGCACAGCAGGTCGCCGACCTGAGCGCCGCCGGCTCGGTCGACCCCGGCGAGTACTTCGTCGTGCAGCTGGCTGCCGGCTCCGGAGCAGGCACGGCTATTCCCGACGTCGACTTCGTCGGCCCGGGCATCAACCTGAGCGCGACCAACGGCCAGGCCTTCCTGGCCTCCGGCACCGCCCCGATCGACGCGGACGGCGCCGGCAACACCACGGTCACCGACCCCGCCGTCATCGACTTCGTGGGCTTCGGGACCGCTGCCGTCTTCGAGGGCACGGCAGCCGCCCCGGCCGGCTCCAACAGCACCTCGGTCGTCCGCGACGAGACCGCCGCCGACACCGACCAGAACGGCGCCGACTTCGCGGTCAGCGACCCGCCGACGCCGGGAGCCGCCACCGAGGCGCCCGGCGAGCCGCCCGTGCCCGGGGACGCCACCATCGCCGACATCCAGGGCGAGGGCGCATCCTCCCCCCTGGTCGGCGACGTGGTCACCACCGAGGGCGTCGTCACCGGCCTGTGGCCCACGCCGGCCGGCCTCGACGGCTTCACCATCCAGACCGGCGGCACCGGCGCCAGCGCCGGCCCCGCCTCGCAGGGCGTGTTCGTCGAGAGCACCGGTGCCTTCGACGAGTCCACCCTGGCCCTGGGCGACTCCGTCGAGGTGACCGGCACGGTCGCCGAGAACTTCGGCCTCACCACCGTCGAGGCGACCGCGGTGAGCGAGCTCGCCACGGCGCTGCCGGCCGTGACGCCGCTCGAGACCGCCTACCCCACCACCGACGCGGCCCGCGAGGCCGTCGAGAGCATGCTGGTGGCCCCCACCGATACGCTCACGGTCACCAACACCTACTCCATCGACGGTGGCGGCAACGCCTTCGCCGAGATCGGCCTGGCCACCGGCAGCACGCCGCTGCTGCAGCCGACCGACGTCGAGGACTTCCAGACCGGTGACATCGCCGGCGTCAAGGCCGACAACGCCGCCCGCGGCGTGGTGCTGGACGACGGGTCGAACACCAACTACGCCCAGGGCGCCGGCCAGGACCTCACCCTGCCCTGGCTCAGCGCCACGAACGCGCCCCGTGTGGGCGCCGAGGCGACGCTCCAGCAGCCCGTGGTGATGAGCTACGGCTTCGGCAAGTGGCGGTTCCAGCCGCAGGAGCAGGTCGTCGACGAGGGCACCGACGTGGTGACCTTCGAGGACACCCGCGCCGCCAACGCCGCGCCGCAGCCCGTCGGTGGCGACCTCACGCTGGCCACCTTCAACGTGCTCAACTACTTCACCACCACCGGCCAGGAGTTCGTCGCTGCCGGTGGGGGCCGTACCTGCACCTACTTCAACGACCGCGACGGCAACCCCATCGCGAACAACCGGTGCAACCCCGACGGTCCGCGCGGAGCCGCCACCGACGCCAGCCTCGAGCGCCAGCAGGACAAGATCGTCACGGCGATCAACGGTCTCGACGCCGACATCGTCTCGCTGGAGGAGCTGGAGAACTCGGTCAAGATGCCGGGCACCGACAGCCGTGACGACGCCATCGCCGAGCTGGTCGAGGCGCTCAACGCCGCAGCCGGCGACACCGAGCCGCGCTGGGCCTTCGTGCCCTCCCCGGACGCCGCCGAGCTCCCGCCGCCCGCGCAGCAGGACGTCATCCGCACGGGCTTCATCTACGACCCGTCCTCGGTCGCCCCGGTGGGGGAGTCCGACGTCCTCGTCGACGAGGCGTTCTCCAACGCCCGCCAGCCCCTGGCCCAGGTGTTCAAGGCCGTGGGCGACGACGACGCCGACGGGTTCGCCGTCGTCGTCAACCACTTCAAGTCCAAGGGTGACAGCAGCCCGCCCGCCACCGGCGACAACGCCAACGGCGACCAGGGTGCCTTCAACGGCGACCGCGTGCGTCAGGCCGAGGCGCTCGTCGACTTCGTGGACGAGTTCAAGACGTCCCGCGGCGTGACGCGCTCCTTCCTGACCGGCGACTTCAACGCCTACACCGAGGAGGATCCGGTCCAGGTGCTCGAGGAGGCCGGCTACACCAACCTCGAGTCCGACGAGGAGGGGGACTACAGCTACAGCTTCAACGGTCTCTCCGGGTCGCTCGACCACGTCTTCGCCGACGCCGGCGCGTTCGCGCTGGTCACCGGCGTCGACGTCTGGGACATCAACGCCAGCGAGTCGCCCGCCTACCAGTACAGCCGGTTCAACTACCACCCGAACGAGCTCTTCGACGGATCGGAGCCCTTCGCGGCCTCCGACCACAACCCCGAGCTCGTGGGCTTCGACATCCCCGTGGACGCCGACCAGACCCGGATCAACCTGCTGAACATCAACGACTTCCACGGTCGGATCGACGAGAACACCACCAAGTTCGCCACGACCATCGAGCGCCTGCGCGCCCGTACCGGCGAGGACAACACGCTGTTCCTCTCGGCCGGCGACAACATCGGTGCCTCCCTGTTCGCCTCCTCGCTGGCCCAGGACAACCCGACGATCGACGTCCTGAACGCGCTCGAGCTGGCGACCTCCGCGGTCGGCAACCACGAGTTCGACCGCGGCGCCGAGGACCTGTTCGGGCGCGTCGAGGACCGCGCGGACTTCTCCTACCTCGGTGCCAACGTCTACCAGAAGGGCACCGAGACCCCGGCGATGCAGGAGTACGCCACCTTCGAGGTCGGCGAGGTCACCGTGGGTGTCATCGGCGCGATCACCCAGGAGACGCCGTCGCTGGTCTCCCCGGCCGCTATCGCCGACCTGGACTTCGGCGACCCGGTCGACGCCGTCAACCGCGTGGCCGCGGAGCTGAGCGACGGTGACGAGTCCAACGGCGAGGCCGACGTGCTCGTGGCCGAGTTCCACGAGGGCGCCAGCGCCGGAACCCCCGACGGCTCGACGCCGGAGGAGGAGATCGCCGCAGGCGGCGTCTTCGCGGAGATCGCCACCGAGACCTCGGCCGAGGTCGACGCGATCTTCACCGGTCACACCCACAAGGAGTACGCCTGGAACATCCCCGTGCCCGGAGAGGCCGGCCGCACCCGGCCGGTGCTGCAGACCGGCTCCTACGGCGAGAACATCGGCCAGATCGTGCTGACCGTCGACTCCGCCACCGGCGAGGTCGAGGCCTACCGCCAGCGCAACGTGGCGCGCTCGGCCTCGGAGAACCTGGCGTTCCCGCGGGTCGCCGAGGTCAAGGAGATCACCGACGCCGCGCTCGCCGAGGCCGAGAAGATCGGCAGCCAGCCGGTCGGCGAGATCACCGCCGACATCACCACCGCCTACAACGGTGGACGCCGCGACGACCGTGCCGCCGAGTCGACCCTCGGTGGCCTGGTGGCCAACGCGCTGCGCGACGGCGTGGCCGACTTCGCCGACCCGGACCTGGGGCTGACCAACCCCGGGGGGCTGCGGGCCGACCTGCTCCTCGAGGGCGACACCGAGTCGAACCCGTTGGACGAGGACGGCGTCGTCACCTTCGCCGAGGCCAACGCCGTGCTGCCCTTCAACAACACGGTGGCCATCGTCGAGATGACCGGAGCGCAGATCGAGGAGGTGCTCGAGCAGCAGTGGCAGACCGACGCGGCGGGCAACGTCCCGCAGCGCCCCTACCTGCAGCTCGGCATGTCCGACAACGTCCAGGTCACCGCGGACGCCACCCGGCCCCGCGGCGACCGGATCACCTCGGTGCGCATCGACGGCGAGCCGCTCGACGCCGCGGCCAGCTACACGGTCTCGACGTTGAGCTTCCTGGCCCAGGGCGGTGACAACTTCCGCGCCTTCACCGAGGGCGACGCGGTCGACACTGGCCTGCTCGACGGCGAGATGTGGCGCGACTACCTGGCCGACAACAAGCCGCTCACGCCGAGCTTCGCCCGTCGTCAGGTGTTCGCCTCCGACCTGCCCACCCCGGCACCCGCCGGCGGCCAGGTCTCGATGGTGCTCGGTCCGCGGTACACCGCTCCGGCTGCGCCCATCACCGGCACGTCGCTGGACCTGACCTCGCTGGGGTCGCCGGCCAACACCACGGTGGTGGCCACGGGCTTCACCGGCGCCGACGGTGCCACCGAGGTGCCGCTGGGTGAGTTCCCGGTGACCGACGGCCGCGCGGCCGTCTCCTTCCGGGTCCCCGCGAGCATGCAGCCCGGAGACCGGATCGACCTGGTGGCGCAGCCCAGCGGCACCACGGTCTCGCTCGAGGTCGGCGCCGCCGAGCCGGGTGGTCCCGGGGAGCCCGGTGCCAAGGCGCCGGCCAAGATCGGTGTGAAGGTCACCCCGCAGCGCGTGCGGGTCGACCGGACCCGGCCGAAGGTCGTCGTCCTGGTGCTCTCGCAGGGCGAGCGGGCCACCGGGTTCGTGCGCATCAACGTGACCGGCTCGGAGCCGGTCGTGCGCAAGCTGGTCAACGGCCGTGTGGTCATCCGCACCGGCCCGTTCGCCCAGCCCGGTGCCAAGAAGGTGTTCGTCCGCTACAACGGCAACGCCACCACCAAGGCGCGCACGGTGGGCAGGACCTTCCGCGTCATCCGCTGACCCAGCACCACTGGCGTCAGCAGCGTCACCCACGGCCCGTCCGGCTCTCGCCGGGCGGGCCGTGGCCCGTCGTGGCCGGGTTCCCCACCGCCACGACGGAACCTCCCGCGGGAAGAAACACCCCTCCGGTAGCGTTGGCCCCCACGACCACCCCGGAGGGAGACACGCATGGTGCTGTTCCGTCGACTGCTCGGCGACGTGCTCCGTGAGCGTCGCCTCGAGCGCGGCATGACGCTGCGCGAGGTCTCCCAGGAGGCGCGTGTCAGCCTGGGCTACATCTCCGAGGTGGAGCGCGGCCAGAAGGAGGCCTCCTCCGAGCTGCTCGCCTCCCTGTGCGGTGCCCTCGACGCTCCGCTGTCGGACGTGCTTCGCGAGGTCTCCGACGCCGTCCGCGTCGAGGAGGCCGCACTCGTCGGCGCCGGGCTCGGCACCGAGCTCCGCGCCGAGCGGGCCGCCGAGATCGCTGCCACCCGGATCACCGTCCGGGCACCGGCGCAGACCGTGGGCCCCGTCGTGGCCTCCGCCGCCTGACCCCCACTGCCGAGTCGGCGCTTCCGCGCGCCGGGAGACCCTCGAGTCGGCTCTTCCACGCGCTGGGGGACTGCCGAGTCGGCTCGTGCGCGCGTCGAGGGGACGTCGAGTCGGCGCTTCCGCGCATGCCCGTGAGCACCAGGGTGCGCACGGGTGCCGACTCGAGCCTTTGTCATCGCGCAGTAGCGCCTACGCGGACTGTTGTGAGCGCGCGGAAGCGCCGACTCGAGCCGTTGACAGCGCGCGGAAGCGACGGCTCGGCGGCCCCGGGGGCCTCAGCCCCGTAGGCGGAGGCCGCGGGGGGTGGCGACGAAGCCCGCGGCGTCCAGCGCAGCGCGCAGCGGGGTGTCACGGGCGCCGAGCAACGGTGCGCCGTCGGCCTTCTCGACGGTCAGGCGCCCCAGAGCGCCCCGGCGCACGGTGCTGACCAGGGCCCCGGCGGCGACGGTGAGCACGTCGACGTCGTCGCTCCAGGTGAGCAGGGTGCGGCCGCCGCGCTCCACGTACAGCACCAGCGAGCCGTCGACCAGCACGACGACGGCGCCCGCCTTGCGGCCGGGTCGGTGCCCGGCACCCTCGCCGTCCTCGCTGCCGGCGGTGGGCCAGGGCAGCGCCGCCCCGAAGGGGTTGGCGGGGTCGGTGGCTGCGAGCGCGACGGCGGTGGGCTTGGCGTCGGGGGGTAACTCGGAGAAGGTGCGGAGTCGGTCGATCGATCCGGCGGTACCGAACTGGGCGGCGCCCAACCCGGCCACGAAGTAGCCGCGCCGGCAGCGCCCGGAGTCCTCGAAGGCGGAGAGGACCTTGTAGACCGCCGCGAACCCGCCGGGCAGTCGCTCGCTGGCCACGGCGCCGCGGGTGACCACGCCGTGCCGCTCGAGCAGGCGCTCGGCGGCCACGTGCGCGCGCCGGGTGGGGTCGGCGTCCACCTCGGGCAGCAGCGCCCAGCGGCCGGCGGTCTCCGGCGGGCCGCTGCGGGCCACCGTGCCGCGGCCGGGCCGCCCGGGTCGCGCCGGCGCGCGGCGCGTGCGGTGGCTGGGGCTGCCCGAGCGCACGAGGGCGCGCAGGGGGGTGAGCGTGTCGTTGGTGAGGTGGCCTGCCCAGACCAGCTCCCACAGGGCCGCGGCCAGCGCGGTGTCGGTGCCCACGGTGACCTGCGAGCGGACGACCTCGGCCAGCTGGCGGAAGAACCAGGCACCCCCCGGTGCCAGCGCATCGAGGATCGCGCGGTGCAGGGGACTCTCCAGCAGGGCGGGGTCGGGAGCGGGCAGCGTGAGTGGGGCCTGGTCGGCCAGGTGCAGCGAGACCCATCCGTCGGAGCCGGGCAGCGAGCCGTGACCGGCCCACACCACCTCGCCCGTGGCGGTGAGCTCGTCGAGGAACGACGGCTCGTAGTCGCGCACCCGCGAGGCGAGCACCAGCGGCTCCAGCGCCGAGGCCGGCACCGGGCAGCCGGCCAGCTGGTCGATCGCGGTGACGACGCCGTCGACGCCGCGCAGCCCGCCGGTGGTGCGCTGCCACGCCACCTGGAACCGGGCGAGGGCCTCGGGCTCGACCGGTTCGACCTCCTCGCGCAACCGTGCGAGGGAGCGCCGCCGCAGACGGCGCAGCACCTCGGCGTCGCACCACTCCGAGCCCGACCCGCCCGGCCGGAACTCGCCCTCGAGCACCCGGCCCCGCCCCGCGAGGCGCTGAAGCGTGTGCCGGACGACGGCGGCGCCCAGGCCCAGCCGGGCGGCGACGTCGGGGGCGGTGAAGGGTCCGTGCGTGCGCGCGTAGCGACCGACGAGGTCGCCGAGGGGGTCCTCGACGGGGTCGGTGAAGGCCTCCGGCGTGCCCGGGGGGACAGCGACCCCCAGGCCGTCGCGCAGTCGCCCGACGTCCTCGACCACGGCCCAGCGCTCCTCGCCGGCCACGCGTACCGCCACCAGGCGGCGATGGGCGACCAGCGCCTCGAGCCAGCCCTCCAGGTCGGCGTCGGGCACCGCGCGGGCCGTGCACTCGGCGGTGCTGAGCGGGCCGACCAGCCGCACCAGGTCGACCAGGCCCTCCGCGTCGCGGGCACGCCGGTCGGGGGCGAGCCGCTGCAGCTCCTCCTCGAGCTCGGTGAGCACCTCGGGGTCGAGCAGCTCGCGCAGCTCGGCCCGCCCCAGCAGCTCGGCGAGCAGCCCCTGGTCGAGCGAGAGCGCGGCGGCCCGACGCTCGGCGAGCGGCGAGTCGCCCTCGTAGACGAACTGCGCCACGTAGCCGAACAGCAGGCTGCGGGCGTACGGGCTGGGCGAGGTGGTGGAGACGTCGCTGATGCTGACCGAGCGCTGGTCGAGGCCGCGCATCAGGCGCACCAGGGCGGGCAGGTCGTAGACGTCCTGCAGGCACTCGCGCACGGCCTCGAGCACGATGGGGAACGAGGGGTACTTGCTGGCCACCTCGAGCAGCGCGGCCGCCCGCTGGCGCTGCTGCCACAGCGGCGAGCGCCGACCGGGATCGCGGCGCGGCAGCAGCAGGGCCCGCGCGGCGCACTCGCGGAAGCGGGAGGCGAACAGCGCCGAGCCGCCGACCTCCTGGGTGACCAGCTGCTCGATCTCCTCGGGCTCGAAGACCACCACCTCGCCACCCGGCGGCTCGGACTCGGTGTCGGGGATGCGCACCACGATGCCGTCGTCGGAGGCCACGGCCTGGCCGTCGACGCCGTAGCGCTCGCGGAGCCGCGCGTTGATGGCCAGCGCCCAGGGCGCGTGCACCGGGGTGCCGTAGGGGGAGTGGAGCACGAGGCGCCAGTCGCCGAGCTCGTCGCGGAACCGCTCGACGAGCAGCAGCGTGTCGCTGGGCAGCACCGAGGTGGCCTCGAGCTGCTCGTGCAGGTAGCCGACCAGGTTCTCGGCAGCCCACTGGTCGAGGCCGTGCGAGCGCGCCTGCTCGACGGCCTTGGCGCGGGGGAGCGCACCGAGCTCGCGGGTGTAGGCACCGATGGCGGCGCCGAGCTCGGCGGGGCGCCCCAGGCTGTCGCCCTTCCAGAACGGCAGCTTGCCGGGGATGCCCGGCGCGGGAGTGACCATCACGCGGTCGTGGGTGATGTCCTGGATGCGCCAGCTGGTGGCGCCGAGCGCGAACACGTCGCCGACGCGGGACTCGTAGACCATCTCCTCGTCGAGCTCGCCCACCCGCCGGCCGACGCCCTCGCCGACCAGGAACACGCCGAAGAGACCGCGGTCGGGGATGGTGCCGCCGCTGGTGACGGCGAGGCGCTGGGCGCCCGGGCGGGCGGTGAGCGTGCCGGCCACCCGGTCCCACACCACGCGCGGGCGCAGCTCGGCGAACTCGTCGCTGGGGTAGCGCCCGCTGAGCAGGTCGAGCGTGGCCTCGTAGGCGGCGCGCGGCAGCTGGGCGAACGAGGCGGTGCGCCGCACGAGGTCGAAGAGCTCGTCGACCGACCAGGTGTCGAGTGCCGTGGCCGCGACGACCTGCTGGGCCAGCACGTCGAGCGGGTTGGTGGGCACCCGCAGCGACTCGATGCCGCCGCTGCGCATCCGCTGGACGGCGACCGCGGTCTGGGCGAGGTCACCACGGTGCTTGGGGTAGAGCACGCCCCGCGAGGTCTCACCCACCTGGTGGCCCGCCCGGCCCACCCGCTGCAGGGCGCTGGCCACGCTGGGGGGTGACTCGATCTGCACCACGAGGTCGACCGCTCCCATGTCGATGCCCAGCTCGAGGCTGCTGGTGGCCACCACCGCGGGCAGCCGGCCGCGCTTGAGGTCGTCCTCGATGACGGCGCGCTGCTCCTTGCTGACCGAGCCGTGGTGCGCCTTGGCGATGACCACCTCCGCCGGCTGCGCGACGCCCGCCTGGGCCATCACCTCGGCCGGCGGGGCGGCCGGGCTCGTCGGGCCAGCGTCGTCAGTGTCGTCACCGGCCCGGGCAGCGGCCCGCTCGCTGGCGATCTCGTTGAGCCGGGCCGTGAGCCGCTCGGCGAGCCGGCGCGAGTTGGCGAAGACGATCGTGGAGCGGTGCTGCTCCACGAGGTCGACCACCGAGGCCTCCACGTGCGGCCAGATGCTGGCGTTGCGAGCGGTGCCGTCGGCCTCGGGGTCGTCGGCGTCGAGCTCGACGGCACCGTCGGGTGCGGTCATGTCCTCGACCGGGACCACGACCTTGAGGTCCCACTGCTTCTCGGCCGGTGGCGCCACGATCTCGACCGGCGCCTGGCCACCGAGGAAGCGAGCAACCTCCTCCAGGGGGCGCACGGTGGCCGAGAGGCCGATGCGCTGCGCCGGGTGCTCGAGCAGCTGGTCGAGCCGCTCCAGGCTGAGCGCCAGGTGGGCCCCGCGCTTGGTGCCCGCGACCGCGTGCACCTCGTCGACGATCACCGTCTCGACGCCGCGCAGTGTCTCGCGCGCCTGGCTGGTGAGCATCAGGAACAGCGACTCGGGGGTGGTGATGAGGATGTCGGGCGGCGAGGTGCCGAGCCGGCGGCGGTCGGCCGGCGAGGTGTCGCCCGAGCGGGTGCCCACCCGCACCTCGGGCAGCGAGGTGCCGAGCCGCTCGGCGGTGTTGCGGATGCCGGTGAGCGGCGAGCGCAGGTTGCGCTCGACGTCGACGGCGAGGGCCTTGAGCGGCGAGACGTAGAGCACCCGGCAGCGACGCAGCTTGTCCTGCGGGGGCTCGCTGGTGAGCAACCGGTCGATCGACCACAGGAACGCGCTCAGCGTCTTGCCCGAACCGGTGGGGGCGACGACGAGCGCGTGCCGGCCGGCGGCGACGGCCTGCCACGCCCCGGCCTGCGCCGGCGTCGGGGCGGCGAAGGCGGCCTCGAACCAGGTGCGCGTGGGCTCGCTGAACGCGCCCAGGGCTGCCGCGGGGTCGGGGAGGTCGGTGGCGGGCGCGGGGGTGGTGGAGCGCCGGCGGGTGGTCACCGCCCCAGTCTGTCCGACGCCACCGACACCCCCCGCCCTCGCGCCGTGCCCGTGGCCGGCGCGAGGGTCGGGAACCTCCGGGCGCTCAGGGGCCTTCAGGGGCGCTCAGGGGCGCTCAGGGGCGCAGCATCGGCGGCGAGATCTCGGTGGCGGCGCCCCGCCGGTAGTGCAGCGCCTTGCGACCGCCTGCCCCCGAGGGCTCGCCGTGGCTGTCGGTCGGCACCACGAAGCCGTCGGTGCCGAGCACCTTGCGCCGGAAGTTGCCGAGGTCGGGCGGGGCGCCCCACACGGCCGCGTAGACGCGGCGCAGCTCGGGCAGCGTGAACGGCTCGGCCACGAAGCCCAGCGCCAGCGTCGTGTACTCCAGCTTGGCGCGCACCCGCTCGCGGGCGTCGGCGAGGATCGCTGCGTGGTCGAAGGCCAGGACCGGCGCGACCTCCGCCACCTCGCCGTCGGGCCCGGCCTCGGCCTCCGCGTCGAGCAGGTCGGCGGCGGCCCACCAGCGCGCGTCGGCGGCGTCGGAGCCGGCGTCGGGCTCGGGCAGGTCGGGGGCGAAGGCCACGTGCGCGACCGAGACCACGCGCATCCGCGGGTCGCGGTCGGGAGCGGAGTAGGTGCGCAGCTGCTCGAGGTGGCCGGCGAAGCGCTCGACCCCGGTCTCCTCGTGCAGCTCGCGCCACGCGGCGGTCTCGGCGTCCTCGTCGGGCTGCACGAAGCCGCCCGGCAGCGCCCAGGAACCTGCGAACGGCTCCTCGCGGCGCTCCACCAGGAGCACCGAGAGCTCGCCCTCGCGGATGGTGAAGATCGCCAGGTCGACGGCGACGGCGAAGGGCGGGTGCTCGCTCATACCCGCACCCCCGCCTGCTCCATCTCCGCCAGCGCCGCGGAGGTCGACGCGGGCGCCACCCCGGCGTGCAGCCCCTCGAGCAGCCGGACGCCGAAGCCCGCCCGCCGCGCGTCCAGCGCGGTGGCACGCACGCAGTGGTCGGTGGCGATGCCGGTCACCTCGACCTCGGTGACGCCGAGCTCGCGCAGCAGGTCGGCCAGGCGCTCGCCGTCGTCGGTCACGCCCTCGAACGCGCTGTAGGCGGGCTCGCCCATCCCCTTGCGCACGTGGTGGGTGACCGCCGAGGTGTCCAGCTCCGGTGCGTAGTCGGAGCCGTCGGTGGTGCTCACGCAGTGCACCGGCCAGGTCGTGGCGAAGTCGGGGTCCTCGCCGGGCTCGTGGAAGTGCCCGCCGTTGGTGCCGTCGGGGTCGTGCCAGTCACGGCTGGCCACGACCGCGGCGTAGTCACCGGCGCGCTCGGCCAGGAGGCGGCTGATGCCTCGGGCGACCTCGCGGCCACCCTCGACGCCGAGGGAGCCGCCCTCGACGAAGTCGTTCTGCACGTCGACGACGATCAGGGCGCGCGTGCTGGTGCTGGTGTCGGTGCTGGTGCCGCTCATGCGGGAGCTCCTTCGCTCGCGGGGACGGGGGTGCTGCTCGGGTCGGGGAGGTCGCGCGCGGTGGCGCCCACCTCCAGGTGCGCCTCGCCCGCCGCCACCGAGCGCGCGGCGGGGGGGAGGGACGCCAGCGCGCGCCGGGCGGTTGCGCGCGCCTCGTCGAGCGAGGGATCGTGCAGCACCCGGCCACCGCGCACGACGGCCACCTGCACGTCGTCGGGTGCGAGCTCCACGGCGGCGTCGTGGTCGAGCACGTCGTAGTGCTCGCCCACCAGCACGCCGTCCTCGTGACGGCGTCGAGCCAGCTTGCGCCCGCCCACCGACGCCTTGGCGGCCGACTTCTTGGCCACCGGTCGCAGCGGCGCGTCGGCACCGGGGCGGTCGGCGACGGCCACGAGCTTGTAGACCATGCTCGCCGTCGGGTGGCCGGACCCGGTGGCCACCCTCGTGCCGACGCCGTACCCGTCGATGGGAGCGTCCGCGAGAGCACTGATCACGAACTCGTCGAGGTCGCTGGTGACGATGATCCGCGTGCGGGTGTTGCCCAGGGAGTCGAGCAGGGCCCGCGCCCGGGCGGACTCCTCGGCGAGGTCGCCGGAGTCGATCCGGATCGCGCCGAGCTCGGGGCCGGCGACCCGCACGGCGGTGCGGATGCCCTCCTCGATGTCGTAGGTGTCGACCAGCAGGGTGGTGCCGGTGCCCTGGGCCGCCACCTGGCTGACGAAGGCGGCCTCCTCGGTGGCGTGCGCCAGGGTGAACGCGTGGGCGGCCGTGCCGACCGTGGGGACCCCGTGCAGGTGGCCGGCCGCCAGGTTGCTGGTGGAGGCGAAGCCGGCCACGTAGGCCGCCCGCGCGACGGCGACCGCGGCCTGCTCGTGGGTGCGGCGGCTGCCCATCTCGACCAGCGGCCGGTCGCCGGCGGCGGTGGTCATCCGGGCCGCCGCACTGGCGATCGCCGAGTCGTGGTTGAGCACGCTCAGCACCAGCGTCTCGAGCAGCACGCACTCGCCGAGCGTGCCGCTGACCGTGAGGACCGGACTGCCGGGGAAGTAGAGGTCGCCCTCGCGGTAGGCGTCGACGTCGCCGGTGAAGCGCAGGTCTCGCAGGTAGGCGGCGGTCTGCTCGCCGATGACCCCCTGCTCGCGCAGCCACGACACCTCGACGTCGTCGAAGCCGAAGTCGGCGATCATCGGCAGCAGGCGGCCGAGCCCCCCGAGCATGCCGTAGCGGCGGCCCTGCGGCAGCCGGCGGGCGAAGGCCTCGAACGTGGCCCGGTGGTGCACGTGGCCGTCGCGGACCCACGAGTCGAGCATGGTGAGCTCGTAGCGGTCGGTCAGCATCCCGGGGGACTGGGGTGAGCGGTCCATCGCTCCTCCTTGTTGTAGTCATATTGACTATAACAGGCGACGCGCCGTGTGAACACCTGGTGACGGCTCGGAAAGTCGGCGGCGCCCGCTGGCGCGATGGGGGATAGTGGGATCAGCGGACCCGGCCAGCCAGGCCGGGCTCGACCGGGAGGGACCCGGGAGGAGGTGGTCACCGTGAGCACGGTGCTGCTGTTCAACGCCTCCCACGAGCCGCTCGGCCGGGTCACCTTCCAGCACGCGGTCCGGATGCTGGTGCGCGAGGTCGCCGTCGTGCACGAGGCGGTCGGCGAGAGGATGATCGGCCCCTACCAGTGGCCCAAGGCGCTGCGGCTGGTCCGCTACGTGACGGCGCGCTGGCTGCACCGGCCCGCCGGGTGGACCAAGCGGGGAGTCCTGGTGCGCGACGGCCACCGCTGCGTGTACTGCGGGGCGCACGCCACCACGATCGACCACGTCCTCCCGCGCTCCCGTGGCGGTGACTGGTCCTGGCGCAACACGGTGGCGGCCTGCCAGCGCTGCAACGAGCGCAAGGGCAGCCGCACGCCGGCCGAGGCGCGGATGACGGTCCGTGGCCGGGGGCCGTGGCAGCCCACGCGGGCCCAGCTCGTGCAGCTCGCCGGCTGACCCGAGGCGCACGCAGCCCGCGCGAGCACCGGTCGGTCCCGAAACCCCGTCGTGCGATGTCGGCGGCGGCACGTAGCCTCCCGCGGGTGAGCGAGACGACGTCGATGATCCACGCGCGCGGCCTGCGCAAGGCCTTCGGCGAGTTCGAGGCGGTGCGCGGCATCGACCTGGACGTCCGGCCCGGCGAGGCGTTCGGCTTCCTCGGCCCCAACGGCGCCGGCAAGTCCTCGACCATGCGGATGATCGCGGCGGTCTCGCCCGTCAGCGGCGGCGAGCTGCGCATCCTGGGCCGCGACCCGGCCACCGACGGCTCGGCCATCCGCGCGCGGCTGGGGGTGTGCCCCCAGGAGGACACGCTCGACCAGGAGCTCGACGTGCGCGACAACCTGGTCGTCTACGGCCGCTACTTCGGCATCCCGCGCGCCGAGGTGGCGCGGCGCGCCGACGAGCTGCTCGAGTTCGTGCAGCTCACCGAGAAGGCGCGTGCCAAGGTCGAGGACCTCTCCGGCGGCATGAAGCGGCGCCTGACGATCGCCCGCAGCCTGATCAACCGCCCCGACCTGCTGCTGCTCGACGAGCCCACGACCGGGTTGGACCCCCAGGCCCGGCACGTGCTGTGGGACCGGCTGTTCCGGCTCAAGCAGGCGGGCGTGACCCTCGTGCTCACCACGCACTACATGGACGAGGCCGAGCAGCTGTGCGACCGGCTCGTCGTGATGGACAAGGGCCTGATCGTCGCCGAGGGCTCCCCGCTCTCCCTGATCGCCGAGCACTCCACCCGGGAGGTGGCCGAGCTGCGCTTCGGCGTGGCCGAGGGCGACGCGAGCCACGAGCTCCTCGCCGAGCGGATCGCCGACCTGGGGGAGCGGGTCGAGGTGCTGCCCGACCGGCTCCTGGTCTACGCGGAGGACGGCGACGAGGTGGTGGCCCGGGTGCACGAGCGGGGCCTCACCCCGGTGGCCACCCTGGTGCGGCGCTCGAGCCTCGAGGACGTCTTCCTGCGCCTCACCGGCCGGACGCTGGTGGACTGATGACCCACGACCTCCCCCGGACGACGGGGTCGCGCCCGGGACCGCTGCCCGGCACCGCCTCCGCGGAGCACGGCGCGGGCGCCGTCACCGGCCTGCGCGACGGCGTCGCCCGTCTGACCGACTACTGGGTCCGGATCTTCCTGCGCACGTGGCGCGGCACGGTCGTCTCCTCCTTCCTCTCGCCGCTCTTCTACGTGGTGGCGATGGGCGTGCTGCTGGGCGGCTTCGTGGACGCCGACCCAGAGCAGCTCGAGGGAGCGACCTCCTACCTCGCGTTCGTGGTGCCCGGACTGATCGCAGCGCACGCCATGCAGACCGCTGTCAGCGAGACCACCTACCCGGTCATGGCGATGATCAAGTGGCAACGGGTCTACGACTCGATGCTCGCCACGCCCCTGGGGGTGCCGCACGTGGTGGCCGCGCACCTGCTCGCCGTCGTCGCGCGCCTGGTGCTCACCTGTGCGGTCTTCATGGTCGCGCTGGCCCCGTTCGGGGTCTTCGAGACCTGGTGGGGGCCGTTGCTGGCCTTCGCCTCGCAGGTGCTGGTGGGCGCCGTGTTCGCCACGCTGGTCTACGGGGTGAGTGCCCGGATGCGCTCGGAGGAGGGGTTCGGCGTCCTGTTCCGCCTCGGAGTCTTCCCGCTGTTCCTCTTCAGCGGCGCCTTCTTCCCGGTCTCCAACCTCGGGGCGGTGGGTGAGCGACTGGCGCAGCTGACGCCGCTGTGGCACGGCGTCAACCTCTCCCGGATGTTCTGCGTCGACGCCGTCGACTGGCCGGTGGCGGCTCTGAACACCAGCGTGCTCCTGGTGCTGCTCGCCCTCGGTTGGCGGTGGTCGGTCACCGGTCTGCAGAACCGGCTGGGGGGCTGATGAGCGTCACCGAGCGCATCGAGCGCACCGTGCCCGCGCTGCTGACCCCCGTGCAGGCCGTCGGGGTGCTGGTGCACCGCAACTACCTCTGCTACCGCCGCGCGTGGAAGCTCTTCCTGACCGGCTTCCTCGAACCGGTGTTCTACCTGTTCTCCATCGGCATCGGCGTGGGCCAGCTGATCGACTCCTTCGAGGTCGGGGGAGAGGCTGTCCCCTACGCCGAGTTCGTGGCTCCGGGCATGCTCGCGGTCTCGGCGTTCAACGGCGCGCTGATGGACTCCACCTTCAACGTCTTCTTCAAGCTCAAGCACCTCAAGCTCTACGACCAGATGCTGGCCACCCCGCTGACCGCCGGCGACGTCGCCCGCGGCGAGATCGCCTGGGCGCAGCTGCGCGGCTCGGTCTACGCGGCGGTCTTCCTGCTGGTGATGACCGCGATGGGTCTGGTCTCCTCGTGGTGGGCGCTGCTCGCCGTTCTCGCGACCGTGCTGATCGGCTTCGCCTTCAGCGCGGCCTGCATGGCGCTGACGACGTTCATGAAGACCTGGCAGGACTTCGAGAAGATCACGCTCCTGCAGCTGCCGCTGTTCCTGTTCTCCGGCACCTTCTTCCCCGTCACCAGCTACGACCCCTGGCTGCGCTGGGTGGTGGAGTGCACGCCGCTCTACCGCGGGGTGGTGCTCTGTCGCGAGCTCACCACGGGTCAGCTCACCCTGGGGTCGGCGGTCTCGGTGCTCTACCTGCTGGCCATGGGTCTCGTCGGGATGCTGGTGGTGCGGCGCCGGCTGGAGCGGCTGCTGCTGACCTGACCACGCGCGGGCCGCGCGGCGTGGTGGCAGCACATCGACGACGGATGGCAGCCGTCCCTGCGGCGCCGGGCCGGGTGACCCCTCCAGGATGCAGGCATGGAGCCCGACACCAAGGACTGGACCTGGGTCCTGGAGCGCCCCTGCCCCGACTGCGGCTACGAGGCCGATGCGGTCGCCCCGGCGAGCCTCGCCGACCGGCTGGTCTCGAACGCCGACGCCTGGCGGGACGCCCTGCGTGACCCCTCGGCGACGCGACGACCAGACTCCGTCACCTGGTCGTGCGTCGAGTACGGCGCTCATGTGCGCGACGTGCACCGCGTCTTCCGCGAGCGGGTCGCGCTGGTGCTCGGGCACGACGACCCGGAGTTCGAGAACTGGGACCAGGACGCCGAGGCCGTTCGCGGGCGGTACGCGCAGGCTCGGCCCGAGGACGTGGCCACCGAGCTCGTGGCCGCAGCGCACGAGGCGGCGCAGCTGTACGCGACCGCACCAGGTGACGCCTGGTCGCGCTCCTGCCGCCGCAGCAACGGCAGCCGGTTCACCCTCGCCTCGCTGGGTCGCTACCACCTGCACGACGTCGTCCACCACCTGCACGACGTCGGGGGCACCGCTCCCGGAGCCGTGCGGGAGTCCGCGCCCACCACCGGGGAGGCGCCGGGGGCGACTCGGTAGCGTCGTCGTCGTGCGGCACACGGAGTTCTGGGAGCGGATGGAGCAGGCTCTCGGGCCGGCCTACGCGCGCGTCTGGGCCGGCCAGTTCGTGATGGCCGAGCTCGAGGGACGCACCGCGCACGAGGCGCTGGACGCGGGGGAGTCGCCCCAGCGCGTCTGGCGGGCCGTCCACGCCGCGCTGGGACTGCCGGCGCGCGAGCGGTGACGCGCCGGGGTGGGACGGGATCACCCGATCGGCCACAGTTCGGCCGCCGGTCGGGCACAGTTCGCCGAATCGCTGTCCGGTGTCGGCCGGACGCGCAAGAATCGCCAAGTGACACCGTGTGTCCCCCGCCCCCGCGGGGTAGGGTCACAGCTCCGCACTAGACCAGCACAACATTTCGTCACAGCACCGGTCCAGCATCAGCCCCACAGCGTTCCCACCCACTCGTCTCGAGGTCCGCCCACCGATGTCCGCGCCCCGCCCCCCACGCGCCCGTCGACTGCGCCGCGGCACCGCCCTGGCACTGCTCGTGACCCTGCCCGGCCTGGCCGTGATGGCGGTGGGTGACGCGGCGGACCGTGCCGGTTCGCCGCGGGCCGGTGCGGCGAGCGCTGCCGGTGGTTCCCTGGCCCCCGACGCCGCGACGGCCACCCTGCCGACGGCGCCCGCGGCCTCGGTGCCCGCCCAGGCGGTGAGCACCCCCGCCAGCGTCTCCTCGGTGCAGGACCGCGCGAGCGGCTCCGCTCGCGTGGTGGCCACGGCCGACGCAGCGGCGGTGCCCAGCATCGCCCTGGCCGCCTACCAGCGCGCCGAGACCGTCATCAATGCAGCCGATCCCGGGTGCCACCTCACCTGGCAGCTCGTCGCCGCCGTCGGGCGCGTCGAGTCCGACCACGGTCGCGCCGGAGGTAGCAGCCTGGGCGCCGGCGGCGTCGCCCGTCCGGGCATCTTCGGCCCTGCGCTCGACGGCACCGGCGGCACCCGGCGCATCGCCGACACCGACGCCGGGCAGTACGACGGCGACCAGCGGCTGGACCGCGCGGTCGGCCCCCTGCAGTTCATCCCCTCGACGTGGTCCGCCATCGGTGTGGACGCCGACGGCGACGGGATCCGCGACCCGCAGGACATCGACGACGCCGCCCTCGGCGCCGCGGTCTACCTCTGCTCCGGCGACGACGACCTCTCCACCGAGGTCGGCCAGCGTGCCGCTGCCTACCGCTACAACAACTCCGCCGCCTACGTGGACCTGGTCCTCGGCATCATGGACTCCTACCTCGAGGGCGACTTCACGGCCAGCCCGGGCACCACCACCACCACCACCTCCGCAGCCGGCTCGGCCGTGGGCCTGCCCAGCGACCCGGGCGTGGTCCCCGTGCTCGCGCGGCCCAGCATCCGCGTGCTGGAGTCGCGCTACGTCGCCCGCACCCCGGGGGAGACCGACGGCGACGACGAGCAGCCCGGACCCCGCGAGGGGCGCGGCACCGCCACGCTGGTCGCCACCTACGTGCCCGGTGACGGCTCCTCGCCGAGCCGGCCCGGCGGACCTGCTGGTCCCGAGGGGCGCCCCGTTCCTGCGCCGGAGCCCTTCGAGCCCGGGACGCCCCCGGTCGACGGTGGCCCGGTCGACGGTGGCCCGGTCGACGGTGGCCCGGTCGACGGTGGCCCGGTCGACGGCGGCCCGGTCGACGGCGGCCCGGTCACCGCCGAGCCGCCGCAGCCGGCGCCGCCCGCGCAGCCTGCGCCCGAGCAGCCCGAGCAGCCCACGACTCCCGCGCCGGAGCAGCCGACGGCCCCCGCGCCCCCGCCGGCGCCGGAGACCTGCACCGACGAGGCCGCCATGGCCGCACTCGGCGTCACCGACCTGGAGCCGCTGACGGCGCTGCTCGCGCTCGAGGAGTCTGCCCGCGAGGCCGAGCTCGTGGCGCTGGAGCAGGCCGACCCCGCGGCGGGCGCCTGCCTGCGCGGCTGGGTGCTCTCCCAGCTGGGCTGACCAGCGGCAGCTGCAGGGCCTGCACCGACCGCGGCGCCCGGAGGTGGTGCTGGCAGAGTGACGCCGTGAGCAGCGCACCCCTCGCCCCGGCCGAGGTTGCCGTCATCGGCGGCACCGGCTTCTACGCCTTCCTCGACGACCCGAGCGAGCACGTCGTCGACACGCCGTACGGGGCGCCGTCGGCGCCGGTCTCGGTCGGCACCGTGGCGGGGCGCAGCGTCGCGTTCCTGCCCCGGCACGGTCCGCACCACGACTTCCCGCCGCACGCCATCAACTACCGGGCCAACCTGTGGGCGCTGCGCTCGCTCGGCGTGCGTCAGGTGCTCGCGCCCTGCGCGGTGGGCGGCCTGGGCGCGACGGTGGCACCGGGCGACGTGGTGGTGCCCGACCAGCTTGTCGACCGCACCCACCGGCGCGTGGGCTCCTACGTGGAGCAGGGGGCCTGCCACCTGCCCTTCGCCGACCCCTACTGCGCGCAGCTGGGTGCCGCCGTCGTGGCGGCCGGTGGTCCGCTGGCTCCCCGGTCCGGGGGCACGATGGTCGTCATCGAGGGGCCCCGGTTCTCCACGCGCGCCGAGTCGCAGTACTACGCCGCGCAGGGCTGGGACCTGATCAACATGACCGGGGCGCCGGAGGCGGCGCTCGCGCGCGAGATGCGCCAGTGCTACACGCCCATCGCCCTGGTCACCGACATGGACGCCGGCGCGGAGTCCGGTGAGGGAGTGGGTCAGGAGGAGGTGTTCGCCCGGTTCCGCGCGAACCTCGAGGGACTCACCCGGCTGCTGGAGGACACCATCGCGAGGTTGCCCGACCCCGAGGGCTGCTCCTGCTCCACGTGGGCGGACGGGGTCGAGCTGACCTACGAGGTGCCGGGGCTGGTCACCGGGCCGCGCGCATGAGGGTGCTGCTGACCGGCTCGGCGGGCTTCATCGGCGGCGCCATCGCGAGCCGCCTCGAGGCGGCCGGACACGAGCTGGTCCGCGTCGACCTGATGCTGGCGGCCGCGCACGGGGAGTCGCAGGCGCCCGCGGGCACCGAGCAGCTCGACGTGCGGGACGCCGCCACCTCGCCGCGCTGGGCCGGTCTGCTGGAGGGCGTGGACGTCGTCTGCCACCAGGCGGCCGTGGTGGGCGCCGGCGTCCGCGTCGCCGACCTGCCCGACTACGCCGGCCACAACGACCTCGGCACCGCGGCACTGCTGGCCGGCATGCACGCGGCGGGTGTCGACCGGATCGTGCTCGCCTCCTCGATGGTGGTCTACGGCGAGGGGCGCTACGCCTGCGCCGAGCACGGTGTGCAGGTGCCGGGTCCGCGCTCCATCGCGGCGCTCGAGGCGGGCGACTTCGAGAACCACTGCCCGCGCTGCGAGGCCGTCCTGGGCTGGGAGCTGGTGCCCGAGGACGCGCGGCTGGACCCCCGGAGCAGCTACGCCGCCAGCAAGCTGGCCCAGGAGCACTACACCTCGGCCTGGGTGCGCCAGGCCGGGGCAGCCGCCGTCGCGCTGCGCTACCACAACGTGTACGGCCCGCGGATGCCCCGCGACACCCCCTACTCGGGGGTGGCAGCCATGTTCCGCTCCTCGCTGGAGCGCGGCGAGGCACCCCAGGTGTACGAGGACGGCGGCCAGGCCCGCGACTTCGTGCACGTCGACGACGTCGCCCGCGCCAACGTGGCTGCCGTCGAGGCGGTCGCCGCGGCCCCCGCCCACCACTACGCCGCCTACAACGTGTGCTCGGGGCGCCCGGTCACCATCCTGGAGGTCGCCCGCCGGGTGGCCGCCGGTACCGACACCGGGATCGAGCCCCAGGTGACCGGGGGCTTCCGTGCCGGCGACGTGCGCCACGTCGTCGCCTCGCCCGAGCGCGCCGCCGCGGAGCTGGGGTTCCGCGCCGAGGTCGACCCCGACGAGGGCCTCCGCGCCTTCGCCACCGCGCCGCTGCGGGCGTGACCCTCGTGTGACGTGTGGGGTCGGTGTGACCCGTGGGTCGATGGATTTCCCCGGTCGACCGGGTACTCCCAAGCTTGTCGGCCTGAATCTTGGCCGACAAGCTGCACAGTCCCCGGCCGACCGGGTATTCCTACGAAGGGCCGCGACACACCGGCACCGACGCGGCAGTCACCAGCTCGTGTACATCAGGTGCTGCACCACGACGGCGGTGAGCACCTGCAGGCCGAGCCCCCAGCGCCGCCAGGCACCGGGCAGGAGGGCCACGCCGATGGTCAGCCACGGCATGAACGGCAGCCAGATGCGCTCGGTCTCCGAGCGGGACATCCCCGAGAGGTCGGCGGCCAGCACCATGGCAGCGCCCGCGACCACCAGCAGGACCGGGCCCCGGGTGGCGTCGTCGTGCAGCCAGCGCCGGAACCCGGCCAGGCTGACGGCGAGACCGGCTCCGATGAGCGGCCCGGCGCTGATCAGCAGGGCCCCCAGGTTGCCGTAGACCCAGTAGGACTGGGGCCGCTCGCTGGCCACGCCGTCGTAGTAGCGCTCCTGCAGCACGGGGAAGGCCTCCCACCAGGCGAACCCGGCGACGGCGAAGGCCAGCACCAGGGCCAGCGCGGCGCCGGCAGCGACCGGCAGCGGCCACCACGAGCGTGCGGCCATCAGGACGGCGAGGGCGGCGAGGCCGAGCAGCGGCAGGCCGTAGGACAGCAGCACGCAGTAGCCGAGCAGCAGCCCGGCCAGGACCGACCACCCGACCATGGCTCCACGCCGGCCGTCGCGACCGGCGACCGCGCCGAGTGCCAGCGTTGCCAGGCCCCAGGCGGCGACGGCGGCGAACATCGCGTCGGCCGAGACCGCCAGGAACACCGCGGCGGGGGTGAGCACCAGGAAGGGGGCGGCGCGGCGGGCGACCTGCTCGGCGCCCAGGGCACGGAGCGTGACCAGCACCGCGGCGGCGATCGTCGCCGCCAGCACGGTGACGACCAGCGCCGCGGCCAGGTCGCCGCCGAGCCCGATTCGCGCCAGCACCACGAAGAACAGCAGTGCGCCCGGCGGGTGCCCGGCCACGTGGGTGACCCAGTTGTCCTCGGCCTCGTAGGGGATGCGGTCCACGAACTCGCGCAGCATCAGGCCGACGTCGTCGGTGGCCCGGGCGGTCTCCAGGTACTCGTAGGGGTTGCCGAGCACACGGGTCAGCCCGGACTCGCCGTCCACCAGCGCCAGCGCCAGCAACCAGGCCAGCGAGACGAGCGTCGAGACCACCAGCAGCCAGCGCCACGGGAGTCGCTGCGCCACCCGCTCGCCGAACACCACGCCCAGCACCGCCAGCAGCACCACCGCCACCGACGCCGGCGCCACACCGGGCTGCCAGAAGCCGTGCAGCGGCGGCACCTGCTCCTGGTCGTCGCGACGGGTCGCCGTGTCGATGCCCAGCAGGTCGGGCAGCCACAGCGAGGCGGCCACCAGCAGCAGCGCGACGCCGAGCCCTGCCCACGGCACCCACGGACGGACGCCCGCGGTGTCGCCGTCGACGTCCGGGTCGGCGGGGACGTGAGGAGCGTCGGGGGCGGCCACGGGCCCGAGCCTAGGCGGCCACCGGTACGGTCCCGCTCATGCCCGACGCCCTGCCCGACAGCGCCTCGCTGGACTGCGACCTCGTGCTGCCCTGCAAGGACGAGGGGCCCGCCCTGCGGGACCTGCTGCCGCGCGTGCCGGCCGGGATCCGGGTCATCGTGGCCGACAACGGCTCGGTCGACGACACCGCTGCGGTAGCGGAGCGGCTGAGCGCGCTCGTGGTGCACGAGGCCCGCCCGGGCTACGGGGCGGCGGTGCAGGCCGGGCTCGAGGCGGCCACGGCCACCTACGTGGCCTTCATGGACGGCGACGGCTCCTTCGACCCCGACGACCTGCTGCCACTCTTGGCCGAGGTGCATGCGGGGCGTGCCGACATCGCGCTGGGTCGACGTCGTCCGGCCGGCCGCGGCGTCTGGCCGTGGCACGCCCGGGCCGGCAACGCGCTCATCGTGATGTGGCTGCGACGCCGCATCGCGATGGCGGCCCACGACATCGCGCCCATCCGGGTGTGCCGTCGCGCCGAACTCCTCTCGCTGGACGTGCGGGACCGCAGGTTCGGCTACCCGGTCGAGCTGCTGCAGAAGGCAACCAACGCCGGGTGGCGTTTCCACGAACGAGATGTGACGTACCACCCCCGCGCTCTGGGTACCCGGTCCAAAGTGTCGGGCTCCGTGAGGGGGACGGTGCGGGTGGCCCGCGACTTCTGGCGGGTCCTGAACGAGTAGGCGTCCCGGGGGTGCAACCGGTCGGGGCGCTCTGAGAGGACGAGCTCATGAGAGTGCTGGTGACCGCCAAGGCCCCTGTGGCCGGACGGGTCAAGACCCGACTGGCCGCCACGGTGGGCGCGCAGGCTGCGGCCGAGGTGGCCGCCGCGGCGCTGCTCGACACCCTGGAGGCCTGCGCCGCCGCGGTGGGACCCGAGCGGTGCCACCTCGCCGTCGACGGCGACCTGCTGCAGGCCGTGCGCGGCCCCGAGCTGGTGGCGATGCTGGAGGGCTGGACCGTCACGCCGCAGCGTGGTGAGGGCTTCGCCGCGCGTCTCGTGGCCGCCCACGCCGACGCCGGCGAGGGCCCGGTCGCCCAGGTCGGCATGGACACGCCGCAGCTGACCGCCTCCCACCTGGCCGAGGTCTTCACCGAGCTGGTCGCCCACGACGCCGTGCTGGGCCCGGCCGACGACGGCGGGTGGTGGGTCCTGGCCCGGCGCTCGTCCGCCCACGTGGAGCCCGTCGGCGCCGTGGTGATGTCGGAGCCGACCACCGGTGCGCACACGCGTGCCGCGCTCACCGACCAGGGCCTGACCGTGGGCACCACCCGCGTGCTGCGCGACGTCGACACCGCCGAGGACGCCGACGCGGTCGCCGCCCTGGTGCCCTGGGGTCGCTTCGCGCACGCCTGGGAGCGGGCCCGCTCAGCAGCGGCGCAGTCGGATCAGCCCGCCCCCGCCGTCGTGAGGAGCCCGCGATGACGCTGGCCGAGGAGTCCTTCACGACCGTGTTCTCCGCCGCCCTGCAGGGCCAGCCCTGCCAGGTGGTCGGGCTCGGCGAGCAGGCCGAAGCGCTGCCCGTGGCGCGCTGGGCGCTCGATGCCGACGACTCCGACCACGAGATGCTCGCACTGTGCACCGGGCCCACGCTCGACATCGGCTGCGGACCCGGTCGGATGACCGCCGCGCTGGCGGCGCGCGGGCACCAGGTGCTCGGCATCGACGTCGTCCACGAGGCGGTCGGCCAGACCCTGAGTCGCGGCGTCTCCGCGGTCCGTGTCGACGTCTTCGACGACCTGCCCGGCGAGGGATCCTGGCAGACCGCTCTGCTGGCCGACGGCAACGTCGGCATCGGCGGTGACCCGGTCGCGCTGCTGCGCCGGGTGCGCCAGCTGCTCGGCGCGGACGGCCGTGCCGTCGTCGAGGTGGCCGGTCCGGGCGTGGCGGCGGTCTCGGCCTGGGCCACCCTCGAGGCGGGCGGATTGCGCAGCAGGCCGTTCCGCTGGGCGGTGCTCGGCGTCGACGACCTGCCCCTGGTCGCCCGCCGTTCGGGCTTCGCCCGACCACGCCTGCACTCCTTGCCGGCGGTCGGCGGCGAGCGCTGGGTGGCCGTCCTGCACCCGCACCGGTGACGATCGGTCTGGACCTGCCAGGACCCTCGGGCACACTGGGGCGGTGACCTCTCCCGCCGGTACCACCGGCGTACGCTCCCTGCCTGTCCCTCACCCCGAGAGCTTCAGCTCGCGGCTGCGTAGCCCTGCGGTCGCGGCGCGCGTGGGACTGTGGCTGGGCCTGTGCTTCGGCATCTGCTTCCTGACCGGGCTGGTCAGCCACTACGCGCAGGAGCCGTCGCACCCGATCCCCTTCCCGACCAGCCCCTCGTGGGGCTACCGGCTCACCCAGGGCCTCCACGTGACGACGGGGACGGCCGCGATCCCGCTGCTGCTGGTCAAGCTGTGGACGGTCTACCCGCGCCTGTTCGAGCGGCTCCCGAGCGGGGAGCTGCGGCGCCTGCGCGCCCTCCTCGTGACCCTGCTCGAGCGCGCCTCCATCGCGGTGCTCGTCGCCGCGGCGATCTTCCAGCTGGCCACCGGCCTGATGAACAGTGCCCAGTGGTACCCGTGGTCGTTCTCCTTCCGCTCCACCCACTACGCCCTCGCCTGGGTCGCCATCGGCGCGCTGGTGGTGCACATCGCCGTGAAGCTCCCCGTCATCCGGCAGGCGCTCGGCGGCGACGTCGAGTCCAGCGAGCTCGACCGGCCGGGCGCCACCGAGCAGGGGGTCCTGTCGCGGCGAGGCCTGCTGCGCACGACGTGGGTCGCTGCCGCGGTGGCGGTGGTCGCCACCGCGGGCTCCACGGTGCCGCTGCTGCGCCGCGTCTCGGTGCTCGGCGTCCGCTCCGGGGAGGGCCCGCAGGGCGTGCCGGTCAACAAGTCCGCCGAGGCCGCCGGCATCGGCGAGCAACAGGTGGGGGAGTCCTACCGCCTGGAGGTGGTCGGCCCGTCCGGGACCGTCCGGCTCAGCCGCGAGGAGCTCCTCGCGATGCCGCAGCACGACGAGGAGCTGCCCATCGCGTGCGTGGAGGGGTGGAGTGCCAGCGGCCGCTGGAGCGGCGTGCGGGTGCGCGACCTGACCGCGCTGGCGGGAGCCACCGGCGGCGAGGACGTCGTCGTCACCTCGCTGCAGGAGTCCGGGCCCTTCCGGGTCACGACCCTGCAGGGCAACTTCGTCGACGACGATCGCACGCTGCTCGCGCTCGGGCTCGCCGGTGAGCCGCTGGACCTCGACCACGGCTTCCCCTGCCGGGTGATCGCCCCGAACCGGCCCGGCGTGCTGCAGACCAAGTGGGTCGCCCGGCTCGAGGTGCAGGCGTGACCGGGCGGCTGGTGCTGGGGGCGCTCGGCGTCGCCGTGGGCTGCTACGGCGCGTGGCTGATGCTCAGCCGCGGCGACGGCGAGGACCTGCGCTCGGCGGCCGTGTGGCTGGCCGGCGGGGTGCTGCTGCACGACGTCGTGCTGGCGGGGCTCACCCTGGCCCTCGGCGTCGTCGTCACGCGGGTGCTCCCGACGCCCGCGCGCGCGCCGGCCACGGTCGCGCTCGTGGTGCTCGGCAGCCTGACCTTGGTGGCCGTCCCGGTGCTGGGGCGCTTCGGTGCCAAGGCCGACAACCCCACGCTGCTCGACCGGCCCTACGTGGCGGCCTGGCTGGTGCTGGTGGCGCTGGCTGTCGTGGCCGTGGTGGTGGCCTCGCTGGTGCGTGCGCGCCGCGCCGCGGGTGGCTCCCGCTCCCACGCGTGAGCCACGCGACACGAGCGACACGCCGGTCCGCAGACCTACTTCGAACAGGTGTTCGGGGTAGGTTGAGGGCATTGCGGAGGCATCCGAACCGCACTGTCGGTGGTCGCGTCTAGCGTCCGGTCACGACGACGGAACACCACCTACTCCTCATCGACGAAGGACGGACATCATGGCTGCAGGCAACACCGCCGACCCGCGTGGCAAGGCCCTCGACGCGGCACTGCTCAACATCGAGAAGCAGTTCGGCAAGGGCTCGGTGATGCGGCTCGGCGACGAGACGCGCGCCCCGCTCGAAATCATCCCCACCGGCTCCATCGCCCTCGACGTCGCGCTCGGCCTCGGCGGTCTGCCGCGCGGCCGCGTGGTCGAGATCTACGGCCCGGAGTCCTCGGGCAAGACCACCGTCGCGCTGCACGCGGTGGCCAACGCCCAGGCCGCCGGCGGCATCGTGGCCTTCATCGACGCCGAGCACGCGCTCGACCCCGAGTACGCCAAGGCGCTCGGCGTCGACACCGACGCGCTGCTCGTCTCCCAGCCCGACTCCGGTGAGCAGGCGCTCGAGATCGCCGACATGCTGGTGCGCTCGGGTGCCCTCGACCTCATCGTGATCGACTCGGTCGCCGCCCTGGTGCCCCGGGCCGAGATCGAGGGCGAGATGGGCGACAGCCACGTCGGCCTCCAGGCCCGGCTGATGAGCCAGGCGCTGCGCAAGATGACCGGTGCGCTCAACAACTCCGGCACCACGGCCATCTTCATCAACCAGCTGCGCGAGAAGATCGGCGTCATGTTCGGCTCGCCCGAGACCACCACCGGTGGTCGCGCGCTGAAGTTCTACTCCTCGGTGCGCCTCGACGTGCGCCGCATCGAGACCCTCAAGGACGGCACCGACATGGTCGGCAACCGGACCCGGGTCAAGGTGGTCAAGAACAAGGTCGCCCCGCCGTTCAAGCAGGCCGAGTTCGACATCATGTACGGCAAGGGCATCAGCCGCGAGGGCGGCCTGATCGACGTCGGCGTCGAGGCGGGCCTCGTGCGCAAGGCCGGAGCCTGGTACACCTACGAGGGCGACCAGCTGGGCCAGGGCAAGGAGAACGCGCGCACCTTCCTGCGCGACAATCCCGACCTGGCCGTCGAGCTCGAGAAGCGCATCCTCGAGAAGCTCGGGGTCGGTGCCAGCGTCCAGGCGCCGGACGACCTCTCCGAGCTCTCCGACGAGCCGATCGGCGTCGATGACTTCTGAGCCCCACGGGCCCACCGACGAGCAGCGTCCCCCGCCCGCCTGGGCGGGGGACGTGGCGGTCGGTGTGGAGGCGTGGACCCGCGGCGCTCAGCGCGACGAGGAGCAGCCCGGGCAGCGTCGCGAGCAGCGTGGTCGCCGCCAGGGTCGCGGGCGCGCCGGTCGTGGCCGCTCCGAGGGCCGGCGACGGACAGGTCCCAGACCGCCCGATCCGGTGGCCGAGCTGCCGGAAGCCGACCAGGAGGAGTTCGCCCGCAAGATCCTGCTCGACCAGCTGACGGGCCAGGCCCGCAGCCGGCAGCAGCTCGCCGAGAAGCTGCGTGCCAAGAACGTGCCCGAGCCGGTCGCCACGCGGTTGCTCGACCGCTTCGAGGAGGTCGGGCTGATCGACGACGAGGCCTTTGCGCGCATGTGGGTCAGCCACCGGGGCGCCGGCGCCCACCGCGGTCTCGCCACGCGCGCGCTGGCCGCGGAGCTGCGCCGCAAGGGCGTCGAGGACCAGGTGGTCAAGGACGCCCTGGAGGACGTCGACCCCGAGGAGGAGCGCGAGACCGCCCGGCGCCTGGTGCGCGGGAAGCTCCGCTCGGTCGCCCGGGTCGACGACACCACCGCCACCCGGCGGCTGGTCGGCATGCTGGCGCGCAAGGGGTACGGCAGCGGGGTGGCCTTCGCCGTCGTGCGTGAGGAGCTCGCGGCCGCCGGCCGCGACGAGCCCGACCCTGACCCGGACCTCTGACCTCTGGGCCTGCCTGGTCGCCGCAGGCGCGTGAGCTGTGCCAGGATCCCACGGTGAGCGACGAGCGCGAGACCCTCACCTACGAGCAGTTCGGCGTCGCGGTGCGCGACCTGGCGCAGCAGGTCGCCGACGACGACTTTCGGCCCGACATCGTGCTGGCCATCGCCCGCGGCGGGCTCGGCCTGGGCATGGGGCTGGGCTACGCACTCGGCGTCAAGAACCTCTCGGCGGTCAACGTGGAGTACTACACCGGCGTCGACACCCGCCTCGACGTCCCGATCATGCTGCCGCCGACTCCGTCCGCGGTGGACCTCTCGGGGTTGAACGTGCTGATCGCCGACGACGTCGCCGACACGGGCCGCACGCTGGAGCACGTGCGGGCCTTCCTGGCCGACCACGTGGCGCAGGCACGCATCGCGGTGGTCTACGAGAAGTCGCGCAGTGTCGTGAAACCCGACTACACATGGCGACGCACGGAGGCCTGGATCGACTTCCCGTGGTCCAGCGAGCCCCCCGTCGTCAGCCGCACGGGCGTGGGGTCATGAGCTTCCGCGCCGCGCTGGCGGTCGCCCGCGCGCCGGTCGACCTCGCGCGGCTGCCCACCGACGCGACGCCGGGCTTCGCGGGTGACAAGGCAGCCGGTCAGCAGGCCCTGGCCGCCATCGGCACCGAGCTCGCCGACCTGCAGGAGCGGCTCTTCGCGGAGGGTCGTTCCGGCACCGAGTCCGCGCCGGGCCGCTCGGTGCTCCTGGTGCTGCAGGGCATGGACACCTCGGGCAAGGGCGGCACGCTGCGCGGCGCCGTCGGCCTGATCGACCCGCAGGGGGTGCGCATCACCTCCTTCAAGGCGCCCACCGAGGAGGAGCGGTCCCACGACTTCCTCTGGCGCATCCGTCGGGGTCTCCCCGGTCCGGGCATCGTCGGGGTCTTCGACCGCTCGCACTACGAGGACGTGCTCATCCACCGGGTCCGCGCGCTGGCGTCGCCCGAGGAGATCGAGCGGCGCTACGGCGCGATCAACGACTTCGAGGCCGAGCTCGCCGAGGCGGGCACCACCGTGCTGAAGGTGATGCTGCACATCTCGGCCGCCGAGCAGCGCGAGCGGCTGCTGGCTCGGCTGGACGACCCCACCAAGCACTGGAAGTACAACCCCGGCGACGTCGACGAGCGCGAGCTGTGGCCCGCGTACCGCGAGGCCTACGAGGTGGCGTTGGAGCGCACCTCGACCGCCACGGCGCCGTGGCACGTGGTGCCTGCGGACCGCAAGTGGTACCGCAACCTCGCCGTGGCGAACCTGCTGCTCGAGACCTTGCGCGGGATCGACCCGCAGTGGCCGCTGGCTGACTTCGACGTCGAGGGTGAGCGGCGCCGGCTGCTCGACCAGCCCGAGATCGCGTGACCGCCCTCGACCCCGCGGGCGAGCCGCTGCCCCTGGTGGCGGTCACCCGCTACGTGACCCCGCTGCGCGAGGGCGGCAGCCTGCCCGGCGTCGTCGAGGCCGAGGACCTCGGCACCTACGTCTGCAAGTTCCGCGGGGCCGGCCAGGGTGCGCGCGTGCTGGTGGCCGAGGTGATCGTGGGAGAGCTGGCCCGTCGCATCGGGCTGCGCACGCCACGTCTGGTGGTCCTCGACGTCGACCCCGCGATAGCGCGCTACGAGGCCGACGAGGAGGTGCAGGACCTGCTCAACGCCAGCCCGGGGGAGAACCTGGGCATCGACTTCCTGCCTGGTGCCTTCGGCTATGACGCCTCCCTGCCCGGGGGCGGCGAGGTCGCGGCCGCCGTGCTCTGGCTCGACGCCTTCTGCGCCAACGTCGACCGCTCCTGGCGCAACCCCAACCTGCTCGTGTGGCACGGCGACCTGTGGGTGATCGACCACGGTGCGGCGCTGTACTTCCACCACGCGTGGAGCGGCGGCGTCACCGACCCCGATCGCTTCGCCCGGCAGGTATGGAGCTCCGAGGACCACGTGCTCGCCGGTCGCGCGGAGGGTCTGGACGCCGTCGACGAGCGACTCAGCGGCGTGGTCACCGAGTCCCTGCTGCGCGAGGTCATCGCGCTGGTGCCGGAGGTCTGGCTCGAGCCCGTGCCCGGAGCCGAGACTCCCCAGGCCCTGCGCGAGGCCTACCTCGCCTTCCTGCTCGCCCGCCTGGGCACCCGGCAGTGGCTGCCCGGAGCAGACAGATGACCGCGCCCGCCCGCGCTCCCTACCAGTACGTGGTCCTGCGCTGCGTGCCTCGCGTGGACCGGGAGGAGTTCCTCAACGTCGGCGTCGTGCTCTTCTGCGACGCGCTGGACCACCTCGACGCCGCCTGGCACGTCGAGCCCGAGCGGCTTCGAGCGCTCGACCCCCACCTCGACCTCGACCGGCTGTGCGAGGGGCTGCGCTTCGTCGAGCAGGTGTGCACCGGTGACGTGGCGTCCGCCGGTGCGCCCGCCGGGGGTCCGGTCAGCCGTCGCTTCGGTTTCCTCAAGGCGCCGCGCAGCACCATCGTGCAACCCGGGCCCGTGCACGGGGGCCTCACCCACGACCCCGCCCGCGAGCTGCAGCGCCTGCTGGCGCACCTCGTCACGACCCCCTGACCCGGCCCGCGAGCACGCGGCTGGGTCGCCGACCCGGCCGCTGTCGGGACGGGTGGGTGGTCGACCTGTGCGCACTCAGGACGGGTCGGTGCTCGACCTGTGCGCACTCGGGACGGGTCGGCGCTCGAACCGTGCGTGCACGCGCCGGGTCGGTGTCAGACGGGAACGAGCTCGACGGCGCCGACGGCGTAGCGGGCCAGCACGGTGCGGGCCACCTCGGGGTGGGCGCCCAGGGGCTCGGCCACCGCGATGGCGCCGGCCTCCAGGGCCAGCTCGGCGGCGCGGTCGGTGAGCGGGCCCGGGGCCAGGAACAGCGAGGCGACGGCGATGTGCCGGCGCCCCTCGGCGCGGAAGGCGCGCACCGCCTCGCCGGTGGCCGGCGGGGCGCTGGTGGCGTAGGCCGCCGTGACGGGCAGCTTGTGGTGGGTGCCCCACAACCGGGCCAGGCGGGCGACGGCCTGGTTGGCCAGCGGGTCGGAGGTGCCGGCGGCAGCCAGCACGAGCGCGTCGAGCTCGCGGACGCGCGAGGCGCTCAGGGCCTCTCGCATGCGGACGTCGAGCACCTCGAGGAAGCACGCCTCCAGTCCCAGGGGCGCGGTCGCGCGCACCTGCACACCCGGGTGGGCGGCGCCGGCGGCCTCGACGGCGGCCGCGGTCTCCGCCGCGGTGCCGGCGGTGTCGGTGAGCGTGAGGGGGACGACGACGATCTCGTCGTGCCCGGCCTTGACCAGGCGCCCGACGACGGCCTCGAGCTCGGGCCGGGTGTGCAGGAAGGCGCGCTCGACCTTGAGGTCGGGTCGCTGGGCCTTGACCTCCGCGACGAGCGCGGTGACGGTCCGGGTGGTGCGGGGGTCGCGGCTGCCAGGAGCCAGGGCCACCAGTGCGGGAGCGGCCATGGTGTCGGCCTCCTCTCGAGGGACGTGCGGGATGCACCGGGCGGTGCGGGGTGGCGACGACGTTGTCGGTGTCGAGCGGTGGGACAGGTGGTGCCGTGGATCCGGTGGAGCAGGTGGTTCAGGTCAGGTGTGGATGCCGCACTCGGTCTTGTTCATGCCGGCCCACCGACCACTGCGCGGGTCGTCGCCGGGGGCGACGCGCCGGGTGCAGGGCCAGCAGCCGATGGAGGGGTAGCCGTCGTAGACCAGCGGGTTGACCAGCACGCCGTGCTCGGCGATGTAGGCCTCGACCTGCTCGTCGCTCCAGCGCGCCATCGGGGAGACCTTGACCTTGCCCTTCTTGGCGTCCCAGCCGATGACCGGTGCGATCACCCGGTCGTGGGTCTCGGCGCGGCGCAGGCCGGTGGCCCAGGCGTCGTAGTCGGCCAGCGCGTCGCGCAGCGGCGCGACCTTGCGCAGCGCGCAGCACTTGTCGGGGTCGGTCTTGTAGAGGTCCTTGCCGTGCTCGGCGTCCTGCTCGGCCACCGACTGGACCGGGGTGATGGTCAGCAGGTTGACGTCGAGGGTGGCCTCGACGGCGTCACGGGTGCCGAGCGTCTCGACGAAGTGGTAGCCGGTGTCGAGGAAGACGACGTCGATGCCCGGCACGACCTTCGAGGCCAGGTGTGCGAGGACGGCGTCACCCATCGACGAGGTGACGCAGAACCGCTCCCCGAAGGTGGCGGCTGCCCACTCGATGATGTCCTCGGCAGGCGCGAGCTCCAGCTCGGCGCCCCAGTGCGAGACCAGCTCGCGCAGCTCCTCGGGGGAGCGGCCCTCGGTCAGCGTGCCGCGGTTGGCCCGCGCGGAGGCGGTGATGGCGGTCGTCATCGGGCCACCTCCTCGTGCTGGGTGCCGGCATGGGCGCCGGTGGGGCGCACCAGGCCGAGCATCTTCACGGTGAAGGCGCGCAGGCACGCGCGGCACTCCCACGACCCGTGGGCGCCCTCGTGGGGCCACAGATCCTCGTCACCGCAGTAGGGGCAGTGGAAGGGAACGGCGCGCTCGGTGCTCATGAGGTCGTCAACGCCTTGTCGCCCCGCAGTAGTCCCTCGTCGGCGCGGGCGACCCAGGTGGCGAAGCGCTCCTCGGGCTCGCGGTCGGCCAGGAAGTTGCCGACGACGGTGGTGATGTAGTCGTCGAGCCCGGCGCTGGTGACCTTGTGGGCGCGCAGCTTGCGGCCGAAGTTCGCGCCCAGGCCGGTGGCGCCGCCCAGGTGCACCTGGAAGCCCTCGACCTGCTCGCCGTCGGCCATCACCAGCTGGCCCTTGAGTCCGATGTCGGCGACCTGGGTGCGGGCGCAGGCGTTGGGGCAGCCGTTGACGTTGACGGTGATGGGGGTGTCGAGGTCGGGGAAGCGCTTCTCGAGCTCGCCGACCAGCGCGCGGGCGCGCTCCTTGGTGTCGACGATCGCGAGCTTGCAGAACTCGATGCCGGTGCACGCCATGGTGTTGCGGCGCCACTGCGAGGGGCGACCGGAGAGCCCGATGGCGTCGAGGCGGTCGAGCACCTGGTCGACGACGTCGGTCTCGACGCCGATCAGCACGATCTTCTGGTAGGGCGTCAGACGAGCGCCGGCGATGCCGAACTCCTCGATCAGGTCGGCCAGCTGCACCAGCAGCGTGCCGGAGACGCGCCCGGCCGTGGGGGCGACGCCGATGTAGCGCTTGCCGTCCTTCTGCTCGTGGACGCCGATGTGGTCGCGGTGACCCACGGGCGAGGCAGGGGAGGGGCAGGAGACCAGCTCGCGGCCCAGGTACTCCTTCTCCAGGACCTCGCGGAACTTCTCGATGCCCCAGTCGGCCACCAGGAACTTCAGCCGTGCGCGCGAGCGGAGCCGGCGGTAGCCGTAGTCGCGGAAGATCGAGGCGACGCCGGCCCAGGTGTCGGCGACCTCGTCGAGCGGGATCCACACGCCCATCCGCTGCGCGAGCATGGGGTTGGTGGAGAGGCCGCCGCCCACCCAGAGGTCGAAGCCGGGACCGTGCTCGGGGTGCACCGTCCCCACGAAGGAGATGTCGTTGGTCTCGGGGCAGACGTCGTGGCTGGGGTGGCCGGTCAGCGCGGTCTTGAACTTGCGCGGCAGGTTCGAGAAGGCCGGGTCGCCGATGTAGCGGTCGAAGATCTCCTCGAGCGCGCGGGTGCCGTCGATGATCTCGTCCTTGGCGACGCCGGCGACCGGTGAGCCGAGGAACGGGCGGGGCGAGTCGCCGCACGCCTCGAGGCTGGAGAGACCGGCGTCGTCGAGGCGCTGCCAGATGTCGGGCACGTCCTCGATCCGGATCCAGTGGTACTGGATGTTCTCGCGGTCGGTGACGTCGGCGGTGTCGCGCGCGAAGTCGACGCCGATCTGCCCGAGGGCGCGCACGGCGCGGTGGTCGAGCAGGCGACCGTCGGAGCGCACCCGCAGCATGAAGTACTCGTCGTCGAGCTCCTCCTCCTCGAGCATCGCGGTCTTGCCGCCGTCGAAGCCGGGCGCCCGCTGCGTGTAGAGGCCCATCCAGCGGAAGCGGCCGCGCAGGTCGGCCGGGTCGATCGAGGCGAAGCCGCGCTTGGAGTAGGTGTAGAGGATCCGGTCGCGAACGTTGAGCGGGTCGTCGTCCTTCTTGGACTGCTCGTTCTTGTTGAGCGGCTCGGTGTAGCCCAGCGACCACTGGCCCTCGGCGCGCTTGGCGCGGGGGATCTCGGTGTGCTGCGGCGGCGAGGAGGAGAAGCGCAGGTCAGGCATGGGGGACGACGTCCTTCGTGGAGGCCGCGCGCGACGGTGGGCGCGGGGTCGGGCGGCTGGGACTCGGGCTGCTGGGACTGAGAGGCTCGGGACTGGCAGCTACGGCCGACACATCATGCTGCCGATGCGCATGAGGTCCACGTGGCGGCGAACCACCAGGTGGGCATGCGTCGCGGCACTGATCATGTCAAGGAGTCTCACGTGGCGGACGGGTCCGCCACAACAGCGAATCCCGTGATGTGAGACGGATGTCCATCATGCGAGACGACGACTGCGTGGACACGGGGGATTCGCGCCGGCGTGCGAGCCAGGTCACACGCCGTGGACGGCCCCCACGTCGTGGCGCACGTCGTAGCGCACGTGGGTCGCGTGGGGTGAGTGCCCGACCTCGACCACGGTGAGTGAGGGGGTGGCGCTCCCGTCGAAGATCCGCTCACCGGCACCGAGCAGCACCGGAGCGATGTCGAGCGCGAGGGAGTCGACGACGCCTGCCGCGAGCGCCTGGCGCACGGTCGCCGCACCACCGGCCACGTGCACGTCGCCGTCGCCGAGCTCGCGGGCCAGCGCGAGGCCGGCGTCGAACCCGCCGGTCGCGAAGTGGAAGGTGGTACCGCCCGCCATCTCGAGCGGAGCGCGCTCGTGGTGGGTCAGCACGACGACGGGCGCGTGGTACGGCGGCTCCTCGCCCCACCAGCCGCGCCACGGGCCGTGCTCGGCCTCCCACTCGGCCCAGCTGCCGCGCACGGGGCCGAACATGTGGCGCCCCATCAGGTAGGCGCCGCGCGGTCGCTGCAGCGACTCGCTCCAGGCGCGGTCGACGGTGCGGCCGCCCTGGCCGGCGTCGAGGTGCCAGCGGTGCAGCGCCGGCCCACCGGTGCCGAGCGGGGCGGCGAGGCTCTGGTCGGGCCCGGCGACGAAGCCGTCGAGGGAGATGCTCACGTGCACGGTGGTGAAGGTCGAGGAGCTCATGGGTGCACGGACCGGGCGAGGACCGCCGACTCATCGGTGCCGGGACCAGGCGGGCGCTACCAGGCCGTCCCGCGCCGGTCGGCGATGCGCCGCCGCGCGGCGGACCTCGATATCCTGGCTGCATGGCCGACACGAACGCCCTCACCAGCTCCGCGTACTCGCAGGCCCTCGAGGTGATCGCCTCGGTCGAGCCCCGCATCGCGGAGGCCACGCGCCAGGAGCTCGCCGACCAGCGCGGCTCGCTCAAGCTGATCGCCAGCGAGAACTACGCCTCGCCCGCGGTGCTGCTCACGATGGGCACCTGGTTCTCCGACAAGTACGCCGAGGGCACGGTCGGCCACCGCTTCTACGCCGGCTGCCAGAACGTCGACACCGTCGAGTCGCTGGCCGCCGAGCACGCTCGCGAGCTCTTCGGCGCCGAGTACGCCTACGTGCAGCCGCACTCCGGCATCGACGCCAACCTGGTGGCGTTCTGGTCGATCCTCGCCCACCGGGTCGAGGGCCCCTGGCTGGAGAAGGCCGAGAAGAAGAACGTCAACGAGCTCACCGACGCCGACTGGGAGTCCCTGCGCCGCGAGCTCGGCAACCAGCGGCTGCTAGGCATGAGCCTGGACGCCGGCGGCCACCTCACCCACGGCTTCCGCCCCAACATCAGCGGCAAGATGTTCCACCAGCAGCAGTACGGCACCGACCCCGAGACCGGGCTGCTCGACTACGACGCGCTGCGCGCCAAGGCCCGGGAGTTCAAGCCGCTCGTGCTGGTGGCCGGCTACTCCGCCTACCCGCGACGGGTGAACTTCGCGACGATGCGCGAGATCGCCGACGAGGTGGGCGCCACCCTGATGGTCGACATGGCGCACTTCGCGGGCCTGGTGGCCGGCAAGGTGTTCACCGGCGACGAGGACCCCGTGCCGCACGCCCACATCGTCACCAGCACCACGCACAAGTCGCTGCGCGGCCCGCGCGGGGGCATCGTGCTGGCCACCGAGGAGTACGCACCCAGCGTCGACCGGGGCTGCCCGATGGTGCTCGGCGGCCCGCTCTCGCACGTGATGGCCGCCAAGGCCGTGGCCTTCGCCGAGGCCCGCCAGCCCAGCTTCCAGACCTACGCCCAGCAGGTGGCCGACAACGCCCAGTCGCTGGCCGAGGGCTTCACCAAGCGCGGCGCCACCCTGGTCACGGGCGGCACCGACAACCACCTCGTGCTCGTCGACGTCAGCAGCTACGGCCTCACCGGGCGCCAGGCCGAGACGGCACTCCTCGAGGCCGGCGTCGTCACCAACCGCAACTCCGTGCCGGCCGACCCCAACGGCGCCTGGTACACCTCCGGCATCCGGCTCGGCACCCCGGCGCTGACCACCCGCGGGTTCGGCCACGACGAGTTCGACGCCGTCGCCGAGCTGATCGTGCAGGTGCTCAGCAACACCGAGCCCGGCACCACCAAGGCCGGTGGCCCCTCCAAGGCCTCCTACGTGCTGGCCGAGGGCGTGGCCCAGAAGGTCAAGGACGCGTCTGCCGAGATGCTCGACCGCCACCCGCTCTACCCGGGTCTCGACCTGGCCTGACCGACCCGCCGCATCGCCCGGCAGGCGGGGTCAACCCCGCCAGCGGTACTCCACCTCGGGCCGCCCGCTGCCGCCGTAGCGCGGGCGGCGCTCGAGGTTGCCGGCGTCGGCGAGGTGCTCGAGGTAGCGCCGCACCGTCACCCGCGAGGCGCCGACCACCTCGGCCGCCTCGCTGGCCGAGAGCCCGGCTCCGCGCGCACCGGCGTCCCGGACGGCGTCGGTGACCTGGCGCAGCGTCTCGCCGCTCATGCCCTTGGGCAGCGCCGCCGCGGAGGTGCGCAGCGACCCGAAGGCCCGGTCCAGCTCGTCCTGGGCCACCTCGCCCTCACGGTCGGCCAGCTCGGCGCGGTAGGCCGCGTACTGCTCCAGCTTGGCGCGGAAGGTCGCGAACGTGAACGGCTTGAGCAGGTAGAGCACCACGCCCTGCGCCACCGCGTGGCGCACCACGTCGGCGTCGCGCGCGGCAGTGACGGCGACGACGTCGACCAGGTGCCCGGCGGCGCGCAACTTCTGCACGAGGCCGAGCCCGTGGCCGTCGGGCAGGTTGAAGTCCAGCAGCACCAGGTCGACCGGATTCGCGGTGAGGAAGCGGGCGGCCTCGCCGGCGGAGCGGGCCACCCCGGCGAGCTCGAAGCCCGGCATCCGCGCCACGTAGGCGGCGTGTGCCTCGGCGGCGAGCTGCTCGTCCTCCACGACGAGCACGCGGATCGCGCTCACGGTGCCTCCACCGGTGCCGGGGTGCCCACCGTCGCCCGGCGGAGGGTGACGGCGAACCGCGCACCGCCCAGCGGTGAGCGGTCGATCTCGACGGCACCGTCGTGGCGCCGCGCCACCTGCGCCACCAGGGCCAGCCCGACGCCGCGACCGCCGCCGGGCACGGTGGCGTTGGAGGCCTTGGTGCTCCAGCCCCGGTCGAGCGCGTGCGTGGCGTCGGCGTCCGAGAGACCCGGCCCGCTGTCGCCGACCACGACGCGGGTGGTGCCCTCGCGCACCGACGCCTGCAGGCGCACCCGCTTCTCGGACCGACCCGTGACGGCGTCGAAGGCGTTGTCGAGCAGGTTGCCGAGCACGGTCACCAGCTCGCGCGAGGCGACGCCGGAGCCGGTCAGGTCGCCGGTCACCTCCAGCTCGATGCCGCGCTCGGTGGCCTCGGTCGTCTTGCCGAGGAGGAGCGCCGCCACGACCGGGTCGCCGACGGCCTCGACCACCGAGTCGGCCAGGCGCTGGGCCACCTCCAGCTCCTCGGTCGCGAAGGCGACCGCTTCCTCGGCGCGGCCCATCTCTATCAGGGACACCACGGTGTGCAGGCGGTTGGAGGCCTCGTGGGTCTGGGCGCGGAGCGACTCGGTGAGCCCGCGCACGACGTCGAGCTCGCCGGTGACCGAGCGCAGCTCGGTGTGGTCGCGCAGCGTGACGACGGCGCCCACCTCCCGGCCCGCCCATCGTGCGGGCGCAGCGCTCACGACCAGCGCGCGCTCGCCCGCCAGGTACACGTCGTCGTCGGAGGCCTGGCCGTCGCGCGCCGCGGCCACCAGGGCGGGAGCGAGCCCGAGCTGCTCCAGCGGCCGCCCGACGACGTCGTCGGGCAGGTCGAGCAGCCGGCGGGCCTCGTCGTTGACCAGCTGCACCCGGCCCTCGCCGTCGACCAGCAGCAGGCCCTCGCGCACCGCGTGCAGCACCGCGGAGTAGTACTCGTACATCCGGGTGATCTCCTGCTCGCCCAGGCCGTGGGTCTGGCGGCGCAGGCGTCTGCTGACCAGCCAGGCGCCGGCCAGTCCGACGCCGAGCACCACCGCGGCGGCCAGCCCGATCAGGCCGAGGTCGTCACGCAGCTGCCGGTCGATGGCCTGCACCGTGATCCCGACGGCGACCATCGCCACGACGGGCCGCTCGGTGCCGGCGCCCGCCCGCACCGGCACCACCGCGCGCATGGAGGGGCCCAGGGTGCCGGTGAACTCCTGGGTGAAGACCCGGCCCTGCGGGGCCTGGCCGACGTCGCCGACGAAGCGGCGTCCGATGTTGGCGGGGTCGGGGTGGGAGAAGCGGATCCGCTCCAGGTCCATCACGACCACGAAGTCGACCCCGGTGTCGACGCGCACCTGCTCGGCGTAGGGCTGGATGCGCGCGGCGGGGTCGCCGAGCGAGACCGCGTCGACGACGGCGGGGGAGTCGGCCACGGCACGTGCGACCGCGACGGCCCGCTCGGTGGCGGCGGCCCGCGCGTCGCGGCGCGCGTCGAGGCCGGCCAGGGCGACGGCGCCCACGACGAGCACGACGACGACGGCGACCTGCAGCAGCAGGATCTGGCGGGCCACCGGGCTGTCGCGCAGCGGCGCGCGCAACCGCTGCAGGACCCCGGGTGCTCGGCGGCGTGGCGCGTCGTCGCTCGCCGTCCCGTCCTGGTGCTGCATGGCGGCGATTGTGCCGCAGGGTCCCCGACCGTCCAGCCCGCGACGCGTGACCGCGACCACAACGACCAGAACGGTGACCGCGCTCACAGCCGCGCCGAGAGTGTGCGTGTGCCGGGCGTCACCCCGGCCCCGAACCAGGAGGCATCCATGAGCAGCACCCGATCCGCGGAGGCGACCGGCCCGCGGGCCCCGCAGGCGCACCGCAACAGGTCGCACTACCTCTACCTCGCGGTGATCGTCGCCGTCGCGCTCGGCATCGCCGTCGGCCTGATCTGGCCCAGCTTCGCCGTCGAGCTCAAGCCGCTCGGCCAGGCCTTCGTCGGGCTGATCAAGATGATGATCCAGCCGGTCATCTTCTGCACGATCGTGCTGGGCGTGGGCTCGGTGGCCAGCGCCGCCCGCGTCGGCAAGGTCGGCGGCCTCGCGCTGCTGTACTTCATCACGATGTCGACCTTCGCCCTGGCCATCGGCCTGGTCGTCGGGAACGTCCTGCACCCCGGTGAGGGGCTGCGGATCACCGAGGGCATGGCCAGCGCGGGCCAGGAGCAGGCCTCCGGCGCGCACAGCAGCACCACCGAGTTCCTGCTCGGCCTGATCCCGACCTCCCTGGTCAGCTCGCTCACCTCGGGCGAGGTGCTCGAGACCCTGCTCGCCGCCCTGCTGGTCGGCTTCGCGCTGCAGCAGATGGGGCGCGCCGGCAAGCCGGTGCTCACCGGCCTCGGCCACGTGCAGAAGGTCGTCTTCCGGGTGCTCGCGATGATCATGTGGGCCGCCCCGATCGGCGCCTTCGGCGCCATCGCCGGCGTCGTGGGCGAAACCGGCGTGGACGCGCTGAAGAGCCTCGCGGTGCTGATGGTCGGCTTCTACATCACCTGCGCGCTGTTCGTCTTCCTCGTGCTCGGGGTGCTGCTCAAGGTCACCACCGGCGTCAACGTCTTCTCGCTGCTGCGCTACCTGGGCCGCGAGTTCCTGCTGATCGTCGGCACCTCCTCCTCCGAGTCGGCGCTGCCGCGCTTGATCGCCAAGATGGAGCACGCCGGCATCGACAAGCCGACCGTCGGCGTGGTCGTGCCCACGGGGTACTCGTTCAACCTCGACGGCACCGCGATCTACCTGACGATGGCCTCGCTGTTCATCGCCGAGGCGCTGGGCACCCCGCTGTCGATCGGCGAGCAGATCTCGCTGCTGGTCTTCATGATGATCGCCTCCAAGGGCGCGGCCGGCGTGACCGGCGCCGGCATGGCCACCCTGGCCGGCGGGCTCTCCTCGCACCGCCCCGAGCTGGTCGACGGCGTCGGCCTGATCGTCGGCATCGACCGGTTCATGTCCGAGGCCCGCGCGGTCACCAACTTCGCCGGCAACGCCATCGCCACCGTGATCATCGGCCACTGGACCGGCGGCCTGGACCGGGCGCAGCTGGACCGGACGCTGGCCGGTGAGGACCCCTTCGACGAGACCACGATGCTCGACGACCACGGCCTGGACGACGCGGACGACCAGCCGAGGCTCGCTGCAGGTGAGCTCGACGACCCGGTGCGCCAGCCGGAGGTGCTCAGCCGCAGGTAGGTCTCACGCGAGGGCCAGGCCCTCGCGCTCGAAGACGCAGAACTCGTTGCCCTCGGGGTCCGCGAGCGTCGTCCACCGTGGGTGTTCCCACAGCCGGACGGCGCCGTGGGCCTCGAGGGCCTTCGTCGTCCCGGGAGCGCCCTCGACGTCCCAGTGCAGCCGGTTCTTCGTGGTCTTGGGCTCCGGCACGTCCTGGAAGTCAAGGGTCAGCACGGGGTCGGGCGTGGTGTGCTCGAGGGTGAACCAGCCGTCCTCGGGCACGACCCGACGCCCGTACACCTCGCCCCACCACGCGGCCAGGGTCGCGGCGTCCGCGCAGTCGACGGCGATGCCGTGCAGCAGGCGCGGTGGCAGCCGGTCGCGCAGCATCACGCAGAACTCACCGCCCTCGGGGTCGGCCATGACCGTCCACCCGAGGCCGGTCTCCTCGGCCGGGGCCAGCACGCGCGCGCCGAGGGCCTCGACGTCGGCGACCGAGCGCGCGTAGACGTCGAGGTGCACGCGGTGCTTGACCGTCTTGGGCTCCGGCACGGGGCACAGGGCGATCCGCTGCCAGGGCTCCTCGCCGACGACGTCGGCCAGACCGCCCTCCGCCAGGGGCTCCAAGCGCAGCCCCAGGAGCGCGGCCCAGAACTCGCCGAGGGCGTTGCCCTCGGCGAGCCGCTCCGGCCGGTCGGGGTTCGAGGTGGTGTCGAGGCAGAGCTCGTAGAAGCGGGCCAGGGTCATGCGGGCGACGCTACGCGCGTGCGCCGACAGCCCGGCCTCCCCGGAGCGGAGCCCGCGCGCGACTACCGTGGGCGCCATGACGGCGGAGACCCAGGCACCGCCGCCGCTCCACCACCGAGCAGCCCACCTGCTGTGGCGCCTGGTGGTCTCGACCGTGGGCTCGTGCCTGCGCTACCGGGTGGCCGGGCTGGCCGCGGAGGCCGCGTTCTTCGCCGTGCTCTCGGTACCGCCGCTGGTCTTCGCCCTCGCCGGCGCGGTCGGCTACGTCTCGGAGCGGTTCTCGGCCGCCCAGGTGGAGGAGGTGCGGCTGGCGGTGCTCGACATCTCCGGTCAGTTCCTCACCCAGAGCGCCGTCGAGAGCGTGATCGAGCCGACCATCCAGGAGGTGTTGCGCGGTGGCCGCTTCGACGTCATCTCGCTGGGCTTCGTGCTCGCGCTCTGGTCCGGCTCGCGCGCCCTGAACGTGTTCGTCGACACCATCACGATCATGCACGGGCTGGGCGGGCACCGCGGGATCCTCAAGACCCGCGCGCTCTCGTTCGGCCTCTACATCCTGGCGATGATCACCGGTGCGATCAGCCTGCCCCTGGTGGTGGCCGGACCCCGCCTGGTGAGCGCGGCACTCCCCGAGCGCCTCGACTTCCTGATGGGCTTCTACTGGCCGACCGTGGTCGCCGTCTGCATCTGCTTCCTCGCCACGCTCTACCACGTCTCGGTCCCGGTGCGCACCAACTGGAGCTACAACCTCCCGGGCGCCACCTTCTCGCTGGTCGCCTGGATCCTGGGCTCCTTCCTGCTGCGCTGGATCCTGACCGTGACCGCCGCCGACTCCCGCTCCATCTACGGCCCGCTCGCCGCACCCATCGCGGTGCTGCTGTGGCTCTACCTGCTGGCGATCGCGGTGCTGATCGGGGCCGCCGTCAACGCCGCCTTCGACACCGTCTTCCCGCAGGAGGTCACCACCCGTGCCCGCTCGGAGCTGATGACGCGCCTGCGCCAGCGCGTCGAGACGGTGGGTACGCGGCTGCCGGGCCGCGCGTCGTCACCGACCCCCGACGCACTAGATTCGCCCCGTGAACAGGCGGGGTGACTGACGTGGCCCGCGTCGAGCAGCGGGGGCAGGTCAGCCTCCCCGAGCGGGCCCGCTCGCCCTGGTGGGAGCTCGGGCGCCGGCTGCTGCTGGCGCTGGCCATCCTCTCCGGCACCGTGCTGCTGGTCTGGTTCGACCGGCACGGCTACGCCGACAACAGCGACGGCAGCGTCGACTTCCTCGACGCGATCTACTACACGACCGTCACGCTGAGCACGACCGGCTACGGCGACATCGCCCCGGTCAGCGACCAGGCGCGGATGGTCAACGCCTTCGTCATCACCCCCGCCCGCATCGCGTTCCTGGTCCTGCTGATCGGCACCACGCTCGAGGTGCTCGCCTCGCAGGGGCGCGAGATGCTGCGCATCGCCCAATGGAGGAAGCACATGCAGAACCACGTGGTGGTCGTCGGCTACGGCACCAAGGGGCGCAGCGCCGTCGAGACGCTGGTCAGCAACGGCACCGCCCGGGAGTCCGTGGTCGTCGTCGACCCGAGCCCCGAGGCGCTGGCCGACGCGCACGCCGACGGGCTCGCCGTCGTCACCGGTGATGCGACGCGTCGCGGTGTGCTGCGCCGCGCGGGCGTGGCGGAGGCCGAGCAGGTCATCATCACCACCGACCGTGACGACTCCAACGTGCTCGCGACCCTGACCGTGCGCCAGCTCAACCCCGACGCCTGGATCGTCGCGGCCGTGCGGGAGCAGGAGAACGCGCCACTGATGAAGCAGTCCGGCGCGGACTCCGTGATCACCTCCTCCGAGGCGGTGGGGCGCCTGCTCGGGCTCTCCTCGCTCTCGCCCACGCTGGGCTCGGTGATGGAGGACCTGCTGACCTACGGCGACGGGCTGGAGGTGGCCGAGCGCGACCTGCTGGTCACCGAGGTGGGCAAGCAGCCGCAGTCGCTGCCCGACCAGGTGATCAGCGTCGTGCGCGACGAGAAGGTCTACCGCTACTTCGACCCGGTCGTCTCGCTGCTGGCACGTGGTGACCGGCTGATCGTCGTCCGGCCCGCGCGGGAGCTGCCGTGGGCGCCGCGTCCGGGCACCCACAACGAGGAGCTGGCGGTCGACGAGGACTGACCGGTCCGGTCATCGTCGAACATGTGTTCGAGAATGTGCGATCCTGGGGCGATGGGCGGTGGCTGGGGCAAGCAGGGGAGCGGGGTGCCGCTCGCCCAGCGCCCGCGCGGGGGGCACGAGGCGGTCGACCGGCTGGGCGACCTCCCACCGCAGGGGGAGGACGAGCCGCCGGCGCTGCCCGCCGCCGAGCAGTGCCCGGCCCGGCACTGCTGGGTGGCGGACGCCGACCGGCACGGCGTCAAGCGCCCCGGCCTGCTGGTGGAGTGGCGTGCCGGGGCGGGCGGCTGGGAGGGCCGCGTGGTCTACGCAGCGAGCCTGCGGCCCGGCGCGTGGTGCCTGGTGGAGGAGTGGTTGCCGTCCTCGCGGCTCACGCCGTTGTGAGAGCGGGGGAGTCGCGAGGCGCGGCCCCGTCGGTGGACCGAAGGTCTGGCCCGGAAGGACTAGCCGGACTGGTCCGCCCGGGTGATTTCGACGGTGTTTCGTCGTTTCGCCTTGGGTGGCGACCGGGAGACCGCTAACGTTCCACTTGTTGAACCGCTGGTGACCCGAGACGCCAGCGGTTCAACTCATTTCAGGGCAGGTCGAGATCGCTCTCGGCGGCGCCCGGCGGGTCGCGACCCCGGCGTGGTTCAGACCGCCCTACTCTCCGCTCATGAGCAGTGACTCCGAGGGTGCGCAGGCCCGCGAGGGCGACGACCGCACCGCCTTCGAGCGCTTCGTCGAGGCCGCCTACCTGCGGGTCAGCCAGGCGCCGTTCTTCTTCCTCTGCCTGGCCGTGGTGGTGGCGTGGTTGGTGAGCCTGCCGCTCTGGGTCGACCTCAAGGCCTGGCAGGTCGCCATCCACACCGTCTCCAGCGTGTTCTCGCTGCTCCTGCTGGTGCTCCTCGAGAACGCCAGCCGCCGCGCGGAGGAGGCCGCGCAGGAGAAGCTCAACGTGATCGCCGAGGCGCTCGCGGAGCTGATGGACTCCCAGGCGCGGCACGACCCCGAGCTGGGCGAGGCCGTCGACAAGCTGCGCGGCGCCGTCGGCCTCGAGGACCGGCACTGAGCTGAGTCCCTCCCTCCCGCCCCAGGAGTGAACTCTGCTCACTCCTTCGGCGGAAGCCCGACGACGAGGCGAGCGCGGGCGGTATACCTACGCCCAGGAGCCCTCGCCGCGGTGTCCCCATGGCGGCGGGGGCTCCGCCCGCTCCCGCTGGTGCCAGATGGGATGCTGGAGGGGTGAGTGAGCCCCTGAGCCCGTCGCTGCACAAGGCCCTGCGCGTCAGCCGCAACCTCCAGATGGTCATGGTGGTCGTCTGGCCGGTCCTGCTGGTCGCGGTGGTGGCAGGGCTCGTGGCCGGGCGCTTCGAGGACGCGCCGATCACCGGCGTCGTCATGGCGGCCGCCATCGCCGGCCTGGCCTGGTTCTCGGTGCTGCGCCTGCGCAACCTCAACCGGCGGCTCGCCGAGAGTCCGGTCGAGGAGTAGCCGGTCGGGGCGTGCGACCCCAGGGGCCCGGGGAGCGGCTCAGGCCGAGCGGCCCGTGCCGCTGACGTCGATCGCCGAGAGCGAGACGCTCAACCACGAGGGCGGCCCGCCGGCGTCGAAGTTGGCGGTCACGACGTGGGCCGACGAGACCCACAGCAGGCTGCGGCCGCCGCCCTCGTCGTCGACGGTCAGCCAGGCTCCGGCGTCGCCACGGGAGAACCGGATCGCGAGCTCGCGCACGAGCAGGCCGAGCGCCTCGTCACCGGCGGTCGGCACCAGTCGGTCGACGCCGTCGCCGACGACCCTGAGCACTGCCATCTGATCCTCCCCCCTGTAATTCCAGGAGGTAGGTTAGCGGGGAATTGTTTCCGGCAGCCATTCGCCACGGGCGGAGTGTTCCGTGGCGTGCGTGTGGCCCTGGGCGGAGCAGGACACCGTGCTGAGATGAGCTGGCTGAGGCTAGCGCAGATAGGTGGCGTGCCACCTATCTGGACCGGGTGAGAGTCGCGATCAGCTCTCGCAGGCGACGCCGTCGCCTTCGCTGTCGAGCTCGTAGGGATCTGAACCGGAGACGTAGATCGGTCCCTGGGCGTACTCGGGTCCGTCGCCCGATCCCCCCGCGCAGTCGTAGTCCGAGGCGGGACTGAGGCAGGGGCGGTAGCCGGGAGTGCAGTTCTCGGCCGGCGGGGGTGCGACGGGCCGTACCACCTGCGCGACGACGACGGTGATGCTCGTCCCGGCCTTCGTCCGCGTCAGGGGGGCGGGCACCTGCCGCAGGACCATCCCGTCCTTGCCGGAGGGCACCGTCCGGGTGACGAGGTCGACGCGGTAGCCGGCCCGCTGCAGTGCGGTGGTCGCTGTCCGGGCCGACGTCTGCAGCACGCGCGGGACCCGAGGGTGAGGGACGGCGGTCACCAGCGCCACCGCGGAGCCGGCCGTGACCGACGTGCCGGAGGCGACGCTCTGACGCAGCACGGTGCCGCGCGGCTCGAACGAGGGGACTTTCCTCGTCGCGCGTAGACGCAGACCAGCCGCACGCAGCGCCTGCGCCGCCTCGGATCTGGGCAGGCCCGCCACGGCAGGAACGGTCACCGGAGGAGGCGGCGTCGGCGTCGCCGGCTCGCCGACGGGGCTGGCCGGCGTCGAGCTCCCGGGGGACGGCTCTGTGTCAGGTGGCTGGGATGCCTCCGCACTCTCGCCGCGCGAGGCCACCGAGGCGTCGTCGATGCTGCATCCTGCGATCAGCAGTGCCAGCACCACGGCCACCAGTGCGCCACGTGCCTGACCCGCTCGGCGCCACCCTGCGGGCCACCGTCGCCCTGTCTCGTCGTCCATCCTTGCCTCCGACGACCAGAGGTATCAGGACGATGCCTCCGACGTACGCGGAACGGCGATACTCGCAAACCAGTCCACCCGTGGACGACAACAGGCCGGCCCCATCGGGACCGGCCTGTGCATCACGCTGGTGGGCGATACTGGGTTTGAACCAGTGACCTCTTCCGTGTCAAGGAAGCGCGCTACCGCTGCGCCAATCGCCCTCGTGTGGAGTTGTAACAGAGGTGGGTACGGGATTTGAACCCGTGTACACGGATTTGCAGTCCGTTGCCTCGCCTCTCGGCCAACCCACCGCGGAGGCCCGACCGTGGACACTGACCTCTCCGAGCGGACAACGAGACTCGAACTCGCGACCTCAACCTTGGCAAGGTTGCGCTCTACCAACTGAGCTATGTCCGCCTGCATCCCGTCGGCCCGAGGGCTTCCGTGGAGTGCGTGAGAACAGTAGCCGATGCGCTGGGGCGTGCCAAAACCGGGTGTCGCGGGGGTGTCGTGCGCGTGTCGGCGGCGTGCGGACAGGCGCCGACACGCTCCTAGAGTGAGCGCCATGGTGCACGCGTGGATGGCCGGACGGCTGCTGGAAGACCCCGCCGGACCGGCGATCGCGGTGGCCGACCACGGCTTCACGGTCGGCGACGGTGTCTTCGAGGCCCTCAAGGTCGTCGACGGCGCCCCGTTCGCGCTGCAACGCCACCTCGACCGGCTGGCCCGCTCGGCGCGCGGCCTCGGGCTGCCCGACGTCGACCTCGAGGCGGTGCGCGCCGGCGTCGAGGCGGTGCTGGGTGCCGAGCACCTGCCGCTGGGCCGGATCCGGATCACCGTCACCGGCGGACCGGCGCCGCTGGGCTCGGGGCGAGGCGACCACCCGCCGACGGTCGTCGTCGTCGCGGCACCACTGCAGCCTGGCCCGGCGACCACGAGCGTCGTCACCGTGCCGTGGCCGCGCAACGAGCGGGGCGCGCTCGCCGGGCTGAAGACCACCTCCTACGCCGAGAACGTCGTGGCCCTGGCGCATGCCCAGGAGCGCGGCGCCACCGAGGCCATCTTCGCCAACCTGGCGGGTCACCTGTGCGAGGGCACCGGCTCCAACGTCTTCTACGTGCTCGACGGCGAGCTGCGCACGCCCACGCTGGCCAGCGGCTGCCTGGCCGGCGTCACCCGCGACCTGGTGGTGGAGTGGTGCGGGGCGCGCGAGGTCGACGAGCCGATCGAGGTCGTGCACGAGGCGTCGGAGGTCTTCCTGACCTCCACGACCCGCGACGTGCAGGGCGTGCACCGGTTGGACGACCGCGTGCTCGACGCGCCGGGGCCGGTGACGCGTGACGCGCTCGCGACCTGGCGTGCGCGCGAGCCCGAGCTTCTGGGCGAGTAGCGAGGAACGGCGTCAGCCGCGCAACCGCTCGACCAGATCGTCGACGTCGACCCGCGAGGCCTCGCTGCCCGGTGGCACGGCTCGCCACGTGCTGCTGAGGAACGCGAACAGGTCGGCGGTGCGTGCCTCGGTGACCAGACGACCCTCGGGGGAGTGGAAGTCCATCCGGACGACGGCATGCCCGTCCTCGTCGACAGCCGGAGCCAGGCGGATGTCGCCCTCGCCTGCAGGCTGGGTGAGTCCGCGCAGCAGCAGCGTGCGTGCCATCGCCCACTCGATCTCGCCGGCGGGCACGTGGAAGGTCAGCCACACGGCATACGGGTCGCCGGCGTCGTACCCGAAGGAGGCGATGAAGCTCATCGGGCGGCCGAGCTCGTCGAGGCAGTGCAGGGCGATGTCCTGCGAGACCGTGGGGGAGACGGGCTGAGCGGTCATAGGTGGTGTCCCTTGTCGTCCAGAGGGCAGGGTCGGGCCGATCGAGCAGTCCCGACACCTCCTCTGACGCGGCAGGTACCCAATTGGTTGCCTGTCATACGTCATCAATTGGAGAACGTTTGCCGCGGCGCGACGTCACGGTCGACCGGCGGCCGGGGAGGGTGCCCCCGCGTTGCGGTGGGAGGCGGGGCATGCACTACAGTCTCCGAACGCAGCGGGCGATTGGCGCAGTGGTAGCGCGCTTCGTTCACACCGAAGAGGTCACTGGTTCGAACCCAGTATCGCCCACCGTCGAGACCGCAGGTCATCCATGATCTGCGGTCTCGTTGCATCTCGGCCCCTCTGTGCAGGAGCGATCCGTGTACGCGACCCCGACCCGTGCTATGACCCAGACGGAGCTCGACCTGGTCTGCCGGGTCTGGGCGGACGCCGGCAGCGACGACCCGACCGATCGCTGGCTGCTGCTCTGGGACGGCGGCGACGCCGACGACCATCCCCAGGAGCGGGACGCGATCATCGCGGTCGCGACCGCGTGCGGGCTGCAGACGCAGATGGTCACCGGGGTGCTCCACGTGCAGAAGACCCAGCAGCTTCACGACGAGATCGGTGCCAGCTGGATCTGAGTCGACCGGTCTCCCGGCCGGGGGAGCCGATCGGGTCGCCGGGGACCACTCGGCCGGGTGGTCCGCACCGCCGAACGGCCACGGTTGCCTCGAAGCCGCTCGCGCGCCATCGAGTCCTGCCTACGGTCCGCGTATGCGTCGTCGCCCCACCCACCCTGTCCGCGCGCTGGCCCCGCTCGTCACCACCGCACTCCTGGCGGCGGCCGTGCCCGCCCTGGCGGCGCATCCCGGGAGTGGAGGTGACGACGCCGCACGCGGCTCGCATGCCTCGGCGGCACCCGCCGCCCAGGCCACCCGCGGCCGGATCACGCTCACCCCGCGCGCCTACATCGCGGGGGAGACACTCACCATCCGGGGCACGGTGGGCGCGCGCGGCTCGCGGCCGATCATGCTGCAGCGCTACATGCGCGACCGCTACCTCGACGCCGAGCGGGGCCGCACCACGCAGGCCGGCCGCTTCGGGTTCCGGATCCCCGGACCCGGTATGGCCACGCCCTACAGCGTGCAGCTGCCCGGCACCGGACTGCGCACACCGAACGCGCCGGTGACGCCGGTCGAGCAGACGTTCTCCTTCGCGACGACGCCGAGCGCCCCCCGGGCCGGGCAGGCGGTGACGCTGCGGGTGACCTCGGCCCCCGCGCGCCCGGGCCGACCGCTCACGCTGCTGCGCCGCACCAGTCCGTCGTCCTGGGCGAAGGTCGCGACCGCATCCGCCGACGCCCAGGGAGCGGCGACCTTCGGCGTCACCGCCGCGGCAGGCGACGCCGTCTACCGGGTGATGGCGGGCGCCATGCCCGGGCGCGGCATCTCGGAGTACCCCAGCTACCCCTTCTACCTGCGCTCGCGCGGGAGCGAGCGAGCCGGCGTCGCGAACGCGGGTGCGGTGCCCGTCACCCCGGGTGCGGCGCGAGCGCCCTACACCCAGCCGGGCCCCGTCAACGCCGGCAACACCTTCGACTGGGGCCGCGCCACCGAGTCGCACGAGTGGGAGTACGGCGAGCCGCTGGGGGCCTGGCGCGAGTACGGCACCGGGTCCGGACGCGTGGCCCCGGCGTACGCGATGCTCACCGTCGAGAGCGGCCCGGGCTTCTACGGCGCCGACGACCTGGGCACCACCCGCGCGACGCTGAGCGGCCGCGGCAGCGCCTACGGGCGCTGGGAGATCCGCATGCGCGCCCCGCACTGGCAGGACGGGCCGGACTACCGGGTCAAGGCCGAGCTGGTGCCCGCCGGCACCGCGCCCGGCGCGTGCAGCCCGCACACCGTCACGTTCGCCGACTTCACCGGCTACGGGAACAGCGTCGACCTGGGCGTCAGCAACGGCAGCCGCGCGTGGGCGCACAGCGAGCGCGGCGTCGTCACGAATCGCGACAACTGGCACACCTACGCCGTGGAGGTCACGCGCAACCGCATCACCTGGTTCGTGGACGCGAAGGTCACGGCCACGCTCCCGGGTCGCGCCGCCGTCAGCGGCAAGGCGCTGGTGCCGCGGATCTCGCTCATCGCCCCCGACGACACCACCCAGATGCGGCACACGCGCATCGGCATGGACTGGCTGCGCTCCTGGGGGCTCGAGCGCCCGGGCAGCGCCGCCGCCGGTCAGCGCCGGGCGCCGCAGCCGAAGGCCGGGCGCGACCTCTCCTGCTGACCCCACCGACCCGCGTGCCCGCCCGACCGATATCGGTGCGCGCGACGTCGGCGGGCGCCGATAGCCTGGGTGCGGCCCGTCCGGGCCACCCGTCCACGCGAAGGAGCGCCCCCGTGTCCGAGATCAAGGTCGTCCGCCTGCACGCCGGTGAGCGTGAGGAGCGGACGGTCACCACGGGCACCAAGGCGTGGGAGCTCTTCGCCGAGGACGCCGCCGTCATCGCGGCGCGCGTGGGGGAGGGCGAGGAGGCCGCGCTGCGCGACCTGAGCCACGAGCTCGCCGACGGCGACGTCGTCGAGGGAGTGGCCATCGAGAGCCCCGAGGGCCACGACGTGCTGCGCCACTCGTGCGCCCACGTGATGGCCCAGGCGGTGCAGGAGCTGTTCCCGGACGCCAAGCTCGGCATCGGCCCGCCGATCGAGAACGGCTTCTACTACGACTTCGACGTCGAGACCCCCTTCGTCCCCGAGGACCTCGAGAAGATCGAGTCGCGGATGCGCAAGATCATCAAGGAGGGTCAGCGCTTCAGCCGCCGGGTCACCACCGACGCCGAGGCGATCGACGAGCTGCAGGCCGAGCCCTACAAGCTCGAGCTGATCGGCCTCAAGGGCTCCGGCAACGCCGAGGGTGCGGCCGAGGGTGCCTCGGTCGAGGTCGGCGCCGGCGAGCTGACCATCTACGACAACATCCGCCGCAACGGCGACGTGGCCTGGAGCGACCTGTGCCGCGGGCCGCACCTGCCCACCACCAAGCGGATCCCCGCGTTCAAGCTGATGCGCTCCGCGGCCGCCTACTGGCGCGGCGACGAGAAGAACAAGCAGCTGCAGCGCATCTACGGCACCGCGTGGGAGAGCAAGGAGGCGCTCGAGGCGCACCTGCACCGCATCGAGGAGGCCGAGAAGCGCGACCACCGCAAGCTCGGCCGCGACCTGGACCTGTTCTCCTTCCCCGACGAGATCGGCTCCGGCCTGCCGGTCTTCCACCCCAAGGGCGGGGTGATCAAGCGGGTGATGGAGGACTACGTCCGCCAGCGCCACATCGAGGAGGGCTTCGAGTACGTGGGCACGCCCCACATCTCCAAGGAGCACACCTTCCACCTCTCGGGTCACCTGCCCTACTACGCCGACGGCATGTTCCCGCCCATGGAGTTCGAGGGCGTGAACTACTACCTCAAGGCCATGAACTGCCCGATGCACAACCTGATCTACCGCTCGCGCGGACGCTCCTACCGCGAGCTGCCGCTGCGGCTGTTCGAGTTCGGGCACGTGTACCGCTACGAGAAGTCCGGCGTCATCCACGGCCTGACCCGCGTGCGCGGCTTCGCCCAGGACGACTCGCACTCCTACGTGACGCCGGAGCAGGCGCCCGCCGAGATCACCCACCTGCTCGACTTCGTGCTCGGGCTGCTGCGCGACTTCGGTCTCGACGACTTCTACCTCGAGCTCTCCACCCGCGACGACTCCAAGCCCGACAAGTTCGTCGGCTCGGCCGAGCAGTGGGAGAACGCCACCGAGGTGCTGCGCACCGCCTGCGAGGCGTCCGGTCTCGAGCTCGTGCCCGACCCGGGCGGCGCCGCGTTCTACGGCCCCAAGGTCTCCGTGCAGGCCCGCGACGCCATCGGCCGCACCTGGCAGATGTCGACCATCCAGTACGACTTCAACCAGCCGCAGGGCTTCGACCTCACCTACCAGGCCGCCGACGGCACCCGCCAGCAGCCGGTGATGATCCACTCCGCCAAGTTCGGCTCGATCGAGCGGTTCGTCGGCGTCCTGGTGGAGCACTACGCCGGCGCCTTCCCTCCGTGGCTGGCCCCCGTGCAGGTGCAGGGCATCCCGATCGCGGAGCGGCACGCCGACTACCTGCACGACATCGCGCGCCGGATGAAGACCGCCGGGGTGCGCGTCGAGGTCGACGACTCCGACGACCGGATGCAGAAGAAGATCCGCAACGCGCAGCTGCAGAAGGTGCCGTTCATGGTCATCGCCGGCGACCAGGACATGGAGGCCGGTGCGGTGTCGTTCCGCTACCGCGACGGCCGCCAGGACAACGGCGTCCCGATCGAGGAGGCCATCGCCCGGGTCACGGCTGCCGTCGCCGCGCGCGAGCAGGTCTAGCGAGACGCCGTTCCGGCCCCCTGCCCGGACCGGGGACGGGGTACCGGACGGGCATGGCCAAGAACATCGCGACCGCGGACCGTGTCGACCTCGAGCAGCTGCTGGAGTTCGTGCGGCCGCGCCACCACCTCGTGCTGGTCACGAGCCGTCGCGACGGCAGCCCGCAGGTCTCGCCGGTCACCGGCGGGGTCGACGAGCAGGGCCGCATCGTCATCGCCACCTACCCCGAGCGCGCCAAGACCAACAACGCCCGGCGCCACCCCGACGTCAGCGTGCTGGTGCTCAGTGACGAGTTCGACGACGCCTGGGTGCAGGTCGACGGCACCTGCGAGGTGATCGACCCGCCGGACTCCGTGGAGCCGCTGGTGGACTACTTCCGCGCGGTGGCGGGGGAGCACTCCGACTGGGACGAGTACCGCCAGGCCATGCGCGACCAGGGCAAGTCCCTGCTGCGGATCACCCCCACCCGCTGGGGCCCGATCGCCACCGGCGGCTTCCCGCCCCGCTTCGCCGACTGACCCCTCGCCGACCCGGCTCTCGTGCGGCCGGCTGGGTGGTCGACCTGCGCGTTCTCGGGACGGGTCGGCGCGTGAGCCGTGCGCATTCGGGACGGGTCGGTGGTCGAGCCGTGCGCTCTCGCGCCGGGTCGGTGTCAGGGGAGGCGGGCGGCGAGGTAGCGCGGAGCCAGCACCCGAAAGCTGTCGACGACGACCTCGGCGACCTCCCCCCAGTCGGGCTCGGGCGGCAGCCGCAGCAGCATCGAGCTGGGGCCCCAGAGCGTCTTGAACCATGGGGGGCCCACGTGCCGGAGGGTCAGCACGTCTTCGGGGGCGGCGTGGAAGTGCAGCACCACCGGCCGCTCACCGGGGGCGGGGGAGAGGGGCGTGCCCAGACCCGGGGGCCGGCCGTCGACGACCTCGAGCACCTGCGCGAAGGTGCGCCCGCGCACCCGCCAGCGCACGCCCACCCAGGCGTCCTCCTCGACGACCTCGGGGAGCGCGAGCGCGACCGCGCCGACGCGGCGCAGGGCCTCGGCGACGTCGATCTCGGTGCCCACGGGGCGAAGCGTAGGGGCCGTCCCCGACGTCGCGTCGACCTGCGTGTGACCCAGCCCTCCCCATGTTACTGGGACGTAATGTCGCGCTAACTCTTTACACGTGACACGGCGTCGCACTAACCTCGGCAGACCGAACCATCCGAAGACTCCCGATGCCCCCGACGGAAGGTGCTCGACATGACCGCGGTGCTCCCCGACCACGACCGCCAGCTCGCCGAGGCCACCGGCCCCGTCGGACCCACCGAGCGCGAGCTCGCACGCCTGAGCTACGAGGACCGACTGCGCACGCTCTCCGAGGCCTCGGTCGAGCAGCACTTCGACGCCTTCCTCGACATCGACTGGGACAACCCCGACTTCGCGATCGACCCGACCGACGAGCGCTGGATCCTGCCCGAGGCCGACGTGCTGGGCCGCCACGCCTGGTACAAGTCGCTGCCCACGAGCGAGAAGATCCGCATCGGCCTCTACCGCCAGGCCAACGTCACCAAGGTCGGGCTGCAGTTCGAGCAGGTGCTGATCGCCGGCATCATGAACTACGCCCTGAAGCTCCCCAACGGCTCGCCGGAGTTCCGCTACTCCACGCACGAGGCCACCGAGGAGTGCCACCACACCCAGATGTTCCAGGAGTTCGTCAACCGCTCCGGCCAGGACGTCGGCGGCGGCTCCGCGCTGTTCCGGGCGCTCGCACCGCTGCTGCCGCTGGCCGCCTCCCTGGCGCCCGTGGGCTTCTTCTGGGGCGTCCTCGCCGGCGAGGAGCCGATCGACCACGTGCAGAAGTCGGTGCTGCGCGCGGGTGACGACATGCACCCGCTGCTGCAGCGGATCATGCAGATCCACGTGGCCGAGGAGGCTCGCCACATCGGGTTCGCCCACCAGTTCATCGAGCACTCCTCGCCCAAGCTGCGCCGCCACGAGCGCGCCGTCCTGAGCGTCGCCGTGCCCGTGGTCCTGCGCTGGCTCTGCGACGAGATCCTGGTGCCCAGCAAGAAGGCCCAGCGCGACATGGGCATCCCCAAGCACGTCGTCAAGGACCTCTACTGGGACCGCGAGGAGTCGCGCAAGATGCTGCGCGACCTGTTCGGCGACGTGCGGATGCTCGCCGAGGAGACCGGCATGATGAACCGGGTCTCGCGGCGCGTGTGGAAGGCCATGAAGATCGACGGCCGCTCCTCGCGCTACCGCAGCGAGGTGGCCTCGGCCGCGGCCTGAGCCGCCCCGAGAGCACCCGAGAGCATCCGATGGCCTACGTCGTCACCCAGTCGTGCTGCGCCGACGCCGCGTGCGTGGTGGCCTGCCCGGTCAACTGCATCCACCCCGCACCGGGCGAGCCCGGGTTCGCCGAGGCCGAGATGCTCTACGTCGACGCGAACTCGTGCGTCGGCTGCGGGGCGTGCGCCACCGCGTGCCCCGCGGGCGCGATCGTCCCGGCCGGGTCACTGCCTCCCGGGCAGCAGCCGTTCGTGGCGCTGAACGCCGAGTACTACGAGGTGTTCCCGCACCGCGACCGCACGCCGCTCGCCGTCGTCGCGCCCCAGCGGCGCCTGCGTCGCCCCGGACCGTTCCGGGTCGCCGTCATCGGTGCCGGGCCCGCGGGCATGTACACCGCCGACGAGCTGCTCAAGCACCCCGAGGTGAGCGTCGACGTCTACGACCGGCTGCCCACCCCCGGCGGTCTCGTGCGGGCCGGCGTGGCACCCGACCACCCGAGCACCAAGCTGGTCGAGCGGCTCTTCCGGCAGATCGAGCGCGAGCGGGGGTTCCGCTACTTCCTCAACGTGGAGGTGGGCCGCGACCTCACCCACGACGAGCTGGCCGCGCAGTACCACGCGGTGGTCTACACCGTGGGTGCCTCGGCCGACCGTCCGCTCGGCATCGAGGGCGAGCACCTGCCCGGCTCGCTCTCGGCCACCGACCTCGTCGGCTGGTACAACGGCCACCCCGACCGGCAGGACCTCCCGGTGCCGCTGCACCACGAGCGCGCGGTGGTCGTGGGCAACGGCAACGTCGCACTCGACGTCGCCCGGATCCTCACCAGCGACCCCGACACCCTCGAGCGCACCGACATCGCCACCCTGCCGCTGACCGCACTGCGGCGCAGTGGTGTGCGCGAGGTGGTGGTGCTCGGACGCCGAGGCCCCGCCCAGGCCGCGTTCACCGTGCCCGAGCTGATCGGGCTGGCCGCGATCGAGGGCCTCGACGTCGTCGTCGAGCCGGGCGGCTGCGAGCTCGACCCGACGACGACCGCCGGCCGGGTCCTCGCCGAGCTCCAGCAGCGAGCTCCGCGCCCCGACTGCCCGCGCATCGTGCTGCGCTTCGCCACCTCCCCGGTGCGCGTGCTCGGCACCGAGGAGTCCGGTGTCACCGGCGTCGAGCTGGTGCGCAACCGCCTCGAGACCGCCCCCGACGGTGCGGTCCGCCCGGTGCCCACCGACGAGGTCGAGACCCTGGCGTGCGGGCTGGTGCTGCGTGCCGTCGGCTACCACGGCACGCCCGTGCCCGACCTGCCCTACGACGCCGCTCGCGGCACGGTCCCCTCCGACCGCGGGCGGGTGCGTCCGGGCGTCTACGTGGCCGGGTGGGTCAAGCGCGGTCCCTCGGGCTTCATCGGCACCAACAAGTCCTGCGCCCAGGAGACCGTCGAGCAGCTGCTCGACGACCTCGACCGGACCGGGGCGGAGGCGCTGCCCGAGCCGGTCGGCACGCCGGAGTCGATCCGTGCGGTGGTGCTGGGTCGGCGTCCCGCGGCCGTCGAGCTCGCCGGGTGGGACGCCATCGACGCCGAGGAGCGGCGTCGAGGTGCGGCGCGTGGCCGACCCCGGGTCAAGCTGGTCGACCTCGCCGAGATGGAGCGGGTCGCCGCGGCCGCGGCGCGGCCCGGCGACGACACCCCGACGCCGCGAGCAGCCCGGCTGGCCCGGCGACTGCGTCCCTCCCGCTGACCCCCGGCTAGGCTGCCTCCCCAGGGCGGGCGCGACGTCACGCCGAGACGGGGGAGGGCGATGGCAAGCGGCGGCAAGGCCCCCGACGGTCGCCAGGCGCGCTGGCAGAAGCACAACGAGGAGCGCCGGCAGGTCATCATCGACGCCGCCCTCGCCGTCGTCGAGGCGGGCGAGCCCGGCGCGGAGTTCCACGTGCAGCAGATAGCGGAGCAGGCCGGCCTGAGCCGCTCCGTGGTCTACCGGCACTTCGCCGACCGTGCCGACCTCGACCACGCCATCCAGGTGCAGGTGCTCGAGGACCTCACCGCGCACCTGCTGCCCGCCGTCAACCTCGAGGGCACGATCAACGAGGTCATCCGCCGCATCGTCACCACCTACGTGCGCTGGGCCGTCGAGCACCCGGCGCTGCACCGGCTGGTCGAGCATGCGCAGGCCGGTGCCGGGTCGGCCGACCAGGGCATCAACCGGGTCGCCACCGTGCTGGTCGAGGTGCTCGAGACCGCCGTCGAGCTGCTCGGCCTCGAGCTCGACGACGACGACGCCGCCGCGCTCGATCCCCTGGCCTACGGGCTGGTCGGGGCGGTCTTCGGCGCCGTGCGCCGCTGGGTCGGCCGCCGGGCGCGACGCCCCGACGCCGACCAGGTGGCCGGGCTGCTCAGCCAGTCCGTGTGGCACATCCTCGACGGGCACGCCGACCGGCTCGGCCTGAGCCTGGACCCCGACGTGCCGCTCGAGGAGCTGCTCGCGGTCCCCGACCCCGAGGCGGCCGGCGCGTGAGCGAGCAGGACCCGACCGAGCTGCACCAGGACGGCATCGGCCAGGGCGACGAGCTCGACCGGCTCTGGACGCCGCACCGGATGGCCTACATCCGGGGCGAGAACAAGCCCACCGACGCCAGCAGCGGGGAGTGCCCGTTCTGCCGGATCCCGAGCCTCGGTGACCAGGAGGGGCTGGTGGTGCACCGCGGGTCACTGGCCTTCGTGGTGCTGAACCTCTACCCCTACGCGCCCGGGCACCTCATGGTCTGCCCCTACCGCCACATCGCCGACTACACCGAGACCACCGACGAGGAGTCGGCCGAGATCGCCGACCTCACCCGGACCGCCATGCGGGTGGTGCGGGCGACCTCCGGAGCCGGCGGCTTCAACATCGGCATGAACCAGGGCGCCATCGCGGGCGCCGGGATCGCCGCGCACCTGCACCAGCACGTGGTGCCGCGCTGGCCCGGCGACCAGAACTTCATGCCGATCATCGGACGCACCAAGACCCTGCCCGAGCTGCTCACCGACACCCGGTCGTTGCTGGCGGAGGCCTGGCCTCCGGGCTGAGCCCCCCGACGACGGGCCGACGACGGGCCGCCGACGTGCTGAGGACGGGGGCCAGCCGCTAGCCTGCTGCCGCCATGCTCGAGAGATTCCGCGACTTCTGGACCAACGTCTGGAAGCCCGTCGCCCACCTGCTGATCCGACTCGGCGTGACCCCCAACATGGTCACCTTCGTGGGCACCGCGGGGGTGTGTGCCGGCGCCCTGGGGTTCTTCCCCCGCGGCGAGCTGCTCGTGGGCGTCCTGGTGGTCACCGCCTTCGTCTTCAGCGACCTGATGGACGGCTACATGGCGCGGCTGACCGGTCGCACCGGCAAGTTCGGCTCCTACTGGGACTCCACCCTGGACCGGATCGGCGACGGCGCCGTGTTCGGCGGGCTGGCGCTCTACTTCGCCGGCCCCGGCGACAGCTACCTGCACCTGTGCGTCTCGCTGTACTGCCTGGTCATGGGCGCGGTCACCTCCTATGCCCGGGCCAAGGCCGAGTCCCTGGGCTTCGACGCCAAGGGCGGCCTCGCGGAGCGCGCCGACCGGCTCGTGGCGATCCTCGTGATGACCGGCTTCGCGGGGATCTTCGACCTCGACCTGCTCATCTACGTCACCCTGTGGGCGCTGGCCGCGGCCAACACCCAGACGGTGGTCGTGCGCTCGCTGATGGTGGCGCGCCAGGCCCGTGCCGAGGAGGCCGCAGCCGGCGCCGGCCCCGGCGGTCCCACCGCCTGAGCGGTCGGCGGGCCCCACTACGATCGGGGGCATGAGCGAGCAGCAGCACGAGCAGGCCACCGGCACCACCCGCGTCAAGCGCGGCATGGCCGAGATGCTCAAGGGTGGCGTGATCATGGACGTCGTCACGGCCGAGCAGGCCAAGGTCGCCGAGGAGGCCGGTGCGGTCGCCGTCATGGCGCTCGAGCGGGTGCCGGCCGACATCCGCGCCGAGGGCGGCGTCTCGCGGATGAGCGACCCCGACATGATCGAGAGCATCGTCGCGGCCGTCTCGATCCCGGTGATGGCCAAGGCCCGGATCGGGCACTTCGCCGAGGCGCAGGTGCTGCAGAGCCTGGGCGTCGACTACGTCGACGAGTCCGAGGTGCTGACCCCGGCCGACTACGCCCACCACATCGACAAGTGGGCCTTCACCGTGCCGTTCGTGTGCGGTGCCACCAACCTCGGGGAGGCGCTGCGCCGCATCACCGAGGGCGCGGCGATGATCCGCTCCAAGGGCGAGGCGGGCACGGGCGACGTGTCGAACGCCGTCATGCACATGCGCACCATCGGCGGTGAGATCCGCCGCCTCTCCTCGCTCTCCCACGAGGAGCTCTACGTGGCCGCCAAGGAGCTCCAGGCCCCCTACGACCTCGTGCGCGAGGTCGCCGAGGCCGGCAAGCTGCCCGTGGTGCTCTTCACCGCCGGCGGCATCGCCACGCCGGCCGACGCGGCGATGATGATGCAGCTCGGAGCCGAGGGGGTCTTCGTGGGCTCGGGCATCTTCAAGTCCGGGAACCCCGCCCAGCGTGCCGAGGCCATCGTCAAGGCCACCACCTTCTACGACGACCCCGACGTCGTCGCCAATGTCTCGCGCGGGCTGGGCGAGGCCATGGTCGGTCTCAACGTGGAGCAGATCCCGCAGCCCCACCGCCTCGCCGAACGCGGCTGGTAGTCCGCCCCGTGCAGGCGCCCCGCGCGGCCGGACCGCGCCCGCGCGCCCGGCGCGCCCCCGCGGCCCTGGTCGCCCTGGTCGCTGGGCTGCTGGTGTGCCTGGTGGCGGTCGGCTGCACCGGTGGCGGAGCCGGCGACCCCCGCACGGGAGGCCGGTCCGAGGTCGACGGCGGGTCCGGCGGCGGAGCCGCGGGTGGCCTCACCTCCGACCGGCTGGTGGTGGAGACCGACTCCGGGCCGGTGCAGGGACTCCTCGAGGAGGGTGAGGTCCTGACCTGGCGGGGCATCCCGTACGCGGCGCCGCCCGTGGGTGACCTGCGGTGGCGGGCCCCGGCCCCGGTGGAGGGGTGGGAGGAGACCCGCGACGCCACGGCCTTCGGGGACTCCTGCCTGCAGGGCACGGGGTCGCGGATCGCGGCCGACACCTCCGAGGACTGCCTGTTCCTCAACGTCTTCGCCCCGGCCGCCGCGAGCGAGGAGGGCCGGCTGCCGGTCATGGTGTGGATCCACGGCGGCGGGTTCACCTCGGGTAGCGGCGACCTGATGCCCGACGTCGTGGCCGGGCTCGTGGAGCAGGGCGTGGTCGTGGTCTCGCTCAACTACCGCCTGGGCCGCCTGGGCTACCTCGCCCACCCCGCACTCGCGGCCGAGCAGCAGGGTGCACCGGTCGCCAACTTCGGCCTGACCGACCAGATCGCCGCGCTCGAGTGGGTGCAGCGCAACGTGAGCTCCTTCGGCGGTGACCCCGACACGGTCACGGTGTTCGGCATCTCCGCCGGCGGCATGTCGGTCAACGACCTGATGAGCGCCCCGCAGGCGCGGGGGCTCTTCGACCGCGCCGTCTCCGGGTCCGGCCTGGGGCGCGAGGACCCGCCGAGCTACCGCGTGGCTGCCGGCCAGGGAGAGGCGCTGCTGGCCTCGCTCGACCCCCGCGGCGACGACGCCGCCGCGCTGCGCGCGCTGCCGGCCCGACAGGTGGCACGCCTGGACACCTTCGTGCTGCGCAACGAGGTGCCGATCCTCGACGGCGTGCTGCCCCGCTCACCCGCCGACACGTTCGCCGCGGGCGAGGAGGCGCCGGTGCCGTACCTGGTCGGCTCCACCGACCTGGAGTTCGTGCCGGCCGTGTTCCAGGCTCTCGGGATCGACCCCGTGCCGACCTCCCAGCGGCTGCTCACCGGCCGCGGCCGCGCCGCGCTCGACGCCTACGGCGACGGCCAGGAGGTGGAGCGCCACTTCCTCAACGACGTCGTGTTCACCGAGCCGGCACGGTTGCTGGCCGCCGAGCACGCCGAGCGCGCACCCACCTACCGGTACCGGTTCGCGATCGCCAGCCCCGCCACGCGCCGCACCTACGGAGGGGTCGTGCACGGCCAGGACTTCGTCTGGGTCTTCGGTCGCGGCGACGACGCGGTGCCGGGCGCCGCGGACCTCGCGGAGGGGGTCGCCACGTGCTGGGCCACCTTCGCGCGCGACGGCGTGCCCGACTGCGGCCCGGACTGGCCGACGGCGGAGACCGGCCGCTTCGTCGAGCTCACCACCCGTGGCCCCCAGGTGGTCCGCCGCGACCCCTGGCAGGCACGGCTGGACCTGGTGGGCTCGCTGTACGACTGAGGCCCTGCGCGATGACCACCGGGGCGGGGCTAGCGTCGGGCCCATGCGCGTCGTCGTCTACAGCGAGTCCGGTCCCTCCTCCGTCCTGAGCCTGGTCGAGCGCCCCGAGCCGCAGCCGGGGCCCGGCGAGGTGCGGGTCCGCCTGCACCGCGCCGGCGTCAACCCGACGGACTGGAAGATGCGCACCGGCGCCACCAGCCCCGGTGACTTCCCCGAGGTCGCGCCCGGGCAGGACGGCGCCGGCGTCGTCGAGGCAGTGGGCGAGGAGGTCGACGCGCTCAGCGTGGGGCAGCGGGTGTGGGTGTTCTGCGCCCAGCACGGCCGCCCGTACGGCACGGCGGCCGAGCAGCTGGTGCTCCCGGCCTCGCGTGCGGTGCCGCTGCCCGACGACGCCTCCTTCGACCTCGGAGCCAGCCTCGGCGTGCCCGCGATGACCGCGCACCGGGCGCTCACCAGCGGCGAGACGCCCTCGCGCCTGGGCCCCGGCAGCCTGGCCGGCCAGGTGGTGCTGGTGGCCGGGGGCGCCGGTGCGGTGGGCAACGCCGCCATCCAGCTGGCCGTCTGGTCGGGCGCGATCGTCGTCACCACGGTGAGCAGCCCCGAGAAGGCCGCGCTCGCCACCGCCGCGGGCGCGCAGCACGTGGTCGACTACCGCACGGAGGACGTCGCCGCGCGCGTGCGCGAGGTGGCAGCCGACGGCGTCGACCTGGTGGTCGAGGTGGCGCCGGCCGACAACCTGGCGCTCGACCTCGACCTGGTGCGCAACCGCGCCACCATCGCCTTCTACGCCAACAACGGCGGAGCCGAGGCCACGCTCCCGCTGCGACCCACCTTCGGCAAGAACGTGCGCCTGCAGGGTGTGCTGCTCTACCTGCTGAGCGAGGAGATGCTGCAGGCCGGCGCGCTCGACGTGACCGCCGCGGTCGAGGCGGGCGCTCTGCGGGTGGGGGAGGAGGCCGGCGTGCCGCTGCACCACTTCCCGCTGGCCGAGACCGCCGCCGCGCACGACGCCGTCGAGGCGGGCGCCGTCGGCAAGGTGCTCCTCGACCTCGCGTGAGGCGTACCCGGTGCGCGGCATGCCCTAGGCTGAGCGCGATCGACATCCTTTAACGAGCCGTCCCGTGAGGCGGAGAAGGAGGTCACGCGCACGTGAGTGCCGAGCCTGCCGCGCAGACACCCGCCGAGGCCCCACCGGGCCGCGTCGTCCTCGACGCCCGTGACATCACCCGGGCACTGACCCGCATCTCCCACGAGGTGCTCGAGCGCAACAAGGGTGGCGACGACGTCGTGCTGCTGGGCATCCCGCGCCGCGGCGTGCCCCTGGCGCGGCGCATCGCCGATCGGATCTCCTCGGTCGAGGGGCACGAGGTCCCGGTGGGCTCGCTGGACGTCACGATGTACCGCGACGACCTGCGTCGCGGCCCGGCCCGTGCCCTGATGCACACCGAGATCCCGCCCGGCGGCATCGAGGACCGCACCGTCGTGCTGGTCGACGACGTGCTGTTCTCGGGCCGCACCATCCGCGCCGCCCTCGACGCGCTCGGCGACGTCGGACGCCCGCGGGTGGTGCAGCTGGCGGTGCTGGTGGACCGCGGCCACCGCGAGCTGCCGATCCGTGCCGACTTCGTGGGCAAGAACCTCCCCACCTCGCTGGTGGAGCGGGTGTTCGTGCGGCTGGAGGAGACCGACGGCCTCGACACCGTCACCATCGACACCCGGCCCGAGCAGCCGGCCGGCTCCGAGGAGGCGGGGCAGTCGTGAAGCGCCACCTGCTCAGCGCGGCCGACCTGACCCGCGACGACGCCGAGCACGTGCTCGCGACCGCCGCCGAGCTGCGCTCGCTGGCCGACCGGCCGATCAAGAAGCTGCCCGCGCTGCGCGGCCGCACGGTCGTCAACCTGTTCTTCGAGGACTCCACCCGCACCCGGATCTCCTTCGAGGCCGCCGCCAAGCGGCTCTCCGCGGACGTCATCAACTTCTCGGCCAAGGGCTCGAGCCTCAGCAAGGGCGAGAGCCTCAAGGACACCGCGCTGACCCTGGAGGCGATGGGGGCCGACGCCGTCGTCGTCCGCCACGGCGCCAGCGGCGCGCCCCACCGGTTGGCCCACTCGGGATGGGTCCGCTCCAGCGTCGTCAACGCCGGCGACGGCACGCACGAGCACCCGACCCAGGCACTGCTGGACGCGTTCACCCTGTGGCGCCACCTCGGCGGCTCGCGCCCGAACGGCCTCGAGGGCCGCCGGGTCGCCGTCGTCGGCGACGTGCTGCACAGCCGGGTCGCGCGCTCCAACGCACTGCTGCTGCACACCCTCGGCGTCGAGGTGACCCTGGTGGCGCCGCCGACCCTGCTGCCCGTGGGCGTGGAGACCTGGCCGGTGGAGACCAGCTACGACCTCGACGCCGTGCTGCCCAAGACCGACGCCGTGATGATGCTGCGCGTGCAGCGCGAGCGCATGGACGGCGGGTTCTTCCCGACCGCGCGCGAGTACAGCCGCCGCTACGGCCTCGACGGCCGGCGGATGGCCACCCTGCAGGACCACACGATCGTCATGCACCCCGGTCCGATGGTGCGCGGCATGGAGATCAGCGCCGACGTCGCCGACTCCGAGCGCTCGGTGATCGTCGAGCAGGTCACCAACGGCGTCGCCGTGCGGATGGCCGTGCTGTACCTGCTGCTCAGCGGCGCCCACGAATCCAGCGAGTCCAGCCAGTCCAGCCCGACCCAGGAGAACCCCGCGTGAGCACCCACCTGATCAAGGACGCCGCCGTGCTGGGCGGCGAGCCCACCGACCTGCTGCTGCGCGACGGCGTCGTGGCCGAGATGGGCCGCGGCCTCTCCGCCGAGGGTGCGACCGTCGTCGACGCAGCCGGGCTGATCGCCCTGCCGGGCCTGGTGGACCTGCACACCCACCTGCGCGAGCCGGGCCGCGAGGACGCCGAGACGGTCGAGACCGGCACCCGCGCGGCGGCGATGGGTGGTTTCACCGCCGTGCACGCGATGGCCAACACCGACCCGGTGGCCGACACCGCGGGCGTCGTCGAGCAGGTGTGGCGGCTGGGCCGCGAGGCCGGCTACTGCGACGTCTACCCGGTCGGCGCCGTCACCGTGGGCCTGGCCGGGGAGCGGCTGGCCGAGCTGGGCGCCATGGCCGACTCGGCCGCCCGGGTGCGCGTCTTCTCCGACGACGGCCACTGCGTCAGCGACGCCGTCCTGATGCGCCGGGCGCTGGAGTACGTGAAGGCCTTCGACGGCGTCGTGGCGCAGCACGCGCAGGAGCCGCGGCTGACCCAGGGCGCGCAGATGAACGAGGGCGAGCTCTCCGGCCGGCTCGGCCTGACGGGCTGGCCGGCGGTGGCGGAGGAGGCGATCATCGCGCGCGACTGCCTGCTCACCGCCCACGTGGGCTCGCGCCTGCACGTGTGCCACGTGAGCACCGCGGGCTCGGTCGAGATCGTCCGCGACGCCAAGCGCAAGGGGTGGAACGTGACGGCGGAGGCGTGCCCGCACCACCTGCTGCTCACCGACCAGCTCGCCGCCACCTACGACCCCATCTACAAGGTCAACCCGCCGCTGCGCACCGCCGCCGACACCGAGGCGCTGCGTGCCGGCCTGGCCGACGGCACCATCGACATCGTCGCCACCGACCACGCCCCGCACCCGCACGAGGACAAGGACTGCGAGTGGGCGGCCGCCGCCTTCGGCATGCTCGGTCTGGAGACGGCGCTCTCGATCGTGCAGCACACGATGGTCGACGCCGGGCTGCTCGACTGGGCGGGCGTGGCGGAGCGGATGAGCCACGCTCCGGCGCGGATCGGCCGCGTGGCCGAGCACGGTCAGCCGATCGCCGTCGGCAACGCGGCGAACGTCGTGCTCTACGACCCCGCCGCCACCCGCACCATCGACGCCGCCGCCTCGGCGTCGCTCTCGCGCAACACGCCCTACCGGGGCATGGAGCTGCCCGGACGCGTCGTGGCCACGTTCCTGCGCGGCACGCCCACCGTGCTCGACGGCGTCCTGGTCTGAGACCCGACGCCACCCGGCGCCGTGACCACCGACCCGATCGCACGCCTGCTGGCGACGCCACCGGACCTGCCGGTGGTCGCCGGGCTGGCGCGGGTCGCGGAGGCACTGAGCGGACCCGGTGCGGCCGTCGTCCAGGCGCCGCCCGGGTCGGGCAAGACGACCCTCGTGCCGCCGTGCGTGACCGGTCTGCTCACCGCCCGTGGTGGCGCCGCACGGGTCGTCGTCACGCAGCCGAGGCGGATCGCGGTGCGCGCCGCCGCCCGGCGGCTGGCCCACCTGCTGGGCGAGCCGGTGGGGGAGACGGTCGGCTACAGCGTGCGCGGCGAGCGACGCGCGGGCCCGCGCACGCGGGTGGAGTTCGTGACCACCGGGGTGCTGCTGCGCCGGTTGCAGCGCGACCCGGGGCTGCCCGGCGTCGGCGCGGTGGTGCTCGACGAGGTGCACGAGCGTCAGCTCGAGGCCGACCTGGCGCTGGCGCTCGCCGTCGACGTGCGCGCCCACCTGCGCGAGGACCTGCTGCTGGTGGCGATGTCGGCCACGGTCGAGGCCGAGCGCACGGCGGCGGTGCTGGGGCCCGGGGCAGGGGTCCCCGTCGTCGACGTGCCGGGTGCGCTGCACCCGGTCGCGGTCGACTGGTGCCCGCCGCGCGGCGGTGCGCACTGGGCCGACGACCGCGGCGTCACCCCGGCCTTCCTCGACCACGTGGCCGCGACGACGCGCCGGGCGCTGACCCAGCACGCGGGCAGCGTGCTGGTGTTCCTCCCCGGCGCCGCCGAGGTCGACGGCGTCGCGCGCCGGCTGGCGGACGTGGCCAACGCAGGCGTGCCGGTGCACCCGCTGCACGGCCGGCTCCCGGCCGCCGAGCAGGACCGGGCACTGACCGAGGGCAGCGGACGCCGCGTGGTGGTCTCGACGGCGGTCGCCGAGTCGTCGCTGACCGTGCCGGGGGTGCGGGTGGTGGTCGATGCCGGGCTCTCGCGCGAGCCGCGCACCGACCAGCGGCGCGGGCTCGCGGGGCTCGTCACGGTCCGGGTGAGCCGCGCGAGCGCCGAGCAGCGGGCCGGCCGGGCCGGGCGTGAGGGGACCGGTGCGGTGCTGCGCTGCTGGAGCGAGTCCGAGCACCCGCACCTCGCGGCGCACCCGCAGCCGGAGATCGCCGTCGCCGACCTCACCGGGCTGGCCCTCGAGCTGGCGGCGTGGGGCAGCCCGGGTGGGGAGGGGCTGGCCCTCCTGGACGCGCCGCCCGAGGTGGCGCTGGCCCGCGCGCAGGCGGTGCTCGAGGGTCTGGGCGCGGTCGGGGCCGACGGTGCGATCACCGAGCGGGGCCGCGCGATGGCGGAGCTGCCCCTGGACCCCCGACTCGCACGCGCCCTGCTGGACGGTGCCGGCCTGGCGGGCGCCCGTCGGTCCGCGGAGGTGGTCGCGCTGCTCGCGGAGGGCGTCCGGGCGCCCGGTGGCGACCTGGTGGCGGCGCTGCGGCAGGTGCGCCGGGACGGCCCGGGGTCCGGCGAGTGGCGGCGCGCCGTCCGCCGGCTGGAGCAGGCACTGCCCACCGGGCCGTCGGCGACCGCGCTGCCCGACGACGTCGCGGTCGGCGCCGTCGTCGCGCTGGCGCACCCCGAGCGCGTCGCGCGCCTGCGGCCCGGCTCGACGTCGACCTACGCCAGCGTGGGCGGCACCGGGATGGTGCTGGAGCGGGGCCGTGGCGACGGCGCGGCCCTCGCCGGCCTGCCCTGGTTGGCGGTCGCCGAAGCAGACCGCCGGCCCGGCCAGCGCGACGCCCTGGTGCGCGCCGCGGCGCCGCTCACCGAGGACCTGGCACTCGAGGCGGCCGCCAGCAGGTGGGACGAGCGGGACGAGGTGGTCTGGCAGCAGGGGGGCTTGCGAGCCCGGCGGGTCACCCGGCTGGGCAGCATCGAGCTCGCCTCGGTTCCGCTGACCCGGCCCCCGACCGAGCTGGTGACCGCCGCGGTGCGTGAGGGGCTGCGTCGCGAGGGGCTCGAGGCGCTGCCGTGGAGCGCGGGTGCCCGCTCGCTGCGCCGGCGGCTCGCGTTCCTGCGCACGGCGCTGGGGGAGCCCTGGCCCGACGTCGACGACGAGGCGCTGCTGACCGGCATCGACGCCTGGCTCGGGCCCGAGCTCGCCCGCGTGCGCACCGCCCGCGACCTGGGTCGGGTCGACGTGCTCGGTGCGCTGCGGCGGCTGCTGCCGTGGCCCGAGGCCGGGCGGCTCGACGAGCTGGCCCCCGAGCGGCTCCCGGTGCCCAGCGGCGCCACGGCCGCCGTCGACTACGACGGCGAGCAGCCGGTGCTCGCCGTCCGGGTGCAGGAGGCGTTCGGCTGGCAGGAGACGCCGCGCCTGGCCGGTGGACGCGTCCCGGTGCTCGTGCACCTGCTCTCACCCGCGCGTCGACCCGTCGCCGTCACCGCCGACCTCGCCTCGTTCTGGGCCACCGGCTACCCCGCCGTCCGCGCCGAGCTGCGCGGTCGCTACCCCAAGCACGCCTGGCCCGAGGACCCCCTCACCGCCGAGCCGACCCGCGGCCCCCGCCGTCGCTGATCCGCGAGTCGGCTCTTCCGCGCGCTCGAGAGGGCTCGAGTCGGCTCCTCCGCGCGCTGGAGAAGGGTCGAGTCGGCTCTTCCACGCGCTGAAGAGGGGTCGAGTCGGCTCTTCCGCGCGGTTGATGGCGGTCGAGTCGGCTGTTCCGCGCGTGCCGGGTGGCGCGGGATGCCGCCCACGTTCGCGCACGCGCCGGCTCGGCTGTCCGGGGGTGTGCGGAAGCGCCGGCTCGACAGCCCTGGGGTGCGCGGAAGCGCCGGCTCGGCTGTCCTGGGGTGCGCGGAAGAGCCGACTCGCCCTCCCTGGGGTGCGCGGAAGAGCCGACTCGGCCCTGCGTGGGCGGGTGGCGGGAGGAGGGGCGCGGCGCTGCTAGGCTCAGCGCTGCTCGGCATCCTTTAACGATCCGTCCTGTGAGGCGGAGAAGGAGGTACGGCGTGCCTGTGCATGCCCCCGCGATCCTGGTCCTCGAGGACGGTCGCACCTTCCACGGCGAGGCGTTCGGCGCCCCCGGGGAGACGTTCGGCGAAGCGGTCTTCAACACCGGCATGACCGGCTACCAGGAGACGCTCACCGATCCCAGCTACCACCGCCAGGTCGTCGTCATGACGGCGCCGCACGTGGGCAACACGGGCGTCAACGACGAGGACCCCGAGAGCCGCCGCATCTGGGTGGCCGGCTACGTGGTGCGCGACCCCGCGCGGGTCGCCAGCAACTGGCGCTCGCGGCGCTCGCTCGACGACGAGCTGCGCGAGCAGGGCGTGGTGGGCATCAGCGGCGTCGACACCCGCGCGCTCACCCGGCACCTGCGCGAGCGCGGGGCCATGCGGGTGGGCATCAGCACCACCGAGACCGACCCCGCCGCGCTCCTGGCACGGGTGCGCGAGGCCGACCAGATGGCTGGCACCGAGCTGGCCGGCGAGGTCAGCACCGCCGAGGCCTACGTGGTGCCGGCCCACGGCGAGAAGCGGTTCACCGTCGCCGCGCTCGACCTGGGCATCAAGACCATGACGCCGCACCGGATGGCCGAGCGCGGCATCGAGGTGCACGTGCTCCCCGCCACCGCGACGCTCGACGACGTCCTGGCCGTGGGGGAGTCCGGCCCCGACGGGCTGTTCTACTCCAACGGCCCCGGCGACCCCGCCGCCACCACGGCGCAGGTCGAGCTGCTGCAGGCCGCCCTCGGGCGCGGGCTGCCCTACTTCGGCATCTGCTTCGGCAACCAGCTCTTCGGCCGCGCCCTCGGGTTCGGCACCTACAAGCTCACCTACGGACACCGCGGCATCAACCAGCCGGTGATGGACCGCACCACCGGCAAGGTCGAGGTCACCGCGCACAACCACGGCTTCGCCGTCGACGCCCCGCTCGAGGGCACCACCACGACGCCCTACGGCGAGGCGGCCGTCAGCCACGTGTGCCTCAACGACGACGTCGTCGAGGGCCTGGAGCTGCGCGACCCGGCCGGCGAGGGCGGTCGGCTGAGGGCCTTCTCGGTGCAGTACCACCCCGAGGCCGCCGCCGGCCCGCACGACGCCGGCTACCTCTTCGACCGCTTCTGCGACCTGCTCGCCGACCACGCAGCCGACCAGAAGGGTGGTGCCTGATGCCCAAGCGCACCGACATCTCCAGCGTGATGGTGATCGGCTCCGGCCCGATCATCATCGGCCAGGCCTGCGAGTTCGACTACTCGGGCACCCAGGCCTGCCGCGTGCTCAAGCAGGAGGGCCTGCGCGTGGTGCTGGTGAACTCCAACCCCGCCACGATCATGACCGACCCCGAGTTCGCCGACGCCACCTACGTCGAGCCGATCACGCCCGAGTACGTGGAGAAGGTGATCGCCGCCGAGCGCCCCGACGCGCTGCTCGCCACCCTGGGTGGGCAGACGGCGCTCAACGCCGCGATGGCGCTCGACAAGGCCGGCGTGCTCGAGAAGTACGGCGTCGAGCTGATCGGTGCCTCGATCGAGGCGATCGAGCGCGGCGAGAACCGGCAGTCGTTCAAGCAGATCGTGGAGAAGCTGGGCGGCGAGGTGGCCGGCAGCGCCATCTGCCACTCGCTGGAGGACTGCTTCACCGCGGTCGAGCGGTTCGGCTACCCGATCGTGGTGCGCCCGAGCTTCACCATGGGCGGCACCGGCTCGGGCATCGCCTACGACGAGGCCGAGCTGCGCCAGATCGCCGGCGCCGGCCTGGACGCGAGCCCCACCACCGAGGTGCTGATCGAGGAGTCGATCATCGGGTGGAAGGAGTACGAGCTCGAGGTCATGCGCGACACCGCCGACAACGTGGTGATCGTCTGCTCGATCGAGAACCTCGACCCGATGGGCGTGCACACCGGTGACTCGATCACCGTCGCGCCGGCGATGACCCTCACCGACCGCGAGTACCAGCACCTGCGCGACCTCGCGATCGGCATCATCCGCGAGGTCGGCGTCGACACGGGTGGCTGCAACATCCAGTACGCCGTCAACCCCGCCGACGGGCGGGTCGTCGTGATCGAGATGAACCCGCGCGTGAGCCGCTCCAGCGCGCTGGCCTCCAAGGCCACCGGGTTCCCGATCGCGAAGATCGCCGCCAAGGTCGCGATCGGCTACACGCTCGACGAGATCGAGAACGACATCACCACCCGCCCCGGCGGTCAGAGCACGCCGGCCAGCTTCGAGCCGACGCTCGACTACGTGGTCGTCAAGGTCCCGCGGTTCGCCTTCGAGAAGTTCCCCGGCGCCGACCCCACGCTCACCACCCACATGAAGTCGGTGGGCGAGGCCATGGCCATCGGCCGCAACTTCACCGAGGCGCTGCAGAAGGCGCTGCGCAGCCTGGAGAGCAAGGACGCTCCCTTCGACTGGCACCAGGAGTGGGTCGACCTCGACAAGGCCGCGCTGCTGGAGGAGATCAGCACGCCGCACGACGGCCGCCTGAAGAAGGTGATGGACGCCCTGCGCGCGGGAGCCACCGCCGAGGAGATCTTCCAGGCCACCGGCATCGACCCGTGGTTCGTGGACCAGCTGGAGCTGATCAACGAGGTCGCCGCCGAGGTGACGGCGGCGCCCGAGCTGACCCCGGGCCTGCTGCGTCGCGCCAAGCGGCACGGGTTCTCCGACGCCCAGCTCGGCAAGATCCGCGGCATGAGCGCCGACGTCGTCCGCGGGGTCCGGCACGCGCTCGGCGTCCGGCCGGTCTACAAGACCGTCGACACCTGCGCGGCCGAGTTCGCCGCCGCGACGCCGTACCACTACTCCTCCTACGACGAGGAGACCGAGGTCCAGCCGCGCGAGAAGCCGGCCGTCATCATCCTCGGCAGCGGGCCCAACCGCATCGGCCAGGGCATCGAGTTCGACTACTCGTGCGTGCACGCCTCCCTGGCGCTCGGACAGGGCGAGGGCGGCGCCGGCTACGAGACCGTGATGGTCAACTGCAACCCCGAGACCGTCAGCACCGACTACGACACCTCCGACCGCCTCTACTTCGAGCCGCTCACCCTCGAGGACGTGCTCGAGGTGGTGCACGCCGAGGAGCAGGCGGGTCCGGTGGCCGGCGTCGTGTGCCAGCTCGGCGGCCAGACGCCGCTGGGCCTGGCCCAGGCGCTCAAGGACAACGGCGTCACGATCGTGGGCACCCCGCCCGAGGCGATCCACCTGGCCGAGGAGCGCGGCGCCTTCGGCCGCGTGCTGGCCGAGGCCGGCCTCCCGGCGCCCAAGCACGGCATGGCCACCAGCTACGACTCCGCGCAGCGGATCGCCGGCGAGGTGGGCTACCCGGTGCTCGTGCGGCCCTCCTACGTGCTCGGTGGGCGCGGCATGGAGATCGTCTACGACGACGACGCGCTGCGCGGCTACATCGAGCGCGCCACCGCGATCAGCCCCGAGCACCCGGTGCTGGTGGACCGGTTCATCGACGACGCCGTCGAGATCGACGTGGACGCCATCTACGACGGCGAGGAGCTGTTCCTCGGCGGCGTCATGGAGCACATCGAGGAGGCCGGCATCCACTCCGGCGACTCCTCCTGCGCGCTTCCGCCGATCACGCTCGGCGCTGCCGAGATCCTGCGCATCCGCGAGGCCACCGAGGCGATCGCCCGCGGTGTGGGGGTGCGGGGGCTGATCAACATCCAGTTCGCGCTCGGCTCGGACGTGCTCTACGTCCTCGAGGCCAACCCGCGCGCCAGCCGGACGGTCCCGTTCGTCTCCAAGGCCACCGCCACGCCGCTGGCCAAGGCCGCGGCGCGGGTGATGCTGGGCGAGACCATCGCCGCGCTGCGCGCCTCCGGGCTGCTGCCCGCCGAGGGCGACGGCGGAACGCTGCCGGCCGACCAGCCCATCGCGGTCAAGGAGGCGGTGATGCCGTTCAACCGGTTCCGCACCCGCGACGGACGCCAGGTCGACACCGTGCTCGGCCCGGAGATGAAGTCCACCGGCGAGGTGATGGGGCTCGACGCCGACTTCGGCCGCGCGTTCGCCAAGAGCCAGGCGGCCGCCTACGGCTCGCTGCCGCTGCCGCAGCGCCCCGACGGCACCCGCAGCAGGGTGTTCGTCTCGATGGCCAACCGCGACAAGCGGCACATGGTCTTCCCGATCAAGGTGCTGGCCGACCACGGCTTCGAGATCCTCGCGACGCAGGGCACCGCCGAGGTGCTGCGCCGCAACGGCGTCGAGGCCACCGTGGTGCGCAAGCACTTCGAGGGCACCGGACCCGGCGGTGAGCCCACCACGGTCGAGCTGATCCTGGGCGGCGAGGTGCAGCTGGTGGTCAACACCCCGCACGGCTCCGCCTCCGGCGGGTCGCCACGCATCGACGGCTACGAGATCCGCACCGCCGCCGTGCGCGGCAACATCCCGTGCATCACCACGGTCCAGGGTCTGGGTGCCGCGGTGCAGGGCATCGAGGCGATGATCCGCGGCGACGTCGGCGTGCGCAGCCTGCAGGACTGGGCCCGCCGGGCGCGCACCTGATGCCGGGGAAGGCCTACCGGGCGCTCTTCGACCACGGGGCGCGCCGCGTCGACGCCGAGCGCGCCCACCACCTGGGGTTCGCCGCCGTCCGCGCCGGTGCGCCGCTGCTGCGCCGCCTGCCCACCGGGCACGCGCGCCCGGTGGAGGCCATGGGACTGCGGTTCCCGCACCCGCTCGGGCTCGCGGCCGGTTTCGACAAGAACGCCCGCGGCGTCGACGCCCTGGGGGCACTGGGCTTCGGGCACGTCGAGGTCGGCACCGTCACGGGCCAGGCGCAGCCCGGCAACCCGCAGCCGCGGCTGTTCCGGCTGCCCGAGGACGGCGCCGTCGTCAACAGGATGGGGTTCAACAACGAGGGCGCCGAGGCGGTGGCGGCGCGGCTGGCGCTGCGCGGTCGTCCCGAGGGCGGCCCCGTGCTCGGCGTCAACATCGGCAAGACCAAGGTCGTGCCCGAGGAGGACCAGGCCGCCGTCGAGGCCGACCACGCGCACAGCACACGGCTGCTGGCCCGCTACGCCGACTACCTGGTGGTCAACGTCAGCTCGCCCAACACACCGGGACTGCGCAGCCTGCAGGCCGTGGACCGGCTGGGCCCGCTGCTCGAGCGCGTGCAGCGCGAGGCCCGTGCCGCCGCCGGGCGCGAGGTGCCGCTGCTGGTCAAGATCGCGCCCGACCTGGCCGACGACGACGCGCTCGCCGTCGCCGACCTGGCCCTCGAGCTGGGCCTGGCCGGGATGATCGCCACCAACACCACGATCTCGCGCGAGGGACTGCGCGCCGGCGCGGCCGAGGTGGAGCGCGTGGGTGCCGGTGGGCTCTCCGGCCGGCCGCTCACCCGCCGGGCGCTCGAGGTGACGGCGCTGTTGCGCGGGCGCGTGGGGGAGCGGCTCACCCTGGTCGGGGTCGGCGGCATCACCACGCCCGACGACGCCCGGGCCCGGCTCGAGGCCGGCGCCACGCTGCTGCAGGGCTACACCGCCTTCGTGTACGAGGGCCCGCTGTGGCCCCGCCGCGTGGTGCGCGGCCTAGGAGGGACGCGATGACCTTCGGACGACGGTTCACCGAGAAGCTCGCCGAGCGCGGTTCGTTCTGCGCCGGCATCGACCCGCACGGCCCGCTGCTCGAGGCCTGGGGCCTCGACGACGACGTCGCCGGGCTCGAGCGCTTCGCCCTGGCCGCCACCGAGGCGGTCGCGCCGGTGTGCTCGATGATCAAGCCCCAGTCGGCGTTCTACGAGCGCTTCGGCAGCCGTGGCGTCGCGGTCCTCGAGCGCGTCGTCGAGATCGGGCGGCAGGCTGGCGCGCTGGTGCTGCTCGACGTCAAGCGCGGCGACATCGGCTCCACCTCGCAGGCCTACGCCGACGCCTACCTCGACCCCGCCTCGCCGCTGGCGTGCGACGCCGTCACCGTGAGCCCCTACCTCGGCTTCGGGTCGCTGACGCCGTTCGTGGAGACCGCACGCCGCCACGACGCCGGGCTCTTCGTGCTCGTCGAGACCTCCAACAAGGAGGGACCGGAGGTGCAGCACGCCCGCACCGACGACGGCGCCGGACCGACCGTGGCGCAGCGGATGACCGACCACCTGCGCGAGCTCAACGCAGGAGCCGAGCCGCTGGGCTCCTTCGGGGCCGTCGTGGGTGCCACGCTGGCCTCCCCGGCAGCCGACCTCGCCTTCAACGGCCCCCTGCTCGCGCCCGGCTTCGGGGCCCAGGGCGGCACGCCCGCCGACATCCGCCGCATCTTCGGTGCCCAGGCCGCCCACGTGGCCCCCAGCAGCTCGCGCGAGCTGCTGCGCCGCGGGCCCGACCCGGCCGCCCTGCGCGAGGCAGCGCTGCGCGCCAACGACGAGCTGCGTGCGTGACGCCGTGACCGGTCCTCGACGGGGCGCACGGGCTGCACTGGCTGCACGGGGCGCTCTGGGCGTGCTGGCGCTGGTGCTGGGCACGTCGTGGCTGGTCGGGTGCGGGGCCGAGGAAGAGCCCTTCGCCGACTACTGCGCCGAGGTCCAGGAGCAGCAGGAGCCGCTCAGCGAGGCGCTCGCCGGCGACGGCGCCACCGCGCTGCTCGCAGCGCTGCCCTCCTTCGAGGCGCTGGCCGCCGCCTCACCGCCCGACATCGCCGACGAGTGGCGCACGCTCCTCGACGCCGTGGGCGCGCTGCGGACGGCGCTCGAGGAGGCCGGCGTGGACCCCGCCTCCTACGACCGTGCCGACCCGCCACCCGGCCTGGCGCAGGCCGACCGGGACCGGATCGACGCCGCCGCGCGCGGCCTGACGCGCCCGGCCACCATCGCCGCGCTCGCCGGGGTGCAGCAGCAGGCTCGCGACGTCTGCAAGACCCCGCTCTCGCTGTGACGGGGATCCCCGCCCCGATCGTCGGTTCCGGGGCGCCCAGGCTCCGGGGCGATTGCCGCGCGCTCTCGATCGTGACTAGATTGACCTCCACGCGGCGCGCTCCCTGCCGTGGTCGGGCGATGCGAAGGAACTTCTGAGACGTGGCACTGCCTCCCCTCACCCCCGAGCAGCGCCGCGCGGCGCTCGAGAAGGCCGCCGCCTCGCGCCGCGAGCGCGCCGAGGTCAAGAACCGCCTGAAGAACTCCGGAGCCTCGATCGCCGAGGTGCTGAAGCAGGGCGAGACCAACGAGGTCATCGGCAAGATGCGCGTCGTCGACCTGCTGCAGTCCATGCCCGGTCTGGGCAAGGTGCGAGCGCGACAGCTGATGGAGCGCCTCGGTATCGCCGAGTCGCGTCGCGTGCGCGGCCTGGGCGCCAAGCAGGTGGCCGCGCTGCAGCGCGAGTTCGCCGCGCCCGACCAGTGAGCCCCGGCCTGTGACGTCGGGGGAGTCCCGGCCCGCTCGCACTCCCAGCCGCCTGGTCGTGCTCGCCGGCCCGACCGCGGTCGGCAAGGGCACCGTGGCCACGGCCGTGCGCGAGCGGCACCCCGAGGTGTGGCTCTCGGTCTCGGCGACCACCCGCGCGCCGCGGCCCGGTGAGGTCGACGGCGTGCACTACCTGTTCGTCTCCGACGCCGAGTTCGACCACATGGTCGAGCACGACGAGCTGCTGGAGTGGGCGGTGGTGCACCGGCGTGCGCGCTACGGCACGCCGCGGCGTCCGGTGGAGGAGGCGCTGGCGGCCGGCCGCCCCGCGATGCTCGAGATCGATCTCCAGGGCGCGCGGCTGGTGCGCGACTCCATGCCGGAGGCGTTGTTCGTCTTCCTCAAGCCCCCCTCGTGGGAGGAGCTCGTGCGCCGCCTGGTCGGTCGCGGCACCGAGACCGAGGAGGAGCGCGAGCGGCGCCTGGCGACGGCCCGCGAGGAGCTGGCGGCCGAGAACGAGTTCGACGTCACCATCGTCAACCACGAAGTTCACGCCGCGGCGGAGGAGTTGGTATCGTTGATGACGGTGGATCAGGGTTCCTAGCCACGCACTCGCACCGCGAGCGTGCCACCCACCGGGCGTCGTCGCTCTCCGACGACCTCGTCACCACCGCCACACCGACATCGACTAGCGAGGCTCATCCGCGTGTCTGGCCCCAACATCGCCGCCGAGGGCGTCACCAACCCCTCCATCGACGACCTGCTCACCAAGACCGACAGCAAGTACAAGCTGGTGCTCTACAGCGCCAAGCGCGCCCGGCAGATCAATGCCTACTACTCCCAGCTGGGCGAGGGCCTGCTGGAGTACGTCGGCCCGCTCGTGGACACCCACGTGCAGGAGAAGCCCCTCTCGATCGCGCTGCGCGAGATCAACGAGGACCTGCTCACCTGCGAGGACATCGATCCCGCCGAGCTGGCCGCCGAGGAGGCCGCCGCCGCGGCCGCCGCGGCGGAGGCTCCCTCCACCGCGTCCGAGTGACGTCGCGCTGAGCGCGCACGAGACGACCACCGAGGCCGCTCCCCCCACGGGGGAGCGGCCCCGTGTCGTCCTGGGGGTCGCCGGCGGCATCGCCGCCTACAAGGCGTGCGCGGTGCTGCGCGGCCTCACCGAGACCGGGCACGACGTCACCGTCGTGCCCACGGCCGCGGCGCTGGAGTTCGTCGGCACCGCCACCTGGGCGGCGCTCTCGGGCAAGCCCGTGGCCAGTGACGTGTGGACCGACGTGCACCGGGTGCCGCACGTGCGGATCGGCCAGGAGGCCGACCTGGTGGTGGTGGCCCCGGCCACCGCCGACCTGGTGGCGCGTGCCGCCCACGGCCTGGCGCACGACCTGCTCACCAACACCCTGCTCACCGCGCGCTGCCCGGTGGTGCTGGCGCCGGCCATGCACACCGAGATGTGGGAGCACCCGGCCACGCAGGCCAACGTGGCCACGTTGCGCGCCCGGGGCGTGCTGGTGCTCGACCCCGCCGAGGGTCGGCTCACCGGCGCCGACACCGGCAAGGGCCGCCTCCCCGACCCCGCCGAGATCGTGGAGGCCGCCCGGCAGGTGCTGGCGCGCAGCCAGCAGGCCGGGGTGCAGGACCCCGCCGACCTCGCCGGGCGCCACGTCGTCGTCTCGGCCGGTGGCACCCGCGAGTACCTCGACCCCGTCCGCTTCCTGGGCAACCGCTCCTCGGGCCTGCAGGGCTACGCCCTGGCGCGCGCCGCCGTCGCGCGCGGGGCGCGGGTGACGCTGGTGGCCGCCAACACCGCGCTGGCCGACCCCGCGGGCGTCACGGTCCGCCGCGTCGAGACCACCGCGCAGCTGCGGGAGGCCGTGCTGGCCGCGGCCGCCGGGGCCGACGCCGTCGTGATGGCGGCGGCGCCGGCCGACTTCCGCCCCGCCAGCGCCAGCAACACCAAGATCAAGAAGTCCGAGGACGGCTCGGCGCCCGCCCTCGAGCTGGTGCAGAACCCCGACATCCTGCGCGAGCTCGCCGCGGAGCGGCTGCGTGCCGGTCAGGTCGTGGTCGGTTTCGCGGCCGAGACCGGGGACGCGCAGCACGACGTCCTGGACCTCGCGCGCGCCAAGCTGGCGCGCAAGGGGTGCGACCTGCTGGTGCTCAACGACGTCAGCGGAGGTGCGGTCTTCGGCAGCCCCGACAACGAGGCCGTCATCCTGGCGGCCGACGGCGACACCACCTCGGTGCCCCGGGGCAGCAAGTCCGTGCTGGCCCACCGGATCTGGGACCAGGTCGCGTCACGTCTCCCGCGGTGAGTCGTTCCTCCACCGGCGTGTGGATTCGCGGGGTGAGACGCTCATCCCGCATGCTGGGCGCCGCCTATCCTGAGCCGATCCCATCCCCCTGAGCGGAGCAACGACTGTGGCAGGACGCCTTTTCACCTCGGAGTCGGTGACCGAGGGTCACCCCGACAAGATCGCCGACCGCATCAGCGACTCGGTGCTCGACTACCTGATGGAGAACGACAGCGACCGCGAGAACCTCCGCGTGGCCGTCGAGACGCTGCTGACCACCGGGCTGGTGGTCGTCGCCGGCGAGGTGCGCACCAACATCTACGCGCCCATCGCCGACATCGTGCGCGGCGCGGTCGCCGACATCGGCTACGACTCCTCCGAGAAGGGCTTCGACTACGCCACGTGTGGCGTCACCGTGGCGATCGGCGCGCAGTCGCCCGACATCGCCCAGGGCGTCGACCAGGGCATCGAGGCGCGCGTGGGCGACTCCACCGACGAGCTCGACCTGCGCGGGGCCGGTGACCAGGGCCTGATGTTCGGCTACGCCTGCGACGACACCGACGTGCTGATGCCGCTGCCGATCGTGGTCGCCCAGCGTCTGGCCGAGCGGCTCACCGAGGTGCGCAAGAACGGCACCATGCCGAACCTGCGCCCCGACGGCAAGACCCAGGTCACCATCGAGTACGACGCCGAGGACCGCCCGGTGCGCATCGACACGGTGGTGCTCTCGACCCAGCACTCCGAGGACACCGACCTGGAGAAGCTCGAGGGCGAGATCAAGCAGCACGTGATCGACCCGGTGCTGGCGACCTTCAACATCCCCTCCGAGGGCTACCGCCTGCTGGTCAACCCCACCGGCAAGTTCGTGGTCGGCGGCCCCATGGGCGACGCCGGCCTGACCGGTCGCAAGATCATCGTCGACACCTACGGCGGCATGGCCCGCCACGGTGGTGGCGCGTTCTCGGGCAAGGACCCCTCCAAGGTCGACCGCTCCGCGGCCTACGCCATGCGGTGGGTGGCCAAGAACGTCGTGGCCGCCGGCCTCGCCAAGCGCTGTGAGGCGCAGGTCGCCTACGCGATCGGCAAGGCGCAGCCCGTGGGCGTCTTCGTGCAGACCTTCGGCACCGGTGTGGTGCCGGACGAGAAGATCCAGGAGGCGGTGCTGGAGGTCTTCGACCTGCGCCCCGCCGCCATCCTGCGCGACCTGGACCTGCTGCGCCCGATCTACGCCAAGACCTCGGCGTACGGCCACTTCGGCCGCGAGCTGCCCGAGTTCACCTGGGAGCGCACCGACCGCGCCGACGCGCTGAAGGCAGCCGCCGGCGTCTGAGGCGCCTCGGCCCACCGCGCCCGCAGCACCACACGACGGCCGCACCCGCCCCTCGGGGCAGGTGCGGCCGTCGGCGTCTGCGCGTTCGGGCTGGGGGTGAGGGCTGGTAGGAATGCCGCCGTGACTCCCGAGGCCGACCCGACCCTGCCCGGGCTCGCCCGCTCGCAGGTGCGCGCGGCGCGGGCCCGCTCCGGTCGCGCGCGGCCGGCGCCGCGGGTCGTCGAGCTCGCCGAGGTCGCCCCGGTCGCCCGCGTCCTCGTCGACGTCGCCCTCGCCCACCTCGACCGGCCCTTCGACTACGCGGTGCCGGCCACGATGGCCGAGCAGGCGCAGCCCGGCGCACGGGTCAAGGTGCGCTTCGCCGGCCACGACGCCGACGGCTACGTGCTCGGCCGGGTGGCGGCCAGCGAGCACACCGGCACCCTGACGCCGCTGCGTCGCGTGGTGAGTCCCGAGCCGGTGCTGAGTCCCGCGGTGGCCGCCCTGGCGGGCGCCGTCGCGGCACGCTACGCCGGGGTGCGCTCCGACGTGCTGCGCCTGGCCGTGCCGCCCCGCCACGCCACCGCCGAGAAGGCCCCGCCCCGCGAGGCCGTCCCGCCTGCGCCGCACGATGCCGCGGCGGGGGAGCGCGCCTGGGAGGCCAGCACCGCGGGCCCGGCGTTCCTGCGCCACCTGCGCGAGGGTGGCTCGCCGCGCGCGGTGGCTCAGGTGGCGCCGGGCGAGGACTGGCCGACCCTGCTGGCGCACGCGGCGGCCGCCACCCTCGCCGGCGGCCGGGGGGCGCTGCTGTGCGTGCCCGACGGCAAGGACCTCGCCCGGCTCGACGCGGCACTCACCGCGGTGCTCGGCCCCGAGCAGCACGTCGCGCTCACCGCCGAGGCGGGGCCCGCCTCGCGCTACCGCGACTTCCTCGCCGTCAGCCGCGGGCATCGCCGCATCGTCGCGGGCACGCGGGCAGCCGCCTTCGCCCCGGTCCACGACCTGGGTCTGGTGGTGGTCTGGGACGACGGGGACGACCTGCACGCCGAGCCCCGGGCGCCCTACCCGCACACCCGCGAGGTGCTCCTGCTGCGCGCGGAGCTGGAGGACACCGCGGCCCTGGTGGCGGGATTCGCTCGCACCGTGGAGGCCGACCAGCTGGTGCGCAGCGGGTGGGCGCGCGCGGTCGAGCCGCGTCGCGAGGTGCTGCGCGCGCGGGCGCAGGTGGCGGTCACCGGCGCCAGCGAGCATGCGCTGCGCCGCGACCCGCACGCCGCCGTCAGCCGGCTCCCCGGCGAGGTGCACGCCCTCGTGCGCGAGGCGCTCCACCACGGCCCGGTGCTGGTGCAGACGCCGCGCTCGGGCTACGCGCTGGCGCTGGCCTGCGAGCGCTGCCGCACGCCCGTCGCCTGCGCGCACTGCGCCGGGCCGCTGGCCCTCACCTCGCCCACCACGCCGCCGGCCTGCCGCTGGTGCGGGCAGGCTGCCTCGCCGTGGTCCTGCGCCGAGTGCGGCGCGCACGGTCTGCGCGCGCCCGTGCTGGGGGACCTGCGCACGGCCGAGGAGCTGGGCCGCGTGTTCGCCCCCGCGCGGGTGCGCACCTCCTCCGGCGACCGGGTGCTGGCCCGGGTGGAGGCCGAGCCGGCGATCGTCGTCGCCACGCCGGGCGCCGAGCCCGTGGCCGACGGCGGCTACCCGGCCGTGGTGCTGCTCGACACCTGGCTGCTGCTGGGGCGCGCGGACCTGCGCGCGGCCGAGGAGGCGCTGCGCCGGTGGGCCAACGCGGCCGGGCTCGTGCGCCCCGGCGGGCGGGTGCTCGCCGTCGGCGACCCCGGTGAGCCGGCGCTCCAGGCGCTGGTGCGCTGGGACCCGGGCGGCTTCGCGGCCCGCGAGAGCGACCAGCGGCGGTCCGCGCACCTCCCGCCGGCGTCCCGCGTCGCCACGCTCACCGGGCACCCCGGTGCGCTCGACGACGCCCTGACCCTGCTGCAGGCGCCGCCCGGAGCGGAGGTGCTGGGCCCGGTGCCGGTGCCCCCGGACCGCCCGAACGCGGAGGAGCCCCTGGAGCGGATCGTCGTGCGCGTGCCGCGCGCCGCCGGCGAGCAGCTCTCGGCAGCGCTGGGTGAGCTGCAGCGGCTGCGGTCGGGCCGCAAGCTCGACCCCGTGCGGGTGCAGGTCGACCCGCTCACGTTCTGAGGCGTCCACCCACGCCCGGCCGTGCCCGGCCCCGCCCACCGGTGCCCTGGGGGGCACCAGTGGTCACCACCGGAGGCTCGTCGGGTGTCCCGACGAGCCTCCGGCGGCAACCACTAGGCTCAGAGCGTGCCCGTGCGACCCATCCGCCTGTTCGGCGACCCGGTGCTGCGCACCCGTGCCGTCGAGGTGACCGACTTCGACAAGGAGCTGCGGCTGCTGGTCGACGACCTCACCGACACCATGCTCGCCGCCCCCGGCGCGGGACTCGCCGCGCCCCAGATCGGCGTCGGCCTGCGGGTCTTCACCTGGAACGTCGACGGCGAGGTGGGTCACCTGGTCAACCCGCGCCTCGAGCTCTCCGACGAGACCCAGGACGGGTTGGAGGGCTGCCTCTCGCTGCCCGAGCTGACCTACGAGTGCCTGCGGGCGCTGAGCGTCGTGGCGCGCGGTGTCGACGTGCACGGGGAGCCGGTCACCGTGCAGGGCTCGGACCGGCTGGCGCGCTGCATCCAGCACGAGACCGACCACCTCGACGGCGTCCTGTTCATCGACCGTCTGGACCCTGAGGCCCGCAAGGCGGCGATGCGCGCGATCCGCGAGTCGGAGTGGTTCGGCGAGGCGGCCGCACGCGGCCAGGCGCCGCAGGTGCGCGTCAGCCCGCACGCCACCGGTCGGTTCGGGGGGTTCGGCCTGTGAGGGTCGTCTTCGCAGGCACGCCGCAGGTTGCCCTCCCGGCGCTCGAGGCCGTCGCCGGCTCGCGGCACGAGCTGGTCGGCGTCGTCACCCGCCCCGACGCGCCGGCCGGCCGCGGCCGCCGCCTCGTGGCCAGCCCGGTGGCCGAGCGCGCCGAGCAGCTCGGGGTGCCCGTGCTGAAGCCCGAGCACCCCCGAGACCCCGGGTTCCAGGAGCAGCTGCGCGCCCTGCGGCCCGACGCCTGCCCCGTGGTGGCCTACGGCGCGCTGCTGCCCCAGAGCGTGCTCGACCTGGTGCCGCACGGCTGGGTCAACCTGCACTTCTCGTGCCTGCCGGCCTGGCGCGGCGCGGCGCCCGTGCAGCACGCGATCTGGGCCGGCGACGAGGTCACCGGCGCCACCACGTTCCGCATCGTCAAGGCGCTCGACGCCGGCCCGACCTTCGGCGTCATGACCGAGCGCGTGCGCCCCACCGACACCGCGGGCGACCTGCTGGCCCGGCTCGCCGAGGGCGGCGCGGGGCTGCTGGTGGCCACGCTCGACGGGATCGAGGACGGTGCGCTCGAGGCGCGCGAGCAACCCGAGGACGGCGTCAGCCTCGCCCCCAAGATCGAGGTCGCCGACGCGCAGGTCGACTGGCACGAGCCGGCCGCGGCCCTCGACCGCCGGGTGCGGGCCTGCACGCCGGCGCCCGGTGCGTGGACGCTGCACGACGGCGAGCGGCTCAAGCTCGGTCCCGTCAGCGTGACCGACCGGCCCGACCTGGCACCCGGCGAGCTGGAGGTGGGCAAGCGCGAGGTGCTCGTGGGCACCTCCAGCACCGCGGTGCTGCTGGGCGAGGTCCAGGCCCACGGCAAGAAGCGGATGCCCGCGGCCGACTGGGCCCGGGGCCTGCGTCCGGAGGCCTCGCGCGTGCTCGGCGAGCAGGAGTCCGCCCCGGAGCACGCCGACCGTGGCTGAGCCCCCGCGTCGCGGTCCCACCCGCCGCCCCTCCGCCGCAGGCGGCCCTGTGCGTCACCCGCAGCCCCGCATCGACGTCGACGTGCCGCGACTGGCGGCGCTCGAGGTGCTCAAGGCCGTGCGCGTCGACGACGCCTACGCCAACCTGGTGCTGCCCGCCGTGATCCAGCACTACCGGCTCGAGCCGCGCGACGCGGCCTTCACCACCGAGCTCGCCTCGGGCACGCTCCGGCTGCGCGGCACCTACGACGCCGTGCTGGCCGCCTGCATCGACCGCCCCCTGCGCAAGGTGGAGGCCAAGGTGCTCGACGCGCTGCGGCTCGGCAGCCACCAGCTGCTCTCGATGCGGGTGCCCGCGCACGCAGCGATCAGCACCACCGTCAACCTCGTGCACGCGCGCAGCAGCACCGGTGCGGCCGGGTTCGCCAACGCCGTCCTGCGCCGGGTCGCGGTCAAGCCGCTGGACGCCTGGCTCGAGGAGCTGACGGCGGACGCCGCCCCGGGCCGCTACGCCGAGATCGCCTTCAGCCACCCACGGTGGGTGATCGACGAGCTGCGTCGCGCCCTGGGGAGCGAGGAGCTGCCGGCGTTGCTGGCCGCCGACAACGTGGCGCCGCGCGTCACGCTGGTGGCACGGCCCGGCCTGGCCGAGCGCGACGAGCTGCCCGGCACCCCGACACCGTTCTCGCGCCACGGGGTGGTGCTCGACGGCGGCAGCCCCGCCGAGGTGCCCGCCGTCGCCGAGGGGCGGGCCGGGGTGCAGGACGAGGGGTCGCAGCTGGTGGCCCAGCTGCTCGCCGACGTACCGCTCGAGGGAGACGGCCCGGACGCGACCTGGGTCGACCTGTGCGCCGGTCCCGGTGGCAAGGCCGCGCTGCTCGCCGGGCTGGCTGCGCAGCGTGGAGCGCGCCTGGTCGCCGTCGAGCGGCAGCACCACCGGGCACGGCTCGTGGCACGCAACCTGGCCCGCACCGGGGGAGCAGTGCTCACGGCCGACGGCACCCGGCCCCCGTTGCCCCCGGGCAGCGTCGACCGGGTGCTCGTCGACGCACCGTGCACGGGGCTGGGCGCCCTCCGTCGTCGCCCCGAGGCTCGCTGGCGTCGTCGGCCCGACGACCTGCTGACCCTGGTGCTGCTGCAACGGGCTCTCGTGGGCGCCGCGCTGGACCTGCTGCGGCCGGGAGGCGTGGCCCTCTACGCCACCTGCAGCCCCGTGCGCGCCGAGACCGAGGAGGTCGTCTCCTCGGTGCTGGGTCAGCGCGACGACGTCGAGCTGGTCGACGTGGGAGCACTGCTCTCGCACGTGCCTGACGCCGCAGGCCCCCTCGCGGGCACCGTGCAGCTGTGGCCGCACCGGCACGGCACCGACGCGATGTTCATGGCGGTGCTGCGCAAGCGCTGAGCCCCAGCAGGTTTCAGGGACGGCACGGCGGAGACGATGGTCGGGGAGATCCCGACCTCGGACCAAGGAGTGCCCATGCCCCCGCCAGGAGGGCCGCTGATCGGCAGCGGCATGAAGTTGATGATCGCGGAAGCCGCCATCGAGGCGGACATGGAGCACCGAGGCTTCCGGCACTTCGGGGACGGACTGTTCAAGGAGTCCGGCAGCAACGGCAACGACTCCGCTCCCGTCGTCTGGCAGGTACTGATCCGGGACGGCAGCGTCGAGATCGACATGCTCTACGGCAGCGACAGCAACTCCTCCGTGCCGTCGCCCGCGGACTACGCGTACCTGCAGGCCGACGTCTTCGACCGGTGGCCACAGGAGATCGACGACGCGTTCGCGCACTGGGAGGACTTCCCGGAGGCGTCGGGCCTGGAGGCCGAGCTGAGCGGGGTCATCCGCGGAGCCAGCGAGATCCGCGTCGACGAGGACAGCTCGGGTCTGACGGCCGAGGGGTCCACCCGCAACACGCGGCTGGTCTCGGACATCGACAACCTCAAGGGCCGCGGGCGATTCCTCAACGGGCTGTACGCCGAGGCGTTCATCGACAACTACGTGAGCAAGCTGGAGCCGACGCTCGCGAACCTGCACGGCCTGACGATGGTCGCCGGCATCGCCTGCAAGGGCGAGGCGGAGCTGTTCTCCCGCACCCGGACGCAGCTCGGGCAGCTGTGCAACGACGCCCACATGGCGATGAAGTCCTCGGGGCCGCGTGGCGGCGACAGCACGGGGCTTCGGTTCGCACTGATCATCGTGGGCGCCATCGCCGCGGGGGTCGGCATCGTGTCCACCGCCGGTCTTGCCACCGTGCCCACAGCGGCGCTGGTCGGAGGCGCGCTCACCAGCACGGGTGCCGGGGCGGCAGGAGGGGTGCTGGGTCTGCTCGACCAACCCGAGACCCCCGAGGACCTGCCCCTGGGGGCGGGGCACCCCGATGACGTGCTGGCGAACCTGCTGGCGGCCCTCGAGCAGCTGAACAGCAGCTTCAAGAACGAGGAGCGCAACCTGGAGAGGTTTCTCGAGGCAGCGGCCGGGGACGCCGCACCAGACCCCGACGGCAACGCGTTCGACATCGAGACCCCTGACGTCGTCGGAGGTACCGGGCAGGACGTCTTGGAGACACAGCAGGACGAGCTCCACGTCGACGACGCGACCATCGCGAGGATCACCGAGCTGTGGATCCCCAGCATCAACGGCGACATCCGTGCCGCCTGCGCCGCGCTCGACGCCCCCACGTACGCGTGGCAGCGCCCTGCCACCATCGGGATCGGGAGCGGGGTGGGCCCGCACGGGGCCTACCGCGACTTCCTCGAGGCGCTGAAGGACCGCATGCTCGACGTGGAGCGCGAGCTGCAGGGCGCTGCGGACAGCCTGCAGGCAGCAGCGGCGCTGATCGGCCTGAGCGACGAGCAGACCAACCAGCAGTTCGCCGCCGAGGCCGCCGAGATCGAGCGGGTCAACGACAACGCGTGACCTGCTGTCCCCCTCAGTCGATCACGTGCCTCAGGTAGCGCTGCGGGTCGGCCAGGTAGGCGCGCCAGTGCTGCACCAGGTCGAGCTCCTCCCAGGTCGCCTCCCGGTAGCCCCACTCGCCGACCTCGAGCAGCGTGGCGCCGGGCAGGGCGGCGAGCACCGGGGAGTGGGTGGCGCACAGCACCTGCCCGCCCATCCGGGCGAGGTCGTGCAGGGTGCCGACGAGCGCGAGCGTCGCGGAGAACGACAGTGCGGCCTCCGGCTCGTCGAGACAGTAGAAGCCGGGGGAGTCGAAGCGGTGCTGCAGGACCGCGAGGAACGACTCCCCGTGACTCATCTCGTGGAAGCGCGGTTCGAAGGGGTTGCTGCCCGGGTTCTCCTCCAGGTGCGTGTACCAGCCGTGCATCGTCTCGGCGCGCAGGAAGAACCCCCAGCGCCCCGCCCCCAGCCCGCGGGTGAGCCGGAGCGCGGAGGCGAGCGGCGACTCCGAGGGCCGGGTGCGGTGCACCGAGTGGGTGGTGCCGCCCTCGGGCGAGAGTCCGTAGGCCATCGCGATCGCCTCGACGAGCGTCGACTTGCCCGAGCCGTTCTCGCCTACCAGCAGCGTGACGCCGGGCGCGAGGTCGAGGCCGTCCCTCAGCAGCTGGGCGACGGCGGGGATGGTCGCCGGCCAGCTGCCGTGATCCAGCTCGGAGTCCTCCCGCTCGGCGACACGCACCACCGGAGGCTGGTCGAACTTCCCGGTGGGAACGCTAGCGTGGCGTGGTGGCCGCCACCTCTCCCGCGATCGAGATCGAGGTGGACGGCCGCACGGTGCGGGTCAGCAACCCCGACCGGGTGTACTTCCCCGAGACGGGCGCGACGAAGAAGGACCTCGTCGACTACTACCTGGCGGTGGGGCCCGGCATCGTCAACGCGCTGCTCGAGCGCCCCTGCATGCTGCACCGCTTCCCGAAGGGCCTGGCCGAGAAGAAGATCCACCAGAAGCGGTTGCCTGCGGGCGCACCGCCCTGGGTCCAGACCGTGGAGCTGCACTTCCCGCGCTGGAACCGCACCGCCGACGAGCTGTGCGTCACGGAGCTGGGCTCGGTGATCTGGGCGGTGCAGATGTCGACGGTCGAGTTCCACCCGTGGAACAGCCGGCGCGAGGACCCCGAGAAGCCCGACGAGTGGCGCATCGACCTCGACCCGGGGCCGCTGTCCGACTTCGCCCAGGTGCGGCGGGTCGCCGGCGTCGTCGAGGAGGTGCTCGACGAGCTCGGCGCCGTCGGCTACCCCAAGACCAGCGGTGGGTCCGGCCTGCACGTCTACGTGCGGGTGCGCCCCGACCACGGACACCAGGTGGTGCGCCGCGCGGCGCTGGCGTTCGCCCGCGAGGTCGAGCGGCGCGCGCCGGACGACGTCACGACCACCTGGTGGCGCAAGGACCGCGACCCCCACCATCTCTTCGTCGACTACAACCAGAACGCCCGGGACCACACGATCGCCGCGGCCTACTCGGTGCGCGGCGTGCCCGACGGGCGCGTGTCCGCTCCGGTGCGCTGGAGCGAGGTGCCCGACTGCGACCCTCGTGACTTCACGATGGCCACCATGCCCGCGCGATTCGCCGAGATCGGCGACCTGCACGCCGACATCGACGACCACGTCTTCGACCTCGCCCCCCTGGTGGAGTGGGCCGACCGCGACGAGGCCGCCGGTGCCGAGACCCCCGACCTGCCCGAGGAGGGCCCCGCGTGAGAGGCACCTGGGAGGACCTCAACCGCCGCTTGACCGGGGCGATGCTCGCGCTGGACCTCGACGACGCCCTGGTGGTCGGCGAGCGGGTAGAGCCGCCTCGTCGTCGTCTGATCGGTGCCCGCCCACCCGCGCCGCCGCGCCGGTTCGTGCAGGTGACGGCGGCCCGCTCGGTGCTGATCGGCGAGTGCGTCGGCTCCACCTCCTTCGGCGGTGACTGGCCCATGGACGCCGAGCAGGAGGCCACGCTCGAGAAGCAGGGGTGGGAGCGGCCGTGGTCGGAGGAGTACCGCACCTACCAGCGTGAGGCCGCGCTGGCCCAGGCCCCGCGGCTCGCACTCGCCTGCGTGCGCGCCCTGCAGGTGCTGGGTTGCGAGATGGAGCAGCTCGAGGTCGAGCTGCGCCGCGAGGAGCAGGAGTGACCGGTGCCCCGCGCCTGCTCCTGCTCAACGGTCTGCCGGGCGTCGGCAAGTCGTTGCTGGCCCGGCACCACGTGCGGGGCAGCCCCGGCACGCTCTGCCTGGACCCCGCGCTGCTGCACGGGTGGATCGGCGGTGACCCGGACGACCACGACGACCACGGCGACCACGGCGACCTGGCGCACGCGGAGTCCGTGCGCACCCTCTGGCTCGCGATGGCCACCGCGCACCTGGCGGGCGGGCACGACGTCGTGGTGCCGCAGCTGGTGAGCGAGGCCGAGCTGGTGCTGCGCGTCGCGGAGGCGGCACGCGCGGGTGGTGGGCGCCTGGTGCACGTGGTGCTCGCGGGCACGGCCGTGGAGGCGCGGGTGCCCGACGAGGCGCTGGCGCGGCTGGTGGCCGACGCCGAGGGGCTGGCCGTGGTGTGCCGGATGCCCGGCGTCCACCTGCTGCACGTGCCGGGCGACGACGTGACCGAGGTCCACCCGCGGCTGCTGCAGCTGCTCGACGCCGGCTGAATCCGGGGTGAGCACCGCCCACCCCGCACCCCTAGGGTGAGACCGTGGGAATCCAGATCACGCCCAGCATCCTCAACGCCGACTTCGCCCGCCTGGGCGAGGAGGTGGCGCGCATCCCGGGCGCCGACTGGGTGCACGTGGACGTGATGGACAACCACTTCGTGCCCAACCTGACTTTCGGGCCCACGATGGTCGAGGCGCTGGCCCGCAGCACCGACGTGCCCCTCGACGCGCACCTGATGATCGAGAACCCCGACGACGAGGCGCCGGCCTACGTGGAGGCCGGTTGTGGCTCGGTGACCTTCCACGTGGAGGCGGCGCGCGCGCCGGTGCGGCTGGCGCGCGAGATCCGCGCCGCCGGGGCACGCGCCAGCATGGCCCTGCGCCCGGCCACGCCGGTGGAGCCCTACGAGGACCTGCTCCCCGAGCTCGACATGCTGCTGCTGATGACCGTCGAGCCCGGGTTCGGCGGCCAGAAGTTCCTCGACCTGGTGGTGCCCAAGATCCGCCGCGCCCGGGCGCTGATGGACAAGCACGGGGTCGAGACCTGGCTGCAGGTCGACGGCGGCGTCTCGCTGGAGACCATCGAGCGCTGCGCCGAGGCCGGGGCCGACGTGTTCGTCGCCGGCAGCGCCGTCTACTCCGCCGAGGACCCCGACGCCATGGTGGCCAGCCTGCGCGCCGCTGCCCAGGGGGCGGCTCAGCAGGCAGCGGCAGCAGGCTGAGAGCCCGGGCCGAGGGTCAGGACAGCGCATGCGCCAGGGACCCGAGGCCTTCCGGGCCCTGCGCTACCCGCACCCGCTGCGCAGGCACCAGGCCGAGGCGCTCGACGCGCTCGACGCGGCCTGGGCCGCAGACCGTCGTCGGGCCTGGGTGGTGCTGCCGCCCGGGGCCGGCAAGACGCTCGTCGGCTGCGAGACGATCCGTCGCGTGGGCACCCGCGCCGTGGTGCTCAGCCCCAACTCGGCGATCCAGGGGCAGTGGGTGCGCACCTGGCTCGACCTCGCCGACGCCACCGGTGCCAACCCGGTCACCGTCGGCACCGATCGCGAGCTGCGCGCCGACGTCGTCTCGCTGACCTACCAGTCGCTGGCCGTCTTCCACGGTGCCGCCGACCGCGAGCGTGAGGGCGTGGACGAGGAGGAGGGTCCGGACGGGGAGCTGGGCCGGCTGCACCCGAACGGCCGCGCGCTGGTCGAGTCGCTGCGCGACGCGGGGCCGCTGACGCTCGTGCTCGACGAGTGCCACCACCTGCTGGAGGTCTGGGGTCGCCTGCTGGCCGAGGTCCTGGCCCTGCTGCCGCAGGCGCGGGTGCTGGGCCTGACCGCGACGCCGGCCGCCACGCTGACACGCAGCCAGCAGGCGCTCGTGGACGAGCTGTTCGGCGACGTCGTCCACAGCTCCTCGATCCCGGCCGGGGTGCGGGAGGGATACCTGGCGCCCTTCGCCGAGCTGGCGTGGCTGACGCCACCCGCGCCGGCCGAGACGGCCTGGCTCGACGAGCAGGCGACCGCCTTCGAGACCTTCCCGGCCACGCTGCTGGACCCCGACCTGGGATCCACCTCGTTCCGGGCCTGGGTGCAGCGGCACCTGGCGACCCCCGGCAGGTTCGAGCTCCGCACCGGCAGGCAGCCCGACCTGGCGGCGGCGCTGCTGCGGCTGGGGCACGCGGGGCACGTCGACCTGCCGGAGGACCTCCGCCCTCCCGCGGGGGCCGAGCAGCTGCGACGCCCGCCGACCGCCGACGACTGGGCGCGCCTGGTGGACGGCTGGTTCGACGACGTGCTGGCCGGCTCCGAGCACCCTGCGGACCAGGCCGCCCGGGATGTCGTGCGAGGGCTGCTGCCCGTCGTCGGCCACCAGCTGACGACGCACGGCGCGCGCCGCGTGCGGACCGGTGTCGACCGGGTGCTCGCGCGCAGCGAGGCCAAGTCGCGGGCAGCCGTGGAGATCGTGCGCGCCGAGCACCGGGCACTCGGTGCGCGGATGGCGATGCTGGTGATCTGCGACCAGGAGGACGGCGGCGCCGTGCGGGCCGACCTGCGTGGTGTGCTGCACCCGGGTGCCGGGTCGGCGCGCTTCGTGCTCGGCCTGCTGCTGGCCGACCCGGTCGTCGGCGAGCTCGGTGCGCTGATGGTGACCGGTCGGACCGTCGCCGGCGCCCCCGCGACGCTCGACGCCCTGCGCCGCCGCGTCGACGTCGACCTCGAGCTCGGTGAGCCCGACGAGCACGGCGTCGCGGAGCTGACCGCCGCGCCGGGCGTCACCGGCTGGAACCCGCGGGTGTGGGTGCGCGCCGCCACCGACCACTTCCTGGCCGGCGAGTGCCGGGTGCTCGTGGGCACGCGCGCGCTGCTCGGCGAGGGGTGGGACGCCCCGAAGGCCAGCGGGCTGGTGGACCTCAGCAGCATCACCTCCGCCAGCGCCGTCACCCAGACCCGTGGCCGCACGCTGCGGGTGGACCCCCTCGACCCGTCCAAGGTCGCCGTCAACTGGACCGTGGTGTGCCTGCACGACCGACACCCCCAGGGCGACCTGGACTGGCAGCGACTCGTGGCCAAGCACCAGGGGTACGTGGGCGTCGACGCCACCGGCGACGTCGTCGACGGCGTGGCGCGCATCCACCCCTCGTTCTCGCCGCACCGGACGCCCTCGACCGACGTGTGCCGCTACATCGACGACACGATGCTGGCCCGGGTGGAGCAGCGCTCCGCGATCGCCGTGACGTGGCGGGTGGGGGAGCCCTACCGGGACCAGCTGCTGGTCAGCGTCTGGCTGACGCCGACGACGGGCGCCGACCGCCTGCCCGAGACGGCCGAGACCGCCCGGCCCACCCCGCCGGTGGTGCGCCTGACCGAGGACGGGCTCGAGGGGCCGGGGAGCACGGGGTGGACGCCGCTGCAGGTGCTCGGCACTGCGGTGAGCGTGCCGGGCGCCGGGGTCGGCGCGCTGAGCGCGCTCGGGCTCGGCCTCGGGGCCTCCGGACCGGTCGGGATCGGCCTCGCCGCCGTCGTCCTGGGCGGCTGGTCATCGGGTCTCGCCGCGGCGCACCGGGTCCGGCGGGACCGCGTGCGCGCCCTGCGGCTGGCCGCCTCGCGACCGCCCTCGCTGCCGCGCCTGGCGTGGGTCGTGGCCGACGCCCTGCACGCGCTCGGCCGCGTGGGCGAGGGTGCCACCGCGGTGGAGTGGCACCGGGCCGAGGACGGCAGCACCCGGATCCGGCTCGAGCCGAGCAGCGCGGACCCCCTCGTGGCCCGCCGCGAGAGCGAGCTGTTCGCCACCGTGCTGGCCGAGGCGGTGGCGCCGGTGCACCACGAGAGCTCGCTCCTGAGCCGGCCCGTCTCCGTCGACGGCCGCGAGGTCGACGGCACCGCGGAGCACCCGGTACCGCCGTCGTTGGGCGGAACGCGGGCCGCCGCGGTCGCCTTCGAGGAGGCGTGGCGGCACTGGGTCTCCGGCGCTCGCCTCACCGCGAGCGCCGTGGTTCCGGGCACCAATCCGTGCGCCGCGCTCAGCGTGCAACGACTGACCTGGCGCTGACGTCGTCGTCCGGTGTCAGCCGCGCGCGGACCTGGCGAGCCCCACCACCTCGCGACGCACGCCGGCGGTGTCCGCCACCGGCCCGCCGGGCCAGCTCACCCGCAGCATGGCCTCGGCGCCGCCCGCGTCGACGACTTGCCAGGTGGCGCCGTGCTCGTCCACCCCGGTCATCTCCGCGGACAGCGCGGCCGGGTAGCCGTGGGCCCGGGCGATGCTCAGGCTCGCCTCGAGGTGGTCGGCGTTCATGTGCTCCAGGACGCCGTCGACGTCCACCTCGGTCACGGCCACCGCATCACGCTACCCCCGGGACGGTGGGGTGGAAGGTTCTCCCGAGTCCCTGCTCGGCGACGCGCTGATGACCCGGTGAGCAGCGTCATACGCGCCACGGTGGCGGGTGTGGCAGGCTTGCGCCCGACGAGTGAGAGCTCGCGTGCTCTGGGGTCGGTGAAATTCCGAGCCGGCGGTGACAGTCCGCGACCCGGTCACAACCAGTGACCGGTGGACCAGGTGGAACTCCTGGACCGACGGTGAGAGTCCGGATGGGAAGTGCACGCAGGTGACGTCGACGCCGCCCGGGCGCAGCGCGGGCAGTGCCGGCTGAGCCGTCGCCCCGGAGTCCGTGAGCCCCAGTGCCGGACCCGGAGGAACGACGTGAGCACCAGCCCCGCCGAGCGCGACGCGATGCGTCGTGCGCTCGCGCTGGCGGCGACCCCCGGCGTCCCGCTCGGCCCCAACCCCCGGGTCGGGTGCGTCCTGCTCGACGACGAGGGGCGGACGGTCGCGGAGGGTCACCACCGCGGGGCCGGCACCGCGCACGCCGAGGCCGACGCGCTGCGCCTGGCCGGTGAGCACGCCCGCGGCACCACCGCCGTCGTTACGCTCGAGCCGTGCAACCACACCGGGCGTACCGGTCCGTGCGCCGGGGCGCTGCTGGCCGCCGGGGTGCGGCGCGTGGTGTTCGCGCAGGCCGACCCGAACCCGGTCGCGGCGGGCGGCGCCACGACGCTGCGCGAGGCGGGTGTCGAGGTCGAGCAGGGCCTGCTGGCCGACGACGCCGCCGCGCTGAACCGCGCCTGGACCTTCGCCGTCACCCACGGGCGGCCACTGGTCACCTGGAAGCTCGCCACCACGATCGACGGTCGCAGCGCGGCCGCCGACGGCACCAGCCGCTGGGTCTCCAGCGCCGCCGCCCGCCTCGACACGCACCGGCTGCGGGCGATGGCCGACACGATGCTGGTGGGCACCGGGACGGTCGCGGTCGACGACCCGCTGCTGACCGTGCGCGACGCCGACGGCGTGCCCGCGCCCCGCGCGCAGCAGCCGCTGCGCGTCGTCATGGGGGAGCGCGAGCTCCCCGCGCAGGCCCGGGTGCTGAACGACGACGCCGAGACGCTGCACCTGCGCACCCGCGACCCGCGGGCCGCGCTGACCGAGCTGCAGCAGCGCGAGCGCCGGCACGTGTTCCTCGAGGGGGGTCCCACGCTCGCGGCCGCGTTCCTGCGCGCAGGTCTCGTCGACGAGATCGTGGCCTACGTGGCTCCTGTGCTCCTGGGGTCCGGGCTGGCCGGCGTCGGCGACCTCGGAATCGGCACGATCGCCGCGGCGTTGCGCCCCCGGGTCACCGATGTGACCGTGCTGGCGCCGCTGGACCCCACCGACCCCCACGACCAGCCCAACGTGCGCCTGACCCTGGCGCCGGGAGGAGACCACTGATGTTCACCGGGATCGTCGAGGAGCTCGGCACGATCGAGGCCGTCGAGGAGCAGGGTGACGCCATCCGGCTCACCGTCCGCGCCGCCACGGTGCTGGAGGACGCCGGTCTCGGTGACTCCATCGCCGTCAACGGGTGCTGCCTGACCGTGGCCACCCGCACCGAGACCACCTTCACCGCCGACGTCATGCAGGAGACGCTGGACAAGACCAGCCTGCTCGGCGTGGGCCCCGGCGACGTCGTCAACCTCGAGCGCGCCGTGACCGCCGACAAGCGGCTCGGCGGGCACATCGTCCAGGGCCACGTCGACGGCGTGGGGGAGGTCGTCGCCCGGACCCCCAGCGAGCACTGGGAGGTCGTCGAGATCGCCCTGCCCGACACGCCCGCCGGCCTGACCCGCTACCTGGTCGACAAGGGCTCGATCACCGTCGACGGTGTCAGCCTCACCGTCGTCGAGGCGGGCGAGGACCGCTTCACCGTCAGCCTCATCCCCGAGACCCTCACCCGCACCACCCTGGGCCGCCGTGCCCCGGGGGAGCGGGTCAACCTGGAGGTGGACGTGCTCGCCAAGCACGTCGAGCGGCTGCTCGACTGGAAGGAAAGGAACCCCGCATGAGCGACCCCCTGGCGCCCGTCCCCGGGCTGGAGGTCCCCGTCCAGCACGGCGGCGTCCGGCTCGACAGCATCGAGCGCGCCGTCGCCGACATCGCCGCCGGCAAGGCCGTCGTGGTCGTCGACGACGAGGACCGCGAGAACGAGGGCGACATCATCTTCGCCGCGAGCAAGGCGACCCCGGAGCTGATGGCGTTCACCATCCGGCACAGCAGCGGGGTGATCTGCGTGCCGATGCCGGCGGCCATGCTGGACCGCCTGGAGATCCCGCTGATGACGCCGCACAACAAGGACAAGCTGCGCACGGCCTACACGATCTCGGTCGACGCCCGCGACGGCGTCAGCACCGGCATCAGCGCCGCCGACCGCGCCCACACCGCACGGGTGCTGGCCGACTCGGCGACCGAGCCGTGGGAGATCACCCGCCCCGGGCACGTCTTCCCGCTGCGCTACCGCGAGGGCGGTGTGCTGGTGCGCAGAGGCCACACCGAGGCCGCCGTCGACCTGGCGCGGATGGCGGGTCTGACCCCGGCCGGCGTGCTGGTGGAGGTGGTCAACGACGACGGCACCATGAAGCGCGGGCCCGAGCTGCGCGAGTTCGCCGACGAGCACGGCCTGGCGATGATCAGCATCGCCGACCTGGTGCGCTACCGCCGGCGCACGGAGAACCTCGTGGAGCGGGTCGCCGAGACCCGGCTGCCCACCCGCCACGGCGACTTCACCGCGATGGGCTACCGGATCACCGTCGACGGCTCCGAGCACATCGCGCTCGTGCACGGCGACGCGCTCAGCGAGGGCTGGGGGAGCGAGCCGGTGCTGACCCGCGTGCACTCGGAGTGCCTCACCGGCGACGTCTTCGGCAGCGCCCGCTGCGACTGCGGCCCCCAGCTCGACGAGGCGCTGGAGCGGATCGTGGGCGAGGGGCGCGGGGTGCTGGTGTACCTGCGTGGCCACGAGGGCCGAGGCATCGGCCTGGTCGCCAAGCTGCAGGCCTACCAGCTGCAGGACGGCGGTCGCGACACCGTCGACGCCAACCTCGACCTCGGTCTGCCGGCCGACGCACGCCACTACGGGACGGCCACCCAGATCCTGCGCGACCTGAAGGTCGAGAGCGTGCGGCTGATGACCAACAACCCCGACAAGGTGCGCAACCTCGAGGACTTCGGGGTCCCCGTGGCCGAGCGCGTGCCGCTCACCCCGCGCCCCAACGACCACAACCTGGCCTACCTGCTGACCAAGCGCGACCGGATGGGCCACGACCTGCCGGACCTCGGCGACACCCCGACCAGCCCCTTCCAGGAGGACCAGTGAGCGGCCACGGAGCCCCCGCCACCCAGCCTGTCGACTGCAGCGACCTGCGCGTCGCCGTCGTGGCCGCGAGCTGGCACACCCAGGTGATGGACGGGCTGCTCGCCGGCGCGCACCGCGCGCTGGAGCAGTTCTCGGTCACCCGCGCCGACGTCGTCCGGGTGCCCGGCACGTTCGAGCTGCCCGTGGTGGCCGACGCGTGCGCCGCCCAGGGCTACGACGCCGTGGTCGCGCTCGGCGTCGTGATCCGCGGCGGCACCCCGCACTTCGAGTACGTCTGCTCGGCGGCCACCGACGGCCTGCTGCGCGTCTCGCTCGACCACCGGGTGCCGGTGGGCTTCGGCGTGCTCACCTGTGACACCGAGCAGCAGGCGCTCGACCGGGCCGGGCTCGAGGGCTCGGCGGAGGACAAGGGGCACGAGGCCACCTCGGCCGCCCTGCTGACCGCCCGCACGCTGCGGACCGTAGGCTGAGGGCCCGTGAAGACGTTCGAGGAGCTGTGGGCCGAGCTGAGCGAGAAGGCCACCACCCGCCCCGAGGGATCGGGCACCGTCAAGGCGCTCGACGCCGGGGTGCACGCGATCGGCAAGAAGCTCCTCGAGGAGGCCGCCGAGTCGTGGATGGCCGCCGAGCACGAGGGGCGTGAGCGCACCGCCGAGGAGATCAGCCAGCTGCTCTACCACGCGCAGGTGCTGATGCTGGCCTCCGGCCTCGAGCTCGACGACGTGTACGCGCACCTCTGAGCGGCTCCTCGCCGCTCCCTGCCCCTTCCCCCGAGACCACCAGGACCGACACCGTGACCACCGACGCCAGCGCCGCGCTCCTGCGGGTGGCCGTGCCCAACAAGGGCTCGCTCTCCGTGGCCGCCACCGAGATCCTGCGCGAGGCCGGCTACCGCCAGCGCGAGGACTCCAAGCAGCTCACCCTGCTCGACCGCGAGAACGGGGTCGAGTTCTTCTACCTCCGCCCGCGTGACATCGCGCTCTACGTCGGCGAGGGCACCCTCGACGTCGGCATCACGGGCCGCGACCTGCTGCGCGACTCCGGCGCCACCGCCGAGGAGGTCATGGGGCTCGGCTTCGGCCGCAGCCGGTTCCGCTTCGCGGGGCCCGCAGGTCGCTACTCCGACCTCGCCGAGCTGGCGGGCACCCGCATCGCCACGAGCTACACCGGGGTGGTCCGCGCCTTCCTCGCCGAGCGCGGCATCGACGCCTCGGTGACCCGGCTCGACGGTGCGGTGGAGACCAGCATCCAGCTCGGCGTCGCCGACGTGATCGCCGACGTCGTCGAGACCGGCAGCACCCTGCGTCGCGCAGGCCTGGAGACGTTCGGCGAGACGATCCTGGAGTCCGAGGCCGTGCTGGTGACCCGCGGCAGCTCGGTCCCCGGCGGCTTCGAGGTGTTCCGTCGACGCGTCGAGGGCGTCCTCGTGGCTCGCAGCTACGTGATGATGGACTACGACATCGAGGAGCTGCACCTCACCGCCGCGACCGCCCTGACCCCCGGCATCGAGAGCCCCACGGTTGCGCCCCTGCGTCGCGAGGGCTGGGTGGCGGTGCGGGCCATGGTGCCGCGCGAGGGAGCACAGCGACTCATGGACGATCTCTACGACCTGGGTGCCCGCGGCATCCTGCTCACCGACATCCATGCCTGCCGGCTCTGACCCCGCGGCGGTGGCCCTGCCCCGCACCTGGCGTCCGCTCGGTCCCCGCGTGGCCGCCGCGGTCTCGGTGGGCGTGCTGCTGCTGATCATGGTGTTCCTGTGGCTCGGCTTCGACGCCGAGACCCGCGCGTCCGTGACCACCTTTCAGCGCGGCACCGTGATCGCCCTGATGCTGCTGGGGTTCGCGACGCTCTACGCCCTCATCCGCTCGCGCGTCGACGCCGAGATGGACAAGCTGATCGTCGTCAACGGCTACCGGCGCCACGAGTACAGCTGGGCCGAGATCGTCGCCGTCCGGATGCCCCCCGGTGCCCCCTGGGCCACCCTCGACCTCGCCGACGGCACCACCGTCTCCGCGCTGGCCATCCAGTCCTCCGACGGCGCCCGCGCCCGGCGGGCCGTGCGTCAGCTGAAGTGGCTGGTGGACCGGCCGCACGGCGACGGCTGATCCGCGCTGCTGTTGGCGGGTCAGCGCTCGTGGTGGGTGTGGGCCCGCGCCGCGTAGCCGTCCGACTCTCGCCGTCAAGGAGCTCCGCTGCGCTCCGCCCCGCTTCGCGGTCGGCTCCGCCGACCGCGAAGCGGCCGAACGAAGTGAGGTCCTTGACGGTGAGACCGGCCGTGCTACCGGCGCGGGCACACCGACCACGAGACACCGACCCGTTGACAGCGACGAGGCGGGCGAGATCGATCACCGGAGGTCGCGCAGCACCGGAGCCGCAGCCCCGGTGCCGTCGACGAGAACGTCAGCCCGTTCGCGGGTCCGGTGCTCGGCGAACATCAGCGCCTCGTCGCGCATGAACCCCAGCCAGTGCTCGCGCATCGCGACGCCGTCGCGCTCCAGGCCGCGGGTCAGGCGCAGGTCGTCGTCGGCCTCCACCCAGACCAGCACGGTCACCAGCGGCGCGACCTCCGGGTTGCCCGAGCCGACACCCTCGACCACGAGCCAGGGGGCGGCGGGCACGCTGACCTCGCGCGACACGCGGTCCTGGTGCCAGTCCCACTCCTCGTAGCGTCCGGGTCGGCTGTCGGCCATCGGCTGCAGGAGGCCACGCAGCTGGGCCGTCGTGTCGGTGGCGTGCTCCCAGCCGTGCATCAGGTCGTCCATGTGCACCACCTGGGCACCGGTGATCGCGGCCACGGCGGCCGCCAGGGTGGTCTTGCCCGAGCCCGCCGGGCCGTCGACGCACACCAGGCGCCCCACCCCGAGGGTGGCCGGTCGGGAGCGGGCCAGGTCGACGACGGTCGCGGCCACCACGCCCGGACGGCCCGCCGGGGTCTCAGAACGCGAGGCCATGACCTCGGTAGCTGGCCACCGCCGAGGTGAAGCGGTCGCCCTCGAGGAGGTGCACGGTGGGCAGGTGCTCGAAGGGCTCGCCGGACTTGGCGTGCCGGAACCACACGAGGTCACCGATCACCAGGGTGGAGGCGGGGTGACCGGTGAGCGGGGTCTGCACCTCGCCGGCGCCCTCGAGGCCCGTCAGGTGCAGCCCGGCAGGTGCCCAGGGGGTGGGTAGCCGGTCGTCGCCGGCGGGGCCGGAGGCGAGGAGCCCGCCGCCGTGCACGGTCGCCACCTGCGGCGAGGGTCGCCGCGTCACGGGCAGGCCGTAGAACGCGGCGGGGCGGCCGGTGAAGGACTGGTAGTGGTCGAAGAGGGTGGGCACCAGCAGCCCGGAGCCGGCGGCCACCTCGGTGACGACGGGGTCGGCCACGGTGGTCTCCACCGAACCGCTGCCCCCCGCATTCCAGAACTCCAGCTCCACCAGGTCGCGCAGCGCGTCGGCGACGGCGCGACGCCGCTCCTCGAGCTGCACCAGCGAGAGCTGCTTGAGGCGGCGCACGACCAGGGACCTGGCGCGCTGGCGCGGCACGTCGTCGGGCACCCCGGCGACCTGCCCCTCGTAGGTCATCACGCCCACGAGCCGGAAGCCCGGTCGCTCGGTCACCGTGCGAGCCAGGGCGACGACGCTGGCTGCGTCGTAGAGCGGTGAGCGCTTCGGGCCCACGTGCTGGCCGCCCATCCGCAGGCCGGCGTCGACGTCGAGCGCGACCCGCACGGGCACCGCGGTGGAGGAGCGCACGCTGTCGACCACCTCGAGGTGCGCGACGTCGTCGATCATCAGCGTGATCCGGGCGGCCGCGCGGGGTGAGGCGACCAGCCGGCCGAGGGCCTCGCGGTCGACGGTCGGGTAGGCGACGACGACGTCGTCGCTGACCTCGTGATCGACCAGCCACAGCGCCTCGGCCAGCGTGTAGCCGAGCACGCCGTCGAACCCCTCGCGCGCCAGCACGCGGCGCAGCAGCTCGGGCACGCGCACGGACTTGGAGGCCACCCGCACGGGCTTGCCGGCGGCGCGGCGCACGAGGTCGGTGGCGTTGGCGTCGAAGGCGTCGAGGTCCACCACGCCGACCGGGGTCGGCAGTGGCCCGGGCGCGGTGCGCACCGCGGACTCCAGACGAGCCCACAGCCGGTTGCGCTCCACCAGCGTGCTGGCGGCCGGTGCCGCCGAGCCGGACGCGCCGGCCGAGCCGACCATCAGGTGATGCCGCGCTTCTTGAGCAGGGCCTCGATGTCGGCGAGGTCGTCGTCACCGACCGCCGGCTCGGCGCGACCGGCCTTGCCGCGGCCACGGGGCAGGGGCTCGCGCTGGTCGGGTGCGGCGGCGGCCGGTGCTGCGGCGCGAGGCCGCGGCGTCGTGCCCCTGCCGCGCGCCTGCATGCCGCGGCCGATCACGAACAGGACGACGCCCAGACCCGCGACCACGACACCGGCCCACACCGAGGGGCTGAACACCAGCGCGGTGGCCCAGTCGACGACGGCGTCGCCGATGCGCGTGGCCATCCGCAGGGTGTCGGTCAGGTAGGCCGCCAGCGGCAGCAGGCTGAGCCCGGCGCCCTTCAGGCCGGCCGCGAGACCCCAGCGGCGGTAGGCGACCCAGGTGAGGAGGCCGCCCACGACGGTGAGGCTGATGGTGAGCGCTGCCCAGCTGACGTCGTCCACCCGTCCAGCCTGTCATACGACGCAGGCGGCGCCACGAGCCCGCGCCGCTGCAGCACCGGGCGCACGCCCTCGGCGAACCAGTAGGCCTCCTCGACGTGCGGGTAGCCCGAGAGGATCACCTCGTCGATGCCGGCCTCCTGGTACTCCGCGAGCCGGTCGGCGACCTCCTCGTGGCTGCCCACCAGGGCGGTGCCGGCACCGCCGCGCACCAGGCCGACCCCCGACCACAGGTTGGGGGAGACCTCGAGCGCGCGGGCGTCCTCCCAGTCGCGGGCGCCCGCCCCGGAGCGCAGCGCGCTCATCCGCTGCTGGCCGGTGGACTCGCTGCGCGACATGGCCTCCTGGGCCTTGGCGACGACGTCGCGGTCGAGGCCGTCGAGCAGGTGCTGGGCGTGCGACCACGCCGCGTCGGAGGTGTCGCGCGAGAGCGTGTGCACCCGCAGGCCGAAGCGCAGCGTGCGACCGCGCGCGGCCGCCAGCCGGCGGATCCAGGCGACCTTCTCGGCCACCTGCTCCACCGGCTCGCCCCAGGTCAGGTAGACGTCCACGTGCCGGGCCGCGACCTCGCCCGCCGCGGGCGAGGAGCCGCCGAAGTAGAGCTGTGGCCGCGGGTCGATGCCGCCGCGCACCAGCGCGCCCTCGGCGCTGTAGTGCTCGCCCTCGAAGTCGAAGGGCGCCTGCTCCCAGGTGCCGCGCAGCACCTCGAGGAACTCGTCGGTCCGGGCGTAGCGGGCGTCCTTGTCGAGCCGGTCGCCGAAGCGTCGCTGCTCGGTGGGCTCGCCGCCGGTCACGATGTTGAGCATCAACCGGCCGCGCGAGATGCGCTGGTAGGCGGCGGCCATCTGGGCGGCGAGCACCGGGTGGGTGACACCGGGCCGGAAGGCCACGAGGTACTTCAGCCGCGAGGTCTCGCGCAGCAGTGCGGCCGTGGTGAGCCACGCGTCCTCGCACCACGTGCCGGTGGGAGTGAGCACACCCTCGAAGCCGAGCTGCTCGGCGGTGCGCGCCACGTGCGCCAGGTACTCGATGTCGGGGGGCCGCTGGACTCCGTCAGTGGTCGCCTCACCCGCACGCCCCTGGTCGAGCGGCGCGCCCTGGCCGGCCCCCACCAGCCCACGGCTGTCGCCGGAGGTGGGCAGGAACCAGTGCAGGGTCAGGGGACCCGCGGGTGCCGGGCCGCTCACGGAGCGGTCTGCTCGATGAACGGCGCCAGGGCGGCGTCGAACTCGTCGCTGAAGTAGTCGGCGACCTCCACCGGCTCGGGCAGCAGGCCGTTGTCGGCGAAGGCGTCGGCGATCTCCTGCTCGGACCCGATGACCCCCTCGTCGACGGGGAGGATCTGGATGGGCCGCTTCTTCGCGGCCGCGAGGGTCACGTCGGGGGAGAGCCCGGTCTGGGCGGCCCAGATGTCGGCCCACTCCTCGCGGTTCTCCGAGGCCCAGACCTGCGCCTCGGTGATCCGGGCCAGGTAGTCCTCGAGGGCGGCCTTGGTGGCCTCGTCGTCGAGGGCGACGTCGGAGGCCACCTGGAAGTTCATGCCGTTGACCAGGTCCTGCCCGTCGGCGAGCACGCGGGCGTCGGCCTCGAGCTCGGCCTGGGAGGTGAAGGGCTCCCAGATCACCCACGCGTCGATACGCCCGCTGCTGAAGGCGGCCAGCGCGTCGGCGGGCTGCAGGTCCTCGATCTGGACGTCGGCGTAGTCGACGCCGGCGGCCTCGAGCTGGGCGACGAGGTTGTAGTTGGCCGAGCTGCCCTTGGCGACGGCGATGCTCTTCCCCTCCAGGTCGGCGACGGATTGCAGCGGCGAGTCCTGCGGCACCACGATCGCGTCGCCCAGGCCGCCGTAGGTGGAGGCCTGCACGATCTTGAACTCGCTGCCCGAGGCCGCGGCGAAGATGGGCGGGGTGTTGCCCACGTAGGCCACGTGCAGCGCGCCCGAGTCCAGGGCCTGCAGCATCGGCGGGCCGGAGGTGAACTCCTTGTACTCGATGTCGTACTCGGTGTCCTCCAGCCCGGCGGCGTCGAGCAGGGCCTGCTGGGCCGAGGACTTCTGGTCGCCGACGATCAGGGTGACCTGCTCGAGGTCCACGGAGCCGTCGTCGTTGACGGCGGCCTCGTTGCCGGTGGCGTCGCCGCCGCAGCCGGCGAGCAGGCCGGCGGCGAGCAGCGCGCCCCCGAGGCTGGCCGCGAGACGGCGGGACGGGGTGAGGGATCGGCTCGTCGTGCTGGTCATCAGGCTGCTCCTCGGCCGCTGTGCGCGGCGCGGTTCGGGTTGGGCGGGGTCGGCTTGACCCCCAGGGCGGTGAGGATCTCGGCGCGGGGGCCGGCGATCTCGGGTCGGGAGGGGGCGCGGTCCGAGCGGGGGATCGTGATCTCCCACGCGTGCGACATGCGCCCCTGGTCGAGCACGAGCAGGCGGTCGGCCAGCGCCAGCGCCTCGTCGACGTCGTGGGTCACCAGCAGGATCGCCATGGAGTGGCGTCGCCACAGCTCGATCACCAGCTGGTGCATCTCGATGCGGGTCAGGGCGTCGAGGGCGCTGAACGGCTCGTCGAGCAGCAGCAGCTCGGGGTTGCTCACCAGCGCTCTCGCCAGCGAGACCCGCTGGGCCTGCCCGCCGGAGAGCTGCAGCGGCCAGGCGTCGTGCTTCTCGGTGAGGCCCACCTCGGCCAGCGTCTCGTCGGCGAGACCGTGACGCCGGTCGCGCTGCTCGGTGTTGAGCAGCGCCAGGGCGACGTTCTCGCGCACCGACTTCCAGGGCAGGAGCCGGGGCTCCTGGAAGGCGACGCCGGTGCGGCCGTGCACCTCCACCTCGCCGGCGGGCACCGGGTCGAGACCGGTGAGGCTGCGCAGCAGGGTGGACTTGCCGCAGCCGCTGCGGCCCAGCAGGGCCACGAACTCGCCGGGGCGGATGTCGAGGTCGACCTCGCGCAGCACGTGGGTGCTGCCGAAGGAGCGGTTGTGACGGCGGACGCGGGCCACCAGGTCGGTGGGGCGGCGGTCGGTGGTCGTGGGATCCGTGGTCAGGCGCGCCATGCCAGGGCCTTCCTCTCGAGGTAGCGGACGATGGCGTCGGTCCCGAGCCCGAGCAGGCTGTAGACGGCGAGGCCGAGGACGATCACGTCGATCTGGAGGAACTCCTTGGCCTGGTTGATCATGTGGCCGAGGCCGGTCTGGGGGGCGATGGTCTCCGCGACGATCAGGGAGAGCCAGGCGATGCCGAGGCTCTGGCGCAGTCCCACCAAGGCCTGCGGCAGCGCGCCGGGCAGCACGACGTGGCGGATGCGCTGGGCGCGGGTGAGGTGCATCGAGCGGGCCGCCTCGAGGATCTTGCGGTCGATGCCGCGGATGCCGGCGAAGGTGTTGAGGTAGAGCGGGAACACCACGCCGAGCGCGATCAGGGCCACCTTGGGCGCCTCGCCGATGCCCATCCAGATGATGAACAGCGTGATCAGGCCGAAGTGCGGCAACGTGCGCAGCATCTGCATGGGCGGGTCGATGGCGTCCTCGCCGATCCGGCTGAGGCCGGCCACGACGGCGAGCACCAGGGCGATGACCGCACCGATCACGAAGCCCAGCAGGACCCGCTGCAGGGAGGCGAGGATGGCCTCGGGCAGCACGCCGCTGGCGGTGTACTCCACGCCGGTGGCCAGGATCTGCGTGGGGGCGGCCAGCGTGCGCTCGTCCAGGACGCCGGTGCTGCTGAGCAGCTGCCAGACCAGGACGATGGCGACGGGGGAGACCCAGCGCCGTAGCCAGCCGAACCCCGGTCGGCGGCGCCTCGCGCGGGCGCCGGGCCCTGTGGGGACCGGCTCCTGCACGGCCGCGGCCGGCGTGCTGGGAGAGAGGTAGGTCGTCATGGGCGCCATTCGTACCGACATAAACGCACTAACGCAACTCGAACACTCGACTTAGGCGAGATTGTGCACCAGATCACTAGCCCGGACGCCGTGCCCGTCGCCCGCCGCCGCGCGACGAGGCGTCAGACTGGGGGCATGAGCGAGCAGCCCGGCCCACCCGACCAGTCGCCCGCCGACCGCGAGCGACTGCTCCAGGGATCGCCCTACACCGACGACGACGGCTCGCCCGACGTCGGGCTGGCGCGTGCTCTGGCCGCGCTGGCGGCCGATCCCGACGCCCTCGAGCTGAAGGCCGCGGCCCTGGGGGCGCTGGCGACGGCACGCCTGCTGGTGCCGGTCGTGGCCGTGCTCGGCGAGGTCGAGGTGGGCCCGGACGGGCTGGCCCGCGACAAGAGCAGCGACATGGCCACCGTCCTGCTCACCGGGGCGGACGGGCGGACGGCGCTGCTGGCCTTCTCGGGCACCGCGACGCTCCAGCAGTGGCGCGCCGACGCCCGGCCCGTGCCGGTGGCGGCGCAGCTCGCCGCGCAGACGGCGCTGCAGGAGGGGGCGGCCGCGATCGTGCTCGACGTCGCCGGGCCGACCCGCCTGGTGCTCGAAGGGGCAGATCTGCAGGCCGTCGCCGCGGGCGCCCGACTGGTGCGGGTCGGCGAGGAGCTGGCCTGGATTGGATCCGCGGGGGAATCTCCGGATAGCATGCAGCGTTGACCGATCAGTGAGGCGTGCTCCCGAGCCCGCTCCACCGATCCACAAGCGGGGACCAGCACCACGGTCTCCCACCCGCATCGACCGCCCTGCAGCACAGGTCGTCGGGTCCGGTCCCAGATGTCCCGACCACCGCACCCACCACCAGATCCTCGCGGATCCGGGTGCGCACCGGGGCAGCACGACTGGCCTCCGCTTGCGACACAGCGGAGGCATTTTGTGTCTCCGGCCCCGAACACACTGGAGGACACATCAGCACCGAGCTGCGCATCAACGATCGGATCCGGGTTCCCGAGGTCCGGTTGGTCGGACCCAACGGCGAGACCGTCGGCATCGTCCCGACCGACCAGGCCCTCAAGCTGGCCCAGGAGGCCGACCTCGACCTCGTCGAGATCGCGCCCCAGGGCAAGCCGCCCGTGTGCAAGCTCATGGACTACGGGAAGTTCAAGTACGAGAACGCCCAGAAGGCCCGTGAGGCGCGTCGCAACCAGACGAACGTGATCATCAAGGAGATGAAGCTCCGGCCGAAGATCGACGCGCACGACTACGAGACCAAGAAGGGTCACGTCGTGCGGTTCCTCAAGGCCGGTGACAAGGTGAAGATCACCATCATGTTCCGCGGTCGCGAGCAGCACCGCCCCGAGCTGGGCTTCCGGCTGCTGCAGCGCCTGGCCGAGGACGTCACCGAGCTGGGCTTCATCGAGTCCTCGCCCAAGCAGGACGGGCGCAACATGATCATGGTCCTGGGCCCGCACAAGAAGAAGGCCGAGGCCAAGGCCGACCACCTGGCGGCCAAGGACGCCAAGCGCGCCGAGCGCGAGGCCGAGCAGGCCGAGCACGACGCCGAGCGCGAGGCGGCCCACGCCGCCGGCCCGGTGGCGCAGAAGAAGGAGCGGGGTCGCTCGGAGAACCTCGACCCCGAGATCGACGCCTGACCCAGCCTGACCCATCCGAGGCCACGCCGTGCCTGCCCGCGAGGGCACACCGGCACGAGCAGCACGAGTAGAGAGAGAGCACGACATGCCGAAGAACAAGACGCACTCCGGTGCCAGCAAGCGCTTCAAGGTGACCGGGTCGGGCAAGATCCTGCGCGAGAAGGCCGGCAAGCGGCACAACCTGGAGAAGAAGGCCTCCAAGGTCACCCGCCGCCTGTCCGGGACCACCGAGATCGCCAAGGCCGACTACGGCCGTGCGCGCAAGATGCTCGGCCGCTGACCAGCAGCCGACCTGCGCTGATCAGTCACGGCGCACCCCACAGCACTTCCTGACCCACCCCAGTACCGAGGAGCAACCCCATGGCACGCGTCAAGCGCGCAGTGAACGCCCAGAAGAAGCGTCGGACCACCCTCGAGCGCGCCAGCGGTTACCGCGGCCAGCGCTCGCGCCTGTACCGCAAGGCCAAGGAGCAGGTCACCCACTCGCTGGTCTACAGCTACAACGACCGCCGCAAGAACAAGGGCAACTTCCGCCGCCTGTGGATCCAGCGGATCAACGCTGCCGCGCGTGCCCAGGGCCTGACCTACAACCGCTTCATCCAGGGCCTGAGCCTGGCCGGCGTCGAGGTCGACCGCAAGATCCTCGCCGAGCTGGCCGTCAACGACGTCGCCGCGTTCAACGCACTCGTCGAGACCGCCAAGGCCGCCCTGCCCGCGGACGTCAACGCGCCCAAGGCCGAGGCCTCGGCCTGACCCCCCTCGCGGCGAGCAACGCTCGCCTCAAGGACCTGCGACGGCTCAGCCGCCGCTCGGAGCGATCCGAGCGGCGGCTGTTCCTCGCCGACGGCCCGAAGGCCGTCGCCTCCGCGCTCGAGGCGGGTTGCCTGGTCGAGGTGCTGGTGCGCCCCGGCGCCGAGCACCTGGTGCCCGCGCTGCCCGACGACGTGCGGCTGACGCTGGTGGAGCCCCGGGCGCTGGAGGCGCTCTCGGACTCCGTCAGCCCCGCCGGCGTCGTCGCGGTCGGGCGCCTCGTCGACGTCGAGCTCACCGCGGCACTCACCGGCCGGCTCGTGGCGCTGTGCGCCGAGGTCCGCGACCCGGGCAACGCCGGCACGGTCATCCGGTGCGCCGACGCCGCCGGGGCCGACGGGGTCGTGCTGGCCGGCGACTCGGTGGACCTGTACAACCCCAAGACCCTGCGGGCCAGCGTCGGCAGTGCCTTCCACCTGCCCGTCGCCGTCGAGCGCGACGCGGCCGCCGCGGTGCGGGCCGCCCAGCAGGCGGGCCTCACCGTGCTCGCCACCGAGGCCGACGGAGACGTCGACCTGTTCGAGGCCGACGACCTGCTCGCCGCCCCGACCGCATGGCTGTTCGGCAACGAGGCCCACGGCCTCCCCGCCGAGCTGGCGGCCCTGGCCGACCACCGCGTGCGCATCCCGATCCACGGCCGGGCCGAGAGCCTCAACCTCTCCACCGCCGCTGCGCTGTGCCTCTACGCCAGCGCACGTGCCCAGCGCGCCTGACCGAGCGCTCCACGGTGTGAGCACGCTCGAGCGCGGGTAGGACGCCCGCATGCGTCCTCGACCGCCCCGGTGCCGTCGCGCCACCAGCGCCGCTGCGCTGCTGACCGCCCTGCTCGTGCTCACCCCCGCCTGCGCGGACGACCAGACGCGCACCGGCGGGACCAGCGGCGGGGAGGGGGAGACCGATCCCTACGCCGAGCCGGAGACGGAGCCCGACGACCGGTCGGGTGACGACGATGAGGGCGACGAGGGCGACGAGGGCGACGACGTCGGGCTCGAGGAGGAGGAGACCGAGGCGCTGCTGGCCATGCCAGGCGTCGCCGATGCCGAGGTGGTCACCTACGCCGTCGACGAGCTCACCGATCGGGTCTCCCGAGTGGAGATGGAGCTCGACGCCACCACCGAGCAGGTCATCGCGGTGCTGGAGGCGATGGGCGAGTCGGGCGGCGCCCCCACGCTGACGATCGGGCCCGGTGCCGTCAACGACCCCCCACCCGGGAGCGGAACCGCCGCCCTGGGCTCGCTGGGCGAGACCGAGGAGCAGCGCTTCCTGATGGTCTCCGCACTCGTCGAGGCGCGTGATCTCCTCCCCGAGGAGATCGGCGTGTACGTGTCGCAGCCGCTCGACGACGGCGTGGGCCTGCCGGACACCGGTGACGGACTCGAGCGTCCGGTGCTCGAGGCGGCCGTGGACGCCGACGACGCGGCTGCCGTGGTCGAGCCGGCGCGCCTGCTGCTCGACTCGGGCCTGCTGGGCCGGGTCGACTCCGCCACGGTGTCGGCGGGCAGCGTCAACGGTTCCTCCACCATCAGCCGCGGGATCCTGACCTTCGGCGGCCACCTCGCCGTCCCGGGCCTCGACGAGCAGGCCCTGGCCGCCTACGAGCGCCTCGCGCGGGTGCGCGGGCCGCTGCCCTGGGTGGAGCGGTCGCGCATCCAGGTCGACGTGTACCGCGACCAGAACATCGACATGACGCTGCCCTTCGACGTGGCCGATCCGCCCCAGCTGGACCGGCGTGCCCGGGCACGCGCCGAAGAGGCGTTGTGGCGAGCGGCGCTCCCCGGCCTGGACGCCCTCGCCACCCTGCCGCGCGGGTCGCGCCTGCACGTCTACACCTCCGGTGGGGCCGACGACGCCACCAACCCGCTGCGCGACGCCGAGGTGCTCGTGAGCGTCGGTCGCGGCGCGGAGACGCCGAACGGGGACCGGCGTCCCTCGGCCTTGAGCGAGCGCGCGGAGGCCTACCTGCGCGAGCGCGGGGCCGTGCGGTGAGCCGCAGGGTCCTCGCCGGGGTGCTGGCCGCCGTGGTGCTCGGGGCGTCCGGGGCCTGCACCTCGCCGATCAGCATCGGTGGCGCCCAGGGCGACGGCGTGCGTGAGGACGACACCGCCGACCTGCTGGAGCTGTCCGGCGTCGAGCACGCGCTGGTGAGCACCGACCCGGTCGAGGACTCGGACTACTCGATCACCCGCGCCGTCGTCGACCTGGCGCCCGACGCCGACGTCGAGCAGGTCGCGGGTGCGCTCGAGGCGGTCGCGGAGCTCGAGGCCGTCGACGGCGCCGCCTGGCTGACGGTCGGCGCGGGACGCGCTGAGCTCGACGAGTACGGCGACCTCGTCGTGCCGGAAGAGCCGGTGCCCACGGTGGACGGCCGCCTGGAGGACCCGGACGCCGCGGAGCGCGTGGCGACGGCGCTGGTGCAGGGGACCGAGCTGTCGGGCACCGCCGCGCAGGTCTACCTCGGCGAGGACGACATCGAGCTGCGGGTCACGGCTGCGGACGGGCCCGCGGCGCTCGCCGAGCTCGCGCTGCGGGCGACGGCGGCCGGCTACCTGGCCGCCGACCGGGTCACCGTGATGGGCGAGGGCACGCTGCGCCTGGCTTCCGGCGAGCAGGTGGTGGACGCCCGAGCCGTCCAGGTGCTCCTGGAGATGCAGCAGGACCAGCCCACGCTCCCGCCGTGGATGCAGGCGTGGGCGCCGGTCGTCGGCACCGAGTACGACCGCGTGGTCGTCGAGCGGATCCTGTCGGTCACCGACCGGGCCCCACGGTCCGTGGCTCGGGAGGAACGACGTGCGGTGACCCGCTGGCTAGAGCACGTGCTCGACGCCGCTGCCCGGCTGCCGACCTCCTCGGAGGTGGGGATCAGGTCGCAGCCGGAGGGGCGCCGGGACCCGCTCGACCTCGACGTGGACGTGATGGTGCCAGGGCGTGGGGCCGCGCCACGCGACCGGGAGGGTGACCCGTGGCTCGACGCCGCGCGCGCCTACCTGTACGACCGGGTTCAGAACCCACGGGTGCGCCGCACCTCGTAGCCGTCGCTCGTCCGGACGACCTGCAGCCCGCCGGCGCGGGGGCTGCTCGAGTCGAAGAAGAAGCGTCCCGCAGGCGCGTCGGCGTCGAAGGTGACGACCCGGCGGCAGGTGCCCGCCGCGGGCACCGGCACGCGCGCGATCGAGCGCCACCGGCTGCCGGTCCAGCGCTGCAGGCGCGCGGGAAAGCCGCGCGAGCCGCGGGTGGCGGCCAGGCGGAGCAGGCCGCGGGGGTCCGTGGGCAGCACCGCCTCGCACCGGCCACGGGTGGTGGCCGGGACCCGGACGACGCCGGAGGCCGAGACGATCGTGGTGACGCGGTTGCCCGGTGCCGCGACCTGCGCGCGGTCGAGCGAGGGCGTCACCGGCCGGGCGCCCACGGCGACGGTCCGCCAGGTGGCGCCGTCCGCGCTCAGCACGACGCGGCGCTGGTCGCGCGGCAACGTCTGCAGGCCGCGCCCCTGCGGCGGGTAGTCGCCGTCGGCGCGGCGCTTCGCCCAGCAGTGGAGCACCAGCGCGTGCACCGCCGAGGACCGGACCAGGGGCTGGTAGTCGGTGGTGCACCCCGGGAAGCCGTGGTCGTAGACGGTGCGGGCCGGCGACCACTCCTGCGCGGCGGCGTCGTAGGACTGCACCTGGATCCGGCGCCGGTCGGGGCTGCCGAGCGCCAGCAGCGGCTGGCCAGGCACGCTCGAGAACGCCGCGGCGATGCCGCGGCGGGGGTTCGGTGGCCAGTCAGCGAGGCTGGGCGCTGCCACGGGCGCCGTCGCGATCACGCGCCAGGGGGAGGACTCGTCGTCACGTCCGACCACCCACCTGTTCTCGGGGCGCGGGTCGGCGGCGGTGACCCGGGTGCTGGAGGCGGCGTCGGCGGAGAACTCCGAGCAGGTGCCCGGGGTGCCGGGTGCCAGGGCGACGCGCTGCTCGCTCTCGGCGCCGTCCGGCGTGACGGCCAGCAGCCCCACCCCGCAGCCGCGACCCTCCATCGAGCTGCCGGCGATGGTGACCGTGCCGTCGTCGGCGACCACCGCCACCTCGCCGCCGGAGTCGCTGTCGAAGCTGCTGCTGCGCAGCGGCGAGAAGCCGGAGTCCGCGTTCCAGGTGAGGAAGTTGCCGCCGTAGCCGGCCAGCCACACGGCGTGCTCGCCGCTGGGCGAGATGCCGGGGTCGGTGTAGGCCTCGCCGGGCAGCTGGCGGATCGCGAAGGTGGTGAGGTCGCGGGTCACGACGGCTCGGCTCTTCACCGGGGCGTCCTCGATGTAGAACGGCGAGTCGCACTCGAGGATCAGCGCGACGCCGCCCGGCGAGGCGTGGCCGCCGATGTCGCCGCACGTCACGCCCTCGCGCCGGAACAGCGTCGTCGGTGCCGACCAGGTGCTCTCGCCCTCCAGCCGGTGCTGGACCTTCACCACCCGCGGCGTCGGCATGCCGACGGCGAGCTGGCCCAGCCCCGGCGCGTTGAAGACCTGAGCGCGCAGGAAGCGGTAGTCGGCCGGCTGGGTCGACGCAACCGCGGAGCCGGCCGCCCCGGCGGCCACGGGCGTCGTCGACGGCGACAGGGTCGTCGCGAACACTGCGGTGGCGGCCAGCAGTGCGGCGGCCAGACCGCGCGGGCGGCGGGTCGGTGCGGGCACGGGTCCTCCTCGGGACGGGTCGTGAGGAGGAGACGCTACGGCTGACGCCGTGGTTGTCCCGGGAGGAGGGCCGTGACCGGATCGTTAGAGTGCGGGCGTGGCAGACCACGTGGCCGACGCGCAGTCCCTGGCCGACGCGCTCCCCGACGGAGTCGTCGTCGTCGACGCCGAGCAGCGGGTGCGGCTGGTCTCGGCCACCGCCGCCCGGATGCTGGGGGGCGGTGAGCGGCTGGTGGGCCGCGACGCGGCCGAGGTGCTGCGCCTGCAGGACCAGGAGGGCCGCGACTGGTGGGCCTGCACCCGCCCCTTCGCCGGCCTCTCGACCATCACCGGCATCCCCGAGCAGTCCTGGCTGCTGCCCGACGGCACCGAGGTCCTGGTGGCGGCACGGGTGCTGCGGGAACGGCCCGGAGGTCCGGTCACGGGGCTGACGATCGCACTGCGCTCCGGGCGTGGCCGTGCCCGGCTGGACCGGGAGCGCTCGGACCTCGTGGCCACCGTGGCGCACGAGCTGCGCTCACCGCTCACGGGTGTCAAGGGCTTCGTGCAGGCGATGCTGAACCGCTGGGACAAGCTCTCCGACGAGCAGAAGAAGCTGATGCTGACCACCGTCAGCGCCGACTCCGACCGGCTCAGCCGGCTGATCGCCGAGCTCCTCGACGTCGCCCGCATCGACACCGGCCGCCTGCAGCTCTACCCGCGGCCGTGCGACGCCGTCGTGCTGGTCCGGCGCGTGGTGGAGTCGGTCGCGGCCGGCACCGCCCGCGAGATCGACCTCGACCTGCCCGCGGGGGTCGGGGAGATCGAGGTACTGGCCGACCCCGACAAGCTCACCCAGGTGGTCACCAACCTGGTCGAGAACGCGGTGCGGCACGGCGAGGGCCAGGTGGTGGTGGCGCTCGGGGTCGCACCGGACGTCGAGCCGCCCTGCGCGACGATCACCGTCACCGACGAGGGCGAGGGCATCCCCGCCGAGCTGCGTCGTCGGGTCTTCACCAAGTTCTGGAAGGGCGGCGCCCGCGGCGGCTCGGGGCTCGGGCTCTACATCGTGGGCGGCCTGGTCAAGGCGCACGGCGGCACCGTGGAGATCGACGACGCCCCCGGCGGCGGCGCGCGGATCACCGTGGGGTGGCCGCTGATGGGGGAGGACGACCTCTGAGCGGGTAACCCGGTCGCGGGCCGTCCGGGACCCTTCCTAGACTCGCCGTCGTGTCCGGACCCAACACCGACTTCGACCCCGTGGAGGTCACCGACGTGAAGCCCGAGGCGGTCGACGCCGCCCGCGAGGCCGCGCTGGCTGCCATCGCGGGTGCCGCCGACCTCGACCAGCTCAAGCAGGTGCGCCTGGCCCACGCCGGCGACCGCTCGCCGCTGGCCCTGGCCAACCGCGAGATCGGTGCCCTCCCGCCGGCCGCCCGCAAGGAGGCCGGGCAGCGCGTCGGCCGCGCGCGCGGTGAGGTCAACCAGGCGCTCGCCGCCCGGCAGGCCGAGCTCGAGGTCGAGCACGAGGAGCGGATGCTCGTCGAGGAGACCGTCGACGTCACGCTGCCCACCGACCGGCTCCCGCAGGGGAGCCGCCACCCCATCACCCTGATGAGCGAGCACATCGCCGACCTGTTCGTCGGGCTGGGCTGGGAGGTGGCGGAGGGTCCCGTCGTCGAGGCGGAGTGGCTGAACTTCGACGCGCTCAACCTCGGGCCCGACCACCCCGCCCGCACCATGCAGGACACCTTCTGGACCGAGCCGGCCGAGAACCACGTGGTGCTGCGCACCCACACCTCGCCCGTGCAGGCGCGCACGATGCTGACCCGCGAGCCCCCGATCTACGTGATCTGCCCGGGCCGGGTGTTCCGCACCGACGAGTACGACGCCACCCACAGCCCGATGTTCCACCAGGTCGAGGGGCTCGTGGTCGACCGCGGCATCACGATGGCGCACCTCAAGGGGACGCTCGACCACGTGGCCGAGCAACTGTTCGGCGAGGGCATCAGCACCCGCTTCCGCCCCTCCTACTTCCCCTTCACCGAGCCCTCGGCCGAGGTCGACCTGCGCTGCTTCGTGTGCCGCGGCGCCGAGCCCGCCGTCGCCTCCTGCCGCACCTGCAGGGGCGAGGGCTGGATCGAGTGGGGCGGCTGCGGCGTCGTCAACCCGCGGGTGCTCACCGCCTGCGGCGTCGACAGCGACACCTACACCGGCTTCGCCTTCGGCATGGGCATCGACCGCGCCTTCATGTTCCACAGCGGCGCCGCGAGCATGCGCGACTTCTTCGAGGGCGACGTCCGCTACTCCTCGGCCTTCGGAACGGAGCTCTGACCCGCCGTGCTGGCACCCGTCTCCTGGATCCGCGACCACGCGGACCTGCCCGCCGACCTCGCCCCCGAGCAGCTCGCCGCCCGACTGACGGCGCTGGGACTCAAGCTCGAGGCGCTGCACTCGCCGGGCTCCGAGATCACCGGCCCGCTGGTGGTGGGCCGCGTGCTCACCCGCGAGCCCGAGCCGCAGAAGAACGGCAAGACCATCAACTGGTGCACCGTCGACGTCGGTGACGCCAACGGCACCGGCGAGCCCCAGGGCATCGTCTGCGGCGCGCACAACTTCGACGCCGGCGACCTCGTGGTGGTCGTGCTGCCCGGCGGCGTGCTGCCGGGCGGCTTCGCGATCTCCGCGCGCAAGACCTACGGCCACGTCTCGGCGGGCATGATCTGCTCCGCCGCCGAGCTGGGCCTCGGTGACGACCACGACGGCATCATCGTGCTGCCCGCCGGTGCCGGCACCGCCGGCGAGGACGCCCGTCCGCTGCTCGGTCTCGACGAGACGACCATCGAGATGGAGATCAACCCCGACCGCGCCTACGCGCTGAGCATCCGCGGCGTGGCGCGCGAGGCTGCGACCTCCTTCGGCGTCGCCTTCCGCGACCCGTGCGACCGGTCGGTGCCACCGGCCGACGCTGCCGGCCACCCCGTCGCGATCGACGACGCGGTCGGCTGCCCCGTGTTCGTCGCCCGCACCGTCAGCGGCTTCGACGCCGCCGCCCCGACGCCGGACTGGATGGCGCGCCGGCTCCAGCAGGCCGGCATGCGCTCGATCTCGCTGGCGGTCGACGTCACGAACTACGTGATGCTCGAGACCGGCCGGCCGATCCACGGCTACGACGCCGACAAGCTCACCGGCACGGTTGGCGTGCGGCGCGCCCACGAGGGCGAGCGGCTCACCACCCTCGACGGCACCGACCGCGCGCTCTCGACCGAGGACCTCGTCGTCACCGACGACTCCGGCGTCATCGGCCTGGGTGGCGTCATGGGTGGCGAGGCCACCGAGATGTCGGTCAGCACCACCCGCGTGCTGGTGGAGTCGGCGCACTGGGACCCGGTGGCGATGTTCCGCACCGGGCGCCGCCACCGGATCACCTCCGAGGCCGGCAAGCGCAACGAGCGCGGCGTCGACCCCACCATCTGCGAGGCGGCCGCCGACCGGGTGGTCGAGCTGCTCGTCGCGCACGGCGGCGCCACCGCCGAGCCGGGTGTCACCGTGGTGGGCAGCGCACCGGCGCAGCCCACCATCACCGTCGAGGCCGACCTCCCGGCGCGGATCACCGGCATGGAGATCGCGCCGGCGACCGCCGTCGAGCACCTGCGCGCCGTGGGCTGCGCCGTCGAGGAGGCCGGCACCACGCTGACGGTGACCCCGCCGCCGTGGCGGCCCGACGTCACCGACCCCTACGACCTGGTCGAGGAGGTCGCCCGCCTGGTCGGCTACGACAAGGTGCCCTCGGTGCTGCCCACGCCCACCGGTGGCCGTGGGCTCACCCGGGTGCAGCGGCTGCGCCGACGCGTCGGTCGCACCCTGGCGGGCCAGGGCCTGGTCGAGGTCATCAGCTTCCCCTTCGTCGGTGAGGCCGCGATGGACCGGCTGGGCCTTCCCGCCGACGACGAGCGACGCCGGCTGCTGCGGCTGGCCAACCCGCTCTCGGCCGAGGAGCCGTTCATGACGACGACCCTGCTCCCGGGGCTGCTGGGCCAGCTGGCCCGCAACGCGGGGCGCGGGGCCACGAGCGCGGCGCTCTTCGAGACGGCCACGGTCACCCTGCCCGCCCGTGCCGAGGGTGGCGGCGCCGTGCCGATCTTCGGCGTCGACACCCGGCCGACCCCCGAGCAGGTCGCCGAGCTCGACGCCGCCCTGCCGGCCCAGCCCGAGCACCTCGCGCTGGTGGCCGCCGGCGAGCGCGAGCGCGCGGGGTGGTGGGGCGCCGGTCGCGCCGTCACCTGGGCCGACGCGCTCGACGCCGTGCGCGCCGTCGCCGACGCGCTGCACGTGCCGCTGGTCGTGCAGCCCGCCGCGGTCGCGCCCTGGCACCCGGGTCGGTGTGCCGCGGTCCACGTCGCCGGAGCAGACGGCCAGGCCGGGGAGCTGCTCGGCCACGCCGGTGAGCTGCACCCCCGGGTGTGCGTGGCCCACGGCGTGCCGGCACGGTCGGTGGCCGCCGAGGTGGACCTGGGCCGGTTGATGGCCCACGCCCCCGAGCGCGTGCTGGCGCCGTCGTTCTCCGACTTCCCACTGGCCAAGGAGGACGTCGCCCTGGTGGTGGAGAGCTCGGTGCCGACCGCTGCCGTGGAGGCGGCGCTGCGCGAGGGCGCGGGCGACCTGCTGGAGTCGGTGCGGCTCTTCGACGTCTACACCGGCGTCCAGGTGGGCGAGGGCCGCACGTCGCTGGCCTTCGCGCTGCGCTTCCGCGCCCCCGACCGCACCCTCACCGACGAGGAGACCGCCGCCGCCCGCGACGCCGCCGTCGCCCTGGCCACCGAGCGGGTGGGCGCCGTCCAGCGCTGACCTGCGGCCTCCGGGACCGTCGAGCCGGCGCTCGGGCGCTGGCGACGGCGCGGCCGACATGCGCTACTCGATGGGGTGCGCGACGCAGCCCAGGAACCGCGCGTGGGCCTCGCTGTCGCCGGTCGCGGTGACGGCGGCGTCGTCGCCACGCCGCCACAGCCAGAGGTCGACGGCGGCAGCCGGTCCGGCGATGACCACGTCCGGCTCGACGTGGGGATCGGGCACCACCGCGATGTCGTCGAGGTCGTGGCGCCCGCCCTCGGGGTCGGTGCCGGTGAACCGGCCCAGCTGCACCCACACGGGCGCGGCAGCGTCGGTCAGGTCCACCCGCACGTGCTGGCCCGTGGCTGCGAAGACACCCCAGTCGGGCTTGCCCCTGAACATGACCGCGAGCGTCTCCTCGACGCCGTCGGCCGCCAGCCACGGGTCGATGGGTGCCGGGTCCACCCCCGCGGCCTGCTCGGCATCGACGCGGTGCACGAGTGCCTCGTGAGCCTGCCGCCGCAGGGTGAAGCCGACGGTCTGGTCCGGCGACCAGCTCCAGGCCTCCTCGGCGGGATCGGCCGCCTCGAGTGCGGTCACCAGGGCTGCGTGCGCCTCGTCGAAGGCGGCGAGCACGCCCGCGTGGTCCGCGGGGCGGGTCGGCTCCTCCCAGTCCGCCGGGGGAGCGGGGCGACGGCGGACGACGTACGCCCAGAACCCCTGCACCTGCGGGCCGAGGTGCCAGAGCAGGTCGTCGACGCTCCAGTCCGGGCAGCCCGGCACCCGGGCCGAGGGGTCGGCGTCGCGCAGCACCGTGCGGGCCCGGGCGGAGTCCGCGCGCAGGTGGTGCAGGTAGTCGGCGGCGGTCAGCGGGCCGCGTGGGGACGTCATGTGGCGACGGTAGGAGTCGCCCGGGCCGACGACCACCGGTTTCTCCTCGCTCACCCCGTCGAACATGAACATGCAGAGTTGTGTATAGTCATGCAGCATGACGACGACGCGGGTGGCGGTGGCGGGAGCCAGCGGGTACGCCGGGGGTGAGGTGCTCCGGCTGCTGCTGGGGCACCCCTCCGTGGAGATCGGGGCCCTCACCGGCGGCAGCAACGCCGGTCAGCGCCTCGGTACCCTCCAGCCCCACCTGCTACCCCTGGCCGACCGGGTGCTGGAACCGACCGAGCTCGACGTGCTGGCCGGTCACGACGTCGTCGTGCTCGGGCTGCCGCACGGGCAGTCCGGCGAGATCGCGGCGGCGCTGCCCGACGACGTCGTCGTGATCGACTGCGGCGCCGACTTCCGCCTCCAGGACGCGGGGGAGTGGGAGCGCTTCTACGGGGGCTCCCACGCCGGCACCTGGCCCTACGGGCTCCCCGAGCTGCCCGGCCAGCGCGAGCTGCTGCGCGGCGCCACCCGGATCGCGGTGCCCGGCTGCTACCCGACCGTCAGCACGCTGACCCTCGCGCCCGCCGTCGCGGCCGGGCTCGTGGAGCCCGACGTCGTCGTGGTGGCGGCCTCCGGCACCAGCGGCGCCGGCAAGGCCGCCAAGCCGCACCTGCTTGGCAGCGAGGTGATGGGCAACGCGAGCGCCTACGGCGTCGGCGGCGTGCACCGCCACACTCCCGAGATCACCCAGAACCTCTCCGGGCTCGTCGAGGGCGAGGTGTCGGTGAGCTTCACGCCGCTGCTCGTCCCCATGTCGCGCGGCATCCTGGCCACCTGCTCGGCCCGGCTGGCCGACGGCGTGACCGCCGAGCGCGCGCGCGAGGTCTACGAGCAGGCCTACGCCGCGGAGCCCTTCGTGCACCTGCTGCCCGACGGGCTCTGGCCGCAGACGCAGTCGGTGCTCGGCTCCAACGCCGTGCACGTGCAGGTCACCGTCGACGAGCACGCGCGACGACTCGTCGCCGTCGGTGCGGTCGACAACCTCGCCAAGGGCACCGGCGGCGCCGCCGTCCAGTGCATGAACCTCGCCCTGGGCCTCGACGAGGGCCTGGGCCTGACCTCCGTAGGGATCGCCCCGTAATGAGCATCACGCACCCCGCCGGGTTCCGCGCCTCGGGCGTCGCCGCCGGCCTGAAGTCAACCGGCGCCCGCGACGTCGCGCTCGTCGTCAACGACGGGCCGCAGCACGACAGCGCCAGCGTCTTCACCGCCAACCGCTGCCAGGCCAACCCCGTGCTGTGGAGCCGCGAGGTCGTCAAGGACGGCGTCGTGCGCGCCGTCGTCCTCAACTCCGGCGGCGCCAACTGCTACACCGGGCCCGAGGGGTTCCAGACCACCCACGCCGTGGCCGAGCGGGTCGCGCAGCACGTGGGCATCGGCGCCGGCGACGTCGTCGTCTGCTCCACGGGGTTGATCGGTCTCACCAACCCCCGCGAGACCGTGCTCGCCGGCGTCGACGACGCACACGCCGCGCTCTCCGCGGAGGGCGGCGAGCAGGCGGCCGAGGCGATCATGACCACCGACTCGGTCAGCAAGCAGGTCGTCGTCGAGGGTGCCGGCTGGTCCATCGGCGGCATGGCCAAGGGGGCCGGCATGCTCGCCCCGCAGCTGGCCACCATGCTCGTGGTGCTCACCACCGACGCCGTGGTGCCTGCAGCCGACCTGGACGGGGCGCTGCGCGCCGCCACCCGGGTGAGCTTCGACCGGCTCGACTCCGACGGCTGCATGAGCACCAACGACACCGTCACCGTGATGGCCAGCGGCGCCAGCGGCATCACGCCCTCGCTGCCCGACTTCACCGAGGCGCTCACCCGGGCCTGCACCGACCTCGCCATGCAGCTGCTCGCCGACGCCGAGGGCGCCGACCACGAGATCGCCATCACCGTGCTCAACGCGGCCTCCGAGGACGACGCCGTCGAGGTGGGGCGCAGCATCGCGCGCAGCAACCTGTTCAAGGCAGCGGTCTTCGGCAAGGACCCCAACTGGGGCCGGGTGTTGGCCAGCGTGGGCACCACGCAGGCCGCGTTCGACCCCGCCGACCTCGACGTCGCGATGAACGGGGTCTGGGTGTGTCGCAACTCCACTCCGGCGGAGGACCCCGCCGGCGTCGACCTCTCGGCGCGCGAGGTCAGCGTGACCGTCGACCTGAAGGCCGGTGCCCACCGCGCCACGGTGTGGACCAACGACCTCACGCACGCCTACGTGCACGAGAACAGCGCGTACTCCTCCTGACGCAGTGATGACCCAGTGAGCACCGCTCCGGACCAGCCCGCCGACCAGCACGGACCGAGGACATGACCGACTCCACCAGCGACTCCACCACCGACGCCAGCAAGCCCGACCAGGCGAAGGCGCGCACGCTCGCCGCCGCCCTGCCGTGGCTCAAGCGCTACCACCACAAGATCGTGGTGGTGAAGTACGGCGGCAACGCGATGACCGACGACACGCTCAAGCGCGCGTTCGCCGAGGACATCGCCTTCCTGCGCTTCGCGGGCTTCAAGCCCGTGGTCGTGCACGGCGGCGGCCCGCAGATCTCCTCCATGCTCGACCGGCTGGGGATCACCTCGGAGTTCAAGGGGGGTCTGCGTGTCACCACACCGGAGGCCATGGACGTGGTCCGGATGGTCCTGGTCGGCCAGGTGCAGCGCGAGCTGGTCGGGCTCATCAACGAGCACGGCCCGCTGGCCGTCGGTCTCTCCGGCGAGGACGCGGGTCTGTTCACCGCCGAGCAGACCGGCACCGTGGTCGACGGCGAGGAGGTCGACCTCGGCCTCGTGGGCGAGGTGACCCGGGTGCGCCCCGAGGCGGTGCTCGACATCATCGAGGCCGGTCGCGTGCCCGTGGTCTCGAGCGTCGCGCCCGACGTCGACGGCCAGGTGCACAACGTCAACGCCGACCTCGCCGCGGCGTCCCTCGCGGTCGCACTGGGAGCCGAGAAGCTGCTGGTGCTGACCGACGTCGAGGGCCTCTACCTCGACTGGCCGGACCCCGAGGAGGTGATCGGCGAGATCAACCCCGAGGAGCTGGAGCGGATCCTGCCCACCCTCGCCAGCGGCATGATCCCGAAGATGGGCGCCTGCCTGCAGGCGGTCCAGGGGGGCGTCCCGCGCGCCACGGTCGTCGACGGCCGCGAACCGCACGCGGTGATCCTCGAGCTCTTCACTCAGGAGGGCGTCGGCACCCAGGTGCTGCCCGGCGTCGAGACCAAGACCCGGAAGGCCAGGGACGCATCGTGAGCACGTCGCAGGGAGGCAACGCCGCGTGGGGCGAGCGCTACGCCGCCGCGCTGATGAACACCTTCGGCCCGCCCAAGATGGCGCTGGTCCGTGGCGCCGGCGCGCACGTGTGGGACGCCGACGGGCACGAGTACGTGGACTTCCTGGGCGGGATCGCGGTCAACACGCTCGGTCACGCGCACCCGGCGCTGCTGGCGGCGGTCTCCGAGCAGCTGCGCACCCTGGGCCACGTCTCCAACTTCTTCACCACCCCGCCCCAGGTCGAGCTGGCCGAGCGGCTCCTGCAGCTGCTGCCGGCGCCTGGCCAGGTGGCCCCCGAGGGCCGGGTGTTCTTCTGCAACTCCGGTGCCGAGGCCAACGAGGCGGCGCTGAAGCTCACCCGGCTCACCGGTCGCACCCGGGTGGTGGCCATGGAGGACGCGTTCCACGGCCGGACGATGGGCAGCCTGGCGCTCACCTCCAAGGCCGCCTACCGCGAGCCCTTCGAGCCGCTCCCCGGCGAGGTCACCTGGGTGCCGTTCGGTGACCTGGACGCCTTGGCCGCGGCGGTCGACGAGCAGACGGCGGCCGTGGTCATCGAGCCGCTCCAGGGCGAGGCGGGCGTCAACGTGGCGTCCACGGACTTCCTGCGCGGCGCGCGAGAGATCACTGCTCGCGCCGGAGCACTGCTCTGGCTCGACGAGGTGCAGAGCGGCATGGGCCGCACCGGCACCTGGTTGGCCAGCCACGCCTCGGGCGTCCAGCCCGACGTCGTCACCCTGGCCAAGGGGTTGGGCGGCGGTCTGCCGATCGGTGCTCTCGTGGGCTTCGGTCGGGCAGCGACCCTGCTCGGCCCCGGGAACCACGGCACCACGTTCGGCGGCAACCCGGTCTCCACCGCGGCAGCGCTGGCGGTCATCGACACCATCAGCGACGACGACCTGCTCGGGCGGGCGACGACGGTCGGCGAGCGGTTGCGTGCCGGGGTCGCCGCCGACCCCCGGGTCGTCGAGGTGCGCGGCGTCGGTGTGCTCGTGGGCCTGACGCTGCGCGAGGAGAAGGCGCCGGCGGTCGTGGAGGCCGCGCAGGCCGCCGGCTTCATCCTCAACGCCACGGGGCCCGACCGCGTGCGCCTCGCGCCGCCGCTGGTGGTCACCGACGCCGACGTCGACGCGCTGCTCTCCGCCTGGCCGGGGATCCTCGACGCCGCCGGGATCGAGCGGTGAGCGGCGCTCCCGCCACCACGCGACACCTGCTCCGAGACGACGACCTCAGCCCCGCCGAGCAGGCGGAGGTGCTGGAGCTGGCCGCGCGGTTCAAGCACGACCCGTTCGGCGCCACCCCGCTCGCCGGCCCGCTCAGCGTGGCCATGGTCTTCGACAAGCCGACCCTGCGCACCCAGACCAGCTTCGCGGCGGGCGTCGCCGAGCTCGGCGGTCACGCGATGCTGGTCGACGGCGCGCTGGCCGGCATCGGTGTGCGCGAGTCCGTGCACGACGTCGCGAAGGTGCTGGGTCGCCAGGCCGCCGCGGTCGTCTGGCGGACCTACCGCCAGGACTTCCTGGAGGAGATGGCAGCGCACGCCGGGGTGCCGGTCGTCAACGCCCTGACCGACGACTTCCACCCCTGCCAGCTGCTGGCCGACCTGCAGACGGTGCGCGAGCACCGTGGCGAGCTCGCCGGACAGCACGTGACCTTCCTCGGCGACGCCGCGTGCAACATGGGCAACTCCTGGCTGCTGGCCGGCGCGACGGCGGGGATGCACGTGGTGGTCAGCGGGCCCGACGGATACCTGCCCGCGGCCCGGATGTTCCAGCATGCCTCCGAGATCGCTGCTCTCACCGGAGGCTCGGTGCGTGCCGTGGGCGACCCTCGGGCCGCGGTGGAGGGCGCCGGCGTCGTCGTCACCGACACCTGGGTCTCGATGGGCAAGGAGGAGGAGGCGCAGGCGCGCCGCGCCGTGCTCGGACCGTGGTCGGTGACCGCGGACCTGCTCGCGCACGCAGCCTCGGACGCCATCGTCATGCACTGCCTCCCGGCCTACCGCGGGAACGAGATCTCCGCCGAGGTCCTCGACGGTCCGCGCAGCGTCGTCTGGGACGAGGCGGAGAACCGTCGTCACGCCCAGAAGGCGGTGCTGGCCTTCCTGCTCGAGCGCTCCGCCGGACCTGCCGGAGGTGGACGATGAGCGAGGCCGCCCGGCCCGTCACCAAGACCGCCCGGCACCAGCTGATCGTCGAGCTCGTCTCGAACCGCGAGGTGCACAGCCAGACCGAGCTCGCCGACCTGCTGGCGGCAGCCGGGCTGAAGGTCACCCAGGCGACGCTCTCGCGCGACCTCGTGGAGCTCGACGCCCTCAAGGTGCGTTCGGCCTCCGGCGGCATGGTCTACGCCGTGCCGGGCGAGGGCGGCGACCGCCGGTTCACCGCACCCGCCGGCTCCGAGGCTGCCCTGCAGCGGCTCGCGCGGCTCTGCGCGGAGCTGCTGGTGAGCGGCGACGCGAGCGCCAACCTGGCGGTGCTCCGCACGCCGCCGGGGGCCGCGCAGTACCTGGCCTCCGCCTTCGACCGCGTGGAGTACGACGACGTGCTCGGCACGATCGGCGGCGACGACACCGTGCTGGTGATCAGCCGAGACCCCGCCGGGGGCGACGCCCTGGTGCGGCGCTTCCTCGACCTCGCCCAGCGCGGGTCGACGCAGGACAAGACAGACGTGACCCCGACCCCAGAAGGAACGCACTCGTGAGCAAGGTCCTGACCTCCCTCCCCATCGGCCAGAAGGTCGGCATCGCCTTCTCCGGCGGCCTCGACACCTCGGTGGCCGTCGCGTGGATGCGCGAGAAGGGGGCGGTGCCGTGCACCTACACCGCCGACATCGGCCAGTACGACGAGCCGGACATCTCCGGGGTGCCCGGCCGTGCGCTCGAGTACGGTGCCGAGATCGCGCGCGCGGTCGACTGCCGCCAGCAGCTGGTCGAGGAGGGCCTGGCCGCGATGGCGTGCGGGGCGTTCCACATCCGCTCGGGCGGGCGGGTGTACTTCAACACCACGCCGATCGGCCGCGCGGTCACCGGGACGATGCTGGTGCGCGCGATGCACGAGGACGGCGTCGACATCTGGGGCGACGGGTCGACCTTCAAGGGCAACGACATCGAGCGCTTCTACCGCTACGGCCTGCTGGCCAACCCCGAGCTGCGGATCTACAAGCCGTGGCTGGACGCGGACTTCGTGCACGAGCTCGGCGGGCGCACCGAGATGAGCCAGTGGCTCACCGAGCGCGGGCTGCCCTACCGCGACAGCCAGGAGAAGGCCTACTCGACCGACGCCAACATCTGGGGCGCCACCCACGAGGCCAAGACGCTCGAGCACCTCGACGTCTCGCTCGAGACCGTCGAGCCGATCATGGGCGTGAAGTTCTGGGACCCGTCGGTGACCATCGAGGCCGAGGACGTGACCATCGGCTTCGAGGCCGGCCTGCCCGTCAGCATCGACGGGCGCCGCTACGACGACAAGGTCGCGCTGGTCCAGGAGGCCAACGCCATCGGGGGTCGCCACGGCCTGGGCATGTCGGACCAGATCGAGAACCGGATCATCGAGGCCAAGTCGCGCGGCATCTACGAGGCGCCCGGCATGGCCCTGCTGTGGCTGGCGTACGAGCGCCTCCTCAACGCGATCCACAACGAGGACACGATCGCCCAGTACCACTCGGAGGGGCGCAAGCTCGGTCGGCTGCTGTACGAGGGCCGCTGGCTGGACCCGCAGGCCCTGATGATCCGCGAGTCCACCCAGCGCTGGATCGCCTCGCTGGTGACGGGCGAGGTGACGGTGCGCCTGCGCCGCGGTGAGGACTACACGGTCCTGCGCACCGACGGCCCCGCGTTCAGCTACCACCCCGACAAGCTCTCGATGGAGCGCACCGACAACGCGGTGTTCGGGCCCACCGACCGGATCGGCCAGCTGACCATGCGCAACCTCGACATCGCCGACTCGCGCGCCAAGCTGGAGATGTACGCGGGCCAGCCGCTCGACCAAGGGCAGGTGCTCGTCGAGAACGGCACCCTGTTCGGCGAGCTGCCCGCCGGCGGGGCGGCGCGCATCGAGGCCAACCCGGCCGCGGCGGGCGACGAGAGCGACGTGGCGCTCGACGCGGCGGCGATGGAGTACGGCACCGACTGATGAGCAACCACTCCCAGCCCCCCGGTCCGGTGCACCGCGTGGCGGCGCGGCTCCTGCCCGTCTCGGCGGGAGGCCAGGTGCTGCTCCTGCAGGGCCAGGACCCTGCCCGTCCGGGTGAGCTGCACTGGGTGAGCATCGGCGGTGCCGTGGAGACGGGGGAGTCGGTGCCCGAGGCCGCGGTCCGGGAGATGCGCGAGGAGACCGGGCTCGTCGTCGCGACGACCGCGCTGGTGGGCCCGGTCCACCGCGCCACCCACCCGTTCTCCTGGGACGGGCGCGACTACGTCAGCGACAACCACTTCTGGGCGGTGCCCCTCGAGCTCGACCTGGCCGCGGAGGACGCCGTCAGCCTCGACGGGCTGGAGGCGGCCGAGGTGGGCAACGTGTTCGGCGCGGCCTGGTGGACGCCCGAGGCGCTGCGCGCCGACGGCACCGGCGTCACCGAGGACCTGCCCGACATCATGGAGGCCGCCGTCGCGGCCGTGCGAACCGCGCGAGAGGACGTCACGTGAGCACCGAGAGCACGACCAACACCGGCAAGCTGTGGGGTGGGCGGTTCGCCGGCGGGCCCTCGCCCGAGCTGGAGGCGCTCTCGCGCTCGACGCACTTCGACTGGCGGCTCACCCCCTACGACCTCGCCGGCTCGCGTGCTCACGCGAACGCGCTGCACCGGGCCGGCCTGCTCACCGACGCCGACCACGCGGAGCTGCTGCGCGGTCTCGCCTCCCTGGATGAGCGGTTCGCCTCTGGAGAGCTCCACCCGGATCCCTCGGACGAGGACGTCCACGGCGCCCTGGAGCGGTTGCTGCTCGAGGAGGTCGGCCCCGACGTCGGGGGTCGCCTGCGCGCCGGCCGGAGCCGCAACGACCAGATCGCGACGTTGTTCAAGGTGTTCCTGCGCGACCACGCGGCGACGGTGGCAGCGCTGCTGCTGGACCTGGTGGACGTGCTCGCCCAGCACGCACGGACCCACCTCGGTGCGGTCATGCCGGGGCGCACGCACCTGCAGCACGCCCAACCGGTGCTGCTCAGCCACCACCTGATGGCGCACGCCTGGCCCCTGCTGCGCGACGTCGGGCGCCTGGCCGACTGGGACGCGCGGGTGGCGTCGGACTCCCCGTACGGCTCCGGGGCTCTCGCGGGTCAGTCCCTCGGGCTGGACCCCACCGGTGTCGCGGCGGAGCTCGGGTTCGCCGGGTCGACCGCGAACTCCATCGACGGCACGGCGGCCCGCGACTTCGTCGCCGAGTTCGCCTTCGTGTGCGCGCAGGTCGGTGTCGACGTCAGCCGGCTCGCCGAGGAGGTCATCTTCTGGTCGACACGGGAGGTGGGGTTCGTCGAGCTCCACGACTCGTGGTCCACCGGGTCGAGCATCATGCCCCAGAAGAAGAACCCGGACGTCGCCGAGCTGGCCCGCGGCAAGGCGGGCCGACTGATCGGGAACCTGACCGGCCTGCTGGGCACCCTCAAGGCGCTGCCCCTGGCCTACAACCGCGACCTCCAGGAGGACAAGGAGCCGGTGTTCGACTCGGTGGACACCCTCGAGGTGCTGCTTCCTGCCTTCACCGGGATGGTCGAGACGTTGCGCTTCGACACCGACCGGATGGCCGCGCTGGCACCGCAGGGGTTCTCGCTGGCGACCGACATCGCGGAGTGGCTGGTGCGGGAAGGGGTGCCCTTCCGCGTGGCCCACGAGACGGCGGGGGCCTGCGTGCGGGCGTGCGAGGCGCGCGGCATCGAGCTGGCCGACCTGAGCGACACCGAGCTCTCCGACATCTCGCCGGCGTTGACGCCGGAGGTGCGTGAGGTGCTGACCGTGGAGGGATCGGTCGCCTCGCGCGACGGACGGGGCGGTACCGCGCCACGTCGCGTGGAGGAGCAGCTGGAGGAGCTGAACGCCACGGCGGCCGCGGCGCGCGAGCACTGGAGTGCGCGACGCGCGTGACGCACACGTCGGATCAGCTGCGAGCGGTGCTCTCGCGACCAGTCCTGGAGGTGGCGCCGCAGCTGCTCGGTGCCCACCTCCGGGTAGGGGAGGTGACGGTCCGGCTGACGGAGGTGGAGGCGTACGCGGGGGAGCAGGACCCCGGATCGCACGCCCACCGGGGGCGGACCCCGCGCACGGGCGTGATGTTCGGTCCCGCGGGGCGCCTGTACTGCTACCTCTCCTACGGCGTCCACACGTGCGCGAACGTGGTGACCGGTCCCGACGGCGAGGCCGCCGCGGTCCTGCTGCGCGCCGGCGAGGTCGTCGACGGGCTGGCGCTGGCACGCGGCCGTCGACCGGGGGCCCGCGATCGTGACCTCGCCCGGGGACCGGGGCGGTTGTGCCGGACCCTGGGTGTGGAGCTGGCCCACGACGGTGCCGACGTCTGCGGCGACTCCGGGGTCACGCTGACCCTGCCCGCGGAGGGCGAGGCGGAGGCACTGCGACCGCGCGTGCGGTGGGGGCCGCGCGTGGGACTCAGCCTGGCCGCGGACCGCCCGTGGCGGTGCTGGCTCGCGGGGGAGGAGACGGTCTCGGTCTACCGGCGCAGCCCTCGTGCCACCCCGATTGGCAACTCCGGATAGGCCCTGCTAGTTTTCTCCACGTCGCGCTGAGCGCGGCGCCCCCCACGGTGGCCATCGGTCACGACGCTGGGGCGCCCCAACTGGTGCGGCCGCCAGGAACGGTCTGGCTGGGAACGCCGAGTTTGACTCGGCCGGAACGGCCCGGTAAGTTTCTGCAGGTTGCCCCGAGGGGAGGTCGAGAGGCCGAACCAGGTGTGCGTCTGATTCTTGAGAACTCAACAGTGTGTCAGATAGTCGATGGAAGTTTGTGCGACTGCATCTGTGTGTCTTGTCTGGTCTGCCTTTGTGGTGGGTTGGGTGGGGTGTGTGGGTGTGGTTG
>NZ_BAABIM010000006.1:0-56744 GCF_039542785.1 Nocardioides nanhaiensis
CCCACTCATGGAGAGAGCAGTCACGGCCAGCAACCCCGGGACAACCTCCCACCGATATCGCGCGTCTCACGCCACATGACGACCACCACGCCCCACCGCGGCGTCCTCGCCACGGCTCTCCTGCTCACGACGCTGGCATCACTCCTGGTGCTGGCGTTCTCCACGCCCCCCGCCCACGCCGCCCAGCGCACCTGGGCCGACCCGCGCGGCGACCACGAGAACGCCCCGGGCGGGATGGACATCCTGGCCGTGAGCGCGAAGAACGGTGAGCGGCGCTTCGCCTGGACCGTGCGCCTGGCGCACCTCGAGCGGAGCGAGGGCACCGGTGCCGTCCGGGTCCTCCAGAAGATGGCGAACTCGGAGGGCTACGTCTTCGACGCCACCAGCAGGTGGCGCGACGGCGAGCCGCGCACGGCGCTGTTCCTCCAGTACGGGACGCTGCCCGAGCAGCGGATCCGCGTGCGCTGCGCGGGCCTGGACTCCACCTGGAACACCCGCACCGACTCCGTGCGGATCATCGTCCCGACGGCCTGCCGCAGCGTCGGGGTCCGCACCTGGCGCGAGCTGGTGGCCACGACGCTGCTCCCGGGCGGCGGCGTCGACGACGTCACGGCCCGGCGCGCTCCCCTGCGCAACGGCTGACCGCCCTCGGACGCACAGGACCCCGCGGCCGAGTGGCCACGGGGTCCAGATGAGGGATGGATCAGGCGGAGCGGTCGCCGAGCCGGGTGACGAGCAGCGCCAGGTGCAGGCGCGCGGCCAGCGGCAGGGTGCGCAGTCGGCTCACGATCAGCCGGCCTGCGCGGTGAGGTCGGGGCCGCCGGCGTAGGTCTCGACCAGGGTCTCGATCTTCCAGCGCAGCGCGGCCACGACGTGGGGGCGCAGCACCTCGCGCTCGGTCTCCTCCTCCAGGTCCTGCAGGTCGGCGATCACGACGGTCCGCTCGGCCGCCGGCAGCGGCACGAAGCGGATGGCGGTGCGCACGGCCTCGCAGAACGAGCGCAGCTCGTGGCGGCGCGGCACCGAGACCAGGATGTCGACGGGTGCCAGGGTGACGGGCGTGGAACGGGGGGCGGAGATGGGAGCTGCGGTCATGGTGGGAGCCACCCTTTCAGGGAAACCTCAACAAGCGAGTTGTCAGATTCAAACGATCTGTTGAAGTACAGTTACCCCCATGGCGCGCGATCCAAACTCAGACGGCGAGGTTGTTCACCTGCTGTCCATCGGTGACCTCGCCGACCGCACCGGGGTGGCCACGGCCACCCTGCGCGTCTGGGAGGAGCGGCACGACTTCCCCCGGCCGCGACGCCTGCCCAGCGGCCATCGGCGCTACAGCGAGGCCGACGTCGAGCGCGTCGCCCAGGTGCTGCGCCGCCGCGACGCCGGCGTGCGCCTCGACGTCGCGATCGCCGAGGCAGTCTCGCCGCCGGCGCCGCTGCCGCCGTCGGTCTTCGCCCACCTGCGGCGCACCAACCCGCAGCTGCCCGTGCACCGGCTCACCAAGAGCACCCTGATCGCCATGTCGTGGGCCATCGAGGACGAGTTCTGCGCGCAGGCCCCGGCCGCCCACCTCTACGGCGCCTTCCAGCGCACCCAGTACTACGGGCACGCTCAGGCCCGGTGGGAGGACCTCGCCCGCACGGCGGCCTCCGCCGTCGTCTTCGCCGACTTCCCCGCCGACGACCTCGACGCCTCCCCGCACCAGATCGCCCTGCACCCCGGGTCGCCCATGCGCCGCGAGTGGGCCGTGGTGTGCGACGCCGACACCATGCCCGCCGTGCTGACCGCCTTCGAGGTGCCCGGCCAGAGCCACGTGCCCGACGCGCAGCGTGACTTCGAGGCGGTGTGGTCCCTCGACCCGGCCGACGTCAGCGAGTCGGTGCGCGTGTGCCGCGCCGTCGCCCGCCACGCCCTCACCGACGGCGGCCTCGTGGCCGACGACGACGCGCTCGAGGCGATCGTCGCCCAGACGCCGTCCAGCCAGCCGCCGGAGCCGGCCGGCCCGCTCGCCGTCGCCGCACTGCACGCGCGGATGATCGCCTACATCGACCGCCGGATGCGCTGACGCCGCCATCGGCCGTCACCGGCCGGCGACCGCGCGAAGGCTCACCCCTCGACGATGACCACTTGCAAGGTGCGCGGACCGTGCACGCCCTCGACCCGGTCGAGCTCGATGTCGCTGGTGGCGCTCGGACCGCTGACCCAGGTCAGCGGCCGGGTGTGCGCACCCTGCTGCTGCAGCCGCCCGACGGCCTCGGGCACGTCGGTCACGACCTGGTCGGCCCGCACCACGCACACGTGCACGTCGGGCACGAGCGTCAGCGCCCGCCTGCCCTGGTCGGCGCCGTGGTCGAGCACGATCGTCCCCGTGTTGGCGATGCCGAGCGTGGCGCCGGTGAGCACGGCGTCGACGGCGTCGAGGTCCTCGGCACCGAGCCCGTCGTCGGCGACGAGCTCGATCCCCTCCCCGGTCGGCCGCCACTGCGCCGGCAGGCCCTCGGGCACCACGACCCGTCGGGCACCTGCCGCGGCCAGCGCCTCGGCCACGTGCGCGGCCACGTCGCCGACCGTGGTCAGTGTGACGGCGGCGCGGTAGTCGGCCACCCGCTCGGCGAACCGCGCCACGGGGTCGAGGTCGCCGGTGCTCACGGGCTGGCCGTAGGTCCACGGAACCTCGGGCACCTCGGGGCGGTCGTCCAGCGCCGTGCGGACCCGCCGCAGGATCTCCTCGCGCGCGCTGCTCATCGCTCCGCCTCCGTGCCGTCCGTCGTGCCGTCCGTCGTGTCGTCGCTGTTCTCGGACCGCCCCCCGTCGGTGCGGTCCCACCACTGGCGGAACGACTCCTCCGGCGGCACCGGCGCGTCCCGGGCCCCGGTCCAGGCACCCAGGCCCGGCAGCGGGAGCGACCCGAGCGAGGTGGTGCCGCGCTTGCGCAGCGCACGCCCGACGACGCCGGCCCCGCGCTCGGCAGCACCCAGCCGCTTGTGCGAGCCCATCACCCACGAGGCGGTCTTCATGGCCGCCTGCTCCGCGCTCGGCACACCACCGCGCTTCTCGTCGACGACGCGGGTGCGCAGGTGCACCAGCATGGAGGGGATGTCGATACGGACCGGACACACGTCGTAGCAGGCCCCGCAGAGGCTCGAGGCGAACGGCAGCGACTTGTCCACCTCACTGGCGGTGCCGCGCAGCTGGGGTGTGAGCACTGCTCCGATCGGGCCGGGGTACACCGAGCCGTAGGCGTGCCCGCCGGCGCGCTCGTAGACCGGACACACGTTGAGGCAGGCCGAGCAGCGGATGCACCGCAGGGCGGCACGCCCCACCTCGTCGGCGAGCACGTTGGTGCGGCCGTTGTCGAGCAGCACCACGTGCAGGCTCTGGGGGCCGTCGCCCTCGGTGGTGCCGGTCCACACCGACGTGTAGGGGTTCTCGCGCTCCCCCGTGCTCGAGCGCGGCAGCACCTGCAGCATCACCTCGAGGTCGCTCCAGGTGGGCACGATCTTCTCGATGCCCACCACCGAGATGAGCGTGTCGGGCAGGGTCAGGCACATCCGGCCGTTGCCCTCGGACTCGACGACGACCAGCGAGCCGGTCTCGGCGACGGCGAAGTTGGCGCCGGAGACGGCCACCTTGGCGCGCAGGAACTTCTCGCGCAGGTGCAGCCGCGCGGCCTCGGCCAGCTGGCGCGGCTCGTCGGTGAGGCCCTCGGGCGCGGGGCGGCCGACGTCGCCCATGCGCCGCAGGAAGATCTCGCGCACCTCGGAGCGGTTGCGGTGGATCGCCGGCACCAGGATGTGCGAGGGCCAGTCGTCGCCCAGCTGGACGATCAGCTCGGCGAGGTCGGTCTCCCAGGCGTCGATGCCGGCGGCCTCGAGAGCCTCGTTGAGCTCGATCTCCTGGGTGGCCATCGACTTGATCTTCACGACCTCCTCGGCGCCGGTCTCGCGCACGAGGCCCACCACGACCCGGTTGGCCTCCTCGGCGTCGCGGGCCCAGTGCACGGTGACGCCGGCGGCGGTCGCGGCCTCCTCGAAGGCGACCAGGTGCTGGTCGAGCTGGGTGAGGGTGCGGTTCTTGATGGCCTCCGCCGCCAGCCGCAGCTCTTCCCAGTTCTCCAGCTCGCCCACGACCTTGGCGCGCTTGCCGCGGATCACGCCGGTGGCGTGGGCCAGGTTGCGCCGTTGCACGGTGTCACCCAGCGCCTCGCGTGCGGCGTCGGGGAAGGTGGGCATGCCCAGGAAGTCGGCGGTGACGCCCACGTGGCGGGCAGCCGCCGGGTTGCCGGACGGGGTCCTCATGCGGGGTTCTCCTCGGTGGATGCCAGGATCTGGGCCAGGTGCAGGGTGCGGACCCCGCTGCGGCTGCGCGAGAGCAGCCCGCCGACGTGGGTCAGGCAGGAGTTGTCGCCGGCCACCAGCACCTCGGCGCCGGTGCTGCGCACGTGCCGCGCCTTGTCGCCGCCCATCGCCACCGAGGTGTCGGCGTTCTTGACGGCGAAGGTCCCACCGAAGCCGCAGCACTGGTCGGCGTCGGGCAGGTCGACCAGGTCGATGCCGCGCACGGCGCGCAGCAGCTGCAACGGCTTGTCGGCCACACGCAGCATGCGCAGCGAGTGGCAGGTCGGGTGGTAGGTGACCCGGTGGGGGAAGTAGGCCCCCACGTCGGTGACACCCAGGACGTCGACGAGGAACTCGCTGAGCTCGTGCACGCGTGGTGCGAGAGCAGTGACCTCGCGCTCCAGGCCGGCGTCACCGACGTGCCGGGCGACCTCGGCGTGCTGGTGGCGCACCGACCCCACGCAGGAGCCCGACGGCGCCACGATCGCGTCGTAGTCGCCGAAGGTGCGCGCGAAGACCCTGACGGCGGGCGCCGCCTCCCGGGCGTAGCCGGTGTTGGTGAAGGGCTGCCCGCAGCACGTCTGCTCGCGCGGGAACTCGACCTCGACGCCGAGGCGCCGCAGCAGCCGGACGACGGCCTGCGGCGTGCCGGGGAACATGGCGTCGTTGAAGCAGGTGGCGAACAGGGCGACCCGCAGGCCCGTCACAGGTGTCGCCGTCACGGCAGCATCCAGGAGAGGACCGTGGACTGCAGCCCCACCAGCACGCACAGGATGAGCAGCAGGCCGACACTCCAGCCGATGACCTTGCGGAAGATGTCGGACTCGCGCCCCACCAGGCCGACCGCGGTCGCGGCGATGGTGAGGTTCTGCGGGCTGATCATCTTGCCGACGACGCCGCCAGAGGTGTTGGCCGCCACCAGGAGGGTCGGGTCGATGCCGGCGCGCTCGGCGGCGGTCTGCTGCAGCGTGGCGAACAGGGCGTTGGCGCTGGTGTCCGAGCCGGTGACGGCGGTGCCCAGCCAGCCGAGGATCGGCGAGAAGAACGCGAACGCGGCGCCGGTGCCGGCGATCCAGGTGCCGACGGTGATCGTCTGGCCGGACTGGTTCATCACGTAGGCCAGGCCGAGCACCGAGGCCACGGTGAGGATGGAGAAGCGCAGCTTCATCAGGTTCTGGCCGTAGGCACGGGCGGCCTCGGCGAGGCTGAGGCGGTAGACCAGCGCGACCACCACGCCACAGATGAGCAGCAGCGAGCCCGGGGCCGAGAGCCAGCCGAAGGTGTAGGTGGGCGAGGTCGAGGGGTCCCCGGCCGCGGTCAGCAGGTTGCCGTCCAGCCCGGGCCACCCGAAGACCAGGTCGGTGCCCAGCAGCCACTCCTTGACGGGGTCCACCAGCTTGGCGATCGAGAAGACCACGATCACCAGCAGGTAGGGGAACAGCGCCATCAGCACCCGCCCGGCGGTGAGGGCCGGGGCGTCGGTCTGCTGGTCGAGCGCGACGCCACCGGCGGGGCTGTCGGCAGCACCCGTTCCGCCCGCGGGGGCGTCGCCCTGCTCGGCGTCCATCTCGGCCAGCAGGCGGGAGCGGGCCTCGGCGCCGCCGGCCGGCGTCCAGACGCGCAGCATCACGACGGCGGCGATCAGACCGGCCAGCGAGGCGACGATGTCGGTGAGCTCGACGGAGAAGTAGGTGGCGCTGGCGTACTGGGCGACCGCGAAGACGAAGCCGACGACGACGGCGATCGGCCAGGTCTCGCGCACGCCGCGCTTGCCGTCGGCCAGCAGCACGAGCAGGAGCGGGACGATCAGCGCCAGGAACGGGGTCTGGTGGCCGACGACGGCACCGATCTCGGTGTAGTCGATGCCGGTCAGGGTGCCGGCGGTGATGATCGGCGTCGCGATGGCGCCGAAGGCGACCGGTGCGGTGTTGGCCAGCAGCACCACGACGGCGGCGCGCATGGGCGTGAAACCGACCGCGAGCAGCATGACGCCGGTGATGGCTACGGGCGCGCCGAAGCCGGCGAGCGCCTCGAGCAGGCCACCGAAGCAGAAGGCGATGATGATCGCCTGCACGCGCGGGTCGTCGGAGATGGCGTTGATGACCGCGCGGAGGTCGTTGAACCGGCCGCTGCGCACCGTGAGCTCGTAGAGCCAGATGGCGTTGACGACGATCCACATGATCGGGAACAGACCGAAGACCATGCCCTGGGTGGTGGAGAGCGCGGCGAGGTCGACCGGCATCCCGTACACGGCGACCGCCACGACCAGGGAGACACCGAGCGCACTGAGACCGGCCAGGTGGGCCTTCCAGCGCAGCACGCCCAGCGTGAGGAACACGGTGAGCAGCGGCAGCAGCGCCACCAGCGAGGAGGCGGCGAGGCTGTCGGCCACCGGGGTGAGATCGGGTTGGTACATCGGACGCCCTTCGAGAGGTGGCACCTCGTGCCGAGATCGATGCGGTCATCAAGAGGTCTGACCACTCAGAGTGCGGCCACCCTAGGTGTGTGCACGGTCACAGCGCAAGGCGTCGCGCTCCTCGGTACCCCGCCGGCCCCGCGGCACGGCCCCGCGCGGCCACGGGGCTCTCGGTAGGGTGCCGTCGTGAGCGGTGAGGTGGCGGGTCCCTCCTGGCAGCCCGTTCCCAGGGCCCGGGCGCACGAGCTCGTCATCGCGGCGATCGAGGGGCAGATCCTGGCCGGCACCCTGACCGTCGGCGACCCGCTCCCGCCCGAGCGTGACCTGGCCGCGCGGCTGCAGGTGAGCCGCGCCGGCGTCCGCGAGGCGATCCGCGTGCTCGAGGGCCAGGGCGTCGTCCGGTCCCACGTGGGGTCGGGCCAGGGCGCCGGCACCTTCATCGCAGCGCTGCCCAGCACCGGGCTCACGCGCTTCCTGCGTCTGCACGTGGCGCTGGGCAACTTCGACCTCGACGAGGTCGTGGAGTCCCGGGTCGCCCTCGAGCGCACCAGCGCCGCCCTCACCGCTCGTCACGCCGGACCCGAGGACCTCGCGCCCGTGACCGCCGCCCTCGAGGCCATGGACGAGCCCGCGATCGCACCCGAGACCTTCAACCTGCACGACACCGCCTTCCACGTGGCCATCGCCTGGGCCGGCGGCAACCGGCTGGTGGCCGAGATGACCACCGCCATCCGCGACTCGATGCGCCTGCCCCTGCAGGCCGCCATGCGTCAGACGTCGGACTGGGCACAGGTGTGCGCCGAGCTGCGCACGGAGCACCACGCCATCCACACCGCCCTCGCCGACCGCGACGCCGACCGCGCCGCCGAGCTCACCGAGGCGCACATCCGCCGCTCCTACGCGGTGCTGTTCCCGCGCTGAGGAGGCTGGGCCGCGGGCGCATGTTACTGACCCGTGGAACTACTAGGTGGGGTCGCGGTGAGGGGTCCTACTAGGCGCAACTGTCAGTAACATGCGGCTGACCGCCGGGGCCTCAGGCCAGGCGGGCGACGGCGGCGGCGACCCGCTCGTCGGTGGCGGTGAAGGCGACCCGCACGTGACGTCGTCCGGCCTCGCCGTAGAAGGCGCCGGGCGCGACCAGGATGCCGCGCTCGGCGAGGTCGGCGACGGTCTCCCAGCAGTCCTCGTCGCGGGTGGCCCACAGGTAGAGCGAGGCCTCGGAGTGCTCGATGCGGAACCCGGCACCGAGCAGGGCGCTGCGCAGCATCGCGCGGCGGTCGGCGTAGCGGGTGTGCTGCTCGGCCACGTGGTCGTCGTCGTCGAGCGCGGCGATCATGGCCAGCTGCTGCGGGCCCGGCATCTGCAGGCCGAGGTTCTTGCGCACGGCCAGCAGCTCGGCCAGCACGGTGGCGTCACCGGCCACGAAGGCGCACCGGTAGCCGGCCAAGTTGGAGCGCTTGGAGAGCGAGTGGACGGCGAGCAGGCCCTCGGTGGAGCCGCCGCTGATCGAGGGGTGCAGCACCGAGGTGGGCGCGGCCTCCCAGGCGCACTCCACGTAGCACTCGTCGGAGACCAGCAGCGTGCCCCGCTCGCGGCACCACTCCACCACCTTGCGCAGGTGGTCGGGCGGGAGCACCCGGCCGGTGGGGTTGGAGGGCGAGTTGAGCCAGAGCAGCGCGGGCACCTCGGGCCCCAGCGCCGTCAGGGAGTCGGTGGCTACGGCGCGCGCGCCCACCAGGGCGGCACCGACCTCGTAGGTGGGGTAGGCCAGCTCGGGGTAGGCGATCAGGTCACCCTCCCCCAGGCCCAGGTGCAGCGGCAGCGCACCGATCAGCTCCTTGGACCCGATGACGGGCAGCACCTGGTCCAGGCCGAGCCCGGTGACGCCGAGCCGGCGCTCGAGCCAGCGCAGCACCGCCTCGCGGGTCTCGACGCGGCCGATCGTCGTCGGGTAGCCGGGCGAGTCGACGGCGTCGGCCATCGCGCGCTGCACCACCTCGGGCGTGGGGTCCACGGGCGTGCCGACCGAGAGGTCGACGATGCCGTCGGTGTGGGCCCGCGCCGTCGCGGCGTAGGAGGTCAACCGGTCCCAGGGGAAGTCGGGCAGGCGCGTGGAGACGCGCGCACCCGCCGGGCGCCGCGCGGGCGCCGCCGGGGCGCCGTCGCTCACGCGCGGGGCGCCTGCCGGGCGTGCGTCACTCGTCGTGCTCCTGCGGAGGCAGCGCGGCCACCAGCGGGTGGTCCTTGTCGATCTCGCCCATCTTGGCGGCGCCGCCGGGCGAGCCGAGGTCCTCGAAGAAGGCCACGTTGGCGGTGTAGTAGTCCTTCCACTCCTCCGGGACGTCGTCCTCGTAGAAGATGGCCTCCACCGGGCACACGGGCTCACAGGCACCGCAGTCGACGCACTCGTCGGGGTGGATGTAGAGCATCCGCTTGCCCTCGTAGATGCAGTCGACAGGACACTCGTCGACGCAGGCGCGGTCCTTGAGGTCGACGCAGGGCTGGGAGATGACGTAGGTCATCGGGTCCTCCTCGGGGCCCACCCACGAGGTGGCGGGCACGAATGGTGCGAGAGCGGTGCGAGAGCAGGTGCAGCCTAGTATCCCGAGGTGCCCACCGCGCGCGAACCCCACCCTGCAGACAGCGCGTCGCCCGCAACCGCGGCTCCGCGACACGCCGGCGAGGGCACCGGGCACGGCCTCGGGCCGCACGTGGTGGGCCAGCGCGTGGTCGTGCGGCGCGTGCTGCGCGGTGAGACCGGTCCCAGCGGCGGGCCGGCCATGACCGACCTGCTCGGCGTCTGCACCGCGTGGACCGGCGGCGCCGACGGGCTCTGCGTGGTGCAGCCAGAGACGGGCGAGGCGGTGCGGATCCCGCTGGCCGACATCGTCTCGGGCAAGCCCGTGCCGCCCCGCCCCTCCGTGCGTCACCGGGTGGAGCCACGGGCGGCGCAGCACCACGGGTTCGCGCTCTTCGACGACCTGGAGACCGCCCCCCTGGGCTCCTGGACGCTGCGGCGCTCGGCCGCCCACCGCGCCCGCCGGGCCAACTCCTGCCTGGCGTTCGGTCCCTCGGGCCTGGACGGCGACGCCGAGCTGCAGGCCGTGCTGGCCCACTACGAGCGCCCGGTGGTGGCGGTGCTCAGCGGTTCGCCGGAGGCCGAGCGGTTCCTGGCGCTCGGTTGGCGCCCCGAGAGCGGCGACGCCGACACCGTGTTCATGATCGCCGGCACCTCGCGCGCGCTGCGGGCCTCGCGTCGGGGCCTGTCCTCACCCGACGACGACCCACGCCTCGAGGAGTCCCGCGGCCCGCGCGGGGCGAGCGCCGTCGTCCGTGTTGGCTCTGCTGCCTCGGGGGTGGCGGCCTGCGACGGCGACTGGGTGGGCTTCCGCAGCATCGATGTGGCGCCCGAGCACCGACGGCGCGGGCTGGCGCTGGCGGTGATGGAGTCGTTGCTGGACTGGGGGGCCGAGCAGGGCGCCACCACCGCCTACCTGCAGGTGCTGGCCGACAACGCGCCGGCGCTCGCGCTCTACGAGCGGCTGGGCTTCACCGAGCACCACCGCTACCGCTACCTGGTCGCACCTTCCCGAGGCTGAACCAGCTCTCGCTGCGCGCCATCACCCACGGCCAGCTGGTGCGCACCAGCAGCAGCACCAGCGTGCCGGCGATGACCATGCCGGCCACGTTGACACCCAGCTGCGCCAGCGAGCCGAGGATCTCGCCGCTGTCGAGCAGCGCCAGGCCGAGCGCCAGGTTGCCCGCCGCGGGCACGGTGGTGACGCTGATGAAGACGCCGACCATGGTGGAGGACCGCTCGATGGCCAGGGCCAGTGCTCCGGCGGCACCGGCCACGAGGGCGACGATGAACGACCAGCGGTCGGGGTGCCAGATGAAGCCGGTGTTGGGGCGGGCGCGGGTGACGTCCTCGAGCGTGAGGAGCCCGGTCAGCGCCCCGACGACCGCCAGCAGCGCGGTCACCGCGATGGCAAAGGTGAAGGAGAGCACCAGCAGCCGCAGGCCGGCCCAGAACAGGCCCCAGCGCTGCAGCACGATCGCCGCACACACCGTGGCGATCGCGCCGAACTCCGGGCCCACCACCATCGCGCCGATCACGAGGATGGCGGAGTCGGTGACCACCGCGATGGCCGCCAGCACCACGGCGAGCAGCAGGAAGAGGTGGAAGCTCACCGTCGGGACCGCGCCGGCGTGGGCCTGCGACTCCACCGAGTCCCAGATGACGGCGTCGTCCGGGTGCCCGGGCGCCGCCGCCTCGATGCGCCGCGCCTCGCGGAACGGCGTGCTGGTGGGGCTGGTGACGACGACCGAGCCGCGGTCGCTCACCCCCAGCTGCTCGAGCAGGTCCAGCACCTGGCCGGCCTGCTCGCGGGCGACGTCGCACTCCAGCAGGTCGCCCTCGGGGCTGACCACCGCACCCTGCTGGTAGGTCAGGTTCGTGACGCAGGGCTGGTCGACCAGCTCGCGGCAGACGTGGGAGCCCAGGTCGGTGGGCACGGTGAGGCGCAGGTGGACGAGCACGGGCACACGGTAGGCGTCCGGTCGCGGAACCTGACGCGGACATGACGAAGCGATCCGGACCGTTCCTGCGCAGCGGCGCTTCAAGAACGGTCCGGATCGCGTCCGGGTGATCAGGCGGTGGGCAGAGCCACCCACCACCCCGATCCGGGGGCCGAGAGCCCCCGCTCATGTCGTGAGCGGGCCCCGGGCCGGGTCTGGGCCCGGCCCGGGGTCCTCACGAGGTGGCGCAGGTGCCGCTGGTCAGCGGACCAGGCGACGCTGGGTGACGCCGCGCTTGGTGTCGCTGGTGGGGGCCACGACCGCCTGGTAGGTGGTCAGGCGACGGCGGTTGGTGTCACGCACCGCGAACCGCTTGACACCGTTGCTGTTCAGGGTGCCGGTGGCGATCCGCACGCGGCGGTCGTTGACGATCCGGAACAGCGTCACCTTCGCACCGTCGGCCTTCTTGGCCCGCACGGTGAGGATGTCCTTCGCGCCCCGCGACTTCGCCTGGTTGGCCTTGATCGCCGGGTTGATCTCCTCGCGCCCACCCGGGTTGGGGTTCGGCTGGGTGCCACCGAAGGTCACCGTGTCGGTGGCCAGGGTGCCGATGCGGGTGCCGTCGTCCTCGTAGCCGATCACGCTGACGTTGGCGGTGCCGGCCGAGCCGCCGGCGAAGTCCAGGAAGGCCTGGCCGTTCGCGTCGGTCTGCTGGCAGCTGTTGAGCACGTCCTCGTTGCAGCTGTCGTCGTCCTCGTTGCCGGGGCCGGCGCGGAGGAAGTCGACGAACATGCCCTGGATGGGCTGCCCCTCCTGGTCACGGGCCGTGAAGACCATCGTCACCGTGGATCCGACCGGCACCCTCTGCGCACCCTGCTGGGTGAGCGTGAAGGTGGAGTTGGCGACGTCGAGGTCGTACCAGTTGATGGCGTCGGTCTCCTCCTCCACCTGGATCGCAGCCTGGTTGAGCGATGCGCCGGGGTTGGCCGGGTCGAACGAGGAGTCGTTGACATCGTCGGCGTAGGTGTTGGTGACCGAGCCGTCGAGCTCGACCTCCAGCACCTGGTTGGTCGCCTGCGCAGCGAAGGCCGAGATGGCCGGCTGGGTCAGGTCGAACTCCGAGACACCGTTGCTGAAGAAGTTGGCCACGGGGGTGTTGTCCGTGACCGTCATGTCCTGCGAGGTCCGGTTGCCGAACTGGTCGTAGGTCTCCACGTCGTAGTCGACGACCTGGCCGGAGCCGCTCGGGTCCCCGGCACGAGCCTGGGGCAGGATGCTCGACTCCTGGTCGTCGCTCAGCTCCACGACCAGCGGGTTCGTGGCCCGCGGGTTCAGGGGCGTCGCGTTGGTGGTCCAGGTGAAGTCGTGCACGTCGGTGGCAGCGCCGGCGGTGGCGCGCAGGCCGTCGTCGACCAGGCCGTCGTCGTCGAAGCCCTCGTTGCGCTCGATGTTCACCGCGAAGACGGTGGAGACACCGTCACCCGTGCTGATGGTGATGCTCTGCCCGGCGGAGGCGAAGTCGACCGGCGCGCCCGGGACGGGCGTGGGCTCGAACGGCAGTCCGGCGCCCGAGACGTCGACGAAGTTGCCCTCCTCGACCGTGAGATCGATGTCGATGTCGGTCAGCGGCACGCCGTCCGCGTTCTCCACCTCGAGCTCACCGACGCCCAGGCCGCCCGGGATCAGCTCGCCGTCGGGGTTGGCGAGTCCGGGTGCCAGACCGTCGGACTGGTCGCCCGACAGGGGGTTGATGATGCGGATGACGGCCGGCGCGATGGAGCGCAGGAAGTCGATCTCGAGCGTCGCGTCGGTCTGGTCGCCCGGTTCCTCGAGCCCAGGAGCCTCCGCGGTCAGGTCGTTGTCGAGCTCCTGGCCGTCCGGGGTCGCGGGGTCGGTCACGGCCACCGTGAAGGCACCCTGTGCGTTGGTCTCCGACGTCGCGGCGAAGTCGTTGACCTTCTGGGTCGGCGCGGTCTGGGCGTCGGCGATCTCGCTGTTGTCGCTCGGGTTGTAGTCGATCGAGATCACCCGGTCGGCGCCCAGCGCGTCACCGTCGACCTGGACCAGGCGACCGGTCTGCGTGGTCGTGGTGCCGTTCTCGGCCTGTGCCACGCTGCCGCTGTCCCACTCGATCCGGGTGACGTCGTAGTCGAGCACGAGCTGCGGGGCGATCGCGTCGCCGGCGTCGGGCTGCGGGGTGCCGTTGTTGTTGGCGAACGCGTCGACGGTGACGGTGTACTGGCCGTCCTCGCACTGCGGGTAGACGCCGCCGAAGTCGCCGACGTTCGCGAAGACGAGCTGGCCGTTGGCGTCGGTGGGGCCGGCCGCCGGGGGCTGGTCGACCACGAAGTCCGGGTTGGGACCGGTGCAGGTGAGGGTCGCCGAGATCACCGTGCTCTTGTTGGCGATGGGCTGACCGTTCTGGTCGAGCACCGTCGCCACGAGGTTGGTGGTCTCGTCGTCGTCGAGGACCAGGCCCTTGGAGGAGGTGATGGTGACCGTGGTGGCGACCGGCGTGATGCCGCTCTGCACCAGGGCGAAGCGGTAGTCGACACCGTCGTCGTAGACGCCGTTCTGGTTGACGTCCACCACGTAGAACGCGCGCTGCTGGTTGGGCACGCCGTCGTTGTCCTGGCCGTTGTCGATGGTGCTCTCGAAGAGCGACACGGTGGCCTGGCCGTTGACGTCGGTCTCGCCGGCGTCCGGCTGGGCGTTGCCCGACCCATCGGCGGGGGCACCGGCCGCGGTGTTCTCGACCTCGAACACGTCGAGACCCTGGATGGGCTGGCCCTCCTGGTCGGCGACCGTGATCACGAAGCGGCTCTCGTCGTCGGCGCCGCCGAGCTGCACGTTGGCCGGGAAGCCGGGGGCCGAGGCGATGCCGGCGCTGGTGACGACCTGGTTGTACATCGTGTAGGCGTTCACGTCGTCGCTCGAGCCGCCGACACTCACCGCGATGCCCCGGACGATGATCTCGTCCTCGGCGTCACCGGTGTCGTTGCTCGGGTCGACCGGCACGACGGCCTTGATGGTGGAGACGTTGTTGCCGTCGGGGGTGCCGACCTCGGTCGGGTTGACGGCAGCGCCGTCGCCGCCCGGACCGACGTTCTGGAGCGAGTTGAAGATCGGGTTGGAGGAGTTCGAGGTGCCGCTGATGATCACCTCGTCGTCCGGGCCCAGGCCGACGCGGGAGCGCAGCGGCCCCGCGAGCTGGATGGCACCGTTGTTCTGCATGCCGGCGGCGGAGTTGGGCTCGACCACCTGGTCCTGGGTCGCCAGGACGGTCTCGGCGGCGTCGAGCGCCTCGGCGCGCACGCCGGTGATGGCCGCACCCTCGGCGCCCGCAGGCGGAGTCCACTCGATCGTGGCGATGCCGTTGTTCGGGGCGATCTCGGCGATCTCGACCTGGGTCGCACCCTTGAGGTACGAGAACCGGACCTCGGAGATGCCGGCGCCGTCAGGGGCTCCGGCGAAGAGGGTCACGGTGTTGTTGACGCCGTCGAACGCCGTCGAGGCGTTGGCGACCTGCGAGTAGAGCTCGAAGGCGACTTGACCGTCGCCCACCGTCTGCGCCTGGGCTGGCGCGGTGAGCGCCAGACCGGACAGCGCGAGCGCGGAGACGGCCGACAAGGCCAGCCCCCGCTTGATGCCGCTGCGATTCATGGTGGTGCCTTTCGGGACAGTCCTCCGCACGCGGAGGTACTAGAGCGGCCTGGCCCGAACGAGTCAGGGCCGGGCACCGAAGGGACATGACCCATCGGCGATCGGGACGCTATGAGCCCGCCGCGGTAAAGCCCGCCAAGATGCGCAAGCTCGCGCAGGGGTGCAACAAAGTCCGCCGACACGCCGGTGAGAGCAGCGCTTCCGACCCGGTCCAGACGAGTGAGCCGCTCACTGACCTGCACGGATACACACCGAGAGTAAAAAGTAAAGGCGAATTCTTGGTCCGAGCCCACATTGTTTGTGAAATCTCTGTGACTCTCGGCCGAGCGGTGCCATGATCCGCCAGGGGAGGGACCGTGGGGGCGGGACCGAGAAGGGCACAAGCACCATGGGGACAGCGATGTCCGTGCACCGACCGACGCTGGAAGACAGCGATGCAGTGGGTAGCACCGAGCACATGACCAGCGCCGGACCGCCAGCGGGTTCACCGAGCGGGGGCGACGTGGACACGCCGACGACGCGACGCCGAGGGCGTCCATACCGGCTGCCGATGGATCCGACGCCGCTGCAGGCGGCCGAGCCGAGCCACGGCCACCGTTTGGCCTGGCTGCTGGGGTCCTCCCGGGTCTATGCCAAGGACACCGCGGTCGCGCGGCGCAGCACCTTCATCGAGGCGCTCGGCGACCACGGCGTGCCGTGCGACGCCACCAAGCTGAGCCGCTGGGAGTCGGGCCGGGTCAACGTGCCCCTGGCAGTCGTGCGCGCCTACGAGCAGATCCTGGGTCTGCGCACTGGTCAGCTGGTGGTGGCCGCCACCGGCTTCGGCCGCGGACTCACCCGCGGACCGGTCACCGTCCAGCCGCCGGCGGGCGACCCGGCCGCTGCCCACCTGCGCCTGGACACGCTCTTCGGCGAGGCCTTCGCGGGCGGCGCGGCCGGCCACACGTGGCTCGAGCTCGGCGACCTGCTGGCCCACCACCAGCACCTGTACCTGCTGCCCGAGACCTGGCAGCGCATCTGCGAGCTGCTCGCCTCCGAGCTCAGCCGCACCACCGGTCACGGCTTCACGTGCCGCTTCGAGACCCTGCGGATGCTGGTGGCCAACCCGGCCTCCCGCCGCTACGCCGTCAAGGCGGTCGGGGCGATGACCACGCACCCAGCGGCCACCTTCCTGATCCACCCCGCAGCACTGCTCGGCGAGGTCGAGGACGCGCAGCCGATGGAGCTGCTGGCGCGCGTGCTGCGCATGGAGCCCAGCGCCTTGCGTGCCGGCGCCGCCTACGCCGTGAGCACCAAGGTCGTGCGAGGCCACTTCGCCGAGAGTGAGATCGGTGCTCTCGAATCTCTGACCCGCCGCATGCTGAAGCGCAGCTCCAGCCTGATCGAGCGCGCCGACGCGCTGGCCCTCGCCTGGGCTCTTCCGGCGACCGGCCGGCACCTGGTGCCTCCGCAGGGACTCGACCGCGAGACCCGCACCGCGCTCGAGAACGTCTACCGCGGCGGCGAGCTCTGCGACCCGCACACGGCCCGCCAGGTCGCGTCCCGACTGGCGGACACCGCCCAGGAGCACACACCGATCGACTACCTGCTGGGCCAGGACCAGATGCTGCACCGGCTGGTCCGGGAGTCGCTGTTCCACGCCGACCCGGCTCGTCGCTTCCGCTCGGCGCTGCTGCTCTCGGCGAGCCCGTACCGGGCCCAGCTGGCCGAGCCGCTCGCCGCGATGGTCACCCGCTCGGACGAGAACACCGCCGTGCTCGTGGGAGCAGTGCTCTTCCAGCTGGCCGGCGCCGAGCAGCGCGGGCCGCTGCTGCGGGCCGGTCTGCGTGAGCGGCGCGAGAGCGTCCGGGGGGTCGCCCTGCTGGCCTCGGGCCAGGTGGTGGAGCAGCTCTCCGCCGCCGAGTCGGCGACCCTGGTGGGCTCCTTCTCCACCCAGTCGACCACCCAGGCCACCGCAGCCGGCCTGCGGGTGCTGGGCATGGCTGGGGCCGAGGACTGCCTGGCCTCGGTGGCCCTCAGCCACCCGCACCTCGCGGCCGCGGCCACGTGGTGGCGCGAGAACCCGGCCGTGCGCGATCGGCCGGTCGGCGACGGACCGGTCACGGCCGCGTCCGCAACGGCGCTGGCCGCCGTTCCCGACGCCAGCCACCTGTAGGCGGAGCCGGGCCTCAGCAACCGAGAGCCGGGCGGATCCTCGCCGGTCCCTCGCGGGTGAGCGCGTCGAGGGTGATCTCGATGGTGGTGGGGCTCAGCGGGATGAAGAGGTGCTCGCGCAGGTCGCTGCGGCACAGGCTCTGGATCGTGACGTTGGTGGTGCGCGGGCCCCGAGCCAGGTAGCCCGAGGTGTGCGGCACCACCACCTCGTCGTAGCGCGTGGTGATCTGGGTGTAGCTGACCCGGCCGGGCGTCTCGTCGCCGCGGTTGAGCCGCGCCAGGAACTGCGAGCCCGCGCCCTGCTGCACACAGGCGCGGCACAGCAGCCCGACGACGTCGGCCAGCAGGTTGCTCTCGCCGCCCTGGGTCAGCGCGGTGCCGTGGTTGGAGGGCGCGATGCCCACGAGGTCGTCGACCACCTTCGCGCCACCCAGGAACTTGATGTAGTAGCGCGGCATCATCCCGCCCTGCGAGTGCCCGACCATCGAGACCTTGCGGGCACCCGTGGCGCGCAGCACCCGCTGCGTGAACGCCTTCAGCTGGCGGGCGGACTTGGAGATCTCGCCCAGGCCACGGTTGCCGTAGTCGGGCGAGAACACGCAGAACCCACGGTCGAGCATCGCCTGCTGGAGGCCCTCGAGCAGGTGGCGGCGGTCACCGATGGTGCCGTGCACCGTGATCACCGGTACCGGTCGCCGGGCCGTGGGCCGGCAGCCCCAGTCGTTGACGCCGGCGACGTCGCCCTCGGGCGCGGTGGGCAGGGGTGGCAGCACCCCACGGGCCGCCGGTGCGGCAGCGGTCGACCCGCCGTCACGACCCGCGACGGCGGGACCGGCCGCCGCGAGCAAGGTGACGGCGAGCAGCAGGGCGGTGAGGACTCCGAGAGGTCGGCGCATGCCCGGACAACGACCCAGCGGTGACCGTGGTCACGCAGGCTGGTCGGGGTGCTGCCGCTGGGCCTGGCGGGGCGGTGCCGCAGTGCCGTTTCCTGACGGGCATTCGGTGCCTCAGGCACCGCCACCCCCGGGCAGCGGTGCCCCAGCAACCGTTCATCAACGGCAGTGGGTGACTCACGCACCGCAACCCCCGGGAGCGGTGCCGGAGTTACGGTTCGCCCACGTCATTCGGTGGCTCACGCACCGCCACCCCCGCAGCCGTGCCTCAGCCGGCCGCGCCCCCACCGCTCAGGCTGCCCGGCGGACGGCAGATGACGGTGTCGGAGGGCGTGTAGTCGGTGTGGATCTTCTCCTCCTTGACGACCTCGTCGCTGCCCGGCCGGGAGAAGTAGCGGAAGACGTCGACGGAGAAGCCCGAGTACCCCGCGTTGGGGTAGCAGTCGGGGGTGTCGAGGGTGCGGGTGCCCGGGCCGATGTAGTTGTAGCGCTCGGAGGTGCGGGTGGTGATGTCCCAGGTCTTGGTCGACCAGATCGCCACGCGCGCGACGCCCTGGCTCGACGGCGTCGAGGGGGTCACCTCCACCTCCACGAGCGCGCCGTGGTCGGTGTTGTTGCGAAAGCGCATGTCGAGCACGCCGAAGACCACCGTGGCCTCGCGGCCGACCGGGTAGCGGTCGATGTAGAAGGAGTGCGGCTTGTGCTCGACGTCCTCGAAGCCGGCGAAGAAGCCGGCGTTGTAGAGGGTCGTGGCCATCTGCGAGACGCCGCCGCCGAGGTCCTCGCGGAAGATGCCGTCGCTGATCACGAAGCCGGGCACGAATCCGTTCTCCTCGGTGCGCTCCCCCACGACCTCGTTCATCGAGAAGATCTCACCCGGCTTGAGCACGGTGCCGTTGGCCAGCTCGCCGGCGCGACCGATGTTGGTGTTGCGGTACTCCGCGTAGGGGAAGTAGGTCTCGAACTCGGCGATCTTGCGCCGGATGCCGAGGGCCCGGGCGTCCTCGGTGGTGAACTCCGGCTCCTGCACGGTGGCCTCGACCTCGGCGGAGCGCTCGCCCTCGGCGGCGGTCACGAGGTCGAGGAAGACCGACGCGACGGCGCCGGGCTCGTAGGTGACGCCGGGCTTGCCGGGGACGACGCGGGGCTTGTCGTTGACCAGCCGGACGGTGGCGTCCACCGGGCTGTCGGCCTCGGAGGTGACGCCCTCGACCATCGCGTCGAGCGCGGTCTGGTCGAGGCCCGGCACCAGGACGCCGTCCTGCGGCTCGAGCAGCAGCGCCGGCGCGAACTGGGCCGGGCGCAACTGCACCTCGGAGCCGCCGAACACCAGCGTCACCGGGCCCGACATGGCCGGGTTGACGAACTCCTCGCGGGCGGCGTCCAAGTCGGCCTCGTCGATGTCGGGCTGCACCTCGCTGAGGCCGAGCGTGACGGTGCGCTCCTCGGAGACCACCGCCTCGCGCAGCGCCTGCGCGGTGGAAGCGTCGTCGAGGCCGCTGCCGGGCTCGGGCTCGGTGATCTCGGGGCGGCCGGAGGTGAAGCTGACGGCGCCGTCGACCGGCTCTGTACCCAGACGCCCGTTCAGGCGCTCGAGGGTGCGCTCGTAGGCGGCGATGTCGAGGTCGACGACGGCCGGCAGGTCGTCGCCGCCCGTGAAGTAGTTCCACAACCGGCCCGGGTTCCAGGTGCGCTCGCCGCCGGCCTCGGCCACCGAGGCGGCGTAGTCGACGCTCAGCCCCACCTGCGCCGGGTCCAGCTCGACACTGCGGCCCTCGACGTCGAGCTCGAGCGGCTCGGCCACCCGCTCGGCCAGGCCCTCCTCGAGCGCGACCGCGGCGGCGTCGGCCTCGCGGCCGCCCACCTCGACGCCGGCCACCGTGGTGCCGCGCGGCACCTTGTCGCCGGCCACGAGGTACGCGGCGGTCCAAGCGCCCCCGACGAGCACCCCCAGGCCGAGCACGACGAACGCGACCGCCCGACCTCCGGGGCGCTCCCGCTTGGGCGCGTCGTCGGCCGGCACCGCGGTCTGCTCGTTGGTGTCGAAGAGGTTCACGACCCCATGGTAAGGAGCGCTACCGGGGTGGGGCCGCATCGGCGGCGCCGGCGGATGCGCCGCGTCCGCGAGCCGGCACCGTGGCCATCGCCAGCAGCAGCAGGGCCGCGGTGAATCCGAGGACGCCGTAGCCGCGCAGGTCGCCGCCCACCAGGTAGTCGCCCTCGGCCCGGGGCAGCATCAGCACGACGACGGCGAGGGTCCACCCGCCCGCGAAGGGGACACGGGTCGCCAGCCCCGGCGGCAGCGCGAGCACGCTCGCGACGCCGGTCGCCAGCGCCAGCGCGAAGCCCCACCACAGGCCGTGCAGCAGCACTGCCGCGGTGCCCACCACGACGCCGGCCACCAGCAGCCCGAGCACGCCCAGCAGCCGCAGCGGCGTCGTCGTCCTCATCGGTGGCGGTGGCTGTGGCTGTGGCGGTCGGGCGGGCGCTCAGAGACCGGCGAACAGGTCGGTCTCGAGTCCCTCGGGCCCCACCGGACCAGGGGTGCCCTGGGCCAGGCGGAAGAACTCCGAGCCCCACACGGTGCTGCCCTGGTTGTTGGAGAGCGCGAAGAACGGACCGTCGGTGGTGATCTGGGTGGCGTGCGCGGCGAGCGCGGCCATCTTCTTCTCCACGTACTCGGAGCCGTCGACGACGGCGGCGAGGTCCTCGTCGGCGCAGACGAACGGCGGGAGCGGGCCGTCGGGGTCCATGCCCTCGAAGGTGGTCGTGTCGCCCGCCTCGCGCAGGCGGCGCAGGCTCGCGCGCATCCGGGAGGCCGACATCGCGCCCCAGTAGACCTTGCTGATCTGCCACGCCTCGCCGAGGTCGCGGCGGTAGGAGGGGACGGCGGCGAGCGCCGCGCCGTAGGTGGCCACCCGGTGGGCCTGGATGTGGTCGGGGTGGCCGTAGCCGCCGAACTCGTCGTAGGTGACCATCACCTGGGGCCGCACCTCGCGGATCACCTCCACCAGGTGGGTGGCGGCCTCGGTCAGGTCGGCCAACCAGAAGGCGTTCTCGGGCACCTGCTCGCCGATGACGGCGTGCCCGTCGGCGTGCCAGGCCATCCCGGAGTCGTGGTAGCGACCGAAGCCGCCGAGCCAGCGGTGGTCGGTGACGCCGAGCAGCTTCATCGCCTCGGCGATCTCGCCGCGCCGGTGCTCGCCCAGCCCGCCCTGCTGCTCGTAGGCCAGGTGGGCCAGCTCGGGCACCAGCACCTCGCCCATCTCGCCTGCCGTGCAGGTGACCAGGGTGACGCCGCGCCCCTCGGCGACGTAGCGCGCCATGGTGGCGCCCTGGCCGATCGACTCGTCGTCGGGGTGCGCGTGCACGAGCAGGAGGCGCTGCTCGGGTGTCTGGCTCATGGGCACGAGCGTACGGTCAGCGTTCGTGAGACTGGTGCGAGGCGTGGACGACGGCGGCAACGACGGGACGGACGGCCTGCCGCTGGTGGTGGGCGCCGCCGTCGTCCGCGACGGCCGGGTGCTGAGCGCGCAGCGCAGCGGCCCCGCCGCGGCAGCCGGACGCTGGGAGCTGCCCGGCGGCAAGGTCGAGCCCGGCGAGACCCCCGAGGCCGCGCTCGAGCGCGAGCTCACCGAGGAGCTGCGGCTGAACATCACCCGGGTGGGCTGGCTCGACGGCGCCTCGCCGATCACCACCGGGGACGGGCGGCGCCTGCAGCTGAGGGTGGCCGTGGTGCGCGCCCGCGAGGGCGACCCGCAGCTGACCGAGCACACGGCGACGGGCTGGCTGCCCCCGGAGTCGCTCGGCGTCGTCGACTGGCTCGAGGCCGACCGACCCTTCCTGCCCCAGCTCGCGCGGGTGGTGGCCATACTCGGCCCGATGAGGGGCATCTTCTTCAGCGAGGAGGCGGCGCGCAGCGTCGCCGCGCGGCTGCGCACCGGCGGGTACGACGCCGAGGTGCTGCGCGAGCGACTCTCCGGCGAGGACGACGACGAGGACCACCCCTGGGCGGTGGTCAGCGACGCGCCGGAGCTGGTGCTCGACACGCTGGTCGACGAGTTCGACGGGTGGCTCGACGTCGAGGAGGAGCCGGTCGCGCCGGTGATCCCGCTGCGGCTGCCGAAGGCGCCGAAGCGACCGGGCGGGCAGCCGGGGTGAGCGCGGCCCGCGACGCTGTCCACCTCGAACCGACCGGGGACCAGACAGCCGCCATCGACGCCGTCGCGGCACGGCTGGCCCGAGACGGCGGGGGCCGGGTGCCGCTGGGCACCCTGCTCGGCGACCTCGACCGGCGGGCCCGCCGCACCTGGCTGCCGGCGCGCGCCGTCCACCGCGCCTACACCTTCGACGCCACCGACCGCCGCGACGAGCGCTGGTGGCCGCAGGGCGTCACCACCTCGGGCGACGCCGACCCGAGCGGACGGGTGGAGGGGCGGCGGCTGGTGGCGGTGGCCTGGTACGCCAAGCAGCTCCCGGGTGACCCGAAGGGCGGGCAGGGCTCCCGGGTCACGCTGCTGGACCTGGATTCCCGCCGCTACCGGCACGTGCTGCTGGCGCGGGTGGTCGCGGGCAAGGACGGCGCAGAGCCGACGCTCGCGCCGCTGCGGGTGCACGCCGGCGGCCTCGTGTGGCACGGCCCGCACCTGCACGTGGCCGCCACGGGCCGGGGCTTCCACACCTGTCACACCGACGACCTGCTGCGTGTGCCGGACGCGCTGGCGCGCAGCGACGACTGGCCGCTGGCCGGGTACCGCTACGTGCTGCCGGTGCGGTTCTCCTACCGCGCGCAGGCCGCTGAGGGCGCCGAGCCACTGCGCTACTCCTTCCTCTCCCTCGACCGCGCCTCCGACCCACCGGCGCTGGTGGCCGGCGAGTACGCACGCGGCTCGCAGGGCGACCGCAGCCGCCGGCTCGCGCGGTTCCCGCTCGACCCCTCCTCGGGGCTCCCCGGCACGGGCCCCGACGGCGCCGCCCGACCCGAGCTGCTCGCCGAGGGCGTGGCGCAGATGCAGGGCGCCGTCGTCGCGCAGGGGCGCTGGCACGTGACGACGTCGCACGGCCCGTGGGGGCCCGGCTCCGTGTGGACCGGCACCCCCGGCGAGCGCCTGCACCAGCACCGGTGGGCGACGCCGATGGGCGTGGAGGACATCAGCTACTGGCCGGGCACCGACGAGCTGTGGTCGGTCTCCGAGCACCCCCGTCGCCGCTGGGTCTTCGCGATGCGGCGCCGCTGGTTCGAGCGGCGTCACCCGCGGGGGTGAGCGCAGGCGGCGCCGTCGCGTCCCGGTTGGTGACATGGTGGTCCCCATGAGCCACGCCGACGCCGTCACGCCGCCGCGCCAGCCCAGCCGCGAGAAGGCCATCGGCCGCGGCCTGGCGTGGACCTCGCGCTGGGTGCTGCGGCTGCTCGTGCTCGCCGCCGGCCTGTGGGTGCTGGGGCAGGTGATCCGGCTGACCTGGTCGATCCTGCTGCCGGTGCTGCTGGCGCTGCTGTTCACCACGGTGCTACAGCCGGTGAGCGATGCTCTCCACCGGCGGCTGCGGTTCCCGCGCGGCCTGGCCGCCGCCACGACGCTGCTCACCTTCTTCGCGGCGCTGATCGGCATCGGCTTCGCCATCGCTCCCTCGGTGGCCGGGCAGTCGAGTGACATCGTCAGCGACACCTCCGCGGGCCTGCAGAAGCTGCAGGACTGGGTGCAGGAGAGCGAGTTCGTCACCGCCGGCCAGATCGACAGCCTGATCCAGCAGGTGCAGGACCTGCTCGGCACCAACGGCAGCACCATCGCCAACGGCGTGCTGACCGGCATCGGAGCGGTCGGGTCGGGTCTGGTGACCGTCGTGCTCGCGGTGGTGCTGAGCTTCCTGTTCCTCAAGGACGGCCACGCGTTCCTGCCGTGGGTGGGCCGCCTCGCCGGTCAGCAGGCCGGCACGCACCTGACCGTGGTGCTGGGCCGCTGCTGGTCGACCCTGGGTGGCTTCGTGCGCACCCAGGCACTGGTGAGCCTGATCGACGCCGTCCTGATCGGCGCCGCCCTGCTCTTCGTGGGGGTGCCGCTGGCCATACCGCTGGCCATCCTCACCTTCGCCGCGGGCTTCATCCCGATCGCCGGCGCCTTCGTGGCTGGCGGCGTCGCGGTGCTGGTGGCGCTGGTGTCGGTGGGCGTCAACGGCGCGCTGATCATGCTCGTGGTGATCGTGCTGGTGCAGCAGTTCGAGGGCAACGTGCTCTCGCCCCTCCTGCAGTCGCGCAGCATGCAGCTGCACCCCGCGGTGGTGCTGCTCTCGGTGGCGCTGGCCTCCACGCTGTTCGGCATCATCGGCGCGTTCCTGGCCGTGCCGGCCGCGGCCGTCGCCGCCGTCATCCTGCGCTCGCTCGACGAGACCATCCGCGAGGCCGCCGAGGAGCCGGAGCGCGCCGACCAGGTCGAGCCGACGGTCCAGCAGGCGGCCGACGAGGTTGCCGAGGCGCGGGCCGAGGAGCGCGAGCAGGCCGCGGAGCGCGACGACGCGGACTCGGAGACGACGAACGGCGGGGGCGCGGAGAGCGGCACCGGCCGCTCCGCGCCTCCCGCCGATCGGTGAGGCCCTGCTTCTCCTGCGTGGGCTGAGGGTCAGCCGTCGTTGTTGTTCTTCTTCTTGCCGCCGCCGTTGCCGCAGGTGATCTCGGCGACGACGTTCGCCTCATCGCCTTGCACGTTGTTGAGCGCGACGTCGACCGTGGCCGACTTGCCGTTGGTCTCGATGGCGGCGTCCGCGAGGAGCGCGGGGTCCGCGGAGAAGGTCTGGTTGCCGCGGGTGTAGGTGACGGCGTTCTCGAACTCCTCCCCGGCGCTGTACACGGAGAGCTGCTCACGCTTGTTGGTCGTCGTGTACACGGCGTCGGGCCCGCTGCCGGTGTCGGTGTCTGCGCGCAGCCGCGCCAGCGCCTTGCCGGACCAGCTCGACTCGACGGCTCCGGTGAGCTCCACGGTGGCCGTGCACCGGCGCTCCGGGGCGCCGGGAGCCTCCTCGGCCGCCTCGTCGAAGCCGCCGGTGGCACTGGACGAACCATCTTCCGACGGCGAGTCGGACTCATCGTCGTCGCCGCTGCAGGCGGCCAGCGAGAGGGCCAAGCACAACGCGGCGGTGGCCGAGAGGGTGCGGCGCACGGGGCGCCGGGTGGTACGTGGGAGCACGGTCGTGGATCGCATCAACCGACTGTAGATCGCCGACGCCCCTGCTCGTTCGAGGGTCCGGTGAACACATCCGGCGTGTTGCCTCTAGGGTGAATGACAAGCGGTCCGAGCCATCCCGCGGCAGCGACAACTGGGGATGGCCCGGACCGCGTCTGTGTTCCTGTGAAGGAGAACGCCCGGTCGGGCGGTGGAGCTGTGGGGCCGCTCCCGCCGGCCCCTCAGCGAGGGCGGGCGGTCACGAGCTCCGGGGGCGGGTGACCCCGGGCCGACACGAGGCCGGCCCGGAGCCCTCCGTCATGCGTCTGTCAGTTGACGCGACCGTTGCCGCGCGAACGCAGCGTGGTGCGAGTCTCCCCAACGCGGGCGATGTACTTCGTCGCGCGGTTGCCGTTGACGTCGCGCACCTGGAAGGCGGCGAAGCCGACCCGGGTAAGGCGCTTGACACCGACGCGGACCAGACCGTTGTTGCCCTTGCGGAACAGCTGCACAACGGCGTTCGGAGCGGCCGGGTCAGTCCGGACGACGACCCGGTCGGTGCGCGCGTTCTGGTTGCGCCCCCCCACGTTCACGTCCACGGGCACACGCGTCGGCTCGTCAGGGACGAACGTGACGGTGTCGGTCACGGTCTGGACCTGCGAACCATCGGTCACCTCGGCCAGGATGGTCGCGGTGCCGGCAGCGCCACCGACGAAGGCGTACTGGGCGACGCCGTTCGCGTTGGTGAAACGGGTGACGGACTCGGAGACCACGCCGGGACCGGTGCGTGTGAAGGTCACCTGCAGGCCCTGGACCGGGTTGCCGAACTCGTCGACCACCGTGAGGGTCTCGAGGACCGCGCGGTTGACGATCTGCTGGGTCTCCGGGTTGCCCGTGAGGGTGATGTCCGCAGCCGCCAGGTCGAAGTCCGCGAAGACCTGCTCGACGGTGTCGGTGAGGTCTCGGAAGCCACTGGTGGTCGCGCCAGCCACGTTGGTGTACTCGGTGAAGGGGGCGTTCCAGGTCGCGGTGATCGTGACCTCGTCGTCCTCGGAGGAGGAGATCGAGAAGTCGCCGTCGTCGTCGAAGTCGGACTGGACCGACATCGTCGACAGATCAGCGTCGTCGCCGTCCTCGGTGAGGTCGACGGTCTCGCCGCCCACGCGGTTGCCGAACTGGTCGGTGGTGTACACGTCGTACTCCACGTCGCTGCCGGTGGGAGCCGGGTCGGTCGGGCCGTCCTGCTCGGCCTCGGGGGCCAGCACCAGCTGCACCTCGCCGCCGTTCAGCGGGTTGGAGGAGTCCCAGGTGATGGTGTCGGAGTCACCATTGGCCGTGACCGTGCCGGTGACCTGACCGTCGTCGTCGAAGCCCTCGTTGCGGGCGATCGCGATCTGGAAGGTCGCCTGACCAGCGGCGTCGGTGACGACCGTGATCTCCTGGCCAAGGTCGGTGAAGCCGCCCGCGTCCTGACCCACGACCGGGGTGGGGCTCTCCTCGCCGTCGGTGAAGTAGCCCTCGTCGATCGTCAGGGTGACGGCCACACCGGGGACAGCCTGCACGCCCGCGGTGTTCGGGTCGGCGTCGACCTCGACGGTGCCACCCTCGACCTCGCCGGGCTTGCCCGTCGTGTCGGTGATGACGACGTTGGTGACCGCACCGGTCGGCACGCCGGCCAGCGGGAAGTCGACACCCTTCGGAGCGGTGGCGTCGGTGAACGTGGTGTCGAAGACGACCTCGCCACCCACCTCGCTGCCCTGGGGGGTCTCGGCCGGGTCGTCGATGACCGCAGTGAAGGTGCCGTCCGCGCCGGTGGTGTAGGTGCGGTTCGCGCCCACGCCGCCGCCGGTCAGCACAAGGCCGGCGTCCTTGGCGGTGTCGGTGCCGATGGTGCCCTGCGTGAAGTCAGCGGTCACGGTGCGGCCGGGCAGGCCGGTGCCGTCCTCGAGCGCCACCTTGCCGGTCACGGAGACCTCGCCACCGGGGGCGGCGTTCTGGTCACCGGCCGGGGTGGTGGTGATGGCGGCGTCGCCGACCTTGACGGTCAGGACGCTGGCGGCGTCGATGCCGTCGTCAGCCGGGGTGCCCACGTTGTCGGTCAGCGAGACGAACAGCTCGTAGGAGCCCGACTTCTCACCGGCAGGCAGGACCACGTTGTAGTCGCCCGGAGTCGCGCTGGCGTTCTCGGTGGCCGGGGTGGTGGCGGTGCCGGCAGGCACGCGCACCGGGGCGCTGCCGTCGAACGGCGTGATCTGCCAGTAGTACTGCACCGTCTGGCCGGCGGGCGCCGCGATCGGGCCGCCGTTCTGGTTGCGCAGCTGGACCACGATGTCACCGAGCGCGTTCTCGTCGCGGTCGAAGGCCGCGCCGTCGGCCGAGGTGGCCGTGAAGGCGGTGGCCACCGGGGCGAAGGAGCCCACGGTGACGTCGGCGGAGCGCTTGTCGCCGGCGGTCGCGCTGAACGCGGGAAGCGCGTCGGCGTTGGCGTAGTAGAACGTGGTGCCCGCACCCTGGGTGGTCTCGACCTGGCCGTTCTCGTCGGTGGTGTCGATGAAGTTGCCGTTGCCGTCACGCACGTCGGCGCCGGCGATCGGGTTCCCGTTCTGGTCCTCGACGGTCACGGTGACGTCGGTGCTCTGGCCAGCCGGAACCTGGGCGTCCTCGGCGACGGCCTCGACCGTGGTGATGACCTGGTTGTAGAGGGTGTAGGACTCGACGTCATCGCTGCCGTTGACGGCCTCGAGCACGAGCTCGTTGGTGCCGCCGAACTGGTAGCCGGTGATGTCGAGGACGCCGCGGAACGTGCCGGTCGTGGCGCCGGTGGGGGCCTCGATGGTGGCGTCGGTGGTGTGGGTCACGACGCCTGCCTGGTCGCGGCGGTTGATCGTCACGGTGCCCGACGTGTTGGAGGTGGTCCCGGGAACGATGACGTTCTGCGGGCCGCCGCCCGGCACGGCGAAGACGCCGGCAGCCGAGGCGGTGCTCAGGTTGACCGACTCGACCGGCGCACCGGCGGCGTTGATGTCCACCAGCTGCGTGTCGGTCTGGGCGACGCCACCGGAGGGCGTGCCGGACACCGTGAGGGTGACGGAGGCGCCGACGATGGCCGCGGGAACGGTCCACTCGAAGGAGAAGGTGCCGTCGTCGTTGCGCGCGGCCACCGTGGTGATCGTCTGCGGGGTGCCGCCGGCGATGGTGTAGCTGAAGGTCACCGAGCCGACGGTCGCGGGGGCCGCGGCCTGGAGGCGGACGGTGGTGTCGGTGCCGTCGTTCTTGACGGAGGCCTCGCCGGTGGACTGGCTGAGGAGGGTGACGGTGGCGAACTGCGCGTTCGCCGGGATCGCGCTGGCGGTGGAGGGGAGCCCCGTCACCGCGAGTGCGGCGATGGCGGAAACCGCCAGGCCGCGCTTGATGCTGCCGCTGCGAGTCATTCTTGTCCCTTCGGAGTGTTCCGATGTCAACGGCGCCGTTGCCAGGCGCCGTGTGGCGGAGCCACCGGACGGGGGCCCCACGCCCGTGGCACAGTGAGGCCCCGGGACGATCGTGAGCATTACGTCTGGACAAGACCGCACCGGATTTGTTGTCATCTACGTCACGCAGCGACAACAAATGTGGAATACATGGGGCTCATGGGGATGCAGCAGCATGCGAGCCGGCGGGGACACCTGTCGGTCGCCGACGAAGCACGGGGGCGACCGCGCGGGCGACCGCAGGCGCTGCCGGTCGAGCCGAACGAGCTCGGCTCACCGACCATCGACCCCGGGCGCCGCCTGGCGTGGGTGCTGGCCACCAACCGGCTGCTCTCCCCCGACGCCCGGCTCTCGGCGCGCGAGCCGTTCATCGCCGCTCTGCAGGCCGAGGGCGTCTCGGCCGACAGCTCGCGGGTCAGCCGCTGGGAGTCCGCCCGGCTGCGCATCCCGGAGCCGGTGCTCGCCGCCTACGAGCGACTCCTCGGGCTGCCCGACGGCGCCATCGCCTCCCTCGACCGGCTGCTGCGGCGCACCTCGGGGCGCAGCGCCTCGCTCTCCGACGCCGCCGAGAACGTCGACCACGCCCGCCTCGACGAGCTGTTCGCCGCCGTCGAGGCCGGGCGCGCCACCGGCGGCGAGTGGCTGCACCTGGCCACCGGCCTGGCCCGCACCGACCGGGTCTACGTGCACCCCGACACCTGGCAGCGCGTGACGGGCACGCTGGTCTCCGAGCTGACCCGCTCCGGCGGCGTCGCGATGCTGCGCCGCTTCGAGGCGGCGTCACTGCTCATCGCGCACCCGCGCGCCCGCGCGCACCTGAGCCGCCAGGTGGGCGAGTTCGTCACCGACCCCGACGCCCAGAACATGGTCCCGGCGCTCGCGCTGCTGCGCGTCGTCGGCGACGAGCCCGCCGCCGAGCTCGTGCTGCGTCTGCTCGGCAGCGAGAACGGGCTGCTGCGCCGGGGGGCCGCCGAGGTGGCCGGCAGCCTGGCCTCGCAGGGCGTCTTCACCGGCACGCGAGCCGACGCGCTCGAGCGGTTCGTGGGCTACGAGCTCCGGCGCATCGACGACGTCGGCCGCCGCATCGACGTGCTCGACCTGGTGGGCCAGGTCTCCGAGGAGGCCTTCGCTCGGCTGCACTCCGCCGTCCCCGAGCCTCGCAGCAAGCGGGTGCTCCTGCGCGCCCGCACCCAGCGTGAGATCGGCGACGCGGACCTGTGCCGCATCGTCGCCGAGGGGGTCGCGACCTTCGCCGAGGCGGCACTCGGCCGCACGGCGCACGACCCGGACCTGATGCTGCGCCGGCTGGTGCGCGAGGCGCTGTTCCACACCCAGCGCGAGCGGCGCCACCTCGCCGCCGTCACGCTCTCGCTGAGCCCCTACGCACGGGCCGTGGGCCGCGCCCTGCTCGAGCTGACCACCGACCCCGACACCCAGGTGGCGGCCATGGCGTGGTCGACGCTGCGCCGACTCGGGCACGTCGTCGACCGCGAGACCGTGGCCACCGCGGCCCTGCGCGAACGTCGCGACGAGCTGCGCCCCCGCGCCCTGCTGACCCTGGGCCTGTGCCACGGGCCGCTGCGCGACGGCGACGCAGCCGCGCTCGTGCAGAGCGCCTGCGACCCGCGCAGCAGCGCCGAGGAGCAGCACGCCGCCGTCTTCGCGCTCGGCATGGCCGGACACCCCTGCCTGCAGCAGGCCGCCACCAGCGAGAGCCCGATGGCGCCGGCCGCGCGGTGGTGGCTGCGGTCGGGGCCGAGCCTGCACGACGACGACGTCGTCACGCCCGGCTGACGATCGGGCCTCAGGCGGCGGGACGCACCTCGGCGTGCGGCAGCACCTGGGTCACCTGCACCGAGCCGCCCACGCGGGCGCACGCGAAGACCTGACGACCCGCCCTCTCGAGGGCCTGCTCGACGGCGGGGATGGTCGGGACGAGGGAGCCGTCGGCGGTGAAGCGCACCGTGCGGCCGTCGGCGGGAGCGAGTCGGAGCGCGACCTCACGCGCCTGGTCCAGGGAGATGTGGGGGGACATGCTGGGTGAACGACCGTGCACCGATGAGTGTTACCCGCGGTCGCTGTGACCTCGCTCGCAGGAGCCTGCGAACGGTGGCCGCGTGGCGTGCGGGGTCAGCCTCGCGGCAGCCTCGCCAGCTGCCGCGACTGCGCCACGAGCCGACCGGCGGAGTCCCAGATCTCGCAGTCCTCCTCGAACATCCCGCCCGCCACGTTGCGGGTGGCGTGCCGCACCCGCAGCCACCCCGGCGCGGGCCGGGCCCGCACGTGCACCGTCAGCTCGATGGTCGGCGCCCAGCCCGGCAGCCCCAGGTCGAAGGTCACCGGGGGGAGGGCGTCGGCCACCATCAGCAGCGAGATCGGGTCGGCGTCGCGGTCGTCCACGAGCCGGAACCACGCCGCCAGCTCGCCGCGGCCCGAGGGGGCACCCATCGCCCAGCCCGCCGTCGCCGGGTCGAAGAGCATCTCGAAGCGGTCCATCAGGGGCGCGATGGTGCGCAGCTCCTCGGGCGCGAGCTTGTTGCTGACGCACTCCTCGCGCGGCGGCAGCTCCACCGGCGGCGCAGTGGTGCGGACGTCGTCCGCGGCGTGCCCGAGGTCGCCGAAGGTGGCGAGCACCGCGATCCGGGTCTGCCCCTCCTGCACCAGGTCGGCCGCCACCGTGGCGGTGCGCCCGCCCTGACGACGCACGTCGACCTCGACCGTCGCCGGTCCCGCCGTGCCGGGTGAGAGGTAGTAGGCGCTGACGGCGAGCGGGTCCGGCGCCTGCGCGGGCAGCGCGGCGCGCACGGCCTCGCCGACCACCGCCAGCTGATACCCGCCGTTGATGCCGCCCCCGACGCTCCAGCCCGCCGTCAGCTCCGCCGCGAAGCGGCCCTCGCCGTCGGGGGTGACCCGGGTGTGCTCGTCCCACTCCGCCATGGCCCGCAGCGTAGGGGGCGCTCCCGTCGGCGCCCACAACCACCTGCGGGGACCGGTCGACCGGCACTAGGCTCGACTCCTCACGAGTCCCCGCGGGCCGGTCAGAGGTGGTGGCAGTGACGCAGGTGGTGCCCTCGCAGGGCCCGGCCGTCTCCGCGCTCACGGTGGTGCCGGTCCCCCGCGGCTGGGCGGTCTGCGGGGTGGTCGCGAGCGCGTCGCTGATGCTCGTGCACGTCGCGGCGCCCTGGCTCGTGCCCGACGACCTGGCGTACTCCCTGGTCCTGGTGCTCGCCGTGGCCGGCGCCTGGGTCGGCACCCTGAGCCAGCCGCCGCCCCGGCCGGCGTCGACGATGATGGCCGGCGGGCTGACGCTCTGGGTCGGCGGCGAGGCGTTCTGGATCCTGCAGTCGCTCCAGGGCCCCGTGCCCGCCGTCTCGGTCGCCGACGTCGGGTACCTGCTCGGCTACGTCGGACTGGTCGGCGCCCTCGGCTCGCTGACCCTGCGTCCCACCCGCGACCGCCGTCGACCCGACGCCGACGTCGCGCTCGACCTGCTGACCGCCCTCGCGGTCTCGCTCGTCGTGATCTGGACGCTCGTGGGGCGGGGGGTCTGGTCGGACACCGCGCTGAGCGGCCTGGAGCGCACCGTGCTCTCGCTCTACCCCGTGGGCGACGCCGTGCTGCTGGCGCTCGCGGCCCGGGTCGCACTCTCCCGGCAGAGCCGGGCCGTGGCCGGGCTGTGGGTGTGCGCGGGCGTGCTCTGCTGGCTGACGGCCGACCTGCTCTTCCTCGTGCAGTCGGGTGAGGACTCGCCGCTCGTCGACCTCGGCTGGATGCTGGGCGTCACCTTGATGGCCAGCCTGACCTGGCGTCGGTTGGTGGTCGAGCCCGGGGCGCCGGCGCTGCCGGCCGCGGCGCCGGTGGCGTGTCCGCAGCGCGGCAACCTGCTCGTGTCGCTCGCCTCCGCGGCACTGCCCCTGCTGGCAGTGCCGGTGCTCGCCGTCGACCTGGTGACCACCCGGCGGGAGCGGCCGTTCGAGGCCACCGCGTGGATGACGATCCTGCTGATGCTGACGATCGCGCGAGCCGGGCGCCTGCTGGTCGCCGAGCGCCGCGCCGCCGTCGAGCTGGCCCGGGCCCGTGACGAGGCGCTCGCCGCCTCGCGAGCGAAGTCGCAGTTCCTCGCCACGGTCAGCCACGAGATCCGCACCCCTCTGAACGGGGTGCTCGGCCTCGCCGGCCTGCTGCGCGCGACCGAGCTGACCGCCCGCCAGCGCGAGTACGTGGAGGGTCTGGAGCAGGCCGGCGCCGGGCTCGTACAGGTGATCGGCGACGTCCTGGACTTCTCCAAGCTCGAGGCCGGCCGGGTCGAGCTCGAGACGATCGGCTTCTCGGTGCCCGAGGTGCTGGAGCGGGTGCGTGGCACGGTGCTCGCCGTCGCGCTGGAGCGAGGGCTGCGGCTCGACGTCTCGTGCGCCGAGGACGTGCCGCCGCGGCTGCTCGGCGATCCCCAGCGGCTGGGGCAGGTGCTGCTCAACCTGGCGGGCAACGCCGTCAAGTTCACCCACGCCGGCGAGGTCCGCCTCGAGGCCTCGCTCGCCGGCCGGGAGGGCGACCGGGCGCTCGTGCGCGTGGAGGTGCGTGACACCGGGGTCGGCATCGCGTCCGAGGACCTGGAGCGTCTCTTCCAGCCGTTCTCCCAGCTCGACGCCTCGACGACGCGCCGCTTCGGCGGCACCGGACTCGGCCTGGCCATCTGCCGCCAGCTGGTCGAGGCGATGGGCGGCGAGATCGGCGTCGACTCCCGGCAGGGGGCGGGCAGCACGTTCTGGGTCACCGTGCCGCTGCTGGTGCTGGCGGACACCGCGGACGCTGCGCAGGCCACCGCGCCGGGCCCGTCGCCGGGACCGGCCGGCCCCGCCCCGGAACGCGGGCGCGTCCTCGTGGTCGACGACAACGACATCAACCAGCTCGTCGCCGAGGGGATGCTGGGGCGCCTGGGCTTCGAGGTGCTCCTCGCCGGTGACGGTGCCGCGGCGCTGGAGCTGCTACAGGCCGCCGGCTCCCGTACCGGGGAGGCGGCGTTGGTGGCGGTGCTGATGGATGTGCAGATGCCGGTGCTCGACGGCTACGAGACCACTGCCCGCCTGCGCGCCCACGAGGCCGCCGCCGGACTCCCCCGCCTCCCGGTCATCGCGACGACGGCCGGGGCGGTCGACGGCGACCGCGAGCGTGCCCTCGAGGCCGGCATGGACGACTACGTGCCCAAGCCGCTCGCGCTCGACCGGCTGGCCGACGCGTTGGACCGGTGGGTGCCTGCGGTGATCGATCGGTGAGCTCGGCGATCCCACGAACTCGTCGGATCGCCCCGACACCCACTGCCCATCCCGTCACATCGACCCCACGAGCACCATCACCGACCGTTCCACACCGGGTCGCGCTTCTCGGCGAACGCAGCGACCCCCTCGCGGGCGTCGTCGGAGAGCATCACCGGCGTGGCCAGCTCGGTCTGCCGCTCGAACCCCTCGCCGTCCGACCAGGTGGGTGCGGCCTCCACGACCTGCTTGCCCACGGTCACGCTGAGAGGGGCGTTGGCCGCCACGCGCAGCGCCAGGGCCAGCGCCTCCTCGAGCGCGGCGCCGGGCTGCACCACCCGGTTCACCAGCCCCAGCTCGTGCATCCGCTCGGCCGGCAGCGGCTCGCCGGTCAGCGCCAGCTCGAGCGCAACGGCGCGGGGCAGCCGAGTGCCGATGCGCCAGAGCCCGCCCGCCGCGGCCAGCAGACCGCGCTGCACCTCGGGCAGCCCCATCGGCGCCCCGGCGGCGGCCACCACCAGATCGGCGCAGAGCATCACCTCGAAGCCACCGGCCAGCGCTCCGCCCTCCACCGCCGCCACCGTGGGCTTCGACGGCGGCCGCGCGGTGATGCCGAGCGGGCCGCGGCCCTCGGTGATCGGCAGCTCGCCGCGGTTGGCGGCCGCGAGGTCCATGCCGGCGCAGAAGTGGGAGCCCGCACCGGTGAGCACGAGCGCGCGCACCGTGGGGTCGGCCTCGGCGTCGTCGAGCGCCCGCTCCAGCGCCAGCGCCGTGCGCTGGTCGATCGCGTTGCGCACCTGCGGCCGGTCGAGGGTGATCACGCAGACCTCACCCGCCGCGCCGTGGCGCTCGACGCGCACGGGTGCCGGTGGCGGCTCGGGCAGCTCGTGGCGCTCGTCGCCCTCGATCACCAGCGCGCCGGCATCGTCGAGGCTGACACGGCGGCGCAACAGGTCTTCGGCTTGGGAGAAGGCCAGTGAGGCAGGGTCCTCGAGGCGCAGCAGGGTGCGCGCGCCGTCGTCGGTGAGCACGCTCAGCACCAGCGCCTCCGGCGTGCCGTCGCGGCGGAAGGGGCGGGTGAGCGCCTCGACGACGCCGGAGCCCTGCAGCTCGGTGCGCGCCGGCCGCGGCGCGGGCCGCTCCACCACCGGCACCAGGTGCGCGTAGGCGCGCTCGGGCGGCGTCGCCGAGTAGAGGCCGACGGCGTGCTTGGTGGCGTACCAGCCGAGTGAGGTGGAGAGGCCGCGCTGCTCCGGTGCCGCCCTCAGCAGCGGCACCATCGTGGCGATGGCGTGGCTGCCGTAGTTGTTGCCGGGTCCGCCGGCGAACGTCAGACCGCCGGTCACGCTCAGCGGGCGCCCTGGGTCGTCCACGGGCAGCCCCAGCGCCTCGGCACCCAGCTGCACCGCGGCCGGGAAGCAGGAGTAGAGGTCGACGAGCTCGACCTGCTCGATCCCGACGCCGGCGTGCGCGAGCACCGCCGAGCCGGCCGCGGCGATGGCCGGCGAGGTGGCCAGGTCGGCGCGCTCGGAGACGAACCATTCGTCGGTGGCCGAGGCGCCGGCGTGCACGAAGACCCACCGCTCCTGCGGCACGCCGGCGGCCTCGGCGGCGGCGACGCTGGTGAGGATGATGCCCGTGGCCAGGTCGACCTGCAGGTTGGCGCACATCAGCTTGGTGTACGGGTCGCTCACCCAGCGGTTCGACGGGGCCGGCTCGGCCACCTGCTCGGCCGTGCGCGCCTGCGGCGACCAGGCGAACGGGTTGCCGGCCGCCACCTCCGAGAGCCGCGACCAGATCCGCCCCAGCCGCGCCCGGTGCTCCTGCGCCCCGGTGCCCGCGCGGCCGCGCAGCGCCGACTCGAGCAGGGCGTAGACGAAGATCGGCGCGCCCAGGCCCACCGCCGTCTCCTGCTCGTTGTTGGCGGGCTTGTCGACGCCGATCCACCGGTCGGGGGTGCTGCCGTCGTCGTGCCGCGACCACGGCGGTTCCTGCCCCGCGGCTTGCAGCGCGGCCACCGTGGCCCCGGCCTCGGCGCCGGTCAGCAGCACCACCTGCGCCTCGCCGTCCACCACCAGCTGCGCCGCGTCGTTGACCACCAGCTGCGCGCCGTCGCCTCCGTAGGGCGAGGACTGCACGGTGCGAGCCTCACCGGCTCCCACCCGCTCGGCCACCGCTCGCGCCTGGTGTGCGTAGGTCCACGACGCGCTCGGGACGGCGTGCACGTGGTCGGCGAGGGCCAGCAGGTCAACGGAGGCACCGCTGTCCTCGAGGGCGACCTGCAACGCCTCTTCACTGAGGTCGATCGGCTCCTGCGGCGATCCGAGGTCCGGCTCACGGACGACGACCTGGCCGACACCGACGATCACGGGGGTGGTCGGGTCGAGGTCGCGGCCGCTGGCGTGGTGTCGCACCGGACTGGTCGACACTCGGAGAGCACCGCTCTCCCCCTCGCCCGCTGTGAGCGCCTCCAGCGCGGCGAGCGACTCGGTCAGCGCGACCTCCACGCTGCGCACCGCCGTCAGTCCCACGGGTCCGCGCACGGGCGACCCGTCGAGCGCACCGTCGAGGCGGACGGCGGTGCCCGTGCCGGCCGGCGCGAGCGTGCACCACAGCCCCATCACGATGCCCATCGGGCCGGTGCCGCGCAGCGCGAACCCCTCCGGACCGGCGCTCTCGACGTGCCAGCGTGCCTGCGCGGGGATGTCCATCAGCCGGATCTGCTGGGTGAAGTCCTCGCCCTCGCGGATCCGGTCGGGCCGCTCGCCGCGCCAGGCGGCGTGCATCGTGAGCCAGTCGGCGGTGCGGTCGAGGTCGGTGACGGTGTCGGCCACCTCCGCCGGCGACGCCGTCAGCACGCGGGTCGCCGTCACCTGTCGCGCGAAGTCGTCCAGCCCCGACGGCGCGGGCAGCTCGGGCGCGTCGGCATCGCTCGAGGGACTCGGCGTCGACGACAGCTGGGCCTCGATCGTCGAGCGGGCGACCGTCGCCAACGTGCGGGCGGTCGCAAGGGCGTGACGCGCGCGGCGCGGGAGCGGCAGGTCCATGGGTCCAACTTTCCGTCCGATCGGACTGTTTGTGGCAGCCTAACCGGCGTGACGGGGCTACGGTGACGCGTGTGAGCGAGCCGACCCCGCGCCGCACCCAGGCCGAGCGGCGCGCCGCCACCCGGGCCCGCGTGGTGGAGGCCGCCTTCGCGTGCCTGCTCGAGGGCGGCTACGCGGCCACCACGGTGGGCGCCGTCCAGCAGCGGGCAGGCGTGGCCCGCGGCACGCTGCTGCACCACTTCCCGACGCGCGCCGAGCTGCTGGCCGCCGTGGTCGACGAGGTGGCGGCCCGCCGGTTGCAGGTGCTCGCCGACCCCGCGGCGCCCGAGCCCGGACAGGAGTGGGACGCCGTCGTGGACCTGGTGTGGCGCGACCTGCAGGACCCCGCCTTCCTGGCCGCGCTCGAGCTGTGGGTGGCGGCCCGCACCGACCCCGCGCTGCGGGCCGCCCTCGCGCCCGTGCAGGCGCGGCTGTTCAGCGCCGTCCACCGTGCCGTGGCAGGTGTGGTGGGCGACCACCCGCGCGGCGCCACGCTCGCCCAGTTCACGATCGACCTGCTCACCGGCACGGCGATGGCCGGGTTGCTCAGCGAGCCCGGCAGTCCCGGAGACCATGCCGAGGTGGTGCGGGCCCGGTGGAAGGAGTCGCTACGGGTGCTGGCGGGAGTCAGCGCGGAGGCCTAGCCGCCTGGAAGAGCCTGTGCCCCAGCAGCGGCACGCCGTCGCCGGCCAGCTGCTCGAGGTGGTCGGCGCGCCCCGAGGCGGCGCAGAGCAGCGAGATCACCGGCCCCGTGACCGCCGGCCCCTCCCCCAGCACGAGGTCGACGTCGTCCGCTGCGAGCCGCAGACCGGCCACGTGCTCGCGGGCACCACCGAGGCCGGTGCCGGTGCGCGCCTGCAGCTCGAGCGCGGCACCCACCCAGCGGCCGGGGTAGTCCCCCACCAGTCCGAGCGGGCCGCGCACGTCCTCGCCGTGCACGAAGGCCTCCACCAGCCGAGTGGCCAGCGGCGCCGGTGGCGTGGTGCGCCGGTCGACGACGGCGCGCAGGCGCTCCAGCGTCTCGGCGGGCGTGACACCCCGCGCCGCCGCCACGCCCCGGGCGTTCTGCCGGTCGAAGTCGAAGCCGGCTCGCGCGAGGCCCAGGACGAAACCCAGCCGGGTGGTGCGGGCTGTGTCCACGAGGTGCGCCACCACGTCGTGCACGCTCCACCCCGGGCACGGGGAGGGCTCCTCCCACGCCTCCGGCGGCACCCGCGCCAGCTGGTCGTAGAGCAGTCGCCGCTCGCGGTGCACGACGGCCCACACGTCGCCCCGGTTCTCACCCATGCCGGGACCGACCGCCGGCACCCCGCGAACTCATCGGCCCAGGGCCGCCCAGGTGGCGTCGTCGGCCGGGAGGAAGAGCTCCACGCGCAACGAGGCCAGCGTGACGCTGTGCGGCGTGCCGAAGGTGGTGAACATGCTGAGGAACGCGAGCTCGCCGTGCCGGGTGGCGTAGCGGGTGACGAGGGCCGGCGGGTAGCGCGGGCCCGACGGCGCGTGGGCCGCGCTCGCGGCCACCACGGCCACCTGCTCCACCCGCTCGCGCAGCGACGGCTCGGTGACGGCCTCGTCGCGCAGCTGCTCCAGCAGGGAGGCCGCCACCTCGGGCACGTTGAGCACGGCGGCGCCGAGCTCGCCGAGCGCCAGGTCGAGCAGGTTCACCCCGGACGACCCGGGCGCCGCCGGGTCCGGACCGGGCAGCTCGACCTCGACGCCCACGGCGTCGAACAGCCAGGCGACGCCCGCGTTGGCGGCGACCACGTTCCAGCCCCGGTCCAGCAGCAGGGCCGGGCAGGGCTCGTGCGCGACCAGCAGGTCCCGCAGGGCCGCCCGCTCCTGGTCCAGCCGGTGGGAGTCCAGCGGGCTCTCGTCGTACGCGGGCGCGTGACCGGCGCTCACCAGCGCCTGGTTGCTCAGCGACAGCGGGGCGCCCAGCGCCGACATCCAGCGCAGCAGCAGCTCGCGGCTCGGGCGGGCGCGACCCAGCTCGACGAACGAGACGTGCCGCTGGCTGACGCCGAGCTCGAGGCTGAGGTCCCACTGGCTGATCCGACGCCGCCGCCTGGCCTCCCGCAGGACGACGGTGAGGTCCGGCTGCTCGCCGAGAGCCGCGGAGGTCATGGGTCGATCCAAGACCTCGGGGCGACCCGGATCAACTACCTCGCAGGTAGTTGAGACCGCGCAGCGCCGCCCGCAGGCTCGAGACGTCCCCGCACACCGCGACCCCAGGAGCCACCCGTGGACCTCACCCTGCTCGTCTCGAGCCTCGCCGCCGCCACCGCCGTCTGCGGCTACCTGCTGATCGCCGTGCGCGGTGCGGTGGCACCGGCACGGTGGTGGCTCCCGGCCGCGCTCTCGGCGGCCTTCGCCGCCTGGAGCGTGTACGCCGTCCTCGACGGCGGCCCCCTCGGCTTCTGGGCCGAGCACCACGGCAACCCGTGGCGCACCCACATCTGGATGGACCTGCTGCTCGCCGTCGGCGTGGCCTGGTACCTGCTGCAGCCGCGGCTGCGCGCCGTGGGCGTCGCCCCGCTCCCCTGGCTGGCGCTCGTGGTGACCACCGGCTCCATCGGGCTGCTCGCGGTGCTCGCCCGCGTGCTGCACGGTGAGTCGACCAGCTCCGCCTCTGCCGACGACGGGCGACGGCTTACCGCCACTGGTCACGGTGTCTAGGCTCCTCCGATGGCCCAGCACTGGACGATCGGCGCCGACGCGACCGACCCGCACCGCCTGGCGGCCTTCTGGGCACTCGCGCTGGGGTACGTAGCCGAACCGGGGCACGACGACCCGGACGGTGCATCCATCGTCGACCCCGACGGGCGCGGCCCGGCCATCGGCTGGCTGCGCGTGCCCGAGGCCAAGACGGCGAAGAACCGGCTGCACCTCGACATCCGGGTCGCCGGCGAGCCACCCTGGGACTGGGTCGCGCGCGCGGCGCTGATCCGCGCCAGGGTCACCGAGCTGCTCGCCGCGGGCGCCACCGCGGTCCGCGAGGAGGAGTACTCCGACGGGGCCGGGCACACGGTCCTCGGTCACGTGGTGATGCTCGACCCCGAGGGCAACGAGTTCTGCGTGGCCTGATGTCGACGGGCCGGCGCGCCGTGGACGCCGTAGCCTGCCTGCGTGGACGTCCCGACGCCTGAACGCGCCCTGCTGGAGCAGGTGCTCGACCTGCACCGCGGCGAGATCGCCGCTCTCCTCGACGGCCTCGACGACGAGCAGGCGCGCGCCCGGCTGGTGCCCTCTCTCACCACGGTGCTCGGCCTCGTCAAGCACGCGACCTTCGTGGAGGGCGTGTGGTTCCACTCCCGGGTCGGGGGTGTCTCCCGCCGCGAGCTGGGGCTGCCCCGCACGGTCGACGAGAGCTTCACGCTCACACCCGAGGACGGCGTCGCATCGATCCGCGCCGGGTTCGAGGCCGCGTGCGATCGCTCCCGCGAGGTGGCCGCCCAGCACCCGGACCTGGACGAGGAGTTCACCTGGCACGACAACCCGGTGAGCCTGCGCTTCGTGTACCTGCACATGATCGGCGAGCTGGCTCGGCATGCGGGCCACGGCGACATCCTCAAGGAGCAGCTCGCGGCACGCTGAGGTTTCGCCGCGGGGTGGGCCGGGTAGGTCCGGCACACCACAGCAACCAGCAGGAGTCCAGATGATCCCGACCACCGGAGCACTCCTCCGCGTCCTGTCCGAGCGGAGCCGCTGATGGTGAACGCCGCCGGCGATGGCGGCGGTGGCGGCGCCGTCATTCACCGCCTCGAGCCCCTCTTCGCCGAGATCGCCGACCTGCTGGGCCAGCTGGCCGGCAACGAGATCACCCGCGTGCTGCTCGAGGCCGAGGCCAACAAGCCGTTGGAGTACCCCTGGACCCGCGTGCAGTCGACCTTCACCATCCCCGGCGACTACAGCTTCTCGCTCGACATGCCGCTCGTGACCCTGCAGCCCGCCAGCGAGGAGGGGATGACCTCCCCGGTGAGCGACGAGGACCGTCGCCGAGAGCTGCAGGAGCTCATCGACAGCACGTGGGAGAAGACGCGCACGCACTGGTCGGCCAGCGACATCCCCTCGCAGTACCGGTCGATCTCGCAGCAGGTGTGGGAGCCGGTCACCTCACCGATGGCCCAGGGGGCGGAGTCCCTCGGCGAGCTGACCCGGTGGCTCGCCGAGCAGCTGCAGGCGGAGGCCGGTTGGGTCACGGGCTCGGACCCGGCGGCACCGGACTGGCTGCGGAACCTGACCCATCACTGGCCGGCGACCTCCCAGGGAGCCCAGAGCTTCCAGGCCTTCTGGAACGACGTCAACGAGAAGTGCGGGCTCTACCTGCACGTGGCTGCCCGGTTGGCGACGACGGCGGCCCAGGTCACCACCACGATCTCCGACTTCCAGTTCAACCTGTACGAGGCCACCGAGAAGGCGCGCGACCAGTGCAAGGTGGCACTCCAGCAGTGGCAGGCCTGGAAGAGCGACAGCGGCTCGTGGCCCACCGGCGAGATGAAGGACAACCCCGACAAGGCGCTCCTCGGCCACGCCAGCTACGCCACCGGGGTCGCCAGCCTCTACGGTCCGCAGGCCGTCGTCGCCGGCCCGCTCAGCGTCCTGTTCGGGACGCTGAGCTACGTGGTGCCCTCGAAGGTTCACGTGATGAAGGCGGCCACCGCCGCGACCGCCGACGACATCCACGCCGGCTTCCTCGAGGACCTCGCCACCATCCACGAGAACCTCCAGGGCACCTTCGACGAGCTGAGGGAGCTCCCTCCCAACGACGAGAGCTCCCTGGGCGCCACGGGGTTCGCGGACGTGGTCGCGGATGCGCAGGCCAACCACCGGGACTGGAAGGCCCCCGCCGTGAACCTGTGACCGGCGCCCCTCCCTCGCTCCAACAGACACCCACCAGGTGAAGGACTGACGCCATGACCCAGATCGACATCAAGCTGAGCGCCATCTACCAGGCCGCCCATGACGAGCTGCCGACCCGAGCGTCGGACTTCGCCGGCCGCGCGAGCTCCATCTCGAGCGCCATCGAGCCGGTCGTCGCCCAGCTGGCGCTCGCCGGCAACCACCCGATCGGCGGCGAGATGCTCGCGCTGGCAGACGAGCTCTTCTTCCACCTCCGCCGCATGACGAGCATCTTCAACGACAGCGCCACGGCGCTGGACAGGATCGCCGACGACTTCGTCGAGCTGGAGGGTGGTGTCGCCGAGCACTGGCGCAGCCAGCACCAGCAGTACCTCGGCGAGCCCGACCTCCCGTCGCTGCCGAGCGCGCCGAGCCCTGCCCCGGTGCTGGGGACGCCCAGCTAGGTGTGACGCGTGCGCGCGGTCGCGAGAAGCGGACCGCTCGGCTCATCTGCTGGCCGGCTGCCGGTGCAGCACGCGCACCGGCGGACCGCCCGGCGCCCGCACCGTGCTGACGACGGCGAACCCGGCGCGAGCGTAGAGACGGACGTTCTCCTCGCTCGAGGTCAGCAGCGCCACCCCGGCACCGCCGACCCGCTCCAGCCCCGCACGCACCAGCGCCAGCCCGAGACCATGACCGCGGTGCTCCGGTGCGACGCCGAGCGTCTCCAGCGTCCACCACCCGGGCGACACCGGCGGCAGGGCCAGCGAGCCGACGTCGGCGAGACGGTCGCCGTGCACCTCGGCCACGCGCGCCTGCATCGCGGGCGTCGGTGGCGGCGCGGTGCGCGGCAGGAGCGCGACGACGCCGCGCACGTCGTCGTCGACCAGCACGACGCCCTGCTCGCGGGCGTAGCCCAGGTACAGCCGCTGGATCTCCAGGAGCCGCTCGTCGTACCCGTCGGCGGGCAGGCTCCAACGGGTCCAGGGGTAGTCGTGGAAGGCGCGCGCCAGCAGGTGCGCCGCGCGGTCGAGCTCGTCGTCGGCCAGGGGACGCACCTGCGGCTGGTCGCCCCCGGTGCCCAGCACGACGACGTCGCGCCCGTGCACCACGGTGCGCTGCTCCTCGCGCATCCCGATCCTCTCCGCCACCCGCCGCGAGGCCGCGTTGTCGGGGTGCACGATCGCGACCACGTGCTGCTCGCCGATCGCTCCCGTGGCCAGCTCGAGGCAGGCGCGGGCGGCCTCGGTGGCGTAGCCGCGGCCCTGGTGGCGCGGCAGCACGTGGTAGCCGACCTCGAGCACCTGCCGCTCCCCCACCGGCTGCCAGGTCAGCCCGCAGTCGCCCACGAACTCGCCCTCGTGCGTCTCCAGCACCCACAGCCCGTAGCCGTGCTCGGCGTAGCTGCGCCGGTTCCAGTCGATCCACGCCCGCGCCTCCTCGCGCGTGCGCGGCCGGGGGTAGTACCGCATCACGTCGGGATCCCCGAGCAACCCGGCCATCGCGTCCAGGTCGGACTCGGTCATCTCGCGGAGGCGCAGGCGGGCCGTGGGCGCGGGTGGCACGCGTCGACCCTAGGAGTTCGCGCCGAACCTATGAAAGTTCGCCCCGGCGGCCGCTCCGGCAGACCCGTTCCACGCGGGTCGCTGGCCCTGCTGCAGCCGTTCGTTCATAGGTTCGGCAGACGCTCACACGTCCAGCGTCGCGACGCGCCGGCTGATCCGCTCGCCCCGCCTCTCGACGAACACGATGTCGCCGTACTCGAGGTGCTGCCAGTCCTCGGTGCTCTCGGTGAGCGGCTCGGAGGAGAGGATCACCGAGGTCGCGTCCTCCACGTCGGTCACGTCGACGTCGTAGGAGGTCTCGTAGTCGGCGAAGTTGCGCCCCGTGAGCAGGTAGAGCGGCTCCAGCAGCATCGACAGCGCGTAGTCGTCGGTGCCCGGCTCGGACTCGCGCAGCTCCCGCCAGTCACCCGAGGGCCGCGTGTCGCCGTCGGGACCCGCACCGACGTTGACCCCGATGATCCGGTTCGGCGCCACCAGGGCCATCTTCAGCTTCACCAGCTCCACGAGGTCCAGCTTCCTCATCGCCGCCACGATCAGCGCCAGCATCCGCTCGACGGCGCGCTGGACGTCGTCGTCGGTGTCGCCCTCGAGCAGCGAGAGCAGCAGCACGTAGAGGAACTCGGTGTCGGTGGTGCCGCGCATCTGCGCCAGGAACCGGTCCTCGCAGTGCGGCAGCAGCTCGCGCTGCAGCAGCACCCAGTTCGGCAGGTCACCGTTCTGGGCGATGGTCCACGGCGTCCCCTCGAACGAGAACGGGTGGCAGTTCTCGTCGACCAGCACCACGCGCGCGTCGTAGTTCGCGGCACGCACGTGGGCGAGCAGCGTGCTGGCGCGCAGGCTGGGGATCACCCGCTGGGCGTTGTCGTCGTAGAAGGCGGCCATGGGCCGGCGGTAGACCAGCGGTCGGTCAGGGTCGAGCAGGTGCTCGCTCCAGATCCCGAACCCCCACCCGGCCAGCTGCAGCTGCGGGTGGCCCTCCGGGTCGAGCGCCTGGTTGACCAGGCTGTTCTCGGGCGCCAGCAGGAGGCTCTCGAGCGGCACCTCCGGTCCGACGTAGGCGAGCACACGGCACATGGGGTCTCCTGACCTCGACAGGGTGTCCGCCGGTCGACGGCACCCCTGCGCCCACGACCCTGCCAGAGACGCCACGGTTGTGGCCGTGCCGCCACCGTCGTCGCGACGTGTGGGACAGTTCCTGACCTGCACCGGGACGAGGCTCCACAGATGACCACCACCACATCGCGACTGCTCACCTTGCTGTCGCTGCTGCAGACCCGCCGGGACTGGCCGGGCTCCGTGCTGGCCGAGCGGCTGGGGATCAGCGACCGCACGGTTCGGCGGGACGTCGACCGGCTCCGCGAGCTGGGCTACAGCATCCAGGCAACGATGGGCCCCGACGGCGGCTACCGGTTGGCGGCCGGCAGCCAGCTGCCCCCGCTGCTGTTCGACGACGACCAGACCGTCGCGGTGGCCATCGCCCTGCAGACCGCACCAGCCGCGGGTGTCGGGATCGAGGAGGGCGCGTTGCGCGCCCTCGAGACCATCCGGCAGGTGATGCCGTCACGGCTGCTGCACCGTCTCGACACGCTCGAGGTCACCGCCATCGCCGGCCGTCCCGGCGGCGGCACCCCCGCACGCGTGCCGGCCGACGTCCTGGTCTCCCTCGCCGGCACCGTCCGCGCCCGGGAGGTCCTGCGGTTCGACTACGCCCGTCGCGACGCCGACCTGGGCGCGGACCCGGGCGCCGCACCGGCGCCTCCCCCGCGCCGCGTGGAGCCACACCACATCGTCACGTCGATGGGCCGCTGGTACCTGCTGGCGTGGGACCTCGACCGCGAGGACTGGCGTCTGTTCAGCATCGACCGGGTGACGCCCCGCGTCCCCACCGGCCCGAGGTTCACCCCCCGTGATGTGCCCGGGGGCGACGTCCACGAGTTCGTGTCGGCTCGGTTCAAGGGTCGCGACGTGAACGAGTGGCCCTGCCGGGGCACCGTGGTCCTCGACCTGCCCGCGCGCGACGTCCTGCCGTTCGCAGGCGACGGAACCGTCTGCGCCATCGACGAGGACCGGTGCAGCCTCGAGGCCGGCTCCTGGTCCTGGGGCTCCCTCGCCGCGTCGTTCGGGCGCTTCGAGGTCGCGATGGAGGTCCTCGACCCCCCGGAGCTCGCGGACGCCTTCGCCGTCCTAGCGGCCCGGTACGACGCCGCGGCGACGTCGGCGCGCGAGGGCGGCCACTCGAACGGCACCACCGCGTTGACGTCCTGACCGACCGTCGGCGGTCAGTCCTCGCTGGGTGCCGCGGCGACGTCGAGGGCCCAGATGACGCCGAACTTGTCGCGCAGCTGGCCGGCGATCTGCGACCACGCCGCGGGGCCGAGCGGCTGCCGGACCTCGGCGCCGTCGAGCAGGCCGTTCCAGGCTGCCGTGATCTCCTCAGCGTCGGTTCCGCTCAGGTACACGTACATGGCGTTCGCGCCCTGGTCGTAGGGCTGGTGGGGCCACACGTCGAAGGCCATCACCCGGATGCCGGAGGCGGTCTGCACTTGGCCCCACACGATGCGGTCGGCCCACGCGGGGTCGTCGGAGGCGCCCGTGGCGCCGTAGGTCATGGCGGTCGCCTCGGTGCCGAAGGCCGTGGCGTAAAAGTCGAGTGCCTCGCGGGCGTTGCCGTCGAAGTTCAGGTGCGGGGTGGTGGTGATCGTCATGGGGCGAGTCTGGCGGCCGAGTCGGTCAGCTTCTGTCCTACACTCGCGTCGATCTGCGACCGCCGTGCCCGCACGCAACGACTGTCAGGCGCGAGCCTCGCGCAGCCGCCGCACGGCGGAGGGCCCGACGCCGTGCAGGGCGAGCAGACTCTCGAGGTCCCGGGGCAGGTCGGAGAGGGTGCTGTAGCCGGCGTCGATCAGCGCGCCGGTAGCCGGCCGGCCGATCCGGACGCCGTCGAAGTCGGGGCCGCGGTCGTCGTCGCTGGTGGTCATGCGATGTCGGACCTGTCCACCGCCGCAGAGTCATCGGAGGTCATCGGATGCCAGGGTGGACGCATGCATCGCTGCCGGGTCCACGTCCTGGGGGCCAGCGGCTCGGGGACCACGACGCTGGCCCGTGCCCTGGCGGACCGCTGGTCGGTGCCGCACGCCGACGCCGACGACTACTTCTGGCTGCCCGCGGACCCGCCCTTCACCGAGAAGCGGCCCGAGGCGGAGCGGCGGCGGCTCATGCACGAGGTGTTCGTGCCCCGCGAGGCCTGGGTGCTGTCGGGGTCGGTGGTGGGCTGGGGCGAGGAGGTCGTGGACCGCTGCGACGCCGTCGTGTTTCTCACGCTCGACCCCGAGGAGCGCCTGCGGCGGCTGGAGGAGCGGGAGGTCCGTCGCCGCGACGGGCGGGTGCACGACGAGGCCGCGTGGGAGGCGTTCCTGGCGTGGGCGCGCGGGTACGGCGACCCGTCGTTCGAGGGACGCAGCCGAGCGACGCACGAGGCGTGGCTGGCGCGTCGCCGTCAGCCGGTGCTGCGGCTCGACAGCTCGTCGAGCCGGGAGGACCTGGTGGCCGCGGTGCTGGAGTGGCAGCCCGGTCGCTAAGCGCCGACGCCGTCCGTCAGACGTTGAAGCGGAACTCCACCACGTCGCCGTCGGCCATCACGTAGTCCTTGCCCTCCATGCGCACCTTGCCGGCCTCCTTGGCCTTCTGCATGGAGCCGGCCGCCATCAGGTCCTCGAAGCCGACGATCTCGGCCTTGATGAAGCCCTTCTGGAAGTCGGTGTGGATGACGCCGGCGGCCTCGGGAGCCGTGGCGCCCTTCTTGATCGTCCAGGCGCGCGACTCCTTGGGGCCGGCGGTGAGGTAGGTCTGCAGGCCGAGGGTGTCGAAGCCGACGCGGGCGAGGACCTCCAGCCCGGGCTCCTCGATGCCCATCTCGGTGAGCATCTCGCGGGCCTCCTCGTCGTCGCCCAGCTCGACGAGCTCGGACTCGAACTTGGCGTCGAGGAAGATCGCCTCGGCGGGCGCCACGATCTCCTGCATCCGGGCCTTGAGGGCGGCGTCGGCGAGCTCGTCGGCGTCGCAGTTGAAGACGTAGATGAACGGCTTGGCGGTGAGCAGCGAGAGCTCGCGCACCAGCTCGCGGTCGATGTCGGTGGCGATGATCGGGGTGCCGGCCTCCAGGTGGGCCATCGCCTCCTTGGTGGCGGCCAGCACCGGCGCCAGCTCCTTCTTGGCGCGCGCCTCCTTCTCCAGGCGCGGGACCGCCTTCTCGACCGTCTGCAGGTCGGCGAGGATCAGCTCGGTCTGGATGGTCGAGATGTCGCTGGCGGGGTTCACCTCGCCGTCCACGTGGGTGACGTCCTCGTCGCGGAAGACGCGGGTCACCTGGCAGATGGCGGCCGACTCGCGGATGTGGGAGAGGAACTTGTTGCCCAGGCCCTCGCCCTCGGAGGCGCCGCGCACGATGCCGGCGATGTCGACGAACTCCACGGTCGCGGGCAGCACCTTGGCCGAGCCGAACAGCTCGGCCAGCCGCGGCAGCCGCTCGTCGGGCACCCCGACGACGCCGACGTTGGGCTCGATCGTCGCGAACGGGTAGTTCGCCGCGAGCACGTTGTTCTTCGTGAGCGCGTTGAACAGGGTGGACTTGCCGGCGTTGGGCAGGCCGACGATGCCGATGGTGAGTGCCACGGGCGGCGAGTCTACGGAGCCGGACGGGGGCAGCCGAAACGGCGCGTGCTCCTCAAGGCCCCACCGATGTTGGTGGCCTGTGGTCGGCATCACAGAAGGGGTCCGCGGGCACCGGGGTGGTGACGGCATCATCAGGGTGTCGCGCCAACCAGGAGGTCCGCTCGGATGACCGCCACCCAGCAGCCGGCCGCCCAGGCCCAGCAGCGCATGCACGAGCACGACGACGACGGCGCCGCCGCCGCGGGGGGCGCCGCGCCGCTCGACCTCCTCCTGGCCGACGCCGCAGGCAGCCCGCTGCGCCGCTTCGTGCCCGGCATGTCGGGTGTGCACTTCGGCGTCGGGCTGGCGCGCCACCCGCGCCGGGTGGCCGGGCGCTACGCCGGGCTGGCCGCCGAGCTCGTGAAGGTCGGCGTCGGCAGGTCCGAGCTGGAGCCGCACCCCAAGGACCGCCGCTTCACCGAGGACGCCTGGTCGAAGAACCCCTTCCTGAAGCGGACCCTGCAGGGCTACCTGGCCGCCGGGGAGGCGGTGCGGGGGCTGGTCGGCGACGCCGAGCTGGGCTGGGGCGACGCGCAGCGGATGGGCTTCATCATGGACAACCTGGTGGAGGCCTCCTCACCGAGCAACAACCCGCTGCTCAACCCCAAGGTGCTCAAGCGGATCATCGACACCGGCGGCGGCAACCTGGTGGAGGGCGCGCGGCGCCTGGTGCGCGACTTCGCCACGACCCCGCGGGTGCCCTCGATGGTCGAGCCCGACGCCTTCGAGGTGGGCACCGACCTGGCCGTCACACCGGGCGAGGTGGTGCTGCGCACCGACGTCTTCGAGCTGATCCAGTACACCCCGCAGACCCCGCAGGTGCGTGAGGTGCCGCTGGTGATCGTGCCCCCGACGATCAACAAGTACTACGTGATCGACCTGGCGCCGCAGCGCAGCCTGGTGGAGCACCTCGTGGGCCAGGGCCACCAGGTCTACTGCATCTCGTGGCGCAACCCCGACGCCCGCCACGCCGACTGGGGTGTCGACACCTACGTGGCCGCGATCTTGGAGGCCATGACGACGGCGGAGTCGATCTCACGCCAGCCGAGGACGGCGGTGCTCGGCATCTGCTCCGGCGGCATGCTCACCTCGATGGCGCTGGCCCACCTGGCCGCCCGTGACGAGCTCGACCGGGTGGCGGCGCTCAGCCTCGCCGTCACCGTCATCGACCAGGCGCAGGCGGGCCTGCCGAGTGCACTGCTCTCGCACAAGGCGGCCGCCGCCTCCACACGTGCCTCGGCCGAGCGGGGCTACCTGGACGGGCGCACGCTGGCCGAGGTGTTCGCGTGGCTGCGCCCCAACGACCTGATCTGGAACTACTGGGTCAACAACTACCTGATGGGCCACGCCCCCAAGGCCTTCGACATCCTCTACTGGAACGCCGACCCGGTGCGGATGACCGCGGCCATGCACCGCGACTTCATGGACCTGGCCATCCGCAACGCGCTCACCGAGGCGGGCGGCACCCGGGTGATGGAGACCGACATCGACCTCGGCGAGGTCACCAGCGACGCCTACGTGGTGGCCGGCATCGCCGACCACCTGTGCGCGTGGGAGGCCTGCTACCGCACCACCCAGCTGCTCGGCGGCGAGACGCGGTTCGTGCTCTCGACCAGCGGCCACATCGCCGCCATGGTCAACCCGCCGGGAAACGAGAAGGCGAGCTTCCAGACCTCCGACACCAACCCGGCCGAGGCGGCCGACTGGCTGGCCGGCGCCACCAAGGTGCGCGGCAGCTGGTGGGAGGACTACGCCGACTGGCTGCACGAGCGCACCGGAGAGATGCGCAACAAGCCGACCCGGATGGGCTCGGCGAAGTACGAGCCCATCTGCCCGGCCCCCGGCGAGTACGTCCATGACCGCTGACGTGCGCGACGACGTCGCCGCGCCCGACCGCGTGCGCTCGCTGGCGATCCGCGGCATCAGCGTGCGGATCTCCGAGCGACCCGGCACCGGGGCGCTCGCGGGCGAGGCGCCGCTGCTGCTGTGCAACGGCATCGGGGCGAGCCTGGAGGCGCTGCAACCGCTGGTCGACGCGCTCGACCCGCGACGCGGCGTCGTCCGCTTCGACGTGCCGGGTGTGGGCGGCTCCCCGCCCCCGCCCGTGCCTTACACGATGGCCGGGCTGGCCTCGTGGCTCGGCGCGATGATGACGCGCCTGGGCCACCCGACCTACGACGTGCTCGGGCTGTCCTGGGGCGGCGGACTGGCCCAGCAGCTGGCCTTCCAGCACCGACGACGGGTGCGCCGGGTGGTGCTCGTGGCCACCGGGACCGGTTCGCTGATGGTGCCGGCCCACCCGCGCGTGCTCGCCACGATGCTCACCCCGCGCCGCCACCGCGACGCCGACTACGCCGCCCAGGTGGCGCCGCGCATCTACGGCGGCTCCATGCGCACCGATCCCGCCCGTGGCGCGCGCCTGCTGCACGAGGCCACCCGCGCCGGCTCGCGCCGCGGGTACTACCTGCAGCTTCTGGCCGGGGCGGGGTGGTCGAGCCTGCCCGCGCTGCCGCTGATCCGCCAGCCCGTGCTGGTGATGGCCGGCGACGACGACCCGATCATCCCGCTGGTCAACGGCCGGGTGATCGCTCGGCTGCTCCCCCACTCACGCCTGCACGTCTACCGTGGCGGGCACCTGGGGGTGCTCACCGAGAGCGACGAGCTCGCCCCCGTCATCGACTCGTTCCTCAGCGACCAGGAGCCCCTGTGACCGACGCCCGGCCCGACGACCACGACCTGCTCGACCCCGACGAGACGCCGTTCTCGGACTTCCTGGGGTTCGAGCTGCTGCTCGAGGAGCAGGACCGCGAGCTGCTGGGCCGGGTGCGGGCGTTCATGACGCGCGAGGTCGAGCCGATCATCAACGACCACTGGACCCGCGCCTCCTTCCCGCACGAGATCCTGCCCGGGATGGCCGAGCTGGGGATCGCCGGACTGACCTACGACGGCCCTGGCTGCCCCGGCCGGGGCGCGCTGGTCAACGGCCTGGTGGCCATGGAGATGAGCCGGGTCGATCCCTCGATCGGCACCTTCATGGGCGTGCACGGCGGCCTGGCGATGGGCTCGATCATGCTTTGCGGCTCCGACGAGCAGCGCGAGCGCTGGCTGCCACCGATGGCGCGCATGGAGCTGATCGGGGCCTTCGGCCTCACTGAGCCCGACGTCGGCTCCGCCATCAGTCAGGGCCTGGCCACCTCGGCGCGACGCGACGGGGACGCCTGGATCCTCAACGGCGCCAAGAAGTGGATCGGCAACGCCACCTTCGCCGACCTGGTGGTCATCTGGGCGCGCGACGAGGACGACGGCCAGGTCAAGGGCTTCGTCGTCGAGCAGGGCACCGAGGGCATGGTCTGCACCAAGCAGGAGGACAAGATCGCGCTGCGCGTGGTGCAGAACGCCGAGATCGCGCTGACCGACGTGCGGGTACCCGACGAGAACCGGCTGCAGCGCTCGGAGAGCTTCCGCAGCACCGCCGACGTGCTGCGCGTGACCCGGATGGACGTGGCCTGGCAGGCCGCGGGCTGCGCGCGCGGCGCCTTCGAGCACGCGCTGCGCTACACCAAGCAGCGCGAGCAGTTCGGCCGGCCGATCGCCAGCTTCCAGATGGTGCAGGACCTGCTGGTCAAGATGCTCGCCAACGTGACCGCCTCGACGGCGATGAACGCCCGCGCCAGCCAGCTCCAGGACGCCGGCCGCCTGCGCGACGAGCACGCCTCGCTGTGCAAGGCGCACAGCACGGTGCGGATGCGCGAGACCGTGGGCTGGGCCCGCGAGGTGCTGGGCGGCAACGGCATCCTGCTCGAGCACCACGTGGGCCGGTTCGTGGCCGACGCCGAGGCCATCTACTCCTACGAGGGCACCCGCGAGATCAACACGCTGATCGTCGGTCGGGCGATCACCGGGGAGAGCGCGTTCGTCTGAGGGCTGCCGGGTCGACGCGGCGCCGCGTGGCAGCATCGCCGTCATGACCTACGACGTCGCCGCCGTCCGCTCGCAGTTCCCCGCGCTCGAGGAGGGGCTCGCCCGCTTCGACGGCCCCGGCGGCTCGCTGGTCCCGCGGCCGGTCATCGACGCCGTCGCGGGGGCCCTGGGCTCCGGGCTGTGCCAGCGCGACCCGGCCAGCGCGCCCGGTGCACGCACCGAGGGCGTCACCCGCGCCTACCGCGAGGCCCTGGCGCGCTTCCTCGGCGCCGAGCCCGGCGGCGTCGTCCACGGGCGCTCGATGACGCAGCTGACCATGGACCTCGCGCGCACGCTCGCGCAGGACTGGGGGCCGGGTGACGAGGTGGTGGTCACCCGCCTCGACCACGACGCCAACATCCGCCCCTGGGTGATCGCCGCCGAGCGCGCCGGCGCCACCGTGCGCTGGCTCGGGTTCGACCCGCGCACCGCCGAGCTCGACGACGTCGCGACGGTGCTCTCCGAGCGCACGCGGCTGGTCGCCGTCACGGCCTCCTCCAACCTGTTCGGCACCAAGCCCGACGTCGCCGCGGTGGCCGCCGCCGCGCACGAGGTCGGTGCGCTGGTGCACGTGGACGCCGTCCACCTGGCCGCGCACGCGCCGGTGAGTCTCGCCGCGCTGGGCGCCGACGTCGTCGCCTGCTCGCCCTACAAGTTCTTCGGCCCGCACTGCGGGGTGCACGTGGCCGCGCCGTCGTTCTGGGAGTCGCTGCACCCCGACAAGCTGCGTCCCTCGACCGAGGCGGTGCCGGAGCGCTTCGAGCTGGGCACGCTGCCCTACGAGATGCTCGCCGGCGCCACCGCCGCCGTGGAGTTCATCGAGTCCCTCGGCGGCATGGGCGTCGTCGCCGAGCACGAGGACGCCCTGCTCGACCGGCTGCTGGACGAGCTGACGCAGGTGCCCGGCGTCACCGTGCACGGCACGCCCGCCCGCCGCTCCCCCACGGTGCTGTTCACCCTGGCCGGCCAGGCACCGCAGGACACCTCGGCGGCGCTGCTGGAGCACGGCGTCGTCGCGCCGGCCGGCAGCTTCTACGCACTCGAGGCCGCCGAGCACGCCGGGCTCGGTGCCGCGGGCGGCGTCCGGGTGGGGCTGGCCGCCTACACCGACGCCGCGGAGGTCGACCGTTTGGTGGAGGCCGTGCGGAAGGTGAGCCAGAGGCTGACCGCGGTGTAGTAGGCCAGGTAGGCCAGCGAGAGCACGGTCAGCCAGGCCGGCACGTCGGGCAGCAGCGCCACCATGGCGGCGTAGATCACGAACCACGCCGAGACGCCGGCCATGTTGGCGTACCAGAGCGTCTCGGTGCGCGAGGGGTAGACGTACTTGATGGGCACGAACACCAGCACCGCGAACACCAGCAGCAGCACCGTCGTGGCGGTGGCACCCAGCCCGAGCACCACCACGTAGAAGGCGACGACGTTCCAGTAGCTGGGGAAGCCCAGGAAGAAGTGGTCCTCGGTCTTCGCGTCCGAGCGGCAGAACTGGTAGCAGGAGGCCAGCACCGGCACCGCGGCGACGACGCCGCCCGCCGCACCGGCGGGCAGGTAGCCGGCCGCCCACAGCAGCGCCATCGGCGCGATCACGTAGGTGAGGTAGTCGACGATGTTGTCCAGCAGCGCGCCGTCGAACTCGGGCACCAGCTCCTTGACCCGGAAGTGCCGGGCGAGGAAGCCGTCGACACCGTCGATGAACATCGAGAGGAGGAACAGCCACAGCACCGCTCGCACCTCGCCCTGGTAGGCCAGGTGCAGCATCAGCAGCCCCAGGACCGCTCCCGAGGCCGTGAACACGTGCACCGCCCAGGCGGCCGTCTTGTGCATGGGGCACCACGGTAGGGGGTCACGACGGCCTCCGCCGACTCCGTGGTTGGCTGGACGGGTGCGGATCGCCACCTGGAACGTCAACTCCCTGCGCAAGCGCATCGACCGCGTGGAGGCCTTCCTCGACCGTCACGACGTCGACGTGCTGGCCGTGCAGGAGACCAAGGCCCGCGAGGAGCAGCTGCCGCTGATGGGCCTGACCTCCCGCGGCTACGAGGTCGCCGCCGCCGGCACCAACCAGTGGAACGGCGTCGCGATCATCAGCCGGGTGGGTCTGGAGCAGGTGCAGGTCGGCTTCCCCGACCAGCCGGGTTGGGGTGAGCCCGCGGCGGCCGAGTCGCGGGCGATCGGCGCGGTGTGCGGCGGCGTGAGGGTCTGGTCGCTCTACGTGCCCAACGGGCGCGCCGTCGGCGACCCGCACTACGCATACAAGCTCGACTGGCTGGCACGGCTGCGCGAGGCGGCGCAGGCGTGGACCGACGGGCCCACCGCGCTCGTGGGCGACTTCAACATCGCCCCCCAGGACGACGACGTCTTCGACATCGACGCCTTCGCCGGCTCCACGCACGTGACGGCGCCGGAGCGCGCCGCCTTCGAGGCGTTCCTGGCCGACGGCTATGCCGACGTGGTGCGCCCGCACACCCCCGGCCCCGAGGTCTACACCTACTGGGACTACTACCGGCAGCGCTTCGAGCGCAACCGCGGCATGCGCATCGACTTCGTGCTGGGGTCGCCGCCGCTGGCGGCCCGGGTGGGCGGCGCCTTCGTGGACCGCGAGGAGCGCGCCGGCACCGGTGCCTCCGACCACGCGCCCGTCGTCGTCGACCTCGACGACTGACCCCGCCGGCCACCAGGATGGTCGCGTGAGGACACCGCACCCCCGCCACCCGGACCCCGTCCACCCCGACCTGCGCTGGGCGGCACGCCTGGCGCCGCAGCGGCTGGTGCGACCCCGGTCGCTGCCGCTGATGCGCCTCGCGGACGGACTGGCGCGCAACCGCCCCCGGCGCGGCGTCGAGATCACCGACCTGCCCGGCGGTGCCGGCGTGCGGGTGCACCGACCCGCCGTCCGCGACCGCGCCGTGCCGGGCATCCTGTGGCTGCACGGCGGCGGACAGCTGTTCGGCACCGCCGCCCAGGACGACGCCGTCTGCCGGCACCTGGCCGACCGGCTCGGCGCCGTCGTCGTCGCGGTGGACTACCGCCTGGCGCCCGAGCACCCGTGGCCCGCCGGCCTCGACGACGCCTACGAAGCGCTGGCGTGGACCGCGGGCCTGCCCGAGGTGGACGCCGCCCGCCTGGTGGTGGCGGGTGCCAGCGCCGGTGGCGGGATGGCGGCCTCGGTGGCGCTGCGGGCACGCGACCGCGGGCGCCCCGAGCTGGCCGCGCAGCTGCTCGTCTACCCGATGCTCGACGACCGCACCGACGGGTCCGACCCCGCCCACTACCCCGGCCAGGACCCCTCGGTGCTGCGGGTGTGGGACGCCGCCGCCAACCGGTTCGGCTGGGCCTCCTACCTGGCCGGCGCCGGGGAGGCCCACCCCGAGGCGGCCGTCCCCGCGCGGGCGGCCTCGCTGGCCGGGCTGCCACCCACCTGGATCGGCGTCGGCTCCCACGACCTCTTCCACGACGAGGACCTCGCCTACGCCGCGCGGCTGACCGCGGACGGCGTACCGTGCCAGCTCGAGGTGGTGCCCGGCGCCTTCCACGGCTTCGACCGCCTCGGCACCGACGTGGGCCGTGGGTTCACCGAGTCCGGCTGCGTCTTCCTGGAACGGGTACTGAGTGGTGCGCGGTGACCACCGCGCGTGGTGATGCACCACGAGGCGGAGGAGTGGGACGAGCTGTGAAGATCCTGGTGACCGGAGCGACCGGCTACGTGGGCAGCCGGCTGGTGCCGGTGCTGCTCGACCGCGGCCACGAGGTGCGCACCACCGTCTCGCGGCCCGGCCGCGAGCTGCCCTGGTGGGGCGACCGGGTCGAGACCGTCGTCATGGACGCGCTCGACGCCGAGCAGGTCGCGGCCGCCTGCGAGGGCGTGGACGCCGTCTACTACCTGATCCACGGCATGGGCGGCGACGACTTCGCCGAGACCGACCACCGCGCCGCGAGCCACCTTGCCGCGGGGGTGCGCCAGCACGGCGTCGAGCGGGTGGTCTACCTCTCCGGGATCGTGCCCGACGTGCCCGAGGAGGAGCTCTCCGAGCACATCACCTCGCGGCGCGACGTCGAGCGGGTCCTGACCGACACCCCGGCGGTCGTCCTCGCCCTCCGCGCCGCGGTGCTCATCGGCTCCGGGTCGACCTCCTTCGAGATCATCCGCCAGGTGAGCGAGCGGCTGCCGGTGCACACGGTGCCCTCGTGGATGGACTCGATGGTGCAGCCGATCGCCGTCGTCGACGCGCTCGAGGCGCTGGCCGGCGCGCTCGACGCCCCCGGCCCCTCGCGCCACATCGACGTCGGCGGCCCCGAGACCCTGCGCTACGGCGCGTTGATCGAGGCCTTCACCGAGCACGCCGGCCTCACGCGCCCCCAGGTCTCGGTCCCGCTGCTTCCCACGGCGCTGGTGGGCACGCTCGTCGGCAGCCTCACCGACGTGCCGCGGCACACCGTGGAGGCGCTGGTCGAGAGCCTGCACCACGACATGGTGGCCGCCGATGACGTCACGGGGCTGCTGCCGCAGAGCTACGAGCTGCTCGGGCTCGCCGAGTCCTTCCGTCGCGCCCTCGCCGAGCCTGCCGACGATCCTGCGACCGCCGACCCGATGGGCCCGCTGCCCCAGGACCCCTCGTGGGCCGACGGTGGCGACGCCAGGCCCGTGCTGGCCAAGGTGGTCGACGCCGTCAAGGATGTGCTGCCGGGAGGCTGAGCGCGGGGCACGCTGGGTGGTGTGGCTTCCCGGTGAC
>NZ_BAABIM010000007.1:0-19654 GCF_039542785.1 Nocardioides nanhaiensis
TCATCAGATCGAGCACCCGGTCCAGGGGCCGACAGGTCCCGCTTGAGGACAACCACCAGGGGCGTCAGTTTCGACTTAAGTCAGACCCCTGGACCAGGTACCTACATCCTCACTGTTTCGACTCGCCCGTCGCGGCTTCGCGGGCTCAGCCGCGGGGCTCGCTCAACCTCGTCTCGCACGTGCCTGACCTCGTACCTCGGTCAGCCACGGCTCGCTTGACCTCAACCTTCGCTCGCGACGCCGTCCGCGCTCGTTCCTCGCGCGGCCGGCTGCTCGCTCGCGTCCTCGAACGGGTGTTGGGCCACGTAGGTCTGGGTCTCGGCGTACATGCGCTGGATGTACTCCTCCAGCTTGGAGGCCTCCACCCGCCACTGCCCCCGGCCACCGATCCGGATCGCGGCGAGCTCCCCGCGGCGCACCATGGCGTAGACCTGCGCGCTCGAGGTGTTGAGCAGTTCCGCGACGTCGGCGAGCGTGTGGAAGCGGGGGGCCGGCATGCCCCCATGGTGGCATCCCGCAGCCGGCACGGCGCGCAGCCCCGACGGCGCTGTGGACAACACCCTCCCGGCAGTCCACGGTGCCGTGGGACGGCCGGCTATCCGACCTCGGAGCCCAGGGTGATCTCGGTGGTCTGCTCGGAGCCGTCGCGCAGGTAGGTGAACTCGATGGTCTCGCCGGGCTGGTGGGTGCGGATGGCGACGATCAGGCTCTTGCCGTCGACGACGCGGTCGCCGTCGACCGCGGTGATGACGTCGCCCTTCTCCAGGCCCGCGGCCTCGGCCGGGGTGTCGGCGTTGACCTCGTCGATCTCGGCGCCCTCGCCGGTGGGGTCGCCGCCGGTGCGCACCTGCGCGCCGATCACGGGGAAGCGCGCCTCGCCGTCGCGCAGGATCTGGTCGGAGGTGATGATCACCTGCTCCATCGGGATGGCGAAGCCGACCCCGATGTTGCCCGACTCGCCGCCGAGCCCGCCGCCGGTGGTGGCGATGGCGGAGTTGACGCCGACCACCTGACCACGCAGGTTGACCAGCGGTCCGCCGGAGTTGCCCGGGTTGATCGCGGCGTCGGTCTGCACGGCGTTGATGTAGGAGGAGTCGTCGTTCGAGGAGCCGGTGGTGACAGGGCGGTCGAGGGCGCTGACGATGCCGCTGGTGACGGTGGAGCTCAGCCCCAGCGGGGAGCCGATGGCAACGACGCCCTCGCCGACCCGCAGCCGTTGCGAGCGGCCGAGCGCGGCCGGCTCGAGCTGCTCCTCGACGTCCTCGCTGTAGAGCACCGCGAGGTCGTAGACCGGGCTGCGGCCCACGACGGTGGCGTCGAAGCGATTGCCCTCCTGGTCGACGATCTGGATCAGCCCGTCGTCCTCGGCCGCGTCGGCGATCACGTGGTTGTTGGTGACCACGTGGCCCTGCTCGTCGAGCACGAAGCCGGAGCCGGTGGCGCCGCCCTCCTGCCCGTCGAGGGCCGCGGAGATCTGCACGGTGCTGGGCAGCAGCGCCTTGGCGACGGCGGCGACGCTGCCGTCCTCGGCGGCCAGCGGGGCGACGTCGTTGGTGTCGACGGCGTCGAAGCCTCCGGCCACCGACCCGGGCCCGGCGTCGCGCTCCTGCCACTCCTGGTAGCCGATCGAACCGGCCACGCCGCCGACGACGCCGAGCACCAGCGCCATGGCCGTGACCGCGGGCCAGACCCAGCCGCTCATCCGGGTACGGCCACCGCGGCCGTGACGGCCCTCTCGGCCGCCGGCGTGCCGGGGCCCGTCGAGGGGCATCGGCGTCGTCATCGGGACCGGCGGAGCGCCGGGCGGGGGGAAGGACGGCCAGCCGCCGCTGCCGGGGGCGCCGGGCGTGGCACTGGAACCGCCGGAGGGATCGCCGACCGGGTTCCCGGTGGGGGGCAACCAGGACGAGGACGGGTCGCCCGTGCGGCGCAACGGCTGCGTCGGCTCGCCGTGCGGCTGGTCGTCCTCGGTCGGCTCGTGCTGGCTCACCGCCCCATCATCCCCCGACCACCAAGACCTCACACCCACCGAGGCGGGCGGAGGTGACCCGGGTCAGCGACCGACCCGACCGGCAGGTTGCCCGGAGGGACGGGCCAGCGGGCCGCCCACCGAGGTGACGGGCACCTGGGAGACGACGTTGCTGGCCGGCGCGCGGCGGTCCACCGAGGGGGCACTGGCCGGGGCGGCCCCGAGGGCGAGCACACCCACCACCGCGACGCCGACGGCGCTGCCGCCCAGCGCCGCGAGCCCGAGCGGACGACGCGGGACACCAGCACTGCTGTGGACGACGGCGCCGGTCGGACCGACGGAGGCGGGGGTCAGACCCAGCAGCGACCCGACCAGGTGCGCAGGGGGCTCGGAGCCGGTGGGCGTCAGGGAGAGGGCCGAGAGCCGCTGCTTGACCCAGCCCTCGCGCTCGACGAGGTCGCGGCAGGAGTGGCAACCGTGCACGTGCTGCCAGGCCAGCTCGGCCTCGGCTGCCGGCAGCTGGCCGTCCAGCAGCGCGCTGACCCGGGGGCCCAGGTGCGTCATCGGCGTCATGCCGGGCCCCCGCCCGAGCCCAGCGGCGCCGGGGCGCCGTCGAGGTGTGCGTCGCTGGCCTCGACCGGCCCGGCGTAGCGGGTGCGGCCGGCCCCGGGGGCGCGGTGTGCGAGCGCGCGGCGCAGCATCGCGCGGCCGCGGTGGATGCGGGAGCGGACCGTGCCCAGCTTGGCGTCGAGGATCTGGGCGATCTCCTCGTAGGTGAGGCCCTCGACGTCGCACAGCACGACGGCGGCGCGGAAGTCCGGCGGCAGGGTGGCCAGGGCGGCCTCGACGTCGTCATCGAAGGTGCGGTCGGCGTAGGCCGCGTCGGGGGTCGGGCCGGCGCTGCGCAGCCGGTCGGCGCGCTCGTCGGAGAGCGCGTCGAAGCGGATCCGCTGGCGACGCCGCGCCTGGTCGAGGAAGAGGTTGGTGGTGATGCGGTGCAGCCAGCCCTCGAAGGTGCCCGGCGTGTAGCCGTCCAGGGAGCGGAAGACCCGCACGAAGACCTCCTGGGTGAGGTCCTCGGCGTCGTGCCGGTTGCCGGTGAGCCGGTAGGCCAGCCGGTAGACGCGCGCCGAGTGCTGCGCCACGACCTCGTCCCACGTGGGCACCCCACCCTCGGCACCCTGGGAATCGGCGGGGTTCGCGGGGTGGGGGGTCGTGCTCATGGTGACCTCTCGGCGGCGGCGCACGGGCTGGCTCCTGGTGGGACGACGGTAGGTGACCTTGCTGAGAGCCGACTGTGACTCCGCTGGGAACACTCGGCTGGCGACGACGCCGGGAGGCAGCGGGCCCCCGGCGCCGTCGTGGTGGTCAACGACCAGCGCGGCTCCTGCGTTCCCGAGGCGCGGAGCAGTAGGGTCGCCAAGGTCACCGGGCCCTGTGCCCGACCGTCCGCAGGAGGCCACCATCAGCACCCCCACACCCCCGCTGGCCGCCGCCAGCTGGAGCTACGCCGAGCAGTTCGTCGTCGAGGACGAGGTCCTGGCCGCGGCCCGGGCACGCGCCCAGGAGGTCGGTGTCGCCCCCGTGGGGTCGGGAGCGGGCGCTGCCCTGCGCTTCCTCACCTCGGTGCTCGAGGCCCGCGCGGTCGTCGAGATCGGCACCGGCACCGGCGTCTCGGGCCTGTGGCTGCTGCGCGGCATGCGCCCCGACGGCGTGCTCACCACGGTCGACATCGAGGCCGAGCACCAGCGCCTGGCCCGCCAGACCTTCACCGAGGCCGGCATCGGCGCCTCCCGGGTGCGCACCATCGGCGGCGCGGCGCTCGACGTGCTGCCGCGCCTCACCGACGCGCACTACGACGTCGTGTTCTGCGACGGCGACAAGACCGAGTACGGCGCCTACCTGGCCGAGGCGCTGCGCCTGCTGCGCCCCGGCGGCGTCGTCGTGTTCGACAACGCCCTGTGGCACGACCGCGTGGCCGATCCCGCCCAGCGCGACGCCGAGACCACCGCGATCCGCGACCTCGGCCGCCACGTGGCCGAGCACGAGGACCTCACCGAGCTGCTGCTCCCCGTGGGCGACGGCCTGCTGCTCGCCAAGCTCGCCGGCTGACCCGAGGCGCCGTCAGCCGCCGACGCCGGCCAGCGGGTCGTCGGAACCCAGCCAGTCCAGCAGGAGGCGTGACCCGAAGCCGGAGGGACCGGCGGTCCACTCGTGGCGGTCCTGGGGGACGTCGCCGACGGAGGCGATGTCGAGGTGGGCCCACGGGACGGCGCCGGCGAACGGCTTGAGGAACAGCGCCGCCATGATCGCCGCGGGGCCCTTGGGACCGTTGTCGGCGTCGGCCACCTTGGAGGCCAGCTTGTCGGTGTAGACGCCGGCCAGCGGGAGGCGCCACAGGGGCTCGCCGGCGTGCTCGCCGGAGGCCAGCAAGGACTCGGCCAGGGCGTCGTCGGTGGCGAAGAGGCCGCCGACCTGCTGGCCCAGCGCTACCTTGACGCCGCCGGTGAGCGTGGCGACGTCGACCAGGGCGGCGGGCGCCACCTCGGCGACGGCGTAGGCCATCGCGTCGGCCAGCACCAGGCGGCCCTCGGCGTCGGTGTTGGTGACCTCGGTGGTGCGCCCGCCGTAGTGGCGCAGCACGTCGCCGGGGCGCAGCGCGTTGCCGGACACCGCGTTCTCGGCCGCGGCCACCAGGCCGACGACCCGCACAGGGCAGCCGACGTCGGCCAGTGCCGCCATGGTGGCCATGACCACCGCGCCGCCGGTCATGTCGCGCTTCATGGAGGCCATCGCCTCGCCGGGCTTGATGGAGAGGCCGCCGGAGTCGAAGGTGATGCCCTTGCCCACCAGCACCACGGTGGGGGTGCCCCGCTTGGCCTTGGGCGGGGTGTAGTCGAGTCGGACCAGCCGCGGCGGGGTGGCCGAGGCCTGCCCGACGCCGACCAGGCCGCCGAAGCCCTCGCGGGCCAGCTGCTGCTCGTCCCAGACGCGCACCTCGAGGCCGGCCTCGGCTGCCAGCTGCTCGGCCTGCGCGGCGAGCCAGGGCGGGTTCTTGAGGTTGGAGGGCACCGTGGCGAGCGCGCGGGCCCGCCACCCGGCGCCGCCGAGCGCCAGGGCACGCTGCAGCGCGGTCCGGTCGCGCTTGTCGTCGAGGCCGCACAGCACCACCCGGGCCACCGGGGCGGGGTCGGGCGGCGCGGAACGCCAGTGGAAGACGAACGAGCCCAGCACCAGACCGGTCACGGTCGGCTCGAGCGCGTCGTCGAGGGCGGCCAGCGTCGTGGCGACGGCATCGAGCCCCCGCGCCTGCCGCGCCAGCGCGGCCGCGGCACGACGCACCTCGGTGCGCGTGCCCGTGCCGACGCCCACCAGCAGCACCTGCCGCAGCGCCGGGTTCTCGGCGCTGCCGAGCGGCACCGGGACGGCGACGACGTCGCCCACGCGGGCCGTGCCGCCGAGCGCCTCGTGCAACGCGATCAGGTCCAGACCGAGGGCCTCACCGGTGTCGACGGCTCCCGGGCCGAGCAGCAGGGAGCCCTCACCGTCGTCGAGCACCGGCAGCGCGATCGCTGCCACCCCGACGACGGCGTGCGGCGGCAGCGCGCTGAGCGCGACCTCCGGGGGCGAGACCTGGCTGGGAAGGGTGGGGGTCGGCGGGCGGGTCACCCTACGACGTTCTTGAGCGCGTCACCGAGCGCCCCGGCCTCGTCGGCGTTGAGCTCCACGACCAGACGGCCGCCACCCTCGAGCGGGACGCGCATCACGATGCCGCGACCCTCCTTGGTGACCTCGAGCGGGCCGTCGCCGGTCCTCGGCTTCATCGCCGCCATGCGGCACCTCTTCCCTGTGATTCACGTGAGACGGGTTGGTGTCGGGCGGTGGACCGGGCCCCTGCGGGCCGCACTCCTCCTCCTCGCCCGACCATTATCCCCCATCCCGGGGGTGACCCGCACCACTGGTGCCGAGCCGGTCCCCGAGCGGGGTGCCAGACTGCGCCCCATGACCGAGCCGACCGTCCTCCTCGACCTCGCCGACGGCGTCGCCACCGTGACGCTCAACCGCCCGGGAGCCATGAACTCCCTCGACATCGCCACCAAGGAGCTGCTGCTGGCCACGCTGCAGCAGGTGGCGGCCGACGACGAGGTGCGGTGCGTCGTGCTGACCGGCAGCGGGCGGGCCTTCTGCACCGGTCAGGACCTCAAGGAGCACGTGGGGCTGCTGCGCGAGGGCGGGTCGGACCAGCTGTTCGGCACGGTCGAGGCGCACTACAACCCGCTGGTCACCACCATCGTGGAGATGGACAAGCCGGTGCTGGCGGCGGTCAACGGCGTCGCGGCCGGGGCCGGCGCCAGCCTGGCCTTCGCCTGCGACCTGCGGGTGGTCGCCGAGGAGGCCGGCTTCAACCTGGCCTTCGCCGGCGTCGCGCTCTCGTGCGACACCGGCGCCAGCTACCACCTGCCGCTGCTGGTGGGCCGGGCCAAGGCGCTCGAGCTGCTCTACTTCCCGCGCACCGTGCCGGCCGCCGAGGCGCTCGAGCTGGGGATGGCCACCTCGGTGGTGCCGGGCGAGCAGCTGGCCGAGGAGGTCGCTGCCCTGGCGCGTCGGCTCGGGCAGGGCCCCACCCGCGCGTTCGGCGCGATGCGCCGCTCGGTGGCGCACGCGGCCGGCCACTCGTTCGCCGAGGCGCTCGCCTTCGAGAAGCAGATGATGGACCGCACGGGGGCCTCCGAGGACCACGCGGCCGCCGTCGCCGCGTTCGTGGCGAAGGAGAAGCCGGTCTACCGGGGTCGCTGAGCGCCCTCGGCGCCCGGGTAGGGGCCGGCGGGCTCGCCCACGAGCCGTGCGTAGGTGGCACGGAAGATCTCGAGCACCTGGGCCGGCGCCACCTGCGTCATCCGGCGTCGCCCGGGGCGCGCGGGGTACTCCACGGTCAGCGCGACGCCGGGGAAGGTCGCGTTGAACCAGCCGGTCATCGTGCCGTGGCAGACGCCGCCGCAGTCCAGCGTGGTGGTGGGCAGCCGCAGCGTGCGCGCCACCCGGCGCGCGAAGGCCGGCGACTTGGTGTCGGTGTCGACGCCGTTCAGCGGTTGGTGGAAGCTCAGCACCCGGTCGGGCCGCACCGCCCGCAGGAACCGCATCATCGCGCGCGTCTCGGGCTCCGAGGCGGGCCGCGGGCCGGACTCGTAGCGGCCGTCGAGCGGCGCCCAGCGGTAGGGGTAGTTGCGGTTCAGGTCGACGCCGCGGCCGCTGGCGCGGGTGCCCCGCGCCAGGCCGTCGGGGTTGTAGGTGGGCACCACCCACAGGTCGATCCCGCGCACGGGCAGGCCGTCGCGCAACGAGGTGAGGATGCCGCGGGTGGCGGGCTCGTCGCCGTGCATGGTCGAGATCAGCACCACCGTGGTGGCGGCGTCGGGCTCACCCAGGCGCCAGGCGGTGATCGGCCGACCGCCGGCGCTGCGACCGAGCACGCGCCTCTCGACGACGCCGGGTGCGGCGCTCGTCGTCACGGAGGCGTGAGCGCCGCTCCCGGAGTCCGGGGGGGCCGCTGACGCGCCGGCGGGGCCGTGGGGGGCCAGCAGCGCCATGGCCGCGGCGAGCGCACACATCCTCGTCGCGCGGACGGAGACCCACCGGCTCATCCCCGCCTCAGCTCCCCGGGTTGGCGTAGTACCAGGTGAACACGCAGACCCCCACCAGCAGGCCGACGTGCGCCAGCACCGAGAGCCAGGGTCCGCTGGACCAGGAGTCGCTGCGGGCGGGGGCCGCGTGCCGGCCCCGGCTCCGCCGCCAGCGCAGAAGGATGAGCAGGCCGGCCACGACCGTGACGTACCAGAAGCCCAGCGCCGCGATGCCGACGACCGAGGCCGGCCCCTCGCCCAGCGCGTCGGCGCCGAGCAGGTACACCAGCCAGACCACCACGGCGAGCCCGCCGGCGACGGTGTGCACCCCGAGCACCGCGCGCCCGACGTCGAGCCGCCCCGCCGCCTGCGTGCGCGAGAGGCGGATCCTGGTCAGCACGACCACGACGGCGGCGAGCACCGTGAGGACGTAGACGGTGGCGGACACGGCCCGCATCCTGTCAGACGTCGCCGGTGCGCCGCTCGCCATCCGGCGCGGGTCGCCAGCCGGCGTCGCCGACGGCGTCGTCGAGCTCGAAGCCGGCATCGACGTCGCGCGCCGGCACGGCGGGCGCCGGGTCCTGCTCGGTGTGCTGGTGGGCGAGCTGGTCCGCGAGCCGGTCGAGCAGCGCGTCGACCTCGCTCATCCGGTAGCCGCGGAGGGCGAGCGAGAAGCGCACGCGGCGCAGGTCGGTGGAGCCCAGCGGGCCCTCGGCGGGCACGAGCGCGTCGGGTCGGTCGTCGTGCGCGGGGGCGAGGCCGCGGCCCCGGCCGGAGGCCACGGCGGCGATGCCACCCATCGCGAGCACGATGAGGATCGCGAAGACCCACATCATGGCCGGACCTGACCCTCGGGTCCCGTCTGCCCGGTCACCGCGGCGACCGCCTCGTCGACGTCGTCGGTGACCATCAGCCGGTCGAGGTCCTCGGGGTTGATCTTGCCGTCGGCCAGCACCGTCTCGCGCAGCCAGTCGAGCAGCCCGGCCCAGTAGTCGGTGCCGAGCAGCACGACCGGGAAGGCGGTGACCTTCTGGGTCTGGGCGAGGGTGAGCGCCTCGAACATCTCGTCGAGGGTGCCGAGGCCGCCGGGGAGCACGACGAAGCCCTGGCTGTACTTGACGAACATGGTCTTGCGGGCGAAGAAGTAGCGGAAGTTGATGCCGACGTCACACCACTCGTTGAGGCCGGACTCGAAGGGCAGCTCGATGCCGAGCCCCACGCTGACGCCGCCGGCCTCGCAGGCGCCCTTGTTGGCCGCCTCCATGGCACCGGGACCGCCGCCGGTGATGACGGCGTAGCCGGCCTCCACGAGCTTGCGACCCACCTCGACGCCCTGCGCGTAGGAGGGGTGGTCGACCGGGGTGCGGGCCGAGCCGAAGACGCCGATGGCGGGCCCGAGCTCGGCGAGCGCACCGAAGCCCTCGACGAACTCCGCCTGGATCCGCAGCACGCGCCACGGATCGGTGTGCACCCAGTCGCTGGGGCCGCGGGAGTCGAGCAGGCGCTGGTCGGTGGTGGTGCCGTCGACCTGACGCCGGCGCTGGCGCACCGGGCCCTTGAACTTGTCCTTCACGCCTCGCCGCCCTCCGTCAGCCACGCCCGCAGCGTGCGCTCGCAGTGCTCCACCTGCGCCACCGGCACGAACTCCTCCTGCTTGTGCGCCAGCATCGGGTCGCCGGGGCCGAAGTTGACGGCCGGCACGCCGAGGGCGGTGAAGCGGGCGACGTCGGTCCAGCCGAACTTGGGGTTGACGGTGCCGCCGACGGCCTCCACGAACGCCTTCGCGGCCGGGCGGTCCAGGCCGGGGAGCGCGCCGGGGGCGGTGTCGGTGAGCCGCACGTCGAAGCCTTCGAAGAACTCGCGCACGAACTGCTCGGCCTCGGCCTCGGAGCGGTCGGGGGCGAAGCGGAAGTTGACCTCCACCACGCACTCGTCGGGCAGCACGTTGCCGGCCACCCCGCCGCGGATGAACACCGCGTTGAGGCCCTCGTGGTACTCCAGGCCGTCGATCACCGGGCGGCGCGCCTCGTAGGCGTTGAGCCGCGCCAGCACCTCGCCGGCGCCGTGGATGGCGTTGACGCCGCGCCAGCTGCGCGCGGAGTGGGCACGCTCGCCGGTGGTGCGCACCTCCACCCGAAGGGTGCCCTGGCAGCCGGCCTCGACCACCGCGTTGGAGGGCTCCATCAGGATCGCGAAGTCGGCCTCCAGCAGGTGCGGGTCGCTCTGCGAGAGGTGCTGCAGGCCGTTGTACTCGGCGTCGATCTCCTCGCCCTCGTAGAGCACGTAGGTCACGTCACGCACCGGCTCGGGCACGGTGGCCGCCAGCCGCAGGATGACGGCGTCGCCGCCCTTCATGTCGCAGGTGCCCAGGCCGTGCAGCAGCCCGGCGTCGGCGTCGAGGCGGCTGGGCAGGTTGTCATTGACCGGCACGGTGTCGAGGTGGCCGGCCACCACGACCCGCTCGCCGCGACCGAGCTCGGTGCGGGCGACGACGGTGTTGCCGCGGCGCAGCACCTGCAGGTGCGGGAGCGCGCCCAGGGCGGCCTCGACCGCGTCGGCGATGGACTGCTCGGCCAGGCTCACCGACTCGATGTCGACCAGCGCGGCGGTGAGGCTGACGACGTCGGTGGTCAGGTCCAGGGAGGAGGCGAGGGAGGGCGTGCTGCTCATGGGCGCCAGTCAATCAGCCGCTCCCGCACCGACCCACTTCCCGCGAACTGGAACACGTTCTAGTCTGCGTGCATGCGCAACGGTGTCGTCCTGTTCTCCTCCGACCGCGGCATCACGCCCGCCGACCTGGCCGTGGCCGCGGAGGAGCGCGGCTTCGACACGCTCTACGTGCCCGAGCACACCCACATCCCGGTGCGGCGTGACGCGCTGCACCCCACCGGCGGCGAGGACCTGCCCGACGACCGCTACCTGCGCACCCTCGACCCGTGGGTCTCGCTGGCCACCGCCGCGGCCCGCACCAGCCGCATCGGCCTCGCGACCGCGGTCGCGCTACCTGTGGAGTCCGACCCGATCACGCTGGCCAAGACCATCGCGACGCTCGACCACCTCTCCGGCGGCCGGGTCACCCTCGGCGCGGGCTTCGGCTGGAACACCGACGAGCTCGAGGACCACCACGTGCCGCCCGGCAAGCGGCGCACCGTGCTGCGCGAGTACCTGGAGGCCATGCGCGCGCTGTGGACCCAGGAGGAGGCGGCCTACGAGGGCGAGTTCGTGCGGTTCGGCCCCTCGTGGGCCTACCCCAAGCCCACGCAGGCCCACGTGCCCGTCGTCATCGGTGCCGGCGGCGGCCCGCAGACGTTGGCCTGGATCGCCCGCCACGCCGACGGCTGGATGACCACCCCCACCGAGTCCGGCGTCGCGGCCAAGGCCGCGGCACTGCGCGAGCAGTGGGCGCAGGCCGGCCGGGACGGCGAGCCCGACGTCCGGGTGCTGGTGGCCAAGCGCCCCACGCCCGAGGACCTCGAGGACTGGGCGGCGGCCGGGGCCTCGGAGCTCATCTGGGGCGTGCCCGACGCCGACACCGCCACCGTGCTCGCCTACCTCGACAAGCTGGCGGGGCGGCTCGGGCTGGCGCCGGCTCCCGCCTGAGAGCTCGCGAGCATCATGATGCGTCATGCGTGACGTTATGATGCACGCATGCGCACCACCGTCAACATCAACGACGAGCTCCTGCGTCGCGCCCGCGAACAGGCACTCGCCGACGGCCGTTCCCTGGGCGACGTCGTGGACGACGCCCTGCGCAACCACCTCGCACGTCCGGCGGCCACGGGTCGCGTCGAGCTGCCGACCTACGGCGGGAGCGGGCTGCAGCCCGGCGTCGACCTGGACGACAAGGATGCTCTCGCCGCCCTGCTCGACGAGGAGCGCGACGCGCGTGCTGCTGGCTGACGTCAACGTCTTCCTGTACGCGCACCGCCCCGAGAGCCCGCGGGCCCACGAGCACCGCTCGTGGCTGGCCACCGCGTTGAGCGGTCCCGAGCCGTTCGGCGTCAGCGAGCAGGTCCTCTCGTCCTTCGTGCGCATCGCGACGCACCACCGCATCTATCGCGAGCCCTCCCCCACGGCGATCGCCCTGAAGTTCTGCCGCGCCGTCCTCGACGCGCCGGCCAGCGCGGTCGTGAGGCCCGGACCGCGACACTTCTCGTTGTTCTCCCAGCTGTGCGACGAGGCCGGAGCCCGGGGCAACCTCGTCCCCGATGCCTACCTGGCTGCCTTGGCGATGGAGCACGGCGCCACCTGGGTGACCTCGGACCGCGGCTTCGCACGGTTCCCCGGTCTGCGCTGGCGAACGCCGCTCGACGAGGCCTGACCCCGCCGTCGTCAGGCCCGGTGCACCTCCACCACCGGCTCACCCTCGCCGGCCCCGACGGCGACCGAGGTGGCCAGCACCTCACGTGCGATCAGCTCCTCGTGGGTGCGGGCGGCGGCCTGCACGGCCTCGGTGCCGGTGATGGTGAGCGTGATCCGGTCCGAGACCTCCAGGCCGGCGTCGCGGCGCGCCTGCTGCACCTGGCGCACCAGGTCGCGGGCCAGGCCCTCGGCCTCGAGCTCCGGGGTGAGGGCGGTGTCGAGCACCACGAACCCGACACCCGGGAGCACACCGACGGCGGTGCTGTCGTCGGCCGCGCCGGCCACGGTCTCCAGGGTGAACTCGCCGTCGACGAGCGCCAGCCCGCCGGCGGTGACGGTGCCGTCCTCGGCCACCGACCAGTCGCCGGACTTGGAGCCCTTGATGGCCTGCTGCACCTGCTTGCCCAGGCGCGGACCCGCCGCGCGGGCGTTGACGGTGAGCTTCTGCGAGACGCCGTAGGCCGCCGCCTCGGGCGAGTCGGCTGCCACGAGCCGCACCTGCTTGACGTTGACCTCGTCGGCGACGATGCCGGTGAAGGCCTCGAGCGCCGCCGGGTCCTCGGTCACCACGGTCAGACCCGCCAGCGGCAGGCGGTTGCGCAGCTGACGGGCCTTGCGCAGGGCGGAGGTGGCCGAGCAGACCTCACGCACCACGTCCATGGCCGCGACCAGGGCGTCGTCGGCGGGGAGCTTCTCGAGGGTGGGCCAGTCGGTCAGGTGCACCGAGCGCCCGCCGGTCAGTCCCCGCCAGACCTCCTCGGTGGTCAGCGGCAGCAGCGGCGCCGTCACCCGGCAGACGGTCTCGAGCACCGTGTAGAGGGTGTCGAACGCCTCGGGGCGGCCCTCCCAGAAGCGCTCCCGCGAGCGGCGCACGTACCAGTTGGTCAGGACGTCGAGGAACGTGCGCGTGGTCTCGCAGGCGTCGGCGACGCGGTAGTCGTCGAGCGCCGTCGTCATCTCGTCCACGAACGCGTGGCACTTGGCCAGCAGGTAGCGGTCGAGCGGGTCCGTGGACTCGGTCGACCGGGTCGCCTCGTAGCCCTCCCCCGCTGCGTTCGCGTAGAGCGAGAAGAAGTACCAGGTGTTCCAGAGCGGGATCATCACGTGCCGCACCGAGTCACGGATGCCCTGCTCGGTGACCACCAGGTTGCCACCGCGCAGGATCGGGCTCGACATCAGGAACCAGCGCATCGCGTCGGCGCCGTCGCGGTCGAAGACCTCGCGCACGTCGGGGTAGTTGCGCAGCGACTTGCTCATCTTGTTGCCGTCCGAGCCCAGCACGATGCCGTGGCTGACGCAGGAGCTGAACGCGGGCCGGTCGAAGATGGCGGTGGCCAGCACGTGCAGCGTGTAGAACCAGCCGCGGGTCTGGCCGATGTACTCGACGATGAAGTCGCCCGGGAAGTGGTGCTCGAACCACTCGGCGTCCTCGAACGGGTAGTGCACCTGGGCGAAGCTCATCGAGCCCGAGTCGAACCAGACGTCGAGCACGTCGGGCACGCGGCGCATGGTGGAGCGCTCGCCCTCGGGACGCGGGTCGTCGGGGTTCGGCCGGGTCAGGTCGTCGACGTAGGGGCGGTGCAGGTCGGGCTCGCCGTCGGCGTTGCGGGGCAGCCGCCCGAAGTCGCGCTCGATGTCGGCGAAGCTGCCGTAGACGTCGATGCGCGGGTAGGCCGGGTCGTCGCTCTTCCACACCGGCACCGGGGAACCCCAGAACCGGTTGCGGGTGATCGACCAGTCGCGGGCGTTCTCCAGCCACTTGCCGAACTGGCCGTCCTGGATGTGGTCGGGGGTCCAGCGGATCTGCTGGTTGAGCTCGATCATCCGGTCCTTGAAGGCGGTCACCTTCACGAACCACGACGAGACGCCCTTGTAGATCAGGGGCTCGCGGCAGCGCCAGCAGTGCGGGTAGGAGTGGTCGTAGGTCTCCCGGCGCAGCAGCACGGTGCCGGGCGTCACCGCCGCGGCGGGCTCGCCACGGGTGGCGCGCTTGAGGTCGTCGATGATCTGCAGGTTCGCGTCGAAGACGAGCAGGCCGGCGTAGTCGGTCACCGGGTCGGTGAACTTGCCGTCCTTGCCCACCGGCATCACCGCCTCGATGTTCTCGCGGTCGGTCACCTCCTTGTCGACCTCACCGAAGGCGCCGGCGGTGTGCACCAGACCCACACCGTCGGTGGTGGTGACCGCCTCGTCGGCGGCCACGATGCGGAAGGCGTTCTCGCGCCCGAGGTAGTAGCCGAAGGGCGGGGTGTAGCCGCGGCCCACGAGGTCGGCACCGCGGTAGCGCGCCAGCACCTGCGGCTCCTCCCCCAGCTCGCGCGAGTACGCCCCGAGGCGCGCCTCGGCGATCAGGTAGCGAGCAGTGCTCTCGGCACCGGGCACCGCGGCCTCGACGACGACGTACTCGATGTCGGAGCCGACCATGATCGCCAGGTTGCTGGGCAGCGTCCACGGCGTCGTCGTCCACACCAGCGCCAGCACGCCGTCGAGGTCGTCGCCCCGGTCCTCCAGGCGCAGCCCGACGGTGACCGCCGGGTCCTGGCGGTTCTGGTAGACGTCGTCGTCCATGCGCAGCTCGTGGTTGGAGAGCGGCGTCTCGTCGTTCCAGCAGTAGGGCAGCACCCGGAAGCCCTCGTAGACCAGGCCCTTCTCGTAGAGCTGGCCGAAGGCCCAGATGACCGACTCCATGAACTCGGGGTTCATGGTCTTGTAGTCGTGGTCGAAGTCGACCCAGCGCGCCTGACGGGTGACGTAGTCGCGCCACTCGCCGGTGTACTTGAGCACCGAGGCGCGGCAGGCCTCGTTGAACTTCTCGATGCCGAGCTCGACGATCTCGTCGGTGGTCTTGATGCCGTTGAGTCGCATCGCCTCCAGCTCGGCGGGCAGCCCGTGGGTGTCCCAGCCGAAGCGACGCTCCACGCGGCGACCGCGCATGGTCTGGTAGCGCGGGATCAGGTCCTTGACGTAGCCGGTGAGCAGGTGGCCGTAGTGCGGCAGGCCGTTGGCGAACGGCGGGCCGTCGTAGAAGACGAACTCGTTGGCGCCGTCCTGGCCCGCCTCGCGCTGCTCGACACTCGCCGCGAAGGTGCCGTCGGCCTCCCAGTGGGCCAGCACGGCCTCCTCGATGGCGGGGAAGCGCGGGGTGGAGGGCACGCCCGTGGCGGCCTCGGCGGTGGTGAGGTGGGAGACCTTCGGATAGGTCATCGGCGCTGCTCCTGCGGTGGTCGTCTGCTCGGTTGCACGAGGACGACGTCTGCCGCGGTACCACCCCGTTTGCCCACTGCCCCGGGGTGCGGCGGCGGACCTCTCGTTCACGGCTGTGACGGGCCTACCCGTCCGGTTCTACTGACCCCGGGTGGGGCGTTCTTCCGGAGGCTCACCGCTGATGACGGCTCGAGCGCCTGTGCCACCAGCCTACGGCGCCGGGGTCCTGGCCGGGAAATCGGTTTCCCTGGCGCACGACCGGCCTTGAGGTTCCCTTGACCTTCGCTTGGTGCCGCCGCAGCACGCCCCCGGGCAGGGTCTGTGCCACGGCGAGACCGCCGTGCCAGCTCCCGACCAGAACCGAGGAACCCCATGAACGCCCGCCGCCCCGCCCGCCTGCTCGCCGCCGCCTCCCTGCCGCTGGTGCTCGCACTGAGCGCCTGCGGGAGCGACGACGACGACCGCGACGACACGACCGCCCTCGCGCCGTCGGCGTCCGCCGCCGACGGCGACACCGCCACCCCGACGCCCAGCGAGGCCCCCACCTCCGCCGCGCCGAGCACGGCGCCCACCCAGGCTCCCTCCTCGGGAGGCTCCGCGGCGGGCAGCAGCGACGACGAGGCTGCGCTGGCCGCGGCCCGCACGGCGCTGGACGCCGCCGGTGGCACCGTCGTCACCGTCGACACCGACCGCGGTGGCTGGGAGGTCGTCGTCGCCGCCGCCGACGGTTCCGAGACCGAGGTGGGACTGGACGCCGCCGGCACCGCGGTCACCCGCGGACCGCAGCCCGAGGACCGCGACGAGGACGCCGAGGACCGCGCCGAGACCCAGCGCGCGGTGCAGGCCGCGCGTGTCTCCTACGCCGACGCGCTCGCGACCGCGCGCGGCGTCGTCAGCGGCAAGCCGCTGGACTCCGTGGACCTCTCCGAGGACGACGGCCGGATCACCTGGGACGTCCAGTTCGGTGACGGCGCCGCCGAGCAGACCGTCGTGATCAACGCCGGCTCGGGCCAGGTGCTGGGCACCGAGCGCGACGACTGACCTCCTCCCCCGACACGCACGCGGGGCCCTGCCGGACGTCCGGCAGGGCCCCGCGCGCGGTGGTGAGCAGGTGGTGAGCAGGTGGTGAGCAGGTCAGCGGATGTTGCGGATCCGCAGCACCACGGTGCGCTTGTAGGTCTTGCTCTTGACCGTCAGCCAGATCTTGCCGGGGCCGCGCGAGGTCTTGCGCACGTAGATGGCGCCCTTCTTGGCGGCGCCGGGCTTGATGGTGCCGACCATCCGCTTGCCGCGCACGGCCGCACCCCGGGTGCGCCAGCTGATGGTCACCTTCGGCGCCGTGGCGATGGTCTGCTTGCTGTTGCGGATGGTGACGGGCACCCGGGTGAAGCTGCGGTTGTTGACCTTGCGGCCCTTGACGAAGATGCCCAGCGCGGGCTTCTGGCGGATGTCGCGCAGGGTGCCGACCAGACCGTCGTAGATGGTGGCGCCGTCGGGGCTCACGAGGAGCACGAAGCCGCAGTTCCACACGTTGCGCCGCACCTGCGGGAAGTCGACCCGGTAGGCGATCGAGGCGCCGTTGTAGGCACCGGTCGTCCCGTAGGTGTTGCGGTCGACGTCGGTGGACCCGGTCTGCGCCTGGCAGACCTGCTGCCCGTTCGAGGTGACCACCTTGCCGAAGCCCACTCGGAGCCGGGTGTTCGTGGCCTCCGTAGCGGCGGCTCGCAGGGCCAGCTCGACGCCGAACTGGCCGGTCAGCCGGTCCTGGGTCACGCCGGCCGAGGCCAGCTGGCGGGACGGCTCGGCGCTGGGCGCGGTGCCGCCCACCCGGTTGCGCAACGGCCCCGTGCGCAGGCGCACCGGCCACTGGTGCTTGGCCCGCTGGGGTGCGGCCGCACCACGCTCGAGGGTCAGCTCGGGCGTCGCGGCGCGACCGGCGGCGGTGCCGCCGTCGAAGACCTCGGGGGCGGCGGGACCCTCGACGCCCGACGCGGCGGGCGCGGTGGCGGCGAGCGGGGCGACCTCGTCGGCCTGGGCGGGCGCAACGCCGAGCGCGAGGGCGCCCGAGGCGCCCACCAGGAGTGCGGTGGTCAGGGTGGCGAGTCGGTGGGTGGTGCGAGTGTGCTGGCGCATGGGGCGTCCTCTTCCGGTGCGGGGGTCTGGGGCGTGCTTGCCCCGGCCCGAGGCGCATCAAACCCGGTCCGCGGCCGGGGGACGCACACCGTCGCCGGCGTGCCGCCTACTAGAGTCCGCGCCGTGACCGACTCCGCCGCAGCCCACGCCAGCGACGCCACCACCTCCCCCGGCGGGGCCTGGGGCCACGCCCTGGTCACCACCACGCCCGACGGCACCGTGCTGGACGCCTGGTTCCCGGCGCCGGCGCTGGGCGCCCCGGACGCCGGCCCCGAGCAGCGCACCACGCCCGCCGAGCTGGCGATGCTCGAGGGCGACGACGCCGCCCGTGGGGTCAGCCGCGAGGTGCGGCTCGTCGAGATCGCCGACCTGGCGGCCGCCCCCACCAGCACCGAGGACGTGTGGCTGCGGCTGCACCTGCTCAGCCACCGCCTCGTGGCACCGCACGGCCTCTCGCTCGAGGGCCAGTTCGGGCTGCTCACCAATGTCGTGTGGACCTCGGCTGGGCCATGCGCGGTCGAGGGCTTCGAGACCACGCGCGCGCGGCTGCGGGCCTCGGGTCAGCACGTCACGGTGCACTCGGTCGACAAGTTCCCGCGGATGGTCGACTACGTGATGCCCTCCGGCGTGCGCATCGGTGACGCCGACCGCGTGCGGCTCGGCGCGCACCTGGCCGAGGGCACCACCGTCATGCACGAGGGCTTCGTCAACTTCAACGCGGGCACGCTCGGCTCCTCCATGGTGGAGGGCCGCATCTCGGCCGGCGTCGTGGTGGGCGACGGCTCCGACGTCGGTGGCGGCGCCTCGATCATGGGCACGCTGTCGGGCGGTGGCACCCAGGTGATCTCGATCGGCGAGCGCTGCCTGCTGGGCGCCAACGCCGGCATCGGCATCTCGCTGGGTGACGACTCGGTGGTCGAGGCCGGCTGCTACGTGACCGCCGGCACGAAGGTGACCGTGCTGGAGCCGGGCGCCGAGCCCCGCGTCGTCAAGGCACTGGAGCTCTCCGGGGCCCGCAACGTGCTGTTCCGCCGCAACTCGGTCAACGGCGCCGTCGAGGCGGTGCCGCGCGAGGGTCGCGGGATCGCGCTCAACGAGGCCCTGCACGCCAACTGACGGCAGCCCCGGAGGAGACCCGTCGCGGCCGGCGGGCCCGAGTGGTCTTGTCCACCCCCGGAGACTGAAGACGTGAGCAGACGAGTCGGCACCGCCCTGGTCGCCGTCGCGGCCCTGGTGGTGCTGGCGGCGGTGAGCTGGAACGTGCTGCGCACGCCCGGTGGGCTGCTGGGCAGCGCCGAGCGGTGCACGGTGACGGTGGACGGGCGCACGGTCGACCTCGCACCGGAGCAGGCCGAGAACGCTGGTCTGATCACGGCGCTGGCCGTCGAGCGCGGCCTTCCCGCCCGGGCGGCCTCGATCGCGCTCGCCACGGCCTACCAGGAGTCGGACCTCTACAACATCGACTACGGCGACCGGGACTCCGTGGGCCTGTTCCAGCAGCGCCCCTCGCAGGGGTGGGGCTCGGTCGAGCAGATCATGGACCCGGTCTACTCCACGACCGCCTTCTACGACGCGCTGGTCGAGGTGTCGGGCTACGAGTCCATGGAGATCACCGTGGCCGCGCAGGAGGTGCAGCGCTCGGCCTTCCCCGACGCCTACGCCGACCACGAGGCCGACGCCCGCGCCATCGCCTCGGCGCTGACGGGCAACAGCCCGGGCGCCTTCTCCTGCGTCGTGGACGCCGACGTCGACGCCGGCGACGCCGCCCTGCTCGACACCGGCCTGACCGAGCGCGCCGACCAGGTGCGGCGCGAGCTGCTCGGCGTCTTCGGCGAGCTGCAGCTGGGCGGCTTCGCCCCCGGTGGCGTCCGCGAGGGCCACATGGAGGGCTCCACCCACTACGACGGCCGTGCGGTCGACGTCTTCTTCCGCCCGATCAACGCCCGCACCAACGTGCAGGGCTGGGCCGTCGCGCACTACCTGGCGGCGCACGCTGCCCGCCTGCAGGTGCAGACGATCATCTTCGACGACCGCATCTGGACCGCCCGCCGCTCCGACCAGGGCTGGCGCGACTACGACGCCCCCAACGGTCCCGGCGACCCCGACATCCTCGCCCACCGCGACCACGTCCACGTCGACGTGTTCGAGTGAATGACCAGGTGGTCCGCGAGGAACGAGCGGACCACCGCGGGTCATGAAGGTTGAGCGAGCGTCGCGGGTGAGGGACGAACCCGCGGCGGCGAGTCGAAACAGTGAGGATGTAGGTACCTGGTCCAGGGGTCTGACTTAAGTCGAAACTGACGCCCCTGGTGGTTGTCCTCAAGCGGGACCTGTCGGCCCCTGGACCGGGTGCTCGATCTGATGA
>NZ_BAABIM010000008.1:0-5633 GCF_039542785.1 Nocardioides nanhaiensis
GTGTGCGTCTGATTCTTGAGAACTCAACAGTGTGTCAGATAGTCGATGGAAGTTTGTGCGACTGCATCTGTGTGTCTTGTCTGGTCTGCCTTTGTGGTGGGTTGGGTGGGGTGTGTGGGTGTGGTTGGTTTTTTCGGCAATTCAATGATTCTGGCAAGTTTTTTTGCTAGTTGTTTGTTTGCTGGGTTTGGCTTTACATGGTTTTTCTATGGAGAGTTTGATCCTGGCTCAGGACGAACGCTGGCGGCGTGCTTAACACATGCAAGTCGAGCGGTAAGGCCCTTTCGGGGGTACACGAGCGGCGAACGGGTGAGTAACACGTGAGTAATCTGCCCTTCACTTCGGGATAAGCTTCGGAAACGGGGTCTAATACCGGATATGACACAGTTTCGCATGAGATCTGTGTGGAAAGTTTTTTCGGTGGGGGATGTGCTCGCGGCCTATCAGCTTGTTGGTGGGGTAATGGCCTACCAAGGCTTCGACGGGTAACCGGCCTGAGAGGGTGACCGGTCACACTGGGACTGAGACACGGCCCAGACTCCTACGGGAGGCAGCAGTGGGGAATATTGGACAATGGGCGGAAGCCTGATCCAGCAACGCCGCGTGAGGGATGACGGCCTTCGGGTTGTAAACCTCTTTCATTACCGACGAAGCTCAGTGTTGATCTGGGTGACGGTAGGTGGAGAAGAAGCACCGGCCAACTACGTGCCAGCAGCCGCGGTAATACGTAGGGTGCGAGCGTTGTCCGGAATTATTGGGCGTAAAGGGCTCGTAGGCGGTTTGTCGCGTCGGGAGTGAAAACACCGGGCTTAACTCGGTGCTTGCTTCCGATACGGGCAGACTGGAGGTATGCAGGGGAGAACGGAATTCCTGGTGTAGCGGTGAAATGCGCAGATATCAGGAGGAACACCGGTGGCGAAGGCGGTTCTCTGGGCATTACCTGACGCTGAGGAGCGAAAGTGTGGGGAGCGAACAGGATTAGATACCCTGGTAGTCCACACCGTAAACGTTGGGCGCTAGGTGTGGGATCCATTCCACGGGTTCCGTGCCGCAGCTAACGCATTAAGCGCCCCGCCTGGGGAGTACGGCCGCAAGGCTAAAACTCAAAGGAATTGACGGGGGCCCGCACAAGCGGCGGAGCATGCGGATTAATTCGATGCAACGCGAAGAACCTTACCTGGGTTTGACATACACCCTGCCGCTCCAGAGATGGGGCTTCTTTTGGGGGTGTACAGGTGGTGCATGGCTGTCGTCAGCTCGTGTCGTGAGATGTTGGGTTAAGTCCCGCAACGAGCGCAACCCTCGTCCTATGTTGCCAGCGGGTCATGCCGGGGACTCATAGGAGACTGCCGGGGTCAACTCGGAGGAAGGTGGGGATGACGTCAAGTCATCATGCCCCTTATGTCCAGGGCTTCACGCATGCTACAATGGCCGGTACAAAGGGCTGCGATCCCGTGAGGGGGAGCGAATCCCAAAAAGCCGGTCTCAGTTCGGATTGGGGTCTGCAACTCGACCCCATGAAGTCGGAGTCGCTAGTAATCGCAGATCAGCAACGCTGCGGTGAATACGTTCCCGGGCCTTGTACACACCGCCCGTCACGTCATGAAAGTCGGCAACACCCGAAGCCCATGGCCCAACCCGCTTGCGGGGGGGAGTGGTCGAAGGTGGGGCTGGCGATTAGGACGAAGTCGTAACAAGGTAGCCGTACCGGAAGGTGCGGCTGGATCACCTCCTTTCTAAGGAGACACACCCGTGGTGGGTGCGCTGCCCCGGCACTTTCGCTGGGGGGTTGTCATTCACTGTTGTGGGGTGTCGCTTGAGTGGAATCCATCGATGAAGGTTCGCCTGTGGGTGCCTGTCTGCTGCTAGTACTGCTCCTCGTCTTCGGGTGGGGGGTGTGGAACGTGGTGGGTGGGGGCTGGTGGGTGGGTTGTTCTGGCACGCTGTTGGGCCCTGAGGGATCAGGCCGGCCGGGTCGTGATGATCTGGTGTTGGGTGTGGTGTTCTCTGGTTGTTTGAGATCTGGATAGTGGACGCGAGCATCATCCGCGTATCGATCACTCGTGTGGCTGTGTGAGCAGTTGCGTGTGGGTGGTGGGTGTGTGGGTGTTGTTTTTTTGTAGTGCTGTCTTTGCAGTGTTTTGTTTTGTTGCTGGCGGATGTTCAGCGGCATGCGGTGCCTGGCGAATGTTGGTGGGTGTTGTGTGTTGTTGGGTGTTTGTTTGGCAAGCTGTGAAGGGCGCATGGTGGATGCCTTGGCATCAAGAGCCGATGAAGGACGTTGGAGCCTGCGATAAGCCCTGGGGAGTTGGCAACCGAGCTGTGATCCGGGGGTGTCCGAATGGGGAAACCCAGCTGGAGTTATGTCCAGTTACCTGCACCTGAATGTATAGGGTGTGTGGAGGGAACGTGGGGAAGTGAAACATCTCAGTACCCATAGGAAGAGAAAACAAAAGTGATTCCGAGAGTAGTGGCGAGCGAAATCGGATGAGGCTAAACCTCTATCGTGTGATACCCGGCAGGGGTTGCGGTAGGGGGGTTGTGGGAGCATGCGTGGTCGTCTGCCGGCGATCGTGGCAGTAAGAAAGTGTGTGTGAAGCTGGAGTCCATTGGAAAGTGGCGCCGTAGAGGGTGATAGCCCCGTAGGCGTAAGCGCGCACCTGCCTGTTGTGTTTTCCCAAGTAACACGCCACCCCTGAAATGGTGTGTGAATCTGGCGGGACCACCCGTTAAGCCTAAATACTTCTTGATGACCGATAGCGGACAAGTACCGTGAGGGAAAGGTGAAAAGTACCCCTGGCGGGGAGTGAAATAGTACCTGAAACCGTGCGCCTACAATCCGTCAGAGCATTCGCACTTGTGTGGGTGTGATGGCGTGCCTTTTGAAGAATGAGCCTGCGAGTTTGCGTTGTGTGGCGAGGTTAACCCGTGTGGGGAAGCCGTAGCGAAAGCGAGTCCGAAGAGGGCGTTTGAGTCGCATGATCAAGACCCGAAGCGAAGTGATCTATCCATGGGCAGGTTGAAGCGCGGGTAAGACCGCGTGGAGGACCGAACCCACTTAGGTTGAAAACTGAGGGGATGACCTGTGGATAGGGGTGAAAGGCCAATCAAACTTCGTGATAGCTGGTTCTCCCCGAAATGCATTTAGGTGCAGCGTTGTGTGTTTCTTGCCGGAGGTAGAGCACTGGATAGCTGATGGGCCCGACCAGGTTACTGACGTTAGCCAAACTCCGAATGCCGGTAAGTGAGAGCGCAGCAGTGAGACTGCGGGGGATAAGCTCCGTAGTCGAGAGGGAAACAGCCCAGATCATCAGCTAAGGCCCCTAAGTGGCGGCTAAGTGGAAAAGGATGTGGAGTCGCAGTGACAACCAGGAGGTTGGCTTGGAAGCAGCCACCCTTGAAAGAGTGCGTAATAGCTCACTGGTCAAGTGATTCCGCGCCGACAATGTAGCGGGGCTCAAGCCGCCCGCCGAAGCTATGGCACTCACACGTCTCTTGGATGAGATCCCCGAAAGGGTGTGTGGGTGGGTAGGGGAGCGTCGTGTCGCGTGTGAAGCTGCGGGGTGACCCAGTGGTGGATGCGTCACGAGTGAGAATGCAGGCATGAGTAGCGAATCACGGGTGAGAAACCCGTGCGCCGAATGATCAAGGGTTCCAGGGTCAAGCTAATCTGCCCTGGGTAAGTCGGGACCTAAGGCGAGGCCGACAGGCGTAGTCGATGGACAACGGGTTGATATTCCCGTACCGGCGAAGGTGCGTCCATGACGAGGCCGGTGATGCTAACCGCCCGAAGCTCACGTGATTGATCCCTTCGGGGTGAGACGTGTGAGTGGAGCGCGGGACCCGATCCGGTAGTAGTCAAGTGATGGGGTGACGCAGGAAGGTAGCCCAACCACGCCGATGGTTGTTGCGTGGGTAAGCCCGTAGGGTGGGATCTAGGTAAATCCGGATTCCTGGCTTTGATGCCGCACCTGAGAGGTGATGCCGACCCCGTATGGGGGAAGTGGGTGATCCTATGCTGTCGAGAAAAACCTCTAGCGAGTACCGAGCCGCCCGTACCCCAAACCGACTCAGGTGATCAGGTAGAGAATACCAAGGCGATCGAGTGAACCATGGTTAAGGAACTCGGCAAAATGCCCCCGTAACTTCGGGAGAAGGGGGACCGGATCCGTGATCGGACTTGCTCCGTGATGCGGTGATGGTCGCAGAGACCAGGCCCAAGCGACTGTTTACTAAAAACACAGGTCCGTGCGAAGTTGTAAGACGATGTATACGGACTGACTCCTGCCCGGTGCTGGAAGGTTAAGAGGACCTGTTAGACGACCTTTGGTTGTTGAAGCGGAGAATTTAAGCCCCAGTAAACGGCGGTGGTAACTATAACCATCCTAAGGTAGCGAAATTCCTTGTCGGGTAAGTTCCGACCTGCACGAATGGAGTAACGACTTGGGCGCTGTCTCAACCATGGACTCGGCGAAATTGCACTACGAGTAAAGATGCTCGTTACGCGCGGCAGGACGGAAAGACCCCGGGACCTTTACTATAGTTTGGTATTGGTGTTTGGTTCGGCTTGTGTAGGATAGGTGGGAGACTGTGAAGCATGCACGCCAGTGTGTGTGGAGTCATCGTTGAAATACCACTCTGGTCGTACTAGATGTCTAACCTAGGTCCATGATCTGGATCAGGGACAGTGCCTGATGGGTAGTTTAACTGGGGCGGTTGCCTCCTAAAATGTAACGGAGGCGCTCAAAGGTTCCCTCAGCCTGGTTGGCAATCAGGTGTTGAGTGTAAGTGCACAAGGGAGCTTGACTGTGAGACAGACATGTCGAGCAGGGACGAAAGTCGGAACTAGTGATCCGGCCACGGCGAGTGGAAGCGTGGTCGCTCAACGGATAAAAGGTACCCCGGGGATAACAGGCTGATCTTCCCCAAGAGTCCATATCGACGGGATGGTTTGGCACCTCGATGTCGGCTCGTCGCATCCTGGGGCCGGAGTAGGTCCCAAGGGTTGGGCTGTTCGCCCATTAAAGCGGCACGCGAGCTGGGTTTAGAACGTCGTGAGACAGTTCGGTCCCTATCCGCCGCGCGCGTTGGAAACTTGAGAAAAGCTGTCCCTAGTACGAGAGGACCGGGATGGACGAACCTCTGGTGTGCCAGTTGTCCCGCCAGGGGCACGGCTGGTTGGCTACGTTCGGACGTGATAACCGCTGAATGCATCTAAGCGGGAAGCACATTTCAAGATGAGGTTTCCCACCAACTTGATTGGGTAAGGCCCCCTACAGATGATGGGGTTGATAGGCCGGAGGTGTACAGCAGTGATGCCCAGCCGACCGGTACTAATAGGCCGAGGGCTTGCCTGACAAACCCCCAACAAGACACAACACCGCGTACTACGAAGAACCGATGACAGCCTGTGGGCTGTGTTGGTCGCGTCCACGATCCACAACCACCCGCCCAGACACAGTTCTGGCCCAGACATGGTCTGGTAAACCGGGGTTGGTTGTTTTAGAGTTACGGCGGCCATAGCGGCAGGGAAACACCCGGTCCCATCCCGAACCCGGAAGTTAAGCCTGCCAGCGCCGATGGTACTGCACCCGAGAGGCTGTGGGAGAGTAGGACGCCGCCGGACAAACATT
>NZ_BAABIM010000009.1:0-1228 GCF_039542785.1 Nocardioides nanhaiensis
GGCTCGGTAGACGGCGCGGGCGAGGTGTCGTTTGAGGCACCGGATGATCTCGGGATTGGAGAGTCCTTCGGCGCGTCGGCGCGTGACGTAGTCCATGGTGGGTGGGTGGTTGCGCATCCGGCCGATGACGATCAGGTAGAGCGCTGAGTTCGCTGCCCGGTCGCCTCCGCGGTTGAGGCGGTGGCGGGTGGTCTTGCCCGAGGATGCCGGCAGCGGCGCGACGCCGGTGAGCTTGGCGAAGGCGGCCTCGGAGCGCATCCGGTCGATGTTCTGCCCGGCGGTGATGACCAGCTGCGCGGCGGTCTGGGTGCCGACCTGACGCATCGCGAGCAGCGAGGGGCAGGCCTGCTTGGTCAACCGGGTGAGGATCTTGTCTGCCTCGGTGATCTCGGCATCGAGGGCCTTGATCCGCCGCGCCAGCGCCCGCAGGGCGTGGCGGGTGGCGTGGAGCGGGTCGGCCAACCTGGCGGTGTCGGGGCGCATCGCCAACGCCTTGGCCACCCGGCGTCGCGCGGTCAGGGGCAGCAGCTCCTCACGCAGCGTGTCGGGTGCGGTGGTGATGAGGTCGCGCAGCTGGCTGAACGCGGCGGTGCGGTGACGGACCGCGACGTCGCGGGGGACCTTGACCGCGCGGATGGCCTCGACGATGCCGGTGGTGAGCTTGGGGCGGGCGCTGGCGCGGCCGGTGTGGGCTTGCTCGGCCGCGGAGTAGGCATCGACGGGGTCGGACTTGCCGTGCTTGACCCGGGTGGCCTTCTCGGGCCGGTTGACCTCGACCACCTCCCACTGCTGGTCCTTCTGCGCCTGGGTGTCGCCGCTGGTGGTGAGGAGGTGGCGGGTCAGGCCCGCGCCGTAGGAGCCGGTCGACTCCACCCCAAACCTGAAGACGGGTCCGTGGCTGGTGGCCCAGGCCACGAGGTCGCGGTAGCCGCCCGCGGTCGCGGGAAACTCGCGGTGTCCGTGACGGATGCCGCGGGTGTCGATGACCGCGGCGGTGTGGGTCTGCTGGTGGGTATCGACTCCCACGATCAACTCGGTGATCGGTTCGGGACGCGGTTGTGGAACGGGCAGGGTCGCAGTCATGCTGGTGACGTCTCTCTTCTTCGTGGAAAGGGAAGAGATGACCTTCCAGGTCGGGCGGACAAAACAGTGATGAGACTGTGCAGACCAAGGTCCTATGAGGTCACACCCGCCCGGCCTGGTCATCAGATCGAGCACCCGGTCCAGG
>NZ_BAABIM010000010.1:0-546 GCF_039542785.1 Nocardioides nanhaiensis
ACCTGTTGGCCGCCATTCTCGCGGCAAAGGAACAAGGCATCGGGGCAATCCTTGCGTTTGCAATGGCGTACCTTCGCGGCAGATATAATGGCGGTGCGTTTACAAAAACAGTAATCGACGCAACGATGTGCGCCATTATCGCCTAGTTCATTCGTGACCTTCTCGACTTCGCCGGACTAAGTAGCAATCTCGCTTATATAACGAGCGTGTTTATCGGCTACATCGGTACTGACTCGATTGGTTCGCTTATCAAACGCTTCGCTGCTAAAAAAGCCGGAGTAGAAGATGGTAGAAATCAATAATCAACGTAAGGCGTTCCTCGATATGCTGGCGTGGTCGGAGGGAACTGATAACGGACGTCAGAAAACCAGAAATCATGGTTATGACGTCATTGTAGGCGGAGAGCTATTTACTGATTACTCCGATCACCCTCGCAAACTTGTCACGCTAAACCCAAAACTCAAATCAACAGGCGCCGGACGCTACCAGCTTCTTTCCAAGTCGGAGGCCAAGCGGTCTTAGGAAGACAACGTGCGATCCCAACTC